>NZ_JBFNQD010000005.1:0-430087 GCF_040797145.1 Labrys neptuniae | reverse complement strand
TTCAGGGCGCTGCAAAGCTGGGGCAGCCGTGCCGATCGATGTGGAACTCAAGCCGGTTTCCTCCTTCACGCGTTCTTATTCGAATGCAATTCCCGGACCAGACGAGCGCGGGGCGACGCCACGATGGCCGGTCGGCCTATGCGGGGGATGGCCCGCATGCAAAACGGGTACTTGGCCTGCTGCTCATCGTCCGCGCGGGGGGCGCAGGCAAAGGCAAGCAGACATGGCCTAGCGAGTAGCGTGCCGCGGCGCGTTCAAGGGCCTGAGGCGAGAGAGTGCAGCGTTCCGGTCTCCCTTGGCCAGCATGCACTCGAAGAATTGATTTAGCTCTATTGATTGCAGCTATGATCCATCAGGATAGAAGCCCTTGGAAGTGGCTCCCGATCGGAAGGACTTCCGCGCCAGATGTGATAATGCCTGTGTAGCGCGGTGGGCAGGGGCTGCGAATATTGCGGTGCCGGCATCAATACGATGCGGCTACTCGGCCGGTGCAGCCAAGGCGCGAGCCGGATCTGCCAGATTGAATGACAAGCTGCGATCCTAAAGCAAAAAGTGATTACTCACGAGAGTCATCCCGGACGCACTGCAGCATGCAGCGATGCGGTGCAGATCCAGGATGACCAAAGGGTGAGTAATGAAAGCAAAAGCGTTCGGGCGCAAACACTTCCTTATCTGCGTGCTTTGGTTCGAAGTCGCTTCGCGATCGACGCTTGCCTTCCGTAGCAAAAGGCTTCGGCAGGCTCAGCGCCCGGACGCAAACCACCAGCGGCTCTTGTTGCGCGAGGCGATCTGGCTGCTCGCCTTGCCGTTCCCGGTGACGACCACCAGCCTGTTGACCTCGCCATTGCGATAGGCGCGCAGGAAGCGGGCATAGTCCTTGAAGGAGACGCAGCCATTCGAATCGCCGCGCGGCCCGAGCATGTAGGTATGCGCCAGCAGGCCGTCGCGGCCGAGCACGGTGCCCGATCCGTTGGCAGGGATCATGCGCAGGGCGGCAACGCCATGGAACAGGGCTTCGCGCGGCTTGAGGTCATAGGTCTGCGGCGGCGTGGCGCCCCGGTTCTTCACATGCACCGAGCCGGGATCGTCGAGATAGGGGCCGAGGCCGGAATGGGCTTCGAGACGCTCGCCACTGGGCAGATAGACCGTGCGGGCGGAGATATCGTAGATGGCGGTGCGATTGCCGGCCATCGGGCGCGACAGCGGAGGCTCGATGGCGGGCCGGTCGAGGGGGCGTGCCTCATCCGGGTCGATGGAGGCGAGGGCCGTCAGGGGGATGGCCGGCCGGGTGGGCGGCAGCGGGACCAGATCGGCCGGATCGTTCTCGGCCAGGCCAGCGCCGATTTGACCCTCGGCGATCTGGCCGCCGTCGAGGGGGCGGATCGGCGGCAGGGGTAGGGCTTCGGCTGCGGTATCAGGCACGCTGCCGGTGGCGACGACATCCGGGGCCGCCGCTTCTGCCGGCGGCGAGGGCAAGGCCGCGACCGTCTGCACGGAACGGATGACGGGGAGGGCCTCATGCGTGCCGTCGTCATCAGGGGCAAAGGCCATCAGGCTGGCGAGCATGGGGGCAGACGGGTGAACGCGGCCGTCTGCGGCTGGCAGGCGCACACCCTGCGCGATTTCGGGACCGGTGTTGTCGGTTGCCGGTTTGGGTGCGGCGGCGGCAACCTCATGTTCCACCGGCAGTGGCGCTGGCCGGAGCACGCTCGCCTGTACCAGGGCCTTGGGCGCAAAGGGATCCTCGGCGCGCAGATGCAGATGGGAAGGCTTGGAAGCGGAGACCATCGAAGGCGCTACCAGTGCGACCGCCGTCCAGGTCGCGGCAGCAGCCCCGAAGCACAGGCCCGCAAGCGCCATCCAGCCGGCGGTGTTCCGGCGAGGCCTGCGGCTTCGGACATAGCTGCCGGTGGGACGGGCGTGGGTCATGCTACTCGCTTCCGGGTGGCCAGGCGGCCTTGCGGCGCGAGGACCCCAAGACGCGTCGAACCAAAGAGCTAGAGCAAAAAAGCGTTCACGCCTGAACGCGCTTTGCTCTAGGGGTGGGTACTGTTTGCGGGTGGTTGCGAGGGGGAACGCCCAGCGCCGTCGATCCGCCGACCGACGCGCAAATCTTTGCCCAATCTTGGTAACCAAACCCTTTACGCACGGGCCCGGATTGTCCCGTTCGCGTAATTGCGCGGTTGGTTGGATGTGGAGAGCATGGGAGTATCAGCCTCACGGCTCTATCCGATGATCGAGCGGGGCTGACATCTCGCCGATCGGCGCATGCTTCGTTTCTACGATGTCAGCCGGAGGCTGACACTCCGCATGGATGTGCCTCTTCGTTCTAACACGCCCTCGGTCAGACGATTCCCGGCACGCCCTCCGGTGGTACCGAAAGCAGGGCTGCCAGCGTGTTGAGGCCTTGGCGCAGGGCCTCGTGGCTCGGTGCCGCACCGAGCGAGATGCGCAACGCCGGCGGCGGGGCGCCGACTGCGAAGGCAGCGCTGCCGACCAGGGCGAGCCCGGCTTTGCGGGCGACGGCGCTGAGATCGGCCCCGACCCAGGCCGTCGGCAAGCTCAGCCAGAGATGGTGCGCATCCGCGGCCGCGCGATAGGTGAAGCCATTCAGCGCCGTCGCGGCGATGGCCTGGCGTGCATGGTTCTCGCGCCGGATGGCGGACGTCAGGCGGGCCATGGTGCCGTCCTTGATCCAGGCGGTCGCCAGGCCGGACATCAACGGGGGCGCCATCAGATTGATGATCCGGGTCTGGGCCGTGATTTCGAGCGCCTCGGCCTGGCCCGGCGTGGCGACATAGGCCAACCTCAGGGCGGGCGTCGCGCATTTGGACAACGTGGCGACGTGCCAGCTTCGTTCGGGGGCAAGGGCTGCAAGCGGGGCCGGCGCGTGTTCGGGCAGCGCGCCATACGCATCGTCCTCGATGAAGGCGACATCGTACCTGCGGGCGATGGCGACCAAGGCCTGCCGCCGCTCGGCGGGCAAGGTCGCGGTGGTCGGGTTGTCGAGCGTCGGCACGCAATAGAGCGCTTTCGGCCGGTTGGCACGGCAGAGCGCTTCGAAATCGTCCGGCAGGAGGCCGTTCTGGTCGGTGCGCACCGCCGCTAGCCTCACACCGCAGCGAGCGGCCACCGAACGCAGACCGGGATAGGTGACCTCGGGCGCCGCCAGCACCGATCCCGGTTCGAGCAGGGCCGAAACCACGGCGAAGAGAGCCGCTTGCGAACCCGAAGTCACGACCAGCCGCTCCGGCGCCACCGGACCGAGGCGGGGCGCCAGGAAACGGGCGCCGGCTGCACGGTCGCCGGGAATGCCGGCATTGTCCTGGTAATGCAGCCGCGCCAACGCATGGGGGGAGGCAAGGACGGTGGCGATGCCTTCGGCGATCGCCTCGCGCAGGCCGGCTTCGGCCGGCTGGGGCGGCATGTTCATGCTCAGATCGATCAGGGCCGTCGCCTCGGCCGGGCGGTGCTCGTCGACGATGATCCGGGCAGGCACGGTCCGGGAGGGGCTGACGATGGTGCCGCGTTTGGTGTTGCCCTCCACCAGCCCGGCGCGCCGGACCTCGTTGAACGCTCGCGTCACCGTGGTGAGGTCGACGCCGAGTGCCTTGGCGAGCTGGCGCTGGGGCGGCAATTGCACGCCCGCTGCCAGGCGTCCCGAGCGGATGTCGGCCGACAGCGCCTGGGCGATGGCGAGATATTTGGGTGCATCGCGGGCCAGTTCGGCGGGGAGCCAGAATGCCGCAGGCGAATTGTCTTGCATTTGTATGCCTACAATAATACAAAGCGTGTGTTGATTGACCCAGAAAATCGCAAAATTCTTCGATTCCAGGTCGATCCCTTGATTCTTGATGGCAGGATAGTCACATTTGTATGGAAATTCAATCCATACATTCTGCCGGAACGAAGGAGCCCTTCGATGGAAGAACAATCGGCAGCCTCTCAATCGATCTGGCGCTGCGGTATGCGTGGCCGTTGCCCGCGCTGCGGACACGGCAAGCTCTTCAACGGCTTCCTGACGCTCGCTCCCAAATGTAATGCCTGTGGGCTCGATTACTCCTTTGCCGACCCGGCTGACGGCCCGGCCTTCTTCGTGATGATGACCATGGCCTTTCCGGCCACCGGCTTCGGCATGTGGATGGAACTGAGCTTCGAGCCGCCGCTTTGGGTGCATTTCGTCACCACTTTGCCCTTCCTGCTGCTCTCCTGCATTCCCATCCTGCGTCCGATCAAGGGCGTGCTGGTGGCGAGCCAGTACATCAACAAGGCGGAGGAGGGGCGCCTGGTGCCGCAGGACGAACCCTCCCATGAGCAGCCGCGCCTGGCCCGACAGAGCTGACGGGCGCGATTGCCTCAGCCGGTCGCAATGGGCCAGAATGGCGCTTCTTCCGGTGCAAACGCATTCGTGACCGAGCGCTTGGTTGCGCCGGTCTTGGGTTCGACACCTGAAACAGCGGGGCTCGCCTCATGTATTCGTCCTTCGCCGTTCCGGTGTCGCCGCGCGGTTTCCATGACCGGATCTATGCCGGCGAGATCGCTCGCTTCGGCGGGCTCTCGCCGATGCAGGCATTGGTAGCCTTCACCCGAGACCTGCTGGAAGAGGCCTTCCTTCCGCACCAGCCGCCCGAGATTCATCGCCATCTCGACCATGACCAGCAGGTCGAGGAATTTTCCAGGCTGCAGAAGGCATTTGTCCAATCCGCCGAGGTCAAGCGCCTGTGGAGCGAGGTTTTCGCGGTGCTCGGCCTCGATCCGGAAAAACTCGCGCGTGACCGGCTGCATCTTCGCTTCCAGCCCCACCAGCCGCCTGCAGCGAACCTGCCACGGGCGCGCAGCACCGCCACCATCGCCTTTCACCGCGACACCTGGGGCTCCAACCTCTATGCCCAGACCAATTGGTGGGCGCCGATCTATCCGATTACGGCCGGGCGCACCTTCGCGATCTATCCGGATCTGTGGACCCGGGCGGTGCCCAATACCAGCGCCTCCTTCGATCTGGAGGCCGTGCTGGCCCGCGCCAGGATCGCCGGCCGCCATGCCGTCGATGCCGACGATGCCATTCCGCATCTGAGCGGGGCCGTGGATGTCGGGGCCGTCGAACCGGTGGCGGTCGAGCCAGGCGAGGTGATCGCCTTCTCCAGCGCGCATGCCCATGCCGGCGTGCCCAACAGCACCGATTTCACGCGCATTTCGCTGGAGACGAGGACGCTGTGGATCGAGGATGTCGCGGCCGGACGCGGCGCCCCCAATGTCGACGGCGATGCGCCCTGGATGGCCCCCGGCTGGTTTAAGCGCGTCAGCGACGGTGCCAGGCTGACGGAACTCCTGGGCCTCAACGCCCTCGAGCCTTACCGGCGCGAAAGCCCGGTGGCCTGACGTCTCACGTCGCCTGTTCGGCCTCGTGCCGCTTGCGGTGGCCGCTCATCGAGGCCCCCGCATTGTAAGGTAGCTTGGCGTTCACCGGCGAAGCCAGCAGGGAGATCGCGGTGACGAACAGGAAGGCCATCGAGAAATCCGTCAGCGTAGCGTGCTCATGGCCCAGGACCAGCTTCGAGCCGGTCAGAGCGAGGGCGCCGGCGCAGATGCCGAAGGACAGCATCAACTGCTGGAAGGTGGTGTAGAAGCTGTTGGCCGAGGAGGTGCGCGTCGGCGGAATGTCGTCGTAGCAAACGGTGTTGTAGGCGGTGAACTGCAGCGACATCGAGAAACCGCAGACCAGCAGTACGGCGAAGATGGCCCAATGCGGCCAGTCGGGGCGGAACAGGGCGCAGGCCGCATAGAGCAGGCTGGAAAAGATGCTGTTCCAGATCAGCGTGGTGCGGAAGCCGAAGCGCTTGAGGATCGGCTTGGCCGCCGCCTTCATCAGCATGGAACCGCAGGCGGTGGCGAGGGTGAGCAGGCCGCTCTCCGCCGCCGACATGCCGAAGCCGATCTGCATCATGAGGGGCAGCAGAAAAGGCTGGGCGCCCTGGGTGATGCGCGAGAGCGAGCCGGCGACCAGCGAGATGCGGAAGGTGCGCACCCGCATCAGGCTGAGGTCGAGGATCGGGGCGAAGTCGCGCGGCTTGCGAGCATGGACGACATAGATCGCACCACTGACCAGGCCGATCACCAGGAGGGCGATGGCGAGCGGCGCCTCCTCGGCGCTGCCGCGGCTGGTCATTTCGAAGCCGAACAGCAGGCAAGCGAGCGAAATGCCGGAGAGCACGAATCCCTTCATGTCGAAGGGCTCGCGCTTGTCTTCCTTCATGTTGGGAATGAAGATCTGGGTCAGCACCAGGCCGAGCAGGCCGATCGGGATGTTGATGTAGAAGATCCAGCGCCAGTCGAGGAAGGTGACGATGAAACCGCCGACCGGCGGGCCGAGGATCGGGCCGATCAGCGCCGGCACCAGCAGCCAGCCCATGGCGGAGACGAGGTCCGACTTGTCGACGGTGCGCAGCAGCACCAGGCGGCCGACCGGCACCATCATCGCCCCGCCCGCGCCCTGCAGGAGCCGCGCGGCGACCAGGACGGGAAGAGTCGGCGCCCAAGCGCACAGGATCGAGCCCAGCATGAACACCGCGATGGCGATGGAAAACACGCTGCGGGCGCCATAGCGGTCGGCGATCTTGCCACTGGCGGGAATCAGCACGGCCAGGCTGAGCAGATAGGACGTCAGAGCGATGCTCATATGCGCAGGCGAGACGTCGAAGGATTTGGCCATGGTCGGCAGGGCTGTCGCCAGGATGGTGGCGTCGAGCTGTTCCATGAACATGGCGCTGGCAATGATCAGCGCGGTGGTTCTGAAATTGGGCCGTGCCATCCGGGGCATCAGGCCAGCGGTCACTTCGGACATTGGAGCAGGCAATTCATGACAAGGCCCGTCCCAAGGGGCGGGCCAGAATGGTGGCCGACTCGACGCCGGTCATGACGCTTGATTGGTTATAGGCACGCTTTTGTTCTGACGAAATGGCAAAAGTAGGGAGAGACAACATATAGTTTCGCATAGCTGAATCGCGCTGGGCGAGATGCAAGCCGGTTTGCAGGTCCGGCGCGTCGACGCCGCATATGCCGAAGACTTTATTCAGCGATATAAGATATTATCTAATTGGATCATACATCCCGGAAAAGAGCGGGATTCTTTCGAAATTTTTGCTGTTTTTGCGGGTGGATGACGCTTTCGCGCTTGATTTTTGTCGTTTTCGGGCGGCATAAGCCTAGTCATCGGGAAGGGGATGGGCCTCTTCCTTCAAGAGCCGGACATGCCGTTGCCGACCCATTTCAACATCTTTGCGTTTGCGGATGACGCCTCCTCCCTGCCGGCCTGCATGCCGGGCATGGGCGTGGCTACCCGCAGCCAATGCAAAGTTGCCGGCCGCGACCTGTCGAATGCGAACCGTATGATCGTCGCCAGACTGGCGCAGGATCACACGAGAATCTGAACCGGCGGCAGGGCAGTCCCCTCCGCCTTGATGGCAGGAGGGTATGTACGCCCGCGACACACTCCAAACAATCCGGACGGTCGGCATGCTCCGCATGCCAGCGTGTGGCCGCGTGCACATCATCGTGCTGTCATCATTCCGTCTTTTCGTTGCCGGACAACTGTCCAGCTAGACCAGCCAACGGGGCTGGCCGGGAGTCAGACAGCGAAAACCAGAAGCCGGCCGGGTAACCGGTCATCCATTCCTCCAGCCCGTGTTAACTCCAGGAGCCGAGCGTTGAGGTAGTCATGTCGTCCCACCCCGCTTTGATATTGAATGCCGATTTCAGACCCTTGCGGTATTTTCCGCTGTCGCTGCTGTCGTGGCAGGATGCGCTGAGGGCCGTGTTTCTCGACCGCGTGAGCGTGGTGGCGGAATATGATGCCGTGGTGCGCAGCCCGTCGACGACGATGCGTCTGCCCTCCGTGGTTGCCTTGCGCGACTATCAGAAGGTGGAGCGCATGGTGCCGTTCACCCGTTTCAACCTGTTCTTGCGCGACGGCTTCACCTGCCAATATTGCGGCGATGGTTTCCAGGCCCGCGATCTGCAGTTCGAGCATGTGGTTCCCCGCTCCAAGGGCGGGGCGACCTCGTGGGAGAACATCGTCGCGGCCTGCGGCGACTGCAATGCCCGCAAGGCCGACCGCATGGACATGAAGCCCTTGCGCCAGCCGGCGCGGCCTTCGCCCTGGGAACTTCTGGAGGCGAGCCGGCATTATCCGCACAACTATCTGCACGAAAGCTGGGTCGACTATCTCTACTGGGACAGCGAACTGGTTTCGTGACAACCAAAAGGACAGGGAGGGCGGTGGCGACACCGCCCTCCTTGCGTTTGCGGCATGGGCGCCACGGCGTCTGCTGAATTCAGGGTTTTTCGAGGAGGAACCAATGCCGGAACTGGCGGACTTCAAGGTCTTGACCTTCGATTGCTATGGCACGCTGATCGACTGGGAAACCGGCATCTGGAATGCGCTCCAGCCCCTGCTCAGTGCCGGCGGGCGGGTGATCGGCCGCGAGGAGGCGCTCGCTGCCTTCGCCCGCCGCGAGACCGAGCAGGAGCTCCAGACGCCTTCGCTGCTCTATTCGTCCCTGCTTTCAGTCACCCATGCGCGGCTGGCGCAGGATTGGGGCATTGCCGCCCATGCCGACCTGCATGAGCGTTTCGGCGCCTCTGTGCCGGACTGGCCTGCCTTTCCGGATTCGGCGGGGGCGCTCTCCTATCTCAAGCGCCACTACCGGCTGGTCGTGCTCTCCAATGTCGATCGCCGCAGCTTCGCGGCCAGCAATACCAAGCTCGGTGGCCTTTTCGATGCGGTCTACACCGCCGAGGATGTCGGTTCCTACAAGCCGGACCCGCGCAATTTCAGCTACCTGCTCGAGCATCTGTCGCTGCAGTTCGGTCTCGAGCCGGCCGATGTCCTGCACACCGCCCAGAGCCTGCACCATGATCATATGCCGGCGGCCCGTATCGGCCTGGCGCGAGCCTGGATCGACCGCCGCGCTGGCAAGCAGGGCGGTGCCACCTTGGTGGTGGAAGGCGTGCCGGAGCCGGATTTTCACTTCCACAGCCTCGACGCATTGGCCGAGGCGCATCGCAAGGCGTATGCGGGGTGAGGCGGTCGTTGCAGTAGTGAAACCGGTAAGGGCCCGCTGGGCGGGGGACGGGCGCCATGACCCCCTTGGTGGGAGTTCCCGACCTATCCGGCTTTCGGATAGCCAACGGGCATCAGCCCAAGCGGCTTTTCCGTCGGGGGGATGCAAAAAGCCCGGCCCATGGCTGCATCGTCGAAGCCGGCAACCAAAACCGTGGCCAGATCCAGCGCGGCGGCTGTCAAGGCTGCATTCTGCGCAACATGTCCGGCTTCGAGCCACACATAACGTTCGGCTCGCCCT
This sequence comes from Labrys neptuniae, assembly GCF_040797145.1. NCBI lineage: Bacteria > Pseudomonadati > Pseudomonadota > Alphaproteobacteria > Hyphomicrobiales > Xanthobacteraceae > Labrys > Labrys neptuniae. Next base: position 420,728 of record NZ_JBFNQD010000005.1, on the reverse strand, counting down.
GCCGGCGGTTGATCCGCGTAGGGGATCGTCGTCTTCTCGAATGCCGCCGAAATGTGAAGCGCCAGAGCCGCCTCCGCGACCCAGGGCGCCTCGAAGGTCGCCGCGGCTGCCTTCGACAAGGCCATGGCATCGTTGTCTATCGCATCGAGAGCATGGCGTTCGACATCATAGCGGTAGAGACCAGCCGACAAGGTCGCCACACGGCGAACAGCAACCGTCAGTGTCAATGGATAGCGCGCACCCGCGGACGGCGTGAGCCTCTTGTCGTTAGCCCGTCGACGTCCCTGCATGGCGAAGAGCAAGGTACCAAGGTCGTCGATGGAAACGGACCGATCCGCGAAGTCACGGATCGAGCGGCGTGCTTCCAGCCTTATGGCAGGCAATCTGCTGGTCGGGTCTGTCAGGACAATCATCGGCACTCACCTTGCAATCCGGATGTCGCGGATGTCCGGGACAACGATGCACCGCCCTGTCCGACTTCTGCAACCCTCGGGCACGGGATCTTGCTGAACGGGATTGGCAGGCAACGGCCAGGAGCTTCGCCTTCTGCCGGCGGATCACCGACCTTTCTCGATGTGAGGCGACTGGCCGTCGCACTCGATCCCCCAACCCCATAGTTTGATCTGGCCCGCTTCCAAGTGTTGGAATGCGTCAGGCATGATCGGTGTCGAACCTAGTTTCGCGGGGGAGGACGTCTTCACCTTTCGCTGGATTCCTCTCTCAATGGAGCCAAAGGCCTTCCAATCGACGCTATCGATGATGTCCTCTGAAAACATGGAGCGCTGACGGACCCCTTTTTCGTTCCAGCATGTGATGTTCGTGGCAGCAAGGCAGCCATTCTGATCGCTGTTGCGGATAATTCGAATGAGTGCCGGACTGTGCAGTACGGACCGGCCTTTGGCATCGAGCTGGCGTTGCGTATCGAGGGCGAAGGTTATTTGCTCCAAGAACGGAACGCCGCCGACATTTTGAGGCCACGCCGCAAGACTGGAGCGGCCACCTTCAAAATAAGCGAGCGTTTTATCCCATGTTTCAAACCAACGATTGGGCTGATCCGGACGAGAGTGGTTCTCGAAGAATCTCATTTCCGGAATATCGTAAAGCCAGCGCAAGACCTGAACAGCATCGACATCCGTTCCAAAGAATGATGTTTGCATGTCGTTCCCTCTCGGGTCTTACGCCGCTTGCCCAAGCTTTCCGGGTTACGGCGCCCTCGCATCGATCAGCCCCTGCTGGCGCAGATCGCTCCAGAAGGCGTCGGGAATGGCGACACCCAGCAGGCTGACATTCTCGGCCGCCTGTTCCGGCGTAACGGCGCCCGAGATCACGCTCGCCACGATCGGGTGGCGCAGCACGAACTGGAAGGCGGCCGCCTTGAGCGGCACCTTGTGGGCAGCGCAGACGGCCTCGATCTTGCGCACCTTCTCGATGATCTCCGGGGCGGCCGGGGTGTAGCGATAATAAGGCGTGGGCACGCCGGCACCGGTGGCAAGGATGCCGGAGGCGAAGGGCGAGCCGATCACCACGCCGACGCCGCGCTCCTGGCAGAGCGGGAATTCGAGGTCGAGCGGGCCCTGGTCGATCAGCGTGTAGGGCATGGCGACCAGGAAGAAATCGAGGTCGAAGCGCTTGAGCATTTCGGGAATGGTGCCGAGCACGTTGACGCCGGCGCCGATGCCCTGGATCTCGCCGTAATGCTTGAGCATTTCGAGCGCCCGCCAGCCCGAGCGCTCCAGGTCGAGGAAATGCTGGGCGACGAGGTCGGCCGAGCCGACATGCGGAACGTCGAGGTCATGGATGAGCAGGAGGTCGATACGGTTGATGCCGAGCCGCATCTGGCTCTGCTCATAGGCGCGCATCACGCCGTCATAGGTGTAGTCGAAACGCTCCTGGAAGGAGAGGCCGCCATACCAGAACGGGCCCTTGAAAGTATCGACATCCTTGGGCCGGTGGAAGGTGCGCCCGATCTTGGTGGAGAGGATGAAGTCCGAGCGCGGCCTCTGCCGCAGCGCCTCGCCGAAGCGCAATTCGCTGAGGCCGCGGCCATACCAGGGCGAAGTGTCGAAATAGCGGATGCCGGCGTCCCAGGCGCCCCTGAAGGTGGCGCGAACCTTGTCCTCGTCGAGGTTCTCGAACATGTCCCCCATCGGGCCGCCGCCGAGGCCGACGGGCGTAAGCATGACGGAGGTCTTGCCGAGCCGGCGGGGCGCGGCATTGCCGGGCATGATGGGGAGCTGCATGGATTTCCGTCCCTGACGTCTTGAAGGTTGGATTCTGATTTGTCCGACAATGGTAGTGGTAAACTCCGTCCTGTCCAGAGGCCATGGCACCATTATGCCTGTTCCAGCCTCGCCCGCGCCGTACGCAGGATGGAGGCGGTGATGTCCTGGAGGCCCTTCTCCACGGCCCGGCTCCAATGCCAGTAGAGCGGCACCAGCAGCCGCGAGCCGGGGTGAATTGCGACGAGGGATCCCTCCTCGATATGGGGCCGCACCAGTGACAGCGGGTTCATGCCCCAGCCGAGCCCCGCCAGGGCAGCGTCGACGAAGCCGCGCGAGGAGGGGATCCAGTGGCTGGGCCGGCTTATGGGCCGGCCAAAAGTCTCGACCAGCCAGCGGTCCTGCAAGGCGTCCTTGATATCGAAGGTGAGGCAGGGGGCCTGCCGCAGAGCCTCCTCGCTGAGACCGTCGGGAAACCAGCGCCTGACGAAGGCGGGGCTGGCTGTGGCGATATAGGTCTGCACGCCCAATGCGCGGCTGCCGCAGCCCTGGAAGGGGCCCGGTGCCATGGCGACTGCCGCGCTGACCTCGCCGCGTCGCAGCCATTCGGCGGTGTTGCTCTCATCGTCGAGCACCAGATCGAACAGGCGCCCCTCCAGCCCCGACAGGGCAGGGAGGAACCAGGTTGCCAGGCTGTCGGCATTGACGGCGATACGCACGGTTGGGGCAGCCCCCGACGGCATCAGGCCGCTAAGTTCGCTGCGCAGCGCATGCTCCATCAGGCCGACTTCCTCGGCATGGCGGCACAGCCGCCTGCCGGCCGATGTCGCCGTGCAGGGTTGGCCCCTGACGACCAGGCCGGTGCCGAGGCGCTCTTCCAGGAGCTTGACCCGCTGCGAAATCGCCGAGGGCGTCACCCCGATCTCCTGCGCCGCCTTGTCGAAGGAGCCGCTACGCACCACGGCGGCCAGGGCTTCCAGCAGGGCGTAATCCAGCATCGGATCAATTTTCCTAATCTAGAGATAGATTAATTAAATTCTCTAATTTCATCGATGCGTGTAGTCAAACGCCGCTCCGACCAGTGGGTCGGATCGGGACAGCCCGTGATGGGGGAGACCATGACCAACGCGCTCATATCCGGATTCCTGCTCGGCCTCAGCCTGATCGTGGCGATCGGCGCGCAGAACGCCTTCGTGCTGCGGCAGGGCCTCAGGCGCGAGCATGTGTTCTGGGTCTGCCTCGTCTGCGCTTTGTCGGATGCCGTGCTGATCAGCGTCGGCGTTGCCGGCTTCCAGGCGGTGGGCGTGGCCGTGCCCTGGATCGAACCGGTGATGCGCTATGGCGGCGCCGCCTTCCTCATCCTGTACGGTCTCCGCAGCTTCCGCTCGGCGCTTGCCGATCATGGCGGGCTCGATCCGGGCGATGGTGCGGGGCTTGGACTTGGCCGGGCGCTCGCCACCTGCCTCGCCTTCACCTGGCTCAACCCGCATGTCTATCTCGACACGGTGGTGCTGCTCGGCTCGATCTCCACCCAATATCAGGGGGCCAAGCTCGCCTTCGGTGCCGGTGCGGTCACCGCCTCCTTCCTGTTCTTCTTCTCGCTCGGCTATGGCGCGCGCCTGCTGCGCCCGCTTTTCGCCCGGCCCGGCGCCTGGCGGGTGCTGGACGGGCTGATCGGCATGACCATGTGCGGGCTGGCGCTGAAGCTGGTAATGTGAGGGCATTGGGAGCCGGCCCTCGGACCGGGCTGGACCCGCGGCTTTTCCGGCAAAGGACGCCTTGAGAAGGAGGTGCTCTTTCTTCCCGTATTTCGCAGCCCCTCACCCTTACCCTCTCCCCGTAAGAACGGGGCGAGGGGGACGCAAGCGTCTCGACTTGTCTTCGAGATAGACACTCATCTCGCCCGACGGTTGGGCGAGATGAGACCGTGTCGGCAAAAACGAGTCGTCGAAGTTCCCCTCTCCCTGTTCTTACGGGGAGAGGGTAAGGGTGAGGGGCTGCGTTACTGATCAAACAAAGTACTTATTCTTTGGCCGGCCCGAAGACCGGCCCCCGGCGCTCACTCCTCGTCCTTCAGGCGATAGCCGATGCCGGCTTCCGTCTGGATGATGCGGGGATTGGCCGGGTCGCGCTCGATCTTGGCCCTGAGCTGGCCGATGAAGACGCGCAGGTAATGCAGGTCCTCGGCATGCGCCGTGCCCCACACCGAGGTCAGCAACTGGCGGTGGGTGACGACGCGGCCGGCATGACGCGCCAGCATGGCGAGCAGGTCATATTCCTTGGGCGTGACGCGGATGGCCTCGCCGTCCCGGCTCACCAGCCGCTTCAGCGTATCGATCACTAGGCCGTCGCTCTCGAAGCGGGTGGCATTGCCCTCCTCATGGGCCTTGTGGCGCAAAGCGGTGCGGATGCGGGCGATCAATTCGCCGATGCCGAAGGGTTTTTCGACATAGTCGTCGGCGCCGAGGTCGAGGGCAGCGATCTTCTCGGTTTCGCGATCGCGGGCAGACAAGACGATCACAGGTACTTTCGACCATTCCCGCACCTTGGTGATGATGTCCTTGCCGTCCATGTCGGGCAGGCCGAGATCGAGAATGACGAGATCCGGCGCGGCGGTGGCGATCAGGCGCATGGCGTCGGTGCCGTTGACGGCCGGCGTCACCTCATAGCCGGCGGCAATGAGGGCCGGTTTCAGGAAGCGCTGGATCTGCGGCTCGTCGTCGACAACCAGGATGTGCATAGGGGAGGGAACTCTCATTCACGGGGGGCGGGTCTTCGGACCCGCCTTCTCGATGCGCGTCGTCAGGCGGGTCCGAAGACCCGCCCCCCAATGTCGTCATCATGCCTCGGCTGGCAGACGGATGACAATGCGGGTGCCGCGCTTGCGCACGGCCGGGCTCTCGGCTGTGATGGTGCCGCCCATGGCCTCGATGAAGCCGCGGCTGATCGAGAGCCCGAGGCCGGTGCCTGGTGCCCGGCCGTCGACCTTGCCCCGCCGATAGAATTTGTCGAAGATCTTTTCCAGATCGGCCGGCGGAATGCCCTTGCCCTGGTCGGTGATGGTAACCACCACTTCGTTGTCCTCGCGCCGGGCGAACACGGCGGTCGAGGAATCCTCCCCGCCATATTTGTGTGCATTGTCGAGCAGGTTGAACAGGACCTGGCCGAGCAGCGCCTGGTCACCGCGCACCAGCGGCAGGTCGGTTGCCAGGCTGGTCTCGACCAGGCGGGTCGGAAAGGCTTTTCGCGCGCGCTCCACCGCGCCGCGGACGACGTCGGAGACATCGAGGAGGTCGCGTCGTGCATTGAGGGCGCCGGCCTCCAGGCGGCTCATGTCGAGGAGATTGGCGACGAAGCGGCTCAGCCTGGCTGCTTCCTCCTCGATGGAGGCGAGCAGGTCGTCGCGGCTTTCCTCGTTCATCTTGGTGCCGAGCTGGCGCAGCGTGGTGACGGCCCCTGTAATGGAAGCCAAGGGCGTGCGCAGATCGTGCGAGAGCGAGGAGAGCAGGGCGCTGCGCAGCTTCTCGCTTTCCTCGAGCGCGGCGGTGCGCACATTCTCCTTGGCGAGCTTGGCCCTGTCGATGGCGATGGCGGTCTGGTCGAGAATGGCGACCAGAATACGCTCCTCGGCCGGGGAAAGTGGCTCGGCCCCCTCAGGCTGCGCCAGGCCGAGCACCCCGACAGCGCCATTCGGGGTCAGGATCGGCCTGAACTCGAAGGCGATGTTGGGCAGGGTGCCGGTGCCCCGGCCGGCGATCTCCTTCTTCTCGAAGGCCCAGCGTAACGCCGTCATGTCGGTTGAATCGAGGTTGATGTCCGGTGGCCAGGCGGCCGTGACGGTGAGTTCGTCCTCCTGGGGCACGGCGATGACCACCCGTCCGTGCAGCGTCGCCTGCGCATGGGCGACGGCGGCCCAGAGCACGTCGTCCAGGCTGGTGATGCCCGAGAGCTTACGGGAGAATTCGTAGAGCGACATGATGTTGGCGGCACGCCGCCCTTCGCCCTCCGCCCGCTCGCGTACCCGGCCGGCAAGGTCGCCCGCCACCACCGCCACGATCAGGAACACCGCCAAGGCGAAGACCTCGTGCGGCTCGGCGATGGTGAAGTTGTAGAGCGGCGGGATGAAGAAGAAATTATAGGCGAAGAAGGACAACACCGCCGCCGTGATGGCACTCCAGCGCCCGACCGTGAGGGCACTGGCGAGCACCGCCATGAGGAAGAGCATGGAAGCGTTGGGCAGATAGACGAAATGCCGGAGGCCGATCCCGATGCCGACGGCGGCCGCCACGCAGCCCACCGCCATGGCGAGGCCGGCGAGCGAGGGCTGCAGGACAAGCCGGCGCCACCAGCGCCGTGCGGGCGGAGCCTCGGTCCCGGTGTTGGTGATGACGGTAACATTGATCTCGCCGGAGCGGTGCAGGAGGTCGTCGGCGAGAGAACGCCCGGTGACGCGCTGCCACCAGCTCGCCTTGCCGCTGCCGAGCACGATCTGGGTGACGTTTTCGGCGCTGGCGAGCCTGAGGATCTCGCCGACATAGTCATGGCCGTTGAGCCGCCTGACCTCCGCGCCCAGGCGCTCGGCGAGGCGCAGATTGGCCTCGAGGCCTGCAAGCGCGTCACCTCCGATTTCCTGGCCGGGCCGCTCGACCGTCACGGCCAGCCAATCGGCATTGAGCCCGGTCGCCAGGCGTCCGGCCGCCCGCACCACCTGCTGGGAAAACTGGTCGGGGCCGACGCAGACGATCAGCCTGTCGGCGGTTTCCCAGGGGCCTTCGATGGCGTTCTGGCGCAGATAGGCCAGCATCTGGTCGTCGACGCGCTCGGTCGTGCGACGCAAGGCGAGTTCGCGCAAGGCAGTGAGATTGCCGGGCTTGAAGAAGCCGTCGGCAGCGCGCCTCGCATTGTCGGGCAGATAGACCTTGCCGTCCTCCAGGCGCTGGATCAATTCGGTGGGCGTGATGTCGACGACGATGACCTCGTCCGCCTTCTTGATCACGCTGTCCGGCACGCTTTCGCGCACCGTCACGCCGGTGATGCGGGAGACGACGTCGGTGAGGCTTTCCAGGTGCTGGATGTTGAGCGCCGTCCATACGTCGATGCCCGCGCCGATCAGTTCCTCGACATCCTGGTAGCGCTTGGGATGGCGGCTGTCCGGGGCATTGGTGTGGGCGAGCTCGTCGACGATGATCAGGTGCGGCCGGCGGGCGAGCGCCGCGTCGATGTCGAACTCTTCCAGCTCACGGCCGCGATACTCGACCGTCCGCCGCGCCAGCAGCTCCAGCCCGTCCGTCAGGGCAGCGGTTTCGCTGCGTCCATGGGTTTCGACGATGCCGACGACGACGTCGACGCCGGCCTGCTTCTCCCGCCGTGCCCGCGACAGCATGGCATAGGTCTTGCCGACCCCCGGCGCCGCGCCGAGAAAGACAGTGAGGCGGCCGCGCCCCTCCCGTCCCGCCAGGCTCAGCAGGGCATTGGGATCGGGACGTCTGTCGGAGGGGCTTACGGGCAAACTTGCTTTCCAGGACTGGCGCCGATGCCTTCTCCACGAAGTGGGGAAGGTGTCATTGCGGAGCAATGACGGATGGGGTGTGGGCCGCTAGCTCTTGCCGTCTTGATAGGGAGCATGAGCGGGCCGCACCCCATCCGTCCCGACTGCGTCGGGCCACCTTCCCCACTTCGTGGAGAAGGCGCCCGCGCTTGTCCGGCAATCGTGTCACTTCGGCTTCATAGCATCAAGCGCCAGGTTCAGGGCGAGAACATTGACGCGCGGCTCGCCGATCAGGCCGAGGAGCCGGCCCGATGTCTGGCTGTCGACCAGGGCCTTCACGTCGGCTTCCGGCAGGTTGCGGGCCTTGGCGACACGCTGGATCTGCAGGGCGGCGTCGGCCGGCGAGATGTCCGGGTCGAGGCCCGAGCCTGAAGTCGTCACCGCATCGGCGGGAACGGCGCCGGTCACGCCCTGCTTGCGCAGGTCCTCGACCGAGGCGGCGACCCTGTCGGCCAGTGCCTTGGAGGTCGGGCCGAGATTGGAGCCGCTCGAATTGCTCGCATTGTAGGGTTGCGCCACGGTCTTGCTGGCGTCGTTGGGATCGGTGCCCGAGGTTGCCGAGGGCCGGCCCTGGAAATAGCGCTCGGAGGCGAAGTTCTGGCCGATCAGGGACGAACCGATCACCGTGCCATTGCTGGTGATCAGGCTGCCATTGGCCTGGCCGGGGAGGGCGACCTGCGCAATGCCGGTGATGGCGAGCGGATAGAGAATACCCAGCAACAGGGTGAACAGGGCCATCATCACGATGGCGGGGCGAAGATGGATCAACATGGGCTTGCTCCCTTGGAGCGTTGAAGGTTCTACCCTCCCCTGGAGGGGGAGGGTCGGCCAAAGGCCGGGGTGGGGTGGGAAACACATCGGTGGGCTGGCGTTGCGCTGCCACCCCACCCCGACGCTGACGCGTCGACCCTCCCCCTCCAGGGGAGGGTGTGTTGCCGTCACGCCAGGTGCAGGGCGGCGATGACGAGGTCGATCAGCTTGATGCCGATGAACGGCACCAGCAGCCCGCCGAGACCGTAGACCAGGAGGTTGCGCCTGAGCAGCGCGGCCGCGCCGACCGGCCGGTAGGAGACGCCCTTGAGGGCCAGCGGGATCAGGGCGACGATGATCAGGGCGTTGAAGATCACCGCCGAGAGGATGGCCGACTGGGGCGAGGCCAGGTTCATGACGTTCAGCGCCCCGAGTTCGGGATAGGTCGCGATGAACAAAGCCGGGATGATGGCGAAATATTTGGCGACGTCGTTGGCGATCGAGAAGGTGGTGAGCGAGCCGCGCGTCATCAGCAGCTGCTTGCCGATGCCGACGATCTCGATCAGCTTGGTCGGGCTGGAGTCGAGGTCGACCATGTTGCCAGCTTCGCGTGCCGCCTGGGTGCCGGTCTGCATGGCGACGCCGACATCGGCCTGGGCCAGTGCCGGCGCGTCATTGGTGCCGTCGCCGCACATGGCGATCAGGCGGCCGCCCGTCTGTTCCTTGCGGATATAGGCGAGCTTTTCTTCCGGTGTCGCCTCGGCCAGGAAGTCGTCGACGCCGGCCTCGGAGGCGATTGCGGCGGCGGTGATCGGGTTGTCGCCCGTCACCATCACGGTGCGGATGCCCATCGAACGCAGCTCGGCGAAGCGCTCCTTGATGCCGGGCTTCACCACGTCCTTGAGGTGGACGACGCCGAGGACGCGGCTGCCGTCGGTGACGCCGAGCGGGGTACCGCCCGTGCGGGCGACCTTCTCCACCGCTTGCCGGAAGGTTGACGGTGCCGCCTCCAGCGTGGTGCCGGCGAATTTCACGATGGCATCGACCGCACCCTTGCGGATGGAGCGGCCGTCGATGTCGATGCCCGACAGGCGGGTCTGGGCGGCAAAGGCGATGGTGGTTACAGCCTTGCAGGTCAGGTCCGGCTGGGCCAGGCCATATTCGCCCTGGGCGAGTGCGATGATGGAACGCCCCTCGGGCGTCTCGTCGGCGAGGCTGGCCAGCAGCACGGCCTCGGCCAGGTCCTGTTCGCTGACGCCGGGTACCGGCAGGAACTCGGTCGCCATGCGATTGCCGAAGGTGATGGTACCGGTCTTGTCGAGCAGCAGGGTGTCGACGTCGCCGGCGGCCTCGACCGCGCGGCCGGAGGTCGCCACCACGTTGAAGCGGATCAGGCGATCCATGCCGGCAATACCGATGGCCGAGAGCAGGCCGCCGATGGTGGTGGGGATGAGGGTGACCAACAGTGCTACCAGCACGGTGATGGAGAGCAGCGTGCCGGAATAGCCGGCAAGGCCCCACAGCGTCACCACGGCGATCAGGAAGATCAGCGTCATGCCCGACAGCAGGATCGACAGGGCGATCTCGTTGGGGGTCTTCTGGCGCTCGGCGCCCTCGACCAGCGCGATCATGCGATCGATGAAGGAGGAGCCGGGTTGGGTGGTGATGCGCACCTTGATCCAGTCCGACAGTACCTGCGTGCCGCCGGTGACGGCGGAGCGATCGCCGCCGGATTCGCGGATCACCGGGGCGGATTCACCGGTGATGGCGCTTTCGTTCACCGAGGCGACGCCCTCGATCACCTCGCCGTCGCCGGGAATGAGGTCACCGGCTTCGACGATGACGATGTCGCCGACCACGAGCTTGGTGGCGTCGATCACCTGGAAGTTTCCCAAGGCAGCCGCGGCCGAAGGCATGCGCTTGGCCTTGAGGTCGGACTTGGTGCGCTTGAGGCTCTCGGCCTGCGCCTTGCCGCGCCCTTCGGCCACGGCTTCGGCGAAGGTGGCGAACAGCACGGTGAACCACAGCCACGCAGCGATCTGCGCGCTGAAGCCGATGCCGGCACCGGTAAAGGCGTCACGCAAGCTGAGCACGGTGACCAGGGCGGCCACGACCTCGGTGACGAAGATCACCGGATTGCGGACGAGGAGTCTCGGGTCGAGCTTGACGAAGGCATCCTTGATGGCGGGCAGCAGGATGGCCGCGTCGAACATGGAGGGGGAGGTTGGTTTGGATGACATGATAGCCATTCCTCAAAAAGTCTTGCCGGCGAGCATGACGAAGTGCTCGACGATCGGCCCCAGCGCGAGCGCGGGGAAAAATTGCAGGCCGCCGACGATCAGTATGACGCCGACCAGAAGGCCGACGAACAACGGCGTGTGGGTGGGGAACGTGCCGGCCGAGGCGGGAACCCTGGTCTTGGCGGCCAGGGAGCCGGCAATCGCCATCACCGGCACGACATAGGCAAAGCGTCCGAGCAGCATGGCGATGCCGAGCGTGGCATTGAACCAGGGCGTGTTGGCCGACAGGCTGCCGAAGGCCGAGCCATTGTTGGCTGTCGTCGACGTATAGGCGTAGAGCAGTTCCGAGAGGCCGTGCGGACCGGCATTGCCGAGCTGCGACAGGGCGAAGGGCGCCATGGCCGAGATCGCGGTGAAGCCGAGGATCGCGGTGGGCAGGATCAGGATCGCCAGCACGGCGAATTTCATCTCGCGCGATTCGATCTTCTTGCCGAGGAGTTCCGGCGTGCGGCCGACCATCAGGCCGGCGATGAACACGCTGAGGATGGCGAAGACGATCATGCCGTAGAGGCCGGAGCCGACGCCGCCGGGCAGGACTTCGCCGAGCTGCATCAGGAACATCGGAATGAGGCCGCCGAGCGGGGTGAGCGAGGAATGCATGGCGTTGACGGCGCCGCAGGACAAGCCCGTGGTGACGGCCACGAAGACGGCGGTCATGGCCTGGCCGAAGCGGATCTCCTTGCCTTCCATGTTGCCGAGAGCACCGTCGAGGCCGAGATGCGCCAGGATCGGATTGCCTGCCGTTTCGGACCAGTACACCACGGCCACACCGGCGATCAGAAGGACGCCCATGGCCGACAGCAGGGCCCAGCCCTGGCGGCGGGAGCCGACCATCTGCCCGAAGGCGTAGACCAAGGCCGCCGATATCGACAGCATCGAGAAGATCGACAGGAAGTTGGCCAGTGCGGTGGGGTTTTCGAAAGGATGGGCCGAATTGACGTTGAAGAAGCCGCCACCATTGGTGCCGAGCTGCTTGATCGCCTCCTGGCTCGCCATCGGCCCCATGGCGATGGTCTGCTTGGCGCCTTCCAGCGTGGTGGCGTCGACACCGGCCTGCAGCGTCTGCGGGATGCCCATGGCTACGAAGGCCAGCGCCACGACGATGGCGATCGGCAGCAGCACATAGAGAGTGGAGCGGGTGAGATCGACCCAGAAATTGCCGAGAGTCGTGCCGCCCGAGCGCATGAAGGCGCGGGTCAGGGCGAGGGCAAGGGCAATGCCGGTGGCGGCCGAGACGAAATTATGCACGGTAAGACCGGCCATCTGGCTGAAATGGCTCATGGTGCTTTCGCCGGCATAGTTCTGCCAGTTGGTGTTGGTGACGAAGCTTATCGCCGTATTGAAAGCCAGATCCGGCGCCACATTGCCGAAACCCTGCGGATTGAGCGGCAGATAAGCCTGCAGCCGCAGGATCGCGTAGAGCGAGGCAAAGCCCGCCGCGCTGAAGAACAGCATGGCCAGCGTATAGGCAAGCCAACCCTGTTCCCGGGCGGGATCGATACCGGATAATTTGTAGAAACCCTTCTCGACCGGGGCCAGCACGGGCGTGAGGAAGGTTCTCTCACCGGTGAAGACACGGGCCATGTAGGCACCCAGTGGCTTCACCGCTACGAGCACCAGAGCGAACAGAAGGATGATCTGAAGCCATCCGTTCAAGGACATGGAAATTCTCCAAAACAACGCGAGCCCCGCCGATCCTCAGGGGAGATCGTCCCTTGGGGGATTGGCGTGGAGCCCGAAAAAGCGAGAATGAGCAGGGAGCGGGACCGTTTCCCGATGAGCCGGTCCCGCGCCCCCTCACGCGCCATCGCACCGGTGCGGGGGCAGCCGGCGTGGGAGGGCGGTGAAGCCGTGGAACTCAGAAGCGTTCGGGGCGCACCAGCGTGAAGACGAGATAGGCGCCGAGCAGGACGGCCACGAGGAGGCCGAGGAGGGGATCGAACATGATGCGCCTCACAGCCTGTCGAGGACGCGGGCATAAAGGACCATCAGCGACAGGCCACCGAGCCCCAGCGCCATATAGGCAAGATCTAGCATGACAAACTCCAACCCGATTGGGCATGGGTGTGGTTTGCCACCAAAGGGCGTCAGGGTTCGATTCCGATTATCGAGCCCGGGCGTAAGGAAAGTGTAAGGATTGGGGTCGGCGCCGACGACGTCAGAGTGTCCCCGGAGTCCATTTCAGATCGATGATCTTCCAAGCGTCGTAGAATCGCTCGTCAAAGCGAAGAGCATCCTTGCGCGCGAGACACCGCGTGGCGGCGCGAAGGACGTTGGCCCCGACCGTGGCGCTTGTCGCAGCAACCAATTCAGGTCGTCGCGCAAGCGTGCTGTCGCGATTGAAGAAAATACGCACGGTTGCCCATTGGGTGCCGGATTGCCCGATCGCGGGTGCCACACAGGGGCGCATGGCACGGGTCAAGATCTCCTGCATTTGCATGATCTGCGCAGGGTCGATCCTCGCTCTATCTGCCCGTGCTGCTGCCCCAGGGATCGCGAAGCAGGCAATGAGGGTCAGCCCAACCGCGACCGAGCGCAGGCCCTCGCCTTTCCAGATCAGGTTCGTACATGGCAAATTGCGTCGCAGGATCACTGTCCGGGCGCCCAGTTGGGCGGGGCCAGTTCGAAGCCTTCGAAGCGGAAGCCGGGCGCAACCGTACAGCCCACCAGAGTCCAGTCGCCGAGGCTGCGAGCCGCCTGCCACACGCCCGTCGGTACCACGCCCTGCGGCCGTTGGCCTGCGGCGAAATCGGTGCCGAGGATCAGGCGCTTGGTGGCAATTCCATCCGCCGAGAGGTCGAGGGCCAGCGGCGCGCCGGCATGGAAGTGCCAGATCTCGGCGGCGTCGACCCGATGCCAATGCGAACGTTCGCCGGCCTGGAGCAGGTAATAGATCGCGGTCGAGGCCGACCGGTCGCCGTGAAGGGCGCTGTCTTCGAACGTGCGGACATAGTGGCCGCCCTCGGGGTGGGGCTGCATGTCGAGGAGGGCGATGATCTCGGCGGCGGTCTTCATGATCATTTCCATTGTGTCGAAGAGGGTATTCAGAACCGGTTCTTGCGCTCGCGCAGTTCGGTGAACACGGCGACGGGATCGGCCCCGGCCAGCCCGACGGCCTTGGCGACGCCGGGATCGTCGGCGCGCAGGAACGGATTTTCCTGCTTTTCGGCGCCCAGCAGCACCGGCAGGGTGAAGCGGTGGGCGCCGCGCTGGGCCTCGACCTCGGCGGCGCGCCTGGCCAGAGCCTGGTTGGCGGGATCGACCGTGAGGGCGAAGCGGGCATTGGCAAGCGTGTATTCATGCCCGCAATAGAGCTGCGTATCGTCGGGCAAGGCTCGCAATTTCAGCAGGGACTGCCACATGTCGGCCGGCGAGCCCTCGAACAGCCGGCCGCAGCCCAGCGAGAACAGGGTGTCGGCGGCAAACAGCAGCTTCTGCTCCCGGAACCAGTAGGCGATATGGCCCACCGTGTGGCCCGGGGTGTCGATGATCTCGGCCACGAGCGAGCCGACATTGACGGTGCCGCCCTCCACGACGGTTTCGTCGACGGCCGGGATGCGGTGGGCATCGGCTTTCGCTGCGACCACCCGGCAGCCATAGGAGGTCTTCAACGCCTCGATGCCCTCGACATGGTCGGCGTGATGATGGGTGACTAGGATGTCGGTCAGCCGCCAGCCACGTCGTTCGAGGGCGGCTTCGATCGCTTCGGCCTCCGGTGCGTCGATGGCCGCGGTGCGTCCGGTCGCCTCGTCATGAAGCAGCACGCCGAAATTGTCGCTCCGGCACAAGAACAGTTCGATCAGCGCGCTCATTCTCATCCTCGCGGCATGCACATTTATTTGGAGATGCGTCCCCTTCTATGCGATTGGCGGTGCGAGGTCACGCAAACGATGGCGCGGGCCGACAGTGATGAGGGAACCCTGAAAATGTCCGGCGGAACTGTGGTGATCGGCGATGCGCCCCTGACCATCGATGCGCTCACCGCCATCGCCCGCGAGCGTTGCCATGTGATCCTGTCGCCGGCCGCCCGCGAACGCATCGGTGCGGCGCGCTCGGTGATCGAGCAGGCCATTGCCGAAAACAAGCCGGTCTATGGCCTGACCACCGGGCTTGGCGCGGGCGTCGACACCCGGCTTTCCGCCGACGATCTTGCCGCCTTCCAGCGCCGCGTTGCCTTTGCCCGCGCGGTCGGGGTGGGTGATGAAATGCCGGTCGCCGAGGTCAGGGCCATGATGGCGGCGCGTATCGCCGGCATGAGCGTCGGCCAGACCGGCGTGTCGCTCACGGTCGTGGAAGCGCTGGCCGCGGCCCTCAATGCCGGATTTCATCCCATCGTGCCGACGATCGGTTCGATCGGCGCCGCCGATCTCGCACCGCTTGCCCATATGGCCCTGGCACTGCTCGGCGAAAGCGAAGCCGACTATCGCGGCGAACGCCTGTCCGGTGCCGAGGCGCTGCGGCGGGCCGGGCTGCAGCCGGTGCCGATCGGACCGAAGGACGGGCATGCCCTGGTGGTGGCCAATGCGGCCTCCACCGGCCGCGGCGCCCTGGCGCTCGCCGAAGCGCGCCTGGCGCTCGATACGCTCGACCGCGCCGCGGCCCTGTCGATGGAAGCCTTCGGCGCCAATATCACTCCCCTGTCCGAGGCGGTGAACGCGGCCCGTCCGGCCCCGGGCCAGCGCGAGGCAGCCCGCGCGATCTATGCCCTGCTGGCCGGCGGCCCGCTCAGCGACAACAAGGCGAGCCGGCGGGTTCAGGATCCGCTCTCCTTCCGTTGTGTCGCACCGGTGCACGGTGCCGCGCGCACCGCCTTTGCCGAGGCCGAGGCGATGGTGCTGCTCGAACTCAACCATTCCGGCGACAATCCGGTGATCGTCGAGGGGCAGCTGGTGTCCAACGGCAATTTCGACATGACCGGCTTCACCCTGCGCTTCGAGGCGCTCTCGCAGGCGCTCTCCCATGTGGCGACGATCTCGGCACAGCGCGCCTTGAAGCTGATGTCGCCCGTCTATTCCGACCAGCCGCGCTTCCTCACCCCGATGGGGCAGAGCCGCACCGGCTTCGCCACGCTGCAGAAGGCGATCGGTGCGCTGGAGGGCGAGATCCGGGCGCGGGCCCAGCCGGCGACCCTGGCCTTGCTGCATGCCGCCGACGGTGTCGAGGACCATGCCGCCAACGCGCCGGCGGCGGTGACCAAGCTCGGGGAGAGCGCGGAGCGGCTGCTGGTGCTGGCGGCCTGCGAACTGGTTGTGGCGGCCCAGAGCATCGACCTGCGCGGTACGGTTGCGCTGGGGCAGGGGACTGCGCGCATCCGCGATTTCGTGCGTGCCCATGTCGAGCGCCTGGAAGAGGATCGCCCGAGCGGCCCCGACGTCTCCCGCCTGGCGGAGGCGATCAGGGCGCGGGGGTGGTGAGGCTTTACGTATCGTTACGCCTACGATAGCTCTTCGAGGCACAGTCAAGTCCTTGAAAGCTGCCCATGTCCTGGTTGCGCCGCTGGTTCGAACGTAAGCCCGTCCGAGCCGTCCCCGTGCGGGACGAGCCCGACGAAGTCGAGGAATCCTCCGGTTGTAGCCATGATCAGGCCGAGATCGAGCAGCGGATCGGCACGCCGGACTTCGATCTCTTCGTCGCCGAGGGCGAATTGGAGATCGGCGGAAATCTGAAACACGGTGCGCATCATCTTGCCTGTCTGTTGCTGGTCGATCCGAGCCGGCCCGATTGGCGCCAGTTGGCAGATCGCTATGTGGCGAAGGCCGGCAGTCGGCTCGACCGGCTCATCCCCGAAACCGCCGAGCGCTATGCGGCGACGGAAGCCTTGCGTGCCTATTTCTGGCACGCCCAGGGACGTGTAGAGGAAGCACTCCGGCACCTCGTCGGCGTTACCGAGGCGATGCATGATAAACGCTATCTCGATGCATGGGCGCATGAATGGCTGGCAGTCTCCGGCGCAGTCGAGGCGCTGCCGCCCGATCTCATTCTGAGGCTGCTGGGCTATGTCGTGACGAGGGCGCCAGAGCCTCACAAGGCATCGTTGCCGCAGTTGCGTATGGCCGAGCGCTGGGCGGATCTTGCTTGCCGTGCTCTGCCGGGGGAATTGTCCGGATTGCAGGCCATGTTCAAGGCGGGGTTGTTGCGCAAGGCTGCCCGCTATGAAGAGGCGCTCGTGGCTGTCGGGCCGTTGGCGCAAAGCGATGAAAATCAGGCGATGGCGCGCGGCTTGGTCCTGCGCCGGCTGAACCGTCCCGAGGAATCGCAGGAGGCCTTCGCCCGTGCCATCGAGCTTTCGCCGGGCAATGAGAGTCCTTTTCTGGAAGTTGGTGATACCTGGTTCGATCTTGCCCAGTGGCAGCATGCCCTGACCTGGTATGAAGGTGCGCTCGCCGTTGAGGCTGACCAACCCTGGGCGAAGGCCTCAGCTGCGTTTTGCCACTGGAAGCTGGAAGGAGGCGAGGCCCGCTACCAGCAGTTCATTGAACTAGCCAGGGAGGGGAACGGCAGAGCGAGGCAGATCTGGTACGCCCATTTCGACGCCTTGCCGCAATTCCATGATGCCACCGCCAATTGCTGGCGTCAGATGCGCTCTGATCTTGCGAAGGCAGCGCCGGGCCGGCCGGAGGGCGACCGGTTCGAATTCAAACTGGGGTTTTCGGCTCTGGAGGCTCCGAGCAATCGGCTGGCCATCGCGCTGGATTGTACCGCCGCCGGCAAAGCCCCGGCGATGGAGATCAGCGTCGATGCGATTCCTAGCCCGGATCCTCGTGTTCCTCTTACCACGGTCGACTACCTCCTATGGCGTTACGACGGTACAACGCCATTTGCTGCCGTTGATCCGCCTCGCGAGGCGATCTCGGAGCGCATCGCCGCGATGGCGCGCAAGCGCTATTCGATGGAGGCCAATTGCGCCGAGGCCAGCTTCGCCGCCGCCGAATTAGGCGTGGAAGCAATAGGGGATCTGCTCGCCGTTATGCTCCATCCGCCGGCCGTGCCGGAGGACGATCAGGCCTTGGCGTGGGTGCCTCGCATCCAATTGACGGCGGCTCTCGTCCTGGCGCAGATCGACCAGGGGTGGGACATATCGGAGCGGCGCAAGGCGTTGTATTCGATGTTGTTCGGGCCTTCCGACTGGATTACCGGAGCGGCCATTCGTGCCCTGGCCTGGATTGCGCAGACAGAGCAGGCACATGCCATGGATATCCACGAGCAGTTCCTTTTCCTGGAGCGGCAAATACCGGATATGGGAGGTTGCTGCCGGGCTGACATACTCTATGACCAATGGCGACATCTGCCCTTTCAGTCCGACGCTGAACGAGAACGATATGAGAAACGGCTGCAGGAACTGAGCGAATAGCAGTTTCGCGGCGGCGCGCCTCCACGGAGATCCCCATGCTCGACTACCCCATCATCGACAGCCATGTTCATCTGCTCGATCCGGCGCGCCTGGGCTATGCCTGGGCCGAGGGCATCACAGGCCTGCGCTCGAAGGCGGTGCCGGCGGATGTGTTCGCTGCGGCCAGACCCGTCGAGATCGAACGTTTCGTCTTCGTGGAAGTCGATGTCGATGCTGGCCAGCATCTCGACGAAGCCGCCTGGGTCAGCGAGCTTGCGGCGGCCGAGCCTCGGCTCGGCGCCATGGTCGCGAGCCTGCCGCTCGAAAAAGGGGCGGCGGTCGAGGCAGATCTCGATCGCCTGCGCGAGCACAAGCCGCTGCGTGGCATCAGGCGATTGATCCAGGGCCAGGCCGATCCGGAATTCTGCCTGCAGCCCGGTTTCCTGGCCGGCCTCAAGCTGCTGGCCCGCCACGATCTCTCCTTCGACATCTGCATCCTGCATCACCAACTGCCGAACGCGGTCCGCATGGTGCAGCAATGCCCGGATGTCCGATTCGTGCTCGACCATATCGGCAAGCCGGCGATCAAGGCGGGCGAAATGGAGCCCTGGCGCGCCGATATGAAGCGGCTCGCTGCCTTGCCCAACGTGCATTGCAAGATCTCGGGTGTATGCACCGAGGCCGATCACCGCAGCTGGACGCGCCAGGAGATCACGCCCTATGTCGAGCATGCCCTGGAAAGCTTCGGTTTCGAGCGCGTGATGTTCGGCTCGGACTGGCACGTGCTGGAATTGGCGGGGACCTATCCCGACTGGGTGCATGTCGTCGACGAGATCACGCATGACTGCTCGCCGTCGGAACGGCGCAAGCTGTTCAGGGACAATGCCGCGGCGTTCTATCGGCTGAGGTGAGGAGGCCGAGGATGGCGTTCTGTCGAGCGGCACCCCTCATCCCCCTGCCGGGACCTTCTCCCGCAAGGGGAGAAGGAATTTGATTGGGATGGGCTGCAAAATCTTGCATGCGGCCAGACCGCGCCCCTTGCCAAATGGAGCCCCTTCTCCCCTTGCGGGAGAAGGTGGCGGCAGCCGGATGAGGGGTGGACCGCCCTCTACTGCGTGACGACCTTGACGCGGTCGCCCGGCCTGAGCGGGCTGGTTTCGTCAAAGCCGTTCAACACCAGGAAGCGCTCGAGCTGGTCCTGGGGGCCGGCCATGCGGGCTGCCAGGGACTGCAGCGTGTCACCCGAGCGCACGGTGATGATGTCGATATGCTCGGGCCGCACATTGCGCAGCTCGTCCGGCGTCATTCGCCGGAAGCTGTTGGCGGTTTCCTGGAACAGGGCGTCGGTGGCGGGGTTGAGGTCGCGGGCCGCCAGGATCAGGCGGTAGACGTCGCTGCCGAAGCGGATGGCATAGAGGCGGAAGCTCCAGTCCGTGCCACGGGCGAGGGCGGTTGCCGCCTCGTTGCCGTTGATGCGCAGGGTGGAGACCGAAGAGGTGTCCACGCCGCTGATCCATCCCGAGGCAAGATAGTCGGATAGCGACTGGCCATCCTTGGTCTTGACCGTGTCGAGACGCAGCGCCCGACCATTGCCGTCGACACCGAGAATGGCCTGCGGCGTGTTGTCGAGGGTGAAATTGGGGGGCGCGGTGAAGGTGAAGGCCAGGCGCGGCTGCCAGAAGATACGGCCCTGCACATAACCCTGCGCGGGATCCTCGCCATAGGTGATGCCGTCGATCACCGACAGATAGCGGAACTTGTCATGCTCGCCCGAGCCGGGAGCGCCATATTGGGCAGCTTCGGTGTTGGCCTTGGCGATACGTTCGGGCGTGGAGGGATGGGTTGACAGGAAGTCCGGCGTCGCCTGGCGCGAACGCGCCTCCACCTGCCGGCGCATCGAGGTCAGGAAACGCGCGGCGCCATAGGGATCGAAGCCGGCCTTGGCGATCGTGCGAATGCCGATCTCGTCGGCATTCAGCTCCTGCTGGCGCGAAAAGCTCGCCAGGCTGTTCTGGCTCGAGGAGACCAGGCCGGGATTGTGCACCATGCTCGCCACCTTGGAGACGACCAGGGATTGGCGCTCGCGATCGGCACGCGCGGCAGCGTGGCGCGCCGAGACATGCGCCATCTCATGGGCGATCACGGCCGCGATTTCGGCATCGTCATTGGCCAGCGCGAGCAGGCCGCGCGTCACGTAGAGCCGGCCGGAGGGCAGGGCGAAGGCGTTGATCGACGAGGCGTTCAGCACCGTCAGCTTGTAGGGAATGTCGGGCCGGTCGGACTGGGCGGCAAGACGCTGGACGAGATCGTCGAGATAGCGTTCCAGGGCGGCGTTGCGATAGGCGCCGCCATAGGAAGCGAGAACGCGGGCGCTTTCGCGGTCCTCCGCATTGGGGGGAGCGATGACACGCGGGGCTTCGGCCGGAAGGGCTGCGGGCGTGGCGCGCGGAAGATCGCCCGCCTGGTCGTTGTCGCCCACGGTGGCGCAAGACGACAGGCCGAGCGCAAGCGCCAGGGCGCAAGCCCTCCGCCAGTTCGGTTGTCTCGCCGCGCCCCCCAGCATCTCGCTCAGCTTCCCACTCCTCCTACGGCGACACCGGTGCGACCTGTTCGATCGCCGCCGGCTCGGTAATTTCGATGCGGGGCCCGTCGCGCATCGTCACGACGCCACGAGCCCTGACATAGCTGCCCTCGAGAGCGGCAGCGGTGTGACCGGTTGCCTCGAAACGTGGCCATTGTTTGGCGGGTATCGCCAAAGTCACGTCTTCGCGCCAGATTTTGCCGAAATCGATCCACACGGTCGTCTTCGTCACTCCAACATGCAGCACGCGTCCCGCCACGATGGCGAAGCCATCGGCGTGTCGGGCAACGGCCTCAGGAGTCGCCGCATCGGCGACTGCATAGCCCGGTTCGGCCCAGAGGCCAAGCCGAGCCCGGCGGGCATTGTCTTCTGCAGTCATTAATTCTGTGTAACACACATCTTCCCCAACGGAAGGCCGAATGCGCGCCAAGCCGCGGGCTGCGAGATCGGCCGCCAGATCGCGGCCTTCGAAATAGAGCGCTCCGCGCCATGCGCCGTGCCTGTCGGGCGTGGCCGGGCCCACCAGGGTCGCAGTGGCATCGGCAAGATCGGGCAGCCTCAGCGAGGAAAGATCCACGCCCGCAAGCCTTATCCTGCGGCCGTCCGCGAGCAGGAGGTGGCCCTGTTCGTCCTTGCCGGCAATCGTCACATTCTCGCCTGCTTCCGCCGGGACGGCGCACGGATCAGCGAACGCCTTGTGCACGTTGCTCGAAAATATCGCAACGACGGCCATTGTGCCTAATATTTGCGCAACCCTTGGCAAGCGAGTGGTCCTTACATTGGGCAGGGGTAATTTTTATCGTGATTTTTCATGATCTTAGCATGGCGTTTGGCAGTTGGCACGCGGCTTGAAAGAGGATGTCTGACGCCAAATTGCAAAACGCCTTAAGGGGATAGAGCAGCATGAAAATAGTGATGGCCATCATCAAGCCGTTCAAGCTCGAGGAGGTGCGCGATGCCCTCACGGGTCTGGGCGTGCACGGTCTGACCGTGACCGAGGTGAAGGGGTATGGCCGCCAGAAAGGGCATACCGAGATCTACCGCGGCGCCGAATATGCCGTGAGTTTTCTGCCCAAGCTGAAGATCGAGGTCGCGGTGCCCAGCGAGCTGGTCGCCAAGGTGATCGATGCGATCACGGCGGCCGCCAAGACCGGCCAGATCGGCGACGGCAAAATTTTCGTCATGCCGATCGAAACTGCGGTGCGCATCCGCACCGGCGAGCGCGACGGCGACGCGCTCTAGGTCTGCCGCCGATGCCCTCGACTCCCATGAGACAGGATCCTTTCCCGATGACTTCCCTCCGTTTCCTCAAATCCGCCGTCATGGCCCTCATGGGCGCCGGGCTGCTTGCGGGCCCCGCTCTCGCCCAGACCGCAGCGCCGCCGCCCACCCTGAACTCGGGCGACACGGCCTGGATGCTGGTGTCCTGCGCGCTGGTGCTGATGATGATCGCGCCGGGCCTCGGCCTGTTCTATGGCGGCCTGGTGCGCGCCAAGAACATGCTCTCCATCCTCATGCAGGTGCTGATCGTCGCCTCGGTGGTGATGGTGATCTGGGTCTTCTACGGCTACACCCTCGCCTTCAGCGACGGCGGTCCCCTCTTCGGCGGTTTCTCCAAGGCCTTCCTCGCCGGCATCACCAAGGACACGCTGAGCGGCACCATTCCTGAATATGTGTTCGTCTGCTTCCAGATGACCTTCGCGGCGATCACGCCTGCCCTCATCGTCGGCGCTTTCGCCGAGCGCATGAAGTTCTCGGCGGTGGTGCTGTTCTGTCTGCTCTGGGTCACCTTCATCTACATCCCGGTCGCCCATTCGGTGTGGCAGTCGACGGGCTGGCTGTTCAAGCTGGGCGCCTTCGATTTCGCCGGCGGTACCGTCGTGCACATCAATGCCGGTGTCGCCGGCCTGGTGGGCTGCCTGATGATCGGCAAGCGCACCGGCTTCGGCAAGGAACAGATGCCGCCCCATTCGCTCACTCTGTCCTGGGTCGGTGCCGGCATGCTGTGGGTCGGCTGGTTCGGCTTCAACGCCGGTTCGGCCCTCTCGGCCGGCGCCAGCGCGGGCCTGGCCATGATGACCACCTTCGTCGCCACGGCGGGCGCTATCCTGGGCTGGTCGCTGGTCGAATGGTTCACGCATGGCAAGCCCTCGATGCTGGGTGCGGTCTCGGGTGCGGTCGCCGGCCTGGTGGCGGTGACGCCCGCAGCCGGCTTCGTCGGTCCGGCCGGCGCCATCGCGCTTGGCTTCATCGCCGGTATCGTCTGCTTCTTCTTCGTGACGACCGTGAAGAATGCCTTCGGCTATGACGACAGCCTCGACGTCTTCGGCGTGCATGGCATCGGCGGTATCCTCGGCGCTCTCGGCACCGGCGTGCTGGCATCGCCGTCGCTGGGTGGCGTCGGCTATGCCGATGGCGTGACGATGGGCGCCCAGCTCTGGGTGCAGGTCGAGGCGGTTGCCTTCACCATCGTGATGACGGGCGTGGGCTCGGCGATTCTGTTCAAGCTGGTCGATCTCGTCGTCGGCCTGCGTGTCGACCGCCAGACGGAGGCCGAAGGCCTCGATATCGTCGAACATGGTGAACGCGCCTATCACAGCTGACGTGATGGCATACGCAAGATCCGATCCCCGGCCGCATGGCCGGGGGTTTTCTGTTTATGGGCGGATGGATCCGATATCATCCGTTGTCGCTCGCGCCGGGCGAGATCCTTTTTGGCCGAAATTGACGAAAATTAGGCCTGCTAATTGAAAATTGGGCTTTACCCGACGTTCAAATTCGCAAATCGAGCCTGATTTGGGTTTCATGAAAATGAAAGAACGTCGCCCTGCTGTCATTTGATGTCGTTTGTAGGTCTCTTGCACAGCGGCTTGCAGGACACGATAGTGGGCAGGTCGAACGCTCGGGCAACGAGCGCAAATTCCATACAGGCGAGCCGCAGGGAACATTGACATGACGGGTAAGAACTTTACGCAGGGATCGGGCCTGATCCTCGACCGCCGCGAATTGATGAAGAGCGCTGCTGCGCTCGGTTTGAGCCTTGGTGGCCTGGGCGCGCTCGGCGGCTCGGCCCTGGCGGCTGATACCCCCAAGAAGGGCGGCACCTTGAAGCTGGGCATGGAGGGCGGTTCGGCCTCCGACAGTCTCGATCCTCGCACCTATGCCGATTCCGTGCCGATTTCCTACGGCTACCAGATCTGCAACGGGTTCGTCGAAATCGGCGATGACGGACTGCCCAAGGGCGAGTTGTTCGAAAGCTGGGAATACAAGCCCGGCGCCAAGGAATGGATCTTCAACATCCGCAAGGACGTGACGTTCCACAATGGCAAGACGCTCGATGCCGATGATGCGATCTATTCGATCAACCTGCATCGCGGCGACACCAAGTCCGCCGCCAAGGATCTGCTGAGCTCGATCACCGACGTCAAGAAGCTCAGCGCCAACCAGATTCAGATCACCTTGTCCGAGGGCAATCTCGACCTGCCCTACAACCTTTCCGATTATCACGTCCTGTGCGTGCCCAACGGCTATAGTGACTTCTCCAAGCTGGTCGGCACCGGTGCCTACAAGCTCGAAGTGTTCGAGCCCGGCGTGCGCGTGGTCACCAAGAACACCGGCAATTACTGGAAGCCTGGACGCGGCAATTTCGATGGTATCGAGCTGCAATACATCCAGGACCAGGCGTCGCGCCTGCAGGCCCTGATCTCAGGCCAGGTCGATGCCATCAACCGTCTCGATGCCAAGACCATGGACATCGTGACCTCCTCGCCCGACGTGAGCGTGGTGCAGAGCAAGGGCACCGGCAACCGCTTTGCCTTCGTGGCGCTATGCGACACCGACCCCTATACCAATGCGGACCTGCGCTGGGCGCTCAAATACGGCATGGACCGCAAGAAGATCGTCGACACCGTCTACCAGGGCTATGCCACCGTCGGCAACGACACCACCATCAGCCCGTCGCACAAATACTATGCCAAGGACGTGCCGCAGACGCCCTACGATCCGGAGAAAGCCGCCTTCCACTACAAGAAGGCCGGCAGCCCCAAGCTGGAACTCAAGGTTTCGGAAGGCGCTTATAACGGCGCAACCGACGCTGGCTTGCTCTACCAGGAAGCCATGAAGCAGGCGGGCATCGACCTGACCGTCACGCGCGTTTCGGGCGATGGGTACTGGTCGAATATCTGGCTGAAGGAACCCTTCTGCGCAGTCTACTGGGGCGGGCGCCCCAACATCGATCTGCAGCTGTCGCAGACCTTCCTGTCCACCGCCAATTGGAACGACACCCATTGGAAGCGGCCGGAATTCGACAAGCTCTTGATCTCCGCCCGCGTCGAGACCGACGATGCCAAGCGCGCACAGATCTACTCGGAATGCCAGAAGATGATCCACGACGATGGCGGCATGGTCTGCTACGCGGTCGGCGATTATCTCGACGCCTACTCCAAGAAGATCATGGGGACGGCGCCGCATCCGCGCTACGACATGTGCGACCAGCGTGTCGCCGAAAAGGGCTGGTTCGCCTGAGAGCTCTGGAGCCGGGGGCGTTTGGCGACAAACGCTGCTTCGCCCCTGCTCCTTGTTTCGACGTGTCCTTGCGAATCCTGGCGTAGCCGCCAGACCGCAGGGCGTGTCGGGGGCGACGCGCGTGAGGCGCCTCGCTCTTTTCCTTTCATACTGCAGAGGGACGGGCGCGTGCGGGGGGAACTGCAGCGTGCCCGGCCTCCGTCGGCAACAGGTCGAAAGGGCACATTGTGGGACGTCTTATCGGTTGGCGCATCGTCCAGGGGGTGGCGACGCTCTTCGCCATCTCCCTCATCTTGTTTATTCTAACCCTCAACCTGCAGGGAAATGCGGCGGATGCCGTGCTCGGCCAGGCCGCAACGGCGGAAACCAAAGCCGCTTTCGAACGCAGCATTGGCCTCGATGTGCCGGCCTGGCAGCGCTATCTGAGCTGGCTGTGGAACATCATCACCCATTTTGATTTCGGCCGGTCCTATACCAACCAGAACGTCATCGTGAACGATCTGTGGCCGCGTTTCACCAACACGCTGTTCCTGGCCTGCTACGCCGCCGTGATCGCCGTGCCGCTCGCGGTCATCACCGGCATCACCTGCGCCATCACCGAGGGACGTCTGGCTGACCGGGCCGCCAACGTGCTGGCGCTGATCGCCATCTCGCTGCCGGAGTTCTTCATCGGCGGCGTGCTGATCCTGCTCTTCGCCGGTTATTGGCGCTGGTTCCCGCCTCTGGCGGCCGTCAACCCCGACATGGGCTTTTTCACGCGCCTCTACGTGACTTTCCTGCCGGCGGTGGCGCTGACCTGCCTGGTCACCGCGCATATGATGCGCATGACGCGCAATTCGGTGCTGTCGATCATGTCGACGCCCTATGTCGAAATGGGCTTCCTCAAGGGCCTGACGCGGGCCCGCGTCGTCACCAAGCATGCGCTGCCGAACGCGGCCTCGCCGATCATCTCGGTGGTGGCCCTGAACATCGCCTATCTGGTGGTCGGCGTGGTCGTCATCGAGAAGGTGTTCACCTATCCTGGCGTCGGCCAATACATGATCGACGCGGTGACCAAGCGCGACGTGCCGGCGATCCTGGCCTGCGGCATCCTGTTTGCGGCCGTGTTCATCATCCTCAATACGATTGCCGACGTGCTGGCGATCATCCTCAATCCGCGTCTGCGGCATCCCCGGTAGAGAGGGCAGCATGGTCATTTTCGGACACAAGGCGCCGCTCACCGCCGTCATCGGCCTGTTCATCATCGCGCTCAATGTCGTCGTCGCCATAGCCGGCCCTTGGCTCGCGCCCTATTCGGAGACGCAGACCGTCGGCAAGACCTGGGCGACGATTTCAGCGACCAGCTGGCTGGGGACCGACCAGATCGGCCGCGACATGCTCACCCGCCTGATCTACGGCGCCCGCCTCACCATCGGCATCGCCCTGGTCACCACCATCCTGTCCTTCGCCATCGGCATCACGCTCGGCCTGGTAGCGGCCGTGACGGGGCGCTGGATCGATGCCGTGCTCTCGCGAACCGTCGACATCGTCATGTCGGTGCCGCTGCTGATCTGGGCGCTGATCATTCTGTCGATCTTCGGCCAGACCCTGACTTCGCTGGTGCTGACCATCGCCTTCCTCGATTCCAGCCGCGTCTATCGTCTCGCCCGCGCGCTCGGCATGAACCTCGCCTCGCTCGATTTCGTCGAGGTGGCCAGGCTGCGCGGCGAGGGCATCTGGTGGGTGGTCTGGCGCGAGATCCTGCCCAATGCCGCAGCACCGCTGATGTCGGAGTTCGGCCTGCGCTTCTGCTTCAACTTCCTGTTCATCGCCGCGCTGAGCTTCATCGGCCTCGGCGTGCCCCTGCCCTATGCGGACTGGGGCGGCATGGTGCGCGACAACATCACCAGCCTCAAGCTCGGGCGGGCAGCGGCCCTTTATCCGGCTGCCGCCATTGCTCTCCTCACCATCGGCATCAATCTGGTGGTCGATTGGTTCCTGTCGATCGATGCCCGCCCGTCCGGCGCGCAGGCGGAAATGTAAGGGGGCTGAGATGGCAAACGACAAGACCTCTTCCGATCTGATCCTCGAACTCGAAAAGCTCAGGGTCGAGACCATCACCGGCCGCGTTCTCGTCGACAATGTCGACGTGACGCTGCGGCGGGGCGAAATCCTCGGCCTCATCGGCGAATCCGGTGCCGGCAAGTCGACCATCGGCCTGGCGTCGATGGCCTATGCACGGGCCGGCATGCGCATCACCGGCGGCTCGATCAAGCTCGACGGTACCGAGCTGCGCGCCTCCACCGCCGCGCAGCGCCGTAATTTCCGTGGCAAGAGCATCGCCTATATAGCCCAGAGCGCCGCCGCCTCCTTCAACCCGGCCATGACGCTGATGGACCAGGTCTGCGAGGCGCCGGTCGTGCATGGCGTGATGACGCGGCCGGAAGCGGAAGCCTATGCCCGCAAGCTTTTCCGCATCCTGCAGCTGCCCAATCCCGACACGATCGGCGATCGTTACCCCCACCAGGTCTCGGGCGGCCAGCTCCAGCGTGCCATGGCCGCGATGGCGATGAGCTGCCGGCCCGATGTGATCGTGCTGGACGAGCCGACCACGGCGCTCGACGTCACCACCCAGATCGAGGTGCTGGCGCTCTTGCGCGACCTCATCCGGGAATTCGGCACGGCCGGCCTCTACATCACGCATGACCTTGCCGTGGTGGCCCAGATCGCCCATCGCATCATGGTGTTGCGCCATGGCAAGACCGTCGAGGTCGGCGAAGCCCAGCAGGTACTGGAGGCGCCGCGGACCGACTATGCCCGCGCTCTGGTGAACGAGCGGCGCGAGGCCGAGCATCTCCAGCTGACCGCGCCGGCGGAGGGCGCCGAGCCCGTACTCTCCATGACCAACGTCACCGCTGGCTATGGCCCGGTTGCCATCGTCAAGAACGCCTCCTTCAAGCTCGCCAAAGGCGAGACGCTGGCGGTGGTGGGCGAGTCCGGTTCCGGCAAGAGCACGATCGCGCGCATCATTGTCGGCCTGCTGCCGCGCTGGGAGGGCGATGTCTCGCTGAACGGCAAGACCCTGCCGCCGGCACTGCCCCAGCGCAGCAAGGACATCCTGCGACGCCTGCAGATGGTGCACCAGATGCCGGATGTGGCGCTCAATCCGCGCCAGACCCTGGGGCAGATCATCGGGCGCCCGGTGAGCTTCTACTTCAACCGCTCGGCCGGCGACGTGCGCAAGCGCGTGCTCGAACTGCTGCGGCAGGTCGGCCTGCCGGAGGAGTTCGCGGATCGCCGGCCCGGCCAGCTTTCGGGCGGGCAGAAGCAGCGTGTGTGTATCGCCCGCGCCCTCGCCGCCGAGCCGGAGGTGATCATCTGCGACGAGCCGACCTCCGCGCTCGACCCGCTGGTGGCGGAGGACGTGCTCAAGCTCCTCAAGAAGCTGCAGGACGATCTCGGCCTCGCCTACATCTTCATCACCCACGATCTCGGCACGGTGCGCCGCATCGCCCATCGCACGGCGGTGATGTTCAAGGGCGAGATCATCGCCCAGGGGCCGACGGCGGATATCTTCGCCCCGCCGTTCCATCCCTATACGGAGAAACTGATCAGCTCCGTGCCGGAGATGGATACGCATTGGCTCGACAATATTCTCGCCAGCCGCAAGGTGGCGTGATCCAATGGTTCGTTGAAAGGGCCGGTCTTCTGACCGGCCCTTTCGTTCGTTTTTCTTGAAGTATTTTCCAATGTCCCCAGTCCGCACGATCGAACATTTCTTCATTCCCCTCGCCGATGGTACCCGGCTTGCCGCGCGCCTGTGGCTGCCCGAGGATGCCGAAGCCAAGCCGGTGCCGGCGATCCTCGAATATATCCCCTACCGCAAGCGCGACGGCACGCGCGGGCGGGACGAGCCGATGCATGGCTGGTTCGCAGCCAATGGCTATGCCGCCATCCGCGTCGACATGCGCGGCAGCGGCGAGTCCGACGGCCTGCTCGAGGATGAATATCTGCAGCGCGAACTCGACGATGCCTGCGAGGTGATCGCCTGGCTCGCGGCCCAGCCCTGGTGCTCGGGCTCCGTCGGCATGATGGGCAAGAGCTGGGGCGGCTTCAATTGCCTGCAGGTCGCGGCGCTCAACCCGCCGGCCCTCAAGGCCATCATCACCGTCTGCTCCACCGATGACCGTTACGCCGACGACATCCATTTCATGGGCGGCACCTTGCTCAACGACAATCTGTGGTGGGGCTCGATCATGCTGGCCTATCAGGCCAGGCCGGCCGATCCGGCGCTGGTCGGCGAGGCCTGGCGAGCGCAATGGCAGTACCGCCTCGACCATCTGCCCTTCTTCCCGGCGCTCTGGCTCGCGCATCAGAGGCGCGACGCCTATTGGCGGCACGGTTCGATCTGCGAGGATTTCTCGGCGGTACAATGCCCGGTCTTCGCCGTCGGGGGCTGGGGCGATGCCTATACGAATGCCATTCCCCGCCTGCTCGAGGGCCTCACCGTACCCAGGCTCGGCCTGATTGGGCCCTGGGCCCATATCTATCCGCAGGACGGCGTGCCGGGGCCGGCCATCGGCTTCCTGCAGGAAGCAACCCGCTGGTGGGATCACTGGCTGAAGGGGACGGATCGCGGCATCATGGCCGAACCGATGATGCGGGCTTTCGTCGAGGAGTGGACGCCGCCTGGTCGTCGCGATCCGGTGCCTGGCCGCTTCGTCGGCGAGGCGACATGGCCTTCGCCGGCGATCGTCGCCAAGACCGTCCATCTGGCGCCGGGCACCCTGGCGGTTGAAGCTGGACCGGCCAGCGAGATCGCCTTCACCTCGCCGGCCTGGACGGGAGCGGCAGCCGGGGAATGGATGGGTACCGGCGTCACCGGCGAGGAGCCAGCCGATCAGCGCCATGACGACGCCTTCTCCTGCTGTTTCGATGGCGAAGTCCTGACCGAACGGCTCGAACTGCTCGGCGCCCCGGAGATCGAGGTCGAGATTGCTTCCGACAAGCCCCTGGCCCAGCTCTGCGCCAGGCTCTGCGACGTTGCGCCGGACGGCTCCTCGCGCCGTATCGCCTATGCGGTGTTCAACCTGACCCACCGCGACAGCCATGCCGAGCCCGAGGCGCTGGTGCCTGGCCGCTTCTATCCCATCCGCCTCAAGCTCAGCGATTGCGGCTATGCCCTCGCGCCGGGCCATCGCCTCCGGCTTGCCCTGTCGACCGCCTATTGGCCGCTGATCTGGCCGGCGCCCGAACCGGTGACGCTCACCCTGCGCTGCCCGGGCCGATTGGCCCTCCCGGTGCGCCAGGCCCGCGCGAACGACCCCGTCGTTGCCTTCGAGCCGGCGCTGAGCGCTGCCCTCACCCCGACGACCAAGGTCGCCGAAGGCCGCATGGCGCGTACCACCTCGCTCGACCTGCTGACGGATACGGCTACCTATGTCACGGAAGGGGAGGGCGGCCTGTTCGGCGAGGGCGTGCTGCGCTTCGACGAGATCGACACCACGCTCTCCCACAGCCTCCGGCGCGAGCTGACCGTCAGGGGCGATGACCCTCTCAGTGCGCGCTACCGCCTCAGCGAGAGCTATGAGATGGGGCGCGAGGGCTGGCAGATCCGCATCGAGGTGAAGACCGCGATGCAGGCGACCGCCACCGATTTCATCCTGGAGGGCGAACTCAGGGCCTCAGCCAATGGCGAGCTGGCCGCCGAGCGCCGCTGGTACGAGAAAATCCCCCGCGATCTCTTGTGACCGCAATTGCGCCTTAGGCGCGCCATAACCGGCCGTTCCACTGAGGGCTCTCTCCGGATGGAACGGCGCCATGGCCTATGTGGTCACCGAAAACTGCATCAGATGCAAATATATGGACTGCGTGGCCGAGTGCCCGGTCGATTGCTTCCGGGAAGGCGAGAATATGCTCGTCATCGATCCCCTATTATGCATCGATTGCGGCATCTGCGAACCGGCCTGTCCGGCGGATGCCATCCGCTCCGATGCGGAGCGCGGATTGGAGGCTTGGGTTGAATTGAACGCGCGCTATGCCCATCTCTGGCCGGAGATCACGGCGCGGCGCGAGCCGCCATTGGATGCTAAACAATGGGACGGCGAGCTTGGCAAGCTCGCCTTGCTCTCGCCTCGGCCGGGCGCCGGAGACGCAGGACAGGCCGGGTAGAGGACAGGTCCAGTGCTCCGTTTGTGATGAACTGAGTCAAAGCCTCTACCGCGGCGAATGGCTGCTCTGTGCAAGCGCGCCTTGAACCGTCGGCGCAGTTCGGCTAGGCAGTTTTAGCAAGATTATAAACTTTCGGGATTTTCTGGCATGACCTACGTGGTCACTGAGAACTGCATCAAGTGCAAATACATGGACTGCGTGGAAGTCTGCCCGGTGGACTGTTTCTACGAGGGTGAGAATTTTCTCGTCATCCATCCCGACGAATGCATCGATTGCGGTGTCTGCGAGCCCGAATGTCCGGCGGATGCCATCAAGGCCGATACCGAAAAGGGCCTGGAGGCCTGGCTCGAGCTGAATGCGAAATTCGCGCAGAGCTGGCCCAACATCACGGTCAAGCGTGACGGTTTTCCCGATGCCAAGGAGTGGGACGGCAAGCCGGACAAGCTGCCGCTGCTCTCGCCGGAACCGGGCCAGGGCGACGCCTGATTGCAAATTCCGGCCGAATCCGACAGGGTTCGGTTTCCCCTGCACGGGTAGCATGGCTGCCCGTTTTAGGGGCTTCGGCAGCGGGCATCTGTCGAGGCACCCTTTGGACCGCCCGGCGCTTTTTGCATAGCGGCTATTCACAAAAACCGCGCAGTATCAACCTTAACGAGCGCTTTACGCGCCGTTTTGGCGTGTAAAAGCGTTGATTTTTGCCGATTTTTGGTATATACAGGGGCATGGTCAAGAGAGAGACCGAGTTACCCCGCCGCTGCTCCGCACAGGGGCAATTTTTTTGTGCTCAGCTTCAAGGGACCTCAGTCGGTCGGTGCGGGTAGCGCCGATAGATACATGGAATTTTTGACCGTCCTTCATTTCGACGTTCCTCGCGGCGGCTCTTGAAGCTTTGGCCTGGTTTCACTGTCGAATGGTGTTTGCGGCAACAGGCGTGAGCCTGCCCGTGGTTTGGTGCGGCTGCCGATTCGGCATCCGCCAATGATAGGAGCGTTGAAGCGTCATGACGACAGCGAAGAAGACGTCCACGAAGCAGGGTTTCAAGACGGGCGAGAGCATTGTGTACCCCTCGCATGGCGTCGGCAAAATCGTGTCGATCGACGAGCAGGAAGTAGCCGGTTTCAAGCTTGAGCTGTTCGTGATTTCCTTCTCCAAGGACAAGATGACGCTGCGCGTGCCCACCACCAAGATCGCTTCCGTCGGCATGCGCAAGCTGTCCGAACCGGCCGTGGTCGCCAAGGCGCTCGAAACGCTCAAGGGCCGTGCCCGCATCAAGCGCACCATGTGGTCGCGCCGTGCGCAGGAATACGAAGCCAAGATCAATTCGGGCGATCTGATCGCCATTGCCGAGGTCGTGCGCGATCTCTATCGCTCCGATGCTCAGCCCGAACAGTCCTATTCCGAGCGTCAGCTCTATGAAGCGGCTCTCGATCGTATGGCGCGCGAATTGGCCGCCGTCGACGACCTCATCGATTCCGAGGCCGTAAAGGTGATCGAAGCCAATCTCGCCAAGGGTCCCAAGCGCGGTGGTGCCAAGGAAGCCGAGGCCGAGTTCGACGATGCGACCGAGGAAGAAGAGGAAGCCGCCGCCTGAGGCGTTTCCCCATCAGACATACGGAAAACCCCGCTTCGGCGGGGTTTTCTTTTGGCTGCGAGGCCGAGAATGGCGGAAAGCCCAGACAGCAAGGGAGCAGGTAGGCCCTGGGTCTCGCCGTGCCCGGGTCCTGTCTCGCGGCAATGGCCTCAGGTCGGGTCGGGGCAGTCGGACCAAACCTCCGGCTTGGTTGCCTTCTCGGTGCCGACGAAGGTGAGGGCGAGGCCGACAAGGGCCAGCAATCCGCCGGCAATCGGAATGGCAGCATAGCCCAGGCCCAGGCTGAGGGTCGCGCTGCCGATAGCCGCGCCAAGGGCGTTGCCGAGATTGAAGGCGCCAACATTGATCGAGGAGGCCAGGCCCGGCGCGGCCGATGCCACTTGCATCACCCGCATCTGCAGAGGCGGCACGATGGCGAAGGCGGCCATGCCCCAGACCATGAGGCCGATGGCGGCGCCATAGCGGGAGGTCAGGGCGAGCGGCAACACAGCCATGATCAGGCCGAGGGCCGCGAGCGAGAGCCTGGCGGCACCGTCGAGTGACCAGTCGGCCAGGCGCCCGCCCAGCGCGTTGCCCAGGGTCAGGCCGATGCCGATCAGGGCAAGGGCGAGGGTGATGAAGCCGGCCCCGGCGTGGGTAATCTCGATCAGGACCGAAGTCACATAGGTATAGAGCACGAACATGGCACCTGCTCCCATCACGGTCGCGGCCATGGCGGTCAGCACGCTGGGCTGGGCGATGGCGCCGAACTCCCGGCGAATGTCGGGCATGCGGCCGGGCTCCCCCTTCGGCAGGGCGAGGAAGAGCGCCAGGATGGCCACCAGCCCGAGCAGGGCCGTCGCTGCGAAGGTCTGCCGCCAGCCGATGGCCTGGCCGATCCAGGTGGCTGCCGGTACGCCGCCGACAGTGGCGATGGTCAGGCCCAGGAACATTGCGGCAATGGCGCTGGCCTGGCGTTCACGCGGCACGAGGCTGGCAGCAACGATGGAACCCAGGCCGAAGAAGGCTCCGTGATTGAGGCTGGTGATGATGCGGGCGGCCATCAGGGTCCAATAACCCGGTGCGATCGCGGCCAGCAGATTGCCGAGCGCGAAGATGCTCATCAAGGCGATCAGGGCCGTGCGTTTGCGTAAACGCGCCAGCAACAGCGTCATGAGGGGAGCACCGGCCATCACGCCGATGGCATAGGCGCTGATCAGCAGGCCAGCCGTCGGGATGTCGACGCTGACACCCTGCGCGATGTCGCGCAGCATGCCCATCGGCGAGAATTCGGTGGTGCCGATGCCGAAGGCCCCGATGGCCAGGGCCGTCAACGGCCAGAAGCTGGAAGGTGTATCGGTGTTGGGGGTGCGTGGTTGTACGGCCATGGCATCCATTGCGTCTCGACTTTCGATTTCATCGGTTCCAGTCAGCCGCGGCCCAGGCGGGGTTGGATATTCTGCGGAGTCCGCCTGATCGTGCCCGTGGCTCGATCAGGAGCCCCCTGCCTGGCCGCTGCTGAAGTCGGGATGGAAATGGGCTCGTCGACGAGCGCTGGAAAGGCGCCCGGGATCACCTTATTTATGAAATCGTTTCATCAATGAGAGAGGCCCGACCATGGACAATCGCTTCGGCGAAATGCAGGTGTTCCGGCTGGTCGTCGAAACAGGCAGCTATTCGCGTGCCGCCCGGCAGCTGCGCATGACGCCCTCCACTGTGAGCAAGCTGATCGCGCGGATCGAGGCGCGCCTGGGATTGCGCTTGTTCGAGCGTTCCACCAGGCGCCTGTCTCTCACCGAGGAGGGACGGGCCTATTACGAGCGCGGCGGCGCCGTCATCGACGATCTCGATGCGATCGAGCGGGATTTGAGCGGGCAAGCCGTCACGCCCACCGGCACCGTGCGCGTGACGACGTCGCTGGCCTTCGGGGCAATGGCGATCGAGCCGATCCTGCCGGCCTTCTGGCAGGCCTATCCGGAGATTGCCGTCGACCTGGCGCTTTCGGAAGAAAAGCTCGACCTCTATCTGGAGCGCATCGACGTCGCTTTCCGTGTGGGCGCCTTGCCCGATTCGCGCCTGCGGGCACGTCGTATCGGCACCTCGCGACGTCTGATCGTCGCCGCTCCTGCCTATCTCGACCGCCACGGCACGCCGCGATCAGTCGACGATCTCGTGCGGCACAATTGCCTGGGCTTCAGTTTCCGCCGCGCTGTGCCGGTGTGGCCGCTCAGCGAGAGCGGTCGTATCGTGGACCGCGCCGTCCGCACGACCCTGCTTGCCAACAATGGCGAGACGCTGCGCCGCGTGGCCGTCGCAGGCATAGGTCTGGCGCGCCTCGCCGATTATCATATACGCGACGATCTCAAGGCGGGGCGCCTCGTCGAGATCCTTGCAGACGTCGTCGCGCCGGATGAGGAGGACATGCATGCCCTCTTCTTCGGCGGGGACAACATTCCCCATCGCGTCAGGGTATTCCTGGATTTCTGCGTACCGAGGCTCCAGCGCTTTCTGCGGGAGGCTGCGGGTTGAAGGCATATCCGCGCAAATCAGGCCGGTCGCGGGTTCCCCGGCCACCTGCCTGCCAAGGCGCGGGGAACGCCCCCGAGGTCCCTGCGCGCCGGACCGAGCATCTCGAAGCCTGCACGGCGCATCAGCCCGGCCACAGCCTCTTCCTGGCCGATGCCGAGCTCGAAGACCAGCAGCCCGCCGGAGCGCAGCAGGCGAGGGGCGTCGGCGGCAATGAGGCGATAGGCATCGAGGCCGTCGAGGCCGCCGTCGAGCGCGAGCAGGGGATCATGCTCACGTACCTCCGGTTCCAGCCCGGCAATGTCGGCGGAAGGGATATAGGGCGGGTTGGAGACGATGAGGTCGACTTCATCCTCCAGGCCCTCCATCCAGTTTCCCAGCCGGAAATCGGCTCTATCGGCAACGCCGTTGTCGGTGGCATTCAGGCCTGCGACCGTCAGGGCGTCGGCCGCCTGGTCGATCCCGATCCCGCTCGCGCGCGGTCTTTCATGCAGCAGGGCGATCAGGATGGCGCCGGTGCCGGTGCCGAGATCGAGCAGGCGGTAGGCCGCTTCGCGGTCGGGCAAGAGGGACAGGCAGGTCTCGACGATCGTCTCCGTATCCGGCCTTGGCGACAGCGTGGCTGGGCCCAGGCGAAATTCCAGGCTCCAGAACTCCCGGTGCCCGAGGATACGGTCCACCGGTTCTCCCTGCAGGCGCCGGGCCTGGAAGGAGCGGGCCTTCTCCGCAGCCTCGACCGTCACAGGGCCGTCGGGGGAAAGCGTGATTGCGGTCGCCGGCAGGCCGGTGGCTCCAGCCACCAGCCAGCGGGCATCGAGTTCGGGCGTGGGCAGTGCGGCAGTGCGGAAGGCAGCGAGGAGTTCCCGGTAAAGGCCGCCGAGCGTGCTCACGCCCTTGCCTCGCTGGCGGCGAGGAGCCTCGCCTGGTTCTCAGTCACCAGCGCGTCGATCACTTCATTGAGGGCGTCGCCGGCGATGATCTGGTCGAGCTTGTAGAGGGTGAGGCCGATGCGATGGTCGGTCAGGCGTCCCTGCGGAAAATTATAGGTGCGGATGCGTTCGGAACGGTCGCCGGAACCGACCTGGTCGCGCCGATCGGCGGCGCGGGCACTGTCGACGCGTTCGCGTTCAGCTTCGTAGAGGCGCGCGCGCAGCATCGCCATGGCCTGCGCCCGGTTCTTGTGCTGGGAGCGCTCTGCCTGCACCGCCACGGCGATACCGGTGGGCAGATGGGTGATGCGCACGGCGCTGTCAGTGGTATTGACGTGCTGGCCGCCCGCGCCGGAGGCCCTGAAGACGTCGACCTTGAGGTCCTTCTCCTCAATGGCGATGTCGACCTCCTCGGCCTCGGGCAGGACCGCGACCGTGGCAGCCGAGGTGTGGATGCGCCCGCCGGCTTCCGTCACCGGCACGCGCTGCACCCGATGCACGCCGGATTCGAATTTCAGCTTGGCGAACACGCCCTTGCCCCTGATGGCCAGCGCGATTTCCTTGTAGCCGCCCATGGTGCCTTCGGATTCGGACAGGATCTCGGTCTTCCAGCCCTGGAGATCGGCATAGCGCATATACATGCGCAGGAGATCGCCGGCGAAGAGCGAGGCTTCGTCGCCGCCGGTGCCGGCGCGCACCTCCAGGATGGCGGATTTTTCGTCGGCGGCATCCTTGGGCAGCAGTGAAAGCTTGATCGCCGTCTCCAACTCGCCGAGGCGCTCGAGCAAAGTCTTGCGCTCCTCCTCCGCCATCTCGGCCATCTCGCCGGCCATGGCCGGCTCGGCGATGATGGCCTCGACGCCTTTCAACTCGTCCTGCGCGCCCTGCCATTCGCGGATGAGCGCGGCAACGGGATCGAGCTCGGCAAGTTCGCGCGCCAGGGTCACATAGGTATCGGCGTCCGGGCCGGAGGCGAGCTCGGCCTCGACGAAATCGCGGCGGCGAAGCAGGGCATCAAGGCGGTCGAGGGGAAGCATAGGGCGGTCCTGGGAGTGTCGGAGCGCGGACATCCTGTCCGCATCTGGAAACGATGTGCATGGGGAGAAAAAGCGGACGAGGACGTCCGCGCTCCCAGGGCAGCCTCGCTATAACGGAATGCCGCGTTCGGCGGCGAATTCCCTGAGAGCAAGGCGCAGCGGCCTGTCCGCTTCCGGCTTGAGATGGTGATCGACGAGCTCCATGATCTCGGCTGCGTCGATCTCGAGCAGCATGGCCTTGACCGGGCCGATGGCCGACGGCGTCATCGACAATTGCCGGAAGCCGAGGCCGATCAGGGCAAGCGCCTCCAGCGGCTTGGAGGCCAGCTCGCCGCACAGCGTCACCGGCACGCCGGCCGCGTTGGATTTATCGGCGATCATCTTCAGGGCCCGCATCACCGAAGGTGAGAGCGTGTCGAAACGGCCCGCCACGCGCGCATTGCCGCGATCGACCGCATAGAGGAACTGGAAGAGATCGTTCGAGCCGACGGACAGGAAATCGGTGCGCTGCAGGATCTCGTCGAGCTGGAACAGTAGGCTCGGCACTTCCACCATGGCGCCGAGCTTGACGAGATCGGGCAGGGGTTTGCCGTGGCGGCGCAGGAAGGTAATCTCGCGCTCCACCACTTGACGCGCCTGGTCGAATTCCTCGGAGGCCGAGATCATCGGGAACATCACCCTGAGCTCGCGCCCGGCGGCGGCCTGCAGCAAAGCGCGGAGCTGCGAGCGCATCAGGCCGGGACGGTCGAGGCCGAGGCGGATGGCGCGCCAGCCGAGCGCCGGGTTCTCTTCCTCGATCTGGTGCATATAGGGCAGCACCTTGTCGCCGCCGATATCGAGGGTGCGGAAGGTGACCGGCCGGTCGCCGGCAGCCTCCAACACGGCCTTGTAGAGCGCATATTGCTCGCCGGTGCGCGGGAACTGCGAGGCGATCATGAACTGCAGCTCGGTGCGGAACAGCCCGATGCCGTCGGCGCCGCTTTCCTTGATGTGCGGCAGGTCGACCAGGAGGCCGGCATTGATATAGAGCTTGATATCGCAGCCGTCGCGGGTGCGGCTGGGCTTGTGGCGCAGGGCGAGATATTGCTCCTGGCGCTTGGCCCGGAAGCGCACCTTCTCGGCATAGGCATGCTCGACATCCGGGGCCGGGCGCACCTGGACTTCGCCGACCGAGCCGTCGACGATGATGGCATCGCCCTGCTCGACCAGGCTGGTGATGCCCTCGACCTCGCCCACGGTGGGAATGCCGAGTGCCCGCGCCACGATGGCGACATGGCTGGTCGGCCCGCCCTCCTCGAGAATGAGGCCGCGCAGGTTGTCGCGCGAATAGTCGAGCAGGGCCGCCGGCCCCATCGAGCGCGCCACCAGCACTGCATCCTTGGGCATGGACTCGGAGGGGACGTGATGTCCGTCGCCGGTGAGCTGGCGCAGCAGGCGATTGGCGAGATCGTCGAGATCGTAGAGACGCTCGCGCAGGATCGGATCGGCGACGCGCTGCATGCGTGCTCGCGTATCGGACTGCACGCGCTGCACCGCCGCCTCGGCGGTGACGCCGGTGGCGATGACCTCGCGCATCTTGGTGATCCAGCCGCGATCCTGCGCGAACATGCGATAGGCTTCGAGCACGTCGAGCGTCTCGGTGGCGCGGGCGAGGTCGCCGCGGTCGAGCATGGCGTCGATCGCATCGCGCAGGCCGACGATGGCATTGTCGAGGCGATCGGTCTCGCGGCCGACATCGTCGGCGATCAGGGTCTTCACCACCACCCGCGGCTCGTGCAGCACGACATGGCCGAGCCCGACGCCTTCGGAGAGCGGTGCGCCGGTCAGCTGCAAAGCACGGCGGCTGGCGAGGTCGGCGCCCGGGCGGGCCAGGGCCTGGAGCTCGCCGGAAGCGATCATCTCGGCCAGCACCATGGCGACCGTGGCGAGCGCCTCGATCTCCTCTTCCGAATAGGCTCGCTGGGCCTTGTTCTGCACGACGAGGACGCCGAGCGTCTCGCCGGCACGCAGGATCGGCACGCCGAGGAAGGCGTTGTAGATCTCTTCGCCCGTTTCCGGCTTGTAGGCGAACAAGGGATGGTGCTGCGCGTCCGAGGTGGTGACCGGCTCGGCTTCCTTGGCGACGAGGCCGACCAGGCCTTCGCCCTTGCGCATGGTGGTCAAATGCACCGCGTTCGGATTGAGGCCTTCGGTGGCATAGAGTTCGAGCGTACCGTCGGTGCGCAGGACATAGACCGAGCAGACCTCCGCGACCATGTTCGCGGCGATCAAGACCACGGTCTTGTCCAGCCTCTCCTGCGCCGAAACAGGCTCCGCCATGACTTCGCGGAGCCGCTTGAGGAGCAGGCGCGGGCCGCCGATCGCGCCACGCATCCGATGCCTCCATGTCCTCGACAGGTCAGGTGACCCGGCGAACCCGGGGCCGTCCGCTGCCTCAGAGGGCCGGCCGGTTCTGGCGAAGCGGCCGGTCATAGAATGAATAGGGGGCGTGCCTCGCGCGAGAATCCAAACGAAGCACGCACTAACTTTTTGTTCTGTCGCAAGATTTCACGGAAATTGAAAGAAGTATTTCCGTTTCTGCCAGGCACTGCGTCATCGGGGCGCTGTGCCGTCGTCGTGAGAACAAGGCGCGGTTGCTCAGGCCTTGTCGAGCCCGTAGAGCGTGTGCAGCGTGCGGACCGCCAGTTCGGTATAGGCCGCATCGATCAGCACCGAAATCTTGATCTCGGAGGTGGTGATGGCGCGGATATTGATGCCGCGGCCGGCAAGGGCCTGGAAGCAGGTTGCCGCCACGCCGGCATGGCTGCGCATGCCGATGCCGATCACCGAAATCTTCGAGACGTCCATATTGGTCTCGACATTGTCGCACACCACGTCCTTGCGGGCCTTGTCGATCACGTCCTTGGCGCGCTGGAACTCGGCCTGTGGCACGGTGAAGGTGATGTCGGTGGAAGCGCCGTCGGCCGAAATGTTCTGGACGATCATGTCGACATTGATGTTGGCGTCGGCCAGGGGCACGAAGATGGCGGCGGCGACACCCGGGCGGTCGGCCACGTCGCGCAGGGTGATCTGCGCTTCATCCTTCGAATAGGCGATGCCGGTCACAACCTGCTGTTCCATGATGTCTTCCTCGTCGCAGATCAGGGTTCCGGGATTGGGGTTTTCGGGATCGTCGAAGGACGATCTTACATAGGTTTTCACCTTGTGGACCATGGCGAGCTCCACCGAGCGCACCTGCAGCACCTTGGCGCCGAGGGAGGCCATTTCCAGCATTTCCTCGAAGGCGATGCGGTCCATGCGCTGCGCCTTCGGTACGATGCGCGGATCGGTGGTGTAGACGCCGTCGACATCGGTGTAGATGTCGCAGCGCTCGGCGCCGATCGCGCCGGCGATGGCGACGGCCGAGGTGTCGGAACCGCCGCGTCCCAGCGTGGTGATGCGCCCGCTCAGGGGCTCGATGCCCTGGAAGCCGGAAATCACCGCAACTTCCCCGGCAGCAAAGCCGTCATCGAGATTCTTGGAGGGGATCGCCGAGATGCGCGCGGAGCCGTGGGCGGCCGAGGTCTCGATCGGCACCTGCCAGCCCTGCCAGGAACGGGCCTTGATGCCGATGCTGGTGAGCGTCAGCGCGAGCAGGCCCGAGGTCACCTGTTCGCCGGAAGCGACGATGGTGTCGTATTCGCGCTGGTCATACAGCGGCGAGGCCTCGTTGCACCAGCCGACCAGCTCATTGGTCTTGCCGGACATGGCGGAGACCACCACCGCCACGTCATAGCCGGCGGCAACCTCGCGTTTGACATGCTGCGCCACATTCTTGATGCGCTCGACAGTGGCGACAGAGGTGCCGCCAAACTTCATGACAAGACGGGGACGCGGGCTGCCGGACATACGGCCACTAGGCTCCGATGAATTCTCGAACGTTGGTAAGACGCTCTCGATGAGGGGACGCCGCACAAAAGCGGGCCAGGATGCGGTCCCGGCCGTGGCTACATGCATGAGGCGAGGAGATGCGGAGACCTGCGGTCACCGCGCCGCGGGATTTAAGCGAAAGGGCCGAGGATGGCAAGCAAAAGCGGCGCGCATCCGACAGGGATGTGCGCCGCGATCGTGATGGTAGCCGTCAGTTCTGCAACAGGGGCGTGATGCGGCGCAGGGTCACGCGGCGATTCTCCTGCTCGGGCTCGGGCGTCGGGATCTTGAGATAGCGCTCGCCGAGGCCCGCCGTGACCAGGTTGTCGGGCGCGATCACGTAATATTGGGTCAGGGCCTGCTTCACCGCCTCGGCCCGCTCCTTGGACAGGCGCAGATTATAAGCATCGTCGCCCACCGCATCGGTATTGCCCTCGATCACGAAGACCTCGTTGGGATGGGCGGCCACGATCCGCTCGATGATGCGGCCGATGCGGTCGAGATTGGCGATCTCCTCCTCGCGCACGAATGATTCGTTGAAGCCGAAATGAATGGTGTCCAGTTCCACGCTGGGGATGGACTGGCGGATGGCCGGCTGTTCCATCACCGCTTCGGGCTGGGCAAGGAATTCGGACCGCGCATAGCGGCGCGGCAGCGGCTTGAGCGGACGGGAGGCGAATTGCTGCTCGATCTGGTCGTCGTCGACTTCCGCGGCCCAGACGCTCTGGTAGCGCTGTCCACGCGGATTGATGTCCACGTCGAAACGCCCGTCGCCTTCATAGCGCCGTAGGCGATCGGTGCGCTGGCCGCGATCGCTCAGCAGGCGGCGGCGCAGGTCGTTGCGATCGTCCTGCAGATATTGTGCGAAGGCCTCGCGGTCCTCGGGGTTGTAGCGCTGGTCGTTGGCGGCATCGCGATAGACCAGGATGCGCCGGTTGAGCTGGTCGACGGTCAGCACGTTGGAGGGGCGCCGGTCCGCCAGGATGGCGGGGATGTCCTGCGGCCGGGGCGAGCCCTGGCGGAACTGGGAGCGGCCGAAGGGCGAACCCTGCCCACTCTGGCCCTGCTGCTGTTCGCCGCCATATTCCTGGTCGGCCACGCGGTTGCGCAGGGCGGCGCGCGCGCCGTTCAGGCGCTGGATCAGGGCCTGTTCGGTGGCTTCCGACAGGTTGCCGGCTGACAGGGCCGAGCGGTAGACGTTGAGGCGCTGGCGCAATTGCTGGTCGTTGAGGCGATCGGGCGGCGTGGCATCACCCAGCAGGCCGATGGCGCGCTGCTCCGCTGCCCGGTCGACCGGACCCTGCAGGGGGCGGCCCTGGCCTTGCTGGCTGCCGTTCTCCGGCTGCGGCGGAAGGCCCGGTCGGCCTTCCTGCCCCTGTTGTGGGCCGTCGGCCGGCAGGGGAATCCCGCCTTGCCCGGGGAGCTGGTTGCGACCGCTGGGGCGACCATCCAAGGGGCGGCTGTCCGGCTGGCCGTTGTCGAGGCCCTGCGGCGCCCCCTCGGTGCCGGGCTGGCCCTGGGTGCGGTCGCGACGCTTGCCGCGCGGTTCGGGCGTGCCACCGTTTTCCGGTCCTGCACCCGGCTGGCCGTCGCCGGCGGTGGGCTGCTGGGGCACAGGCTTGGGCTGGACAGGCTTGGTCTGCGCGGGCGCGCCGCTGCCTTGATCCGCATCCGGCTCGGTGGGAGTGCGGGGTTTTGCTGCGGGCGTGTCTTGTCCCGTGGTGTCGCTAGGCGCTGTGGGCTTTTGGCGCTTGGGCTTTGCAGCCGGGGCCTCCTGTGCAGGTTCTCCCGCGGTTGGCTTGCCGGGAGCTTCCTGGCCGGCCGAATCGGCGGCCGGCTTCTGGCGCTTGGGCTTGGCAGCGGGGGGCGCTTCGCCGGGCGCGGGTTCGCCGGGCGCGTCCTGGCCGGCGGCCCCCGGGGTCGGCTTCTGGCGGCGGGGCTTGGCGGCAGGCGCTTCGTCGCCGCCTGAACCGGATGCTGCGCCGTCCTGCTCGGCGCTCGGCTTCTGCCGCTTCGGCTTGGCGGCCGGAGCACCGCCGTCCTGGTCCTGCGATTCGGCGGGAGCTGCCCGTTTTGCCGGCGCGCCCTCGCCATCCTGGCCGCCGCCCTTCTTGTGGCGCTTCAGCACGTCCTCGATCGAGGGCTTGGCACCCGGCGCGGGCGCTTCCGTGGTGGGCGCCTGGGCATCCTGCGCCAGCGCGTCCTGCACCAGCACGATCGCCGTGGGCGAGACGGCGAGCATCAGCGTACCAGCCAGACTGATCAGTTTCTTGCGCAGGAGCATCGCGACCTCTCTTGATTGGGCCGCCATCATCCCGATTGCGGCTGAACCGAAACTGAACGCGGATCGTCGAATATCCGTCGGTGCCGGGACACGCCTCACACGGCCGGACTCGATTCCGAAATCGAGACCGTTGCCGTAAATCATTGTTATTGCATGATTTCTTCCGAGAATCGACGCGCGCTTTTCGGTACGCCCTAGCGTTCGATCCGCGTCGACAGGATGAGGGAGGTCGACGTGCG
Organism: Labrys neptuniae; assembly: GCF_040797145.1. Classification (NCBI taxonomy): domain Bacteria; kingdom Pseudomonadati; phylum Pseudomonadota; class Alphaproteobacteria; order Hyphomicrobiales; family Xanthobacteraceae; genus Labrys; species Labrys neptuniae. The sequence goes on along the minus strand of NZ_JBFNQD010000005.1, from coordinate 376,832 downwards.
CTCGACGCCTTCCAGCGCGCCGATGCGATCGGCCAGTTCGTCGAGCTCGCCGACCGAGCGAGCCTCGATCACCGCGATCATGTCGAAATTGCCGCTGACCGAATGCAGCGTGCGTACGGCCGGAATCTCGCGCAGGCCCGCCTCCACCTGGCGAATCAGCTTGGGCACGGTGGTGAGCAGCACATGGGCGCGCAGCAGCGAACGGGTATGCTCCTCCGAAAGCCGGATGGTGTAGCCGGCGATCACGCCGCGATGTTCGAGACGAGCCAGGCGGCTCTGCACTGTGGTGCGGGAAACGCCGAGGCGCCGGGCGATCTCGGCCGTGGAGGCGCGGGCGTTCTCGCGCAGGATGGCAATCAGGGCGTCATCGGCGGGCGTCGTCATAACGACGATATAGCGGATGGCATTGTGCAAAGATAGCTCGGCATTTCGTCGAAATGCAGGCTTCGAAAAGCAGGGAGGCAGGCGTAGGCTTTGCTCAGGGAAACACGGCAGGGGAGGCGGACAATGCGCAAGATCGTGGTGGCGGGAGCAGGCAAGATCGGCGCATGCATCGCCGATATCCTGGCGGTCAGCGGGGACTATGAAGTCACGGTGATCGACCGGTCGGCCGCGCAACTGGAGGGCGCCGAACTGTCGGCGGGCGTGGAGCAGCGTGAACTCGATCTCGAGGACGGAGCAGCCCTGCGCACCGTCCTGGACGGTGCCTATGCCGTGCTCAGTGCCGCGCCCTTCCATCTCACCACCCGTATCGCCGAGGCGGCGGCGCGCGCCAACGTTCATTATCTCGACCTGACCGAGGACGTCGCCTCGACCCGCCGGGTGCGTGACCTCGCGGCTTCGGCCAGGAGCGCCTTCATCCCCCAATGCGGTCTGGCGCCCGGCTTCATCTCGATCGTCGCCAACGATCTCGCCCAGCAGTTCGACAGCCTCGATTCCATCCGCATGCGCGTCGGCGCACTGCCGCAATATCCCTCCAACGCGCTCAACTACAACCTGACTTGGTCGACGGACGGGGTCATCAACGAATATTGCGAGCCTTGCGAGGCGATCGTCGACGGTCATCGCGTCGAGGTGCCGGCGATGGAGGAGCGCGAGGAATTCTCGCTCGACGGCGTCACTTATGAGGCCTTCAACACCTCGGGCGGGCTCGGCAGCCTGTGCGAAACCTATCTGGGGCGGGTGCGCACGTTGAACTACCGTACCATCCGCTATCCCGGCCATGCGGCGATCATGAAGGCGCTGCTCAACGACCTCGATCTCCGGCATCGCCGCGACGTGCTCAAGGACATTCTCGAAAATGCCCTGCCGGCAACGATCCAGGACGTGGTGGTGATCTTCGTCACCGTCAGCGGCAAGCGCCACGGCCATCTGGTGCAGGAAACCTATGCCAACAAGATCTACAACCGCCGCGTCGGCTCGCGCCTGCGCAGCGCCATCCAGGTGACGACGGCCTCGGCCATTTGCGCCGTGCTGGACATGCTGGCCAAGGGTGAACTGCCGCAGAAGGGCTTCATCCGCCAGGAGGATATCGCGCTCTCGGCCTTCCTCGCCAATCGCTTCGGCAGCGCCTATGCGCAGACGGCGGCGCGATAGGTTTCCAGAGATCGCAGGCGTCCTCGCCCGCATTCACTTTTTCTGCGTAGTCAGAGTTTTCAAGAGCGGGCAGGGTGCCTGCGGTCCCAGGACGTCCCCCCTTGATAATTAAGCATAGTGCTTTAATAATTGAAGGATCTTTCCGGCTCGAGATCCTTCATTCCTTGGAGCACGATGGCGATCATGTCCCAGCCGAACGCGCCCGCGAGCCGCAAGGGCAGCAATTCCGTCCAGGTGCGGCGCTACAATGAGCGTGTGGTGCTCGAGGCGTTGCAGCGCCTTGGCCAGGCTTCCAAGGCAGAGCTCGCCCGTTCCGCCAATCTCACGCCCCAGGCCGTGGCCGTCATCGTCGATCACCTCGAGGAAGTCGGGCTGGTCCGCCATGAAGGCAAGCGCGCCGGACAGGTCGGCCAGCCTTCCACCCTCTATGCGCCGGCGCCCGACGGCGCCTTCTCGATCGGCCTGCATGTCGGCCGGCGGGCCTTCGATGCGGTGCTGGTCGATTTCACCGGCCGCACCCTGCGCATGGAGACCAGCGAATACGAATATCCCGAGCCGCAGATGGTGGCGGAACTTGCGGCCGCCTATGTCCGCACCTTCCGGGCCGGCCTGACGCCCGATTTGCGCAGCCGGGTGGTCGGCGTCGGGGTGGCGATGCCCTATTTCATGGATAGCTGGACCAAGGAACTGGGCATGCCGGCCTCGATCACCCAGGCCTGGGAGGATTTCGATTTCGCCAAGGCCCTTGCTGACAGCATCGACCTGCCGTTGTTCTTCGAGAACGACGCCTCCGGCGCGGCGACAGCCGAACTGGTCTATGGCCGGGGCCGGGAGGTCCGGGACTTCATCTATCTGTTCATCTCCACCTTCATCGGTGGTGGACTGATCATCAACGGCAATCTGGAGACCGGCCCGAACGGCAATTCGGCGGCTTTCGGTCCCTATCCGGTGACGCCTTCGCTGCTGTCGAGCGTGCCGGCGCCGAAGGGACCCTTCGAGATCCTGCTGCGCCGCGCGTCGATCTATGTGCTGACCAATCATCTGCGCGAGAACGGCGTGCCGATCCGCCGGGCTCTCGAGCTCGACGAAATCGGCGAGAAGGCCGAACCCTTTCTCGGCGAGTGGGTCGAGGACTGTGCCGATGCCCTGGCTCAGGCCATCGTCGGTGCCATCGCCGTGGTCGATGTCTCGGCCATCGTGATCGACGGCATCCTGCCGGCGGCCATCCTGCAGCGCACGGTCGAGGCGGTGTCGCGTCGCTTCGGCGAGATCGTACCCGAAGGCCTGTTCGCGCCCGAGATCGCGGTCGGCACCATGGGGCCGCGCGCCGCAGCGATCGGCGCAGCCATCCTGCCGCTCTATGCCATGTTCGCGCCGGACAGTGCCACGCTGGTGAAGGCCAAGGCGCCGGGCATCGGGCGTGCCAGCCTGAGAACCTATATCGGGGCCGCTTAGGCGCGAGGGGCATGCGCTTGACAGTTTGGGGTCATCGATATATCCATTTGCTTTAATAATTAAAGGTGAGGGGACGTTGATGGTGGGCGCATCTCGGTCGCATCGTCGCCGGCGGGCAAGGCCATGAAGAGCAGCCTGGCGGATGAGGATTTCGGAGCCTCGATCGCGTCCTCCGTCGCGGCCGCCGGCTTGGTGAACGCCTCCAAGCGCTTCGGAGGGACGATCGCCCTTTCCCACGCCAGTTTCGATCTCCTGCCCGGTGAGGTGCTGGCCCTGTTGGGCGAGAACGGTGCGGGCAAGAGCACCTGCGTCAAGCTGCTTGCCGGCGTCTACAGGCCGGACGAGGGTGCGGTGACCATCGGCGGCGATCCGGTGGAGCATTGGTCGCCCCTCGAAGCGCAGCGACGCGGCATTGCGGTGATGCACCAGCATCCCGGCCTGTTCGGTGACCTGACGGTGTTCGAGAACATCTTCGTCGGCCACATGCCGCAGCGTGCCTTGGGACGCATCGACTATGAACGCATGCGCGAGGAAGCGCGCGCGCTGCTCGATGTGGTCGGGCTGCAGTGCTCGCCCGAGGACACGCTGAAGGAACTGCGCACCTCCGAGCAGCAGTTGGTTGAGATCGCCCGCGCCCTGTCGGTCAATGCCAAGGTGCTGATCATGGACGAGCCGACCGCGGCCCTGTCCCAGCGCGAGGTCGAGCGGCTCTTCGCCGTGGTCGCCGACCTCAAGGCCCGGCAGGTGGCGATGATGTTCGTCGGCCATCGCATGGAGGAGATCTACCGGATTGCCGACCGCATCGCCGTCCTGCGCGACGGGCACCTGATCGGCGTGACGCAGGCAGCCGAGCTCGACCGCGACCAGGCCGTGCAGATGATGATCGGGCGGCCGCTCAAGGCCATCTATCCGCAATGGGAATCAAAACCCGGCCAGGAGGTGCTCTCCGTCTCCGGCCTGTCGCGCGAAGGGGCGTTCGAGGATGTCTCCTTCAATGTCCGGGCCGGCGAGATCGTCGGCCTCGGCGGGCTGGTGGGCAGCGGGCGCACCGAGATCGCCCGCGTGCTGTTCGGCATCGACCGGCCGACGGCGGGCCGCATCGAGATGGAGGGCAAGGCGGTGGCCTTTGCCGATCCGCCTGCTGCCATGGCCGCCGGCATCGCCTATGTCTCGGAAGACCGGCTTGGCCAGAGCCTGGTGATGGATTTTCCCATCCTCGACAATGCCTCCCTGCCGGTGATCGAGAAGGCCACGATGGCCGGGCTGGTGATGCGCCGGCAGGAGCTGGCCCTGGTCGAGCCGCATCTCAAGCGCCTGAAGCTGAAATTCCGCAGCTTCGACCAGCCTGTGAAGACACTCTCGGGCGGCAATCAGCAGAAGGTGGTGCTGTCGAAATGGCTCGCCACCCAGCCCAGGCTGCTCATCCTCGACGAGCCGACCCAGGGCATCGACGTCGAGAGCAAGTCCGAAGTCCATACCATGATCGCGGAACTTGCCCAGCAGGGGCTGGCGATCATCCTGATCTCCTCGGAGCTGCCGGAACTGGTCAGCATGTGCGACCGCATCGTGGTGCTGCGCGAAGGCCGGATGGCCGGCGCCTTCACCCGCGAGGAGGCCGACCAGGAAAAGGTCATACGCGCGGCCACGGATGCCGGCGGGGTGATTGCGGACAAGCAACCGGCGCTGGCATCGCGGGATGACGCCACCAAGGCCGATGAGGCCAAGGCGGGCTGGCTCAAGGCGCTGCTGCGCCGGCGCGAGGTCGGGCTGGTTGGTGCCATGGCCGCTGTGGTCCTGCCGGTGATGTTCCTCAATCCGCGCATGGTCAGCCCGGAAAACCTCACAGCCATCGCCATGGACGCGGCGCTGCTGATGATCGTCGCCGTGGCCCAGATGCTGGTCCTGCTCACGCGCAACATCGACCTATCGGTGGCCTCGGTGATCGGCCTCTCGGCCTATGGCGCGGCGAGCTTCATGCATGCCCACCCGGACAGCTCGGTGCTTCTGGGCGTCGGCGTGGCCTGTGTGGTCGGCCTGGCCTGCGGTGCCCTCAACGGGCTGGTGGTGACCCTTGGGCGCGTGCCGGCCATCGTGGTCACCCTGGGGACGCTTTCGGTCTTCCGGGGCCTGAACAGCCTGTGGGCGGGCGGCCGCCAGATCAGCGCCGACCAGGTGCCGCAGGCCTGGCTCGACATGACCAGCGCCCGCATCGCCGGCATTCCAGCCGTGATCCTCATCGCCCTTGCCTGCCTGGTGGTGATCGGACTGATCTTGAGGCACTGGCCTGTCGGCCGGGAGCTCTATGCCATCGGCTCCAATCCGGACGGCGCTGCCCTGATCGGCATCCGCCGTACGGCCCTAGTGCTCGGGGCCTTCATGCTGGCAGGCCTGCTGGCCGGCTTCGACGGCGCCCTTTGGGCCTCGCGCTATGCCACCATCGACGCCCGCGTGGCGCTCGGCTTCGAACTCACCGTGATAGCCTCGGTGGTGGTGGGCGGCGTCGCCATCAGGGGCGGGGCCGGAACGGTGCTCGGCGTCGCCCTGGGGGCGCTCACCTTGCTGGTGATCCAGAACGGACTGACGCTGGTGCGCGTCGATCCCCTCTGGCTGCAAGGGGTCTATGGCCTCGTCATCCTGCTCGCCATCGGTGTCGATACCATCATCGGGCGGCGAACCCATCAGGGACGGAGGGCGCGATGAAGACCAGCCTCATCGAAAGGATCGCCAGCTGGGAGAACTTCCTGGCCCTGTTGACGGTGGCGGTGCTCGCCTATGCGGTGTTCGCCGTGCCGAACTTCGCCACGGTCTTCAACATCTCTCAGGCCATTGCAGGCGCATCCGAGCGGGCGCTGATCGTGCTGCCGATGGTGCTCCTGATCATCGCCCGCGAGATCGACCTGTCGGTTGCCAGCATCCTGGCCCTGTGCAGCGTGGTGTTCGGCGTGCTGATCCGCGAGGGCCTGCCGCTGGAGGGGGCGATCGCGCTGGCACTGCTGACCGGCATCCTGGCAGGCGCCTTCAACGGCGTACTGGTGACCTATCTCGGCCTGCCCTCGCTGGTGGTCACCCTCGGCACCATGGCGATGTTCCGCGGCATCGGCTACATCCTGCTCGGTACCGGCTCGGTGAACGAGTTTCCCGAGAGCTTCACCGATTTCGGCATCGACACGCTGGGCGATACGCCGATCCCCTGGACCATCGTGCCCTTCCTCGTGCTGGCGCCGGTCTTCGCCATCCTCCTGCAGATGAGCAGTATCGGCCGGCGCATCTATGCCATCGGCGGCAGCCCCGATGCGGCACTCTATGCCGGCGTGCGGGTGGCGCGCATCCGCCTCGGCCTGTTCGTGCTCAGCGGCTTCATCTGCGCCATTGCCTCCATCGTATTCACTGCCCGCCTTGCCAATGCGCGGGCCGACAATGCCATCGGCCTGGAGCTCGACGTGATCACCATCGCGCTGCTCGGCGGCGTCAGCGTCTTCGGCGGCAAGGGCAAGCTCACCGGCGTGTTCCTGGCGCTGGTGCTGATCGCCACGCTGCGCAACGTGCTGGGCCTGAGCCAGATCGGCGGCGATGCACAGGGCACGGTGATCGGGCTCTTGCTGATCGTCTCGCTGCTGCTCAGCACCACGGCCCAGCGCCTTTATGGCGGCCTCCAGGCGAAGTTCAAGACAGCCAGCCTGCCGAAAGGGCCGGAACGAACGACCTGACTGAAAGCGTAGACAACAACGACCTCGAGAAAGGCGTGAAGGAGGAGACAAGCCATGAAAAAAGCGACGAGAACCCATCTGATCCTGACCACGGCCGTCATGCTGGGCGCCCTGGCGGCCCCGGCTTTCGCAGCCGAGAAATGCGCGAAGGAACCCGTGACCGTCGGCTTCCTGCCCAAGCTCGACACCGATCCCTATTTCCAGGTCGCCAGGACCGGGGCGGAGGAGGCGCAGAAAGAGATCGGCGGCAAGGTGATCCAGCAGGCGCCGTCCCAGGCGACAGCCGAAGCGCAGATCGAGTTCATCAACAATCTCGTGTCCCAGAAGGTCGACGTCATCGCCATCTCCGGCAATGACGCCAATGCCGTGGCGCCCGCCCTCAAGCGCGCGGCCAAACAGGGCGTCAGGATCGTCTCCTATGATTCCGACGTTTCGGAAGCCGCCCGTTCGCTGTTCTTCAACCAGGCCAAGGGCGACAGCCTGGCCGAGATGATGCTGGAGAGCATGGGCCAGATGATCGGCTATGAGGGGGATTTCGCCATCCTGTCCTCGACCCCGACGGCGACCAACCAGAATGCCTGGATCGACTTCATCAAGAACAAGATGAAGGAGCCGAAATTCGCCAAGATGAAGCTGGTGCAGATCGCCTATGGCCAGGAAAGCGAGCAGGTCAATCAGCAGCAGGCCCTGGCGCTCGTCCAGGCCTTCCCGAACCTCAAGGGCATCATCATCCCGGCCGGCATCGGCCTGCCGGCGGCGGCGCGCGCCCTCGACCAGGCGGGCAGCCTCGGCAAGGTCAAGCTGACGGGGCTCGCTCCTGCCACCCTGATCAAGAAATACATCCAGAACGGCTCCGTCCAGGACATCTGGTGGAACGTCAAGGACCTCGGCTACCTGACCTATTACGGCGCCCAGCAACTGGCGCAGTGCAAGATCGCCGGCAAGCCGGGCGACAAGTTCAAGGCCGGGCGCCTCGGCGACTACACGGTGGGCGAGAAGGGCGAGGTGGTCCTCGGTCCCGCCAAGATCGTCACGCCGGCCAATGTCGAGGAATTCAAGTTCTAGCCGAACCGGCGAAGGGGGAGGACCTTTGTCATGCCCGGGCTTGACCCGGGCATCCAGCGCTCCGGTCGTCGCTGCTTCGAACGCAAGACTGGATTGCCGGGTCGAACCCGGCAATGACAAGGGTCGAGCCACCTTCGTTCAGACATTCGGGACATTCGCATGCCGCAATCCTTCTCGCTCGACTGGTCACACGGTCAGGTGACGGTGCATGACGGCGCCGCCGCTCTGGGCCGCGTGCGCTTTCGCCTCGAGGATGGTCGCTTCGTCGAACCCTTCCACGAGGCGCCTTGGATCACGGCCGGCGAGATGGTCGAGCCGGGCCTGGAGAATCTGCGCGGCGATTGGCCCTGCCTGCCCTTTGGGCGGCTCTATGGCGGCGATGATCCGTTGGTCGGCGCCTGGCGGAGGCTGGTGGATGCCTCGCTGCCGGAGACTGCCCATCCGCTGGTCTCGAGCGACCGCCTGCTGCATGGCTACAGCGCGGCTGCCGAATGGAAGCTGGTGTCTCGCACGCAGGATGCGATCACGCTTGGCCTCGATTATCCCGGCGACTCGCCGGTCGAGCGGATCACGCGCACGATTCGGCCAATCGACGGGCAGCCCGGGCTGGAGGTCTGCGTCGAGATCCGGGCTCGGCGCCGTTGTGTCAGGCCCTTCGGCTTTCATCCCAACTTCGCCCTGCGCGGTGCGCCGGGATCCTTCCGCATCGAGCCCGGCCCCTATCGGTTCGGCCTGACCCATCCGGTCGCGGAGCCGGCGGCGCGGGCCGAACCGGATCGCCGGTTCACGACACTTGCCGAGGTCGCGGTCAAGTCAGGCGGGCACGAGCGTTTCGACAGGCTGCCCTTCGCCGATGACCGCGAGGACATCCTGCAACTCTGCGGCATCGAGGGCGGCGTGCATCTCGTCGACGAGCACGACCGGGTTGCCTGGGATCTTTCCTGGGACACGACGAAGCTGCCGTCCTGCCTGCTATGGATGAGCAATCGCGGGCGCAAGTTCGTGCCCTGGAACGGGCGCCACCTGTGCGTCGGCGTCGAGCCCGTGGCCTCGGCGTTCGATTTCGGATCTGTGATCGCCGCCTCGGACAATCCGATTGCCCAGTCCGGCGTGCGCACGGCGATCACACTCGAGCCGGGAACGCCGCTCACGCTCGGCTGGCGCATTCGTGGCCACGCCTTGGCGCTAACCAGACCGGAAGAAATCTGAGCTTTTTCGACCTGTAGGGACCGCTATCTCGGAAATTCCCCCTTTGTGAACACGTGTCCCTGCGCGCTTGCTTCTTGGAAACTGGCGCCGTTTAAGTCGGCTCCGTCAAAAATCGCTGCATCCAGCGCCGATCCGGAGAACGTCGCATGGGCGAGTCTTGCCCCCGAGAAGTCGCATGTTTTCACATTGCAATCGGTGAAGTCCGCATCTCGGAGATCAGCGTTCCTAAAGCTGGCGAGGATAAAACTTCCAGTGAAAATCGCACCGCGAAGGTCAGAATCGCTGAAATCGTAGAAGCGATCATCGAGATCGAAATCTCGAAAATCCCTGTCCCCTGCTGCGTAGCGGTCAAGGATTTCCTGGGTTTTGGAATCGCGGCTCATACGATCACAGAGGTCAGAAACTTTTCTGCAGTCAAGAGTTCCTGGCTAAGAACATCTAGCTCGTAGATTCTGTCGGCTGGACTTTGTGAGCGTATGTTTTAACGGTCTGATGGGGCGTTGACCGCAAATTGGGCGGCAAAGGCCCTGACATAGGCGGGCCGGGCTTCGCCGCGAGCGACATAGGCCGCCAGGTTTTGATATTCGTCCAGGAGGCCCGACATTCTCAGGCGCAACAGCACGGATACCATCAACAGATCACCGGCGCTGAACGCCCCGTCGAGCCAGTCGGCAGTGCCCAGGCGCGCCGAGAGCTGGTCGAGCCGGGCGCGAACGCGGTCCTTGACCAGCGGCAGGCGCTCCTCGCTCCAGGGCTTGTCGGCTTCGAATATCCTTGCTGTCGTCAGGTCGAGGATCGGCGGCTCGACGGTGTTGAGCGCGGCGAACATCCAGGTGATCGCCCGCGCGCGGGCATTGGGATCCTCAGGCAGCAGGCCCGCATGCTGCTCGGCAAGGTGAAAGACGATCGAGCCTGTCTCGAACAGCGACAGGGAACCGTCCTCATAGGTGGGGATCTGGCCGAAGGGATGGAGGGCCAGATGGGCAGGTGCCTTCATCTCAGCGAACGAAACCAGGCGAACCTCGTAAGGCTGGCCCACTTCCTCGAGCGCCCAGCGCACGCGGGTATCGCGCGCCAGTCCCTTGCCGCCGTCGGGCGATCGTTCAAATGCCGTGATGGTGATCGTCATCGTGTCGGTTCCCTTGCCTGGCCGAATGTCCCGGCCTCCTCTCGTGACGACGAACGAGCCGACCGGAGGGCGACATCAGCCTTGAATTATTTCGAGGGCCGGGCGCAGATCGCGCATGTTCGATTCCGATGAGAGATCGCAGGGACAAGAGTGGGGTCGCATGAACTATCCTGCCGGAACAGCCTATATCGATGGCGCCTTCGTGCCGATGTCGGAAGCCAAGATCTCGGTGCTCGACTGGGGCTTCCTGCATTCGGATGCGACCTATGACGTCGTGCATGTCTGGAAGGGCCGCTTCTTCCGTCTCGACAGCCATATCGAGCGCTTCGCGCGCTCGGCCGACAGGCTACGCCTCACTTTACCGGTCTCGCCCGGCGAGTTGGCCCGGATCCTCGCCGAATGCGTCGCCCGCTCCGGTTTGGAGGATGCCTATGTCGAGATGGTGCTGACGCGCGGCACCTCGCCGACCTTCTCGCGCGATCTTCGCGAGGCCCGTAACCAGTTGATCTGCTTTGCCATTCCCTTCGGCTGGATCCTCAAGCCCGAACAGCGCGAGGCCGGGCTTTCGATCGTGCTGTCCGACATCCGCCGCATCCCGCCGGATTCGGTCGATCCCACCGTCAAGAACTATCACTGGCTGGATTTCGTCATGGGCCTTTACGACGCCTATGACCGCGGCGCCCAGAGTGCCGTGCTGACGGATGCCGGGGGCAATCTTGCCGAAGGCCCCGGCTTCAACATCTTCACCGTGCGCCAGGGCCGGATCGCCACGCCGGATCGCGGCGTGCTGCGCGGCGTCACCCGCCAAAGCGCCATCGAACTTGCCGCCGAGTTCGGCTTTCCCCTGGAGGAGCGGGTCGTGGCGGCGGCCGAGGCGCTGGCAGCCGACGAGGTCTTCATCACCTCGACGGCCGGCGGCATCATGCCGGTGACGCGGATCAATGCCGCCGCCGTCGGCGAGGGGCGCATGGGGCCGGTCACAAGGGCGCTGCTCGAGGCCTATTGGGCCAAGCACACGGATAGCGGATGGTCGACGGCGGTCGCGGATGTGCTGCCGGGCCGGCGGGCAGGGTAGGGCGCGACGGACGTTCTGCGCGAAGCGGCTGTCGCAGTCGCACATCTGACGAATTCAGTATTGAGCGCAGCGACGGAAGGGGGAGAGTGGAGCAACAGGTCAGAAAATGGGGAGGTCGCACCACTCTACCCCACTCGACCTCGCTACGCTCGGTCACCCTCCCCGAAGTCGGGGAGGGATCCTTGCGCCTGAATGCGGCGGCCGCTTCGCGGCGAAGGCAAATGTGCTTCATTCTGCCGGCAGCATGGCAGATGGTTCGACAGTGCCGTGGCATTTTTTCTTGTCTCTTGGCAGACGGCAGCCCTATGTGCATTCATGCTGTCATGCAGCATGACGATGCTGCGGGGCATTTCCCGCCTTTCGACACCTTGTTCCAACGGCCTAGAGACTTCCCTCCATGTATGATTATGACATGCTCGTCATCGGTTCGGGCCCGTCCGGCCGGCGTGCCGCCGTACAATCGGCCAAGCTTGGCAAGTCGGTCCTGGTGGTGGAGAAGGGGCGGCGCGTCGGCGGCGTGTCGGTGCATACCGGAACGATTCCCTCCAAGACGCTGCGCGAGACGGTGCTCAATCTTTCGGGCTGGCGCGAGCGTGGCTTCTATGGCCGGGCCTATCGGGTCAAGCAGGATATCGGCGCCACCGATCTGATGGTCCGCCTGCAGAAGACGCTCGACCACGAGGTCGAGGTGCTGGAGCACCAGTTCAGCCGCAACACCGTGCGCACGGCCCGCGGCGAGGCGCGCTTTCTCGGCCCGCACGAAATCGAGATCACCACCGAGACCGGAACCAAGAGCACGGTAACGGCGAACTACATCCTGATTGCCTGCGGCACGCGGCCCTTCCGCCCCGATTACGTGCCGTTCAATTCGGACAATGTCTTCGACAGCGACGAGATCATCGAGCTGCCCCGGCTGCCGCGCAGCCTCACCGTGATCGGCGCAGGGGTGATCGGCGTGGAATATGCCACCATCTTCAGCGCTCTCGACGTCGCCGTCACGCTGATCGAGCCGCGTTCGAGCTTCCTCGATTTCATCGACAAGGAGCTGATCGAGGAATTCATGCATGAATTGCGCGATCGCAACGTCTCGCTGCGCCTGGGCTCGCCGGTCGTCTCGATCGAGCGCGAGGAGAGCCGCGTCGTCACCAAGCTGGGCGATGGGCGCAAGGTCTCCTCCGAGATGCTGATGTTCGCGGCCGGGCGCGTCGGCAATACGGATCGGCTCAACCTCGATGCCGCTGGCCTGAAGACCGATCACCGCGGCCGCATCGGCGTCACGCCCGCCACCCTGCAGACCGAAGTTCCGCACATCTATGCCGCCGGCGATGTCATCGGCTTTCCCAGCCTGGCCTCCACCTCGATGGAGCAGGGGCGGGTGGCCGCCTGCCACGCCTTCGGCCTCGATCCACCGCCGCCGCCCGAATATTTCCCCTATGGCATCTATTCGGTGCCGGAGATCTCCACCACCGGCCTGACCGAGGAGGAAGTGCGCCAGAAGGGCATTCCCTACGAGGTCGGCATCGCCCGCATGCGCGAGACCTCGCGCGGCCACATCATGGGGCTCGACAGCGGCATCATGAAGATGATCTTCTCGACCAAGACCCGCCGCCTCCTCGGCGTGCACATCCTGGGCGAGGGGGCGACCGAACTGATCCATATCGGCCAGGCCGTGCTCAACCTCAAAGGCACGATCGATTATTTCATCGAGAACACCTTCAACTATCCCACCCTCGCCGAGGCCTACAAGATCGCCGGCCTCGACGCCTGGAACCGGATGGGGCGCTGACGCGGTTCGTTCCGTGCCACGTCCGCCGTTCGCCTAACCTCACAGGAGTTCGCCGTGTCCCCTGACCGCAAGCTCGTCGTCCTTCTCGACGTCGACAACACGCTGCTCGACAATGACCGCTTCGGCGAGGACCTCGGCGACCATATCGAGGAAGCCTTCGGCGCCGACCAGCGCGCACGCTACTGGGCGATCTACGGCAAGATCCGCGACGAATACGGCTATGCCGACTATCTCGCTGCGCTCCAGCTCTTCCGCGCCGGGCTGGACGATGATCCCGACCTCCTGCAGATGTCGAAATTCCTGCTGGAATATCCCTTCGCCGAGCGCGTCTTCCCCAAGGCCCTGGAGGCGATCGCCTATCTCAAGACGTTCAGCGCTCCCGCCGTGCTCTCGGATGGCGACATCGTGTTCCAGCCGCGCAAGGTGCAGCGCGCCGGCCTGTGGGACGCGGTGGAAGGGCGGGTGATGATCTATCTGCACAAGGAGCAGATGCTGGATTCGGTGCAGCGCCACTACCCGGCCGAGCATTACGCCATGGTCGACGACAAGCCGCGCCTGCTCGCCAAGATGAAGGCTGTGATGGGCGACAAGCTCACCACCATCTTCGTGCGCCAGGGCCACTATGCCCTGGAAGCCGACATGAGCACCATCGAGCCCAAGCCCGACGTCACCATCGAGCGCATCGGCGATCTCCTAGCGCTGGATCGGACGGCCTTTACAAAGGTGGCATGAAACCGGGGGCGAGTTTTCGACCCCCCATCTCAAGGTCATTCGGAACAAACCGGAGAAAGGCTGGATAGGGCATCACGACCCCTCATCCGCCCCTACGGGGCACCTCTAGTCAACTCAAGAGCGTTGACGACACCCGCAAGGGGAGAAGGCGACTGGCTCGTGCTGCGACTTCAAAACAATCCCCTTCTCCCCTTGGGGGAGAAGGTGCCGGCAGGCGGATGAGGGGGGTGCACCGCTCTATCGGCACTCCATACCCGGCATTTCTTTCCCGGCAGGCTCAGCGCACCAGTTCGAGGATTTCGAGCGTGCTGCAGCAGGTTTGCGGCAGTTCCAGGCGCAGCTTGCGCGGGCCGGCCTTGAAGAGATAGGCGACCGCATCGGATTTGGGCGAGGCGCCATAGGCGACCGGCGGATCGTCGCCATTGGCATTGCCGCCGAGGAAGACGAAACGGGTGTTGCTGACGCGATAGAGAAAGCCGCTGACGCGCTGGGAGCCGTTCACCTTGGCGAAGAAGAGCTTGCCGCCGCGCTCGCTGATGGCGCATTTGAAATAGGGATAGGTATAGACGCTGCCCTTGCCGTCATTGGTCTTCGAGCCATCGTCGAGCTGGGCGCTGCGGCAGCGCCAGGTGCCGACGAGTTCGCGCGTATTGGCGATCGGCCTGGGATCGCCGGCGAGGATCTCCTCCAGGGCCATGCCGTCGGCGGTGTGGCGGGCATTGGAGCCGAGCACCGCATCGATGGCGCTGCGGCGCGTCGCCTCGAAGTTCATCAGGCGGGTGCGGTCGGCATCCTCGATCGACACGGGCAGCAATGGCGTGGGATCGAAGTCGGAGGCGGCCAGGGCCGTGCCGGCGGAGGCCGCGAACCAGGCGAAAGCGGCGACGACCCAATGGCATCTAGTCATGATGGAACTTCCAAGTGGCGGGGCGTCCTGTTTGCACCAGTCGACGCGATCCTGGCAAGGCGGGCCCGGCGTCATGGGTCATCGCATGGCATCTGGAGCGCCGCAGTGTTTTCGCCTAAATGCTAGCTTGCCCCCAACGGCGAGACATTGTCTGTGAACGTTCGTTATCTCATTGCAGCAGCGCTGCTGTCGGCAGCTTTCGTTTGCCTTGCCATGCCGGGGAAGGCTCAGGCCCGCCAGGAGAGCCTGGACGAGGCGATCTGCCGCCTGATCGAGACCTCGGCGCGTGCCAACGACATTCCACCCGAGCTCTTCACGCGGCTGATCTGGCGCGAAAGCAGCTTCCGGCCGCACGTCGTCTCCAGTGCCGGCGCGCAGGGCATCGCCCAGTTCATGCCGGGCACGGCCGCCGAATGGCAACTCGACGATCCCTTCGATCCCGAAAAGGCGATACCGGCCTCGGCCGCCTATCTTACCGCCCTGAAGAAGCAGTTCGGCAATTGGGGCCTGGCGCTGGCCGCCTACAATGCCGGGCCCAAGCGCCTCTCCGACTGGCTGGCGGGTGGGCGCTACCTGCCCTCGGAAACGCGCGCCTATGTCTATTTCATCACCCATCGCAATGTCGACGATTGGGTTTCCGGCGACGGCCTCAAAGCCGGGGAGGAACCCGCTGCCAAGCCAGTCGATTGCCTCGCCGTCGTCACGGCCGTGCGCAAGGAGGTGCCGCGCCTGATCGAGGGGCCCTACGCGCCTTTCGGCGTGCAGCTCTCCGGCAATTTCTCCAAGGCCATCGCCATCGCCTCCTATGAGCGGGCGGTCAAGCGCTTCCCGGCCATCCTGGCGGGCCGGGAGACGCTGATCCTCGGCACGCGCATGGCCGGGCGCGGCCGGCGAGCCTTCTATCGCGTTCGCCTGCCGGCACGCAGCATGCGCGAGGCCAGCCTCATCTGCGACAAGCTGCACCGGGCCGGCGGCAGTTGCGCGGTGCTGCGCAACTGAAGCCGATACGGCCGGTGCAAAGAAAAAGCCGGATGCGGGGGCACCCGGCAGTTGGGTCGTTGGGTCGGGCCACAGAGCCCGAGGAAACTACGAGTGCGTCAACAGCTCGAAGTCATGCGGGCGGGCCCGCTCGAATGCCAGGAACGGTCTCAAGGCATCCGACTGGGGACTGAACCGGTGGGCCGGGATTTGGTTCCATGCTTCGTGCGAAAATTTTTTGAGTTGCCACGAATGCGCTGCCGAGAGCGTCGGCTAGGGCGTGACGGCTTTGTCGATATTAGAACATATCATGAACAAAAAGCTCGACAGCCACGGCACCCTCGCCTAATTTTCCGGTCTCGATTCCGAAATCCTCCAGCGGTTTGCCGGCAACGGCAGAGACCAGGCCGGGTGGGATTCGTGCATCGTCCCGGTGGAGCGCGATATCCGCTGGTTCCAGTTTTCTGAACAGGGAGATCCGTCAATGACGTCGCAAGCCAGCAAATCCGAACAGGCTTTGCCGGAGGATCTGGAGGCGAGCGTGGAGCGCGTCATCGCCGATTGCGACGGCGATGCGCGGATGGCCGTGCGCGTCCTGCTGGTCGCCAACAGCCACGCCATGTCCGAAATCGCTGCGATCGAAGCCGAGATGGCCAAGCTCCTTGCCGACGTCTCGCGCGGCTATGCCCGCGGCCACTGGGAGTGGCTGCTGGAACGGGCCGAGATCGGCATTCCCTATTCCCGCGGATAACCGAACGGAAGCTGGTGCAGCCCGGCGCCCCTATCAATGCAGGCAGGAAAAGAAAAAGCCCGCTTGCGCGGGCTGGGAGGTTAGACGAGAGAGAGACGAGCTGGAAAGACGCGAACAACACGGCAGGGAGGGGATCTGTTCGGAGATTGCCGCGCCGTTCGCAGAATCAACTTAGCCGGTACGCTGTGTTCGCGCACACCGGCAAATTTGACGGACATTCGGAGGGACCCGCATGCGGTGGCTGTCAGGCCGCCCGGCGTCGTGGAGCCCGCAGGATCGCTTGCCTCGCTCGGGGCCGGTGGCTTATGACGATCGGCATATCCGGTCCGGAGGCTGCATCCGAGAGCCGGCTCCCGGCGCCCGCCGGGACGGCGGCCCGAATGGCCGGCCGGGATTTCTGCAATGATGTGAAATGGATAATGAGCTACCTCGATAATTTCATCAATCGCATGACGGCCCAGCGCAATTGCCTCGACCTTGCCGTCGAACTCGTCCGGGGGATCGAGGGGCCGGTGCTCGAATTCGGCCTTGGCCATGGCCGGACCTATGACCATCTGCGCCAGAACTTTCCCGATCGGGACATCTATGCCTTTGAGAACCGGGTAAGCCCCAATGTCTTCGTGCGCCCGGCGGATGAACTGCTCTTCCTCGGCGACATCGCCGATACGATCCGCACTGCCGCGGCGCGCCTGCCGCGCAAGGCGGCGCTCGCCCATTCCGACCTCGGCCTCAAGGACAGGCAGGGCGCCGTGCCGATCGTGGCCGACATCATCGCCTATCTGCCCGGCTTGATGGCGAAGGGCGGCTTCTACATCTCCAATGTCGACATCGCTCTGGTCGAC
The DNA here is from genome assembly GCF_040797145.1 of Labrys neptuniae. Classification (NCBI taxonomy): domain Bacteria; kingdom Pseudomonadati; phylum Pseudomonadota; class Alphaproteobacteria; order Hyphomicrobiales; family Xanthobacteraceae; genus Labrys; species Labrys neptuniae. The sequence continues at coordinate 359,600 of NZ_JBFNQD010000005.1, read as the reverse complement.
GGCAGCGTGCCGCCCGCCTTCCGGCGCCGAGACTTTCCGCAGGCGACGGGCGACCAGTATCACATCTACGAGATCGTCTGAGGTCGGAGCCACCGGCACATGCCGCTGCGACGGGCCGCTTAGGAGAATAGTCATGAGCGACAGAGTCGAGGAGATCCGGGGCATCCGGGTGCTCATCTGCGCCGAGGACGGTAAGAAACTCGCCGGCGAAGGCGATATCAACGGTTTTCTCGGCAAGGCCTGGGAGCAGGAAGCGACGATGGTGGCGATCCCTGTCGCCCGGCTTGTCGACGACTTCTTCCGTCTGCGCACGCGGCTCGCCGGCGCCGTGGTGCAGAAGTTCGTCAATTACCGCCTGCGTCTTGCCGTGATCGGCGACATCTCGGCCTGGGTTGCCGAGAGCGACGCCCTACGCGATTTCGTCCGCGAAGCCAATCGCGGCCGGGACATCTGCTTCGCCGCCGATTTGGCCGAGCTGCGCAGCCGGCTGTAAGCCGGCAGGGATTGGACGGGTGTTTCCTGCAGCCACACCTGTTGGCGCCGAGGCTCGCCGAGGTGAAAGTTCCGGGCGGAATCGTAGCAGAGGCCGCAGATGACGGTGACGCCCGCCTGCGCTTCCTTTTCATCGCCCCAGACATAGTCGGCCTTGGCCAGACCGGTCTCGCAGGCATCGCACCAGGCATCGGATCTGGGATTCACCGGATCGTCGCCGAACCAGAAGCCGACACGATAGCCACGTTGGGCACCCTGGACGATGTGCTGGCAGACAAAGGCCGCCTGCTGCCGTCCGTGGATGGGGCAGTGAATGGTTCTGTCTGCTGGATCCACGATCGGCCCCGGCGGCTCTTGGTGACGATGCACGATAGGTTGTCCGGTCCGATCTGACAATCGTGTCGGGCTCGGCACGCCTGCCGGCCTGCCTGTTGCTTAGAGCAAAGCGCGTTCAGGCGTGAACGCTTTTTTACTCTAACTCTTTGATTCGACGCGACTTTGCGATTCTTGGTGGTTCAACCAAATCGCAAAACGCTTTAGTGCTTCGATGGTCTCCATGGAAGATAGGAGGGGCCCTGTTGTATTGGCGACAGTTCCCAACGCTTCGCGGATCCTTGTTCCCAGTTGATCATCCGAGCCAGTCGCCGAACGGATGTTGATGGCGAGTGCGAGAAAAATGGTGCGAGGCCATGGCCGTTTCTCCACGTCGGAGCGAATGGAGGCGACGATGTTTGAGTGTCCATTTCCTGGCACCGAGTTTACCCGGTAGCCCACCTGTCAAAGGTGCCGGCGCCTGTAACTCCCAGTATGACGGCATTGGGCGTGGCGGTGTCGATGGCATCGCCTTCGGTCGGCAGCACGGCAGGCATCCAGCTGGCTGCACCTGTCGAGTTCTGCGCCTTTAACCATGCCGACCAAACAATACGCGGTCAGCATCATTGTCACAAGTAGATCATCGAAATGGGGACAAGTGTGACACATTTTCTTCGCTGCAATGTGTCACCCAGAGCCATGAACCACGTCTTTCAAGTAGAATTTCTATGGAAGAACAAGATGATCTCTATTCGATTTGAAGGCTGCCTTGCAGAGATCTCTTGCTAAGCAATCCAGATCTTGAAGCCGACGCTTACTACCATCGCCTGCCTTGGCCGAACGGGTCAATCGATCTGCAGGGAGATCGCCTGGTGGAGCTTCTTGAGATTGGGTAGGGACTTGCTCTGCCAGGGAATCTCGGAACTGCCGCGCACGACGAGCGTCACGTCTGGGTGCTTGCGCACCTCGATTGTAAACTTTGCCAACAAGTTAATTCCTGAAGAATTGAGGAACTCGAGATCGGTCAGGTCGAGGACAATCGTCGGCGGCGCGGCCGTCAGGATGTCAGTCATGAGTGTCATGATCGGAGCATAAGCATCCGTTCCCGACAGGCGCATCGTGCCGTCGAAATGGATGACATTGTCTTCGGCCCAGACTCGATATTCGTCAGTCGTGATCTCAATATTTGGCTTCATGGTTCACTGTTAAAAATGAGTGACGGGAAGGGTGGCGAATGTTCCTACATGCACCCGGCTGCCATCTTCAACGGGGTTGAAAATCCAGGCCAGGCGAGCGCCATAGTCATTCATCAAGGTCAGCAATCCAAGACCCGATCCGGAAGTCTCTGGATCTGCAGCGTTGGCTTCGATGCGCTCGATGAGCAGGTCACCAGGGTCACCAACAGTAATTTCAGCGAGCAGGGCCTGGAATGAGGTGGCCGCGTTGGCGCTGACAACATTGGAAACCTTCACTTTAAAGGCATCGGTATCCATCGCCGCCTCGACTCTGATTTCGCCGGGCTCATGGAACTTGACCGCATTCTCGATCAACTCGTTTACCAGGTACCCGATATTGTGCCGGACCGCGCGATAGTCGTTGCGTGAAGTTCGGAATGGCAGGGCGAATATGTCGGCGATGAAATCCGATGTCGTTGCGCAATGGTGCCATCGCAGGTCGAGGGGACCGTCGAATAGGCTCACGCGGCTCACGCGTTCGTTCATACCGATCACAATGTCTTTCGATCCGTACAAAGTGGTCATGATGTTACCTGTGCCTAATAACGACGAGCGTTATGTCGTCGTGGATCTTACTGGTTCCAATGTAGTCCATCAGATCTTGAATAATCCCGTTCTTTATTTCCTCAGCGCTCGAGCCATGACGCTGACGTGCGCTCTCGACAAGACGATCCAAGCCGAACAGTTCGCCCTTCCCACCTTCGGCCTCGGTCACACCATCGGTATGTAGCACCACCACGTCACCGCTTGCGAAAGCTATGTTGCGGGTGGCGACAAAAGGCGAAATGTCCTTTTCGAGTCCAATCGGAAATCCCAGATCAATGGTATCGATACGCTCAACTCCACCGCCTGCACGCACCACCACGACTTCCTCGTGCTGGCCCGAAAGCGTGAGCTTACCATCCTCATAGTCTAGAAATGAGAGCGACAGATGCTTGTCCGAATTGGTTCGCTCGAGATTTTTGAATATTGCTCGGTTGAGTCGATCAAGGAACTGGGCGGGATTATTCTCGCCGGTTTCTTGGAGCGCACGCGCTACCGACTGCACCATCAGCATTAGAACGCCGCTCTCCAAGCCGTGGCCGGTGACGTCACCGATGCCCACCTTAAGCTTCTTGCCGTCCCGCAATACGTCGTAATAGTCGCCCCCCACCTCGTCCGCGGGGCGCATGTAGGCTGCGATCTCTACCCCTGGCATTGCGGCTAGTTCGCGCTCTTTGGGGAGCACCATTTTCTGGATCTGGCGGGCCACGTCGAGTTCGGCACCGAGCCGCAAATTTTCGCTGCGCAGCTGTTCGTTAAGCGATGAAATTTCCAGGTTAGCGCTCTCGAGATCGCGCGTGCGATCCTCGACGAGCTTCTCCAGGTTCTCGGTATGGTAGCTTATCTCCTCGGCCATTCGATTGAATGCCACCCCGACCTCGCCGACCTCATCCTTGGTCGGAATGTGGACCCGAACAGAATAATCCTTGGCCTGCAGCTTACGCGCCGCTCCGGCCAAGGCGCTGAGGCCAGCCGTGATGCGTTTCGACAGACCGAATACCGCTGCAAATACAATGCATAACGCAACGAAAATTGCTGCGAGTTGATAAAGAAGAATACGGTTTGTCGCCTTGGAAATACTATCCTGAGCGGCAATCAAGGTGGCGTATATCTCGTGCTCGGGAACGACGATGCCGACCGTCATTGTTTCCTTGGTTATCGGGCCGGCACTCCACATGTTCGTCGGTCTGAGTTTTTTGAGGACGACGATGTAGTTGACCTTTTCGCCGTTCCGGTCGAGCGAAATGGTCTGTATGACGCCATCGTTGTTCTGATCGAGTGGTAGCGCCGCGACTGCAGCGTCGGTGCTTTTGCGCAGTGACCGGTCGAACACCGTCGGGCTCGAATTGCCGATGCCCAGTGTTTTCTCACCCTCGGGCGTGACGGCGAGTACATTCCCATTGGACATAGCGAGGAATGCAAACCCGGTGTCTGCAATCTTCACGCTTTGCACGATGTCTGCCATCTGATCCAATGTAAGGTCAGCACCAACGACGCCGGCGAGGTCCTTGCGGTCCTTGGTCCATACGGGTTCGAAGAAACTGACGATCAGCTTGCCCGTGACTCCGTCCTTATAGGGCGAAAGCGTCGTGATTTTCTCGTCGACCGGCTTGCTCGCGGGATCCTTGAGCCACCGCTGCCAATCCTCGTAAAGTTGAGGAAAAAAGAAGTCCCACCAATTCGTTGCGTTATGGCCCGGATAGACGCGATCGAACGTGGTGCCTTGGTCAGTATAGGGGGTTGAACGCAAAATGGGAGCGCTCTTTGGGCCGATATAGTAGACTTGCAGCTTTCGTGTGCCGTTAGCCTGGACTGCGGGACCGAAAATGTTGAAAGCCGTGCTGTCGCGTACGACTTTTGCAACGTCTGGCGGCAGGTTTTTGGTCGCATTGAGGAGGTACCCCCAAACCGTCACCGCTGACGGGTCACCAGCTCCATTTTGCCACCAATTACTCGATGGATTGTAGGTAAGCGGAGTGGAGAACGTCGGATCGCGCTCGATTGCCTCCCCCACCGTGGCCGCGATTTGGGGATGATCGATCAGGGCCTGCGTCGAGCCAGCAAGAATATTCACCTCCGTATGGACCTGATCGAGCAGAAGATCGGTCCGTTCGGCAGTGGTCTCGATGTAGTTGTGCAGGTATTCGCCGGTTGCCTTCGTCAGGCCGAGACCGACTTGCTGGGTGGCATCCACCGAAAGTCGGTTCACGTTCCAAAGAGCAAGGCCGCCACTGATCAACAGATCGAACAGGACTGCGCCACCGACAACCAGTACAAACTTCGCTCGGAACGAGCGCAAGCCAAACCGCGACGAATTTCCGCCTTTCGCACTCATAGCGGCTTTCGTCCCGACGCAACCCAGATCGGCCAGCCAGCGTATCCCTTCGGATGCAATGCTGCGAAGATATGGTCCTGAAAGCCTTTGCGAAACTGCTTGATGAACTCGGGATCGTCGCCGCGTTTCTGGGACATTTCTCCCGCGAATGTATCCTCCCACGCCTGGACGATATCGGCGAAATCCTGCGGGTCACCATCGAGATTGGTGACCATGAAGGATTCTGCACGAATATCATCAAAACCGGCATCCATCAGATAATGCCGGCTCTTGGGACCCAGTTCGAGATCCATGTTGAAATGGCCGAAGAGTTTGGACAGTTCGTTATATGTCCATTGAATGGACTCGCCGCGAGGTTCTCCCAAGCATTGCGAGATCTTCTCATTGGTTACATATACGCGGCCGCCGGGCTTACAGATTCTGTACATTTCCTTGAGGATCAGCGCAGGGCGATCGAATATCTGCAACGAGTGGCGACAGGTGACGAGATCGAATTGATTGTCTTCGAGCAGCATCTCCGAGGCATCGCCGTAAATATACTCGATCCCACTGATCTTGAACTCCGACGCCACCCGACGTGCATAGGCAAGACTGGAGCGCGAGTGGTCGAGGGCGACAATTCGCGCGGGTGTGAATTCCTTTTGAACGAGTGCAGCGAAATCGCCGATCCCGCAACAGATATCCGCCATGTAGACCCCAGCCCGCATGCCGTGGCGAGGCAAGATGTTGCGTTCGTGCCGCCATGTCATCTTAGTTTGGGTGCGCAAAACCGGAATGAAGCCGCCTTCTTCGAGAAAGCTCTGACCTGGATAGAAGCTGGCGTCATACTCCTGGACTTTGATGGCCGGTTCGATCCGACTCAGGCGGCCGAACTTCTCAGTTGTCCATCCGACCACGCTGGAGGTCACGATAACAAACTGCATGTCCGGCCTCGCCCGGCTGGCGTCCAGCATCTCACGTGCGAACGCATGGAATGCCAGGTTGTTCATCTGCGCAAGCCGCCGTACGTTGAGATAGAACACGCCACTCACACGGTTGATCGAATCCCGCAGCAACGCCAAGCTTGACGCCATCTCGTTCAAGGACTGGGGACGCAATGTGCCAGAAAGCGAGTATTCCTGATTGCTAAGGTCGAATTGCGCATTGAAGCGTACATCGTAGGCGAAGGTGATCGCGCTCAATGTGTCAAGCCTCCAAGTGGCAGATCGACAGAGAGCGTTATGGTGTTGTCGCCAACCGTGGTTAGGGTCACCGCAGCGTTGTAGCTGATGGCTAATTCGACCAGGAGCATGTCACGGCTCAGGTCGGCGGCGTTCGACAACGAGTCCATGTAGTTGGCTTCAGCGTGACTGCCTCGAAGGCGGATCACCGCCTGCTTGAAGAAATCACGTTCATCTTCGCTACAGGTGAAGGTGAGCTCGACCCTTTCGGTATCGCCGTGGCGCGAAATCTTGCAGACGAAAGTTCCCCCGACATGGTTGCTGCGGAAGGTGATCTCCAGCAACTCATTGAGTGCAGATGAAAACAAGTTTGCAAATAGTACAGAGTCTGGCCGATTATGGCTAATCACCCGAGCTAAGAAGGTGGCGATATAATCGCAATGTGTCCAATTGGAGTTGAACGCCTCCATTTCCATGTCAATTTGTACCATGATACGAAAATCATGATCCAAGCTATCGTTGTGCGTGACGTTCGGCGCCATATTACTCTCTGCTATTGCGATGCCTGGCGGAATGTGTCGATTCAGTTGACGCGCTCTCGACGTCTTCGTGGGGCTCCGGCCTTGGAAGCGAATATCCGTGCTCTCTCGGCACTCATGGCCTGGCCGAGATGGTGGCCCTGGAGGACGTCACACCCTTCCTTGATCAGCCATTGCGCTTGCACGGCCGTTTCCACCCCTTCGGCTGTCACCATCATGTCCAGACCGTGCGCCATGCCGATGATTGCCCGTACAATTGTCTGGCTTTTATGCTCTTTTTCGACATTTTGAATGAAGTACTGGTCTATTTTCAATGAGTCGAAGGGAAAATTCTTGAGATAGTTGAGCGACGAATATCGCGTGCCGAAGTCGTCTAGGGAGATGCGGATACCGAGTACGTTCAGCGTATTCAGGGTGTCCAAATTATCGACGGTCTCCTCCAGCAGCACTGACTCCGTGATTTCCAGTTCTATTCTGTCTGCGTTGATGCCGGTACTATCGATGACCTGAGCCACGATGTCAGTGATGGACCCGCCGAGAAACTGCGCGGGCGATAGGTTGACGGCGACATTCAGAGTTTCTGGCCAGGTCATCGCTTGTTTGCATGCTTCCTCGAGCACCCAGCGGCCGATTTCATCCATCAATCCATCCGCTTCGGCGATAGGAATGAACACATTGGGCGTTATCCGCCCGATTTCCGGGTGATCCCAACGCACCAGCGCCTCAAAGCCGACGACCTTGCCCGATGAGCGGAGTAGGGGTTGGTATTCAAGCAGAAGTTCGCGTCGCTCCAGCGCCAGTCGAAGGCTGCGTCTTAGGCTTTCTCGCTGTTCGATCAAAAGCATCATCGAGCGATTGAAGGTCCGCGCACAACCCCGCCCCTCTCCCTTGGCAGCATAAAGCGCGATATCAGCCGCCTTCATCAGTTCCTCGCTCTGCGTACCATGCTGAGGGCCGAATGCGATGCCCACGCTGGCGCCAACGAAGAGCGGTATTTCATTGATCATGAAGGGTATCTTGAAAGCATCAACGAGAGCTTGTGCCACACTCTCGGCTTCGATCGGGTCCTTGCCAAACTGGATGATCGCAAACTCATCGCCAGCGTAGCGGAAAGCCGAATCGCCCTCCTGCAGCACACCTCGTATCCGATCGGCAGCCATTTTGAGCAGGGCGTCGCCCGTGCCGTGTCCCAAGGTGTCGTTGACTGATTTAAAATCGTCAAGATCGATCTGCAGCAGCGCCGAACGCGTATGCTGGCCGTCGGTCGCGGCCAAGATCTCCTTGAGCCGATCACTGAGGCGTTGCCGGTTCTGGAGGCCGGTCAACACGTCATGATTGGCTTGATACATCAGCCTGTTGTGCTCGGCCTCCGCGCGCCTTGCAGGAGAATTCGCCACTTCGATCAGGCCGATCCCGTCGGCGGCGGGAAACGCCCAGGCTTCCATTCCTTGGTTGGACGCGGTGGCAATATTGAGGATCATAGGAGCCCTGGTAGCAAGTACCTTGTCCACTGCCTTCCGCGCTTCGCCCGTAGCAACGCCAGGATAGATATCAAACAGGCTCGCACCAATTGACATACTGCCATTGCGCACAGTCCCAAGCTGGGCTGCGAATTGGATAAGTCTTAATTCTCCATCGTAGAAAGAGATTAATTCCTGTGTATGTTTTAGAAATTCTGAGAGAGCTTGCTCGCCCGCTTCAATCTTTTCGACCTCTACTGGGGTCCCTTTTGGTAACCTAAACTTTCTCCAAAAGCGGAACAATTCCAGATCCTCTGACGGTTGTTCAGACAGTCATATATTCACGGTAAATTCCTACTCCGATTTCCGTACGGGATACAATTCAGAATGTCGATTCATTGACGAAAACATTGCGAAGAACGGTCACGGCGCTGGAACGATTCAAATAGGTGAGCCGCAAGGTGACGGCCGACACACGACCGATTGTAGCCATGTGGGGTTTCGCCGAAGTGTAACTGCGAGCGGGGCTGCGGATAGCCGCTCCGTCGCCTGGCCTCCATCAGCTTGGGCCGGCAGACCCGGCTGGAGCTCGAAAGCCCAGGCGTCTGCGGGCGTCGAGTTAAGGTGATGGCACAACTGGCGAAGGGAAGGCTCGTCGAGGGATCGAGGATCAATCCTCCTCCATTGCCGTCTGCGTCGAGATCAATCCACGCCTCGTCAAGATCGGCCGCAAGCTGTTGCCGGAAGCACGATGGATCTGCGCCGACCTGCTCGACCCTCGGTAAGGGTGGAAGGATCAACTTGAGGCAGCCGTGTTCGACTGGGCCATTGTCAGCCCGCTCTTCGGGAAGGTGGCAGCCTCGAGTGATCGTCGCGGCTTCAAATCCTTCGAGTTCGCCGCGATCGATATTGCGTCCGAAATCGCGGACAATGACGTATTCATCCTGCCGCAAGGCTCGGCCTCGTTTCGCTATTCCGGTCGTCCATGCGTCGAGCGTCTGACCTTGGGAACGTGCATCGGGTTCGAGCAGCGAACAGGCCTATTCATGGACTGCGGCATCGACACCAGCATCTATCGCGGTCAATGGCGCGACGTCGCACCCTTGTGCGAGATCGTCACGATGAAATTTTCTGGTTGGCTGAGACGTCCTCGGGCCCAAGCCTCGGCGGACGGATGTGTGCGGCTCGTCTTGTTTTAAGGGAACTGGCCGGTGTTCCAACAGGTGCATGTAGATCGAATGTTCTCTAATCACTTATTTTTATAGTGATTTGCACAGAGGGCACGAGCGATCGAAACAGAATCCGAAAAGGCTCGAAATAGTGCACAGGCAGCCATGATCATCCCCGAGGATGATCTTTACAGTTACTGGAATTTGCCGGAGAATCTGAGCCAGCGCAGCGAACGGGTCCACAATGCTGCGTTCATAAAGAAAAACAGCACTCACTTCGACATCACCACAAAAAACAAGAAGGTGACTGAATATGTCTGAGGACGACGCAAGTCTGGTCGACCTGACAGTCGACATCGTCTCTGCCTATGTTTCCAACAACCAGGTTGCCACCGCATCCCTCGCGGATCTGATCCATTCGGTGCACAAAGGACTAACGGATCTGAACAATCCAAGGTCGGTCGAGGCGGTTACCCCGCCAAAGCCCGCCGTTCCGATCAAGAAATCCGTCACCCCGGATTATCTGATCAGTCTGGAAGACGGGCGCAAGTTCAAATCGCTGACCCGGCATCTGCGGACGACCTATGAAATGACGCCCGAGCAGTATCGGGAGAAGTGGGGCCTGCCCAGCGACTATCCCATGGTTGCGCCGAACTATTCAGCTACCCGCGCGCGCCTGGCCAAGGAACTCGGACTGGGCCAGATGAATCGAAAGGCGAATAGCGCACCGCCACCGCCACCGCCTCCCGCGCCCAGCAGGGGCAGAAAGAAAAAGGCGTCATAGCGGCCTTGGCGTAGGGCGGAATGAACCAAGCGCATCTGGTCACGGACGTTCTTGTCGGCCTGCGGATGTCTATGGATCACCCATAAATATCGGGATGGGGCGCCGTTGAAGCGTTCTTGCCATACCGGCACGCCGTCAGGCAGCTTGGGATCGTCTTCCTCGATTTCAAGCTAGGATGGCGTGCCGTCCCTTTGGCGAAGTCGCCGGCACATGGGAGCCCTCCTTGCGCAGCCTTTCCAAGGCTCCGGAAAAGCCTTCGGCAGTGCGGTGAGTTCCTCGCATTTGACGACATTGACGATCTCCGCCCTCGTATCCAGCCACTTCACGGCCCAGAAGCGGACATAGCTCGGCAGCCGGGTATAGATGCCGGTGGCCGAAAATCACATCTGAGCAATCCACAGCGGTCGAGCCTTCGGTTCATTCGGAGGAGTTCTGTAAAAACCTGTCTGATCTTTGTGATCGGATTACCACCGCGGAGCACCGTCTCTTGGCGGCCGTCGATAGCGGTGACGACAAGCACATAGAGGATATTCGCCATCGATTGGACAGGCTATATCGCCAGTTCATCTACCTGTGAGCTTGGTTATGGCGTGATTTCCTGTGATGTCGTCGATTTGGACGCTGTTCCGATGGTGTCGAAATGCGAGGCCGTGCAGGGATGGCGCGGGAAAAGTGGAATGAAGACAAGAACTCCGCCTGTTGGGGCGAGCATTTCTGGCAATGGACAGGTTGAGCGTCCCTCATGCGTGCAGGTTCGCGGAGCGCGTCAGAACAACCTCAAGAATGTCGACGTCGATATTCCGCGCGATGCCTTCGTTGTGTTCACCGGCATATCCGGCTCGGGCAAGTCGTCGCTCGCCTTCGGAACCCTCTATGCGGAAGCGCAGCGCCGCTACCTGGAATCGGTCGCACCTTATGCGCGTCGCCTGATCGATCAGGCTGGCGTGCCGGAGGTCGATGCGATCGACGGATTGCCGCCCGCCGTCGCGTTGCAGCAGCAGCGCGGTGCGACGAACGCGCGATCCTCCGTCGGCAGCGTGACGACGCTCTCCAGCCTGGTGCGGATGCTCTATTCGCGCGTCGGCGCGTATCCACGCAATCAGCCAATGCTCTATGCGGAGGATTTTTCGCCCAACACCGTGGCCGGGGCTTGCCCGACATGCCATGGGATCGGTCGCGTCTATGACGCGACCGAGAAGACGATGGTGCCGGACGATACGCTCACCATTCGCGAGCGGGCGATCGCCGCCTGGCCGCCGGCGTGGCACGGCCAGAACCAGCGCGATATCCTCGTGTCGCTCGGCTATGACGTCGATACGCCATGGCGCGATCTGCCGAAAAAGGATCGTGACTGGATTCTCTTTACCGACGAACAGCCGACGGCACCGGTCTATGCGGGCCTGACCCCCGAGCAGACCCGTGTCGCACTCAAGCGCCGGATGGAACCGAGCTATCAGGGCACCTTCACCGGCGCCCGTCGCTACGTGCTGGAAACGTTCGCCAACACGAAAAGCGCTTTGATGAAGAAGCGCGTTTCCCAATATATCATCGGTCGCGATTGCCCGACCTGTCATGGCAAGCGCCTGAAGCGCGAAGCTTTGTCGGTGAAATTCGCCGGGCTCGATATCGCCGAGTTCGGTGACCTGACGCTGCTGAAGCTCATGGATTTGCTGACGCCCATCGCGCACGGCGAGTACGGGGAAACCACGGCAACCCCGAAGGGCCATATCCTGAGCAAGGTGGCCCGTGATGCGGCGGTCGAACGCCGGGTTGCTGCGGGCGGTTCGGCGCATAAGAGCGCGCCCGATGTGCGCCGCACTCCCAACCTTTCCGATGAAAAGCGGGCCGCCGCGCAACGCCTCGCGTCCGAATTGCTCGAACGGCTCGGACCGCTGATCGATCTTGGCCTCGGCACCATCTCGCTCGACCGCGGCACGCCGACGCTTTCCTCCGGGGAACTGCAACGTCTGCGCCTTGCGACCCAATTGTCATCCCAGCTTTTCGGCGTGGTCTATGTGCTGGACGAGCCTTCGGCGGGATTGCATCCGGCGGATGGGGAAGCCTTGCTCTCGATCCTCGAGCGGTTGAAGGCGGCGGGTAACTCCCTGTTCGTTGTCGAGCACGATCTCGACGTGATCCGCCATGCCGAGTGGCTGGTCGATGTAGGACCGGGCGCCGGCGGGAAGGGCGGCGAGGTGATCTATAGCGGGCCGCCCGAGGGGTTGGCCGACGTGGAAGAATCGATCACGCGCCGCTATCTGTTCGCTGCACCCGTGGCCAATAATAGGACACCGCGCCAAGCCAGAGCATGGCTCCGTCTGGAGGGCGTGACCCGCAACAATCTGCACGGTCTCGATGTCGCGTTTCCGATCGGCTGCTTCACGGCGGTCACGGGCGTATCGGGATCGGGCAAGTCCAGCCTTGTGAGCCAGGCGCTGCCGGAACTCGTTGCCGAACATCTCGGCGGCCCCCCGCCGACGACCGAAGACGAGGATGTCGATCCGCTGCTCGACGTCGCGCAGGAGGAAACGGAAGGACGCATCACCGCAGGAATGGAGTACATCCGGCGCCTGGTGCGGGTCGATCAGAAGCCGATTGGCCGCACTCCTCGCTCGAACCTCGCTACCTATAGCGGCCTGTTCGACCACGTGCGCAAGATCTTCGCCGATACGCCCCTGGCCCGCCAGCGCCGCTACAGTCCCGGCAGATTCTCGTTCAATGTGGCACAGGGCCGATGCCCTGTATGCGAGGGCGAAGGCTTCGTGATGGTGGAATTGCTGTTCCTCCCCAGCGTCTATGCGCCCTGTTCGACCTGCCATGGCAGCCGCTACAACCCGCAAACGCTGGAGGTCGAATGGAACGGACGCAACATCGCCCAGGTCCTGGAGATGACGGTGGACGAGGCTTGCGGGTTCTTCGCCGAAGAACTGCCCATCCTGCGACCCCTCGACGTGCTGCGACAGATCGGCTTGGGTTATCTGCGGCTCGGCCAGCCTGCGACAGAATTGTCGGGCGGTGAGGCACAGCGCATCAAGCTCGCAACGGAGTTGCAACGCGCGCAGCGCGGCAACACCATCTACATTCTGGACGAGCCGACTTCGGGTCTGCACCCCTCCGACGCCGATCGTCTGATGCGGCATCTGCAGGGACTTGTCGATGCCGGCAATACGGTCGTGGTCGTCGAGCATGACATGCGTGCCGTTGCCCAAGTCGATTGGATCGTCGACCTGGGACCGGGAGCCGGCGAAGATGGCGGCCATATCGTCGCCAGCGGCATTCCCAACGATGTTGCCGACGCGAAAGGAAGCCTGACCGCGCCCTATCTGAAGGTGGCGTTGCAACCGTTTGGCGCGGCGGCGACAGAAGAGGATGAGACAACGACAGTTGCGCCGATGTGAAGAGGTTCTAGGCGCTTTCTCCGGGCGAGCGGTCGCATGGTAGGAGGCAATGCGGCAGCGCGAAGCAATAATCCAGGATCGCCATAAAGTAGGGTTTCCAGTGCTTTGCGGTGTTTCTCAAATGATCGAAAGTAATGATTAGCTCCTGTCACGCTGCCAATTCTGCTATGAATCGCTCGTCATCCGCCTCTATTTGCCCCGATGGTTTATGGTGCTCGATCGCCGACTTAGGCGAACGAAGCAGTTCCGCCGGTTCCTATTTCTATTAGCGCCGCCAGTAACAAACATTGATGTAGCGCGGTTTCGGAATGGCAGCGAGGCGCGGGCGAAAGGCTTCGTAGGCACCGAACTCTCCCGCCAGCCAGATGAAATAGTCTTTTGAGCCCGCGCAGACTTCGATCTTCTCCCTGACGGACTCGATGAAGCCTCTGCCCGGCCCCCGATCCCTTGGCCACCGGTCGACCCACCTGATCGTCATGCCGGCCGGTGCGGCGAAGGGCAGCCGGTCTTCCGGTCCGCATGTTTCGATGACGATATCGCCCCGAACATCGGGCGGCAATGTCTCCGCGATCCGCGCGATGGCGGGCAGCGCCGTTTCATCGCCCGCCAGGAGGTAGCGGCTCGCCTTCTTGACGCCGAGACCACAAGGCCCGGAAATACCGCAGATGTCGCCAGGCTTTGCCTGCAAGGCGAAATTGCAGGCGGGGCCCGCATGGGCATGCAGCACGAAATCGATGTCGAGCCAGCCGGTGGCGGCGTCGATGCGCCGGATCGTGTAGTAGCGCGTCACCACGTTCGACGAGGCGCCCTTTCGACGAGGGCCGTCGCCAGCCCCCTCAACAGGTGTCCCGGCTTCCGCCTTGTGCCGCGCCTCGACATGGAGCCGGACATGCAGATTGCCGAGCGTGTCGAAATGGACGAGATCGTCACCGGCCAGGCGCAGGCGCTGCATGTGCGGCGCGATACGTTCGACGCCCACGACACGCATCATGCGGAAGCCGTCGCCTTGCTTGCTCATCCTCGCCTCGCGATCAGCACCAACAGGAAGGGCCCGCCGACCATGGTGGCGAACAGGCCGGCAGGGATCTGGAATGGAAAAATGATGTTGCGGCCGAGCCAATCGGCGACCAGAAGGATGAGGCCGCCAATGATGGCCGATGCCGCGAGCTGCATGCCCGCCCGATGAAAGCCGGCAAGGCGGGCGATATGCGGCCCCATCAGCCCGGCAAAGCTCAAGGGGCCGACCAGGATGGTCGCCCCTGCCGTGAGCAGGGCCGAGATCGAGAACAGGATGTTGCGGCTATGGGCGATGGGCACGCCCGAGGCCGTCGCCGTGGCAAGGCCGAGCGGGAGCAGTTCGAGCCAGCGCCGGATGAGGGGTATGGAGGCGAGAGCAAGGGCCAGCAGGGCCGCCGACAGCAGGGCCTCTGCCCGCCGCACCGCATAGGTCGAGCCCGACAGCCAGGCCAGCAATTGATCGAGGCGCGGATCCTGCGACGTCATCAATACGGCCATGACGAAGCCGGAAACGGCTCCCAACGTGATACCGATCAGCAGCATTCGATCACCGGAAAAGCCGGGTTTGCGTGACAGGCCGAGCATCAGGAAGAGGACGGCCAGGGCACCGGCAGCACCGGCGGCTATCTGCTCGGCGCGGGTCGGGGCAGTTGCCGTCAGGAGCAGAAGGATCACGCCCAGCATTGCGCCGGAAGAAACACCGAGCACCTCGGGTGAGGCCATGGGGTTGCCCGTCACGCGCTGAAGGATGGCACCGGCCAGGGCCAGCATGGCTCCTCCGCTGAAGGCGGCGAGGGCGCGAGGCCCCCGCCAATCCAGAAAGGGCACGATCTCCTCTCTCGCCGCGAACGACCAGCCGTCTGGTCCCTGCCCCAGAGACAATGCCAGCCAGAAGGCGGGGACGAGCAGCGTCGCCAACAGGAAGAGTGCGACGGCCGGATGTCTCAGCCTGCCCGGAACCGCGCCTGGCGCCATGTGCGGGGGAGCCAGCAGTTTCAGGCGCCTGATCAGCATGAACAGCAGCGGAGCGCCCAGCAGGGCCGTCGCCGCTCCCGTCGGAAACAGGCGGTAGGTCACGGGCAAGG
The DNA here is from genome assembly GCF_040797145.1 of Labrys neptuniae. Classification (NCBI taxonomy): domain Bacteria; kingdom Pseudomonadati; phylum Pseudomonadota; class Alphaproteobacteria; order Hyphomicrobiales; family Xanthobacteraceae; genus Labrys; species Labrys neptuniae. Next base: position 344,071 of record NZ_JBFNQD010000005.1, on the reverse strand, counting down.
AGAGCACGGTCTGGTCGGTGGCCATGAGCAGCAAGGCCCCCAGCAGTGCAGACCAGGCCAGATGCTCGCCCGCCCGCCTGGCACCGGAGGCGCGTGCCAGTGCGGGACCGGCAAGCCCGACGAAGCTGATGATGCCGACCGAGGCGGTGACGATCGCCGCCAGGGCTGCCGCGGCGACCAGTGCGACCAGGCGATAGGCTGCAACGGACAGGCCGAGACTCCTGGCGCTGTCGTCATTGACGCCAAGCAATGTCAGCGGGCGCACGAGAAAGGCGAGGAGGATGGCGACGAGCAGGAGCCTTGGGTAAAGAAATTGCACCCCGCTCCAATCCTGCTGGTCGAGATAGCCGGCGCCCCAGAGAAAGATGCCGGTGAGAAAATCGTGATTGAACAAGGTCAGCGCGGCGCTGACCGCCCCGCAATAGAGGCTGACGATCATGCCGGCCAGGGTCACGGTGACGGGCGACAGCCCCTTGCGCCAGGACAGGGAGAGGACCGCAAGAAGGGCCAGGGCGGCGCCGGCAAAGGCAATCCACTCGCGGCCGAATGTAAGCCATGCCGGAAACCACAGGGTGACGATGGACAGAACGAGATAGGCGCCGGCCGAAATGCCGAGCGTGGCCGGCTCGGCCAGGGGGTTGCGCAGAATGCGTTGCAGGACGGCGCCGGCAAGCCCAAGCCCGGCTCCGACCATCAGGCCGACGACGATGCGGGGAAGCACGGTGTGATGCAGCATCATCTGCGCCGTGACATCGGGATCCGGAAAAACGATTGAGCGCCATGAGGCGCTGTCCGGCAGCAGCCCCCTCACGTTGAAGGCAGCGAGGGACAGGGCCAGGACCGCAAGAAGAAGTGCCGGGATCGGCGTAACGGCATGCGGCCTAGCCATTCGGTCCACCTGCCGAGAGAGCGGCGGATGCCAGCCGCGCGAAGCGGCGCACGGGTGGCAGGCCTCCGTAGAAGAGGACGTCCGGAATGCGCACGATACGGTTCTGCTTCACGAAGGGCAGGCTGGCGATGACGGGAGATTCCAGCAGGCTCTTCAACGTATCGCGGCTGGTGTCGCCCACGCAGAGCAGCCGCGCATCGGGGCGAGCCGCCAGCCGATCGGCGCTGACCGTGGTATGGCCATAGCGGGATACGGAGCCGGCCCAGGCGTTCTCGATGCCGAAATGATCGAGCACGTCCTGAAAAAGGCTGTTCCTGCCGAAGATCAGCAGGCGCCTGCCATCGATCACCGTCGCCACGTAAAGGGGGCGGCGGTCATATCGGGCCATCAGCCGTTTTCCCGCCGCCAGTTCCGCGTCCAGCGTTTGCATGAAACGCCCGAACGCACCCGACGCGCCGAGCTGCCCGGCAAGGGCCGAAAGAGCCAGGCGGGCGTGCGCCAGGCGGCCGGATTCCCCAAAATGATCGGGATCGAAGGAGCATATCGGCGCGATGGCCGCCAAGCGCTCCCGCATCGGCGCGAGGTCGCCATTCATGACCACCAGTTTGGGCTTCAGGCGATGGATCAGCTCGAGATTGGGCTCCGACCGCAGGCCTAGTTCGCGCATGTCCGATGCTGGCGCCGGTTCCACCACCAATTGGGAGTAGCGTTCGATTTCAGGCATGGCGAGAGGCGCGATACCCAGGGCGAGCAGGTTCTGCCCGCTCACCCAGTCTATCGCCAGGGGCCGCCTGGCAGGCTCCTCGGACGAATGCGCGGCACGGGCAAGGCACATCGCTGCCGCTCCGCCGAGAAGGGCCCGGCGGGACAAGCCTATAGGCTGCATCCCCATCAGAACTTCATCTGGGCAGAAAACGCGACCGTTCTCGGGGCTCCCAGATAATAGCTGTTCTGCCAGTAGTTCTTGTTGGTCACGTTGCTGACATTCAGCCGCAAGGTCAACGGATTGCCGAACCGCTCGGTCGTGTAGCGCATGCCGACATCGAGGGTAGTATAGGCGGCAAGGCGGTCGTCATTGACATCGTTCGCCCATTGCTTGCCGGTGTAGTAGACGCCGCCAGTCAGCACGAGGCCCTGAATGGCGGGAATCTCATATTCGAGATAGAGCTTGGCCAGCACCTTGGCCACGTTCATCGGCTGTTTGCCGTCAAATTCGCCGCCCTCCACCTTGGCGTCCAGCACGGTGACGCCGCCCAGAAGCGTGAGTTCGTCGGTTACCTTGCCCGTTGCCGTGACCTCCACGCCGCGATGCCGCTGCCGCCCGTCCTGGGTGTAGACGCCGCTCGCATTGGTGAATTCATAGGCCTTTTCGATATCGAACAAGGCGCCGGTCAGGAGTATGCCGCCCACTTCCGCCTTGACGCCGATCTCCTTTTGCTTGCTCACCATCGGGGCCATGACCTGCCCGTAATTGCTGCTCGTGTCTGGGGCGACGCCGCCCTGCTCCAGGCCCTCGATGTAGCTGCCATAGACCGTCATCCACGGCACGGGCTTGAAAAGGAGCGAGGCCGAGGGCGAGAGCCGCCCCTCGTCGTAGTCGGGCTGGGTGCGCGTGCCTGTTATGTCGAGCGAGCGACTCATGATGCGGCTGTAGTTGACGCCCACCAAAGCCGACCAGCGCTCGTTGAATTCGATCTGGTCGCCGATGACGAAGTTATGATTGCGCACATAGCCCTGGTAGTAGGGCGACGAAGTATCGACTGGGAAGGTCGGCCTGGGAAGGTGGACGGGCGAGGACATCGGAAACGGCCCGATCCAGCCTGTGTTCGGGCTGTAGGGCGTCTGCCAGGCCCGATCCGAATACATATGGTAGCCGGCGGTGACCTTGTGGGAAATCGGTCCGGTATCGAACGTGACATCCGCAAAGGCCTGCGCCGCGTCGAAGATGTTCTTGGTTTTGCCCGAGTGAATCCCGATCTGATAATATTCCCCCGGCGACCGCACCGAATTCATCGTGTGGTCCTGGACCGGCCGATCGAGATATTCACGCATATAGGCGCCGCGCAGCGTGATGAAGTCGTTGAGTTTGTAGGTCAGCTTGCCGGAAAGGCGCGTCTTCTCGAATTCATCGCGAACCCAGGGCTGGCTCCAGTTCCTGCTGGCGTCCGGCGCCGAGCCATGGGGAACGCCGGGATTGAAAAACCAGTAGGAATTGGGAACGTCCGTCTTGTACTTGCTGTAGGACGCGTTGAGTTCCAGCTTCAACCTGTCGGTAATGTCCCAATCGATGGCCCCGCTGACGAGGAACCGATTGATGTTCTGGTCGTCTATCGCGGTATCGCCGCCTTGCTTGACGATGTTGAGGCGATAGCCGGCACGGCCTTCGGGATCGATGCGGCCGCCGAAATCGCCGTGGATGTATTTCTGCTCGGCGCCATAGGTGCCGATGGTCAGGCTGTTCAGGCGCTCGATCGTCGGGCGCTTGTAGACATAGTTGATCATGCCGGCCGGGGCAGCGGCCCCATACAGGAATCCCGAAAGCCCGGTGAGGACTTCGATACGCTCCTTGTCCTCGAGATTGGTCGCGTGACTATAGGAACGCCGCAGGCCGTCCTCGGCCGTGTCATAGGTGGTGAAGCCGCGCATGTTGACCATCGGCGACCATCCCGACGCCTGCGGCGTCTGAATACGGGTCGTCGGGCTGATCCGGAAGATGTCGTCGGGAGACTGGGCCTGGATATTCTGAATGAGCTCGCGCGGCACGACGCTGACCGAAAAGGGCGTATCCCGGATGGATGTCTGTCCCAGGGGCCCCAGCGAGGAGATGGTGTTCGTGCGGTAGCCATCCTTTGCGAGCCCGTCCTGCTGAATCGCCGCAGTGCCCTTGGCTTCGACGATGACGGGATCGAGGAGGATCGCCCCATCCGCGCTTTCGCCGCCGGCGGGCTCCGCCGACATGGCAAGCAGGGTCACGGCATTGCCGCCGGTAAAGGAATAGCCAAGCCCCGAGTTCGAAAGAAGCCGGGCCAGCGCTGCCTGCGTGGTCATGCCGCCGGTTACGCTTGGTGCGCGCGTATTTGCCGCGATGGAGGTCTTGTAGGCGATCTGAACGCCGGATTGGTCTGCAAGCATACGCAAGGCCCGGGCCAGCGGCTGGCTGGGAATGTTGAAGTTATGCGTGATTGCGGTCTGGGCGGCAGCCGGTGACATCGGTACGAGCAGTGCCGGCACTGCACAAAACGCCGCGCTCACCAGGAGCTTCGTCACCAGACCGCTAGGCGCGCTTCGCCTCGATCCCCTCGCTATCCTGCCGTGCACCACCGAGCCCCCTCAACATGTCCCCTGGAAACAGCCCTCGCGGGCTCAAATGAAGGGAGTGGGTGTGTGCTGCCTCGGCCCTTCGCCATATTGACGCGCGAGCGAGGCGATCGCCTAAAGACGGCGTCTCAATTTTTTTGAAGGGATGCCGCGTCAGGAAATCAGGAGCAGGACACCGGGAATCCGACGCACCGACAGCCCCTGGGTTTTCGCCAGCGCCTGGACGGCAGCAAATGCTTCCGCCGTCGAGAAGACCGCACTGACGGGGACGGATCGATCGATGCCGGGCCGGATCACGATCCGTTCGGGGACATAGCGGCCGAGTTCGGCCATCGCCCGGGAAAACGGCCGCCCCTCGAAGATGATGCGGCCTTTCCGCCATGCGAGCGCCGCCTGGACATCGGCGGACTGGGCCGGTCGCGGCGCTTCTCCCCGCGCATACAGGGTTTGCTGGTTCGCAGCCACCTCGACGCCCGTGACGCCGGGATCGTCGGTTGCGGTCGGGCTGGCCGGGCCGGCAACGTCGATGCGCCCTTCGGCGGAGGTAACCGTTGCCACATCCTCCAAGATCCCGACCGAGAAGCGGCCCGCTTTGGCGGTGCTGTTGCCGCCCAGCGCCGCCACCCGGAACACCGAGTTCCGATCCGGAGCGACCTTGAATTCGGCTTCGCCTTTCAGCAGCTCGACCAGTCTGAGGCCAGGCCGGTAGCCGATGCTGACGGCACTATCCGTGTTGAGGGTGGCGACCGACCCATCCGGCAGGGTGAACTCGCGCTGGTCGCCGACGGCTGTCGAGAGGTCGGCGTTCCACCAGACTTGCAGCCTCGGTACGGCCACGAGGCCGATGGCTGCGGCAGCCACAGCCGCACCGCCGATGACAAAGCTGCGCCGCCCCATCAGGACATGGCGGCTCGGCTCGGCGGCAGCCGGCAAAGGCATGCCGGCCGACCCGGTATCGATGGCCTGTAGTTGCTGCCAGAACGAACGCTCGCGCTCGAAAGCCAGCTTGTGATCGGGAGACAGGTCCCGCCAGGCCTTGAAACGCTGGAGGTCGGCGTCGCTGACATTGCCCGAGGTCAACCGCACGATCCAATCGCGTGCGTCCAGGCCGATGCGGCGTTCAATGTCCTTGCGTTGCTTGTGCTCGTCCATGCGCTCGAAAGCCGGTGCGGATAGGGACTCGATTCGAGCTGTTCTAACCTATTGACGCGTGAACGCACCCGCCACCTAAACACGATCCGGAAAATTTCTCAGTCGGCGAGTTCGCCGCGCAGATCGGCAAGGTGTTCCAGGGCCCGGCGGATATGATAATAGACCGCCTCGCTCGTGATGCCGTGCAGTTCTGCCAGCTGGCGATGCGATATGCCGTCGATCCGGTTCATCAGGAAGATCGTGCGGGTTTTTTCCGGCAGTTCGTCCAAGGCCTTCCTGACTGCCTTTAGATTTTGGCGGCCGATCAGCACCCGTTCCGGCGAAACCAGGTCGCAGTTTTCCCACAAGATGTCGGTGAGTTCATCGTCGATTTCATTGCGCCTGCGCTGGTTGCGCAGATGGCTGGTGACGGCATGCTGCGCAACGCGGGTGATGAACCCGGCCGGATTGCGGATCGCATTGTCTTCCAGACCGGCGTTTTCCAGTTTCAGCCAGGTGTCCTGCATCAAGTCCTCGGCTGTCGCCGAGCAACCGGTGCGTGCCTTGGCCACCGCCTGCAGCCGCGGCCGCATCTTCGCAAAGGCACTGATCAGTTTTCCGAGAGACAGCCTGTCCACGCCAGCCCGCAACATAGATAAGAAGAACAATGCTCCTGAAGGTGAAGCAATCCCAACCTAGAGGATGAGGAAAACCCCTGCAATAGCAATGATTTATAGAGATTCTAACTTGCGCGGCGACCCATGCGGCGGTTCTGCAACTCCGCGCCTCGTCAAAAGATCAGAGCCCCCGGCGCTCGTCCTTCTTCACAAGAAGACCATTGGGGAGCTTATCGCCATCCTTCAGTGCCCAAAGCACGGCGATGGCTTCGTCGCGATATGCTTCCCACACGGGCTTGCCATCGAACCGACTGCTGCCAGAGTGACCATGGTGACGGCACAAAGCCCGGCAGACACGCTCGATGGGGTCTTTTCGAAATATCACAGGATGCCGCTCAGATTGGCTGGGGTCTGGCCATAACGCGCCAGGACCACCGCGCCTTCAAAACCACCGGCGTCCCGATTCACCGTGCGGGACAGGGCCATGGCCCCGACATAGGTGACCGCATCGAATCCCGGCCCCACGCCCCTCGCGATCGTGGCTGACGTCCCGACCATCGTTGAGGCCATCTCCCTTGCCTTCGGCTCATCGGGCATGTCGATGGCAGATTGGGCGAGAAGATCTCCATCAAGAGTGCGGATAAAGGGAAGCGCGAGATAGCGTGTGATCCTGGGCATTGTCAGTTTGCCTCTCCAAGAAACTTGATGAAATTGATGGCCTGCCGATATTTGTCTGCCGGTAGCCGACGCAAAAGCTCCAGCATCTCATTTTCGCTGTTCGGGTCGACACTGATGAGTTCAGCCGGCGAGCAATCAAGAGCTGCCGCCAAGGCCTCCAGAACCTCCTGGCTATAGGGCTGCTTGCTCATCTCGATCCGGTTGATCGAGACATGCGTGATCATGGGTTTGCCGTCCGGCAGTGTTTCAAGACGATCCTCGAGCCTGCGCAAAGACAGCCCTCGCTTCAGTCGCCACTCCTTGATGTAGGTCTTGCCAAGGCTACGGTGCCGTATGCTGCCCATATTGCTCTTTTTCGCTACACAGGAGGTTGCATCGTTCGGACTCTATAGGCCTTTTGCTAAGGCTGAACAACTCAGATGTAACGCATGGTGGAACAATCGTTGATGAGCATTGATCTGGATCAACGCGAGTGCCGGCGTCCTGTGTCTTCCTATTTCAGGCGCGGTTGCTGCACATAGTCGGCAGGAATGGCGCCTGTTCCATCCGATCCATTCAGTAGGGAAGATCCATGTCAGGCGGTGAAGTTCTCATGCTTACGATGATTATTGCAGGCACCTCGATCTTGGGTATTGCCCTCGCGATTGCCGGCTGGCGTAATTGATCGAATGAAATCCGGGTGGTGCTGACGCTCGGCTGGGCTTTGCAATCTTCGCTGCCGCAGTTGGCTGGCCGATTGCATGATGGCGGTTGACTTGCCGCCTCTCCTTAGGAGGAAAATTCAATCGCCAGCCCTCTTGTCCTTCCCGGATGGAGAACCCGATTGGAGATTTCGCCAATAGCCCGCCAGGCCCTTCAGCGTGCATATTTGTCAGCGCTTTCCAGGTGCGAACGCCTGACAAGCCATCGCGCTGCGTCGGTGGCAACCGTGTCCGGCAAAATCTGCCATTGAATGTCTAGATGGCCTTCTGGAACACAGGCGATCACCGCATTGCGGTCCGGTTCCCTAACGACCTCGTCAATGATCCAGGTCTGCAAGCCAGGGCCGGCAAGTCGCTTGCCGGCGATGTCCGGAAGCAGATCCATCCCGTACTCGATCAGAACATTCATGGCGATCCGGCCACTGTGGCCCAAACGGCCGAGGAGAGTGCGGCAGGTCATTTCGTCGAACTCGGTGGCGTAGTCGAATCCGGGGCCACCGACGTCGACGGCAATCGCATCGAAGCAATCCCGATTGTAGGTGATGAAATCCTTGAAATCGGCGGCGATGCATCGAACGTCCGACGGCATCCAGAAATATTCGCGCGCAAGCGTGAAGCTCAGCGGGTTTCTGTCGATGACTGTAACGGACTTACCCTGCCGATGCAGCATCGTGGCCAGCGTGCCGCCGGCACAACCAAGCACCAGAACGTCTCTGGCCGGCTGCAGGAGAGCCTTCATCAGGTGAACATAGGTGAAGCAGCTCTCTCCGGACCGCCAGGCATGGCTCTGGAAGGAGCCTCCCTCATAGTACCGACGGGCACCCGTGGCTTTCTCCTCGATGACGAAGATCCTGCCATGGATGCCCTCGAAACGGGCTAGCAACTGCACGGTGCCTCCCTCCATATGCGGATAATGTGCCGAATGCTGCTCGGGATACTCAACCGCGTCCATCCAGCATCACCAGCTTCTCGGCGACCGCCCTGCCGTGCATCGACCAGACAAGCGTTCGAAGGTGACTCTGCGACCCTTCATTCGATCACGAACCGACCGTTCGTTGAAAGAAAGACCAATGTCTGTCGATAAAACAGGGGGATGGTCAGAATGGGCTCATTGTCCCGATAGCCTTGGATCGGCGGGCCGATCACGGCAGCGTGGCGCCTCAGATATGCTTCCCATATCGTCGGGAAATCCAGACCTTCCGCGATCATGTCGTTGCATTTTCGAACCAGATTATCGGTTTTTCCCATGTGGCAGCGCCATCATTGAGTTCCTGCATAGAGATCGGGCATGAACTCATTGGCGTGGCATTGATTTGGATCAATGCCACAGCATGCCTGGGCAAGATCAGCATTGCGACAATGGCCGCCTTCCAGGCTAAGTGCGGAAATGGAGATGCGGCTGCCCTCAAAGATGGCGCCGCGACCCATCAACGCTTGCGCACGAACTCCGTGCGCAGAACCAGGCCCTTGATTCCTTCATAGCGGCAGTCGATCTCCTCATCGTTGTCAGTGAGGCGGATCGACCGGACCACCGTCCCCTGCTTCAAGGTGAGACTGGTTCCCTTGACCTTGAGATCCTTGATGAGGGTGACCGCGTCGCCATCGGCAAGGACATTGCCAGCCGAGTCACGAACCGTTTTTTGGCTGGCCTCAGCGGCGGCCTTTACTTGCGAAGCGGGCAGCCATTCGCCGCTCGCCTCATCATAGATATAATCTTCATTGTCGTTGGCCATGGCCACTCCATCTAATGTTGGTCGAGCAGACTATCGTGCAGCGAGAGGCCGTTCGTCCGAGGCTGGTCCGATGTCGAACATGCGCTGCATGAACAATTCGGCCAGTTGCCGCTCCAACCCGCTCACGGGTGTTTTTTGTCTGTGATGATAGGGGGCCAAGGGGCTGCGCGGAGGCCTTTTCGTCCAAGGAACATTGTCCAAGGCAGTCCCGTATACCTCATCTCGCAGGTTGTGATGCTCAGTGGGCGGGAGGCGAACAAGCACGGCGTTGAAGTCCCGCTCTCCGATCTGGTCGTAGATCCACAGGCCGGCACCTTCGGCCATGAGCCCTGAGGCGATATGGTCGGCGAGTGTATCGGCGGCCTCGGGAATGATCAGGTTCATGGCCAGGCGGCCGGCTGGGCTTAGCCTCTTGCAGATTGCCTCGCAGGTCGGCGCATCGAACAGATCCTGGAAGGCGACGGTCGGCCCACCGATGTCGACCGCGATGCCGTCAAATTGGGCGCTCTCCGTTTCCAGGTAATCTCGAAAATCCGCTGCCACACATCGTATGGCTGGCGCCATGCCAAAATAGTGGCGTGCGATGCGAAAACTCTCCGGATTGTTGTCGACAACGGTCACGCGCTTGCCGGATCGGTGGAGCATCGTCGCCAGTGAGCCGCCGGCACAGCCCAGCACCAGGACCTCTTTGCAGGGAGAGAGGACATCCGCCATCAGGCGAACATAGGACAACAGGCTGGTTCCATCCGGGTCGGCGTAGGTCTGAATGGCGCTACCTTCCAGATAGATACGGCCGCCTCGACGATCTTCGTAAATCGCGACCACGCCCGATTTTGAGTCGATGAGATCGATCTGACGCATTGAACCCCGATTGAGCGTGCTGGCGATCGGCAGACTTGTTGCCTCCACCATACAAAACCAGCGCAGAACGGACGCCAGTTTGATGTTTAAAGCATCAATGATAATGCTATATATAGCAATAAGCAGGTGCGGGCCGCAAGAGGAGTAAATCATCCAGGCCGCGTTCAATCATTCACTGCGTCGCTGAAGTGCGCGCAACCGCCCTCTCGTGGCTGTGACGATTACATCTGCGTTCGGCTCAAAAGCGCCAGAAGGCCTTTGAGAAGCGCGGTGGGTGTGGGCGGACAGCCGGGGATATGGAGATCGACGGGTATGACGTCGGATACCCCCTTCGCGCAGGCATAGCTACCCGCGAACAGGCCGCCATCCAGCGCACATCCTCCGGCAGCAACGACCCATTTGGGCGAGGGCATGGCCTCATAGGTCCTTTGCAACGCCTCGCGCATGTTCAGCGTCACAGGTCCTGTAACCATTAGCACGTCGGCGTGCCGTGGCGAGGCCACGAGATGCAGGCCGAAGCGCTCGAAATCGTAGAAGGCGTTGCCAAGAGCGTTGATCTCAAGCTCGCAGCCATTGCAGGAGCCGGCGTCGACCTCGCGGATGGCGAGGCTCCGGCCCAGGCGCGCCTGGGCAGACCGGCCCAGTTGAGCAATGAGGCCGGCGATTTCCGGGTCGTGGGGGGAGGGGGCCGGTTCGGTGAGCGGGGCTTTGCGCAATGTATCGAACAGCAAACGTCTCATGACCGGAACCTCACAGATCATGTCCGGAATAGGAACAGTTGAAGGATTTGTTGCAGAGCGGAAAATCGGCCACGATGTTGCCGTCGATCGCCGCTTCGAGCAGAGGCCATTGGAACCAGGACGGATCGCGCAGATGGCAGCGGCGGATTCGTCCGTGCTCATCGAGGCTGACCCAGACGAGGATATCGCCGCGAAAGCCCTCCACCAAGGCCATCGCCTCGCCGGCTCTTGCCTGGGATAGATCGGCGTGGACGGGGCCTGGGGGGAGGCGCTCGAGGATCTGGTCGATCAGCGACAGGCTCTGCTCGACCTCCCTGATCCGGATCCAGACCCGGGCATTGACGTCGCCGTCGGTCAGGACCGGTATTTCGAACCGCAGATCGTCATAGGGGGGATAGGGCAGGACGCGACGCGTGTCGAAACGCCGACCCGATGCCCGGCCGATGAACCCGCCGCATCCGTATTGGCGTGCCAATGCGGGATCGACGATTCCGGTTCCTACCGTCCGGTCCTGCAGCGAGGCCGTATTGTCGTAGAGCTCCACGAGCGCCGGAAAGACGTGGCGAATTTCAGTCAGGAGGTCCTTTAGCGCGACCTCCCCGTCCGCGACCAGATCGTTGCTGACGCCGCCGGGAATGATGCGATCCATCATCAGGCGGTGCCCGAAGCAAGTCATGGCAGTGCGCAGGACGCGTTCGCGCAGCACGCTGCAATGCGCGTGCATCAAGGCGAAGGCCGCATCGTTGCAGATGGCGCCGATATCGCCGAAATGATTGGCGAGCCGCTCGAGTTCGGCCATCAGGCCCCGCAGCCATACAGCACGCGCCGGCACTGTGGCGTCGTGGACAGATTCAACAGCATTCGCAAAGGCCAAGGTATAAGCGACGGTGCTGTCGCCGGACACGCGACCGGCCAGCTTGGCAGCATGCCCGATATCGGCACCGATCATCAGCCCTTCCATGCCCTTGTGGGTGTAACCGAGCCGTTCCTCGAGCCGGACAACCGTCTCGCCGCCGGCCGTGAATCGGAAATGTCCCGGCTCGATCACGCCGGCATGGACAGGACCCACAGGGATCTGGTGCAGGCCTTCACCTTGCGCGCCGAGGAAGGGATAGGGCACGGCCAATGCGGGGGAAGGGGTCTGGCCGCCGAGCGGATGCCGCACCGGCCACATTCCGTGATCGAGCCATGGCCTCGTGTCAGGCAGGCCGATCGGCAGCAACCCGAAGAGATCGTGCACGGTGCGTTCCAGGCGCATCGCCGGCGGGTGAGACTTGCTCAAGGCAGGATATTGACCACCCGGGCAATCATGGATGACCACCGCCCCGGTCCGCTGCGCTTCATCGACCACCGCGACGCGAACGACGCCGCCACTCTGCCGATTTTCCCCCCATAGACCCAGCAGCGTGACGGCACCCTGTTGCAGTTGTTCGGCCAGGTCGTGCCACAGGGCATCGTCGGCACTGACATGAGGCCAGGAAGGATGCTCCCCAGGCGTAGGATTGGCGGTCAGCAGCTCTTGGAGCGTTGCCATGGCTTGCATCCTAACCAAGCATGTTCGCGACGTGCTGGAACCAGGCAACCAGCGGTGCAGGCAGATAGAAGCCTGCGATCAAGACCAGGGCCAGATGGAGGGCCAGGGGAACATAGGATGCCTTGACCGGCGCCATCGTTCCTTTCGGGGCGCCGAAGGCAAGCCCTTGCATGCGCAGGATCAGGGCTCCGAAGGCGACCAGCAATCCCATCACCAGCGCCAAGGCCAGCAGGGGTTGCCGCCCAAACGTGGCGCTCACGATCAGGAATTCGCTCATGAATACCCCGAGCGGCGGCAGGCCGGCGATGGCGAGCACACCAAAAACCAGCCCCCAGCCGAGCGGTGGGTGGCTCTGGGTCAGGCCGCCGATCTCGGCCATCTTCTGGGTGCTTTTGGCTTGGGCGACATGACCGACGGCAAAGAAGATCGCCGATTTCGTCAGGCTGTGCATGGTCATGTGCAGGAGGCCGGCAAAATTGGCGAGCGGGCCTCCCATGCCAAAAGCAAAGGCGATGATGCCCATGTGCTCGATGGAGGAGAAGGCGAACATGCGCTTCATGTCGCGGCGCCGATAGAGCATGAAGCCGGCGAAGATGAGCGAGACGAGGCCCATCGTCACCAGCATCGGACCGGGCGCGATGGCCGCGGGGTTGGCGGCGAGCAGGAGCTTGAAACGCAGCACCGCATAGAGGGCGACATTGAGCAGCAGGCCGGAGAGCACGGCCGAGATCGGTGTCGGCCCTTCGGCGTGCGCGTCGGGCAACCACGCGTGCAGGGGCACCAGGCCCGCTTTGGTGCCGTAACCCAACAGCAGGAAGATGAAGGCGAGATTGAGCAGCGAGGGATCGAAGTCGGCGGCGTGCCGCAGCAGGACCGTCCAGACCATGCCGTCCACGCCTTCGCCCACGATGGGGCGGGCTGCCATATAGACCAGGATGGTGCCAAAAAGGGCCAGTGCAATACCGACACTGCCGAGAATGAAGTATTTCCAGGCCGCCTCGATGGCCTCCTGGGTCTGGTAGATCCCCACCATCAGGACGGTGGTCAGCGTGGCAACCTCGATGGCGACCCAGATCAGGCCGATATTGTTGGCCAGCAGAGCAAGGTTCATCGCAAAGAGCAGGACCTGGTACATCGCGTGATAGAAGCGCAGATGCGAGGGCGTCAGCCTGCCGATTTCCAGCTCATGGCCGATATAGCTGGCGCTGAACACGCTGGTGGTAAAAGCCACGAAGGTGTTGAGGAGAAGGAAGACGATATTGAGATCGTCGACCACGATGAAGGAACCTGGGTCCGGTCTGTAGAACAAGAGAGAGAATGCGGCCGCAAGGGTCAGGAAGGCGGAAAGCGCGTTCAGCCTGGCCGACAGCCGGAAATCCGGCAGGACCGCCATGAGGATGGCGGCCAATATCGGAATGATCAGGATCAATGTCGAACCGTCCAGGGCAAGGCCGCTCATTGACGTTCTCCCTGAAAACGGTCGAGAGCCTTGGAATCCACGGTGTCGAAGCGCTCGCTGATGCGAAACAGGAAGATGCCGATGACGAAAAGGGCAATCAGCACCGAAAAGGCGACACTGATCTCGACCACCAGGGGCATGCCCTTTGCCCCGGTGCCTGCGAGGATCAGGCCGTTCTCGATCGACATGAAGCCCACCACCTGGCTGACGGCGTTGCGGCGTGTCACCATCATGAGAAAACCGAGCAGGACGACCGAGAGAGCGAAGGAAAGGTCCTCACGTGCCAGGGGATCGGCGCCGGCCGTGACGCGCAGCATGATCACCATGGACAGGGCCACCAGGCCGATGCCCGCGAGCATGGTCAATCCCGCGCCCACGACCGTCTCCACCTCCCGGTGAATCCCGAGGCGGGCGATGATGCGATGCAAGGCGACGGGAATGATGATCGCCTTGAAGATGAGGGCGATCACCGCGGTGACGTAAAGGTGTGTCGCGCCTTGAACCCAGGCTTGCCAGGCCACGGACAGCGACAGCACCACGGCCTGAAGCGCAAAGATGTTGAGCAGCGCGTAGAGGCGGTTCTGGTAGAGCATCATGAAGCTTACCAGCACAAGGCCGCCGGCCAGGACATGGGCTATGTCGAAGGTGAGCCCGTTCATGTCACAAACTCCTCGACACGAAGAGAAGCAGCGCCCCCAGCAGGCTGAGCATCAAGGCTGCGCCAAGAAAATCGGGGACACGGAAGACGCGCATCTTGGCCACCATCGTCTCGAAAACGGCGAGGAGGGCAGCGGCAAGTAGGAGCTTGATGAAGTAGACGATGGCGCCGATCAAATAGGCGCCGGCGGGCGCACCGGCAGGGGCAAGCCACCAGGGAGCGAAGACGCAGCCGATCAGCGAGATATAGAGCACGAGCTTGAGCGAGGCCGACAGCTCGATCAGCGCGAGGTGGCGTCCGGAATATTCCAGCACCATCGCCTCATGCACCATTGTGAGTTCGAGATGCGTGGCCGGATTGTCGATGGGGATCCGCCCGTTCTCGGCAATGGCCACCATCACCAATGCGATCAGGGCGAGCGCGAGCGATACCCTCAGCCCGACCGAGACCATGAAGCCGGCGAGATAGGAAAGCTGGGTCGAACCGGCGAGGAGAGCGACGGAGAAGACGATCATGATCATCGCCGGCTCAGCCAGCGTGGCGATCATCATTTCCCGGCTGGCGCCGATGCCGCCAAAACTCGTGCCGATATCCATGCCGGCCAGGGCCAGGAAGAAGCGGGCACTGCCCAGGAGAGCGATCACGACGATGAGGTCGGCCGACCAGCTGAACTGCAGTCCGGTGGCAAAGGTCGGCACGAGAGCGGCGGCCACCCATGTCGCGGCGAAGATCGCATAGGGCGTGACGCGAAAGAGCCAGGAAGCATTGTCGGCCAACACCACCTCCTTGCGCAGGAGGCGCAGAAGGTCGCGGTATGGCTGGAATGGGGAGGGCCCGCGCCGGCGCAACAGATGAGCCTTGATCCGCCGCACCAAGCCGGTGACGAGCGGTGCCAGGCAGAGCACGAGAAACATCTGCAGGGCCTGGATGGCCAGGCTTTCGATCACGGCCATGACGCCAGCACCACGAGGAGGAAGACAAGCAGGAGGAAGACCAGGCTCAGATATTGCCGGATGGTGAGATATTGCAGGCGGTCGAGCCGGTCAGCGGCGAGCAGGACGGCCTTGACCAACGGTCCGTAGATCCCATCCCAGACGAGGTCCCGCAAACTCACCAGAAGACGAGCGGGCCGCTGGTCGCCAGGCCTGGGCATGTCAACGCTTTCGCGCGCGCGGAACAGGGTGGCGCCGTAGACGCGCCGGATCGGCTGGGAAAAGCTGGTGGCGCTGTATTGCGTGATCGGATTGGCGTCCGGAAAGCCGCAATCCCAGGCAGGACCTCGCCTTACGGCCCGCGACGCCAGGCGGTGGATGGCGTAGGCGGACAATGACGCCGAAAAGGTGATGAAGACGAAGACGAGCAGGCCGTTGTAGGAACTGCGGCTCGCGGCCACCGGTATGATGGTGAGCCAATCCACACCGGCCTGTGCCGGCATGCGCGCCTGAACCGCGTAGGACACCGCCGGTGCGATGCCATCGATGATGAAGCCCGGAAGAATTCCCGCCAGCAGGCACAAGCTGGCAAGTGCGATCATCGCGCTTTGTGACCAGCGATCAACCTCGCGTGCTTCCTGGGCTGCGAGCGTGCGGGGGCGCCCCAGGAAAATCGTGCCAAAGGCGCGAACGAAGCAGGCCGCCGCCAGGGCTGCGGACAAGGCGAGCAGGGCGCCGATGGCCGGCACCAGCAGCTTGAGGCCCCATTGGGGAATCTGCGGGCTGAGCAGGATGGCCTGAAACGTCAGCCATTCGGATGCGAAGCCGTTCAACGGAGGCAGAGCCGAGATGGCGACACAGGCGACCAGTACGACGACGCTCGTCACGGGCATGCGGTGAATGAGCCCGCCCAGCGCGTTGAGGTCACGTTGCCTGGTCGCCGTCAGGATGGCGCCGGCTCCGAAGAACAGCACGCTCTTGAACAGGGTATGATTGAGGATGTGGAACAAGGCAGCCGTCATGGCCAGCGCGGCCGCTGCGCCAAAACCATTGGCCTGGAAAGCCAGTGCCAGGCCGAGGCCGGCGAATATGAGCCCGACATTCTCGATCGTGCTGTAGGCGAGCAGCCGCTTGAGATCGGTCTGCATCAGAGCCTGGAGAATGCCGAGAACCGCCGAGGCACCGGCCGCGACCAGGATCGGGACGCTCCACCACCATTCCGGCGAGCCGAGCAGGTCGAAGACGATGCGGATGAAGGCATAGATCGCAACCTTGGTCATCACCCCGCTCATGAGGGCCGAGACATGGCTCGGTGCTGCCGGGTGAGCCAGGGGCAGCCAGACATGGAGAGGCACCAGGCCAGCCTTCGAGCCGGTGCCGAGCGTCGCCAGGGCGAGCACTGCGGCGATCGCCGTTCCCGTCGGGACTTGATGGCGAATTTGATCGAAGGCGTAAGCGCCCTGGCTACCGGCCAGAAGGCCGAAGGCCAGCAGCAGTGCCAGCGAACCGAAACTCGCCATCACGATATAGACATAGCCGGCCTTGAGGTTGTCCTCCTCGCGATGATGCGCGAGCACCAGCGCCCAGGACGCCAGCGACATCAACTCCCAGGAAAACAGGAAGGCGAAGGCATCCGCGGCGAGGACGACAGCGTTCATTCCCGCAAGGAAGGCGGGATAAAATGGCAATACGCGCAAAGGCTCGTGCTCATGCTTTCCGTAGCCGAGCGCGTAGAGGCTTGCAGCGGAAGCACCGAGGTTGACGATGGCCAGGAAGAAGGCGCTCAACGCATCGATATGGAAATTGGCACCAATCCAGGGCAGGCCGAGGGGCAATTTCAGATCCGCTTCCGGAAGCCGGCCGAGCAGTTGGGCGAGCGCCGTCGCCAGAAGCACGGATGAAACACACAGACAGGCCGAATAGATGAACGTGGTTGCAGACGAGAGGCGTCTTGCCAAGAGCGCCGCGAGTGCAATGGCCAGCAGGACCGCGATACACCCCAAAGCGACGGCAAGCGTCATGGCCTCATTCCTCCATTCCGTCCATGGCGACGGTGCGTGGGGCCTTTGGCGCGGATTGCCTGAGGCGAACCCCACGCCCGCCTGACGAACTGATGCTGCCCTCGCCGATCAGTTCGACACCGGCCGCGGCGAGGGCCTCCACAAGCTTCATCAGAGAGTCGACATTGCCCCGGATAAGGCCCGTTCGTGCCTCCATGCGCTGGATCGTCGGCACGGAAAGATCCGACAGTGCGGCCAGCTTTTTCTGGTCGATACCGAGAAGGGCACGGGCTGCCCGCAATTGCGCTGCAGTGATCATTGTCCCACGCTCACTGAGTGCCATAATTTATATGCAATTTAGAGCTTAATACCACTATATAACAATCTCAACACTTATTATTGATGTTTTATGCATCAATGGTGCCAATGAGGTGCGGCGGGAGACGATACCCAGATTGGCAATGCACTTGCGACGCGTTGGCGGGAGTTTTTTGAAGATGCGTTATTGGAAAATATTTTTAGCGCAGTTGGTGAAATAAGTTATGTATATTTTTCAAATATATATAAATATACCATCGGTATTTTAGTTTGGATTTTTTATTAAAAGTAAAAATATGAATTCGAATAAAATTTAGATTTGGTGTCTGGCGCATAATGAGCGAATTTTCTGATCATTCGAAAAGGCGTACTTTAGCAGTCCAGTTTGTCGATGGTCTGCAAGGTGCGGTCGGTGTCGAGCGCAACGAAATCGCGGATACCCGACTCGGCGTCGCCCTATGCTTCATCGCCGGTGGCGTGAATGCAGGAGGGTTCCTCGCAGTCGGACAGTATACCTCCCATATGTCCGGCGTGATCTCGTCGCTGGCCGACAACCTCGCGCTTGGGGCCACACATCTGGTGCTGGGGGGCTTGGGTGCGTTGACGGCATTCCTTCTGGGCGCCGCCTGTTCGGCTTTCCTGATCCATTGGGGGCGGCGGCATCGCGCCTATGGTCAATATGCCTTTCCGCTGGTCGTAGAGGCGATTCTATTGCTCCTCTTTGGTCTGATCGGCGGCCTCTACAATCACCGGGTCTTCTTCGTACCGGTGGCCATTCCATTGCTGTGCTTTATCATGGGCCTGCAAAACGCAATCATCACCAAGATTTCCCGGGCACGAATTCGGACTACCCATCTGACCGGCATGGTGACGGATCTTGGAATAGAACTGGGCAAGCTTTTCTATTGGAACAGGACGGCAAATACTCCCGGTGCCAGGGTTGTCGCTGATCGAACGAAGCTCTCCTTGCTGTGCTCTTTGCTTGGTGCCTTTCTGACAGGCGGGTTGGCGGGCGCTTACGGGTTTCATTTGATTGGCTTTGCAGCCGTGCTTCCATTGGCCACCCTCTTGTTGATCTTAGCGGGGGTGCCATTGGCCCTGCGCCATCCGGGGCAGCGATACCCTTAGGCTCAGGACGTTGGTATTGCGGCTGTCCCACTCGAGCAGTAAATGACGATCCGAACATTGCCGTCACGCTGCTCGTGCGATCAATTTGCCGTCGCACGGATCGGCTCCGCGCCACCTGCGCCCTGTCCTTCGCCTGAAGGCGTATCGAGGGCATGTTCCCTGCTGCCGGCCTGCCGGTATCGAGGCTTCGACGCGTTCCTCTGATAATACGATCGCGACGTTTAAACAGGAGCCCGGATACATCCGCCCTGAGCGGCATGGGATTTATGCGATTCACGCATTAATTCCATGCCCATAACTCGTTTGTATTGGTCCATCCGCTCAGCGTAATCTCATTCTGGAACTAAAATAAAGTCAGCATCCACAATAAGCTGGCGAACGCCGGAACGGGGATAGTGCATGAATGGTGCGCCCTTGCAGGGTAATGGTGGGTTGACGATCGTCAAGCCAAGGAAGTACGGCACGACTTTGCTGGCATTCCTTTGTATCCTGACGCTGGTTTTTATTGGGAATGCATTTAGAACCGGCGACATTGCTTGGTCTTATGTTGCGGAATATCTGTTCTCCCGACCCGTCATGCTCGGTGTGGTCGGCACAATCGTCATGACATTCTGTGCCATGGCGCTTGGCGTTACGCTCGGCATCGCCGCCGCGATCATGCGGATGTCCGACAACAAGGTGCTGCAGGCGATCTCCAGCGGCTATGTCTGGCTTTTCCGCGGAACGCCGACGCTTCTTCAGTTGCTTTTGTGGTTCAATCTCGCGCTGATCTTCCCCACCATCAGTTTCTTCGGCCTCTATTCGGTCAATACGGTCGATGTGATGACGCCGTTCATGGCGGCTTTGCTCGGGCTCGGCATTCAGCAAGGCGCCTATACGGCCGAAGTGGTGCGCGCCGGCCTGCTCTCCGTTGATCGCGGCCAAACCGAAGCCGCTCTCTCGATCGGGATGACGAAGTTCCGCGCCATGGTCGGCATCGTCTTGCCGCAGGCCATGCGCGTGATCGTGCCGCCTATCGGCAACGAGACCATCGGCATGGTGAAGCTGACGTCGCTCGCCAGCGTCATCCAGTATTCGGAAGTGCTGCGCAGCGTGGAAGACGTCTACTACGCGAATTCGCGCGTGATCGAACTGCTGATCGTCGCAACCATCTGGTACATGGTCGTCGTCACCGTACTCAGCGGTATCCAGATTTATATCGAGCGCTATTTCTCGCGTGGCTGGGGGCGTCGCGACCAAGCCAAGGGGCCGATGCCGAACCTGCCGGCGGAAGAGGTGGCGAAATGACCCCGGTGATCTCCATCAAGGGCGTGCAGAAGTCCTTCGGACAATTCCAGGTCCTCAAAGATATCGACTTCGAGATCGCAAAGGGCGAGGTCGTCTGCGTGATCGGCCCGTCCGGTTCCGGCAAGAGCACGTTCCTGCGCTGCATCAACCAGCTCGAAAGCGTCGATGAAGGCATCATCATCGTCAATGGCGAGATTGCCGGCTATCGCCGCAAGGATGACAAGCTCTATCCCCTCGGCGACCGGGCCGTCGCGCGCCAGCGCCAGGCCGTCGGCATGGTGTTCCAGCGCTTCCATTTGTTTCCCAACAAGACGGTCCTCGAAAACATTACCGAAGGCCCGATCAAGGTGCAAAGGCGCAATGGCGAAGCCTGCCGGGAGGAGGCGCGTTCCCTGTTGCGGCGCGTCGGCCTGGCCGACAAGGCCGGCTCCTATCCCTCGGAACTCTCGGGCGGCCAGCAGCAGCGCGTGGCGATCGCGCGGGCCCTCGCCATGAAGCCGGAGGCGATGCTGTTCGACGAGCCGACTTCGGCGCTCGATCCCGAGCTGGTGGGCGAGGTGCTCGGCGTCATGAAGGAACTGGCCAAGTCGGGCACCACCATGATCGTGGTCACCCATGAAATCGGCTTCTGCCGTGAGGTCGCCGACCGCGTGCTGTTCATGGATCGAGGCACCATCGTGGCCTGCGGCACGCCTGCCGAGATCCTGGAAAACCCGCAGAACCCTCGCGTGAAGAGCTTCGTTTCCGCGGTCCTATGACAACAAACATGAAAGAGGAGAACACAATGAAGGGTTTGTCGCTCTTGGCGGCTACCGTGGCGATACTCGCCGCAACCAGCGCTTTCGCGGACAACAAGCTCAATCTGAAGACCGAGGGAGAGCTGCGTGTCCTGATCAACCCGATCTATCCGCCCATGGAGTTCGTGAACCAGAAGAGCGGCGTGCAGGATGGCTTCGACGTCGATCTGGCCAACGCCATCGGAAAGAAGCTGGGCCTGGAGGTCATCTTCATCAATTCCGCCTTTGCCGAGCTGCAAAGCGGCCTGCAGACGGGGCGGGGCGATGTGATCATTTCCGGCATGAGCGACAACCCCAAGCGCCAGGAAGTCATGGATTTCGTGGACTACATCACCAGCGGCCCGATCTTCTTCACCACCAAGGCCAATGCCGACAAATACAAGACCAGTACGGATCTGTGCGGCCAGAAGATCGCTGGAAGCCGCACCGGCACGTTTCCCGACAATGTGAAGGCTTGGAGCGAGAGCAATTGCGTCGGCAAGGGCAAGCCGGCCGTCCAGTTCGACGGCACGGCGGATTCCAATGCGGCTCGCCTCGGCATGCGCCAGGGGCGCTATGATGCCGTCGTTCAGGGCGTCGAGACCATCGCCTATCAGATGAGCGTCGAGCCTGACACCTATGTCATGGTCGGTGAGCCGATCCTCACCAACGACGTCTTTGGCATGGGCTTCAAGAAATCGAACACGGCCCTGCGCGACGCCGTTGCCCAGACCTTGGACGGTCTGATCAAGGACGGCACCTATGCCGACCTCCTGAAGAAATGGGGCTTGAACCACAATGCCGTGGAGAAAGCCGTCATCAATGGTGTGAAATAGCGGCCGGGCAGGCGGCGGGCGACCCCAAGGCGACAATGCGCTGGGGTCGCTGCCCGCCTCGCACCGCTCGTCGGTCATATTCAAATGTTGGACTCTCCTTATGACAGCCGCAGGCGCCCTTCCTGGCCCTCCGGAAAACGATCTGCCGTCGCCTTGGCCTTCGATGTCGACGGACCGACGGGCGATGCCATGCTCGACGGCAGCCTGCGCGACAATCTGCGTTACTTTACCGAGGGCGCCTACGGCCCCTGGCGGGCCGTGCCGCGCCTGCTGGGGCTGCTTGAAGAATACAGTCTCGTCGCCACCTTCTTCGTCCCCACCTGGGTGGTCGAGCACTGGCCGGCCCGATGCGAGGCGATCCTGCGGGCAGGGCACGAAATCGCCTATCACGGCCATCGCCACGAAGTCTTCATCGACTGCACGCCCGACCAGCAGCTCGAGATCATGCACCGCTCGGCGGCCGTGTTCAGACAGAGGCTCGGGATCGGGCCGGTCGGCTTTCGCACGCCGTCGGGGGACTGGAGCCTGCAGACAGCGGCGCTGCTGCGCGATTTCGGCATTGTCTATTCAAGTTCGATGCGTGGGGACGATCGCCCCTATTTCCATCCTTCCTCGGACGGCAAGCCGGGGCTGGTCGAAATACCTGGCCGTTGGGATATCGACGACTATACGGCGCTCGCCTATTTCGAGGATCCGGATTTTCCCGTGGGCCTCGATCGCATTCCCGATTTCCGGGCGGTGGAACGCAATTGGCGGGCCGAATTCGAGGGCTTTCACCGCGACGGATTATGCTGGACCACGATTTTCCATCCCAAAGTGTCCGCCAAACCTGGCCGCCTCGCCATTCTGCGCGGCCTGTTCGAGGCAATCCGCGCCCATGACGATGTCTGGGTCGCCCGCTGCCGCGACGTCGCGCAGTGGTGGCTCGATCTGCACGGTTTTTCCGACGAAGTGATTGCGTGACATGACCGTTTTTAAAAACGTCGATGCGCCCGAGAGGTTTTCCTGGCCGGCGGGCAAATCCTGCGCCGTGGTGGTGAGCGTGCTGTTCGACGATGGCCTGGATGCCATCGCTCGGGCACCCGATCTCAGGAACCGGAGCAAGAGTTTCTCGGTGTGGGAATATGGTGCCAGGCGCGGCGTCGATCGCCTCCTGGAACTGTTCGATGAGCTGGCGCTGCGGACCAGCTGGTTCGTGCCGGGGCTCGTCGCTCAAAAACATGCCGATCTCGTGAGGCGGATCAGCAGCAGCCATGAGATCGCCTGCCGCGGCCTGGCCTTTGAGGATTTCGGGGTGCTTCCGGCCGAAGAGCACAAGGAAATCCTGCTGCGCTCGCGTGCCATCATCGAAGACATCGCAGGCCGACCGGCCGATGGCTTTCGTCTGCCGCAAGGAAGATGGCCGCGGCATTTCGACCAGTGTTTGGTCGAGGCCGGCTTCAAATGGTCGGCCTCGCTCAACGGTGATGATCTGCCCTATCTGCACCGCTCTTCGCTGGTCGAGATCCCCGTCCATATCGAGCTGGAGGATCGACCCTATTTTCAGTTCAATTTCACGCCTCCCTTCCCGAAGGGCCTTGGGCGTATCGCGTCCTACGACGGCGTCCTGCACAATTGGATCACCGAATTCGACGCCTATCGGCGCTATGGCCTGTGCTACGTGCTCCAGGTCCGCCCCGAAATGCTGGGTACGCCCGGCCGTATCTTCATTCTCCAAGACCTGCTGCATCACATGCTCGACCATGACGATGTCTGGTTGACGACGGGCGGAGACCTGGCGGCGTGGGCGGCGCAGCGGGTATCGCCCGCACCTGCTGACCATCCGCTGGAAGTCTTCGAGGCCTACCGCAGGGAAGAGGCCTGCGATGAGTGAATTTCTGGCAGAAAACCTGGCGCGCAAGATCGGGCAGGTCCGGTTCTCGGACTTTCCCGCCGCCACCGTCCACAAGGCGAAACTTCATATCCTCGACACGCTCGGCGCGGCCCTGGCCGGATCGGCTTCGCCGGAAACACGGTCCGTGATCCACGGCCTCGGCCTGGGGCGGGACACCGGCGACACGCCCGTCTGGGGTATCGGCCTCATGCTGGACAACCGGACCGCGAGCTTCGTCAATGGTGTGTCGGCCCACGCCTTCGAGCTCGACGATGCCGGCGGCTGCGATCATTCCGGTGCAGTCGTCCTGCCGGCGGTTCTTGCCGCCTTGACCGATGTCCAGGTTTCCGTCGACGGGGCCGGTTTCCTGAAGAGCATCCTGATCGGCTATGAGGTCGGTCGCCGCGTGCTGGAAGCCTCCGGTGGTTATGAAGCCCATAACGGGCTGGGCTGGCATTCGACCGGCACCTGCGGCGTCTTCGGCGCTGCGGCGGCAGCCGGCGTGCTGCTTGGCCTCGATACGCCGCAATTGACTTCCGCACTGGGCTTGGCCTGTTCCTATGCCGGGGGAACCTGGGCCTTCATCCAGGATGGGAGCCAGGCCAAGAAACTCCACGCCGGGCGCGCAGCCGAGGGGGGCCTGATCGCTGCAAAACTGGCTCGCGCTTCGCTGACCGGTCCGGCGGCACTCTTCGATGCGCAATGCTGGGGAGGTTTCTTTTCGACCTTCGCACGCCACACCGGCGATACGGGCCTGCTGGTCTCGGATTTCGGCCAGAACTGGCGTTTGAACCGCTGTTCGATCAAGCCATATGCCACCTGCCGCGGAACGCATTCGGCCATCGACGCCATCGGGCTCGTTCTCGGCCGGGAGGGGCTCGTGCCCGAAGACGTCGCGGCAATCGAGGTGCGCATGAGTGCCTTTCAGATCGGCATGTGCGGCGGAAAATCGGTATCAACCCGGGCCGATGCCCAGATGAGCTTGCCCTATGCCCTGGCCGCAAGGCTCCAATACGGACAGGTGACCTTGGCGGAACTCGGGGAGACTGCTCGCATGCATCCCCAGATCGCGCGCTGGTTGTCGTTCATCCGGACAGAAGCCGATCCAGACATGAGCGATGATGCCGAGCCCGTGATTGCCGTCACCACCGGGGACGGTCGCCGCTTCGTCGAGACGGTGGAACAGCCATTGGGCAGTCCGGCAAACCCGATGGCCGATGAAGCCGTGATCGCCAAGTTCACCGGCCTGGCATCCGGCGTCGTCGGGCTTGAGCGCAGCGACGCCATCCGGGACTTCGTGCTGAATCTGGAGCGCCAACCGGCAGTTCATTGCCTGTCCGCCTTGCTCCGGCATCCGTCCCCCGCAATTCCAATGTCAGGAGCTAAGGCATGACAACCTCTACCGACAAGACCTGGTCTCCCCTGTTCAAGGAACCGGTGTCCGCCGACTTCCGGGATTTCCATGAATGCCTGGATCAGGACAAGCGCATTGCCCTGCACGATGTGGCCGGATCGCGGGTCCATGCCGACATGCTCGCGCGTGCCGGGATCATTTCGCCAGCCGACAACGAGGCCATCCAGGGTGGGCTTGCGGCGATCGCGCGGGAAATGCGCGAGGGCACCTTCGCATGGAAGAAGGAGCTGGAAGACGTTCACATGAATGTCGAGCAGCGCCTGACCGACCTCGTCGGCGATGCCGGCAAGAGGCTCCACACCGCTCGCTCGCGCAACGACCAGAATGCCACCGATATCCGCCTCTACGCCCGTGACGAGCTCGATGCGCTCGCCGGCGAGATCAAGGTCCTCATCGCATCCTTCGTCGATCTTGCCGAACAGCATCCCGCGACCATCATGCCGGGCTTCACCCATTTGCAGGTCGCCCAGCCCATCACCTTCGGCCATCATCTGATGGCCTATGCCGAAATGTTCCTGCGTGACCTCGAGCGCGTGGGCCAGGCGCGCGGCCGCCTCAACGTCTCGCCCCTGGGGGCCGCAGCCCTTGCCGGCAGCGGCTACCCCATCGATCCCGAATATAGTGCACAGGCCCTCGGCTTTGCCGGCGTCTGCCACAACTCGCTGGATGCGGTCTCCGATCGCGACTACATCTGCGACATCGCCAATGCCGGTGCTCTCATCATGGTCCACCTCTCCCGTTTTTGCGAGGAAGTGATCATGTGGTGCACCCCGATGTTCGATTTCATCGAGGTCGGCGACCAGTTCTGCACCGGCTCGTCCATCATGCCCCAGAAGCGCAATCCCGATCTCGCCGAACTCGTGCGGGGCAAGGCGGCGCGTGTGATCGGCAATCTGAGCTTTGCGGTGACGCTCAACAAGAACCTGCCGCTGGCGTTCAACAAGGACCAGCAGGAGTGCAAGCCACCGCTTACCGATACGCTGGAGACGACGCGCGGCGCCGTGTCCGTGGTCGCACAGATGATCCGCACCATCAAGGTGCACAAGGACAAGATGCTCGCCGCCGCGGACAAGGGCTATTCGACTGCGACCGACCTTGCGGACTATCTGGTGCGCGCCGGCTTGCCGTTTCGCGATGCCCATCATGCGGTGGCGGCCATTGTCGGCCTGGCCCGGGAGCGGGGGCTTGGAACCTTGTCGCAACTCGCCCTGGCCGACATGCGTCGCTTTGCGTCCGTGATCGGCGATGATGTCTATCAGGTCCTGACCGTGGAAGGCTCCGTGGCCAGCCGCAACCATACTGGCGGAACGGCGCCTGGACAGGTCCACCGCCAGATCGCACGAGTTCGTGCAATGCTGGCCCGACCATCCACCCACCTGTAAGTCAGGAGCCTGTGCCCTTTTGGAAAGCGCAGGCTTTGCCTATGGTTTGACATTGCCGACAGGGACCTTGAACCGACGGGGGTAAATTGGAGCATAAGATCGACGCCAATCGCCTGCCTCCCCTGCAGACGCTTCAAACCTTCGCCGTGGTCGCGGCAACTGGCAGCTTTACACTGGCAGCAGAGCAACTGAACTTGAGCCAAAGTGCGATCAGCCGGCAGATCCAGCAGTTGGAACACTATTTCAGCTGCAGCCTGTTCGAGCGGCATACGCGCAAGGTCGTCGTGTCGGCGCAGGGACAGGCGCTGCTGCCTATCGTCGAAAGCCTGATCCTGTCGTTCAAGAACTCTTTCGAAGCCTTGCGGGCCCAGTCACGGACATTGACGGTGCGCATGACGCCGACCTTCGCGCGGAGGTGGCTGCTTCCAAGACTTCCGCTTCTCAAGCAGGCTCATCCGGACCTGAGTATCAGCATCGACACGGCCTGGTTTATCAGGCCGACCTTTGGGTTGGGGGATGTCGATATGGTGATAACCTATGGCAATGGCACGTCTCCAGGCATGGATGTCATTCCCCTCCTGGAAGAACGCCTGACGCCGATGTGCGCGCCGAGCGTGGCCGCCGCGCTCGGGTCGCCAGCCAATCTGCACAACCTGTCGCAGTTCACCTTGTTGCATTCGAACGTGCGCCATAGCGATTGGGTTCTCTGGCTGCGGGCGGAGGAGCAATATAATTTCAAGGCCTTCAGCCACCAGGTTTTCGATACCCATGATTTTGCCCTTACTGCCGCCGCTGCCGGCTTGGGTGTCGTGACGGGAGATCTGGGCATGGCAGTGGAGGATCTCAGGCGCGGCGATCTGGTGACACCCTTCGATCGGGTCGTGTCGAGCGGCTACGGCTACTTTGCCTTCTATCCGGCCCAGGAGGACGCCAGAAGGAAGGTTGCGGACTTCGCCGATTGGCTGCGTAAAGCCTGCGCCAGCTTCCAGGATTAGTGCCGGCTCTGCCGCAGCGGCGATGTGAAGTCGCGACAAGGCTACGTGTTTAGTCCCGGCATTTGGTGGATTTGAAACAGGGTGGAAGGCCTTGCGGGTCATTTGCGATGCCGGGGCCGAGCGTGTTCAGCTATGAAGCAGGCGGAAAACAGATTTACGCTTGACGGCCTCCCTACTAAAAGGTAGACAAATCCCATGAGCAACCTCTCGACGACGTCTGACGATATCCTGGCCTCTGCGCGCTCCCTCGTCATGAATGGGGGGTATAACGGTTTCAGCTACGCCGACATCGCTGAAGTCGTTGGGATCCGCAAGGCCAGCATTCATCACCATTTTCCAAGCAAGGTGGACTTGGTCCGCACGCTCGTGCGGCGATATCGCGAAGAAGCCGAGTCGGGTTTGGCGGGGCTTGAGCGGAATGTGCGCAGTCCTGTCGAACTCCTCAATGCCTATGCGGGCTTCTGGGCCAAGTGCATTGAGGATGCGAGCATTCCTTTTTGCGTTTGCGCTCTGCTCGCCAGCGAGTTGCCGGCGCTGCCCCCGGAAGTGGCGGTGGAAGTGAGGGCCTTTTTCCGGTTTCTATCGGGTTGGCTGACGTCAGTCTTGGAGCGTGGCTCGAATGAGGGTGTCTTGAAGCTGTCAAGCGAGCCGCGGATCGAGGCTGAGGCGTTCATGGCGTCCGTGCATGGAGCCATGCTTTCAGCGCGCGCTTACGGAACCCCGGACGTGTTCGCCACCATTCTGGCGCCCACCTTGGAGCGGCTGTCGTCGCCTGCTGCTTGACAACGCTCGGGGCGGAATAGTCTGCCCCGCGCAGAAATTATATCCAATAAACTACCAACTAGTAGGAAGTTATTCAATGATCAAGAACTTTTTCCCGGCGCTCGCCCTTGGCCTGTCGGCTCTCTCCTCGGCGGCTGTGCTGGCATCGCCTGTGCATGCCGAAGATAAGAAGGCAGGGCAGATCCATGTCCGGGGCAGCATCCTCAATTACAGTGGGTCTATCCTCAAGGTAAAGACCCGCGAAGGAGAGACACTCGATGTGGCCCTTGCTGATGGCTGGAAAGTATCCAGCGTGGCGAATGCAAAGGTAACCGACATCAAGCCTGGCGATTTCGTCGGTATTGCATCGCTGCCCAAGAAGGGCGGTGGTGACGGTGCGCTGGAGGTGCTCATCTTCCCGCCAGCACTCAAAGGCACAGGAGAGGGCAGCTACGGCTGGGACCTCAAGCCCAACAGCAGCATGACCAATGCTACCGTGGCGGATGCGGTCAAAGGTGTCGATGGCCGGACGGTCACGGTGTCCTATCATGGCAAGGAAAAGAAGATTTCCATTCCGGACGGCACGCCGATCGTGACCTTTGCGCCGGCGACCGCGGACGATCTCGTTCCCGGCGCTGTCGTCTTCGTACCTGCCGAGAAGGCTGGAACCGGCACTATCGCCCATCAGGTTCTTGTCGGAAAGAATGGCGTAGTTCCGCCCATGTGAAGCGCCTCGCCGCCGATCGACCCGGTCACTCCGCCGGTTCGATCGGCGCGCCTGAAAATGCCGCCTGACCCGAGACCCATGAATGCCAAGAACCGAGGGCGTCTTCATGAACGGAAATGCCAGCAATGATAACGCCCGATATCGGCGAACGGTATTCATCCGCCGTCACTCCCTCAGCACGCGGCTCACGCATTGGCTGAACGCGCTGTGTCTGAGTTTCCTCCTCTTGAGTGGACTTCAGATCTTCAATGCTCATCCCGAATTGTACTGGGGCCATTATGGGGGAGACGGGGATCGTGCCGTCCTGACCATCGGTTCGGAGGGCGAGGGCGCCCAGACACGCGGTTTTGTGCGTGTCGCCGGCATGCAGTTTGCGACGACCGGGGTTCTGGGGGTGTCGGACGTGGAAGGCGAGCCGATATCGCGGGCTTTCCCGCCATGGGCCACGATACCTTCGTTTCAGGATCTGGCGGCTGGAAGGCGCTGGCATTTCTTCTTTGCCTGGCTGTTTCTCCTCAACGGCATCTTTTACCTCGGCTTCAGTGTCTTGAGCGGCCACTTCAGGCGAGACCTGGCACCGACGACGCGAGAACTTTCACCGCGCCATCTGTGGCGCGAAGTCCTTGATCACGCCCGCCTTCGCTTCCCCGAGGGCGAAGACGCAAGACGGTATAACGCGCTGCAGAAGCTCACATATCTCGCCGTGATTGTCGTTCTGCTGCCCCTGATGGTCCTTACCGGCCTGACCATGTCGCCCGGCATCGACGCAGCTTTTCCCGCGCTGGTCGACCTCTTTGGCGGGCGCCAATCCGCCCGAACCATCCACTTCATCACGGCATCTCTTCTGGTGCTGTTCGTCATCGTCCACATCGTGATGGTCGCGCTGTCGGGCGCTTGGAACAATCTTCGCTCGATGATCACTGGCCGCTACGCCATTCACGAAAAGAGTCCCAAATCATGAGCCAACTTCTCACCCGTCGCCGGTTCCTGATTGGCAGCATGCTTGGAGCCAGTGTCCTGGCTCTTCCCGGCTGTGACGCGTTGGAGCAAAATGCCGATATTGGTGCTGTCCTGCGTTCAGCGGAGAAGCTGACGATGAAGGCTCAACGGCTGCTTCAGGGGCATGATGCCTTGGCCCGTGAATTTGCCGAGAGCGATATTTCGCCCTCTTTCCGCGTCAATGGCACCAATGCTCCCGACAGCGACGAATATGTGGAACTGGCGGAGGGTAAGTTCCAGGGCTGGAGACTGAAGATAGGCGGCTTGGTGGAGCGACCCCAGGAGATATCGCTCGCGGACCTCAAAAAGCTCCCGGCGCGCACTCAGATCACCCGCCATGACTGCGTCGAGGGTTGGAGCGCCATCGGCAAGTGGACGGGTGTTCCGCTCCTGAGCCTCCTGCGCTTGGCCGGCCTGAAGCCCACGGCGCGCTACGTGGTCTTCCATTGTGCCGACGAGCTCGAGAAGACGCTCGATGGAAGTGGCCGGTACTATGAGAGCATCGATCTCATCGACGCGTTTCACCCGCAGACCATCCTTGCCTATCAAATGAATGGGCAGGACCTGAGCATAGGCCATGGCGCCCCGCTGCGCCTGAGGGTCGAACGCCAATTGGGTTACAAGCAGGCGAAATACATCATGCGCATCGAACTCGTCGACAGCTTTGCCGGCCTATGGGGCGGAAACGGCGGCTATTGGGAGGATCGAGGATACGAGTGGTACGCGGGGATCTAATCCACGCGCGCTCCGAGTCCGGCGAATGTTCTCTTCGCTTCGGTGCGACCCATGTGCGTTGCCGGCAAATGAGCCCTCGAGATCAGAAATGAGAGCAGCGATAGGGCGCGGGGACCAGCCTCCCCGATCAAGCCGATCGACAGGGCATTTCAGCAGGCTGACATCGACCAACAAACCAACCTTTTTCAGCACTTCATAGGAAATTACCATGCCTACCGATCAAAAGAGCTTAGCGGCGAGCGACAAAGACCATTGGTTGAAGCGATATTATTTCGCCCGAGCCGTGTTTTCTGGAATCTGGGTTGCAGCGGCATTGACCGCCGGTCGTCATTCTTTTCCCGTCGCGGCGGCCCTGCTCATCCTATATCCGGCCTGGGACGCAGCGGCCAACTTCGTCGACGCAGCACGAAACGGCGGCTTGGCAAATAACCGGAGCCAAGCGATCAACGTGGCCGTCAGTTCGGTGATGATCGCTGTCGTGATTATTGCGCTCACGATGAGCATGAATTGGGTTCTCGGCGTCTTTGGTCTCTGGGCTATCTTTTCGGGTCTCCTGCAACTGGGCACGGCGCTTCGCCGCTGGAAGACGCGTGGTGGCCAGTGGGCCATGATCCTAAGCGGCGGCCAGTCTGCCGTGGCAGGTGCCTTCTTCATCGCTCAGGCGCGAATGCCGGAACTGCCGTCGATTGCCGACATTGCAGGATATGCGGGCCTCGGCGCTTTCTATTTCCTGGTTTCCGCTCTATGGCTCAGCTTCAGCGAGATGCGTCGTGCTAGAGCATAGTGCGGCCTGTCGCCCGACTATTGTGGGCGATACGAGCTCCGGACGCAAAATCGCGGCTCCGACCGGGCGATCAGTTCAGATCAGCGCCGATTAGCGTTCTGTCAGTGCACCGGGAGAGGCCGCAGGCGGAGCACGGCGATGCCTGAGCATCGCGTGACGAAATCAGGTCGCCGTGCGCCAGTCGATCGGCGCAGAGCGTCTGTCGTCAGCCCCATCCTATCATCCGGTGGTCATTTCGGTAGACAGTCGGCGTTGCCTCCAAAGGAGGTGAACGACTATGATAGGCAATCGACAAAAATGCATGTTGTTGACCTTGCTCTGGCCTCGATCGCCGAGTGATGCCGGATGCGCAGGCTGAGCCTCGCGCATCTTCCTTTTCTTGCTTGTGACGGTTGGCGTGAATGCTATTGGGGTGACCGGCGATCGTCGGCAAGGCGCCTACCAGCCCTGCTCGATTGGCAGAACGAAGAGTTCCGCAACGTTGACATGGGCCGGTGCCTGGGCCGCAAACAGAATGGTCTCGGCGACGTCTTCGCCCTGCAGGAAGGTCATCTGCTTGGCAAGATCCTCCATCTGCTGGCGGTAGCCGGCGTCTGTGATCTGGTCATAGAGCTCGGTGGCGACGGCGCCGGGCTGGATGCAGGTGACGCGAATATTGTGCTTTTGCCCGACCTCCATGCGCAGGCCATCGGAGAAGGCGGTCACCGCGTGCTTGGTGGCGCAATAGACGGAGAGCCCCTTGAAGACCTTGCGGCCGGCGATCGAGGACGTATTGAAGATGTGCCCAGAATGCTGCTCGATCATCTGCGGCAGCACCGCCGCCGTCGTATTGAGCAGGCCCCCGACATTGACCTCGACCATGCGGTGCCATTCGGCGGTCTTGAACTGGTCGATATCGGAGAGCGGCATCAGTCCTGCATTGTTGAAGAGAATGTCGATCGAACCGTAGGCTTCGACCAGCATCTTGACGCCGGCCTCGACGGAGGCCGGATCGACCACGTCCATCGGGATGACGAGAGCTTCGCCGCCCTCCTTGGCGATGTCGGCTTTCAGCGCTTCGAGGCGATCGGTCCGCCTGGCGGCGATGCCGACCTTGACACCCGCACCTGCGAGCTTGAGGGCCGTTGCCGCGCCAATACCGCTCGATGCGCCGGTGATCAGGGCGACCTTTCCACTGAGGTTGGTCATGACGTGTCTCCTTGTTGACTTCGAACCCGATCCGGGGAGCGGAAGGGCGTTCGCTTTTCGGCAAGGAGGAATCTAGAAAACCTTGGTCTTTCTCTCTCCCGGCCCCTTGCGGAGGCTGTCGGGATCTTGCTCGTTTCTGACTTCTGACGAGCTTGGCGCCTCAGCCGCGACGGTAGTCGCTTGGCGACAGGCCCGTTTCACGACGGAAGATCTGCGCGAAATGGCTGGGACTGGAGTAGCCGACGGCCATGCCGATCTCGAGGATGCTGGAGTCGGTTTCCTGCAGCAATTGCTGCGCCTTGGCCACTCGCTGGCGAATGACGTAGAGCGAGGGAGAAAGGCCTGTCGCCCTCTTGAAAAGCCGACTGAAATGGAACCCGCTCATTCCCACCTCATGTGCCAGGCCGTTGAGATCAAATGGTTGATCGAGCCGGGCTGTCATCAAGGCAGTCGCCCGTCGCAGTTTCGAGCCAGGCAAGGCGTTTCTGACGCGCCTATCGGTATCTGCAACCGCATAATGGCGCACCAGATGCACAGCCAGGCCCTGTGCCAGGCCTTCAACAAACAGCGAGCTTGCTTTTTCTGCCATCGCCAGTTCGCCATGAAGGAGGCTCAGGATATGCGAGAGCGTGGTGTCGCTGCCCCCGGAGACGTCCTTCACGGTGACGTCACTGCAGGCTTTTCCGAGAATCCCTCGCACGACCCTCTCGAAGAGTGGAACCGAGAGATAGAGGTGCATCACCTGAAAGGGTTGATCGCCATCGGCCTGCCATTGCAGTTCATAGGGAGTGGGTGACCTCGTCAGGAAGAAATCGCCCACGCTCACGCGACTGGTGGCCCATTCACCGCCAAGATCCCGTTCTGCGACGGTGGCGCTGCCCGACACGACCCAAACGATCAGTGGCTCGGCGACGGCAGGAACGAGGAAAGAGTGTTGCGTGCGATTGCGCGAGAAGACCTGCACGAAAACGTCTTTCCATGCCGGTCCGTCGCCGGTGATCAACCTGATACCGCTGATGTGGTTTTCGAGCCCGATTGGAGAGGTGCGCTCAGGGGGCGGAGCGGCTACGTCCTTCAAAGTCAACATCGTCTCCGTTTTGTTGGGTATCGGATGCGGTCGCAAGCGCCGTGGGCTCATCGCATGTGTTGAAGGCTTCCCTTCCGCTCGTCGAGCGGCCATCCACCTGCTTCTTCCTGGTGCCAATGCCGGGAACACGGGAACGCTTCCTCCGGTAGTCGAGCTCGGATATCTCGCTATAAAAAACTCAAGCTCACAACGCAGCTTCGCATCAGGAATGGCGCGATCGAAAATCAGACCGCCAGGCGCGAAGGCCGATCGTGTTGCAATGCGATTTTAGAGCCGGTCACGGGACCAGTATGTCCCGATATCCAGAACACGATCGAGCTTGTCGATGAGAAGCGCAAGGTCCTGACCTCTCAAAGCACTACAGCATCGGACTTGATTTCGGAATCGAGTCCGATGCTGTAGGTTATTGTTGTCGCATCGCTTTTTATGAAAACCGGCGTCCACTTTTCGGTGCGATGCTCTAGCCAGCCAAAGCCATGTCGATGGCAGCCTCGCAATGGATCAGCGTGGTATCGAAGACGGGGGCGGAGACGTTACTCTCGTTGAGCAACATGCCGACTTCCGTGCAGCCGAGAATCAAGCAATCGGCGCCGTTCACAATTAAACGCTCTGCGATCGCCTCATAGATCGAACGGCTCTCCTCTGTCGTCATGTCCTTGCAAAGTTCATCGTAGATGATGCGATGCACCTCGGCGCGGTCGGCGTCAGGGGGAATAACAGGTTGGAGCGCGGCCGCCTTGAGGCGATCAGTGTAGAAAGTCTGCTCCATGGTGAAGGCGGTCGCTATCAGGCCAGGCTTGGTGAGGCCAGATTTGACGATCCGATTTGCGGTCGCATCCGCGATGTGAATCAAGGGGATGTTCACGCCGCTCATCATCTGGTCAGCCAGTTTGTGCATCGTATTTGTCGCCAGGACGAGAATATCCGCGCCGCCGCGTTCCAGTGCTTGCGCCTCGACGTTCAATCGGCGCCCAGCTTGATCCCATTGACCGTTGACTTGCAGCGTCTCGATCTCTGCGAAGTCGAGCGATCGGATCAAGAGTTGCGGAGAGTGCAAACCACCAAGGCGTTGCCGTGTGATCTCGCAGAGCCTGCGATAGTAGATCTGCGTCGATGCGGCAGACATTCCTCCCAATATGCCAATGATCTTCATGTATTTTCCGACAAAATTTGGTTTATTGAAAATTCCAGATATGATTCAAGTTTTTATATAAAATTCTTCAATCATATCTCATCTCAAGACCGCCCCATGGGAACATATTATTGTTTCTGAGCCGTTTGCGCGCGGCTGTATCGGGCTTCCAAAGGCTTCGTGTCTTGAAGCGCGGTTTCCTGCGGTGGCACGCTTGTTCAACCACCACGCAGCAACCGATTTCAGGAAGCAAGCCAGGCATGGCTACGCGGCGGATCACCTATGGAAATTGCACTACAGCACGAAACCGCCTGTTTCCAGCCCGTGATGCCAGGTCCGGTAAACATCGATAGGCTAAGGGGAAACACGATGTAGGAGCAAATCCTGCCCGAGGCAATCACCGCGACGCGCAAGTCCCGTCCGGCGCAGGATTTATTGTGTTGAGGCCAGGCCTTGCCGCCGCATATTCAAATTGGCGCTTCGAGGTGCCCGCCGGTACGGCGGGTCGATGGCGCTGGAGTGCCGATGACCCCGGGGGGCTTGCTCTGACACAGGCGCTATCGCCCTGCTTTAAGGGATCTCGTGCCGAATATGGTCGCCCATGAGAGCCGCTGCTTTCGCAGGAGCATGATGGCATCGATCACCACCACGATCACGAGGACGAGACCGATCACCGAGCTTTGCCATTCGGAGGGGACCTCGAAGAGATTGAAGGCATTCGTCATCAGGCTGATGAAGCCCACACCCAGCATGGCCCCGATCAACGAGCCCTTGCCGCCGGCAATGCTGCCGCCCCCCACGAGGCAGGCGATGATGATGTTCATCTCCAGCCCGACGCCGAGATAGCGATTGGCCATGCCGATGCGGGCCGTGACCAGCACGCCGGCCAGCGATGCCATCAAGCCGGAAAAGACGAAGACGCCGATGCGCAGACGGGTGGCGTTGATGCCGATCATGCCGGCCGCTTCGGGATTGCCGCCGAGGAAATAGAGCCGCCGCCCAAGTATGGTACGGCGCAGGATGAACTCGCCGGCAATCACCAGCCCCAACGCGAAGATGAACATGCCGTAGATCCCGAAAACCTGGCCGTTACCGAGCAAGGTGAAGGCGGCCGGAAATTCGGTGAAGCCGCCGAGGCCGGTACCGATCAGCATGACCTCGACCAGCCCGCGAACCATGTACATCATGCCGAGCGTGGCGATCAGGTGATTGATCCTGAAGACCGCGACCAGAACGCCGTTGGCAAGCCCGATCACGGCACCGACCGCGAGGCCGCAGACGATGGCTCCGGCCATGCCGAAGCCGGCCGACAGCGCATAGGCCGTAACGATGCCGGACAGGCCCATGACCGCCCCGACCGACAGGTCGAACAGGCCGGTGATGAACAGCACCATCATGCCGATGGCGATGATCATGTTCGGTGCAAGGCTGGTCTGCAGCGAGTCGAGATTGTTGGCATTGAGGAAGGCCGGTGCGCCGAAGGCCAGCAGCAGCACGAGTGCGGCGACCACGCCCAGCGTGATCGCCTCCTGCTCCAGTCGCCAGCGCTTCAGCAAGGGCATCGTCTCGGGGGTGGCGGAACGGGTGGCCATTTCTGTCTCCCTCAGACGCGATGACGGTTGAGAAGCGTGTCGATCGCGACGGTGGCGATCAGCAGGGCTCCCACGACGAATTGCTGGAAGACGGGTTCGATGTCGTACATCGCCATGCCGTTGA
Source organism: Labrys neptuniae (assembly GCF_040797145.1). Classification (NCBI taxonomy): domain Bacteria; kingdom Pseudomonadati; phylum Pseudomonadota; class Alphaproteobacteria; order Hyphomicrobiales; family Xanthobacteraceae; genus Labrys; species Labrys neptuniae. The sequence continues at coordinate 307,681 of NZ_JBFNQD010000005.1, read as the reverse complement.
TGATCACGGCGAGCAGGAAGAGGCCGAGCACCGATGCGGCAGCGTTGCCGCGCCCGCCATAGAGGCTGGCGCCGCCGAGGACCGCCGCAGTGATCATGCTGAATTCGAGCCCGACCCCCATGTTGGAATCGGCATGGGTGATGCGCGAGGCGGTGTAGATGCCGGCGATACCGGCCATCAGGCTCGATGCCACGAAGGCGAGCACCTTGATGCGGCCCGTGCGGATGCCGTAGATCGTCGCCGATTGCAGGTTTTCGCCGATGTAGCACATCTGCCGGAACAGCACGCTACGCCATTGGAAGAGCAGGGCGGCAATCACCAGGACGATCATGGCGATGATGGTGAGGTTGACGCCGAAGAAGGCCTGGCGGGCCAGGCTGCGAAATTCGCGCGGGAAGATGTTGCCGCGCAGCGTGGTGGTCATCACGCCGACGATGCCGCGCACGATCAGCATGGTGCCGATGGTCAGCATCAAGGAATTGATGCGAAAACGCACGACCAGGAAGCCGTTGACCAGGCCGACCAGGGCGGCGGCACCCAGGGCGAGTGCGATGGCGAGCGGCAGCGAGAGGCCCTGCAGCAGGAGATAACCCGATAGGACGCCGGAAAGGGCGTAGACCGCGCCAACGGAAAGATCGATCTCGCGCAGCACCATGACATAGGTGAAGGCGAGCACGACCAGTGCCTCGATCGAGACGGCGAAGGCAAGCGAATAAAGATTGCTCGCCGTCAGGAAATTCTCACGCGTGATGGCGAGAAAGGCGCAGAGCGCGAGGGTGATCACCAGGAGCGGGATCGTCCCGAGGCGGGCGCGCCGGCGGGCAGGGGCCGAGGGCGCAGCCGCGGCAAGCGGAGCTGTCTCTTGCTGGCTCATCCGATCCTCACTTGTTGCCGGCGGCCAGGGCCATGACCTGCTCTTCGGTCATCGCCGTGCCGGTTAGCCAGCCCGCGACCCTGCGTGCGCGCATCACCAGGATGCGGTCGGCGAGAAGCAGGATCTCGGGCAGCTCGGATGAAAACACCAGGAGGCTGCGCCCCTCGTCGGCCAGGCCGGTCAGCGCCCTGTACACATCCACCTTGGCGCCGACATCGATGCCGCGCGTGGGCTCGTTGACGATCATGATGGTGGGATCGCAGGACAGGCAGGCGCTCAGCATCACCTTCTGCTGATTGCCGCCGGAGAGCTCCCGGGGCGGGACATTGGTGCCGGCGACGCGGATGGCGAAACGCCTGATCGCTTCGCCGGCCCGCGCCACCAGGCTCCTTTCGTTCAGAAAGCCCAGACGCGCGAAACGGCGCAATACCGGTGCCGAAACATTGTCGGCAATGCTGCGCTGCATGAAGAGGCCGGCATCCTTGCGGTTGGCGTTGAGATAGGAGACACCCGCCGCCATCATGCGGCGGGGTTCGAGCGAGGCGACGGCCTTGCCGGAAATTTCCATCTGCCCGCCCTCGATAGGATCGAGGCCGAAGAGGGAGCGCGAGAGCTCCGCCGTGCCGGAGCCCTCGAGGCCGTAGACGCCGACGATCTCGCCGCGGCGCAGCGACAGGGAGACGTCCTCGAAACCATCCTGCCGCCTTGCCCCCTCGACCTTGAAGACGATTGGCTCCTCGCTTGCCCTGGCCGGGCGGTCGCGGTGATGCACTTCTGCCAGCTTGCGGCCCACCATGCGGTTGACGAGATCGCTTTCCTGCAGACCCTGGTTGTCGAGCGTCTCCACCACGGCGCCATCGCGCAGGACGGTGATGCGGTCGGAGATGCGCATGACGTCGCCGAGACGGTGGGAGACGAACAGGATCGTCTGTCCCTTGGCCCGGAGCCTGGCGAGCAGGTTCAGGAGGATGCCTGAATCATGCGCGTTGAGGCCGGAGGTCGGCTCGTCGAGGATGACGATCTTGCGCTCGACATTCACGGCCCGCAGGATCTCGATGATCTGGCGCTGGCTGGGCGTGAGCTCCAGCACGCGGGTGCGTGGATCGATGTCGAGCTCGAACATCGCCAGGAGTTCAGCCGTGCGCCGGTTCATTCCGGTGACGTCCACGAGACCGCCGCGCAGCGGCGGGCTGTCGACGAAGATATTCTCGGCCACCGTCATGTTTTCGAAGACGGCGAGTTCCTGGTGCACCATGGCAATGCCGTGCCTGGCGGCATTCGAGGGCAGGAACTCGGTGACGGTCTCGCCATCGATGATTACCGTGCCGGTCGTCGGGGTGACATCGCCTTTGATGATCTTGAGAGTGGTGCTCTTGCCGGCACCGTTCTCGCCGAGGAGCGTGTGAATCTCGCCCCGTCGCACGGAGAAGCTGATGCCGCCGAGGGCCTTCACCGCACCGAACGACTTGGTGACATCCTTCAGCGAGAGGACGATGTCCGCCATGGCTGGCATTCCTGACTTGATGATCCGAAGCGGTCTTCGCGAAGGGCCTTCGCCCGCAGACGCACGCTCTGCAGGCGAAGGAGCGGGATCCTGCGAAGCCCGGGCCTATTTGAACTTCGGCATGTTGGCGGCCAGGAAGTACTGGATGTTGTCCTTATCGATCACCTGCGTTCCCATGTAGATATATTGCGGGAAGGGGATGACGCCGGCTGCCTTGTTGTCGCTGGAGATCGGCACGGTGGCCAGGCCGACCTTCTCGTCGTTGTAGGCTTCGAGCAGTTGGATCGCCATATAGGCCTGCAGTGCCGTCTTGTTGACGATGGTGGCATCGATGTCGCCGCTCTGGACGCATTCCAGGACCGGCGCCTCGCGATCGTGCACGATGACGGTGAGAGGCTTGATGTCCTTGTCGAGCTCCTCGGCCGCCAGGCAGATGCCGGTCCCGGACGAGGAATCGAGCCCGATGACGCCGGTCATGTCCTTATAGGTGTTGAACATGGTCTTGGCGGCGTCGATCGCGGTCTCGGTGGTCGCTTTGTCGTCGACGCGGCCGAGCAGCTCCCATTGCGAATTGGCCTTGAGGTAGTCCATCAGGCCCTTGAACTTGGCGTCCGTGTTGGAGGCTCCCCAATTGCCGGAGACCACCAGCTTGCCTGTCTTGCCCGCCCGCTTGATCAATTCCTTGGCCGTGTCCACGCCGGCCTCGTAATTGTCCAGGCCCACGAAGGTCAGGGCGCCGCTGTCGGGCGTTACCGCCTCGATCACCACCACCGGGATGCCCTGGCTCATGGCACGCTTGATCGCTGGCACGGCGCCAGGCTCCCACAGCGTGGTCACGATGCCGTCCGGCTTCTTGGCGATGGCCTGTTCTACCGCTTCGGCATGCGCCACCGGATCCCAGCTCTGCGGGCCGAGCGTGACGATGTTCACGCCGAATTTCTTGGCGGCATAGTCCATGCCAAGTAGAGAATCGAGAAGATAGGGGTGCCCCTGCAATTGGGAGGCGTAGTAATACGTCCTCTTATGCTCCTGAGCTGCGCTCTGGCCACTGAAAGTGGCGGCTGACAAGGCAAAGGCCGCTGCAGTCAGGCAGGAATATAGTCTTTTCACGAGCTTTCTCCCTCACAATTTCTTGCCGCTTCCCACTTTGCGGGGAAGTTCGATAGGCCGAAACGCTAGCATCGGCGGACCTGGGTGTCTAGAAGGAAATTTCCTTGCAAGATACAAAGAAAGAAAGTTACTTTCATAAGCGAGGGCTCCGAATGATGCTAAGCAGAGCGCCCGACGAACGGTTTTGGGAGTGACCTGTGCAGGGACCGCAAACGGAGATTACGCGACGCATCAACGCTCTGCGCGGCGGGCTCAATCCAACCCTGAGGCGCATCGCCGATTTCGTGCTCGACAAGACGGCCGATGCCAAGGCCATGAGCATCAAGGAACTGGCCGAGGAAGCCGGTGTCTCCCAGTCGTCCGTCAGCCGTTTCGTGCGCTTGGTCGGTGCCGATTCCTATCAGGAGTTCCGCATCATGCTGGCCGAAGGGCTGACGCGCAAAGCGGCCCGGGGCAGGGCGGCCGAGCACGAAGTTTATGAAGGCATCGCGCCGGGGGACGATGCCGCCGCGATCATCGCCAAGGTATCGCGCCGCCAGGCCGAGATCATCACCGGCGCCACGATGACGCTGGATCCCGCCGAATTGCGGAAGGCGGCGCTCCTGGTTTCAGAACACCACACCATCGTGTTCTTCGCGGTCGGATCCTCGCTCCTTGCCGCGGAGAATGGCGTCATGCGTTTCCTGCGCATCGGCAAGGCCTGCATCTTCAACCGCGATGCCAATATCCAGATGTTCTCGGTGGCGGGCCTGGCCGGGCGCGCCGTCGCCATCGGCATCAGTGACAGCGGCCGCACCAAGAGTACTGTCGAAGCGCTGCGCGAGGCGAAGGCCCTGGGCATGCCCACCATCGCCATCACCTCTGCCGGCGGTTCGCCTCTCGCCAAGCAGGCCGACGCCGTGCTGACCCTGCCAGGCGCCGCACCCGAACCGACGGGCGGCGAAGGCATGTATGAATCGATGGTCTCCAAGATGGCGCAGCTCACCGCCATGGATGCGCTCTACGCGCTGGTGGCCCTCCAGGATCACGACAAGGCTCTCGAACGCCTCGATTACACCGATGGCGTCATCGCCAGAAGCCGATTGAAATAAGCGAGTATCCCATGCGCCGTACTGCCCTTTCCCAGAATGCCGTGCCCTCCGGCCTGCCGGTTCTCAACCGGAGCTGGCCCTTTGCCGGTGGCGGCATCCGCGATATCGGTATGGATGGGCGCTATGTCGATGAACCGCAGGCACCGGCCGGGCCGGACGAGGTGATCGCCCGCATTGATGCCGTCTGCATCTGCTCGTCGGACATCAAGATCATCCGCATGGGCAAGGCTCACCCCCTGTTTGCCGATCGCGACCTTGCCGACAGCCCTGCCGTGCTCGGCCACGAGATGGCGCTGACGATCGTCGATGCCGGGGCCAATTGGCGCGATCGGTTCCGGCCGGGGGACAGGCTCGGCCTGCAGCCGGCCATCATGGTCGAGGGTAGGCGCCGCACCGTCGGCATGGACCTGCCGGGTGCCTTCGCCGAATATATCCGTCTCGACGCGCGCGTGCTGGCAGGCGAAGGCCCCTATGTCTTCCCGGTGCCGGCCGATGTCAGTGCCGCCACCATCGCCATGCTGGAGCCCTATGCCTGCGTGGAGGCGGCCTATCGCCCCAATTGCCGCACGAGCCTGAAATCCGGCGGCCGCCTGCTGGTGGTGGAGGCGGTGCCGGGAACGCGCTTCGATCGACCGGCGCCGGACGGCGAGGTCGTTCTGGTCGGCGCCGGTGAGGCTGCGCGTGCCTGGGCGGGCGGCGCAGCTTCGGTGGCATGGCATGAGAGCCTGGATGCCTTTGCAGCCTCGGAAGCTGGACAGGCGAGCTATGACGACATCATCCTCGCCGGTCGCCTCGACGCGGAGGCGACAGCCCGGCTGGCGAACTGCCTTGCCAAGGGCGGCCTGATGGTCCTGGTCGGCTCAGAGTTGGGGCACGAGAGCGTCATCCTCGATGCCGCGCGCATCCACTATCACGAGCTCTCTTTTCTGGGCTCTCCCGGCCCCTCGCTGTCGGAAGCCTTCCTGCCCGCGCGCACGCGCTTCGAACTGCGCGCGGGCGGCATAGCCCTTGTGCTGGGTGCGGGCGGCGCCATGGGCCGTATTCACACGCATCGCGCCCTGGAGCTGAAGGATGGGCCGGCGACCGTCATCGCCACCTCGCGCAAGGGCGCCCGCCTCAAGGCGCTGGAGGATGACTTCGCCCCGCTCGCCCGGCAGCATGGCAAGACGCTGGTGGTGATCGAGGACGGCGAGGTCGAAGCCTGCGTCGCTCGCCTGGCCCCCGAAGGCTGCGACGACGTGGTGGTGGTTGCACCGGAGGTCGCGGTGATCGAGCGCGGCGCCCGCCTGATGCGGGCCGATGGCATGCTCGTGCTGTTCGCCGGCATGCCTTTCGGCCAGCCTTGCGCCCTGCCGCTCGGGCTGGTCTCCAGCGCCAATGCACGCATCACCGGCTCTACCGGTTGCACGGTCGCGGACCAGCTTGCCGTCCTCGATCGCGTGGTGGAAGGTTCGCTTGAACTCTCGGGCAATCTGGAGGCGGTGGCGGGGCTCGGTGCCCTGCCGGATGCGCTCGAGGCGGTCAATGCCGGCAAGGTCTCGGGCAAGATCGCCATCTATCCCGCCCTGCTCGACCTGCCGGTAACGCCGGTGCGTGACCTGCGCCAGGACGACCAGCCGGTCCGCTGGTCGCTGGAGGACGAAAAACGCCTCTTTGACGGTGGCATATCCAACGCTTCGCAAGGCTGAGCCGATACGACTATCCACCGGCGCGAACGGGCCGGTGGCGCGACAATGGCGGGATGAAACTGCCAGGGCCAATTCAGGGAGAGACGCCATGGCAAACGCCGTGATCGGCATCGATATCGGCACGACCGGCACCAAGACCGGCATCTACGACGAGACCGGAAAGCTGCTGGGCTCGGCTTTCGAAGAGTCGGTCCTGATCTATCCCAAGCCAGGATGGGTGGAGCAGCAGCCCGACGATATCGAAGGCTCCGTCCATCGAACCATTCGCGCGGCGATGGAAGCTGGTGGGGTGAACCCCTCCGATGTCGTGGCGATAGCCCTCGATGGCCAGATGGGCGGCGTATGCACCGTCGACGACGACTGGAATGCCCCGACGCATTACGATTCCTGGCTCGACAATCGTTGTGCCGCCTATCTGCCCCGGTTGAAGAAGCGTGGCATGGAGATCCTGCAGGCCTCCGGCTGCACACCCTCCTATAATCACGGGCCGAAGATCCTCTATTGGAAACACGAGTTCCCCGAGGTCTGGGAACGCATCCGCGCCTTCGTGCAGCCTGCTGCCTATGTCGCCGGGCGCCTGGCTGGTCTCAAGGGCAAGGATGCCTTCATCGACAGGACCTATCTCAACTTCTCGACTTTCGCCGACACGGCCAACTGTCGATGGAATGAGGATCTGCTCGCCGATTTCGGCCTCGACACGGCCAAGCTTCCCCGCATCGTCGAGCCTTGGGAAGTGGTGGGCAGGCTGACGCATGCGGCAGCCGAGGCAACCGGTCTCATGCAGGGGACGCCGATTGCGGCCGGATGCGGCGATCAGGCTGCGAATGTGCTCGGGGGCGGCATCGTCGATCCCGGCATGATCTACGATGCTTCCGGCACGGCCTCGGTGTTCTCGATCGTGCTCGATAGCTTTGCCACCGATACCACCCATCAGGCCCTGATGACCTGTCCCCACGTCGTACCCGGGCTCTACTACGCCATGGCCTATGTCGCCGGCGGCGGGCTCAATCTGCGCTGGTTCCGCGATGCCATCTGCGACGCGGAGAAGCCGCAATGGGAGAATGAGGGGCGCAACCCCTACGACGAACTTGGCCGCCTGGCCGAGTCCGCGCCGCCCGGTGCGGACAAGCTGATCTTCCTGCCGCATCTCGGGGGGCGCAATACGCCCAACAATACGGATATGCGTGGCGCCTTCGTCGGCCTGACCTGGCGCCACGGAAAGGCGCACATGGTCCGTTCGATCATGGAAAGCATCGGCTATGAATATCTGCTCTACCTGCGCTCGGTGAAGGCGGTTGCGCCCGATCTCGTGCCGAGGCGGGTCACGAGTATTGGCGGAGGAGCCCGCAGCCAGACCTTTCGGCAGATCAAGGCCGACATCCTGGGCCTGGATTACGGGCGCCTCGATCGCGACGAGTTCGGAACGCTCGGCAGTGCCATCGTAGCCGGCAAGGCGGTCGGCTTGTTCAGCGACATGGCCGATACAGCCCGCCGGTTCGTAAGGGAAGAGGGGGAACCGACCCATCCAGACCCTGGGCGGACGGAACTTTATCGAAGCTATGCGAAGTTCTATGCCGACATGCTGGACGAGTCTGCCGGCTTTTTCGGCAGGCTTTCGGCGATATGACCCGCGGTTGGTGGATGGACCCAGATGCTCCAGGTGCTCCAGGCATGGAAGCCGCGGAGTTGGATGCGCAGGCAGCGGCACATCGCCTGCCTTGGTGATCTGCGCGCTACGCCCCGCTTGAAATCGTCGCTGAAATGTCCAGGTGCCAGCATGGCCTCCTTGCCTCAAAATGAGGGAAGAAGTCATCCACAGACCTATAGCATCGGACTCGATTTCTAAATCGAGTCCGATGCTATAGGTCATTGTTTTCGCGTCGCTTTTTTTGAAAACCGGCGTCCCCTTTTCGGCACGATGCTCTAGATCCTTCGGTCGCCTTTCGCAGGTCGTTGCTCGCTACCGCGCGATGACGGCACGTTTGTGCTTCCCATGGAATATTCATCCGTCGAGGCCGATTCAGTCATGTCCTTCGGTCTTCTTGGCATTGTGGGGGCCAAGGCGCTGCCGACAGACGACTGCCAGCACAAGGAGCGCTGCGATGATTTCCGCCGGATGGGGAGCGAGTGCGGCGCTCGCTAGGATCAGGGCGGCTGCGACGACAAGAAGCCATTGCATGGCGCCACGATGGATTGCGCGGTCACGCACCAGCCAAAGCGACCCGAGGTAGAGCGCGATCGGAATGGCGATGGCAAAGGAAGCGATTTGCGCAGGAACCTCGGCGCGCTTGGTAGCGAGAGCTAGGAAAACTGCAAAACCTGCCGCCGTTGCAGCGCCGGCCGCGAAGAGCACGTAGTGGCCATAGGCCCAGACCAGGACGGAGCCGAGGTCGCGGCGAAGCAACTGCTCCTTTCGGTCGAAATAGAGGCCCCACATGGAAAATGCGATGACGGAGCACAGGCCGGCCAGCCGGAAATGTCCGAGGTCCGGCGTCCCGGAATCCGCGATGATTTTCGCAACCGCGGCGAAGCATTCGCCGAGAACGATGATATTGAACATATTGTAGCGATCGACGATGTGACCGTGGTGCCAACTGGTGGTGGTCTGCCGCTCCGCGAACGCCGGCACCGCCAGCTCGCCAAGAACACCCAGCACGAACAAAAGCGGATATATGGAGCCCTGTGGCGGAAGGATGACGATCACCATCACCCAATAGAGCTGCATCGTGCCGATCCCCGCTGCATAGCGCAGGGCCATCGAGCGGGCTGTTCGATCGCCATTGGCGGCCCCCAGCCATAATATGATCATGCAGACCCGCATGATGACAAAGCCGGCGAGTGCAAGCCAGATCGGCTGATCGCTGTAGGTGATCTGGATCCCGGCGGCCAGCACCAGCGATCCGAACATGATGATCATCGTCAGGACGCGAAACGCGGTCGACTTGTTGTCATAGGCCGAAGCGAACCACGTGTAATTGGCCCAGGCCAGCCAGGCCATGAAGAAGCTGCCCGCAAACCGGACGGCGCCCGCGGCAATATGGCCGCTGCCGACTTCCTGCGCCAGGCCGTGGGCCGCGGCAGCAACCGCCACGGCGGTCGCCAGGTCGAACATCAGTTCCAGTGAGGTCGAGCTGCGGTTCGCCTCGTGTTGATCGCGCGGGGTGAGCCGAAAGATCATCGCCGGAAATGCCAAGGGCGGCCCGATGAGACGGCCCATTGTGTCAGCTCGGCTTCTGGCCATTCTGCGGCGCATAGAAAAACCCGATCAGGAACAGCAGAAGCGTTGGCAGGAGCATCCCGGCGACACCGACAGTTTTTTGAGCAAAAGCGCCCGCGCCACATCCCGCGACAAAGCCGATGACGAGGATGATCGAGGTCAGCGACTGGGCCCATTCTTCCGGGCGCTCCTTGTAGCCGATGAGCCGGCGCGTGCCTGCGACCGCCAAGCCGGCGATGTTGCCGGTCATCAACGAGAATGGCGGTCCGAGCCGGGGATCGAGGCGCTCGATCGCCGTCAGCATGCCCATCGCCACGACAGCAAAAAGCGCACAGGCCGAGTCAGGGCCGGTCTGGGTGATCGCAAGAACCGCCGAAATCGCAAATGCACAGGCCGCGGTGACGATCGTACAGGACGTGGCGCGACCCAGTGGCCGGATCCAGGCGACCAGGATCGCCGCAAGGCCGGCGCCCAGCATGAAGAGCGGGAAGGTCAAGAGCTGCAGCCCGTGCAGGCCGCCTTTCTCATGCCCGATCAGGCCCAGTCCGAGGAGGATGACATTGCCGGTGACCAGGCCGACGAAGAGCCCGCCCAGATGAATGAAGAACAACGCATCAGCGAAGCCGGAAATGAACGCCAGAATAAGTGAGTTGCCTTTGCTACGAAGTGTTTTGAGCATGTTTTGCCATCACCCCTTTCTTTTTTGAGATGCGGCCCGGCGGGATCGGGACGCGCATTCCCTATCGATACAGATGGGCGTCAGGCGATATCCGGCTCTGGATCGAGGTGGATCGAGAGCACGGTCGCGAGCGCGATGAATGGCGGGAGGAGGAAGGCGTGAAGGCCAATCAGGATGAAGATGAGCGCCGCCGCGCCACAGCCGGCTGCAAAAGCGACAATGGCCGGCACCATCTTCCTGAGCCGACCCCGGATGTCCGAGCGCTGCTGTTGCGAAGCGCTTCCAGACAATAGGTCGGCCAGATCCAGCATGATTTGCGTGGTCGTACCCGTCATCAGCGTCGAGGGAGGAATTTTCGGCAGATGAACGCGATGAGAGGCGTTCTGAATCGCCATCGCACAGACCAAAATCATGCCGGTCAGGATGGCCCGCCAGGTGTCGCCATCTGGGAACGGCCCCCAGGCCAATGCAAGAGCCGCGGCGAGGGCGAGCAGCAGCACCTTGATGCCGAGCATGGTCTTCAAGGCGATTGAGCCCGATGCGCCGAAGCGAAGGCTGATCATCCGCGTCAGCAGGATTGTCAGGCAAAACACCGGAAGCGCGAGAAGCTTGGCAAAAGCACCGGACGTACCGTTCACCAGTGCTGCGCCGAACGTTACGAAGTTGCCTGTCACATGCGCTGTAAAGAGCCCCTGCAGCGCCAGGAAACCGGCGGTATCGACATAGCCGCCGTTAAGACTGAGCAGGAGTGATGTGCCCTGTTTCAATTGCTGGTTCCTTTTTTCCGGCGGCTGCGGAACACCCCCATGCGCTTGTCGCAAGGGCTTCGCGTCGTTGCGGCCTTTGCTGCGGGATCAGAATGAAATTGCTGCCCATGCCGCGGCGAACGATCCGGACTTTCCGCCCGCCTGCCGTATCCTCTTTCCGGGTGTGTAGTTTACATAGGTGCCGCCGAAGGTCAGATGCTTGGTTGGTGTCCAGGTAAGGGTCGTGGAAACTTGCTGACCCATATACCGACCGGTGCCGCCCGCCGTGGATGCGACCGGGGTAATGGCCGGCCCGTAGAAGGCATCGGCCGTCGCTTCCTTCCAGAGCGGATTCCAGCCGATGTTCAACACCACGTTCTTCACCACAGTCAGCGTCAGATTGGGCTGGATGTCGATGAGGTTGGCGGGGCCGACCAGATTCGCTTCGGAGAAATAGGGCAGCTTCGGGAACAGCGGATTGAAGGTCCCAAGCGTGCCGTTGCGCAGATTGTGGTCGCCACTGATCACATCGGCGTTGAGGCCGATCCGAGGAGAGAACGGCGCGTCCTGGAGCGTGTAGCCAAGCTCGGCCGAAACGGTCCAGGCACTGATGTCGGCGGTGCCGAAACGGCCGAATTGATAGGCACCTTCCAGATCCCAATCGAAATTGTCGGCCTTGCCGAACAGGCGTGCACCAACAGTGTGCCGATGTTCATTGCCGGTGCCGCGCGCGAACTTCGCATCGTCCCGGTTGAGGCCGAAATAGTAGAGATCGGCCTTCAATGCAGGGATGCCGGGAACGGGACTCGTGGCATAGACGCCCCAGAAGGCCTGGCTGGTGTCCGATTTGTCGTCGAACACGCCGGAGAGCAGCGAAACCGGGCGCACGAGGAAGGCGTCGATACGTGTGTCCGGCGACGCTATCCAAGCGGCGCGGACACCATCGAAGGCGCGACGGATGTTGGGGCTCTCGCGCACGGAGACGAGGCGCGAAGAGCCGAAGCTCATCTCCTGCCGCCCGGCCCGGACCATAAAACTTCCAGCAGCTGACGGAAGCGTCAACTCGCCATAGCCTTGCATGAGATCGAAGCGATCAAACTGCGTTGCCGGAGGCGTTCCGTTCCAGGAAGGGGCCAGCCCGCTGCCCAATTGGACAAAGGTTCTCAGGTAAGGCCCGAAATGAACGTCCGCCGAGAGCAAAGAGCGGATGAGCAGGACGTCATTGTGTTCGGGCTTTGCCAAGCCGAAGACCGGGTGGTTCGAGGACTCTCCGCGAAGCCGCAACTGTCCCCCGAAATCGACATAGACGCTGCCATCCGAGGAGAGCGGGATGTTCTTCAGCGCGTCGAAGGGATCCTTGTCGGCCACGCCATTGGAATTGGTCTCCTGCGCCATTGCGGCGCCGCCAAATATCAGGCCGCACAGGGCAAGTGCGACACAAGATAGACGCGCCATGGGCAACTTCCTTTCTTTTGGCGTGAGGAGCCAAGTGGCCGATCAAGGCGCACGGCTGGATCTGTGGGCGACAGCCGGCCTAACGCTGCCCGTCACGCGCGGTGTCTTTCGTCTTGGTCAGATCGTCGATGGCCACGAGAACAAATCCGCCGATGAGGCCGAGATGCTCGAAGAAGGCGTTCATCGCCATCATTCGCCCCTGCCCGGCCGGGATTTCCCAAAAGCGCAGGGCGACGAAGGTCGCGATCAGCGTGAACCCTGCCAAAGCGAGGGCCGCGAGCCAGCGCCAGAGGCCGAACAGCACCATCGCACTGGCCACGAGCTCGAAGGCGATCACCGCCACCGCGAATGGCGGTGCCGGCGATAGTCCGAAATGCGTCATCTCCGCGATCGCGCCGTCGAAATCGAGGATCTTGGTGACAGGGCCCTGGATGTAGGCCGCGCAGAGGCCGAGATAGGCAAGACTTCGCATGGTGGCCGATCCGAAGACCGGACGCGCGGCCGTGGCCAACCTCGCCACGACGGTCGTTGGAGCGTTCGATGAAGAGGCCACGTCACACCGCCCAGCAGGAGCATCCGAGCGCTCCCCAGAAGCTCTTGAGGTCGGAGATCGGTAGCTTCGATCCCCAGGCGCTGGCATGGTCGTGACCATGCACGCCGCAGGACGATTGACACCCGCACGAGGCGATCGCCATGCGCTGCAGCGAATTCTTGCCTGCACCCTCCGGTTCGCCCCAGGCCGCATAGCCCTTGAAGCTGCGTACCGGCGACCAGTTTGGCATCGCCGGCGGGACAGGATTCTCGTCGAGCTTGGAGAAATCCCCGGCGCCGTAGACGATCTTGCCGCCCACCATCGTCAGGTCCGAGGTGAGGAAGGAGATTTCGTCGTCGGGGCAGGTGAAGAAGTCCTTGTTGGGCACGCATGCGTCCGCGAACTGGCCCTTCTCGATCCGCCCCCGCTTGCCTTCGTCGTTGGAGAACCAGGTGACGTTTTCGGTCCACATCCGCAGGGCGGTCTCGCGATCGAGGCAATTGCGTTGCGGATAGAGGCGCAGGCCGCCGACCGTCTTGCCGGTGATCATCCAGCTGAGCGAGACCCAGGGGTTGTAGGACGCTACGCGTGTCGCATCCGTACCCGCCGAGACCTTCACGCCCTTTTCGAGCATGCGGGCGACCGGCGGCGTCGCCTCGGCCGCGCCGGCACCATAGCGCTCGACGAAATATTCGCCCTGATAGGCCATGCGATGCTGGACGGCGATGCCACCGCCAAGTGCCGAGATGCGATCGATGGACTTTTCCGAAATCGTCTCGGCGTGGTCGAAGAACCAGTTCAAGCCCTGGAGCGGGATATCCCTGTTGACCTTCTCGAACACGTCGAGCGAGCGCGAGATCGTCTCGTCATAGGTCGCATGCAAACGCCAGGGCCAGCGGTTCTGCGCCAGCACGCGCACGACCTCCTCGAGTTCGCCCTCCATCTCCGGCGGCATGTCGGGCCGTGGCTGGCGGAAGTCCTCGAAATCCGCTGCCGAGAACACCAGCATTTCGCCGGCGCCGTTGTGGCGGAAATAGTCGTCGCCCTGCTTGTATTTTACCGAGGAGGTCCAGTTGAGGAAGTCTTCCTTTTCCTGCTTCGGCTTCTGGGTGAACAGATTGTAGGCGAGACGGACGGTCAGCTGGTTGTCGTTCGAGAGCTTCTGGATGACGGCATAGTCTTCCGGATAGTTCTGGAATCCGCCGCCGGCGTCGATGGCGCCGGTCACGCCGAGGCGGTTGAGCTCGCGCATGAAGTGGCGGGTGGAATTGACCTGATAGTCGAAGGGGAGCCTTGGGCCCTTGGCCAGCGTCGCATAGAGAATGGCGGCGTTCGGCTTGGCGAGCAGGAGACCGGTCGGATTGCCGTTGGCGTCACGCGTGATTTCGCCGCCGGGCGGCTCGGGCGTGTCCCTGGTATAGCCGACCGCGCGCACCGCCGCTGCATTGAGCAGGGCGCGATCATAGAGATGCAGCAGGAAGACCGGCGTGTCGGGCGCTGCGGCGTTGATCTCCTCGATCGTCGGCAGGCGCTTTTCAGCGAATTGATGCTCGGTGAAGCCGCCGACGACACGGACCCATTGCGGAGCGGGGGTCACCGCGACCTGGCGCTTCAGCATGTCCATCGCGTCGGCCAGCGAGCGAACGCCGTCCCAGCGCAGCTCCATGTTGAAGTTCAGCCCGCCACGGATGATGTGGAGATGGTTGTCGATCAGGCCGGGCAGCAGGCGCCGGCCCTTGAGGTCGATTTTCCTGGTCTTGTCGTCCGCAAGTGCGAGTACGTCCTTGTCGCTGCCCACGGCGAGGAACTTGCCATCCTTGATGGCGACGGCACTCGCGACCGGGTTTGTCCGATCAAGCGTGGTGATCTTGGCGTTGTGGATGACGGTATCGGCATTCATCGCGGCATCTCCGTTTGAATTGCTGTCGCCGGCGCGGGCCCGCGAGACGATCGTCGGGAGTGCGAGGCCGGATACCCCGCCGAGAAAGGCGCGACGGGTGGTCTTCATCAGGTCTTTTCCTTCGATGTTTCGGAGGCCTGCGCGATGTGGCGGCCCGGCAGCTGGCCGAAGACATGGGTGACGGCATGGCTCTTGTCGCAGGCGGAGGCGAAGGCCTTGCCGGAGATCAGCTGCTTGCTGACCGGGATGATCTGTTCGCCAACCAGAATGCCCAGGAGACCGACGAGCGCGACGACCGGAGGCGCGGGCGAGCGGACATCCAGAAGGCTGTAGATCAAACCGACCAGCAGGCCGGCGCCCAAAGAGACGAGATAGAGTTTCATCAGATAGCTTCCCTGAGACCGGAGCCGTGCATGAGCCTTGGGCGACGGCGCGGTGCGCGCTCCGTCGCCCATGACCCTCCGACCCTTCCGGATTGCAGCGGGGAGGGGCGGGTGGTTCAGGCCTGCTTTGCGGGATTGGGGCCGATGCGCTCGCCGTGCTTCACGCGCTCGGGCGCCTTGTGCACCATGGTGTAGGCGTAATCGACGCCCATGCCGTAGGCACCGGAATGCTCCTTCACGATGTTCATCACCGCGTCATAGGTGTCCCTGCGCGCCCAGTCGCGCTGCCATTCCAGCAGGACTTGCTGCCATGTCACCGGCACCACGCCCGCCTGGACCAGGCGATCCATGGCGTATTTCTGGGCATCGGCGGAGGTGGCGCCGGAGGCGTCGGCAACCATGTAGATCTCATAGTCGGTGTCACGCATGCAGGAGAGCGCGAAGGTCATGTTGCAGACCTCGGTCCACAGGCCCGAGCAGACGATCTTCTTGCGGCCGTCCTTGGCGTTCTTCGCCAGGGCGTCGCGGACGTTCTGGTCGTCCCAGGAGTTCATCGACGAACGCTCGAGGAGCTGGTTCTCGGGAAATACGGCGAGCAGTTCGGGATAGGTGTTGCCGGAGAAGGACTCGGTCTCGACCGTCGTGATCGTGGTCGGGACCTTGAACGCCTTGGCGGCCTTGGCCAGGCCGACGACATTGTTCTTCAGCACTTGCCGGTCGATCGATTGCACGCCGAACGCCATTTGCGGCTGCTGATCGATGAAAATGACCTGGCTGTTTTGAGGCGTCAGAACTTCGTGAAGTTTGCTCATGTCTAGTCTCCGTTAGAAGCTCGGGATGGGTTGGCCGGCTGCGCGTCGCGCGCCATGAACCGCGGGATCAGGGCGCCGCGACGAGGGCGGACAAGAGCGCACGGACCTGATCGACTTCGTCGTCGTTGATCTCGTGGCCCATGCCCGGATAGATCCTCTCGACGACTTGGCCGCCGAGGGCCGACAACACGCGGCTGCTTTCACGCACCCGTTCAACAGGGATGTGCGGGTCGATGTCGGAGCTGCCCAGAAAGACGGGCGTATCCGCGAGCGAGCCGGCATAGTCCCGAGGCGCCCTGTCCGGGCCGATGAGACCGGCGCTCAGACCGATGACGGCGCCGTAGCGGCGTGCGTTGCGGGCCGCGAACTCCAGCGCCAGGCAACCGCCTTGGGAAAAGCCGAGCAGCGCGATCCGGGCCAGGTCCAGCTTCTTGTCCTGCAGCCATGAGACGGCATTGCCGACCTCGGCGAGAGAACTGGAGAGATGGGGTTCGTTGCGATCGAGCGCGGCCAGGAATGAGTACGGATACCAGGTGCCGCCCGGCGCCTGCGGCGCAAAATAGGCGATATCGGGCTGCTCGAAGATATCGGCCAGACCGAACATGCTCTCGGCGGCGGCGCCGCGCCCATGCAGGAGAATGACAGCCGCTTTGGCCTTGTCCAGCGAGGCCCCCGTCGTTGCAATGGAGTAGTTTTTGCTCATGTTTCTCTCCATCCATCAAACGAAGTGGCTGCGCGTGCGGAAACAGCCGTTATTCGCGGCTGGTCGCGTTCGACGAGATGATTGTCGGTATGTCGTTAGCGGAAGAAAGTTCAGATCGGTGGGCGCAATACGTCACCGTTACTTGAGATCAGCAGAAATCATACTTCTGATCCCAAGCGTATGTGCCGCACCGCCTTGCGAATGCAATCTTCATCTCATGCAGCGGACGATAGTTTCGTTCCGGAGCATTGACAATATCAAATCGTATGGCGTATTTGTCCACGATATGGCGACAAGCTGACGGGCGCCGACCGAGCGCCGATAGTTTGCGCGGCCGGTGTGGCAACCTGCGGAGGCACGCTTGGACAAACTGACCAATATGAAGGCGTTCACAAGGGTCGTGAACCATGGCAGCTTCAGCGAAGCGGCGAGAGAGCTGCGTCTTTCCCGGTCCGCCGTCAGCAAATATGTCATCGATCTTGAGATCGAGCTCGGTGTGCAGCTGCTTAATCGCACCACGCAGAGCGCGGCACCAACCGAAGTCGGGATGCGTTATTACGAGCGCTGCCTGGCCATCCTCGCCGAGATCGAAGACGCCGAAACCTCGCTATCGCAGTTTCAGGTCGAAGCTCGGGGGCTGTTGCGTGTCAATGCGCCGATGTCGTTCGGGACGATGTTTCTGGGACGGTTGATCGGCCAGTTCATGGCCCGGCATCCCGACCTCCAGATCCAGCTGGTCCTGAGCGATCAGCAATTGGATACGGTGCAGGAAGGCTTCGACGTCACGATCCGCTTGACGGATTCGCCGCCGCCCAATCTCGTGACCCATGAAATCGCGTCGGCGCCGCGGATCATATGCGCATCCCCGGCCTATCTGGAAGAGAGGGGTATACCTCAGCATCCAAGGGACCTGCGAGACCACGCTGGCCTGCACTATGGCTATCTCGAAACCGGTGCGCAGTGGAAGCTCACCGGCAAGGACGGTGACCACTGGGTACCGGTGTCGTGGTGCCTGTGCAGCAACAACGGGGAAGTGTTGCGCGACATCGCCGTCGAAGGGCGCGGCATTGCGCTCCTTCCCAGTTTTATCGTCGACTCCTGCTTGCGCGACGGCACTCTCAGGGAGGTGTTGTCGGATTATCATGCGCCTGAAATGTCGATCCACGCGATGTTTCCGCCGACGCGCTACCTGCCGTACAAGCTCAGGGTCTTCATCGATTTCCTCATGAAATCCCTCTCCGACGGTTTCAACTTGCCGGCAGGCGCCATGCCCGAGCAAGGGCGCAGCGAGCATCCCTGATTGCCGAACGCGTACTCACTGCGATTGCCTGTTCTCCGTTCGCCCGGTTCTGATGGCCCATACGGCGCGCCGTCAGCGCGCATTCGTTCCTGTCCCCTGCATTGCACCCTGATCAATTTCGCTCGCCTGGTGCGATAGCCGAGTATACGTTCGATATTCGAACGAGGGTGCCTATGACGAAAATGGAGAAGGATGGCGACATGATGGGGGGCTTCGCCAAGGGGCTCTCGGTCATCGAAGCTTTCGACGAAGACCATGAAGCCCTTTCGATCGCCGATGTCAGCCGCCTGACCGGACTCGACAGGGCAACGGCGCGTCGCTGCCTTCTTACCCTGCTCAAGGGGGGCTATGCCAGCACGGATGGCCGCTTGTTCGCCTTGACGCCGCGCGTGCTGCGCCTGGGCTATGCCTATCTTTCCGCCGCGCCATTGCCAAGGCGCCTGCAGCCCTTCCTCGAAAGGCTATCTGAAACCACGCAGGAAAGCGCTTCCGCCGCCATCATGGACGGGAGCGACGTAGTCTATGTCGCGCGTGCTGCCCAAAAGCGGGTGATGTCTGTCGCCCTCAATATCGGCAGCCGCTTGCCGGCCTATTGTTCATCCATGGGCCGGGTCCTGCTCGCCGCCCTGCCACCCGAAGAAGCGCGGGCCTTGCTCGAGGGCAGCGAACGGCCGGCGATGACGCCAAGGACACTGACCGATGTCGACGATCTCATGGCCGAGCTCGGAAAAGTACGCCGGTGCGGCTACGCCCTCGTGGATCAGGAGCTCGAACTCGGCCTGCGCTCGATCGCCGTGCCGATCGTCACGACGGGCGGGCGGGTTGTCGCGGCCCTGAACACCGGCGCCCAGGCCGCCCGGGCCTCCACTGCGCGCCTGAAGGCGGAAGTCCTGCCGCTCCTGCTCGATGTGCAGGCGCAATTGCGGCAGGTGTTGGCCTGACTGGCGCGGCAGCAAGTCCCGTGTTCACGTTCGCGCGCGTTCGCGCCATGCCAACGGCGTCAGCCCCAGCCGCCGGCTGAAGGCACTCGTCATGTGCTGCTGGGAGGCAAAGCCGCAACTGGCGGCGATCTCCCGCAGCGGCGCTGAGGTCGCGGTGAGCTGATGCTGCGCGATCTGCACGCGCCGCTCCAGGACGAACTGGTGCAGGGGCAGGCCGGCTTTGCGCTGGAAGCGCCGCCGCAATGTGATCACCGGCAGGTCGAGCAGATCGGACAGCTCGACCAGGCTCAGCCGTTCGGCGATATTGGCATCGATGTGCTCGCGAAGACGGGCATATTCCCGGTCCGAAAGCGGGCCACAGGCGGTCTTGCTTGCGAAGGCCCGCAGCGAGCGGAAGACATCCACCAGGGCAAGTTGCGAAACGGCCTCCACGGCGATGCTGTCGGGCTGCGACGAGGCATTGAACAGGGTGCGCGCATAGGCCACCAGGCCGGCAATCGATGGGGAGGCGATGTTGTCGATGCTGGTGGGGATGGGGGCGAGGCGATAGTCCGCGCCCAGCAGTTTGTGCTGGAGTTCGGGCGCAAAGCGGAAGGCGGCAAAGCCCGCGGACACGGCGCTGGCCTCGACCGCCACGCGGCCGCCGGCGGGATGGAAGGCAGCCGTCAGGGCATCGAAACGCATCGCGGATGGGCTGCGTCCGTCATAGCCCGTCTTCGCCTCGATCGCGCCGAGCAGGAGGCAGACCACATCGGCCTCGTTCTCGAATGACAACCGATAGGGCTTGGCGGGCTCCAGATGCCAGAGCGCGCATTCTGCTTGGGCGCCGCCGGTGTTCATCGTGGCGGCGAGGCATTGCGGGGTGTCCATGGCGTCCCCCATCCGGCGTGCCCTCGCGGGCGCACCTGCGTTTCGAGCGCTTCCCGGCAGCCATCCGATCTTGATGCCGGACCGGCTACATTCAAACGCGCGGATACTGCCAGGAAATTGCGCTGGGTGCAATATTCGCACCTTTGTACGATATTCGCACATCTGTCTTTTCGTTGACCTGATCAGTTTTTGTAACGCCCCGATCGTGAAAGACGTCGGCGCCCGATTTCCGGCAGCCTGTACGCAACGGTCGAGCGGCTTGTCCGCGACAGACCTCGATGTTCGGCGGCCCAGCGCTTCAAGCGGGCCGGGAGAGGGGAGGACGCGCATGACTGCATCCATGAAACTGCCGGCCCGTGCCAGCGCCAAGCCGGTGACCGCGGCCGATTTCGATATCGAAACCGATATCGTGGTGGTCGGCGGCGGTGCCGGCGGGCTCGCTTCCGCGCTCTTCGCGCGCTGGGAGGGCAATGAGGTCGTCCTGCTCGAAAAGGCGCCGGAACTCGGTGGCACTACGCGCAAGGCGGCCTTCTGGTACTGGGTGCCCAACAACAAGGCTATGCAGGCGCTCGGCATTGCCGACCCCAAACCCGATTGCATCCGCTACATGGCGCGCCTGGCGCGGCCGGAGCGCTATGTCGCCGGTCATCCGACCTTCGGCCTCGACCCATGGGAATACGCCATGTGCGAGGCCTTCTACGACAACGCCTCGACGGCGACCGAGCTTCTGGCCGAGAAGGGCGCGCTTGAATATCGCCATTGCCCCGACGTGCCGGATTATTGGGCCGAGTTCGGCGAGGACAAGGCGCCGAAAGGCCGGGTGCTGCTGCCCAAGGGCGCCAAGGACAGCATGTCCGACGGCGGCGAGGTCGCGATCCGCACGATGTCCGCCACCGCGAGGCGCCACGGCATCGAGATCCGCACGGGCATGCGGGTCCAGCGCCTCACCCGAGGCGATGACGGAGCGGTGAACGGCGTGCAGGCAAGCGACATCGACGGGCGCCTGACCACCGTGAGGGCACGCAAGGCCGTGATCTTCGCCAGCGGGGGTTTTACCCATGATGCCGAGATGCGGCGCAATTTCCTCGCCGCCCCGGTTTTCGGCGGCTGCGCCGCCGTTTCCAACGAGGGCGATTTCGTCCGGATCGGCGCGGCGGCGGGCGGGCAGTTGCGCAACATGAACTATGCCTGGATGTGCCCGATCGTGCTGGAAAAGGCGCTCAATCGTGATCCTGGCCTGATCGGCACCTTCTCGCCCTCGGGAGACTCGATGATCTATGTCGACCGGCAGGGCCGGCGCGTCACCAATGAGAAGCTCGCCTACAACGAATCCGCGCAGGCCTTCTTCCAATGGGATGCTGCCAAGGGCGAATATCCCAATCTCGTGCTGTTCGCGATCTGGGACCAGCGCAGCCAGGATCATAGCGCCAGCGACGAATATGGCCGCTTCATCGTGCCGCCCGGCGCCGACGATGCCCATGTCGTCAAGGCCGATACGCTGGAAGGGCTCTCAGTCGGCATCGCCGAGCGCCTGGCCCGGCACGCAGACAATATTGGCGGCCTTGGCCTCTCCGCGGATTTCGCTGCGAGCCTCGGCGCCACCATCGACCGCTTCAACGGCTTTGCCGAGAGCGGCAGGGATCTCGACTTCCGGCGTGGGGAGCGGCCGGTCGAGCAGCTCTTCAACGGTCCGGTGGCCGAGCCGGCCGGCAAGAACCCGACCATGTACCCCATCGCCAAATCGGGCCCGTTCTATGCGGCCCTGCTCAGCGGCGGCAATCTCGACACCAAGGGCGGGCCGAAGACCTCGCCGCAGGGACAGGTGCTCGACGACGAGGACCAGCCCATTCCCGGCCTTTACGGTGTCGGCAATTGCGTCGCCTCGGCCTCGGCGCGGGCCTATTGGGCCGGCGGCGGCACGCTCGGCCCCATCCTCGCCTATGCCTATCTCGCCGCAAGGCGAGCCCATCTCGAACCGATCAAGACGGCGGTCGGCAAGATCGCAGCCGAATGAAGCATCGACAAGGGAGAAAACGCCGATGGCCCTGACCCGGCAGACCATGACCGACGAGCAGCGCAAATCCGTCGCCCTCGAATATCTCAAGGCCTTCGACAAGGCCGGCGTGACCTCGGATGGCGGCTCCATCCTCGACCTCTTCGCCGAGGATGCGCAGGTCTATTTCCCCAAATGGGGCCTCGCCGACGGCAAGGAGGCAATCGGACGCCTGTTCGGCGATGTCGGCGGCACGCTGAAGAGCATCGTCCACCATTATGCCGCCTTCAACTGGGTGTTTTCGGGCGGCGATGTCATCGTCTGTGAGGGCACCAGCCACGGCGAGCACAAGGACGGTCCCTGGCGAGCTGGCGTGCCCGATTGGGGTGCGGGGCGCTGGTGCGACGTCTTCGAGATCCGCGACTGGAAGATCCAGCGCTGCTTCATCTATCTCGATCCCGATTACGCCGGGAAGGACAGTGCCCGCTATCCCTGGCTTGGCCGGTAGCGTCGGACGTCTACTTTTGGACTTAACGATCAAATTTAGGAGGAAGGGCCATGCGGCTCAAGGACAAGGTCGCCCTGGTTTCGGGTGCAGCCCGCGGCATGGGCTATGAGATTGCCGCGCTCTTCGCCCGCGAGGGCGCAATCACCTATGCCGGCGACATCGCCGGCCCCGATCACCCGCACGCCGCCGGCGTGGAAAACGTGCGCCTCGATGTCAGCCGCGAGGAAGATTGGGCCGGCACCGTCGAGACGATCCTCGCCAGGCACGGCCGCATCGACGTCCTGGTCAACAATGCCGGCATCATCGCCTATGAGCCCTTGGACGAACTCGATCTTGCCGCCTGGCAGCGTGTCATCGCCGTCAACCAGACGGGAGTGTTTCTCGGCATGCGCGCGGTGGTGCCGGCCATGCGCCGGCAGAAAAGTGGGTCGATCGTGAACTTCTCCTCGATCTGGGGCAATGCCGCCGTCGGTGGTGCCCATGCCTATCACGCCACCAAGGGCGCCGTGCGCAACATGACCAAGAATGCGGCGATGAGCTATGTCGCCGACGGCATCAGGGTGAATTCCGTTCACCCGGGTTTCATCGACACGCCACTCACTCAAGCACAGGCCTCCGACATCAATGCCTTCGTCATCGCCTCTACCCCGATGAAGCGGGCCGGCAAGCCGATCGAGGTGGCGAACGGCGTGCTGTTCCTCGCCAGCGACGAAGCGAGCTACATGACCGGGGCGGAACTGGTGATCGATGGCGGCTATCTCGCCCAATAGTCCGCTCCGACAGGCGGCCGATCCCGTGCCGATCCAGACCTTTAGCTAACAAAGATCGAAAGCAGAGCGCGTTCAGTCATGAGCGCGCTCTTTCCTTTCATGCCGATGGCATTGATGCCTGACCGATCAAGCACTGTCATTGCAAAACGATGCAGTGACGCCTGGATCAAACATCGTAGCCGTTGGCGATAAACATTTGTTTTGTATATGATTCTACTCGAAGAAGCTGCGCGGGGTGGTTGCTCACTCCGTCAAGGTCGGCACTGCCCCTCACCCTTACCCTCTCCCCGCAAGAGGCGGGGCGAGGGGGACTTCCGCCGCTTGTTTCATTCCTAAAGCGGTCATCTCGCCCACCGATCGAGCAAGATGACGGCCCCGAGGTGGATCGCGACGCTTGCCGCCCCCTCGCCCCGCCTCTTGCGGGGAGAGGGTAAGGGTGAGGGGCGGCACCACGTAAGCAATTATGGCGCGGGCAGTGGCTTGCGATCGGAAGGGGCGAGCAATATACCCGTGCGGCTTTTTGCTCCCTTCGATCCATCCTCCTCAGGCTCCGGCCGTGTCGGGCGCCATGATGAAGTCGAAAGGTGAGCGCCACAGCGTCTTTTCGCCTTCGAGCCTGTCGAACGGTGCGATCAGCGACTTCTTCACGCCGAATACGGCATCGGATTCGAGATATTCATCGCCGCCCACGAAGGTATGGGTGACGATTGTCTTGAACCCGGGCGCCGTTACCAGATAGTGCATATGCGCTGGGCGGTAGGGATGGCGCCCCACTGCCGCCAGCATCTTGCCGACCGGGCCATCGTCCGGGATCGGATAGGAAACCGGCTTGATGCCGATAAAGCTGTATTTGCCGTCCGGCCCGGTGATGAAGATGCCGCGATTATTGCCCTTGGGTTGAATGCCGGGTTGCTGCACATCGTAGTAGCCGTCGGCATTGTCGGACCAGACATCGACGCGCGCTCCCTCGATGGGGTTGCCCTGCAGATCCAGCACGCGGCCCTCGAACAGGCAGCTCTCGCCCTTGCCGTCGAGCGTGATGGTCGCCCCCATCTCGCGCACCGGGGCATCGGCGACATGGAACGGCCCGTAGACCGTATTCTCCGTGGCGCCCGAGGGGCGGCGATTGTTGATGGTGTCGACCAGCATGGACAGGCCGAGCGTATCGGACAGCAGGATGAATTCCTGCCGCTCGCCGGAACAGATCTGTCCCGTGCGGGTGAGGAAATCGATGCCGAAATTCCACTCCTCCTGCGTCAGCTCGACCTCCTTGGCGAAGGCGTGCAGATGCTTGACGAGGGCTGACATCACTATGGCGAGACGCGGGTCGATATCCCGGCCCATGCGGCCATTGACCGTCTCGATGGAATGGTCTTCGGAAAAATAGCTCACGGCTTACCTCGTTCGAGCTTGCGATCACCGAGCTGGCCCGGTGTCGATAAGGGGAGGGTGGCGCGCTCGGGCCACCCGACCGAAATTGACGGGACGGGGTCAGGCCCGTGCCAGGATGTCCTTCAACACGCGGCGTAGCTCTGCGTCCGGCTTGGCCGGCAAGGTCTTGGCGCGCCAGGCAACGTGATGATCCGGGCGAACCAGGACCGCGCCGTTCTCCTCGATCTCGCTGACGCGTGCCCACTCGCCGGCCAGGTCCTGCCATTTCTGGCGGGGGCCGATGACATGGACGGCGATGTCGAGGCCGAGTTCCTGCCCGACGGCCTGGGCTTCCTTCACCCAGTCCTGCCCGCGAATACCGGTCAGGATGGTGAACTTGCCATGACCGGTCAGGTCGAGCGTCGAGGCCTTTTCGCCGCGCCCGCTGAACACCCAGGCATGCGGGAGGCGGGCGCCCGGCCATGTCGTCTGCTGGAAGTGCAGTTCGGCGTCCTGCTCGAAGGACGGTTCCTCCTGCCCGTCCGGCTGGACGGCCTTCGATCGGTAGCGCTGGTTCATCTCCACGCCGTGCGCGTCGAACTCATAGACCTTGGCGGCAATCGCCTCGCGGATGGCCTTGCGCTGGGCCTCGCCTGCCTCGTTCGGATTGCAGCGGGCGTCCATGTTCTCCTGCATCTTCACCGGGTCGATCGAGTCGAGCAGGCCGAGCGCCTTGAAGATCGGTCCGAATTCCTCGATCGACTTGTTGGCGCGGGTGACGATCTGCCTGGCGACGGGGGCGCGTTCGGCTTGATAGCTGTCGAGCAGCTCCTTGCCCGCCTGGCCCTTCAGCACGAAAGCGAGCTTCCAGGCCAGGTTGAACGCGTCCTGAATGGAGGTGTTGGAGCCAAGGCCGTTCGACGGCGGATGGCGGTGGATGGCGTCGCCCATGCAATAGACCCGGCCGTTCGATACCGTCTCCGCATACATGTTGTTGACCGTCCAGGTGGAGACCTGATCGATCTCGACATCCAGCTCAGGATCGCCGACGAGTTCACGCACGACCTTGGTGGCGAAAGCTTCGTCGACCTTGGGCGCGGGCTGGTTGATGTCATAGCCCCAGACGATCAGCCACTCGTTCCACGGGCGCACCATGCGCACCAGGCCCATGCCGATGCCGCCGACATCGGCGCCCGGCTGCACCACCCAGTAGAGCACCGAGGGACGGTGCGCGACATATCGGGACAGGTCGGCCTTGAACAGGATGTTGATCGAGCCGCCGAGACCCATCTTGCCGCCATATGTCAGGCCGGCATGCTCCGCCACCTTGGAGTTGGAGCCGTCGGCGCCGATCAGATATTTCGAGCGGATGGTGAACTGCTTGCCGGTGAGCCGGTCGAGACAGGTGGTGGTGACGCCGTCCTCGTCCTGCACATGCGCTATATATTCGGTCGACAGCCGCGCCTGGGTGCCGCGCGAGCAGGCGGTCTTGAACAGCAGCGGCTCCATGAAGGTCTGCGGCAGGTCGTTCATCAAAGTCGGTGAGGACAACAGGTGCTCGGCCTTGGAATGCGGGCTGGTGCCCCAGCTCTTCATGCGGCCGATCTCCTCGCCAGTCAGCGACGTGCAGAACACGTTCTCGCCCATCAGCTCCTGATGCGCCGCGAACAGATAGGCCTCATCCTCCACCTCACGGCCGAGATCGCGCAGCACTTCCATCGTGCGCTGGTTGGTGATGTGGGCCCGCGGCGTGTTGGCCAGCCAGCGATAGCGATTGATCGCCATGTTCTCGATGCCATAGCTCGAGAGCAGCGCCGCGGTGGCGGAACCTGCCGGTCCGGTGCCGATGACGAGGACGTCGGTGGTGATGTCGGCCATGTTCCCTCTCCATATCCAGAGCAAAATGCGTTTGGGTTGGGCGTTCGTTCCTCTTGACGTGTCTGGAACGGAGCATTTTGCAGTTCTTGATGGTTCGATCTAAAAACAAGACACTCTACTTGTTGGATTGTCTGGGTGTGAGTATGCGGCGAACCGGGAAGAGCTGAATGCCGGTCCGTTCGGTAAACAGCCCCCACAGGCCGCGTGGGGCGAACAGCATGACGACGATGCCGATCAGGCCCAGGACGAGCAGATACCAGGAGCCGAAATCGGCCAGCAGGCTCTGCAGGATGTAGAGGACGATGACGCCGACGATCGGTCCTTCGATCGACCCGATGCCGCCGATGACGACGATGAAGATCACATAGGCGGTCCAGTCGGTCACGGCGAAGGCCGCATTGGGCGAGATGCGCGCCTTCTGCACATAGATCAGGGCGCCGGCGAGGCCGGTGATGAAGGCGACGATGACATAAGTCGCCGCCTTGACCTTCAGGGCGTCGACGCCGACCGCACGGGCGGCCTGGGCGTTGTCGCGTACTGCCGCAAGACCGAGGCCCTGCCGCGAGCGCAACAGGCGATAGATGAAGACGATCGAAGCGACGGCGAGGGCCAGCGCGAGCCAGTAGCACAGAATATCGACGGCCTGGGCCGAGCGCACGCCGAAGAGGTTCTGAACCAGATTGACGCCGACCATGTCGCGGGGGGCGCGCGAGGGCAACGAAGTACCAGTGCCGCCACCGAGTGTCTTCACTTGCGCCATCGCAAGGCGCACGACCTCGGCGATGACCCAGGTGCCGATGGCAAAATAGGCGCCTTGCAGGCGGAACACGAAGAAGCCGGTGGGAATGGCGAGCAGGGCGGCGGCCAGCCCGCCGGCGACGACGCCGACCAGCGGGTCGAGGCCGAACAGGATGACGACGGCGAACATGGCATAGGCGCCAAGGCCGACGAAAGCCTGCTGGCCCACCGAAACCAGGCCGGCATAGCCAGCCAAGAGGTTCCAGCATTGCGCCAGCACCAGCATGGTCAGGATGAAGAACAGGTCCTGTATGCCGCTGCGCGGCAGGAACAGGGGGGCGACGAAACCGAGCGCCACGACCAGGAACGCGGCGAGGCAGAAGATCGAGGAGGCGCGGGTGCGCGTCTCGACTTTCCAGGCGGTTGGGGCTTGCATGCTCATCTCGGCTCCCCTCAGTCGACGGCTCTGGGGAACAGGCCGCGCGGCCTGAACAGCAGCACGGCCAGGAAGGCGATATGGCCGGCCAGGATCTGCCATTCCGGATTGAGGCTGGCGCCGAGCGCCTGCGCCACGCCGATGACGCAGCCGCCGGCGAGCGTGCCCCAGAAGGAGCCGAGCCCGCCGATGATGACCGCCTCGAAGGCGTAGATCAGGCGCGCGGGCCCGATGGTCGGGTCGAAATTGGCGCGGGCACCGAGATAGAGCGCGGCGATGGTGGCGACCACCAGCGCCAACCCTGTCGCGACGGCGAAGATGGCGTCGGGGCGAATGCCCATCAGGCCTGCCGTAACGCGATCGTCCGAGGTGGCGCGGAAGGCGCGGCCGAGCGACGTGCGATAGAAGATGAGGTTCAAGGCCAGGATCACGCCGACCGCCGAGAGAAAGGTGACGAGGGGCATCACGCCGATGGTGGTGAAGCCCAGGTCGAGCGAAGCGGTTTCGATCGAGCCGAGCGTGATGCGGCGGCTGTCGGCGGAGAAGGTCTCGAGCAGCCCGTTCTGGATGACGATGGAGAGCCCGAAGGTGACCAGCAGCGGCGGCAGGATGTCGGGTCCCAATGTCCGGTTGAGCACGAAATATTGCAGGGCCCAGCCGACGGCGAACATCAGCGGCATGGCGATCAGCGCCGCCAGGAACGGGTTCAGGCCCAGTGATGAGACCAGGAACAGGATCGCGAATGCGGCCATGACGATGAGGTCGCCATGCGCCAGGTTGACGAGGCGCATGATGCCGAAGACCAGCGCCAGGCCGGCCGCGAACAGGGCGTACAGGCCGCCCAGCAACACGCCTTGAATGATCGTGTCGATGAGGTTCATGCATGCGCTCCGAAATAGGCGGCGTGGATCTGGTCCCGGCTGATGTCCGAGGGCTTGCCCGACAGCGTGATGCGGCCTTCCATCATGCAGTAGACATGATCAGCGACCTTCAGCGCCTGGCCGATATCCTGCTCGACGATGACGATGGATGCGCCGCTGCCGCGGATTTTCGGGAAAGCGGCGTAGATGTCCTTGATCACGACCGGGGCAAGGCCGAGGCTCAACTCGTCGCACAGCAGCACGCGCGGATTGGACATCAGGGCGCGGCCGATGGCGACCATCTGCTGCTGTCCGCCCGACAGGGCGGTGCCGGGATTGTGGCGGCGCTCCTTCAGGATCGGAAACATCTCGTAGATCGCATCGAGCGACCAGAAGCCGTCGATCGCCCGTCCGTATCGGCCGATCAGTAGGTTTTCCTCGACGCTCAGCGAAGGGAAGAGCTTGCGGCCCTCCGGCACCATGGCGACACCCAGCGCCAGCACGTCGGGGGCGGCGAGATCGCCGACCGGGCGCCCATCGAACCTGATCTGGTCCGCCGCGTTCTTCAGCACGCCGGCGATCGAGCGCATCAGCGTCGTCTTGCCCGCCCCGTTCGCGCCGATGATGGCGACGGTCTGTCCTTCGGCCAGCGCCATGTCGACGCCGAACAGTGCCTGGAAGTCGCCATAGAAGGCCGTGAGGGATCTTGTTTCGAGCAGCGCCATCACACATCGATCCCGAGATAGATTTCGCGCACGGTCTTGGAGGCCATGATCTCGTCCGGCTGGCCGATGCCGATGACCTTGCCGAAATCCAGCACCAGCAGGCGGCCGACGACAGCGGTCAGGGCATGCAGCACATGCTCGATCCAGACGATGGAGATGCCTGTCTCGTGCACCGCGCGGATCGTGTCGACGAGCTGGCCGCATTCGCCTTCGGTGAGGCCGCCGGCGATCTCGTCGAGCAGCAGCAGCGTGGGCCGGGTGGCGAGGGCACGGGCAAGTTCGAGCCGCTTGCGTTGCAGGAGGCGGAGGCCACCTGCCATGTCGTTGGCCCGGGGCGAAAGCCCGGTTCGCCACAGAATGTCGGCGCAGCGGTCGGTGGCTTCGCTCTCCGACTGGCTTGCGCCGAAGGTGCCGGCGACCAGCAGGTTTTCGAACACCGTGAGCTTGTCGAAGGGCTGCGGGATTTGGAAGGTGCGGCCGACGCCGGCCAGGCAGCGCGCCATCGGCGGCGTGCTGGTGACGTCACGGCCCTCAAAGATGATGCGGCCGCCGTCGACGTCCACATTGCCGGTAATGAGGTTGAACAGCGTCGATTTGCCGGCTCCATTCGGGCCGATGATGCCCAGGGCTTCGCCCTTCTCCAGCGCGAAGGAGACGTCCTGCGTCACCTTCAAGGCGCCGTAGCTCTTCGAGACGTTTTGCAGGGCAAGGATCGTCATGATCTTCTCCTGTCCCTCTCCGCGTCGATGGGGAGGAGGGAGCCGCGATGGCACCGGATAAGGAATGGCCTCTAGGCGATCGCTTCCATCTTGCCACCGGTCGGAATCTGCGGCGCGGTCTGGTTATCGGTGATGACGAGATCGTAGCCGCCGCCATCCCTAAGCCGCCACTGGCCGCCGACCAGCGGGGTCTTGGCGACGTTCTTCGCCGCGAAGGGCGGGAGGTTGGCACCGTCCCAGGCGACCCTGCCGACGATGGTGTCGAGCCTGGTGGCGGCGATGGCTGCGATCACCGTCTCGGCATTGGTAGGATCGGCACGTTTCATCACGTCGGCGGCCAGTTCGAACAGGGCATGCACGAAGCCGATGGGCTGGGTCCACGGACGGTTCGTCGCCTTGGTGAAGCCAGCCGCCAAGGCCGCCGAGCTGTCGCCCGTCAAGGAAGACTTGAACGGATGGTTGGGCGTCCACCACACCTCGGACGACAGGTTGTGGCCGGCCTTGCCCAAGGCTTCGACGGCTTGCGGGAACAGGATGGCCTTGCCGATCGAGGCGATTTTCGGCTTGAAGCCCTGCTGCTGCGCCTGGTTCCAGAAGGTGGTGAAATCCGGCGGGATCATCACGCCGGTGATGATCTCGGCCTTGGCTGTCTTGAAGGCGTTGATCTGGGCGGAGAAGTCGTCGGTCAGGTTCTGATAGCGGCCGGGATCGGTGAGGGTGAGGCCCTTCTTATCGAGCACCGGTGGAAAGCCGACTTTCGGATCCCCCCAGGCATTGCCGTCGCCGTCATTGGGGAACAGGCCGCCGACGCTCTTGTTGGTTTCGAGCTGGCCCCACATGTTGGTGAAGACGGCGATGACGTCTTCCAGGCCCCAGAAGAAATGGAAGACGCTCTCGAACGGCTTCCAGGAATCCGGTGCGCCGGGATTGCCCTGCTGGCCGATGAACCAGGGTTGCCAGGGCGCCACGGTCGAGATGCAGGGCATGCCCTCGGCCTCGCAGATCGTCGCCACCGGATTGGTCGTCTCGGGCGTCGAGGCGACCAGCATCAGGTTCACCTGGGAATCGACCACCAGTTCCTTGGCGACTTCGGCGGCACGGTTCGGATTGGACTGGCTGTCCTTGACGATGACCTCGAAGTTCGCGCCCACGGCCTTGGTCGCCGCCAGGAAGCCCTCGATGATGAACTTGTCGGCTTCGGCGAAGGCGGCCAGCGGCCCGGTCTGCGGGCTGACATAGCCGAGCTTGATCGCGGCGCCTGCCGCGATGGCCGGGCTGGCGACCCCGCCGAAGGCGGCGCTCGTGCCGAGCACGGCGGAAGTCTTCAGGAAATGGCGACGCGTAATCATTGCTTTCCTCCCCAGGAAGATCGTCGTGAAACCAGAGAAAAGTGCGATTTCTCCGGATCGCATCTTTTCCTCTAACTTATTGTTTTGGCGCGTTTTCTTGTTCGAAGAGCTATCGGCATCTCTCGAAAGCGCCTTAGTGGGCCTAAAGTGGCGGTCGGCTTCCCTCCCAGGCATCCTGGAGCAGGGCGCGGATGGAAGCGCGGTCGATGGGCCGAGGGTTGGCGTAGGGGTTTCTGGTCGCAATCTCGGCGGCACGGTCGAGATCGATTTCCTTCAGGCCGAAATCCTTCAGCGCCATCGGTGATCCGACGGACCTGGCGAAATCGTAGAGTGCCTGGCCGGGTGTGCCGCCAAAGATGTCGGAAACCGGTTGCAGCTCTTTTCCAGCGGCGCCTGCGTTGAAGCCGATGGTGTGCGGCAGCATGATCGCATGGGTTTCGGCATGGGGCGTGTCGAAGCTGCCGCCCAGCGTGTGGCAGATCTTGTGGTGCAGCGACATCGCGACCTGGCCCAGCACCGAGCCGCAGAGCCAGGCCCCGTAAAGCGCATCGGTGCGAGCCTGCCTGTCCCTGGCCGAGGCGATGATGACAGGCAGCGCCTGCCGGATGGCACGCATGCCCTCGGCCGCCATCAGCGCGGTGATCGGGTTGCCGTCCGGCGCATAGAGCGCCTCTGCGGCATGCGCGATGGCGTTCAGGCCGCTGGTTACGCTCATGGCGACGGACAGGCCCAGCGTCAGGCCGGGATCGTAGATCACCACTTCGGGCAGGACCTTCGGGCTGCGCAGCGTGGTCTTCTCGCCGCCTTCGGTCTGGCCGAGAATGGGGGTCACCTCCGAGCCGGCATAGGTGGTGGGCACCACGATCTGCGGCAGGTCGGTGCGATAGGCGATTGCCTTGCCGAGCCCGGTGGTCGAGCCGCCGCCGAGCGCCACGACCACGTCGGCCTTCAAGTCCAGAACACGTGCAACGGCCGCTTCGGTCACATCGACCGGGGTGTGCATCGTGGCGTTGTCATAGGTTCCGACCGCAAGCCCGCCAAGGGCCGTGGCCATGGCCTCGCCCTCGGCTTTCTGGTGCGGCGTGGTCAGCACGAGCGCCCTGCTGGCACCGAGCTTTTCAACCCACTCGCCGACATGCCTGGACGAACCTTCGCCGAAGACGATATGCGCGGGGCTGCCTTGATAGACGAATGAGAGGTTCATGCTGCACGCCTTTCCTGCCTGGCCCGGGCCATGACGAACGTGAAGTCGAGCGCCCAGCCATCGCCGTCGCGCCTGAAGTCCCCAACGAGCTCGGGCTTGACGCCGAACAGGGCGTCCTGGCCCAAGTCCGGGTCGCTACCGTCGAAGACATGCGTCGAGATGGTCTCGAAACCCTCGGCGCTGATGATGAAGTGCAGATGGGCCGGCCTACGCAGCGAGACGCCGAGGCCCGCCAGCATCCGGCCGACGGGGCCGTCGGCCGGTGTCGCATAGCCGGCGGGGCGCACCGTGCGGTAGAGAAAACCCCCATGGCCGTCGGTTTTCAGGACACCGCGCAGGTTGAATTCCGGCTGCCGATCGGGCTGCTGGTTCTCGTAATATCCGTCGGCATTGGCCTGCCAGGTCTCGACAAGGGCGCCCGGGATGGCCACGCCGTCAAGGTCGACGACACGGCCGCGAACCAGAAGGGCCTCGCCGGCACCATCGAGCGAGATCGACCCGCCATTCGCGATGGCGGGTGCGTCCGGACGATAGAACGGCCCGCGCACCGTATTGGGCGTGGCGCCCCTGTGGCGCTGGGCATTGATCTCTTCGACGAGGGCGGTGACACCCAGCAGATCCGAGGCCAACACCCACTCCTGGCGCCGGTCATCGGTGGCGTGACCAATGTCGGTCAAAAGCTGCATGGCGGAGCGCCACTGGTCCCTGGTCGGCCGGGTTTCGCGCACAAAGGCATGCAAATGCCTCACCAGCGAATTGAGGAATGAAGCGGAGGTTTCCTTTACGCCGGGGCCGACGCGCTCCATCACGACATCAGCCGAGTTCTGTGCGTTCAATGACCTGATAGCCACCGGCTGTTCCTCCCGAGGAGCAACATACCCGGCACCAGCCTGCATATTGATCATTTCTCAATTAAACAATATAGCAAATTGCTATGAAGCTTGACGAGCGCCACCTGGTCCAACTTGCCGCCGTGGTCCAGGCCGGCGGCGTGACGGAGGCTGCGATCCTGCTCGGCATGACGCAGCCGGCCGTGTCACGAACGATTGCGATGATGGAGCAGCGTATCGGCGAGCCTCTTTTCGTCAAAGGGCGGCGGCCCCTGCAACCGACGGCCTTGGGACAGGCGCTGGCGAGCCACGGCCAGACCATGCTTGCGGCTTCGCGCAAGGCATCGGCCCTCGTCGCCGGATTTCAGAAAGGCGCGTTTGGGGTCGTCAGGGTGGGCGGTTCTCCCTTCTTCTCCGACGCACTGATCTCGGGCATGATCGCCGAATTCCAGGACAGGCGTCCCGATGTCCGTGTCGAGCAGAGCTATGGCTATCTGGGGCAATTGCGGGCGGCGCTGGACGCGGACCGCATCGATATTGCGATCTGCCCCATCGACGTGCTGAAGGAAGGATCGGGCCTGCGTTTCGACGTGGTGTTGCCCGGACGCAATGTCGTCGCCTGCCGCACGACTCACCCCTTGCTGATGAAGCGCCGTCTCGATCCGGCAAGCCTGCTCGACTATCCCTGGGTCGGTCCGCCGGAGGGCAGTCCCCTCTATGCCGACCTCAATAGCCTGGCGCTGTCACTGGGGGCCACGGAAATCAAGATCCGCTATTCCGGCGGCTCGCTGTCCAGCGCCATCAACTACCTGAAATCAAGCGATGCGCTCACCGTGCTGCCCCACAGCGTGGTCTTCGCCTATCGCAACGAGAAATCGATCACGGCGCTGCCGGTCAGAATTCCCCACCCCGAGCGCGCCTTGGGCATATTGCAGCAGAGCAACGCGACGCGAGCTCCGGCCGTGGATGCTTTCGTCGCTCATGTCACCAAGCGCTTCAAGGATCTGGCGCTGCTGATAGAACGCCATGAGAAGGCCATCGTGTGGGGCCTATAGCCATTTGGTCGTCACCTTGCGTATCGTGGGCATGCAAGCAAGAGAACCCATCTCTTCACTTGTTCGTTTGGAGATGCGCGATCACTGGTTTCGACAGACTGTACCAATTGGGCTGCAGTACGAAATAACCCGCCGGAACCGTCGACGCGCATAATTTGTAGCATGCCGTGACGTGTCTGTGATGACCGCCAATAATGATCAAATCCTGCCACCACAACCAGTTCTGGCATAGATCAACTGCTGTCCTGGTCTGATCGGCAGGACGGTCTTGCATTTTATAGCCGGGATTCGGAGGAGTTTGGCCGCACTGCGTCCGGCGGGCACAAAATTGGATGACGAACCGACATCTCAACTTTTGCGTTGGCGATAAAATGCCTCCAAAAGGCAGTCTTGGACCACCACCCCGTCATGCCGTCAGAGCTTGTTCACAAAACCTAGTCCATCATCAGATCGCGCAGTAACCCTTTGAGAGTTTCCGCTTTGTCACCCCGCAGGCGATCGATGATATGACGCTGTTGGTCACCGACGATCTCGTCGAGCTTGATGTGCAGAGCCGTGCCCTTGCTTGCGAGATAGATGAGAACCTTGCGGCGGTCGTTCGGATCCGGCCCCCGATATACCAGCGCGTCAGCCACCATGCGATCGATGATCTTTGTCAGGGTGGTCGCATCGACCAGCACCAGCTCGGCGAGATGGCCCATCGACAGGCCGCTCCGCGCCGCCAAGGCAGTCAGGATGCGGAACTGCTCGATCGGAATGCCCTCGGGCCTCAGCCTGTCCTCTAGATCCTCCTCAAGCTGGCGGTTCACGCTCGCAATGAGATAGGCTAGTTGATCTTCCATCTTGTCGGAGCGTGCCAAGCCGAACTTCTCATCTTCAATATTCGCAATTTCAGATAATTACCCTACTCGGCCCGTGCCGTTCAAGCGTCCAAACCAAAATTGTCGTCATGATGGTTCGGTCATACCGCGCATAGCCTTCGCAGTTGTTTCTGCGATGAGAAATCCGCCAATTGCCCAAGAATACGGCGTTGGACCAGCGCGTTCGACAGCATCCTGCTTTTGCACATCGCGGCTCTCGGCAGCTTGGGGACAAAAACACGGTCCGCTACCGGTGGCATGGTTTGTGCATGCGGATCCGGTGACTTGGATGGACCTCAGACGGCTGTAATGTCCGAACGTCGACCGAGATGATCAAGATTGGCTTGCTCACGCCGCGGCAGGGTCCCGCCGGCATTTGGTCCGCGTCCGCCGAAGCGAGCGCAATTCTCGCGGTTGCCGAAATCAACGTCGCGGGAGGCCTGATCGGTCAGGAACTTGAACTGGTTCTCGCCGATGCCGGCACGACCGGGCGCTCGGCCGCGCTGGCGGCGGCAGACATCGTCGATATCGATGAAGTCGATGCGGTCGTCGCCCTTGTGCCCAGCTATGCGCGCAGGGCCATCTCCCACGCTGTCGCCGGTCGCGTACCCTATATCTACACGCCGCAATTCGAAGGCCATGAAAGCGATCGCGGCGTGGTCACGGTCGGTGAAACTTCGAAGGAATTGTTGCATCCGGGCATTGCATGGCTGGCAAACAAGAAGGCGGTGCGACGCTATTACCTGGTCGGCAACGACTATGTCTGGCCGCGTGCCACCTTCGAAGAGGCGCGGCACATCATCCAGTCGGCAGGCGGCATCGTCGTGGGTGAAACGATCTTGCCTTTCGGCTTTGACGACTATGAACCGCTGCTCGACAAGATACGTCGCGCGCAGCCGGATGTGGTCATGCCCTACCTGCTCGGCTATGAGGCAATCGGCTTTAACCGCGCCTTTTCAGAGGCCGGCCTGGCGAGGAAGATCCTGCGCTTCTCCTCGGCGATCGACGAGACCATCCTTTATGGCCTGGGTGCCGACTGCACCGAGAACCTTTTTGTGACCTCGGCCTATTTCTCGGCTCTGCGCTCTCGCAACAACGATGCGTTCCTCGAGCGCTATCACAGTTGCTTCGGTGAGACGCCGCCGCCGATGAACGGGTTCGGCCAGTCCTGCTACGAAGGGATTCATTGTCTCGCCTGCCTTGTCGCGTCGGCTGGGGGGCTGCGTCCGGGAGATCTGCGCCGCAGGGTGGGCCGCGCCATGCAGGTGCGGACAGCACGTGGCTTCAAGGCACGGATCGTTGCCGGGGGCAGCCAGCCCGTCCATTTCGCCGAGGTCGACGGCCATGAGTTTCGTGTCAGGGACCCGTGGTGAAGTCTTCCATATTGCGGTGCAAAAAGTTATTGCAATTTCATATATTGTAATTTCATATAACTCTCATGGGCGGCCGAACACGCCCTTGAGGGGACCAATCTATGCCGACGTCGCGCCGCAGCTTTCTCAAGACGACCCTTTCCGCATCCGTTGCCGCCATCGCAGCACCGGCCCTGATTTCCAGAAGTGCTTTCGGCGCGGAGGCGCCGATCCTGGTCGGCAGCCTGCACGACCAGTCGGGGCCCATCGCCGCTTCGGGTGTTCCGATGGTCGACAGCCTCAACGTCGCCATCGAGGAGGTGAACGCCTCCGGCGGACTGCTCGGCCGGCCGCTGAAGCTGGTGCATTACGACACCCAGTCGAATATCCAGATGTATTCACAATATGCCCAGGCTCTGGCGCTCAAGGACAAGGTTGCGGTCGTCCATGGCGGGATTACTTCCGCCTCGCGCGAGGCGGTCCGGCCGACCTTCGATCGCTTCAAGATCCTCTACTTCTACAACACGCTTTACGAGGGTGGCGTCTGCGATCGCAATACCTTCTGCACCGGCACGACTCCGGCGCAAACGGTGGAGAAACTCGTCCCCTATGCGATGAAGAAATGGGGCAAGAAGGCCTACATCATCGCCGCCGACTATAATTACGGCCAGATCACCGCAAAGTGGATGACGAAATACGTCAAGGACAATGGCGGAGAAGTCCTGTCGATCGATTTCTTCCCGCTGGACGTCACCAATTTCGGTCCGACCATCAGCAAGATCCAGGCCGCCAAGCCGGACATCGTGCTGTCGGCGCTCGTCGGCGGCAACCACACCTCCTTTTACCGGCAGTGGACGTCGTCCGGTATGAAGGGGCAGATCCCGATCGCCTCCACCACTTTCGGGCTGGTCAACGAACCAACCACGCTTGATGCGACCGAAAGCGAGGGCGTGCTGGGAGCATATGGCTATTTCGAGGAGCTCACGACATCAGCCAGCACAAGCTACGTCAAGAAACTCAAGGATAAATATGCTGATATTCCCTATATCAGCGAGCTCGCTGCGGCGACCTATGAAGGCTTCTATTTGTGGGTTGCGGGGGTCAAGGCCGCCGGTTCGATCGATCGCATGAAGGTGATCGCTGCGCTCGAAAGCGGCGTGTCCTTCGACGGCCCGAGCGGCAAGGTCGTTCTCGACCACGCCACCCATCATGCGGTGCGCAACGCCTATCTGGCCGACGTGAAGGCCAAGAAATGGTCGGTACTCGAAACCTATGAGCAGCAAAAGCCGCTGGATACGGCCGGCGTCTGCGATCTGATCAAAACCCCGACCGACAACCAGCAATACATTATCAAGATCTGAAGACGGCACCATCGCTTCGGTGCCGCGACCTGATGCGGCACCGCCTTTCGTTTGGCGAACTTGGCGGAGCCTGCCCCATTCATGGAACTTGCAATCATTCTCGCGCTTGACGTGCTGAACGGCGCGGCATCCCTCGTCCTGCTCTGCCTCGGGCTGGCGATCATCTTCGGGATGATGAAGATCATCAACCTCGCTCATGGCGAGTTCGTGATGCTCGGTGCCTATGCCACCGTCATCTCCGCCAATGCCGGTGTGAACATCTGGATTGCCATGCTGATCGTCGCGCCGGTTTTCGTCGGCCTGGTCGGCATCATCGTCGAACGTTGTCTGATCCGCTTCCTATATGGTCGCCTGGTGGACACGATGCTGGCGACCTGGGGATTGAGCCTGTTCATTGTCGGCCTGGTCACCACGATCTACGGCAATACCATCAAGGGGGTTCCAACTCCCCTCGGCGGCTTTTCGATCGGGGAGTACAAGTCGAGCTACTATACGTTGTTCCTGGTTGCTGTGGCGCTGATCATGCTGGCGCTGATCTTCGGCATGCTGCGTTACACGCGTTTTGGCCTGGTTTCCCGTGCCACGATGCAGAATCCCGGCATGGCTGCGGCGCTCGGTGTCAATCCGAGCCGGATCTACATGACGACCTTCGGCATCGGCGCAGCCATTACGGGCCTGGCAGGCGGCGTATTGGCTCCGGTCTCCGGCGTGGTGCCGACCATGGGCGCCGCCTATGTTGCCAAGGCC
This sequence comes from Labrys neptuniae, assembly GCF_040797145.1. Lineage (NCBI taxonomy): Bacteria > Pseudomonadati > Pseudomonadota > Alphaproteobacteria > Hyphomicrobiales > Xanthobacteraceae > Labrys > Labrys neptuniae. The sequence goes on along the minus strand of NZ_JBFNQD010000005.1, from coordinate 269,120 downwards.
TTCATCACGGTGGTCGGCGGGGGGAGTGCCATTCTGGCGGGGACTGCCTCGGCCTCGGGGCTCTTCGGCCTGATCAACCAGATGGGTTCCTACCTGACCACGCCGGTCTTCGGTGAGGTCATCCTGTTCATATCGGCCATCATCCTCATCCGCCTGCTGCCCCAGGGCATCTCCGGCCGCTTCTTCAAGGGAAGGCTGTGATGTCGGCAAAAGCCAAGCTATTCCTCCAATTCATCGCTCTGGCCGCCGCGATTGCAGCAACGGCGATGGCGCCGCAAATATTCGAGGTCTTCGATCTCATGCAGCTGACGCTGTTTGCGGCGATGGGTGTCCTGGCACTCAGCCTCGGCTTCATCTGGGGCTTCGGCGGTATTCTGTCCTTCGGGCAGACCGCCTTCTTCGGCCTCGGCGGTTATGCTTATGCGGTTGCTGCAATCAACTATGGCGACTCCACCGGTGCCATCCTGCTGGCCATGATCGTGCCGGCAATCTTTGCCACGGTCCTGGGCTATTTCGTTTTCTATGGGCGCATCAGCGACGTCTATCTTGGCGTCATTACGCTGACCGTCACGCTGATCCTGTTCAACGTCGTCAATTCGACGGCCGGTGACGAATACCGCATCGGCACGGCTCCACTGGGCGGCTTCAACGGCATGCCGTCGGTACCGACCTTCAACATGCCATTCGATCCTGAGACAGTGCTCGATCCCGTCCAGGGCTGGTATGCCACGGGTGGGGGGCTCATCCTGGTCTATATGTTCCTGCGTCTGCTGCTGTGGAGCCCATTCGGGCGTGTCGCCGTCGCTGTCCGGGAAAACGAGGTTCGCGCCTCGCTGCTGGGCTACGATCCGCGCCTGATCAAGCTTGCCGTCTTTGTCGTCGGCAGTGCCATTGCCGGTCTCGCCGGTGCTCTTTACGTCAACTGGGGCGCGTTCGTCAGCCCGACGATCTTCGCCCTGTCTCTTTCAGCCGAGATCATCATCTGGGTGACGGTCGGTGGCCTTGGCACACTGATCGGGCCGGTGGTCGGCTGCTTCCTGATTCAGTATCTCGTGGCACAGATCGGATCGCAGCAGACATTCAACTCCAACCTCATTCTCGGCGTGATCCTGATCGCCTTCGTGCTGCTGCTTCCCAAGGGACTGATCCCGGCGGTGCGTGATCTCCTGCTGCAGGCGCTCCGAGCCTTGCCACGCCGTGCGCCGTCTATCGGTGACGCCGATCAACCCGTGGAGGCCGAGTGATGGCAGATCTCGTTCCGCTGCTGCGCACGCAAGGCCTGACCATGCGCTTCGGCGGTGTGGTGGCCGTCAACACGGTCGACTTCACCCTCGGGGAGGTGGAGCTGCGCTGCCTGATCGGACCCAACGGTGCCGGCAAGAGCACATTCTTCAAGATGCTGACCGGCCAGCTGACGCCCACGTCCGGTCGTATAGCGTTTCGCGGCAGTCCCATCGCCGGCGCGCCCTCGCATGAAATCGCGCGCCTCGGTGTCGGCATCAAGACACAGGTCCCGAACGTGTTCAACGGGCTGTCCGTGCGGGAGAACATCTGGCTGGCGGCACGTCGGCGCAACCCGCCAATGCGTACCAAGGCACTGGTGGAGGAAGTGTTGGACAAGATTCATCTTGCCAGGCGCGCTGATGACATCGTGGGTCAGCTCTCGCATGGCCAGCGGCAATGGGTTGAAATCGGCACGGTGCTGGCGGGCGAACCCGAGCTGATCCTGCTCGATGAGCCGGCAGCCGGCATGACGGACGAGGAAACTGTCCGCACAGCCGAGATCATCCGCGAAATCAACCTCACGCGTGCGCTCATCGTGGTGGAGCATGACATGCAGTTCATCAAGATGATCGCCAAGACCGTCACGGTCTTTCATCAAGGCCAAATCCTGATGGAGGACACAATCGATGTCGTCATGCGAGACCCGCGTGTACGCGACGTCTATCTCGGCAAGAAGGTGGCCGCCTGATGCTCGTCGTCAAGAACCTGCACGCCGCCTATGGCCGCATTCCCATCCTGACAGGCGTCAGCTTCGCGCTCGAGCCCGGCGAATATCTCGGCATCCTCGGTCACAACGGCATGGGCAAGACGACGTTGATGCGCGCTCTCATGGGCTCTCTGCCGACCACCGCCGGCTCCGTCACCTTCGACAATCGCGATGTGACGCGACTGGCGGCCCATGCCCGCTCACGGCTCGGAATCGGCCTGGTACCGCAGGGGCGCGAGATCTTTCCCAGCCTCACGGTCATGGAAAACCTGCGGATGGGCCTGGCCAGCGCCAAGCGGGAAGATCCAGCCGTCATCGACGACGTTCTGAGTGAATTTCCAAGGCTGGTACGCCTGCTCGACCGGCGCGGTGGCGCACTGTCCGGGGGCGAGCAGCAATTGCTCGCCCTTGCCCGCTGCCTGTGCACACGCCCGCGCCTTGTTTTGCTCGATGAACCGACCGAAGGCATTCAGCCCTCGATCATCGAGGAGATCATCGAGACGCTGCTCCGTCTCAAGCACAAGCACAGCATCGCCATGATCCTGGTCGAGCAGAATCTCGACTTCATCACTTCGCTTTCGCAGCGCGTCCTCACCATCCAGAAAGGGCGGATTACTGGAGAGATCAATCCCAATGATCTCAAGGACAGCGAGGCCGTCGCCAGTTACGTCGGTATGACCATGAGCTAGCGACCGCGGTCTTGCGAGGCCACCGTCGGCGGCCTCTCCCCCAATACACTCCAAACTTCTTGATTTCCCTTGCTTGCGAGAAAGGAAAGACGATGGCTATTACCCGACCGACCGCCCTGCAGATTGTCGAGGTTGCTGCAGAGCTCGGCATGGCCCTGTCGGCAGAACAGGCGGCCGGCTATCTGACGTTGATGCAGCCCAATTTCGACGCGTACGATATCATCGACGCCATGCCCGACAACGTGCCGGCTGTGAAATATCCGCGTACCCCCGGTTATCGCCCCGGTCCGGACGAAAACACCTATGGCGCCTGGTACTACAAGAGCGTGGTCAAGGGGGCCGCACGAGGCAAGCTGGCCGGTAAAACGGTCGTGCTGAAGGACAATGTCAGCCTGGCTGGCGTACCAATGATGAATGGCGCGTCCACGCTCGAAGGCTTCGTGCCGAGCGTCGATGCTACCATCGTGACCCGCATGCTCGATGCCGGCGCTACCATTCTCGGCAAGGCCACCTGTGAGCATTTCTGCCTGTCCGGAGGCAGTCACACCTCGGATCCAGCTCCCGTCCACAACCCCCATAAGCCCGGCTATTCGGCCGGCGGCTCATCGTCGGGCAGTGCCGCGCTGGTTGCAGCCGGCGAAGTCGACATGGCGATCGGTGGGGATCAGGGTGGATCGATCCGTATCCCCGCATCCTATTGCGGCATCTATGGCATGAAACCGACACACGGGCTGGTGCCCTACACCGGTGTCATGCCGATCGAGACCACAATCGATCACACCGGCCCAATGACGGCGAACGTCAAGGACAACGCCTTGCTGCTCGAAGTTCTCGCCGGGGCGGACGGGCTCGATCCACGCCAATACGCGCCCAAAAAAGCGCCCTATACCAGGGCTCTCGACAGGGGCGTAAAGGGCCTGAAGATCGGGGTCCTGAAGGAGGGCTTCTCAACCGCCGGCATGCAGGCCGATGTCGTCGACAAGGTCAAGGCGGGGGCCGAGCGGTTCCGCGAACTTGGCGCTACGGTGGAGGAAATCTCCATTCCCGAGCATCCTCTCACGGCGGCGGTATGGCAACCGATCGGCCTGGAAGGCCTGACCGCCCAGATGATGTTGGGCAATGGCATGGGCTTCAACTGGAAGGGCCTGTACGATGTCAGTCTGATCGACGCCCATTCGGCCTGGCGCGAACGTGCAGACGATCTGTCCCCAACTCTCAAACTGTCCATGATCGTCGGCCAGTATTTCCTCACGCATTATCGTGGGCGTTACTACGGCAAGGCCCAGAATATCGCCCGCCGCATGAAAGCGGCTTATGACAGCGCCTTCGCCTCCTACGACTTGCTGCTGATGCCCACGCTGCCGATGAAGGCCACCCCTCTTCCTGGCTCCGATGCTCCGCTGGCCGAGATCGTCGCGCGTGCCTTCGAAATGATCGGGACGACCTCCCAGTTTGACGTAACCGGGCACCCGGCAATGTCGATCCCGTGCGGCTTGAGCGAAGGGCTGCCGATCGGCCTGATGTTGGTGGCCGGAGACTATGGCGAGAGCACCATCTACCAGGCAGCGAGTGCCTTCGAATCGCTTGGCGACTGGAAGACGATGTGAGGTGTCGCCATGGTAACGATCACGGCGATCATTCGGGTCCGCAGGGGCTCGGAGGCGGCGATGCGGCAGGCGCTTCTGGAGGTTGCTGCCCATGTCGAGGCGCACGAGCCGCGAACCGTCAGCTTTTTCGTCTCACAAGATAGCAGCGATCCCGCCCTGTTCACGACCTATGAACGTTTCGTTGACCGGGCCGCGATGGACACCCACAACGGTTCCGCGGTCGTTGCCCGCTTCTTCGCCACGGCCGATCCCCTCCTGGAGGGAAAGGTCACGCTCGTCATCGCAGACGAAATCTCGGCAAAGGCCTGCGGTGGTGCAAGTGGCGTCACCGGTGGTCCTGGCTTGCTCTGAGGCGGCCTCCAATTTCAATGACGTCCATTCCCGGCAGAGGAGACCGGCATTGAACCAGGACAGGATCGGTCGCGTCGTCATTGGCGCCATCTTGGGCAATCGCGCCGAGGCTGCCATGGCAGCCCAGCTACATGACATCGGTCATGACGGAGGTCTGGAAACCTTGATGCTCGCCCCTGTCGACCTGCCGCGCCGCCGCTTCCACGCGGTGACACAGACAGGGACGCAGTGCTTCATTCAACTTCCTCGGGATAGCGTGCTGTTCGATGGCGCCGTGATCTACCTGGAGAACAGGCGGGCAATCGTGGTGCATGTCGGCGAGCAGCGATGGCTGAGACTGCGTCCCGCCGCCGGAGCCGAGCTGGAACTGGGTTATCTCGCCGGCAATCTGCATTGGCGCGTTCGGTTCGAAGGCGGCGTCCTCTTGGTGGCACTCGATGGCCCGATCGAGTCCTACCAAGCGCGGCTGCGGGATTTTTTGGAGCGAGGCAAGGTGACTATCCTTGAGTGAAATCGAGAGACTTCTGACGGCTCTCCAGTTCGGGGACGGGCAATTCCCGGCGGGCGCTTTTGCCTTTTCCTGGGGACTCGAATCCTTGATCGCCGACGGAGCGGTCGCCCGGGCTGACTTTCCCGCCTTTCTGCTGGCTCAATTGGCGTACCGATGGGCCTCGTTCGATCGTATCGTCGTCATCCGAGCCCATGAGGCGGCCCGGGACATCGGGCAATTATGCGAGCTCGACGACTTCGTCGATGCGGCGACCACGGTGGATGCCGGCCGCCTCGGTTCGAAGCGCGCAGGCCGCGCCCTTCTGAGTACCCACCACCGGTTGGGCATTTCCGGTGCGGCTGCCCTCGGACAGGCTGTCACGACAGGCCGGGCTGCAGGTCATCTGGCGGTGGTTCAAGGTTGCGTGCTGGCCGGCCTCGGACTGGACCGCATGACGGCGTTGACGGTTAGCGCCTACTCGACCGCGTCGGCCCTTTCCACCGCGGCCATCCGGCTCGGATTGATTGGCCATCTCGATGCTCAGCGGGCCCTGCTTGCGGCCCACCCCTATCTGTCCGGCGCCATCAAGCGGGACGACGCGGATCTTGACGGCGCCTCGAGCTTTGTACCAACCGCCGACATCGCCATGATGAGGCATGCCATCCAGACCCAGCGGCTCTTTTCCAACTGACAAGGCAGCGCCATGAATCTGTCCCCGACCGAGATCGAGCGCCTGACCATTTTCATGGCGGCCGAACATGCCCGCAAGCTGCGCACAGCCGGCATAGCTTTGTCGCATCCGGAAGCCGTGGCCCTGATCGCGGACGAGATGCTGTTTTCAGCCCGGCGAGGCCTGACTTACGAGATCATCGTCGACACGGCGTCCCGGCTCCTTACCACCGACGACGTCGAACCGGGTGTCGCCTCCATGGTGGAATTCGTGGCGGTCGAAGCGAGTTTTTCAGAAGGCACCAAGATGGTGATCGTTTTTCGGCCGATCGAGCAAGGACAGAAGCCGGTTGCCGATCCGCTCGAGCCCGGCGAACTCATCGTGCCGGACGGCGATATCGAACTCAATGCAGGTCGGGCCGCCATCACGATCGAGGTCCTCAACACTGGCGACCGCGATATCCAGGTCCGAAGCCACAGCCATTTTTTCGAAACCAACAGGGCATTGGACTTCGACCGCGCCGCGGCTTTCGGTTACCGGCTCGATGTCCGATCGGGAGGTGGGGAGCGGTTCGAACCGGGCCTGCGCAAGACCGTCACGCTCGTCCCCATGGCAGGTGCCCGCATTGTGCGTGGCCAAGCCGGATTGACCAATGGCCCGCTGGACGATCCGGACGTGCGGCGGCGTGCTTTCGCAGCGGCAAGCCGTTTCGGCTATCGCGGCCTCTAGAGCAAACCACGTTCAAGCGGAAACGCGGTTTGGCTCTGGCTCATCATTCCGACGCGTCTTTGCGCTTCTCGCAGGTTCGGCAAAGCGCAAGATGCTTCGAGCTTCAACCCACCAGGCGGGACCACCATGGCAAGAATTTCACGGCGTGACTATGCAGATGCCTATGGCCCCACCACGGGCGATATGGTTCGTCTCGGCGACACCACATTGCTGGCCGAGATCGAGCATGACTACACCGTCTATGGTGAGGAACTCACCACCGGCGCCGGCAAGGCGATGCGCGACGGCGAGGGCCTGCAGACCACCGGCACCGCGGCCTCCGGTGCGCTCGATTCCGTCATCCACAACGCAACCATCATCGATGCCGTCCTCGGCATCGTGAAGGCGGATATCGGTATTCGCGACGGTCGTATCGCCGGTGTCGGCAAGGCGGGCAATCCGGACATCATGGCGGGCGTCGATCCTGCCTTGCGAACAGGTCCTAACACGACGATGTATCATGGCGAGCATGTGATCGTGACCGCCGGCGCCATCGAGGCCCATGCGCATTTCCTGTCGCCGCAGCAATGCGAGCATGCGCTGGCCGGCGGAACGACGACCATGATCGGCATGTCGCCGGGACCGCATTTCGACACCAGCTGCGCGGGCCCCAATGTTGTAGGGCAGCTTATCCAGGCGGTCGACCATTCCTGTCTGAATTTCGGTTTTCTGGGACGCGGGGCTTCTGACCCAGGCGCGGTGGAGGAATCGGTAGCGGGCGGCGCTCTGGGCGTGAAGATCCATGAAGATCTGGGTGCCTCGGGCGCCGTGATCGACGGATCGCTGGTCGCGGCCGAACGAAACGATTTCTCGGTCAACGTCCATACCGACACCATCAACGAATTCGGCTTTTGCGAGGATACCCTGCGGGCAATCGCCGGCCGCACGGTGCACATGTTCCATACCGAGGGCGCAGGTGGTGGCCATGCTCCCGATCTGCTCGTGGTCAACGGCCAGCCCAACGTGTTGCCCTCCTCCACCAACCCCACCAATCCTTTCACCGCCTATGCCCTCAACGAGGGCGTTCCCATGACCATGCTGGCCCATGCGATGAACTGGCGGCTGGCCGAGGATCTTGCCTTCGCCGAATCCCGTATCCGGCCGCAAAGCATGGCGGCTGAAGATTTCCTGCACGACATGGGTGCGATCTCGATCTTCGCAACCGACAGCCAGGGAATGGGAAGGCTTGCAGAGAATGTCGCAAAATGCTGGCAGCTCGCTTGCGTGATGAAACGGCGGGCCGGACGCTTGCCGGAAGAAACCACGGCCCGCGCCGACAATGAGCGGATCAAGCGCTACATCGCCAAGTTGACCATCAACCCGGCGATCGCCGCAGGCATAGATCCCCATGTCGGTTCGATCGAACCGGGCAAGATGGCCGATCTCGTCTTCTGGTCTCGCGCTTCCTTCGGCATCAAGCCGCGCATGGTGATGAAGAGCGGCTTCGTGGCCTGGGCCGCGATGGGAGACGGTAATGCAAGCCAGATCGACAGCGAACCGATCATACAGCGCCCCATGTGGGGGAGCACCGGCGTGTCACCTCAGCATCTCGGGGTGACCTTCGTGTCCCGCCTCGCTTTGGAAGCGGATGTCCATCGCAAGCTGAAGGTCGCCAAGGCATTCGTGCCGATCTGCTCGGTGCGGGCCCTCACAAAGCGCAACCTTGTGCGCAATGACGCTTTGCCTCGCATCGAGGTGGATCCGAATACATTCGAGGTCCGGGCGGACGGGAAACTCCTGACCTGCGAGCCAACCTCGATCGTGCCGCTCAACCGGAGATATATGCTGCGATGAGGATCAGGGGCGCCGCGAGAGTCGGCATCGGCGGGCCGGTCGGCTCGGGCAAGACGGCGCTGCTGGAGCGCCTAGTTCCTACATTGCTCCGGCGTAGGCTCGAGGTGGCCGTGATCACGAACGATCTCGTCACCCAAGAGGATGCCGAGCGCTTGCGTCGCACGGGTATTTTGGCGCGGGAACGGATCCTGGCCGTGGAGGCCGGGGCTTGTCCGCATACCGTGATCCGCGAGGATCCGACGCTGAACATGGAAGCAGCCGATAGTCTCGATCATGCCTTTCCCGGTCTCGATCTCATTTTGATCGAAAGTGGCGGCGACAACCTCGCTTCCACATTTTCACTCGATCTTGTCGATTATTGGCTGTTTGTCATCGACGTCGCCGGGGGCGACGACATCCCGCGCAAACGCGGTCCGGGGGTGGTGCAATCCGACCTTCTGATCGTCAACAAGGTCGATCTCCACCCCTATGTCGGAGTCGATCTGCCGCGCATGATCGCACAGGCGAGCACTGTGCGTGGTAATCGCCCGGTCCTGTGCACCAACTGCCGCACCGGGGAAGGCATAGATGCTGTTGCCGATGCAATCAGCAACGCTGTGCTGAGCCGCGAGCCTTGAACATCTCCGAACCTCGACCGGTTCAACTCAATCTTGCCTTCGTCCGGGCGATCGACGGGCGCACGGTCCTCGCATCCCGGGCTGTGTCCTATCCATATTGCGTCACAGCCCCGCTACGCGCCGCGACGACGAAGACGGCGGCTCGCCTCATCCTGCAGTCATCCTCCGGCGGTCTCTATGCCGGGGAGCGCCTAGCCCAGACGATAACAGCTGGCCCACAGGCCCGTGTCGTCATCGAATGCCCGGCCGCGACCGTCGTACATGGGATGAAACCGCCGACATTGGCCAAGCAGGTCCTAAGCATTGCCGTGAGCCGCGATGGTCAATTGCGCTACCTGTCCCGTCCGCTGATCTTTTTTCCCGATGCCGAGCTGGAGCAACGGGTGATGTTGCGTGCGTCAGCCGATGCGACGATCCTCTATCGTGAGGGCTTTTGCCTGCATGATGCCCGCGGGGGTGACCGGGCATTCCGCCAATTCCGAGGCTCTACACAGGTGCTGGATGAAAATGGCGCCTTGCTGGCGCTCGACCGGACCGTGGTTGAGGGAGCGCAGATTATCGCCGGCATTCCTGGTATGGGCGGAGCTTTTCGTGCCTTCGGATCGATATACCTCGTCCGGTCCGTGGACGAAGCCGAGGTTCTGCAATTCAAGGGCGCGCTCATGGCTCGTTTCGCCGGTTCGCCCTTGATCTATGCGTCGGCCGGTGGGCTACGTCGTGGGTGCGGGCTCCTGGTCCGTGTGGCGGCTCGTGACGGCGGTGCACTTGCCGATGCTCTGGAAGAGATCACGGATCGCCTGGCAAGTGTCTTCCTTGAGCAAGGTTGACCGGGCGAAGCCCAGCTTTCAGCTCTGAGCCATGAGTGCGGTGGGGCGATTCACTCAAAGCTCAAGCAGATCCAGAGCAGCCAGTCGCCCTGTATCGTGGCGATGCAAGCATGCGACGCGAGCATTCCTCCGCAACCAAATTGCAGCACGCCGACCACGTTAAATCTACGCTACTCTACGACGCGCTCTATCCTGTTGGATCGATAGGTTCAAATCAGGTTCGGATCGATCCTGACTGGCAACGGCCCATTGTGCCTCTCCAGGGATGCATTGGACAGCTTGGGGGGCAGTCGCAAATCATTCGTCAGGATGTTGGCTCTGGCCTACCGCCCACGGGCAATCACCCTGGGCCATCCCGCGGGGGCAGGTCACTTGTTTCGGCGAGGACCTTGTTGGCGATCTGCGCCCAGACGGGGTTCGAGTCAGCGCTGTACTGGACGCATTCAATGATGGCCCACAGTGCGTACCGATAGCGATCGGAGATCTCCAATGCGTTGTTTAAATGTAGTTTCAACTTGTCGACAGTCGCGTCCCGGCGGGCGATGCCGTCTTCCCTCAATAATCGATTTTCCATTGGTGCAGCGACACGCGCAAACTCATGCTTTGTGACGTCGACATTGTATTCGTAGTCGATTTCGAGCCGAGCATGGCACCGTGCTATCTCCGCTTCCTGGGCACGCAGTGCATGGGCGGCTTCGATCATTGTATTGTTGGCGTCATCGATGTCGAACAGTTCCGTCTCGTTGTCGTCATGCATTCCGCAGGAGGGCACGCCTAGCTCAAGCCGTTCGATCAGGTCATCGTTCATCGTGTCCTCCGTCTGCTCGACGCAAACCGACCGGGTCCAAAAGCGTTGATCGCCTCGGCAAGAAGCTTGAAACGTATCTGGGCATAGCCATGCGAAGCATGCTCAACAATGATCCACCATGCGGATGCTTCCCTTGAGGCAGCGATCTCGTCGAAATCAAATGGCATGACCAAAGCGCTTCGCAAACTCGGTTGTATCGAGCCTACCCTATTCATAGTCAAATAATATGGGAGTCCGGCATTGCGCGACACTGCCGGGCTGGCCTCGACAAAGGGCAATTGCGGGGGCGTAGCGGCTCAAATCGCCAATTCGTGAAGGCACCAAGTCCGGTGCATCCGCTTCGAGCCCGCATTGATCGCGATCTATCGTTCCCGTTTCAGGGATATCTGAAAATAACCCTCACGGATGAGGGCCTTGCCGTCCGGCATTTCCATGTCGGCAGGAAATGCGCCCCTCACTGAGGGGTGCATTTTGTCTTTCTGCGATGTCTTGAGCGCCGCCATCCGTTCGTTTCAAAGCCGGAGCCTAGAATCTCCAGACGAAATTGCCCCGGACGCTCTGGTCGGCGGCCTTGTTGCCGAATTGACCGTTGTAGGAGACGCCGAGGCTGACCGCCTCGGAAAAGGCGACGCTGACGCCGGCATCGACGACCAGGGCATCGCGGGCGATCGGGATTCCGGCGGAAGTGAAGACCGTGCCGTTGGCCAATGCGAGGACGGCTGTAGGCTTGACGTCGCCATAGGCATGGCGCCAGCCCAGGCTCGCCTGCAGGGTTGCGATGGTGCCCTCGGTCAGATCGAAGCTGGTGGCCACCTTGGTGCCCAGGGTGGTGAAGCCGAGATCGGTGCTGCTGCTGCCACCGGCGAGGGCGGCATCGCCGCCGGTTTCCCGAAAGCCGTCGGTGTGCAGATTGAGATAGGCGGCATTGGCGAAGGGCTCGAGGCGGAAGGCTCCGGCATCGATGCGATAGCCGAGCTCGCCGAAGAGTTGGGCGGTGGCGGCATCGTAGGAGGTGGTGAGGCGGTTGACATAGCCGGGCACGGCCACGGTGCGGTCGCTGTCGATATCATGCCAGGTGTAGGTGGCGCCGAGCCTCAGGGCGAGGGCGTTCCACCGGCGTCCGGCATAGAGGCCAATATGATAATTGTCGGCCTTGCCGGAGGCGGAGCGGGCATCGACGTCGAAGGTGGAATGGCTGTAGCCGGCGAGCGCGCCCAGGCGCCAGTCCTGCAGGAACGAGCCCTGGACCAGAGTATCGAAGCCGATGAGGAAGCCGCCGGTATCATGGTCGATGCGGGCATTGCGCCCACCGCCGCCCAGATGGCCCCAGGAGCCGAAGCCCTGGGCCCAGAAGCCGGAAAGTGGAGCTGGCGCGGCAGCCGCGTCGAAGGGCGAGGGTCCCTTCATGGACGGGGTCTCGGCATAGGATGTCAGGCCGGCGACGGGAGGGGCAGGGGCGAGGGCCGGCGTATCGGCATTGGCGAGGCGGTTGAGCACGGCATCGCGAATGAGGCCGCTATCCTGGATCAGGGCGCTCCTGGCTGAGGCATGCACATCGCCCGACAGGGTGGAAAAGGCCTGGCGTGCGCTGGTGTCGTCCGGCGACAGGGCGACGGCATCATAGAGCTTGTTGCCGAGCGCCAGCGCCTCCACACTTTGAGCCACCGCACGCTGGTTGGTATCCAGGGCGGCGAGCGAAGCGAAGGAGGCACCGTTGCGCGCTACATTCACATAGATGTTGTTGACATTCTTGGACAGGCTGAAGTCGACGAAGGGGGCGTTGTCGGTAACCTTGTCGAACTGTCCGGTGATGCCGCCATTAGCGGTCAGGATCTTGTAGTGCCGGCCGATCTCGTAGGTGCCCTCGACGGGAACGACATAAACCGTGCCGCCATTGACGGTGGCAGTGCCGGTGGCATGGATGAAATCGCTGTGGCCGGCCGCATCGACATTGACCTGGACTGTGCCGCCATTGTTGACGAAAGTACCGACCGTCAGTGTCGACGGCGTGCCAGGCCGGAAGGCGATCCTGCCGGCATTCGTGACGGTGCCGGTGACGGTGGCCGCGCTACCGCCCGGTATCGCCCACAGGGTACCGGGATCGCTGAGCTGGATCGAAGTGGCATTGTTTGCCGTGCCGATCCAGCGCGATCTGTCCGCAAGGGTCACGCTGCCGAGCGATCCCTTCGCCACCGTCAGATTGCCGCGCCAGAGGGTCGTACCTTCGAGGCGGCCATCGAATTCGTTGGCGCCGGCCTTGCCCGGCGCGTCCACCTGCACGTCTCCGGACAGGGCGGAGTCCTGGGCTCTCAGGGTCAGTTTCCCTATATCGAAAGAATTCGTCGGTACGAAGTCCACGGCTGCGATGCGTGCGAGCAGGCCGCCCTTGCTGCTGGCGACAGGTGTGATTGCCGACCCATGGGTCAAGGTGACGTTGGCAGAAGCACCCTCCACCAGTATGCCCGAACCGGCCGATTTCAGCGTGATCTGACTGTTGTCGAGCATGAAGGAGGAGGAGCCTCCATTGCCGGTGACGTGAATTCCGTTGATGGGGCCGCCCGTATTGGTTCCCTCGAAGGTGCTGTCGATGACGAAGAAGCGGCTGTTGTCCCAGACACTCGCCAGGAAGTCAGTCCCGTCAGAGTCGTGAGAGACATTCGTGTTGGCGCTGGCCGTCACGCCTCGCATCGAAATCAGGCCGCCGCCCGATGAGAACACCCTGTAAGTCGAACCCGTGGCGGTAACGGTGCCGCCGCCGTTGAAATAGATGTCACCGGCGTCGGCATGGGCGAAGTCGAGCCACACCCCGCTTGCTTTGATCGGACCATTCAGGGTGACCGTGCCCAGACGAGCTTCAATGCCATAGCCGCCACCGCCGCGGGCGGTCATGGTCGTCGTGCCGTCGAGCGTGATCGTACTGTTGTAGTTGACGCCGATTCCGAAGGCTCCGGCATCCATGTCGAATGTCAGGTCGTGCCCCGTGATCGTGCCGGGCGTGACCTCCTTAAAGGGATGGCCAGCCCAAAGCCCCCAGGTATCCGTGCCAAGGTGGAAGGTTCCGCCGCCGTCGAGATGAATGGTCCCTCCATTCCAGGCCATGGCTCCGAAGTAAAATGGCCCTTCGGTCGGCCAACTGTTCGGGGTCGTCACGTCAATGGGCGTGCCCGCATTGTTATGCAGCAGCGAACCTGCATCAAAGGACTGGAAGCAGTCTTTGCCGCTGCAGGTTGCCTGCCCTGGCGCTATCTCGACCGTCTGGCCGCCGCTGGCGGTCGCCTGTGCCTGGGCGCCTTGGCAGATCAGAACGGCGCTCGATGCCAGGAGGAAACCCAGGAGCGGACCCCTCGGCAGAGTGGGGCGGGTGGAGGCCCTTCCAGTTGATGACGTCACGGACCTTCTCCTTTCGAATGCCAAGGGCGCCCCGAGTTCCGCGCGACCGGCTGAACCGGCGACGATGGGGGTAAGGCGGGTAGGCGTCCTCCAACACCTGCGGAATAGGAGCGAAGATCGATATTTCCGCAGAATATGGCCCGAAATTATCGAGTCATGACGAAACATTCAAGTTTGTAATTTCAAAAATATAAGGAATATTGATATGTGATATGCTATAGTTTGGAGTTGCGTGTCAATTTGAATTTACGGAACTAAAAATTTTGTTAAATACACACACAACTAAATCATTAAGTTAGAATGTTAAAGTTATATTTTCAAAAAATATTTCATCAATTTCACGATGGATCTTTATAATGCTGGCTCGCTTGTGCTCCAGCCAGTCCTTCGCGACTGTGAGCTGTCCGAGGACGGCAGACATCGGCGCTTTTGCGCTCATATAGGTCCCGGCCCTTGACGATCGAAGCGAGCTTCTTGTGAAGCCCGCGTGCCCCGTCCCAGGACAGTTCCCGTGTCAGGGCTCATTGCTTTGGGGACCTGATCTCATGGGCGCGGCACTCGCGTACCGCAGCGCGGACTGAATCACCAGAAGATCCGCCTTTGCGGGAGCTGATGGCGAGTTGCGGATCCGATCACGTTTCCGGCCAGCGAATAGTCTTCGTTCCTCGGCGCTGTGCGCAGCGCCGCGAATCTCCGATTGACGGAGTTGCTCACTCGGGCGTAGGGCGAGTTCCGGTGTCGGGGGCCTGCACCGCCTTCAACCAACCAAGCCCTTCCTCGGTTACACCGGCGGGGCGATATTCGCACCCGACATAGCCCTGATAGCCGATGGCGTCGATCTCGGTGAACACCAGCCGGTCATTGAGCTCGCCGGTTGTCGGCTCGTTGCGTGTCGGCACGGCGGCGATTTGGATATGTCCGATCTTCGGTGCCATTCGCCGTAGGGCCATGATGACGTCGCCGTGCAGGATCTGACGATGGTAGACGTCGAACTGCAGGCGGACATTCGCGTGATCGAGGTCGTCGATGAACTCGAGTGCCCGATCGAAGTCGTTCAGGAAGTATGCCGGCATGTCGCGCGTGTTGATCGGCTCGATAACGAGGCCGATGCCTGCGTCAGCCGTCGCATCCGCGGCTCTGCGCAGATTGTCCTTGTAGGCCGCAATCGACGCAGGGGAATCCCAAGCAGCATTGCCCGCCATCATGTGCAGCAAAGGCGTTCCAATCGTCTTGGCGTAGGACACCGCCAGGTCCAGCCCTTTGAGGAACTCCGCGCGCCTGTCCGGCAGGCTGGCCAGGCCGCGATCGCCCGCTGCCCAATCGCCAGGCGGCATATTGAAGAGCGCCTGTTTCAGACCGGCCGTCGCCAGCGCGTCCGCGACGATTTCCGCGGGATGGTCATAGGGAAACAGATATTCGACGGCACCGAAGCCCGCGTCGGAAGCCGCCTGGAATCTCTCCAGGAAGGGACGCTCGTTGAACATCATCGATAGATTGGCGGCAAATTTGGGCATCTCGATCAAACCTCTTCCGACATACCGGGCAGGCGAAGGCCGGCGATCTTGGCGAGCAGCCGGGCGACGGAGCTGTCGTCGTCCCGGCCCATGCCTGCCGCTTCCGTCATGATGAACAGCTGCAATGCTGCAGCTGTGATCGGGAGCGGAAACTTCACCTTCCTCCCGATGTCGGAAACAATGCCAAGGTCCTTGGTGAAAATGGAAACCGCACTATGGGGGGTGTAGTCTCCGGAAAGGACATGTGGAATACGGTTCTCGAACATCCAGCTATTGCCGGCGGATTTGGTGATCACCTCGAAGACACGCGAAATATCGAGGTCGAGGCTCCTGGCGAATGCAATTGCTTCGCAAGCCGCGGCGATGTGGACGCCCGCGAGCAACTGGTTGACGACCTTGAAGGACGAGCCGATGCCCGCTTGATTGCCCAGCTCGTAGACCGTTCCGGCCATCGCATCCAGTGCCGGCCGGGCTGCAGCAAAGGCCTGGGCGGAGCCTGATGCCATGAAGGTCAAATCGCCGGAAGCTGCTTTCTTGGCGCCACCGCTAATCGGGCCGTCGAGATAGAGCAGGCCTGCGGCTTCGGCGCGTGAAGCAAATCCCTTCGCCTCCGAAGGGGAGATGGTGGCGCACGAGACGATGACCGCTCCAGGCCGCAAGGCAGACACGACGCCGCCCTCGGCGAAAAGCACAGCTTCTGTCTGGGCCGCGTTCACGACGACGATGACGGCAATGTCGGCGTCGGCAGCCGCCTCCTGCAGGCTGGCGGAGGCCAGACCGCCATCCTGGCTGAACGCCTTCAATGCATCTGCGTTGACGTCATATCCTCTTACAGTCCGTCCGGCCCGGAGCGCCGAGCGCGCCATCCCCAATCCCATCGAGCCCAGACCGATTACGGCAATCGTCGATTGGTCGCTCATCCTGGACGGCGCCTCCCACTTTCCAAATCAAATCAGAATCGCCTATCTCAGCGCTAACACTTGCTAATCACATCCTATTGCAAGGATCAAGCGAATGATGTTAGCGCTTACACATAACGCCCTGACCTTCGCCGTCGGGCGCAGATCCTGCGGTGAGGTCGTCCTTTGACAGCGCTTGAAACGCCAACCCTCGCCCATGTGGCGAGACTGGCCAACGTCAGCGAGAACACAGTCTCAAGGGTCATCCGAGACAAGGGGGCGATTGCACCGGAGACGCGCCGGCGGGTCATCGAAGCCATCGACGCGCTCGGCTATGTGCCAAACCGAGCAGCCGGCTCGCTCGCATCTTCCTCCTCGATGATCGTCGGGGTGATCTTGCCCTCGCTCTCGAACATCGTCTTTCCGGAATTGCTTCGTGGCATTCATGCCGGCCTGGCGGGAACATCGTATCAGCCAATGATTGGTGTGACCGACTATGACCTCGAGAAGGAACAGCAACTGATCTCGTCGCTGCTGGCGTGGCAGCCGGCGGCGATCATCACCACGGGCTTCGATCATACCGATGCAGCGAGGCGGATGTTGGAGGCAAGCAAGGTTCGTGTCGGCGAATTGATGGATATCGACCGCAGGCCGATCGACCTTGCCGTCGGCCTCTCCCACCGCGGGGCGGGGCGTGCCATGGCTCGCCATCTCATGCGCCGCGGATACTCGAAGATCGCCTATGTCGGGCATGATTGGGACGCGGATCGCCGGGCCCATGCGCGCTATCTCGGGCTTTGTGAAGGCTTGGGGGACGTCGGGCTGGCATTGGTCGCGGAGCATAGAGTCGACGGACCAAGCTCGACCTTGAGCGGCCGGCAGGCCCTGGCGGCAATTCTCGCCGATGGGGCCGAGATCGAGGCCGTCGCATTTTCCAACGATGACATGGCCGTTGGCGGATACCTGCACTGTTTGGCCGCTGCCGTTCCAGTGCCCGACAGGCTCGCCCTCATGGGATTCAACGGGTTGGAGATTGGCCAGGCGCTTCCGAAGCCGCTCGCGACGGTGCTTTCCAATCGTTTTGCCATCGGCAAGACGGCGGTGGAGACTCTCCTGAAATCCCCCGACCGCGCGTTCGAGCCGGCAATTATCGACACAGGGTTTTCCATCATTGACGGCGCGACCGCGTAGTCGGGCCGCCTTTTCGCAACAGGAGTAGGGGATGTTACTCGGCGCTATCGCTGACGATCTTACCGGAGCAAGCGACCTTGCCCTCATGCTTTCCCGAGAGGGAATGCGAACCATTCAAACGATTGGCGTCCCGTCGGGAAACGTCGATCTCACTCATATCGACGCAGTCGTGGTTGCTCTCAAATCCAGGACCAACCCGGCCACAGAAGCCGTCGCAATGTCGCTTGAGGCCTTGGCGTGGCTTCGCGCGGCAGGCGCTCGGCAAATCATCTTCAAATATTGCTCGACCTTTGATTCAACGGCAAAGGGCAATATCGGGCCGGTGACCGATGCGCTCCTTGCTGCGCTCGACGTGGATCTCACCATTGTTTGCCCGGCTTTTCCGGCAAATGGCCGCACCGTCTACAAAGGCCATCTCTTCCTTGCCGAGAAGCTCCTCTCAGAGAGCCCGATGCGGAATCATCCGCTGACCCCCATGACGGATTCCTCCCTGGTACGGCTCATGGCCGCGCAGTCGTCCCTCAAGGTAGGGCTCGTTGGACAGGAGATCGTGGCACGGGGCGCAGAGGCCCTGCGTGAGGCCTTTAGGGCGGCGCGCGCGCTTGGCGATCGAGTGCTGGTCGTCGATGCGATATCCGACCAAGACTTGCGGACGATCGGGGAGGCCGTTGCCGATTTTCCGTTGATCACCGGAGGGTCCGGCATCGCGATCGGCTTGCCGGAGAACTTTCGCCGTGCCGGATTGTTATCGGGCAATTCCGAACCCGGCTCCTTTACCGCGCCACGCGGCGGCGCTGCAATCTTGGCTGGCTCATGCTCGGAGGCAACGAGGGGCCAAATACAGGCTGCCATTGCCGCCGGCATGCCCTCCATGCGGATCGATCCGATCGACATAGCGCAGGGGCGCGTCACCGTGGGCGGCGCAGCGGATTGGGCATTGGAGCAGGGGGAGAACACCCCCCTCATTTACTCCAGCGCCGACCCCACCGAAGTTCGTGCCGCGCAGGATGCCCTCGGACGGCAGAAGGCCGGTGAAATCATCGAGCACTTCCTGGCAGAAACCGCGATCATGCTGCGTGCGAATGGTGTTCGACGCATTATCGTCGCCGGTGGCGAAACGTCCGGGGCGGTGGTTGGCGCCCTTGCACCTGCCGCCCTCTATATCGGACCGGAAATCGACCCCGGAGTTCCCTGGACGCTGACGATGGGGGAGGCGGAGCCGATGGCTCTGGCGCTGAAATCGGGAAACTTCGGTACGGCTGACTTTTTCCTGAAGGCCTGGGAGCTGCTGCAATGACAGCCATCATTTCCGAGACAACCCGCGTTCGAGATGAGATCGCGGCGGTCGGCAAGTCCTTGTTCGAGCGAGGCTTCACTTTTGGGTCGACCGGAAACATCAGCGCAAGGCTCTCGAATGGCGATCTTCTGATGACGCCGACCAACGCCTCCCTTGGAGCGCTTGATCCGGGGCGGCTTTCCAGATTCAGCGCGGAAGGTGTCTTCGTCGATGGCGACAAACCCACGAAAGAAGCGTTTCTGCATCAATGCATGTACTGCGCGCGTCAGGGGGTAGGAGCGGTCGTCCACCTCCATTCGACGCACGCGGTGGCCGTCAGCGTGATCGACGGCCTGGATCCGGAAGATCTCCTGCCCCCACTCACCGCATATTATGTCATGCGAGTTGGGAAGCTGCCGCTGGCGCCCTATTTCGCTCCGGGAGATGTCGCTTTGGCAGAGGCGGTTCGCGAGAGGGCACGCACGAGCCATGCGGTGCTGCTCGCCAATCACGGTCCGGTCGTCGCAGGAAAGTCGCTTCGCGAGGCCCAATACGCAAGTGAGGAACTGGAGGAGACTGCGAAGCTGTTTTTGATGCTGAGAGGAGAAAGGATCAGACCGCTTACCACGGATCAACGCAATGAACTCACGAAGCCTTCAGAATAGAAACTGCTTGGATCGTACCAAGCATTGGGCTCACCGCAGTCGATCGGTGCACTGTCGCGGAAATGCTCAGGTTGGTGGCGTGAAGGCCGCGGCAGTTCGGAATCGCCCGCCGCCGGCGAGCGATCCAAGGGTAGCACCCCTCCGGTATGTGCGTTTTAACACGCCGCCCGAACACCATCTGGCCTATTCAAGCATCGCCGTGGTCAAGCTCAACGGCTCTGTCATATCCGACAAGACTGCCCGGCGTGTAGCGTATCGCTGGGCTTTTCTTTGCCTGCTTGCTTTTTTGCATTGAAACTTTAGGTGCGTTCGTTGCAATGCAATCCTTTTTGACGCTCGCAATCCAGCCTCCGGAACATATGATGATGCGGTGATCCTGGCGCGATATGGGGCTACGCCAGAGGATCTGACGCAGAACAATGTCCACTGTGACGCACTACATCATTTTCCCCTTCGTCCGAGACAGCGAGGGCAACCTTGTCGCCGGACAGGGGCAAAGGGCCTATTCGAATACGATGGCGCGTTTCCGTGCTGCTTTCTGTGTGGGAATCAGGCAAGGCGACGAAACGATCGTCGGGGCCGTTGCGTTCATGCGAACTGGCGATAGTCGGCCGGTGATCCTGGCAAAATATGGCGAAACGCCGAAAGGCCTTGCGGAGATGGAATGATCCGGCTTCTGCCGCCCTTGCGCGCCATAGAGGGGATCCGGCGGGATGCACGATGGCGTATGGTAACTGCCTGCATCCAATAGCGAGGAAGTCTGCTTGGCCGGCCCGTCTTCGGTCGGTCGCGGCCATGAAACGCAACCGAAGTGCGGTGCTCGAAACGGCGAGTCCATCGATGATGCCCGTGGCGGGTCGACCTTTCCCTTGATGTTCTTCCTGTCGATCCGTTGGTATGGCTGTGTCCTGCCCGGTCGGGGGTGGGCTCTTTCTGCCAGATCTTCACAGAGGTTTTTAAGGTCCCGTTACACATTGCAGGGTAAATTGCACCCGACCTAACGATTATCAGCGCAGGATAATCAGTTGATTGAGGAAGGGTCTGTCATGGCGAAGTCAATTAGCATCGTAGGAATCATTGCATTTGTTCTTGGTTGTATAATGATCCCAACGGCATCGGGGCTTCTACAGGAATTGGAAGGCGCCGTTGCACTGGGGTTTGGTCTGCTGACCTTTGCCTTGGGCCGAATCCTCGACTCCCTCGTCGAGATCAGAAAGGCGCTCGACAAGAATCCGTCTTCCTGATCGAGCGCAGGACCTTGTCCCACGCGACCTGGTTTGCGCCATCGTTCACCTGACCTGGCATTCGCGCCGCGCTTCCGGTGACGAACGTGGATCATCGGCAAATCAGGCGTGTCGTTTGCGCATCCCATGAACCAATTCGATGCCGGAGAGCATGATCTCGGCCCTTGCCATGACATGGCGCCTTGTGCAGCCTTGCATGGGATGTTGGCACCGCGCTTTGCCGCCTGATCCGGCACTCAGTGAGGCTGGGCGCGTTTTTCGAGTTGCATGGCCGCAAGATCTTCCTCCAGCCGGTTCAACCGATCATGGATGTCCACGGACCGGTAAGCGTGCTCCTCCAGGATAGAATTGATCAGCACATTCATCGACATGCCTTTGAAACTTGCCTGGCCTTCGAGAAGTTTCCGCAGTTCGGGGGCCAGGCGGATGACCAGCGGCTTGAAGGATCGGGTGAGACCCCTAGTTGCATTCATGATTGGTAACGACCTCTGTTGGGCATATTGTAGACACCTGCGCTATCCTGCCTATCTATTGTTTCGTGTGACATGGATGTGACTCGGAGAGGCAAACAAAAACACCTGCTTGTTCATCGAAGCTTTTGGCTCCGATGTGCTGGATCAAGATTTGGCCTGGGCTGGCCGTCCATGATCTTGGCGGGGGACTAGCCTGGGTTGCGGACGCGTTTCTCCAGTTCGAGCGTGCGCTTGGCGATATCGTCCAGCTCGAAGCTTTGTGAGATCATGAAGGCGCCGGAGCCGGTGTCGGGATCGCTCGCAAGGCGCCTGGTCTCGCCGAGGTGATGGACAAGCCAGGCTTTTTGTTCTGCCTGCAGCTTTGTCCGTTTGCTGCCGTCTTCTCTGTGCAGCAGGGCTCGGTAGGCGATGTTCAGCCTGGCATCCCACTTGGCAATTTCTGTCTTTCCACATTCAAGCATGTTGGTCGAAACACCATCCGCGCGATCGACGCAGGCGGTCATCTCGTCGGTCGATTGTGCGTTCACGGACTGGGCGGCGAGAAACAACACGCTGGCAAGGGCATATTTCGAGATCATGGGTGGCACCTCCTGCTTTGCACGGGTCATTGCACCGAGACGACGAAGTGGCCTTGGTGAAGGGCGAGCTTGCCTTCCAAAGAGATCATGTCGGCTGAGAAATCGCCTTCGATCTTGCCGGCTTCCATCTTCGTGATGGTCAGTGCGGCCTCTGCATTCGGGCTTTCATCGGTCTTGTAGTGGCTGTCATTGGTGCTGAGTTCGATGCAGGGGGCATTCTTCTGGCAGTCGCGGGTGAGCTTCTGGGTGCCGGTGGCGCTTGCGTCGAACTGCAGTCGCAGTGTCGTCGCATCGATCGTCCTGTCCGGCTTGATGATGGGGGCCGTGTTGACGAGAACGGTGCTGCCCAACTTCACGACGATGAGCGAGGAGCCGCCTGCCGACCAGGTCCTATCCCCGATCTCAGCCGAAACCCGATCGCCCTCCTGCGTGCTGGCGACGATCTTGGGCGGTTGATTTTGAGAGGGCGGGCTCGTTGCGGGTTGCGGCTGAGCCGCGTTTTGTTGAGCGATGCCGGGCATTTGGAGGGTAAAATTGAAGACTTGCCACGCGCCTGCAGCGTTCTTGGTCAATTCTACCCTGGCAGGCAGAGACACGTCCCCGTCCAGCAACAGCGTCCCCGATACGCTGCCCCGGCCGTTCTCGATTTCTCGTTCGGGCCATGACGCGCTCTTGAACCGTCTCAGACCCGCTCGGTTGGCGAGTGCGGCGAAACTGCTTTCGCTCATGGCCTGCTGGAATGCCGGGGAGGCGCTGCGATAGGCATTCTCCGGCCCGCTGGAAGCGATGGTTGCAAAAAAGACGGTGGCCGTGTCGGCGACGCCCTTGGTGAAATAGTAGACGCCGGTGCCGACGGCCGCTCCGATCACGACCACGATTCCTAAAGCCAGCAAAATCTTGCGCATTGTCGACATGTCGGATCTCCACGATCCCAAAAAGGATCAATATGGCTCCTTGTTCTCTACGGCCTCCGCGGGGCCGGCCGGGCGACCGGCTGCCACGCAGTCAGGCCATTTGCCGGGGGCTTGGGCTGCCCGGGGGGCGCCCTTTCTGCCAGGAGCGAAATTCCTCTCATAATGCAATGGTTCGGTGACCGATCTGCCGAGAACGATACCCGCTAAAACGGAGCAACAGCTGAAACGACGGTAACACAAGATGATATCGAATTCGTGCTATCGAAATGCCGATCGATGAGCCATTCCGGCGCCTTCTTCGTGGGGGGGGGCGGCATTCCATGTTTTGCCCGATGCCGATATGGGCATCGTTGTTCTCACCAATGGTGCTCAGGTGGGGGCCGCAGAAGCCATCGCCACGGAGTTCATGGACATCGCCCAGTTCGGCGACGTCACGCGCAACAGCTGGTACGAGATCGCGCACGGTCATTTCATGAATTTCTATAAAGCGTCAGGCGATCTGGTCGGTAATTCACCGCCTCAAAATCCCAATTTCCCGCATCCGCTCGCGATCTATGAAGGGATCTACAGCTCGGCCTATTTCGGCGAGGTCGAGGTCTGGGCGAACGGCGATCATCTGATCCTGCAGATCGGCCCCCGCAAGTTGCAGTTCGTCCTCAAGCACTGGGACGCGGACGTCTTCCAGATGGATCCTGGCCGTGAGTTCACCGCCAAGGGGTCGCTTTACTCGGTCGGGTTCGCGCTGTCCGGCGGAAGGGTGACGTCGATGACCGCCGCCTATTTCAACGACAATATGCTCGGCACCTTCCCGTTTGCGAGGCCCAGGGGGACCTGAAGCAAAGCGGAGCACACGGTGAAGGAAACGAGGTTGCAGTCGATGCGTGACCTCGCGCCCACCGGTCGACGATTCCTGGTGTGTGGGCTGACGCCTCCCCGGATGGCGTCAGAACGACAATTGCACCTTCATCGCGCGGCGGCGGTCATTGGCCAGGGCGAAGGCCGAGACGGCATCGTCGAGCGCGAAGCTGCCGGTGAGCAGGGGACGCAGGTCGATCTTGCCGGTATCGATCAACTGCGTCGCCAGGGCGAATTCGGCGTGGAAACGGAAGGAACCGACGACCGAGAGTTCCTTGGCAACCACGAGGTTCTGGGGGAAGGCGACATCGCCGCCCAGGCCGAGCTGGACGACGATGCCGCGCGGGCGCATCGCCTCCAGGCCTGCGCGCAGCGCCTTCTCGTTGCCGGAGCACTCGAACATCACGTCGACCTGGCCCTTGTCCACCGCCAAGGCGGCGAGGGTCTCGGGTGCCTGCGCCGCATTGATGGTGCGATCGGCGCCGAGCCTGGCCGCAATGGCGAGCGGCTCGTCGACGATATCGGTGACGATGATTTCGGCGGCCCCATGAAACCTGGCCGCAGCCACGACGAGCGCGCCGATCGGCCCGCATCCCGTCACCAGGATACGGCGCCCGAGCAGCGAACCGGCGCGCGACACGGCGTGCAAGGCAACCGAGAAGGGCTCGACCAAGGCGAGTTCGTCCGCGCCGGCATTGTGCCCGACTTCGCACTGCACGGCATCGCAGACGAGGAGCTGGCGAAAGGCGCCCTGGACGTGCGGCATGCGCATGGCGCTGCCGTAGAAATGCATGTCCATGCAGTGATTGGGCAGGCCCTGCAGGCAATAGCGGCAATGGCCGCAGGGTCGACTCGGATTGACGGCGACCCGGTCGCCGCGTCGCAGCGAGCCGACATCCGCCGCGACCTCGACGATCTCGCCCGAGACCTCATGGCCGAGGATCATCGGCTCCTTGAGCCTGACGACCCCGAAGCCGCCATGGTTGTAATAATGCAGGTCCGAACCGCAGATGCCGCCGGCCTGGACGCGGACCATGACCTGCCCGTTCTGGAGCGGACCGGGGTCGCGTTCCTCCAGGCGCAGGTCCTTGGGGCCGTGGATGACGAGAGCACGCATGGCTACCTCTCAAATGACCGGTGTCAGAAGGGGAAGACCGGCAAAATGCGCGGTGAGATTGTCCCGCACCAGCTGGCCCATCGCCCGCCGGGTCTCGATCGTCGCACTGCCGAGATGGGGCTGCAGCACGACATTGT
The DNA here is from genome assembly GCF_040797145.1 of Labrys neptuniae. NCBI lineage: Bacteria > Pseudomonadati > Pseudomonadota > Alphaproteobacteria > Hyphomicrobiales > Xanthobacteraceae > Labrys > Labrys neptuniae. Next base: position 244,256 of record NZ_JBFNQD010000005.1, on the reverse strand, counting down.
CGAGCCTGGCGAAGCGGGGATCGATGCGCGGTTCGTTCCAGAAGACGTCGAGGCCGGCTCCCGCAATCGTACGGGCCTCCAACGCCTGCAGCAGGGCTTCCTCGTCGACGGTGGTTCCGCGCGAGACGTTGACGAGATATCCCTCGGGGCCGAGCGCCTGCAGGACCTCCTTGCCCACGATCTTCTGGGTTGCGGCACCGCCGGGAAGGGTGAGAACGAGCAGGTCCGCCCAGGCCGCGAGCGCCGTCAGATCGTCAAAGAAGCGGTAGGGTGCATCCTCGTGCGGGGAACGGCCGAAATAGCCGATATCCATGTCGAAACCCGAAAAGCGGCGGGCGACGGTCGAGCCGATGCGGCCGAGCCCGGCGATGCCGAGCTTCTTGCCATGAAGCCGCGGCGTCAGCGGCGGATTCCCCTTCGCCCAAGCGCCCGAGCGAACATGGGCGTCCCCGGTTGGAATCCGCCGCATCGCGGCCAAGGCGAGGCCGATCGCGAGGTCGGCGACGTCGCCATTGAGGACCTCGGGGGTGTTGGTGACGCGAATGCCCCTTGCGCGCGCCATGTCGAGATCGATGGCATCGACGCCGACGCCATAGCAGGCGATGATCTCGAGATGAGGGAGGATCTCCAGTGTCTGTGCGTCCACGCCCAGGTCACCGCGCGTGGCGATGGCCCGGATGAGCGGGCGGATCGAGACGGCGGGCCCGTCGGAGCCCAGTTCCCAGAGCTTGTGCAGCCGATAGGCGCTCGACAGGGCCTCCATGTCCCCGTCGGGATAGGAACCCATCATCAGCAGGTCAGGTTTCATCATCCTCGCCTCGGCATATTTTTGTTATCGATATCACAACTGTATAGGGGAGCAAGCCTCTTTCCACGGCCCATCACTTACGAACGAAATGCTGGTCGCGGTCGTCTTTAAGCGCGTTGACAAATTTTGTTATCGATATCAATTTGTCGAGGAAGAGCGCCGATAGCGAACAGGCGCCGGCAAGACAAGGGAGACCGACGTGACGCTGTTCGATCTGACCGGGCGCAGGGCCCTGATAACCGGGGCCAGCAAAGGCATCGGCTATGCGATTGCAGAGGCTCTGGCCGGCGCCGGTGCCAGCGTGGTGCTCAATGCCCGCAATCTCGACCGTCTGGAGGACGCCAGGGTGGCGCTCGCGGCCAAGTCGCATACCGTCGATATCGCGCCCTTCGATGCCGCCGATCCCGATGCCGTAGAGGCAGGCATCGCCGAGATCGAGCAAAGGCTCGGGCCGATCGACATTCTCGTCAACAATGCCGGCATGCAGCATCGGGCGCCGCTGGAGACTTTTCCACTCGATGCCTGGAAGCGCTTGTGCGCCACCAATATCGACAGTGCCTTCCTGGTGGGGCAGGCCGTGGCCCGCCGCATGATTCCGCGCGGCCGGGGCAAGATCATCAACATCTGCTCGGTGCAGAGCGAGCTGGCGCGCCCAGGCATCGCGCCCTACACCGCGACCAAGGGCGCCCTGAAGATGCTGACCAAGGGCATGGCCACCGACTGGGCCCGCCATGGACTGCAGGTCAATGCCATCGGTCCGGGCTATTTCAAGACCGAGCTCAATGCCGCCCTGGTTGCCGATGCCGACTTCTCGGCCTGGCTGGAGAAGCGCACGCCGGCGGGCCGCTGGGGCGAGGTGAAGGAACTGGCGGGCGCTGCGATCTTCCTGGCCTCGGACGCCTCCAGCTTCGTCAACGGGCATGTCCTCTATGTCGATGGCGGGATCACCTCGAGCCTGTAGGTTTTCCCGAGGCCGGCGAGAGGAGGGGTGCTGCGCCCTCCTCAGCCTCTTGCGATGGGACGAAGGGGAGAACGGCCGATGACAGAGAGCCAGAAAGCCGCCGTTTCCGTGGTCGGAACCGGCATCATGGGATCGGCGATCGCGACGCGCCTGCTGGGGACGGGACATGCCGTGACTGTCTTCGACCTGGACACGGCCAAGGTCGCGACGCTTGTCGCGAAAGGGGCCAGGGCTGCCGCCAGCGCACGGGAGGCGGCGGAGGCGAGCCGCTTCATCATCACCAGCCTCAACAGCGCGGCGATCGTACGGAGAGCCGTGTTCGGCCCGAGCGGCATTGCGGAGGGAGCGGATGTTTCCGGACTCCTGATCGACATGTCTTCGATCGATCCGGCCTCGACACGGGAGCTTGCCGGGCAGTTGGCGGAGACGACGGGCATGCGGTGGGTCGATGCCCCGCTTTCCGGTGGGGCGCCGGGGGCCTTGGCGGGCCGCCTTACCGTGATGGCCGGCGGGGCCGCCGAGGATGTGGACCGGGCGCGCGCCATCATGGACAGCCTCTGCGCCAACTACACGCATATGGGTCCGAGCGGCGCGGGGCAGACGACCAAGCTGGTGAACCAGGTGCTCTGCGCGCTGGGCTTCCAGGCGGTCGCGGAGGCGGTCAGGCTGGCGGAGGCGGGGGGCGTCGATGCGGCCCGCCTGGCGGAAGCCCTCAAAGGCGGTCGCGCCGACAGCGCCATCCTGCAGGAATTCGGGCCGAAAATGGCAAGACGCGATTATACGCCGACCGGCCGCATCGACAACATGATGAAGGATCTGGAGGCCGTGCAGGCTTTCTCCGGCAGCCAGCGTCTGCCGCTGCCCGTGACCGGGCTGGTTACCGACCTGCACCGGTCCCTGCTGGCCGCGGGCCTCGGACCCCGCGATACGGCGGCGATCATGCTGCAGTTCACCGGGTTTCGCGAGCAGTCCGATGAAGGCTGATGTCGGGGTCGGTCACCGACGGGTATCTTGACAGGATCATGTTTGTTATCGATAACATATGAAAACCGGCCGTAGAGCCGGGCGGGCTTTGCGGGGCTGGAAGGCCCTCGAAGTTGTGGAGGACGAACGCGATGGCAGGGCAGGAAGCTCTCCGGTTCGAGAATGTCGTCAAGGCCTTCGGTGGCACCCGTGCGCTCAAGGGCGTCAGCCTGGAGGTCGGGCGCGGCGAGGTCGTGGCCCTGCTGGGCGAGAACGGTGCCGGCAAGTCCACCCTCATCAAGATCCTCGGCGGTATCTTCAAGGCCGATGACGGCCAGATCACCATCGGTGGCGAGGTCTATCGCCACCGTGCCAATGCGCGGGGTCAGCGCCAGAGCGTGGCCTTCATCCACCAGGACCTCGGCCTGGTCGAATGGATGACGGTGGCCGAGAATATGGGACTGTCGCAGGGCTTCTCCCGGCGCTGGCTGGGGGGCATCGACTGGCGCGAGGCGGAGCGCAAGGCCGAGACGGCGCTGAAGCTGGTCGGCTGCGACATCGATCCCACCCTGCGCGTGCACAGCCTCAGCCGGACCGAGAAGTCGCTGGTCGCCATTGCCCGGGCCCTGGTGGTGGACTGCGATTTCCTGGTGCTCGACGAGCCGACGGCCAGCCTGCCGGCCGACGAGGTCGAGCGCCTGTTCGAGGCAGTGCGGCGCCTGCGCGAGCGGGGCGTGGGCATGATCTATGTCTCCCATCGTCTCGACGAGATCTTCCGTATCGCCGATCGGGTGGTGGTGATGCGTGACGGCCTCAAGGTCGACGAGAAGCCGGTGGCGGAGACCACGCCCGACGAACTCGTCAGCATGATCGTCGGCCGCTCCACCCTCGAACTCTTCCGCAAGGCCGAATTCCATTCGGGCAAGGCCCGCGTGGTCCTGCGCGATGTGGTGACCCCGGCGGCCGGCCCCGTCAGCTTCGAGGTTCGCCAGGGCGAATTGCTCGGCCTCGTCGGCCTGCGTGGCGCGGGTCAGGAAGATATCGGGCGCAGCCTGTTCGGGGCGGTGCCGCATCGCGGATCGATCACCATCGATGGCCAGGTGCCCGATCTCTCCTCACCGCGGGCGGCGCTGAAGGCCGGCGTGGGGCTGGTTGCCAGGGACCGCATGGAAGAGTCCCTCGCGCCTTCGCTCAGCATCCGCGAAAACGCCTTCCTTAACCCGGAAGCCGCCGGACGGCCCTGGTATGTACCGCGTTCGCCCGCGGTCGAGGCCAGGCTGGCGAGTGAGCTGGGCGAGGCTGTGGGGCTCAGGCCCAACGATCCGGACCTGCCGATCGAGGGGCTGTCAGGCGGCAACCAGCAGAAGGTGGTCGTGGGGCGCTGGCTCGCGACCGGCCGCCGGCTCCTGGTGGCGGAGGATCCGACCGCCGGCGTCGATGTCGGCGCCAAGGCCGAGATCTACCGCCTCATCGCTCGCGCCCTGGAATCCGGCCTTGCCGTGGTCGTGGTGTCCACGGATTTCGAGGAAATCGCCCATATCTGCCACCGCGCCTTGGTGTTCAACCGCGGCCGGATCATTGCCGAACTGGCCGGCCCAGCCCTGACCACGGAGGCGGTGATCTCGGCCGCCTCGGCCTCCGAAGCCGCGTGAGCGCAGACAGGAAAGCTCCATGTCCACCAACTCCATCAAGTCCGACGCCCTCGAGCCGACGCGCGGCGAACTCAAGCAGGCCTCGGCGGGCGAACGACTGCTGCGGCGCCTGCCGGTCTATGGCCTACCGATCCTCACGGTCCTCTTGATCGTCCTGTTCTCGCTGATGCTGCCGCAGACCTTTCCGACCATGCTCAACGTCCGCTCCATCATCGCGGACAAGGCGATCATCGCCATGCTCTCGCTGGCGGCCATGATCCCGATGGCGGCCGGCAAGATCGACCTCACTGTCGGCTATGGCATCGTGCTCTGGCACATCCTCGCCATCAGCCTGCAGACGATGTTCGGGCTGCCCTGGCCGGTGGCCGTGGTGGTGGTCGTCCTGTTCGGCGCCCTGATCGGCCTGCTCAACGGCCTGCTGGTCGAAGTGGCGCGCATCGACAGCTTCATCGCTACGCTCGGCACCGGTACCGTGCTCTATGCCGTCGCGCTCTGGCATACGGGGGGACGCCAGGTCGTGGCGAGCCTGCCCCAGGGCTTCCTCTCGCTCAACGGCACCATGGTCTTCGGCCTGCCGATCACCGGCTTCTACGTGCTGGCTCTCGCCCTCGCCCTGTGGTTCATCCTCGAGCACCTGCCTGTTGGCCGCTATCTCTATACGATCGGCGCCAATCCCAAGGCGGCTGCGCTCAACGGCATCCCGGTCCAGCGCTACACCATGGGCGCCTTCGTGGCTTCCGGCGCCCTGACGGCGGTGGCCGGCGTCCTGCTCGCCTCGAAACTGCGTATCGGCCAGGCCAGCGTAGGTCTCGAATATCTGCTGCCGGCCCTCGTCGGCGCTTTTCTGGGCTCGACGACGATCAAGCCCGGCCGCGTCAATGTCTGGGGCACGGTGGTCGGCGTTGCCATCCTCGCGGTCGGCATCGCCGGCATCCAGCAATTCGGCGGCTCGTTCTGGGTCGAGCCCATGTTCAACGGCGTGACCCTGCTGATCGCGATCGGCATCGCCGGCTATGCCCAGCGCCGACGCGGCTCGGCCACCCGAAATTTCAAGAAGACGGGCAACTGACGACCCGTCGCATTCAGGAGGAGATCATGTTGAGACGAAATGTGTTGATGGCGGCTGCCGGCCTGGCGGCCCTGGCCCTGGCGCCCGCTATGGCGCGGGCGGATGCTTTTGTCGACGAGGCGAAAGCAGTCGTCGCCAAGGCTGCGGCGCGTGCCGACAAATGGGATGGACCGACGTCCGGGCCCAAGGCGGCGGCCAGGAAGACGGTTGTCTATGTGGCTGGAGACATGCGCAATGGCGGCATCCTGGGCGTCGCCCAGGGCGTCAAGGAAGCAGCCGGCGTGATCGGCTGGACCTATCGTGAGATCGACGGGCAGGGCACGGTATCCGGCCAGGCCGCGGCGCTCAGCCAGGCCGTTGCCCTCAAGCCGGATGCGATCATCGTTGGCGGCAGCGATGCGGTCGAGCAGAAGGCGGCGCTGGAGGATGCGGCCAAGCAGGGCATCACCATCGTCGGCTGGCACTCCGGCCCCAAGCCCGGGCCGCTCGACGGCACGCCGGTCTTCGCCAATGTCACCACCGACGCCATGGAAGTCGCCAAGGTGGCGGCCATGAAGGCGATCGCCGATTCCGACGGCAAGGCCGGCGTGGTGATCTTCGCCGACTCGACCTATGCCATCGCCATCGCCAAGGGACGGGCGATGGAGGAGGTCATCAAGAAATGCCAGGGCTGCGCCGTGCTCTCCTTCCAGGACACGCCGCTCTCGGATGTTTCCACCCGCATTCCCCAGCTGACCACCACCCTCCTGCAGCAGCAGGGTGCCAAATGGACCCATTCGCTGGCGATCAACGATCTCTATTACGATTTCATGCCGCCTTCGCTGGCAGCGGCCGGCATCGCCGGGGATGGCGATCCCCAGAACATCTCGGCGGGCGACGGTTCGGAAGCCGCCTATCAGCGCATCCGCGCCAAGGACCACCAGGCCGCGACGGTGCCCGAGCCCCTCGCCATGCAGGGCTGGCAACTCGTCGATGAGCTGAACCGCGCCTTTGCCGGCGAGAAATGGTCGGGATACGTCCCCGGCGTGCACCTGGTGACGCCCGACAATATCGGCTTCGACGGCGGCCCCAAGAACGTCTTCGATCCCGACAATGGCTACAGGGACGCTTACAAGAAGATCTGGGGTGTCAACTGAGCCGGAAGCGTGGCGGGGGCGCGTAGGCGCCTCCGCAATTGCCAGGCTGAAAGATAGATTATACCGCATTATTCGAGGGTTGAGCCAAGTTCTTCAACTCTCTCTCCACTTCAATGGTCGCTCAATCATGTATATACGCTGCGCATTTTTTCGCGGCCACGTCCGCCCTGGGTCGGAAGACGCCTTTACGCAGTTCGTGCGCGACAGGCTCGTTCCGCTCTGGACCCGCTTCCCGGGGGCCGACGAGGTGCGTGTCCTGCGTCAGGAAGAGGCCGATGTGGCGGAGCCGCATTACGCCATGGTGCTGGCCATCCGCTACCCCTCGCGCGCCGCCATCGAGGAGGCTCTCGCCTCGGAGGTCAGGACGAAGAGCCGGGCCGTCACCGCCGAACTGATGCCTCTGTTCGATGGCGACATCTTCCACACGGTCTTTCGCGCCGACGAGTTCCCGATGTCGCCGGAACGAGGATGAGGGATGAGCGACTACGAGATCCTCGACGAGCGCTTCGCCGCCCTGATCATCGGCCACGCCCGGCTCGAAAAACTCTGGACCGGATGCCGGTGGGCCGAAGGGCCGGTCTATGTGCCGGCCGCCAAATCCGTGTTGTGGTCGGATATCCCCAATGACCGCGTGATGCGCTTCGACGAGACGGATGGATCGGTCAGCGTCTTCGAGAGCCCCTGCGGCTACCATAATGGCCACACGCTGGATCAGGCCGGCCGGGTGATCGCCTGCGAGCATGGCGGACGGCGCTTGACGCGCCTGGAGCCGGACGGGCGCTGGAGCGTGCTGGCCGACAGCCATGGCGGCAGGCGCCTCAACTCCCCCAATGACGTGGTGGTGAAGAGCGATGGCTCGATCTGGTTCACCGACCCGACCTACGGCATAGACAGCAATTACGAGGGTCATGCCGCCGTCTCCGAGATCGGGGCTTCGTATGTCTACCGGGTCGACGCCGCCACCGGCGCGGTCCAGCCCGTCATCACCGATCGCATCAAGCCGAACGGCCTGGCCTTCTCGCCGGACGAAAGCCTGCTCTATGTCGCCGATACCGGCGCCAGCCACGTTCCAGGGTTGCCCCGGGCCATCCACGCCTACGATCTGTCCGCCTCGGGTGAGACCATCGGTCCGGCACGCACCTTCGCCGTGTGCGAAGCTGGTTTCTTCGATGGGTTTCGGGTTGACCGCGACGGCAATGTCTGGGCTTCCAGCGCCGATTCAGTCCGCATTTATGCCCGGGATGGCAGTCTGATCGGGCGCATCCCGATTCCGGAGATCGTCTCCAATCTGTGCTTCGGAGGCCCGAAGCGCAACCGCCTCTACATCACGGCGCAGAGCTCCCTCTATGCCATCTACGTTAACAATCACCCGCCGGGCTGGTAACGCTCCGGCTATGGCGATTGCGCCAGAACTGCCCTAACGGATTGCTTGATGCCTCGCGACAACGACAGACCGCTCAAAAGCCAGCCGACCATGGCCGATGTCGCCGAGCGGGCGGGAGTGTCGACCATGACGGTTTCGCGCGCCCTGAAGAAGGGGGGCTCGATCTCCGAGAAGACCCGCGGCAAGATCATGGCTGCGGTGGACGAGCTGGGCTATGTGCTCGACCAGATGGCGGGCACGCTTTCCTCCAAGCGCTCCGGTTTCGTGGCTGCACTGGTGCCCTCGATCAACAGCTCCAACTTTGCCGACACCGCCCGCGGCATCACCGAAGCCATCGAGGGCAGCGGCCTGCAACTGCTTCTCGGCTATACCGACTATCAGATCGAGAAAGAGGAACGGCTGGTCGAATCGATGCTGATGCGGCGTCCCGAAGGCATCATCGTCACCGGCGGCCGCCACACCGATCGCACCCGTAAGCTGCTCGAGGCCGCCGGCATCCCGGTGATCGAGACCTGGGACGTGCCAGATAAGCCGATCGAGCACGTCGTCGGTTTCTCCAACGCTGCCGCCATGAATGCGCTCGTGCATCATCTCCATGGCCGTGGCTATCGCAATATCGGTTTCATCGGCGGCACCAGCAATCGCGACACTCGCGGCGCCGATCGTCGCCAGGGCTACATCCAGGCGATCGAGCAACTCGCCCTCCCACGCGGTCGGGTCATTTCCTTCGGCAAGCCGCCGATCTCGATGGAGCAGGGCGCCCAGGCCATCGTGCATCTGGTGTCCCAATGGCCTGATGTCGATGCGGCGGTCTGCGTTTCCGATCTGTCGGCCTTCGGGGCCCTGATGGAGTGCCATCGCCGCGGCTGGGCGGTGCCGGGGCGTATCGCGATCGCCGGCTTCGGCGATTTCGAGGTTGCGCGCTGCGCCTACCCGAGCATCACCACGGTTTCCGTCGATGCCAAGGAGATCGGTCGGGCGGCAGGAAACCTTCTGCTCCGGGCAATAGAAGCCCAGCGGTCGCAGCAGCAAATTCCGCCGGAGATGATGCTGATGCCGTTCGTCGTGATACCGCGTGAAAGCAGCTGACGGACCTTCGCAGTTTCCGCCCGCCGGCACGGCTCAGCTGCAAACCCTGCGCTCCCTGGCTTGGCGCCACGGGACCCACCTCACGGCTTGATCGCCAGTGGCAGAAAAACCAGGCTCGTACTTCCTAAGATTCCGGTCGCTCGGCGAAGGCTTCCTGCATTGCCCGTAGAATGATGAGGGCGGACGCTGCGCCGGGGTCCATATGGCCCAGGGAACGTTCTCCAAGCCGGGCGGCACGCCCTCGGGTTGCGACCATGGACCTTGTCGATTGCGCGCCTTCCGCGCCCGCCTCCACGATATGGCGCCACATCTGCCCGATGGTCAGGCCGTTTGCCTTGGCGTGAACGGCGACCTCCATTGCCGGTATCCATGTGTCGAGCATCGTCTTGTCCCCGCGCTGCCCTTTGCCGCGCAGTTGGATACCTTTGGTAATGGCTTCGACGATGGCGACCTGTTCCGGCAGCTCGAGGGACAGCTGGTTCTTCAAGGCCTTGGCGGCGTTTTGAAAGCCTGTTGCATAAAGGGGACCGGTGGAGGCGCCGACGGCATCGAGAAAGGCGGATGCCGCTGCCGCGAAGACGTCGGAGGGCGATGCCTCATCAAGGTCGAGTTTTGCAAGCGCGCTGGTGACGGCCGAAAACCCCAGCGCCATGCTGATCCCGTGATCGGCGTCGCCGATGGCGCCGTCGAGATCGGACAGATATTCCTTCTCCGCCTTTATCGACAGGGCAATCAGCTGGAACATCCAGCTGAGGCGTCGCGCTGCGGTTTGCGGCATTGCATTGATCTCCCGAACAGCGTGGAATTCTCATTGGGCCGCAGGTAGCGGCCCTTTTTCGGTGATCCGAAGAAAGGCCGTATCGCAAGGATGCGACAGGAGATCGGATAGTTCCTGATCCAGGTGCAGGATGGATATGGATGCACCGTTCATGTCGAGCGACGTGCAGTAATGGCCGACCCAGTTTGCCGCGATGACGATCCGCTTGGCGCTGAGGCGCTCTTCCACGCGCTTGAACAGAATGTAGAGCTCCATCAGGGGGGTCGAGCCGAACGAATTGACAAGAACCGCCACCTGGTCGCCCGGGCCGGCCGTCATCTCGGAAAAGACCCTGTCCATGATGCGGTCGACGATTTCATCGGCTTGCATCATCTTCTCGCGGATGACGCCTCGCTCGCCATGAATGCCCATGCCGATTTCCATCTCGTCAGGGCCGATCTCGAAGTTGTGCCGGCGGGTTTGCGGCAAGGAACAGGGTTCCAGCGCGACCCCCATCGTATAGGTGCGCCTGTTGGCCTTGCGCGCAATGGCCTCGCATTCGTCGAGCGACAGCCCGCGATCGCAGGCGGCGCCGGCGATCTTGAAGACAAAGAAATTGCCCGCCACGCCGCGCCGTCCGTCGCGATCCTCTACCGGTGAGGAGGAGATATCGTCAGTCGTCAGCACCGTGCGCGTGGGGATGTTCGCCTCCTGCGCCAGCTCGGCCGCCATTTCGAAGTTCATCACGTCGCCGACATAATTGCCGTAGACGAAAAGGACGCCGGCTCCGCCTGAGGCAGCCTTTGCGCATTCGAAGATTGGAACAGGGGGAGGCGAGGAGAAGATGTTGCCGATCGCTACCGCGTCGGCCAGCCCCTTGCCGACATAACCGAGAAAGCAGGGTTCGTGGCCGGAGCCACCGCCGATGACCAGGCCGACCTTGCCCTTACGCGGACCATTGCGTGCAACCAAGGCACGCTTCGAGCCGTTGATCGGTGCGATATGAGCGGCATGCGCCTTGACCACCCCGTCAAGCATTTCATCGACAACGTCATCGGGGTTGTTGAGAAATTTCTTGATGTGGGTGCGATTGTAGCTGGGCGGGGCAGCCTCGGATTCCTGCCGCAAGCGTTGGGCCGGCTTGTTGTGGATCTGCGCTACGCCATCGGCGTTGAGGATGCCACGCCCGGTCGCCGCATCGGTGATCAACACGCTGACATAGCCGCCTCTCAGCGCCGCCAGAATTGCCGGCACCTTGTCGAAACCGCCGGCAACCGCAACGCGCATGTCGCTATCCCGCAGCCGATCGAGCGAAATGCCGATGGTTCTGTCATCTAGGGGACCGGAAACGGGGTGGCCATGGGAGTCGATGAAACGGCCTGCAATCACGCCGACTGCATTTCTGGCCAGATAGTCCTGTATCGAGACGTCCTCAAAGAATCCGCTGGTATGGATCGTCGAATTCGGCCGAAGGGACGAAATGCCGAAAAGTGCCTTGTTGGCCCGGGTCAGTGCTTGAAATTGTTCGGCAATGACCGGTTCGTCCAAGAAAGCCGATTTGACCTGCGCATTCGACACGATGGCCGGCGCGGTGATGTTGATGAGATGGGCATTCGTGGCTTTGGCGAGCGCTGCCGCGCATAGCTCCGGCGTGTAGGCGAAACCGGCCCGAGTGCCGCCGGTGGCCTGGACGACCGTCACATCCTGCAGATTGGATATATGCAGGTTTTGGGCAATGGACAGGACTGTGCGCCCCCATGCGACGGCGACCGTATCGCCGGATTTCAGCAGCTTCGCAACGGCTTGCGCGCCGGCGGCTCCCAGGCGGTCGATCAGGGTTCGCGATCCGTCATCGTTGGGCACGACGAGGCAGTCGGTCAATCCGAAATGCTGTTTTAGCTCCTGTGCGATTATCAGCGAGCTCAGCCGCGAAGGTTCGATGGAAATGCTGACAATTCCACGGCTGCGCGCTTCGGCAAGGTAGCTGTTGACCGTTGCGCGCGAGATTCCCATGATCTCGGCGATATCGCCCTGTGTGCGCCCGTCCTCGTAATAGAGCCAGCAGGCCCACACATAGGGATCGTCGCCATAACGCAGCGGTATGACATCGGTCAATTCCGCCTGACCGGGCTTGGCCATAGCGGTTTTATTACTCGGCGCCATCTTGTTTGCCATCGCTCCTGCGTCGGTCGGGAAGGCTTGCAGGACAATGCCTTTGTCTCGTCTTGCGAAAATTCACAACAAAAGGCGGCCCAACTTTCCAAGCATAAAGTGGGGCCGCCATGTTGCGCAAATCGGCTGTCCCTTATTGCAGCTGCTCGCGGGCGCGGAGTGACAATTCCTTGAGAATGATGGCACAGGAGGTTGCCCCGGCGTCCAAGACTCCGCGGGAACGTTCGCCCAGACGGCTGGCGCGTCCGATCCTGGCGACCAGATCTATTGTGGAATCTCGCCCCTTTTCCGCGGCTTCGACGAGCGCATCCAGAGCTTCGGCAAAGGATCTGCCGGCATTGTTCGCATCGTCGAACGCGGCAAGGGCAGGAACGAACGTGTCGAGAAGCGTCTTGTCGCCTACCTTGGCTGAGCCGATGGATTGAATGCCTTCGAGGCCCGCATGCAGCATGCGGCTGAAGGCGGTGGCATCGATGGCGTCGACACCGTCGATCTTTTCGGCGAATTCCGTAAACATGACGCCATAGAGCGGTCCCATCGAGCCGCCGATTTCGGTCATCAGGACGGTGCCGAGCGTATCGAGCGAGCCTGAAAGGGACGCGTTCTTGCCCTTGAGCCGTTCGGCAGCCAGGTTGAAACCTTTGGCCATGTTGACGCCGTGATCGCCGTCGCCGATCTTGCCGTCGATTTCGCTGAGATAGGCCCGATTTTCGATAATGCGTTCTGCCATGGCCAAAACGATATTGCCGGCTTCCGCATTGTTCAGGGTTTGCATGGGGCGTTCTCTCTACAAGATTGCAGTGCAGCGCACGTCCGTATCGAGCAGTTCCTTCAGTTCGTCGTCAAGAGCCATGACCGTCAGGGTTGCGCCGATCATTTCCAGAGAGGTGAAGTAATTGCCGATATAGGTGCGATGGATTTTCAGGCCGCGTTTGACGATCTCGGATTCGATCGTATCGTTCAGGATGTAGAGTTCGTTGAGCGGTGTCGCGCCGAGGCCGGAAACCAATACGGCGACTTCTGTGCCTTCGGGAAGATCGTGGTCGTCGAGAACGATCCCGCACATGTCGCGAGCGATCTCGGCCGCGGATTTCAGCGGCTCCACACGGACGCCTGGTTCGCCGTGATGGCCAATGCCGACCTCCATCGTGCCCGGAGCGATCTCGAAATTCGGATGGCCGACAGCAGGCAAGGTACATGGACCGAGGCCCACGCCGATCGAGCGGCAATTGTCGATCGCCCTTTGCGCGGTGGCACGGACGTCTTCGAGCGAGGCGCCCTTTGCCGCCTTGGCGCCGCCAACCTTCCACATGAAGATTTCGCCAGCAACGCCCCGGCGTTTTTCGCGCTCGTCTTGGGGCGCCGAGCAGACATCGTCGTTGGCGACCACGGTCGCCACTTCGATGCCATCCTTGGCGGCAAGCTTGATCGCCATCTTCACGTTCATGTTGTCGCCGGCGTAATTGCCGTAGAGCACGACGACACCTTTACCGCCATCGGCTTCGCGGATGGCGTCATGGAAGCTTTTGGCCGTGGGGGAGGAGAACAGCTCGCCGACAGCCACGGCATCGAGCATGTTCTTGCCGGTATAGCCGATGAAGGCCGGCTCGTGACCGGAGCCGCCGCCCGTGACGACACCCACCTTGCCGGCCTGAGGGGCATCCCTGGCGGCGATGACACGGGGATTGTCGGCGAGGCGAACAATATCGGAATGGGCCTTGACGAAACCCTTCACCGTGTCTTCGACGACTTCGTCGGGATTGTTGACGAAACGCTGCATGATTTCTCCTATGGGTTCCTGGAGCGCTTCGGCTCAAAGGATGGTGTAGCCGCCATCGATCAGCAGATCGGCGCCGTTGATCATGTCCGCACCGGCGGAAGCGAGGAAGACGGCAGCGGCCGCGATTTCCTCGGGAAAGGCGAACCGGCCGGCGGGAATGCGTTTTTTGGCGGCGTCGCCCTTTTCTCCCGCCCAGGCCTTCTTGCCCAGTTCGGTGAGCACGATGGTGGGAGAAAGCGTGTTGACGGTGATGCCGTATTTGCCCCATTCGGCCGCAAAGGTCTTGGACATGCCGATCACGCCGAATTTCGAGGCGCAATAGGCCACATGCTCCTCGATGGCGACAGTGCCGGCCTGCGAAGCGAGGTTGATGATCCTGCCGCCCTTGCCCGCGCCGATCATTTCCCGGCCGACAGCCTGCGTGACCAGGAAGCTGCCCTTGAGATTGATGTCGATCGTCCTGGTCCAGTGGTCCAGCGACAGATCCTCGGCCGGAGCCAGGAACACGACCCCGGCGCTGTTGACCGCAATGTCGATGCCGCCAAAAGCAGCCTTCGTACCCGCGATCGCGGCGTTGACGGATGCAGGATCGGTGACATCACACGCGAATGCGTGCGCGCCATTCCCAAGCTCGGCCGCCTTCGCGGCGGCAAGTTCGGCGTTGATGTCGAGAACGGCGACCCGGGCACCCTTGGCGACGAAGGCGGTTGCAACGGCAGCACCGATGCCGGAGGCGGCTCCAGTGACAAGGGCGACCTTGCCGGAGAGGGGGAAGGTCAGGTCGATCTGAGGCGCGATATCGGTCATGTCGATGGGTCCTGGCGGTAGGAGGCGCGGGGTGAAACGCTACCCCGCGCGGAAGAATCACTTGCTGCGGGCAGCGAGCAGCTTGTCGACATTGTCGGCGGTGACGGGCGTCCACGGCACGTTGTATTCCTTGGCCTTACCGTCGTTGAACGGCATGGTCGGATACTGGGCCCAGATATCGGATTGCGGCTTGTAGTCGCCCTTCCTGGCCTGGAAGATGGCAAGATCCAGGGCTCCCTGCGCCTGCGCGCGGGCGTCCTGCAGGATCGAGGTCATCGTGCCCTGCTTGACCGCATTGAGCGCATCGGTGACACCGTCGATGCCGGCAATGGCAAAGTCCTTGACGTTCAGCTTGGCCGCCTTGATGGCTTCGATCGCGCCGAGCGCCATCTCGTCATTCTGGCCGATGACGCCATTGATCTGACCGGGATGTGCCGTCAGCCAGTTTTCCATCAGCGTCTGCGCTTCGGCGCGTGACCAGTTGGCCGTCTGGTCTTCAATGACCTTCACATTCGGGCATTCCGCAAGAGCCTTCTTGTTGCCCTCGAGACGGGAGATCTGCGCCGACTGGCCGATCGGGCCTTCGATGATCACGACATTGCCCTTGCAGCCGATCTTGTCGAGCACGCTCTTGGCCTCCAGATAGCCCGAGACCGTGTCGTCGGAGCCGACATAGGACGCCAGCAGGTCGGAGTGGACACGCGTGTTCGAGCCGACGACGGGAATGCCGGCGTCATGGGCGGCCTGGACGGCAGTGGCGCCGGCCTCGATGTCGATGGGCACGAAGATGATCGCGTCGAATTTCTGCGTGATCATCGTGTTGAACTGTTCCTGCTGCACGAGCGCATCGTAGCGCCCGTCGAACACGGTCAGCTCCACCTCCCCATTCTTGACGGCAGGATGCTCCTTCAGCGCCGCTGTCCAGATCTGCATGAACTCGGCGTTGAGGCCGTAGGGGGCCGCCCCGATCTTGATCTTCTTGTCCTGCGCCAGGGCAGGCGTCACCAGCAACGCCGTGGCCGCGGCCAGGGCGACAAGCAGTTTCCTCATGGTCGTTCTCCTCCGAAAATTGCCGCAGCCATGACGGCACGCGGTTCTGGATCGCGGGCGCGAGCGTCCGGATGGCACGGGCTTATTCGCCCTGGTTTCTCTTCTGATCCAGCATCACGGCACCGACGATCAGGGCGCCCTTGAGAACCTGCTGGTAGTAGGATTGGATGCCCATCAGATCGAGGCCGTTGTTCATCACGCCGATGATCAGGGCGCCGATCAGCGTGCCGGTGATACGACCGACGCCACCCGACAGGCTGGTCCCGCCGATCACCACGGCCGCGATGGCATCGAGTTCGTAGGCGATGCCGGCCTGGGGCAGGGCGGAACCGGTGCGGGCGGCCAGCATCATGCCCGCCAGGCCCGAAAGTCCGCCGGAGATGACGTAGACGCTGAAACGGATGCGGGCAACGTTGATGCCCGACGTCTTGGCGGCATGCGGGTTGCCGCCCACGGCATAGATGTAGCGGCCGAAGCGCGTACGGTTCAGCACCCACCAGGACAGGGCGAACACCACGGCGAGCAGGACGACCGGCGCAGGAATGCCGAACAGGCTGCCGGTGCCGATCCAGCGGAATTCGGGCGTGAGCGCGGGCACGGGCCGGCCCCCACCATAGATGAGCGTCAGGCCCCGCGCTGCCGAAAGCATGCCGAGCGTGGCCACGAAGGCGGGGACGGCAAAGCGCGAGACGATGA
The DNA here is from genome assembly GCF_040797145.1 of Labrys neptuniae. Lineage (NCBI taxonomy): Bacteria > Pseudomonadati > Pseudomonadota > Alphaproteobacteria > Hyphomicrobiales > Xanthobacteraceae > Labrys > Labrys neptuniae. Next base: position 227,932 of record NZ_JBFNQD010000005.1, on the reverse strand, counting down.
TACCGGCCACGGCGCCGCAGGCGATACCGACGAGGAGGCCCGCCGCCAATGCGAGATAGAACGGATAAGGCGCGCCCGGCAGGCCCGCCGTCGACGAGGTGGTGGCGAAGCTGGCGGCAATGATGCCCGTAAGCGCCGCCACCGATCCGACGGACAGATCGATCCCTCGCGTCAGGATGACGAACGTCATGCCCACCGCCAGCACGCCGTTGATGGCCGTCTGCAGCAATACGTTGGAGATGTTGCCCGCGGTGAGAAAGTACTGGTTGGAGACCGTAAGGACCAAGGCAAGCAGCAAGAAGGCGATGAAGATGCCGTATTCCTGGATGATGAGCCGACGATGCTCCCTGCCGGGCCAGATGCTGGTGGAAGGATTCTGGTTAGCGGACACGTGGATTTCCTTTTTGTGCCGGGCATACGCCAGGGCGCCGGTCTCAGGTGGACAGATGCACGAGCGACTGCGCGTCGGTTTCTTCACGCCGTTGGATCCCGGCGGACCGTCCCTGCCGCATCACCAGGATGCGGTCGGACATGCCGAGCACCTCGTCTATTTCGGATGAGATCATCACGACCGTGCCGCCTGCTGCCGCGAAATCGCAGATGATGCGGTAGATCTCGCGCTTGGCGCCGACATCGACGCCGCGCGTGGGTTCGTCCAGCAGGAGAAGCTTGGGCTGGCGCAAGAACCACTTGCCGAGCACGACTTTTTGCTGGTTGCCACCCGACAGGCCGGAAACAGGCATGGTATCGCGCGCAGCCTTGATGCCGAAACGCGCGATCATGTCTGCCGAGGCGGCCCGTTCCTGCCGGCGCTGCATGGTGAAACCCGGACTCAGCTCCGGCAGGCTCGCCAGACAGATGTTGTTGCGCACGCTGTCGGAGAGATTGAGGCCGGTGAGCTTGCGGTCTTCGGTGACGAGCGCGATGCCTGCGCGCATGGCATCGGCGGGACGGGAAATGGCCAGCGGCTGGCCGTCCAAAGTGATGCTGCCGGCCGTCGGCTTGTCCAGGCCAAACAGGCAGTCGAAGATCTCCGTACGCCCCGACCCCATCAGACCGTAAATGCCGAAGATCTCACCCCGTCGCACGGAAAATGAAATGTCGTCGATCTTGCCGGGAGCCGAGAGGCCCTTGACCTCGAAGCTTACCGTCTCCGCGGGGATGTTGGTCTTGACATATTCCTCCCCGAGCTCCCGGCCGACGATCATGCGGATCAACTCGGGACGGTTGATATCGGCCAAGGCGCCGCTGCCGACATAACTGCCGTCCCGGAAGACGGTGTAGGAGTCGGCGATCTGGAAGATTTCCGACAATCGGTGGGAGACATAGACGACCCCCTTGCCGGCGGCCTTGAGACGCTCGATGGCCGAGAACAGATGCTGAGCTTCCTTCTCGCCGATGGCGGAGGTCGGCTCGTCCATGAAGATGACCTCGGCATCGTGACTGAGCGCCTTGGCGATCTCCACGAGCTGCATCTGCGCCACCGAGAGATTCATCATGTATTGGCTGGCACGGATGTTGAAGCCGAGCTGATCGAACAGCGCCTGGGCCTCCCGGTTCATCTTGCGGAAATCGATGCCGCCGAAGCGTGCCGACGGTTCGCGCCCGAGGAAGATGTTCTCGGCCGCCGTCATGTGGGGAACCGGGCTGAGCTCCTGTTCGATGATGGCAATGCCGGAGGCAAGCGCTTCGGCCGGACTGGAGAACTCCACGGCCTTGCCGCGGCGGCGGATCGAGCCGGCGTCTCTGCGATGCAGCCCCATCAGGATCTTCAGGAAGGTGGACTTGCCCGCGCCGTTGCCGCCGCACAAGGCATGGACGGAACCAGCATGGAGCTTGAAGGCGCCATTTCGCAAAGCAGCAACGCCGCCGAAGGACTTTTTGAGCCCTTCCACCTCAAGCAAGAGATCCACGCTTCCTCTCCTCCTATGCGCACGCCGCCTGGCCGGCGGGCACGTCGACGTCACGAGAGCCAAGCTCGAGCGTCGATATTGACAATTGTCAAATAAGGATCGACAAATGTCAAGAACTGCAAAAACGAACAAGAACCATGGCCGTCGGGCAGCCGGCTTGCCTTGGGAGGGAACCACAATGAAGATTGCTCTTGGCGCGGACGGCGCAGGAAAGCCCCTGCTTGATGTCATCGCGCATCATCTGGCCGGTAGGGGTGACATCACGGTTACCGATCTGAGCCGGCCGGGCTACTACGCCGACATCTCGAAGGTCCTCGCCGAAAGCGTGGTCAACGGCGAATACGATCGGGGGCTGTTGTTCTGCGGCACCGGAATCGGCGTGTCGATTTCGGCGAACAAAGTGCCAGGTATCCGCGCCGCCCTGACCCATGACACCTATTCAGCGGAAAGAGCCGCAAGGTCCAACAATGCTCAGATCATTGCCATGGGCGCCCGTGTGATCGGTCCGGAACTGGCTAAAGCCATCGTCGACGTTTTCCTCGCATCCAGCTTCGATCCAAACGGGCCGTCGGCGGACAACGTCAAAGCGATCGATCGTTTGGATGCAGGCAAGGCAAATGCATCCGATGCTCGAGGCTGAACGATGGAGCGCGGCAATGAACTCTTGCACAACCGACAAAGAAGTTGCCCTGCCGGCGGACCTGGCCGGCCTCGCCGGAAAAACGCAGCCTTCGGAAACGGGAGGAAAAAGTGTCGTCATATAGCCTGAACCGGCAGGCGCCTTTTCTGCTGTTGATCAATTGCGCGGTGCTCGCTGCCGGGGCTCTGTTGGCGGGCTCCAGTTTCATCGACAGCTACAATCTGCAATCCATGGCGTCGCAGGTTCCCGAACTCGGCCTTCTGGCACTCGGCGTCATGCTGGCCATGATCTCGGGCAATGGCGGTATCGATCTGTCGGGTATCGCTTTGGCGAACCTTGCCGGTATCGCCGCCTTTCTGGTGACGAGCCACTTCATCGTCGCCGATGACGCGCCGACCCTGTTTTTCTGGAGTTTCACCGGTCTGGCGCTTCTCGTGGGCCTGGTCGGCGGCTTCGTAAACGGAAGCGTGATCGCCTATGCGCGGCTGACACCCCTGATCGCGACACTGGGGACGCAGCTCCTGTTTACCGGCATTGCGGTGTTCCTGACCAACGGCTCCGCGATCACCATGGGCTTTATCGAACCGCTGGATGACTTCGGCAACATGCCGGTATTCGGTATTCCTGTGTGCTTTGCGCTGTTTCTGGCGATCGCAGCCGGACTGGCATTTCTTTTGAAATACACGCCCTTCGGCATGAAACTTATGATGCTGGGAAGTAATTCCAAGGCAGCACGGTATGGCGGCATCAATGAAAAGCGCATGCTGCTTGTTACCTATACTCTATGCGGTGTGCTGTCTTCCGTTGCCGGGGTCATTATCGCGGCCCGCAATTCCTCGGTGAAATGGGATTATGGCGGCTCCTACGTGCTGATCGCCATTCTGATTGCCGTTCTGGCCGGCGTTAAGCCCGAAGGCGGATACGGCAAGGTGGTCTGTGTGCTGCTGGCTGCGACGGCGCTGCAGATTCTCTCGAGCCTGTTCAACTTCATGAACATTTCGAATTTCTTCCGCGACCTTGCCTGGGGCGTCCTGCTGTTGGCCCTCCTGGCCTTTTCGTGGGTGCACCTGGGCGTCTGGCTCAAGCCGAAGCGACGATAGCCCGGTTCGCGATCGGCTCGGCACCGTCAAGATCCCATAGAACCGGCAGTGCCGATCCTAGAAGACGATTTTGCTTAAAATGGAGGAAACTATGAGCAAAATTACCAAACTGGCAGCTTGTACGATGCTGGCAGGCGTGTTGATGGCCGGGGCTTCGTTTGCCCAGGACAAGCCATCCATCGTGACGGTGGTCAAGGTCACCGGCGAAAACTGGTTCATCCGCATGAATGAAGGCGTGGATGCGTTCGGCAAGGACAACCCAAGCTTAAGCGCCAGCCAGATCGGCCCCGCCAAGGCAGACGCGGCTCAGCAGGCCCGCATCATCGAAGATCTCGTCGCCAAGAAAGTATCGGCGATCGCCGTTGTTCCGATGGACCCGTCGGCACTCGAAGGCGTGCTTCGCCGAGCCTCTCAGCGTGGGATCAAGGTCATCACCCATGAGGGGGACAGCCTCAAGAATACCGATGTCGACATCGAAGCCTTCGACAACAAGGCCTTCGGTGCGCGTATCAACGAAAAGCTCTCCGCCTGCATGGGCAAGTCGGGCAAATGGACGTCGTTCGTCGGCTCGCTGGGCAGCTTGACGCATAACCAGTGGGTCGATGCCGGCGCGGAAAATGCCAAGAAATATCCGGGCATGGAACTGGTTGCCGCCAAGAACGAATCCTTCAACGACGCCAATCGCGCCTATGAAAAGGCCAAGGAGATTCTGCGCAAATATCCGGACATCAAGGGCTTCCAGGGCTCCTCTGCCATTGACGTGATCGGTATTGGCCGCGCCGTGGAAGAAGCCGGGCTTCAGGGCAAGGTCTGCGTCTACGGCCTCGGTCTTCCCAAGGATACCGGACCCTATCTGGAAAGCGGCGCCGTCAATCAGATCTTCTTCTGGGATCCCAAGGATGCCGGCTACGTCATGAACAAGGTCTCAGAGATGGTCTTGAAGGGCGAAGAGATCAAGGACGGGGTCAATCTCGGCGTGCCGGGCTACGAAAAGATGACCGTCATCAAGGGACCGGGCAAGGGCATCATCATGCAGGGCCAGGCCTGGGTGGATGTCGACAAGTCCAACTACAAGAAGTTCCCGTTCTGACAACGAGCATCGCTCGCCGATGCGTCTTCCGCCGGGCATCGATCCCGCGCCGGAAGGCGCGTCGGGGAGTTCTAGAGCAAGGCGCGTTCAGGTGTGAACACTTGTTTGCTCTAACTCTTTGGTTCGACGCGTCTTTGCGATTTGAAGCGATTCAATCAAATCGCAAAACGCTATAGGAATTTGCCATGCACGCGACCGATCCCACGCCGCACTCTGTGCCGCCGTTTCTCGAGGTCAGAAACGTCCGGAAGTCCTTCGGCGGCGTCGTGGCGCTGAAGGATGTCAGCCTCACGATCCAGGCGGGGCAGATCTATCACCTGATGGGGGAGAATGGCTGCGGCAAGAGCACGCTGATCAAGATCCTTTCCGGCGCCCAGCCTGCCGATGAGGGGCAAATCCTGATCGACGGCCAGTCGACCGGAAGCCGGGCCGGCGACCTGGGCGCGATCGGGGCGCTGCGGGCCGGCATCGAGACGGTCTATCAGGACCTGTCGCTCCTCCCCAACCTTTCTGTTGCCGAGAACGTCGCGTTTACCGAGCAGCTCGTCGAGGCGTCGGGGCGTCTGGTCCGCAGGCTGAATGTCAAGGCGCTGCATGAAACGGCGCGCCGGGCCCTGGCGGAAGTGCATCTTCCGACCAGCAGCGATTTTCTCACCCGCCGCACGGACACGCTGCCGCTTGCGACGCGCCAGTTGATCGCCATTGCCCGCGCCGTCGCCTCCGAAGCGCGCCTGGTCATCATGGATGAGCCGACGACATCCCTTACGCGCCAGGAAGTCGAAAATCTGCTGGGCGTTGTCGAGCGGCTGCGCGCCAAGGGTGTCGCGGTTTTGTTCGTCACGCATAAGCTCGACGAGTGCAAATTGCTCGGGGGCCGCGCAATCATCATGCGCGACGGGCTGAAGGTCGCCGAACTCGATGTCGCCGATCACAGCAAGGCTGAATTCAGCCGGTGGATGACGGGCCGCGAGATCGGCGAGACACGCTATCGCACCGACCCGAAACTTGGCGATGTCCTGCTCCAAGTCGAGAATCTCGATGATGGCCGGGCTTTTCGAAACATCTCGCTGAGCGTGAGAAAGGGCGAGATATTGGGCGTCACGGGGTTGCTGGATTCCGGCCGCAACGAGCTGGCTCTGGCGCTGGCCGGCGTGAAGCCGGCGATTGGCGGCAAGATACGCCTGGCCGGCAAGACGATCGCGCCTCAATCGACGCTGCAAGCCATACAAAACGGCATTGGCTATGTGCCCGAGGATCGCCTTACCGAGGGCTTGTTCCTTGAAAAGTCGATCCAGGACAACATAACGCTGCCGATCCTGGATCGTCTGCGCAATGCGCTCGGCATCGTCAGTTCCCGCAGTGCTCGTCGCACCGCGGAAGCCAGCGTCGCCGACCTGCAGATCGTCGCGCCGGACGTGGCGGTTCCGGTTCAGTCCCTTTCCGGCGGCAACCAGCAAAGGGTGCTCATCGGGCGGTGGCTCACCATCAACCCGAAACTGCTCATCCTGCACGGGCCGACCGTCGGCGTGGATGTGGGGTCGAAAGACACGATCTTCCGGATCATCCAGCGCCTGGCCGATGAAGGCATGGCAGTCATCATCATCAGCGATGATTTGCCGGAGCTTCTGCAGAACTGCGACCGCATTCTCGTCATGCGCCACGGCGGCATCGTGGCCGCGCACAAGGCCGAAGGGCTGACGGAAGACGCGATCTATCAATCCATGGCCGGCACGTCGAAGGAGATCGCGCAATGACCGAGATGGCATCGCCGACCGCTGCCGCCCCCCAGCGCCGCGGCTTCCTGCTCCGCGGGTGGGACTTGATGGGGCGCCGGCCCGAGCTCTTCACCTTGGCGCTGACGATTGCGACCTGCTTGGTCGTGATCGCCGCCAATCCCGACTTCCTCCAGATGAGCAATATCGTCGACATATTGCGCGCGTCGGTGGTGCGCGGGCTGTTTGCGATGGGGGTGCTGGTCGTGCTGGCGTCCGGGGGCATCGACGTGTCGTTCACGGCGATTGCCGCCTTCGTGATGTATGTCCTGACCATGGTCGTCACGAACTGGTTCCCGGGCATGCCGATGACGGTCATCCTGATCCTTGCGGCCCTCGGCGGCGCGGCCTTTGGAATCGTAAACGGGCTGCTCGTGCAAAAACTCCAGGCCCCGTCGCTGATCGTCACGATCGGCACGCAATATGTCATCCGCAGTTTCCTGCTGACCTTCATCGGGACCGCCCTGTTCATGAACATCCCGGCCGCGATGGATGCTTTCGGCAAGGCCTCGCTGTTCACCCACCGCGCCTCGAATGGCGTTGTGTCCGTGTTGCCCGCGACCGTTCTGGTGCTGGCCGTTGCCGCTTTCGTCACATGGTACATCCTGGAGCGCACGCTGATGGGCCGCGCCATCTTCGCCATCGGCGGCAATTCTGCGATTGCCGAACGTCTGGGCATCAATCTGTTTCGCGTGCGGGTGTTCGTGTTTGCCTATGCCGGGCTGCTCGCCGGCATTGCCGGTGTGATCCACGTTTCGAGCAATCGCCTCGCCAATCCGTTCGATCTGGCCGGCATGGAGCTTGAAATCATCGCGGCCGTCGTTCTGGGTGGCGCCCGCATCACGGGCGGCTCCGGATCGGTGATCGGGACGCTGCTTGGCGTGCTCCTGATAACGCTGGTCAGCAACGTGCTGATCTTCGTGGGTATTCCAAGCACGCTGCAACTGGCCATCGTCGGCATCTTCATCCTGATCGCGGGCACCATTTTCGCCTTGCGCAATCGTAGCTAGCAGGCGCCTGCAGCGCCGCCAGCCAATCATGTGTCTTATTTGATGAGGTTTCCATGTCTCACGACGTGTCGGTCATTGGGCTTTATATTCTCGACGTGCTCGGACGCCCGGTCGATGCCATTCCAGCCGGCGGCAATGTGGAGTTCATCGACGAAATCAGGCTGACCGTTGCAGGCACCGCCGGTGGAACGGTGGTGGATCTTGCAAAACTTGGGCTGAATTGCCTTGCAGTCGGTGCCGTGGGCGACGACGAGAAGGCAGATTTCGTTCTTGCAACTCTTCAGCGCTTCGGCGTCGATACGGCTCAGATGCAGCGCCTGACAGGTGTGCCGACATCGTCGACCATCTTGAATATCCGGCGCAATGGCGACCGGCCGGCGCTCCATGCCCGAGGGGCCTCCGATCACTTCGAGGTTGCCGAAAGCGCCCTAGATGCGGTGCTGGCTCCGGCGATCATCCACCTGGGTGGTACCGGATTGTTGGCCAGACTCGACGGAGAGCCGAGCCGCAAATTGCTGGCCGAGGCAAAGGCGCGTGGGCGGACGACAACGTTCGACCTGCTCGGGGCCAATGACGGCACGCTCGATCTTATTGCGCCCCTGTTTCCCTATATCGACTATTTCATGCCCTCCATCGAGGAAGCGCGGCAGATTTCCGGCGCGTCCGAGATCGAGAGTGCGGGCCGGTTCTTCCTCGATCGCGGCGTGAAGCATTGCGTATTCACGCTCGGCGGCGATGGCGTGTGCTTCATGGACGCTCACGGCGAGATCGTTCGCCAGCCGGCCTTCCAGATCGAGGTGGTGGACACGACCGGATGCGGCGATGCGTTCGATGCGGGTTTCATCACGGCCCTGCATCGCAGGATGGACCTGAAAACCGCTTTGAATTTTGCCCAGGCATCGGCGGCACTGGTGGCGACGGGGCTCGGCTCCGATGCAGGCATTCGGTCGTTCGATGACACGTTGGCCTTCATGAATACCGTGCCGATCAAGCACTGAACCGGAAGCGTCCCGCAAATCCGGCCCTCATGACCCAAAGGCGGGCGGCAGCCTCGGGCAACGACGCGCTTCGTTCGGCAGAGGAGGCACGTTTGCCGAAAGGCTGGCCGCGAGGCTTGGATCCCTGCGATCCAGGATCTGCAGACCGTCGGCCTCGCGCCTGCTGCGCAGGCGAGGGGATATAGTTCCGCGCCGCTCGGGTCAGCGGCCTGCGTGATCGAAACGGCTTCGCCCCATCCTGCGTTCGACTTGATCAGGGGCCGTTGCCCGGCGCTTCATGCCCGCCCCACGGCATGCCAGTGCGGCCAGGGAGACGTCAAACGCCGCCGCAAGGCCGCCGATCGAGCCAGACGATCCTTCTCCAGATCCTGCAACTCAAAGACCCGGCCCCCGGCCGTGAGGCGCCCGATGGCTCCCGCGGATGCCTCTATCCATACACTCCTATAACTCTTGTAAAAATGAAAATACATGTGTATCGATTGCCGAAGGTGGCCGGAACTGACTGCAGTCAGCCGGTACGCCGCAGGCGGACTTGTTCTGCCTGTCGACCATAGAGGGAGGACTCCATGAATAAGCTCGCGACGCTGATCGCATGTGCCGCTTTTGCTCTGCCCGCTACAGCCCTGGCTCAAAGCGCGCCCGGTACCGTCAAGAAGGATAGCTATCGCTTTGTCATCGTGCCGAAGGTCGTCCATCCCTGGTTCGACAAGGTAAATCAGGGCGCCCAGCAGGCTGCGGCGGCACTGAAGGCGCAAACGGGCGCCAATGTCGAAATCGTCTATTCCGCTCCCCAGTCCGCGGATGTCGTGCAACAGAACCAGATCCTGGACAGCGCGCTCGCCACGCATCCCGATGGCCTGGCGATCGATCTTCTGGATCCTTCGGGCAACCGCGCTTCGCTGGAAGAAGCCCAGGGCCAGAAGATCCCGCTCGTCCTGTTCGATTCCGTGCCGCCCGAGGGCATGTCGATCACCCATATCGGATCGGATTTCTGCGAACAGGCCAAGATTGCTTCGCGCCGCCTCGTCGAACTTCTCGGCGGCAAGGGCGAAGTCGCCATCATGATGGGCGTGCCGACCGCGCCCAACCATGCGATCCGGGCTGATTGCCATCGCAAGGTGTTTGCCGAAAATCCCGGCATCAAGGTTGTGGCCGAAGGGATCGACAACGACAGCATCCAGACCGCTCAGCAGCAGGCCGCCGCCATCATGCAGGCGCATCCCGATCTCAAGGGCTGGGTTGCCTCCGATGCCGCGGGGCCGATCGGCATCGGCCAGGCCATCGTCGAAGCTGGCAAGCAGGGCAAGGTCACGCTTGTCGGCCTCGATAACCTGCCGGAAATGCTCGATATGATCCGCAATGGCGTCGCGGAGAGTTCATCGGCGTCCCAGCCTGAACTGCAGGGTTACTGGTCTGTGATGATGTTGTGGGCAAAGGCGACCGGAGCGCCCGTTCCCGATTTCATCGACACCGGCAACGCCTTCCTGACCAAGCAGAATGTGGGCGGCTGAGCATCTTTCGCAAGTAGTAAACAGGCGCGGGTTCCTTGGCCCGCGCCTTATTCGTCCACAGTGAAAGACTTGGTCCATGGCCTATCTTGAAACCACCGGACTGGGCAGGGACTTTCCCGGCGTGACTGCGCTCAATGGGGTCGATCTCAAGGTCGAGCTCGGGCGCACTCATATCCTGGCCGGCGAAAACGGGGCCGGCAAATCGACCCTGGTCAAGATTCTCACCGGCACGGAACATCCCTCGCGGGGGACCATCAGGATCGATGGTCGCGATCCCACCGAAGAGCCCTCCCTTTATCGAAATATCGCCTATGTGCCTCAGGAGCTCACGCTGTTTCCCCAGATGAGCGTTGCTGAGAACCTCTTCATGCCCCTGAACCGCACGGGCCACGGTGGCATGCTGTTCAACCGTCGCGCCCTGATGGCGGAGGCGCAGGCCTATCTCGACCGTTTCGGCATCGAGGCCCGCCCCCAGGATCTCGTGGCCAATATTTCGGTCTCGGATCAGCAACTGCTCCAGATCGCACGCGCTTCCACGAACAAGAATATGAAGGTGCTCATCCTCGATGAGCCGACCTCCGCGCTTACCGGCGTCGAAGTCGAGCGTGTCTTCAAGGTCATGCGCGGCTTCCTCGATCGCAACCACGCGATTATCTTCATCAGCCACAAGATGGATGAGGTTTTTGCCATCGGCGACGACTATACGGTTCTGCGCAATGGCGAGAAGATCGAGAGCGGACAGATCGCCGATATTTCGGAGCCGGATCTCATACGCGCCATGTCCGGTCGTCATGTGGCGCTGGACGAGCATTTCCATCCTGCGGGCAACGCGACGGATACGATCATGGAAGTCAGGGGCCTGACCGGTCCGCGCTTCAGCGATATTTCATTCGATCTTCGCCGCGGCGAAATCCTTGGTTTCGCCGGCCTTGTCGGGGCAGGGCGCTCCGAAATCATGCAAACCATCTTCGGCTATCGCAAGGCGACCGCCGGCAAGGTCATGGTTGCCGGTAAGGACTGGCAGCTCAACGATACGTCCCGCTCGGTCGAGGCCGGCATGCTCTATCTGTCCGAGGAGCGCAAGCTTCACGGCATATTCCCGCAACTTTCGCTGCGCGAGAATATCGGCATCTCCATCCTGTCGCTCACCGTCGGCCCCTTGGGCATCAGCCAGAAGCGAGAGCGCGGTGCGGTCCAGACCATCATCGACGAGTACGGCATCCGCACCGCCGGCATGGGCAAGCGTATCTCGCATCTGTCGGGCGGCAATCAGCAAAAGGCGATCATCGGCCGCGCTTTGGCCACGCGGCCGCAGATCCTGATTTTCGATGAGCCGACCAAAGGCATCGACATTCGCACCAAGACCGAAATCTACCGGATCATGAAAAGGCTGGCCGAGGAAGGTGTGGGAGTCATTCTCATTTCTTCCGAGATCGCCGAACTGCGCAAATGTGCCAGCCGCATCATAACCATGCATAACGGGCGCCTGACCGGCCAATACGTCACGGCCGACACGGCCACGGAAACGCTGGTGGGCGCCATATTTGGAACCGAGATGAACGCCGATGTCGCCTAAATCACTTGCCACGGTCCTGCGCGATCCGCTCGCGGGAGTCCTTGCGGCCCTTGCGGTCATCTTCGCCTTGTCGGCGATCGTTTCACCTTATTTCCTGACCTCCTACAACATGTCCGTCGTAGCACGCGGCATCGCCTTCGTCGGGCTCATCACCATCGCGCAGTCCATGCTGATGGTGCTGGGCGAACTCGACCTGTCGCTGGGCGTGATAGGCGGCCTCTGCGGGATCGCCTCCGGTGTCCTGATGATGAAGTTCGGCATCGAGCCCTATACGGCAATGCTGCTCGCCATCGCCCTCGGCGCGACCCTGGGGTTTGCCAACGGGCTGCTTGTCACCGGCTTGCGGCTGCACTCGCTCGTCCTGACGATCGGCACGGCGGGCATTTATGGCGGCGCGAATCTGGTCCTGACGCGCGGCGTCGCCATCACCGGTATTCCGCAGCAGATCCAATATCTCGGCCGCGGCGACCTGTTCGGCGTGCCTGTTCCCTTCGTGGCGATGATCGGTGCCCTCCTCGTCGCCACCTTCGTCATGGTGAAAACGCCGTTCGGCCGCTACATGTATGCGATCGGCAACAACCGGGGCGCCGCGCGCATGCTCGGGATCCGTGTCGACCTCGTCCGGCTGATCGTCTTCGTGGCGGCCGGCGCTCTCGCGGCGCTGGCGGGTGTCCTCATGGTGGCGCGCCTGGGAACGGCCCAGCCATCCATCGGCGATACCTGGGTGCTGGCCCCCATCGCGGCGTGCGTGATCGGCGGCGTCGCCACCACGGGCGGCGTGGGCAGCCCGATCGGAGCCATTCTCGGCGCCGGTATCATTGCCATCATCGAAAATATCATCGTCCTGTTTGGCGTATCGCCCTACTGGCAGGGCATTGTCTCGGGTGCGATCGTCGTGCTGGCAATCTCCTTTGATGCCATCTCTCGTCGCTATCTGCGCGGCGAAGCAGCTTGAACGGACATGATTGAAGAATTCGCGGAACAAGAAACGATGAACGAACAAGTCTCCACCAAGAAGCTGATCAATGCGCCCGAACAGATCATCCAGGAAATGATCGAGGGCATGACGGGCGCACATCCCGACCTGCTGCGCGTGGACGGGCAAACAGGCCGCGCCATTGTCGCCGTGGACGGACCGCGCGCCGGCAAGGTCGGCATCGTGATCGGCGGGGGATCCGGCCATGAGCCTGCCTTTGCGGGCTATGTGGGGCGCGGCCTTGCGGATGCCGCAGCGGTAGGCAATGTCTTCGCTTCTCCGTCCCCGGCGCACATCGTCGAAGCGGCGCACGCCGCCGATGGAGGCGCCGGCGTGCTGCTGCTCTATGGCAACTATACCGGCGACGTGCTGAACTTCACCATGGCGGCGGAGGAACTGGCCGGAGAAGGCGTGAATGTGCGCCAGGTCGCCGTGGCAGACGACGTTGCCTCCGCGCCGCCCGAACGCAAGAACGAGCGTCGCGGCATTGCCGGCGATTTCTTCGTTTTCAAGATCGCCGGCGCTGCCGCCGATCTCGGCGAGCCCCTCGCACGGGTGGAAGCGCTGGCCCGCGCGGCGAATGACGCAACCTGCTCCATGGGCGTGGCGCTCAGTCCCTGCTCCCTGCCGCAAACAGCCAAGCCCAATTTCACCATCGGTGCCGAAGACATGGAAATCGGCATGGGCTTGCATGGCGAGCCGGGCATTCGGCGCCAGAAACTGGCGACGGCCGACGTCGTCACCGACGAACTGATGGACAATCTGGCCAGGGAGCTCGCACTCAAGCAAGGCGACCGGGTCAGCGTCCTGGTCAATGGCCTCGGCGCCACATCGCAAATCGAACTCTATGTGATGTTCCGGCGCGTCAAGCAGCGCCTCGATGCCCTCGATGTGAAGATCCACGCGTCCTGGGTGGGCGAATACGCGACGTCGCTGGAAATGGCAGGCGCTTCGGTGACGCTGATGAAGCTCGATGACAGGCTCCAGGCTCTGCTTGACCATCCCTGCCGGACTTTGGCCCTGACCGTCGGCGCAATGGAACCGGTCGCGGAGAAGGGCAGGGTGCGGCGCCAGCCGGAACGGACACCCGATCGCAGCGCGACGACAATGGAAGCCGCTCGTGAACTCATCGCCGATGGCGACATCACGCCCGCCCTGTTCCGGGCCATGATGCAGAATGTCGGCGACCAGATCATCGCGGAGAAGGATTGGCTCTCCGAGCTCGACGGGGTCATTGGCGACGGTGACCACGGCGTCACCATGGAAGTCGGCTGGCGGGCGGTGCAGAAGGCTCTTGACGATGGGCCGGACAATGAGGCGATCGAGGGCATATGCAAGCGCATGGCCAAGGCCTTTCTCGATGCCGTCGGCGCTTCTTCGGGGCCGCTTTACGCGACCGCTTTCCTGCGGGCAGGCACGGCGGTCGGCAATCGTCTCAATCTCGATTCCGAAGCCTTGGCGGCCTGGCTTTCCGCGGCCTGCCAGGGGATCCGCGACCGTGGACGCGCCGAGCCCGGTGACAAGACCATGATCGATGCCTGGGTGCCGGCCGTCTCCGCGGCTCTGGAGCGCGCGCAGGAAAAAGGCTCGACACTCGATATCCTGATTGCCGCAAGGGATGGTGCCAAGGATGGCATGGAGGCTACGGCGGCAATGGAGGCGCGGCGCGGCCGCGCCGCCAAACTCGGGAAGCGCTCCATGGGGCATATCGATCCGGGTGCGGCTTCGACCTATGTCATGTTGAGGGCCATGTCCGAAGCGCGCGAGCGCGCCGTCGGCTGAATACCGACAAGGCGGCGCGCACGTCCTGGTCAGCTTGGCCGAAGTGTTGAAAGAAACGGGACATTTGTCGCCGCCGGGCCTGCCCCGGCGGCCTAGCCAACGGCCACGATGTTTGGCCCGCTCGCAAGGACGATGCTTGGTCGGTCAAGCATTGATGCTGTAGGTTATCGTTGTCGCATCGCTTTTGCCGAAAACCGGCATCCACTTTTCGGCACGATGCTCTAGCGTGGCCCCTGCAGAAGGGCTCTGGCAACCGATTCATTGGTTACGAGGCGGTTGACATATCCTGCCCGCAGGATCGCCCGGATAATCGGGATCTTGTCGGTGCCTCCCGAAACCAGCACCGAGATCGGCTTTATCTTGAGCTTGTCAGGCGGCAGGGCGATGGTCGACTCGTTGAGAAAGTGGTCGACGGGGCGGCCTTGGTAATCCAGGAAGCACCCCATGAATTCGCCGACGGCACCCAGATTGAGAATGGCGTCGAGATGATCCTTCACGACCCGGATCTGCGTGAGCGAAGTGTCATGCGATAGCGGGCCGCAGGAAACGAGGCCGATGTCGGCAATTTCCGTGCGCGCCAGGACATCAGTCAACTCCTCGTTCAGAAGCACCGCGTTGCGGCTTTCCGGATTGGCGCAATAGATCGGCGCCGTCAAATAGTGGCATTCCACGCCGAGGGAGCGGGCGAAGGCCGTCGCCACCTCGAAGGTATTCGTCGAGGAACCGCTGGTGACACCGCCCGTCAGCCCGACCACCCAGCTCGTCGGTCGCAGCTTCGCCGTCAACGCGCGCACGGCATAGCTGAGCGTGCGGCCCGAACCGATGCCCACGCCCATGTCCTGGCCATTGATCAGGGAACTGGCGAGCATGCCGGCCGCCTCGCCGATGACGCGCTTCTGCTCGAGATAGTCCGTCACGTCCGGCACCACGACCGACTCGACCAGGCCGTATCGTGCCGAAACCCTCTCCGCGAGATCGATGCAGTCACTCAGCGGCAAGCTGACACGGATCTGCACCTTGCCTGTATCCCGGACCTGGCCGATGATCTTGTTCACCTTCAGCCGGGTGATGTTCATGCGCTCGGCGATTTCCTGCTGGGTCTGGCCTCCCACGAAATAGAGCCAGGCCACGCGGGCGCGCTCGAGTTCCTCGGCAAGATTCGCCCCGGCTGGCATGGTATCTTCGAACTCGCTGCTGGGCACGGGGCGATCCTGTAGAATGGGGCATCCGGTATAGCCGTGCGGCGTAAGCCGTTGCAAACCTTGTCACAGGTGATCCGGTGCCGAAACAGGGTTTTCCTCCCTTTCTGCCGAGAGCTGCGCCCCGGCTCGGCGCATCGTTTTGCGTCAGCTCATGCTGCCCTGCGCAACGCGTTCGGCGCGGAACGCCGCGTCCCGGGGAAAGACCGCCGATCGGGCCGCGAGTGCGGGATCCGCGATCTTTGCGTCAGAGCTGCAGCACATTCGCGCCGATCGACGGATCGAGCGCCCGCTCCAGTCGCGTCGGAAAGACCGACACATGGATCTCCAGCGAGCCACGACCGACCTCGAGCGCAAGCAGGTGGCCGCCGAAGGTTTGGAAGGTGCTGTCCGCCGCCACGCCGTGGGCGTGAATCGCGGGCTCGCCATCCTTCCAGGCCAGGGTGCCGGTCATGTTGGCGAGCTCCAGATTCTCGATGGTTTTCGGGCGATAGGCCTTGTTGTCGAAATCGAAGAACCCGAAGGTCGCTTGCCGGAGAAATCCGAAGCCGACAAAGCCGGCAGCCGGAACCGCTTCCTCCTTCATCAGGGCTTCAAGCCGCGCGAAGACGTCGTCGCCCTGCCGCAGGACCATGAAATAGCCGTCCGGCGTTTGAATGTAGCGCCTGTGCTCGAGCATTCCAGGCCTCCTGGACCGTTGCTGCAGGCCTGGTTGCGCCGTCGGCACCAGGCCTGCCACCCTTATGATGCAGCGAGCGGCCGCAGGCTGCCTTCCAGGCGGAAGAACGTGCCATCCGGCGTCGTGAAAAAGGCGAGCGAGCGCCCCGCTTCGAAGTCGTCGATATGGACGACCGTGGAGCCGTCGGCCTCCTGCCAGGAGATGGCATAGGACTGTCCGGCCAGTTGCCGCCATTCGAAGCCGACAGTCGCCTTGTTGCCGGTCAGCGGTCCCTTGGTGATCTCATAGCGGAGTGAGGGGCCATCCGATGCATAGGCATTGGTGGCGACGAGGTCGCCGTAGTCGACCTCGAACTGCTGTCCGGCCAGAGGAAATGCGATAGGATTCATGTTCGTTTCACCTTTGCGATCGTTGGCTCAGGCCTGGCAGGCCAGGGCAGTCCGTGTCCGGCCGAGCCACACCAGCGCCAGGCCGGCTGCGGCAAGCGCACCGCCGGCCACGGGAACCGCCGCGTAGCCCCAGCCAAGGCTGATGACCCCGCCGCCGACAGCCGCACCGACCGCATTGCCGAGATTGAAGGCGCCGACATTGATCGAGGAGGCTAGGCCGGGTGCTTCCGCCGCCGCCTGCATCACCCGCATCTGTACCGGCGGGACGATGGCGAAGGTTGCAGCACCCCAGGCGAGCAGCCCGATCGCCGCCCCGACATGGCTCGTCAACACCAAGGGCAACAGCACCATGATAAGCGCGAGGGCGGCGAGGAAGATCTTGGTGGCGCCGTCGAGAGACCAGTCGGCGAGGCGGCCTCCCAGGCCGTTGCCGAGGGTGAAGCCGACGCCGATCAGCACCAGCGCGAGCGTGACGAAGGTGTCCGAGGCGCCGGTGAGGTCCGCCAGCACCGGAGCGACATAGGTGTAGAGCGTGAACATGGCGCCGGCACCCATCACGGTCGTCGCCATTGCCAGCAGGACGGCCGGGCGGATGAGGACGCCGAGCTCGCGCTTGACGTCCGGCACCTTGCCGGGCTCTCCCTTCGGCAGCGCCAGCCACAGCGAGGCGATGGCGAGGAGGCCGAGCACGGCCGTACCGGCGAAGGCCATGCGCCAACCGATCTGCTGGCCGATCCAGGTGGCTGCGGGTACGCCGCCGATATTGGCGATCGTCAAGCCCATGAACATGGTCGCGACCGCGCTGGCCTGCTTCTCCTTGGGCACGACACTGGCGGCAACCACGGCGCCGAGACCGAAGAAGGCGCCGTGGTTGAGGCTGGTGACCAGCCGCGCGAGCAGCAGGGTGGCATATCCCGGCGCGAGCGCCGACAGGATGTTGCCGACGGTGAAAATGCCCATCAGCAGCATCAGGGCGGCGCGCTTGCCGAAACGACTGAAGGCGAGCGTCATGATCGGGGCGCCCAGCATCACGCCGATCGCATAGGCACTGACGAGCATGCCGGCCGTCGGGATCGTGACACCCACGCCGTCGGCGATGACCGGCAGCAGGCCCATGGGCGTGAATTCGGTCGTCCCGATGCCGAAGGCGCCGATGGCCAAGGCGAGCAGGGGCCAGTTGAACCCCTGCCGAAGCTCGTCGCCGGAAGCGACACCGTTCGTGCTCATCATCGATCCTCCTCAGGCGTCCCAGGCCGGGGCGAGACCCGGAGGGTTGACGAGGCGTCCATCCGGACGGGCGAGCGCGCCGATCACCGCCATGTCGTCCTCACTCAGGACGAAGTCGAAGATCGCGACATTCTCGGCTACGCGCTCGGGCCTGGCGGTCTTGGACAGTGCCACGAAGCCCTGCTGGACCAGCCAGCGTAGCGCAACCTGCGCGGCGCTCTTGCCGTATTTCGCGCCGATGCGCTGGAGCAGCGGATCGCGGGGCACAGCGCCGTCGGCCATGCCGTAATAGGCGCTGACGACCAGGCCCATGGACTTGGCGGCCGCGGCGAGGGCGCGTTGGTCGAGATAGGGGTGAAGTTCGACCTGGTTGGTGACGATGGGCGCCTGGCTCAGTGCTACCGTCTCCTTCATCTGGGCGATATTCTGGTTGCTCACGCCGATGAAGCGGGTCTTGCCGGCGGCCTGGACGGCGTTCAGCATTTCGACCTGATCGGCGATGGCGACCTTGTCACCCGGCCAATGCAGCAGCAGGAGGTCGACCTGGTCGACCTTCAGCCTGTCGAGGCTTTCATCGACCGAGGCCGCGAACCTGGCCCGGCTGTAGTTGTCGACCCAGACCTTGGTGGTCAGGAACAGCTCCTCGCGGCGGGCGCCGGCGGCCTGGAGGGCGCGGCCGAGCGCGGCCTCGTTCTGATAGATCTGGGCTGTATCGAAATGGCGGAAGCCGGCTTCGAGGGCAGCGGGAACGACGCGCTCCACTTCGGCATCCGACATGCGGAACACGCCGAAACCGAGGGTGGGGATCACAGCGCCATGGACACTGATGGTCTGCATTTTCGTCTCCTGGGATCGTCAGGCGGCCAGCGCCGCGGGTTTCCTGGTCAGCATCGGCATGACGTCCGATGCGAGTTCATCGAGGACTTCGGCAGGCGGGCGGGCCGACTGCCGCAGATTGATGGCGACGTGATCGACACCCGCCGCCGCCAAGGCGCGGAAATGCGCGACAAGGCCCTTGCGGCCGACACGGGCGCCGAAGCGGATCGGCGTCGCCGGTGCGTCGGCCTGGTCGAGCAGATCGAGGTGGAAAGCGCTGATGAAAGCGCCGTGCCCGGCCGTCGCATCGGTCCAGCCGCGCGCCTGCCGGGCGGTCTTGTCGAGGCTGCCCGGATAGACGAAGCGACCGTCCATATGGGCGGCGAGCCAGGCGTCGTCCTGCCGGGCCTGGCCGGCCACCACCAGGGGAATCGTCGGCTGCACCGGCCTCGGCAGCAGGTCCAGCGCCGGCGTACGCTCGCCATTCACCGGCAGGCCGCCGGGCTGCCAGGCCGCCCGCAGATAGGTGACCGCCTCCCGGAAGGCTTCGCCGCGGGCCTCGAAATCAAGGCCGAGCAGTGGATATTCGACCGGCCGGTCGCCCGAGGCCACGCCGAGGATCAGGCGGCCGCCGGAGAGGGCGTCCACCGAGGCCGCCGCCTTGGCCGTCATCAGGGGATGGCGGATCGGCAGGACGACCGCGGCGGTACCGAGGGCCACCCTGCGGGTCACGCCGGCGAGAAAACCGAGCAGGGTGAAGACATCGTAGACCGAGCCGGCATCGCCCATGTTCACCTGGTCGAAGACAGGCACGTCGCGCATCCAGATCGCCGAGAAACCGAGGTCGTCGGCCCTGCGGACAAGATCGGTCTGCGCGCTGAGATCGGGAACGCCGCGCGGGCGCCCTTGCG
Organism: Labrys neptuniae; assembly: GCF_040797145.1. Lineage (NCBI taxonomy): Bacteria > Pseudomonadati > Pseudomonadota > Alphaproteobacteria > Hyphomicrobiales > Xanthobacteraceae > Labrys > Labrys neptuniae. The sequence continues at coordinate 208,343 of NZ_JBFNQD010000005.1, read as the reverse complement.
CCGCTCGCCGGGCCTCGCCGGCGGGCGACCAGTCATTGTCGAGCGGCAATTCGATGCCGAGGGTCATGTGATCCGGCTTGCGGATCAGTTCCAATGCGGAATTCTTTTTCATGAATGGTTAGATATGTGTTTGGATCCGGCTTGATAATCGCCTCACTTTCCACATTATCTGTGAAGTCAGTTCACAGATTGGGCGTCGCATGGACAATCGCGTCGGCGAAATGCAGGTCTTCCTGCGCGTGGTGGAGAGCGGGAGCTTCTCCGAGGCTGCCCGGTTGCTGTTGATGACGCCCTCAACGGTCAGCAAGCTGATCGGTCGCATCGAGGAGCGCCTGGGCGTGCGCCTGCTCGAGCGCTCCACGCGCCGGCTGTCGCTGACGGCCGAGGGCCAGATCTTCTATGAGAAGAGCCTCGCCTTGCTGGCGGAACTGGACGAGATCGAGCGCGGCCTGTCCCAGGGCGCGGCCAGTGCCGGCGGCACCGTCCGGGTCAACGCCTCGGTCGCTTTCGGCGTGCTGGGCCTGGAGCCCTTGCTGCCGGCGTTCTGGGAGGCTCATCCCAACATCGTCGTCGATGTCTCCCTCTCCGACGAGATCGTCGACCTCTATCTCGACCGTACCGATGTCGCCTTCCGGGTGGGCGCGCTGCAGGATTCCGCCATGATCGCACGCCGCATCGGCGTGGCCAGGCGCAAGATCGTCGCTGCTCCGCGCTATATCGAGCGCCGGGGGGAGCCAAGGACCGTGGAGGACCTCGCCGGGCACAATTGCCTCGGCTTCAATTTCCGGCGGGCCGCGCCGGTCTGGCCGCTGAGGGAAGGGGGACGCATCGTCGATCGCGTCGTCGGCGGGCCTCTGCTTGCCAATAATGGCGAGACCGTCCGGCGGATGGCGGTGGCGGGAGCCGGGTTGGCGCGGCTCGGCGAATACCATGTCCGGGCCGATATCGCAGCGGGCCGCCTGGTCGAGGTGCTGTCGGAGGCGGTCGAGGGGGACGAGGAACAGATCCATGCCCTCTATCTGGGCGGCCCGCATCTGCCCTATCGCGTCAGGGCCTTCCTCGATTTCGTCTGTCCTCGCCTGACGGCTTTCATCATGGGCAGACAGACGGCCGTGGCATGACGAAGAGGCGGCTGGGGATGCGCAAATACCCTTGATCGCCAGGCGCGGGATGAAGCTTCATCTCGGCGGGGGCTAAAGGCGCGTTACCCGACCAAGCCGAATGTAGCGATCCACGAGGGTCTTTTCGGCAGAAAAAGGGTGCCACTCCCACCCCTGATGGGTAAAGCCGACGAGAATGATGGGAAGGTGGGCGAAACGCTGGAGAACATAGTGGAGCGCCAGCATTCCGCTGCTTGGCACCACATAGGGCGGAGCCGCAAGATCAGCGAGGTCACGATCGACTTCGTCGTGGAGCTTGCGATCGAAAACCAGAAAGTCCTTGCCGACGACAGCGCAATAGGTGGCGAATCTCGACGTGTGATCATCGCAAAAATCGGTGAGGTCGGGCCACATATCGATGATGGCCGCCCTCAGATCCAGAAACTTGGCTGGGTTGCGTACGCACCATAGTTCGCCGGCTTCGCGGATCGCCGAATGAGATCGCCACTTGGTGGAGGTCGCCATCGCATAGCCAGGCCGACCCGTGTTGCAGATGGCCACGGCATGCGTAGGGCCCGGCAGGTCGGCATAGGACCGGCAGTCGTTGAAGCGGACAACGAAGCTGGCCTGATCGGCAAGGGACACTGCGTCAGGAGAGATGGGACCGTTGCCAACCAGCAGGATCATGCAGCAGCCAATCGAGACTGGAGAGTCCAACGGTCGGGAACACGACAATGCAAATTCACAGCTTCCCGAAATTACGCATTTGAGGGAGCTTTTAGCATGGGCATGGACCTATGGAACAGTGGGTTGCCGTTTGGCACGATGGGCCTTCTGCGGGACGATCGGGGCTGTCGCCAAGTGGATTTCGGCCTTGGCCACGTCGGTCCAGCCTGGCTGCCTGGATGCGAAACCTCCTTGCTGCTGCAATGCGCTGGCGTGCCGGCAGCCCGGACGACGGAGCGCTGATGACCGGCTGTGATCAAATCTGATCAAGACTCCTCGTTCAATCCGATGAATTTTCTCGCACATTTCGCGACGGAACGGAGACGCCATTGCGTCGCCGGTGAAGACGGAATGGAAACCATGAGCGAGCATATGGTCATAATCGGTGCGGGCGAGGCCGGGAGCAGGGCTGCCTTTGCATTGCGCGAGCTTGGCTTTGCGGGCTCGGTGACACTCATCGGCGAGGAGACGCATCTTCCCTATGAACGGCCGCCCTTGTCCAAGGATGCGCTGACCACCGAGGATGCGCCCGGTCCGAAGACCATCGCCACCGCCGCTCGCTTCGAGGCTTCTGCAATCACATGCCTGACCGGTATCAAGGTGCACGGCATCGACCGCGTGGCAAAGCAGGCGCATCTGTCCGATGGCCGGACGCTTGCCTATCACAGGCTCCTGCTCGCTACAGGTGCGAGTGCGCGGCGCATAATCCTTCCCGGGGACGGCGACGACCGCCACTGCGTAACATTGCGTCGTTTCGAGGACGTGGCGCGCCTGCGCGGCCATTTTCGTCCTGGCGCCAGGATCGCCATCATCGGCGGCGGTTTCATCGGGCTGGAGGTTGCAGCCAGTGCAATCCAGCGCGGCGCGGGCGTAACGCTGATCGAGGTCCAGCAACGCATCCTGAGCCGGGGCGTGCCCGAAGAGATCGCCCGTATGGTGGAGGCCCGCCATCTGGCGTCCGGCGTCGAACTGGTGTGCGGGATCTCCATCCTGTCCTTGCAGGACAGGGGAGGGCAGGCCGTGCTGCGCTTGGCGAACGGACGGGAGATCGCCGCCGATCTCGTGGTGGCCGGTGTCGGTGCGGTGCCATCGACGGAGCTTGCCGAGGCAGCCGGGCTGGCGATCGAAAACGGGATAGCCGTCGATGCCCAGCTTCGCACCAGCGACCCGTCGATCTTCGCCGCCGGCGATTGTTGTTCGTTCCCCCTGCCGGTCTACGACAACAGGCGGGTGAGACTGGAATCCTGGCGCAACGCGCAGGATCACGGCGCGCTGGCGGCCCGCAACATGCTCGGCGCCAATGACATGATTTCCGCCGTGCCCTGGTTCTGGTCGGATCAATACGATCTCAGCCTCCAGGTTGCCGGATTGGTCGATCAGGGATGCTCGATTGTGCGGCGAGACCTCGGACCGCATGCCGTTCTGCAGTTTCATCTGGATGGCACGGGCCGCCTGGTCGCGGCGAGCGGCATCGGGCCGGGCAATGCGGTGGCCCGCGATATCCGCCTGGCGGAGATGTTGATCGCCAGGCGTACCAGGCCCTCGGCGGCCGCCTTGTCCGCGCCGAACGTCAATCTCAAGAGCTTGCTTGCGGCGTGAACACACCGGGCAGCCTGCCGGGCCGAGGCGGTGACTTGCGAGCGGGCAGGTCGCCAGCGCTTGATCAATTCTGATCAAGTAATCCGGCGACGGACTCCGGCACGCCGGCTATCATCGATGCAAGAAAAAGGGAGAAAAGGCGATGGACCGTCGGCCGTCGGTTTATGATCTGCGGAGCCAGAAAGGCTTGCGAAAGTGGCTCCAGCTGCATGTCGATACCCCGGCCGAGGCTGCCGCCGCGCAGGCCGCTGGCATCGTGATCCTCTCCTGCGAGCCCGATCATCAGCTCGAAGCCCTGCGCAAGGCCGCGCCTGGTGCCTTCCTGTCGGCGGGGATGCCGCATGGCTCTGTCTCGTCGCCCCAGGAAGCCATCCGGCTCGGCTTCGAGATCCTTCGCCGCGGCGCCGATTCCATCTATTGTTCGCATTCTCCGTTTTTCATCGAAGCCATGGCGCGCGAAGGCATCCCGGTCACCGGCCATGTCGGCCTCGTGCCAAATCGAGCGACCTGGACGAATTTTCGCGCCATCGGAAAGAAGGCCGAAGAGGCGGTCCAGGTGATGCGCGCCGTCAAGGATATCGAGAATGCAGGAGCGGCTTTCATCGAGGTCGAAGTGGTCCCCGTGCGCCTCGCCGACTTCATCACGCGCTCGACCCCGATGATCACGATGGGCATGGGATGCGGATCGACCTGCGACACGCAATATCTGTTTTCATCCGATGTGCTGGGGACGAATAGAGGGCATTACCCCCGTCACGCCAAGAAATATGCCGATTTCGCTGTCCTCGAGGCGGAGCTGCAGCAAAAGCGCGTGACCGCGTTCCAGGCCTTCGCAGCTGATGTCGAGAATGGCGCCTATCCGCAGGCCGTGCACCAGGTCGACATGGACGACGACGCCTTCGAACGTTTCCTGACCCTTTCCAACAAGCTCTGAAAGGAGGCCGTCATGGACGACCTTTCCTATGGCGCGCGCAACAAGCGCGGCGACTGGGCTCCGAACGAGCCGGCCTCAACGGCGCCCGTCTTCACATTCCCGCCGCAGCCGCTGAAGTTCCTGAAGTGGCTTCCGCACTATTTTCTTCCCTACAACGTCCTGTTCGCGCTCTCGGCCGTTGCCTGGTGGTATTTTGTCCTGCCGGAGCCCGAGGTGATGAAGGCCTTGGCCTGGGGCTGGGTGTTGAAGCTCTTCGCCGCCAACGCCATCGCCGTCTTCCTGTTCTTCGGCGCCTTCGAACTGAAGCTCTATATTCTGCGTTCGCAGGGCAACCGCTTCAAATATAACGGGAAATTTCCGGCCGAGCAGTGTTCGAAAGCCTTCTTCTTCGAGCGTCAGAATGTCGACAACATGCTGCGCACCTTCGGAACCGGACTGCCGATCTGGACGGGTATCGAGGTGTTCGTGCTCATGGCCTTCGCCAATGGCTGGGTGCCGTGGCTCGCCTTCGCGCAGAACCCGGTCTATCTGTTCGTGCTCGCGCTCCTGGTGCCGATCATTCACGAGACCCATTTCTTCCTGCTGCATCGGGCGATCCATTGGGGACCGCTCTACAAATGGGTGCACTCCGTCCACCACAATTCGGTGAATCCCTCGCCGTGGTCGTCCCTCTCGATGCATCCCGTCGAGCAGTTCTTCTATCTCGGCACCATGTTCTGGCACCTGATCATCCCATCCAACCCGATCATGGCGCTCTACCAGCTGCATTTCGCCGGATTTGGTGCCATTCCCGGCCATGTCGGCTTCGACAAGGTGGAACTGGGCGAGGACACCGCCGTCGATAGCCACGCCTATATCCACTACCTCCACCACAAATATTTCGAGGTGAACTATGGCGACGGGCTGATCCCCTTCGACAAGTGGTTCGGCACGTTCCACGACGGCAGCAAGGAGGGGGAGAAGCAGATGCAGGTCCGCTACGAAAAGAAGAAGGCCCGCCTCAATGCGAAGGCCGAGGCCAAGAAATCCAATGAAACCGACCGGGCAGGAGCATAGAGATGGCCGACTGGATCACTGCCTGCAAGCTGGCCGACATCGAAGCCGAGGGTGTCATTCGCTTCGACCATGGCGGCAGGACCTACGCGATCTATCGCTCGCCGAGCGACGAGGTCTTCTGCACCGACGGGCTCTGCACCCATGAGGCCATTCATCTGGCCGATGGCCTGGTCATGGACTACGAGATCGAATGTCCGAAGCATTCGGGCGCCTTCGACTATCGAACCGGCGAGGCGTTGCGCATGCCGCCCTGCGTCAATCTCAAGACATACCGGGCCGAGACGGATGGCACCGATGTGAGGGTGTGCCTGTAGGGTCGGCAGCGCCTCGCACCTTTCCGTCGAACGATGACGGGCCGGCACCTTGCGTGACCGGCCCTTTTCAATGGCGCCGTCCCTTGCCCGCCGTCGGAACCTCCGGCAGTCATCCGGGCAAGATCAAATTTGATCAAATCATGCGTTGAGCAGCCTTGGAGCCCCTCTAAACTGAACAACAGAGCGCGGCTCCACACGGAACACAAGGCGAGCCGGCTGATCCAAGGGAGGGTTCAATGAAGGCATGGCTCAAGGCCACTCTCGGCGCTTGCGCGCTGTTGATGTCGACCGCATCCGGTTTTGCCGCGGAACGGATCGTGTTCGTCGGCCACTGGTCGGAATCGGATTCGTTCTTCAACGTCATCCGGAACTCGGCCCAGCTGGCCGCGGATCAGCTCGGCGTGAAGATCGAATTTCGCAATCCGACTGGCGGTGATCTCTCCGAAATGGGGCGCCTGATCGATCAGGCGGCGGCATCGAAGCCGACGGCCATCATCGCCACGGTTCCCGACGAGAATATCGTCAACGATCCGCTTTCCAATGCCGTTGCGGCCGGCATTCCCGTGGTGATCGTGAATTCCGGCTCGGCCGAGATCGCCAAGAAGATCGGTGCGCTGCGCTATATCGGCCAGGCCGAATATGACGCGGGCAAGGCTGCCGGCGAGCAGGCCAAGGCCGCGCAGGTCAAGAGCTTCCTATGCGTGAACCATTTCTACCAGCACCCGGTCTCGCACCAGCGCTGCAAGGGCTTCGCAGACGGGCTCGGTGTGCCGCTGGGCGACCAGGAGATCGATTCCGGCACCGATCCCAACGATGTCGTCAATCGTTCGGCGGCCTTCCTCAAGGCGCATCCCGACACCCAGGCCATCCTGACACTCGGCCCGACCAGTGCCGATCCGATGATCAAATGGGTGAAGGACCAGGGCGCCGGCGACAAGTATTTCTTCGCAAGCTTCGATCTCAGCAAGGACATCGTCGCGGCCATGAAGGATGGCACGGTCAAGGTCGCCATCGACCAGCAGCCCTTCCTGCAGGGCTATGATGCGGTCACCGTGCTGACCAACTATGCACGCTATGGCGTGCTGCAGGCGAACGACGTCGCCTCGGGCCCCGGCCTGATCACCAAGGCCAATATCGACCAGGTCCTGGCGCTGGCCGGCAAGTATCGCTGACAAGCCATCGCTGACAAACCATCGCGCAAAGAGCGGGGGCGCGTGATGCCCCCGTTTGATTTCGACCTCGCTCCACGCCTGGCGCTAAAGGTTCTCGGCAGTGATCGTATAGAAGCGCACGGGTTCGGAGCTAACCTCGACCGTGATGAAGCCGATCTTCCTCAGGACCGTATCGATGGCGCGCCGGGCCTGCGTCTCTGGGGCCTGATCCAGGACGATATCCATCAAGCCCGATCGCAGCCAAAGCCGGGATTCATCCGTCAGCTCATGGCCGACCCACATCAGGGGTTGGCCGGATTTGCGCCGTTCCAGGACGGAGGCCACGCCGGCATTGGCGCCGCCCGCATTGTAGAGGCCGATGATCCCAGGATCGCGCTTCAGCGCCGTATCGAGAACCTCGGCCGATCGCTGGTCCTGGTCGAGCCCGAACAGCGTCTGCGAGAACAGCAGGCCATCTCCCGCATGCTCGGCAAGGTAGTCCGAGAAACCGCGGATGCGCTCCCGGTGCACTTCGTAGACGCCGTTGTGGCAAAGCGCGGCCAAATGCCCGGATGCGCCTCTCAGCATCTTCGCCATCAGCATGGCGGCCGTCCGGCCCGCCGCATAATTGTCGATGCCGACGAAGGCATCGTGGGACCCGTCGATCCGGGACACGATCTGGACGATGGCGACGCCCTTTTCGCGCTCCTGGGCGAGCCTGGCCCGAACCTCCGGATGGTCGGGAGCGACGATGATCAGCCCAACCCGGCGAAAGCCGGGCTCCGCAATCCGCTGGGCCACGCTGGCAGGGGCGTTTTCGTCCACGAAGGTGCGGTGAAGCAGGATGCTCGGATCGAGCGATTCCGAGATGCGGATGAAGGCCTCGTTCAGCCGGGTGAAGAAGGGCGTCTCACGACGCACCATCAGGACCTCGACACGCAGGACGCCGCTATATTTCTGCGGCAGGGCCCGCGTGCTGCCGAGCTGGCGCATGGCCTGCACGACTTTCTCGATGGTGGCGGGCGTGACATTGCCGCGTGAGTTCAGGACGCGCTCGACCGTCGCGGTTCCGACCCCCGCCTCGCGCGCAATGTCCGCCAACGTCGCTTTTTTCATCCGCGCTCCCGGCATGGTCCGTGGCCCTGCTGTTCGATGACCTTGATCAAATATGATCATAATTGTTGTCGCCTGGAAAGGTGCCCCTGCCTACTATGATCCCATGCTCGGACAGGAAGATCCTGTCGGGCAGACTGCCGCGAGCCCCGCATCCATCGTGGGATGCGAGGATCCCGGAAGTTGTTTCGGGCTGACGTTTCGTACAGCTCCAAAGCAAACTCGACTGATTACAGCCAACCGCCGCTACGACCGGCATGAATTACAAGGCTGTACTTTCGAAGGTTCAGACGGCTTGTCCGGCTGATGGATCAGGGAGGAAGGAATGAACGACCCCAAAGGGGCGGCGCCGCTCATGGCCGACGCCCGACTGCGTCGTGTCTCGCCATTTCGCAAAGCCTTGATCAGACCCGAACTCGGGGCGATCTGCGGCACGATCGCCGTGTTCGTGTTCTTTCTGATGCTCGCGCCTGCCTCCGGCATGTTCTCCCTGGAAGGGGTGATGAATTGGGGCACGGTCTCGGCTCAGTTCATGATTATCGCCGTCGGCGCCTGCCTGCTGATGATTGCGGGCGAGTTCGATCTTTCGGTCGGCTCGATGATCGGCTTTTCCGGCATCGTGATCGCCTTGCTGTCGACCTCGTTCGGTTTTCCGATGTGGCTGGCAATTCTCTCGGCTTTCGCGGTGTCGCTGGCGATCGGGGCGCTCAACGGCTTCCTGATCCTGCGCACCGGGCTGCCCTCCTTCATCGTCACCTTGGCGGCACTTTTCATCCTGCGCGGCCTGACGACCTACATCCCGATCCTGACCAATGGCTCGACCATCATCGGCGGGCTCAAGGCCGCATCTGCCGGAGATTGGCTGGCGCCGGTCTTCGGAGGCAAGATCTTGCAGGGCCTGTTCGCCTGGCTGGCCGAGCAGGGGGTGATCGGCACCTTCAAGGCGGGCCCCAAGGCCGGCCAGCCGATCGTCGACGGCATTCCCATGCTGATGGTCTGGGCGCTTGGCCTGGCGATCGTCGCCCATGTCGTTCTCACCCGCACCGTGTTCGGCAGCTGGATCTTTGCCGCCGGCGGCGATGCCAACGCTGCGCGCAATGTCGGCGTGCCCGTCGGGCGCGTGAAGGTCTGCATGTTCATGCTCACGGCCTTCTGCGCCACGGTGCTGGCGACCTGCCAGGTCCTCGAATTCGGGTCCGCGGCTGCCGATCGCGGGCTTCTCAAGGAGTTCGAGGCCATCATCGCGGCGGTGATCGGCGGCACGCTGCTGACGGGGGGCTATGGCACCGTGGCCGGTGCGGCCCTGGGTGCCGTCATCTTCGGTGTCGTCCAGCAGGGGCTCTTCTTTGCTGGCGTCGAAAGCTCCCTGTTCCGGGTTTTCCTGGGGCTCATCCTGTTGGTGGCTGTCGTCCTCAACACCTATATCCGCCGCATCATCACCGGGGAGCGCTGACCATGGCGAAGACGATCCTCGAACTGAAGAACATCGAGAAGCATTTCGGCATGGTGATCGCGCTGGCCGGTGTCAGCATCGCCATCAACGAGGGTGAGGTGCACTGCCTGCTCGGCGACAACGGCGCGGGCAAGTCGACACTGATCAAGACGATGTCCGGCGTGCATCGGCCGACAAGGGGTGAGCTGCTGCTCGATGGCAAGTCCGTCGCATTCGCCGGTGCCCGCGATGCCATCGATGGGGGTATTGCGACCGTCTTCCAGGACCTGGCGATGATCCCCCTGATGTCCGTGACCCGCAATTTCTTCCTGGGCCGGGAACCCAGGAAGAGGTTCGGCCCGTTTCGCTTCTATGATTTCGAGATGGCCAATCGCGTCACCATGGAGGAAATGACGCGGATGGGCATTCGTCTGCGCGAGCCGGGGCAGGCGGTCGGGACGCTCTCGGGAGGCGAACGGCAATCGGTTGCGATCGCCAGGGCGGTCTATTTCGGTGCCCGTGTCCTGATCCTGGACGAGCCCACCTCCGCATTGGGCGTAAGGCAGACCGCGAACGTCCTGGCGACCATCGACAGGGTGCGGTCCAAGGGGGTGGGCGTGGTGTTCATCACCCATAATGTCCGCCATGCCCTGGCGATCGGTGACCGCTTTACGGTGCTCAATCACGGCAAGACCTTGGGTACCGCCCTTCGCGGCGAGGTCAGCCACGACGAATTGCAGAACCTGATGGCCGGGGGGCAGGAACTCGTCGAGCTCGAGAGCTCCCTGCGGGGCCGCGTCTGAGCGGGATCGATGTCGCTGCGCTTCCCTCGATCGCGCGCAAACAGTCAATTCGCGGGGCAGGACATGGAACGATCTGAGCATCCAAGAGACCTTGCCGAACTGTGCCAGCGGTTTGCAGAGATGCGCGTCGGGTTGAAACCCTGGGCGCAAACGGCCATGGACTATGCCCTCGACAATCGCCTTCAGGTCGCCTTGGGGTCGGCGCGCGACATGGCAAAGGCTTGCGGCATCCCGACCTCGGCCGTCAGCCGCTTGGTGAAACTGTTCGGATTCCGCTGCTTTGCGGATTTCCGCGACGTCTTCAAGCAGGAGATCCGCTTCCATCTCCGTCTTCGACGCCGATGTTTTGTCGAACGTTCCTGATCAGTCTCCGTCCGTCGACATCGATGGCCGCCAGGAGAATGCGTAAACAGGTACTTGGGTCGAGTTTTGGTGCCGGTGATGGCGTGCCCGCGCTTCGTTGCCGCTGCTCAGACCGCTCGACCTCCGCCGTCTAGGCCCGTGTTTCTGCTGCGAGGGGAAAGTCTCTCGGGCCTCGCCAGCGCAGCGCCTCGATAAAAAGGGTAAAAGCAGCCGAGTGTTGCCGCCGGCTCGGATAATAAAGGTGATAGCCGGGAAAGGGAGGACACCAGTCTTCGAGGACCCGGACAAGTTGTCCGGCACAGATGGGGTCTTTCACCATGTCATCCGGCAGGCAGGCAAGCCCAAGCCCATTCGATGCTGCGTTGATGATCAACAGAACGTCGTTACAGGTGAATTGCCCCTCCACCCTGACATTGAGCGGCCTGCCATTCTTTTCGAATTCCCAGGCATAGAGCCCGCCTTTGGTGGGCAAGCGCAGGTTGATGCAGTTGTGGCCGGTCAGGTCATGGGGTGTTTTGGGTTTGGGGTGCACTTCAAAATAACCCGGCGACCCCACGACCGCCATCCGCAAGTCCGGCGAGATCCGCACGGCAATCATGTCCTTCTCGACCTGCTCGCCCAGGCGGATGCCGGCATCGAAACCGTCCCCGACAATGTCCGTCAGCCTTTGGTCGATTGAAATCTCGATGTTGAGGTCGGGGTAATCCGCCATCAGCTTGCGCGCCGCAGGCATCAGGATGGCATCGGAGGCACTTCGACTCGAGGTGATGCGGATCGTGCCGGCCGGCTTCTCACGCAATTCGTCCAAGGCGGCCAAGCTGCCGCGAATATCGTCGAAGGCGGGAGCCAGTGCGGCATATAGCTTGGCCCCGGCCTCGGTCATCGAAATATTCCGGGTGGTTCGACTGAGGAGGCGCAGCCCCAGCCGTTCCTCCAAGCGCCGAACGGTATGGCTCAGCGCAGACTGGGACGTGCCCAATTGTGCAGCCGCGCGAGTGAAACTGCCTTCCTCGGCGACGGTCAGGAAAGCGGCAAGATCGCCGTATTCGCTGCGATGCATTCATGAAAATCCGATATAGACCTATGCACAATTTTGCATCTAACGGAGGCAATGCACCAGTCCTATTCTTGGAGAAACGGGAACGTGCTTCCACCTGCCGGCGGCCGAGCGGGCTCTTGCCATCGCGGCGGCCGAGCGCGGGCCAATGGCGCGTTCCCTTTCGAAAAGGAGAAAAGACATGCAAAAGCGGATGCTTGGCAAAAGCGGCCTTGAGGTTTCGGCTCTCGGCTATGGCTGCATGGGGTTGGATTTCGGCTACGCCCACAAGCTCGGCAAGCAGGAGGGCATCACCTTGATCCGCCAGGCGGTGGATCGCGGCGTCACCTTCTTCGACACGGCGGAGGTTTACGGACCATTCACAAACGAGGAAATGGTCGGCGAAGCGCTGCGTGCGGTTCGCGACCAGGTCGTGATCGCCACGAAGTTCGGCTTCAACATCGTCGATGGCAAGCAGTCGGGGCTGAACAGCAGGCCCGACCACATCAAGGCGGTCGCCGATGCATCCCTCAAGCGACTTGGCGTCGAGCAGATCGACCTCTTCTACCAGCATCGCGTCGATCCGGGCGTGCCGATCGAAGACGTGGCGGGCGCGGTGAAGGAACTGATCGCAGCCGGCAAGGTGAAGCACTTCGGACTGTCGGAACCGGGTGCGCAGACGGCTCGTCGCGCCCATGCGGTTCAGCCTGTGAGCGCCTTGCAGAACGAATATTCCCTCTGGACGCGGGGCGTCGAAACGAACGGCATCCTGGAGATCTGCCAGGAGTTGGGGATTGGCCTCGTGCCCTATAGCCCGCTCGGCAAGGGCTTCCTGACGGGGGCGATGGATAAGGACACCAAGCTCGCTGATGGCGATTTTCGCAGTATTTTGCCGCGCTTCACGCCCGATGCGATGGCAAAGAACCAAGCTTTGGTGGATCTTCTGAAACGGATCGCAGCCGACAAGAACGCTACGCCCGCGCAGGTTGCGCTTTCGTGGCTGCTGGCACAAAGGCCCTGGATCGTGCCGATCCCCGGCACCACCAAGCTCAATCGTCTCGAAGAGAATCTCGGTGCTGTCGATGTCGATCTGACGGCGGCAGACCTTTCCGAAATCCAGGCTGCCGCAGCCGCAATCCGGATCGAAGGCGAGCGCTATCCCGAGCAGCTTCTCAAGACGACGGGGCTTTGAAGGGCACCCTGCACAATCGAGCGGAGAACGGTCGTCGTCATCACGGGCGCTGCGAGCGGCCTTGGGAACAAGACCGCGCTCCACCCGCCAGGGCGGGCGTCGAGGTCGGCGTAGCCGGTACTCCGCATTGGATAACAACGAGGTCCTTCCATGAAGAAGATCGCCGCATCCATCGCCATTTCAGCGCTGGCCGCGACCGGTGCCGAGGCCCAGGAACCTCGTCGTGAGCGTGTTGCACCTGCAGCCGTTTACGAGGTCGCCCCGGGCCTCGGTCATTTCACGGACGACGTGTTGTTCGGCGAGGTCTGGAAACGTGGCGAACTGCCCCCGCGTGATCGTAGCCTGATTACGGTCGCGGCCCTGGTTTCGACTGGGAAGGCGGCGCAGATCGGTAGCCATGTCGCTCGCGCGCTGGACAATGGCGTGAAGCCGGAGGAGATCGGCGAACTCATCACCCAGCTCGCCTTCTATTCCGGCTGGCCGAATGCGATATCGGCCGTCGGCGAGGCAAAGGAGGTTTTCGACGCGCGCGGGATCGGCGCTGTCGCCAACAGCCACGCCGCACGGATTGAGCTCGATGCAGCGGCGGAAGCGGCTCGTGTCGGCACGGTGAACAGCGCGGTGGGACCGACCTCTCCAATCTTGGCTGAGTTGACCAACCGCGTCCTGTTCGGCGATCTGTGGCGGCGGCCCGATCTATCGCCGCGCGATCGCAGCCTCGTCACCATTGCCGCGCTCATCGCCGTCGGGCAACCCGAACAGCTTCCCTTCCACGCCAATCGCGCCATGGACAATGGCCTGACACAGGCGGAAACCGCCGAGATACCTGCGCATCTCGGTTTCTACGCTGGCTGGCCTCGCGCCATGTCTGCCATTCCCGTGCTGGAAAAGGTGTTTGCCTCTCGCCGGGAAGAGCAGCGCTGAGAGGCAGGGAAGGGCCGGCCGATCATGTTGCCGGACAGGTGCAAGCCGGGTCTCACCGAGGCTGCGGGCCCGCGAGACCCGCACTGGCTTCCTTGATATTGCCGCCGTCTCTCTTGGCACCGGTTTTGTGGATGCGTGCGTCCCGAATAAGGGCCTTGTCGCCCGGGTCCTGAGCCCGTTGCCCGGAAGCGACCAACGCATTCCGCCCTCTCTGCGGGAGGCTAGGGCAGGGCGGCACCGGCATGCCGCAAAAATAATCCGCATTGCTTGTTGACAATCTGTATTTTTTGCAATGATCATTGCAAAAAATCAGGGAGGATTTCCGTGCTCAGGATTGCCGTATTGGGATGCGGGCGTATCGGACGGATGCATGCTGCCAACATCGGGGCTCATCCCCGGACCCGGCTCGCCGGTGTCTTCGACGTTTCGAGAGAAGCTGCCGCCGAGGTCGGAGCCCGAGAGGCGACGCCCGTCTTCGCGACCGATGAGGAGGTCTTCGCCTCCAGGGAAGTCGACGCCGTGCTCATCGCCAGTTCCACCAGCACGCATGCCGACTATATCGAAAAGGCCGTGGCGGCCGGCAAGCCGGTGTTGTGTGAGAAGCCGATCGACCTGAGCCTGGAAAGGGTCGATCGCTGTGCCAGCACGATCGGCAAGACGTCCCTGCCCATCATGCTCGGCTTCGTCAGGCGTTTCGACCCCACGCACAGGGCGACCAAGGCTGCCATCGCGAATGGCGATATCGGTGACGTACACCAGATCGTCATCACCTCCCGCGACCCGGGAATGGCGCCGGCCGCCTATATGGAGGTGTCGGGCGGTATTTTCCGCGACATGACGATCCACGATTTCGACATGGCCCGCTTCCTGCTGGGCGAGGAACCGCAAACGGTGAGCGCGGTCGGAAGCCGGCTGGTCAATCCGGCTCTGATGGCCCGCTGCGAGGACTGGGATACCGTCTCGGTGGTTCTGACCACGCCGTCGGGGAAGCAGTGCGTGATCTTGAATTCGAGGCAGGCCGTCTATGGCTATGACCAGCGTGTCGAGGTCTTCGGCAACAAGGGCATGGCCATTTCGGAAAACCGGAGAGCACATGATTCCGTACGCTTCGCCGCGGAATTCACCGCCCGCGGAGCACCCTATCTCGACTTCTTCATCGAACGCTATGGGGAAGCCTTCAACGCCGAGATCGGCGCCTTCGTCGACGCGGTCGAAAACGCCACGGCGCCGGAAGTCGGGTTTGCAGATGGCCGTGCGGCCCTGGTCCTGGCCGAAGCGGCCGGCCGGTCGATCCGCGAGGGACGGCCGGTGAACACCAGCGAGGTCGGGTGAGCATGTATCAGGATTTCGGCCTTTTCATCGACGGCCAATGGCGCCAGGCCTCCGACAAGGGCAGCTCTGCGGTCATCAGCCCCGTCCACGAGCGCGCGTTGGGCGAAGTCCCGCTGGCGACCCTCGCCGATACGGAAGAGGCCCTGGACAGCGCCGCCAAGGGTTTTGCGCTGTGGCGATCGAAGACGGCGTTCGAGCGCGCAGATGCCTTGCATCGGATCGCCGATGAGATGCTCCGCCGCAAGGACGATGCCGTTCGCATGATCTCGAGCGAAACCGGAAAGCCCCTTGTGCAGGCCGAGCGTGAATGGGGCCTCGCCACCGACCAGTTCCGCTGGTACGCCGAAGAGGCGCGCCGCATCTATGGCCGCATCATCGAGAGTCGGGTCCCTGGTGGACGCTTCGAGGTTCTGCACGAGCCTGTCGGCATCGCTGCCGCCTTCACGGCCTGGAACTTCCCGGCGGCCCTGGTCGCGCGCAAGGCCGCACCGGCACTTGCCGCTGGCTGTTCGATCATCGTCAGGCCTTCCAGCCAGACGCCGGGGACGGCCATGCTCATGGTCGACTGCACCCGGGCGGCGGGTATCCCCGCCGGCGTGGTGAGCCTCGTCGTCGGCCCGACCGCCACGACCTATGGTCCGATCATGGCCTCCTCGGCGGTGCGCAAGGTCTCGCTGACGGGCTCGACGCGCGTCGGGCAGCAGATGATCAGGGATGCCGCCGAAACGGTGAAGAAGGTCTCGATGGAGCTCGGCGGCAACGCACCCCTGATCATCTATGAGGATGCCGACCTCGAACTGGCCCTCAACACCTCGGTGCCGACCAAATACGCCAATGCCGGCCAGGTCTGCGTGACTCCCGATCGCTTCTTCGTCCATGAAAGCCTGCATGATGCCTTTGTGCAGGGCTTCGTGGCCAGGGCGAGTGCCCTCAGGCTCGGCGACGGTCTCGATGGCGAGACGCAGATGGGGCCGCTCATCAATGCAAGGCGTCGTGGCGAGATCGAGGCCATCGTCGCCGAGGCCGAGAAGGCCGGCGCCAGGCTGGTTTGCGGCGGGCGCGCGCCTCCTTCCTTCAACGCCGGCTTTTTCTTCGAGCCGACGGTGCTTACCGAGGTCGAGGACGGCATACGCGTGTTCGCCGAGGAGAATTTCGGGCCGATCGCCGCCATAGCCTCGTTTGCCACCGATGACGAGGTCATTGCGCGGGCCAATGCCAGCGACATGGGATTGTCCGCCTATGCCTTCACGCGCAGCCCTGCGCGCGCCAGGCGGACCGTCGCCGAGCTGAAGGCGGGCATGGTCGGTATCAACAGCTTCGCCCTGGCCGCTGCCGAGGCTCCCTTCGGCGGCACCCGATATTCGGGAATGGGCCGGGAGGGAGGCACTGAGGGCATTGCCGATTATCTCGATACCAAGCTGGCCCAGATCGTATTTTGAGGAGGCGGCCTTGATCAGGAACAAGCTGAAGCAGAGTTGGGCCGAGGGACGGGCCACCATCAACGGATGGCTCTCGATCGGCAACCCGTTCACTGCGGAAATCATGGCGGCGCAAGGCTATGACAGCCTTACGGTGGACGTGCAGCACGGGGCTCTCGACTATTCCATGCTGCTGCCGATGCTGCAGGCCATGCGCGCATCCGGCGTCGTGCCGATGGCGCGCGTGCCCTGGCTCGAACCCGGTATCATCATGAAGGCACTGGACGCGGGCGCCTATGGCATCATCTGCCCGATGGTGAACACTGCCGAGCAGGCGGCCGAGTTCGTCAGCTATATCCGCTATCCACCGCACGGCCAGCGCAGCTTCGGCCCGACGCGGGCCAACTTCTCGGCCGGCGCCAACTATGCGGCCGAAGCCAATGACGAGATCCTCGGTTTCGCCATGGTCGAAACCGCCCAGGCCATGGCCAATCTTGAGGCGATCGCCGCCACGCCCGGACTGGACGGTATCTATGTCGGGCCGGCCGATCTCACCTTCAGCCTGCACCAGGGGCGCCTGGCGCCGGGTTTCGACCGCGAGGAACCGGAGATGATCGAAGCGCTGCAGGCGATCGTCGCGGCATGCAAGAAATCGGGGAAAATCGCCGCTCTGCATTGCGGTACGCCCGACTATGCCACGCGCGCCATCGCCTGGGGTTTCGACATGACCACGGTGTCGGGCGATTCCAGGCTGCTCGCCGCCGCCGCGCAGGCCAGCGTCGCACGCTTTCGCGAGCTCAACGGCAAACCGCCGACGGCATCCCCGGCCGTGAAACCGGCCTATTGATCGCGAACCTGCAAAGGCCTCATACCAGGGCACATAAAGGCTGACCCCTCATTGCGAGCGAAGCGAAGCAATCCAGGGACTTGAAGGCACAAAGTCTACGGCCCTTGGATTGCTTCGCTTCGCTCGCAATGACAGAGGTGGTGAGCGAGGCTCTATGCAAGTTGGTATCAGCCATAGAGGCCGGGCATGGGCGTAGTGGATATCTCTTCCCGACGCCCGGATCCGAGCGACCGCAAGCCTGCCTCGGCCACGAGAGTGGCGGTATATCCATCCCAGGCACTCGCGCCGGTAGGCCTGCCGCTCCTGATGCTGTCGATCCATCCCTGTGCCTGCAGGCGGTAGGCATCCTGGAAGCGCGGGCGCCAGTCCAGCGGATAGCTCGCCCCCTGCGACAAGGCGTGGTTGACGAGCGCATGCACCGGCCGCTGCAGCTCGATCGTGCCCTTCTCGCACACGAGTTCGCCCCTGACGTCGTAGCCATAGGCGGCATCGTTGAAGACCTCGATGGTCGCCAGGGTGCCACCCGGCCCGTCCAGCACCAGAAAGACGGGCGCGCCGGGCGTTTGGGTGGAAACTTCGCCGGGCCGGAACACCGAAATGGCGGTCAGGTCGCCGGCGAGCATCCAACGCACGATATCGAATTCATGCACGGCCGAATTGGCAATGGCCATGCCGCCATCGAACCACGGTGGCGCTGCGACATTGCGATGAACGCAATGAAACAGCAGAGGCTTGCCGAGCCTGCCCGCCGCGAGCTGGGCCTTCATCGCGGCATAGGATGGGTCGAACCGGCGCATATAGCCGACCTGGACGAGGCGCACGCCTGCGGCCATCTCGGCATCGATCAGTTCGAGGCATTCCTGCGAGGTCGAGGCCAGGGGCTTTTCGCACAGCACCGGCTTGCGGGCCATGATGCAGGCGAGGGTCAACTCCTTGTGGGTACTGTCCGGCGAGGCGATCAGCACGGCATCGACCTGGGGATCGCCGATGAGATGAAGGGGGTCGCTGGCGACTCCGGTGGCACCCACCTCGTCGGCAATCTGCTTGGCGCGCTCGGCATTGGCATCGTAGATGCCGCGGATGCTGGCTCCCGCCACCTGCGATGCGATCGTGCGGGCATGATCGGCGCCCATCACGCCAACGCCGACGATCCCCAATTTGACGCTCATTTCTTCCTCCCGATTTTCGATAGCAGGGCGCTAGGTCAGCCAGCACGGCGTCCAGACACCGCCCTTTTCATGGGATTCCACCGCGGCCTGAATGAAGTTCACGCCGCGGGCGCCATCCTGCACGGTGGGAAATTCGAGCATGCCCGCCGGCAGTGAACGCTTGGCGGCTCTCGCCTCGATCGCCACCGCAAATTCGGTGTAGAGATTGGCCCAGGCATTGCTGAGCGCCTCGCCATGCCCGCTCGGCAGCGTGGACATTTTCCCGACACCAGGCAGCATCGCCCCTTCCTTGCCGCGGACGATTACCTCGTCCGGTTGCCCGAGGGAGCTGACCCGCAGATATTCGGGCTTCTCCTGGTCCCATTCGATGCCGCCGCGCTCGCCATAGACCCGCAAGCGCAGCGCACAATAATTGCCGGGCGCGACCTGCGTGACCAGGAGCGTGCCGGGGGCGCCGCCGGCAAGGCGGATATTGATGAAGGCCGTGTCCTCCAGGCCGCGCGCGGGGCCGCACACATGCAGATCCGCTCTCAGTTCGACGATCGGTTCGGCCGTGACATAGCTCGCCAGATGAAAGGCGTGCGTGCCGATGTCGCTGATCGCCGACGCCCTGCCGACCCTTGCCGGATCCTGGCGCCAGGGCAGCTCTCCGCCAGCCGGCTTTTCTTCCAGGCAGGACCATTCCTGGAAATACTCGACATGGACCTGGCGGACCCGCCCGATCCGGCCTGCGAGGATCATGTGCCGCGCCTGCCGTACCATGGCGTGAAACGCGAAGGCATAAGTCACGCCGAAGACCAATCCCGTATCCCTCTCGAGGGTCATCAGGGCCTTGGCTTCGTCCAGGCTCGTCGTCAGGGGCTTGTCGCAGATGACGTTGACGCCCGCCTCGAGGAAGGCACGGGCGATGTCGTAGTGGGTGTGGTTGGGCGTACAGATCGAAACTGCATCGATGCCATCAGGGCGGGCTGCTTCATGCTGCGCCATGGTGCGATAATCGTCGTAGATGCGGTCGTCGGCCAGGAACCAGTCCCGGCCCGATGCCCGGGCCGTGGCCGGATCGGCCGAGAGCGCTCCTGCGACGATGTCCCACCGGTTGGAGAGACGAGCGCCGGCGGCGTGCCAAGCGCCGACCTGGCCACCGCGCCCGCCGCCGACGAAGCCAAGCCTCAGTCGACGATCGGCCCTGGGATAGGCCTCCATCCGAGATTGCCTGGCTGTCATGGCTTCCTCTCCCTGCACCTACCGGTGCGATTTTTGCAATGATTATTGATAAAAATAATTTTAGTCAATTATCATTTCAATAGCCCTTGACGGCCGCGCCGGCTCTGCAATAATTGTTGCAATCATAATGAAAATGAAATAGAAATTGCAAAAAAGAAGCAAGCACCAGCGGCAGGACGGGGAAATTCGCAATGCGTGCCAGGCGTCACGAAAGCATCCTTGCTTGCAGCAGGATCGCCGGGCGACGGATCTTTCGATCCCAATGAAGTCGATGCTCTTCCAGCGCGGGCGGCCGCCTTTTTTCCGGTGGCATCTGCCGGCCGATGCGTCATGAATAGAGCAACAAGAAAAGAAAGAGGGAGCGAGGCATGACATTGCTGCAGCTGAAGTCAGTCTCAAAGAGCTTCGGCGCCATCAAGGCATTGACAGACGTCGAATTGACGATTGGCAGGGCCGAGATCGTCGGTTTGATGGGCGACAACGGCGCCGGCAAATCCACCTTGGTCAAACTGATCGCCGGCAACTTCCCTCCCACTTCCGGTGAAATCAAGCTCGACGACGAGGTGGTGCATTTCCACAAGCCGGTGGAGGCCCGGGCCAAGGGGATCGAGGTCGTCTATCAGGACCTTGCCCTGTGCAACAATCTCTCGGCCGCCGCCAACGTATTCCTCGGCCGCGAGATCAAGAAGGGCGTCGGTCCTTTACGCTGGCTCGATCACGGGGCGATGATCAAGAAGGCCGGTGAGCTCTTCGCCGAGCTCAAATCGGAAACCCGCCCCCGCGACCTGGTCCGACAGATGTCGGGAGGGCAGCGCCAGGCGGTGGCCATTGCACGCACGCGCCTGTCGCAGGCCAAGATCGTGTTGATGGACGAACCCACCGCCGCCATCAGCGTGCGGCAGGTTGCCGAGGTCCTGGGGCTGATCCATCGTCTGCGCGACGCCGGCATTTCGGTGGTGCTGATTTCCCATCGCATGCCCGACGTCTTCGAAGTCTGCGACCGCGTCGTCGTCATGCGGCGCGGCCATAAAGTGGCGGACAAGCCCATAGCCGCAACCTCGCCCGAAGAGGTTACGGGTCTCATCACCGGCGCAATCCAGGCAGCGTGAGGTTGCGATGACGGATGCTTCCAACCATTCCAAGCAGGCCAATGCGCCTGCGTCCGCCAATGTTTCCATCGAGTCGGTCCTGACGACGAAGGAAAAGTCACTGTGGCAGTCGCTCGTCTCCAGCCAGGCCTTCTGGGTGACGGTCGCACTGCTCGTCATCTGCATCGTGATGTCGATCCGCGAGCCGCGCTTCGCCACCGAGGACAATTTCTACAACATCACCCGCAACTTCGCCTTTATCGGCATCATGGCGCTCGGTGCCACCGCCGTGATCGTCACCGGCGGTATCGATTTGTCCGTCGGCTCGATCATGGGCCTGGTCGCAGTCGTCTGCGGATTGACGCTGGAGGCGGGTAATCCCTGGTATGCGGCCGTGCTGGCCGGCCTCGTCGCCGGCGGCATAGCCGGTGCCGTGAATGGCGGGCTCATCGCCTATGTCGGCCTGTCCCCCTTCGTGGTGACGCTCGGCATGCTCTCGGCCGCCCGCTCGGTCGCCGTCGTCCTGTCCGGCAACAAGATGCTCTACAATTTCGGTCCCGGCGGTCCCACTTTCAAGGCCATAGGCGCCGGCGCGATTTTCGGTATCGCCAATCCCGTCTGGGTGCTGCTCGTACTCACTTTCGCGCTCTTCGTGGTCATGCGCATGACGACATGGGGCCGGCATCTGATCGCCATAGGCGGCAATGAACAGGCCGCCAACCTTACAGGCGTCCCGGTCAAGCGCATCAAGCTGCAGGCCTATGTCGTTTCCGGCGTCAGCGGTGCCATCGCCGCGATCCTGAGCGTCGGCTGGGCCGGTTCGGCCATCAACTCCCTGGGCACGGGCTATGAACTGCGCGCCATCGCCTCCACGGTGATCGGCGGCGCCAATCTCATGGGCGGAGAGGGCGGTGCCTTCGGTGCGCTGATCGGCTCGGCTTTGCTCGAAGTGATCCGCAATTCCCTGCTCATGGCCGGCGTCGATTCCAACTGGCAGGGCGTTTTCGTCGGCAGCTTCCTGGTTCTTGCGGTCCTGCTCGAGCGGATCCGCGGCAAGAGACGCGAATGACCGGTCGAACCGGCATCGTGTGAACGCCCCAAGGGCGTGTCGCGGACACGTCCCGGAGGGCACAACATCCGGAGGAGACAATGCTCAAATATCTGCTGACCTCGGCGGCCCTCGCCGTTGGTCTTGCCGCGACGGCCGGTGGCGCCCATGCCGCCGACAAGCTGACCTTCGCGCTCGTCCCCAAGAACACCAACAATCCCTTCTTCGACCAGGCGCAGGCCGGCTGCAAGAAGGCGGAGAAGGAACTCAACGGCGCCATCGAATGCCTCTATGTCGGCCCGGGCGAACATGGCGGCGGCGACGAACAGGCGCAGATGGTGCAGGACCTCATCACCAAGGGCGTCGACGGCATCGCCGTCTCGGTGGCCAATGCACCGGCGATCGCCGCTGCGCTGCAGGGCGCGGCCGGGGCCAAGATTCCGGTGCTGACCTGGGACTCCGACCTGCTTCCCGACGCCAAGGGCGAGCGGGTCGCCTATGTCGGTACGCACAATTACGAGATCGGCGTGAATCTCGCCAAGATTGCCATGAAGATCAAGCCGAAGGGCGGCAAGATCTGCATCCAGTCCGGCGGTGCGGCAGCCGCCAACCACAATGAACGCATGCAGGGAATTCGCGATACCCTTGCCGGCAAGCCGAGCGCCCAGTCGCCGGGCGATCGCCTGACCGGCCAGAACGGCTGGACCGAAGTCGACGGGTGCCCGCTCTATACCGATGACGATTTCCCGAAATCGGTGCAGCAGCTCGAAGATACGCTCGGCAAATATCCCGATCTTGATGCGTTCATCCCGACGGGCGGCTTCCCCGAATTCCTGCCCGACGCCTATCGGCAGGTGGCGACCAAATATAAGAGCAAGATCGCCTCCGGCGCCCTTGCCCTGGTGGTTGCCGATACGCTGCCCGTGCAGATCGACCTTCTCAAGGAAGGCCTGGCTTCCGGCAATGTCGGCCAGCGTCCCTTCGAGATGGGCTATAAGGCGATGTATTTCCTCAAGGATATCAAGGACGGCAAGGCCCCGCCCAAGGATCCCAGCTATACCGGCCTGGACGTCTGCACACCCGAAAACGTCGCCACCTGCATCGGCGGTGGCAACTGACGGAGCTAGGTCGCTCCATACAGCCTGCAAGGCCCGTCGATCTTCCGGGCCATCCTGCGGGCAGTCCGGACATGCCGCGTGGCTAACGCTGCGCGGCATACCTGTGATAAAGCGCGATTTGCATGCGGCATTTTCCCAAGCTGCCGGTGATTGGAGAAGGACATATTCATGGGCGCCGACAGTGTCCCGCAAGACTACGAGGACCTAATTCGGGTCATCCACGACAAGTATGACGGGATGAGCAAGGCCTATCAGAATATAGCCGTTTACCTGACCCAAAATCCCAATGATGTCGCGGTGATGTCGCTCAACGCCATCGCGGACACCTGCGGCATCCATGCCTCCAGTTTCGTTCGTTTCGCCCAGATGCTGGGCTATAAAGGCTTCAAGGAGGTGCAGGCGGTCTTCCAGCGACGCCTGTCGACGGCCGCGCCCGGTTTCCAGGCCAGGATCAAAGCCCTGGAGTCGGAGCTGAGCGACCGGGAGAATGTCGGCGGCTGGGGCTTCCTGCACGATCTGGTCCTGCGCGACATCGACGCCTTGCAGGAGCTGCTGAACCTGACGACGGGAGAGACCATCGAAAAGGCCGTCGACCTGATGGAGAAGGCCGACACCATCTATCTGGTCGGCCAGCTTCGCTCGGCGCCGATCGTCGATCTCACTCGCTATATCCTGACCATGCTGGGAAAACGCACCGTTCTCCTCGATGCGAGCGGAGGCCTTTCCACCCATATCGCCGGCACCATGCGGCCCACGGATCTGCTCTTTGCCGTTTCTTTCCGGTTTTATGCGACCGAGGTCGTCAATATCGTCGAGCAGGCGGCGGCCCGAAAACTGCCGATCCTGGCGATAACGGACTCGACCCTTTCGCCCCTCGCCAAGAACGCAACCGTTCTGTTCGCAGTGCCCGAGCATCAATATACGTTTTCACGATCCCTGGCGGCTCCCATGTGTCTGGCGCAGTCCCTGACGGCGGCGCTGGCGGCACGCCTGCAGAAGGCTCCCGACCCCCGCATCCCGATCGTGACGCAACCCTAGGCGAGTGTTTGCACAGAGCAGCGGCCCACGAGGGGCCGCTTCCGGTTGCCAATACACCTCCGCGTGGGGCGATCATGCCAGGGAAAGGGCTTCATTGGGTACCGGCATCATGCCGGCTGATCCGCCCCACACCGTCTGGTCATAGTTGATGACGGCACCCGTCATCAGCCCGGCATCGTCGGAGACGATGAAGTTGACAGCCCTGGCCGCCTCGGCGGGATCGACGAGCCGGCCGAAAGGCAGTGCCGCCGCGGCCTTGGCCTCCCAGTCGGGATCGCCGGTGGAGGCCGCCTGCAGCTCGCGTTCATGATCGGACGACATCCAGCCGACATTGAGCTGGTTCACGCGGATACGGTTCTTCATCACCGAGAAGGCCGTATTGCGGGTCAGCGTCGCCAGGGCACCCTTGGAGGCGCAATAGGCGTTGATGAAAGGCTGTCCAGCATGTTCGGAAATCGAACCGATATTGCAGACAGATCCCGCAATGCCGTCGCGGATCATCAGCTTCATCGCCTCCTGCATCAGGAAGTAGGGGCCGCGGACATTGGTGGCAAAGAGCTGGTCGAACAGCTCGGGCGAGGTATCGAGGATCGTGCCGCGATCGGTGCAGGCGGCGGCGTTCACGAGGACATCCACCCGGCCATGGACGCGGTCGGCTTCGGCAATGGCGTGCCGGCACTGTCCGACATCGGCGACATCGGCCTTGACGAAGTGAACGGGAACGCCGGTCCGCGCCCTGATTTCATCGGCCACCGCCTGGCCCTTGGCGGCATTGCGGCCGAGCGTGACCAGGCCGGCGGCCCCGGCGGCGGCGAGCTCATGCGCGATCGCAGCCCCCAGCCCCTGGGTCGAACCGGTCACGACGCAGATCTTTCCATCCATGCGGTTCATGGCATCAATTCTCCACCGAATAGCCGGCTGCGGCCATCACCCGCAGCAATTCCTTGTGCCCGATCCTGGCCATCTGCAGCGGCGGGCTCTTGACGGGGTCCTGCTCCGCCTCCACGACGAACCATCCCTCATAGCCGTGGCCGGCCAGCCGCTTCACGATCGCCTCGAAATCGAGGGATCCGTCTCCGGGAACGGTAAAGGCCCCCCTCACCACCGCATCGAGAAAACTCTCTTTGGTACGGTCGAGGCTCTCGACCACCGCGGCGCGGATATCCTTGGTGTGGACATGGGAAATGCGGGCATGGTGCTTGTCGATCACCCGCAGCACGTCGCCGCCGGCGAAAGCCATGTGACCGGCATCGTAGAGCAGGGGCAAGGCGTCTCCCGAGTGCTTCATCAGGAGATCGAGTTCGGCTTCGGTCTCGATCGGCGCGGCCATGTGATGATGGTAGCTGATCGGCATGCCCTGTCCGGCGCACCATTCGGCGAAGATCGTCATCTTGCGCCCATAGGCCTTGACCTCTTCCTCGCTCAACCGCCTTTTGGTCGACAGGGGCGCCGAGCGATTGCCCTGGATGGTACCGGCGGTTTCGCCATAGACGATGCACGGCGCCCCGACCGCCTTGAAGAGGGCCATCTGTCCGGCGATGCGTTCCTTTTCCACCTCGAGATCGCCGTCGAGCAGCAGGCCCGAGAACCAGCCGCCGCAAACGCTCATGCCGTGTTTGTCCAGGACGGGCTTGAGCGCCGCGGGATCCATCGGAAAACGACGGCCCGTCTCCATTCCTGTAAAGCCCGCCTCGCGGGCCTGGCGCAGGCACTCGTCGAGCGACACGTCGTCACTGAGTTCGGGCAGGTCATCATTCCACCAGGCAATCGGTGCGATGCCAAGTCGGGCTTTCATGAGGTTCTCCAAATCTGCATCGATGGAAATCGAGGTCGATCACATCCAAAGGACAGTCCTGGGAAGCAGGATAGTCCCGGCTGCTCGCAATATGCGTCCGTCATACCCCGACACGCTGGCGCTTGCGCCCGTCAAGCTGAGAGGCATGCGCCTCGCGTACCTCGCTCCTCTCGCTCGTGGCGGGAACCCCGACATCCCACCAGGCATCGCCCGGCGTCCAGGTGAAGGCGTCCGACACGATGGAGATGACCGTGGTCCGGTCGTTGTTCTGCGCCCATTCGATGGCGGGGCCGAGATCGGCGAGGCTGTCCACCTGCCGGGTCAGGGCGCCCATCGCCTCGGCGTGCTTGGCGAAGTCGACCGCAAAGGGCTCCTTCACCCGGCAATCCTTGATCAGATTGTTGAAGGAAGCTCCGCCCTTGGCATTCTGCAGCCGGTTGATCACGGCATAGCCGCCATTGTCGCAGACGATCACAATGATCTTGTGGCCGCTCAGAACGGTCGAATAGATGTCCGAGTTCATCATCATGTAGGTGCCGTCGCCGACCATGACGATCGGCGTGCGCATCGGATCGGCCATTGCCGCGCCCCAGCCCGCGGCGATCTCATAGCCCATGCAGGAAAAGCCGAACTCGCAGTCGAAGGTGTTGGGCTCCTTGACCCGCCAGTTCTTCATGACTTCGCCGGGCAGGCCGCCGGCAGCGGTGATGAGCAGATCCCGGCTGCGGGCGTTGGCATTCACCACCCCGACGACCTGTGCGTAGGTGGGGACCGGCTCGTTGGTAGGCTTTTGGAAGCCATCGAGCATGGCATTCCATTTGGCGAATTCCGCCACGCCCTTCTGCGTCCAGGCCGCCGGCGCCGTCCAATCGCCAAGTGCATCCGCCAATTCCCCGACGGTTTCCAGGGCATCGCCGACCACCGCCAGCGCCCGATGCTTGGTGGCATCCCAGCGCGCCGCGTTGATCGAGATGAATTTCGCCGTCTGCGAGAAGGCGGTCCAGGAGCCGGTGGTGAAATCCATCAGGCGCGTGCCGATGGCGAGGATCACATCGGCCTCGCTGGCCAGGGCATTGGCGGAAGTCGAACCGACGATGCCGATCGGCCCGACATGGGCGGGATGGTCATGGGTGAGCGCGCCCTTGCCGGCAATGGTCTCGGCGAGCGGAATGCCCCGCTTCGCGGCAAACTCGGCCAGGGCCTTTTCGGCGCCGGAATAGCGCACGCCGCCGCCTGAAATGATGAGCGGCCGCTTTGCCTGTTGCAGGATCTTCACGGCTTCCTGGAGGCGATCGCGATCCGGGCGCGGCCTTGGGATCTTGTGCACGGCAGGCTCGAAGAACGCTTCCGGATAGTCCCAGGCCATTTCCTGGACGTCCTGCGGCAGCGCTATGAAGGCGGGCCCGCAATCGGCCGGATCCAGCAGCACGCCGACGGCCTGCGGCAGCGAGGAGATGATCTGCTCGGGATGGACGATGCGGTCCCAATAGCGCGTCACGGCCTTGAAGGCGTCGTTGACGTTGATGGTGGGGTCACCGAAATGCTCCACCTGCTGCATGACGGGATCGGGGCGGCGATTGATGAAAGTGTCGCCGGAGAGCAGCAGCACCGGCAGGCGGTTGGAATGGGCGACGCCGGCCGCGGTGACCATGTTGAGCGCACCGGGGCCGATCGAGCTCGCCGCCACCATGATCTGGCGTCGGCGTTTGGCCTTGGCGAAGCCGATTGCCGCCAGGGCCATCGATTGCTCGTTCTGGCCGCGCCAGGTCGGCAAAGTGTCCTTGACCGCCTCCAGGGCCTCCGACAGGCAGGTGACGTTGCCATGCCCGAAGATCGCGAAAACACCCGGAAAGAGCGGAACTTTCGCGCCCTCTACGACTGTAAACTGATTGCACAGATAACGGACCAGGGCCTGGGCCATGGTGAGGCGAAGTGTTGCCGGCATCGTGTTCCTCCCACGCAACCGCGATTTTTCCATTGCTTACGAAATGATTATTGACAATACAACATAATTGCAATCACCATTGCAAAATGTCTCGCAGGAGGCAGGCTCCCTCTCATGAGCGAGCATGACGGCGCTCCCCCCATCGCGGGCATGAAACGATCGACAGAACCAGCCACCAGCGCTGGGCCGGAGGAAACGATGCCGCACGTACTCGTCGCCGGCAAATTGCATCCGAGCGGAATCGCATTGCTGCGTGACGCTCCCGAGGTGACGTTCGACTATGTCGAAGAGGTCTCGGAGGAAAGCTACGCCCCTTTCATCGCCGCTGCGGACGGCCTGGTCATTCGCACGCAACCTCTCTCGGCCCCCATCATCGGGCAGGCCGACAGGCTCAAGATCGTTTCGCGGCACGGCGTCGGCTATGACGCCGTCGACCTGCCCGCACTGAACGGCAGGGGCATCGCGCTTGCGATCGTGGGCGATGTCAATTCGGTCTCGGTGGCCGAGCACGCGATGCTGCTGCTGCTCGCCTGCGCCAAGAAGCTGCTGCGGGCCGATGCCAGCGTGCGCGAAGGCAACTGGACCTGGCGCAACAGGCTCGAAGCGACCGAACTATCCGGAAAACGCCTTCTCATCATGGGATTTGGCCGGACGGGGCGCCAGCTTGCCCGATATGCCGGAGTCTTCGGCATGGAGATCAGGGCATATGACCCGTACCTGCAGGCCGCCGGCTGGCCGGAGGGGCCGGTTGCTCCCGTCGATGACCTTGCCGTCGGATTGGGCTGGGCCGACGCCATATCGGTGCATGTGCCCAAGGCCGCCTGCCCGACGATCGGTGCCGGGGAACTCGCGGCAATGAAACCCTCCGCAATTGTCGTCAATACTGCGCGCGGAGGCGTGGTTGACGAGGCGGCCCTGCTGGAGGCACTGCGCCAGGGAAGGATTTCGGCCGCCGGTCTTGATGTTTTCGATGACGAACCTCCTCTTGCCGATCACCCCTTGTTCGGGCTCGATGAGGTCATCCTGACGCCGCACATCGCCGGCCTGACGGCTGAGTGCGCCGAGCGGATGGCCATTTCTTCGGTGCAGAACGTGCTCGATTTCTTTTCCGGCACCATCGACCCGGCCCTTGTCGTCAACAAAGAACAGCTCAATGCCAACTCCTAAGCAGCAACTCAGAATCGGCCTCATCGGCACGGGTTTCATGGGCAAGACCCATGTTTTCGGCTTTGCAGCCGCACAGCGGGTCTTCGACCTCGACTATGACATCGTGCTGCACACGGTCGCCGACCGCAGCGAGGAACTGGCCGCCGCTGCGGCGCAGACGCTCGGCTTCAGCACGTCGTCGGGCGACTGGAAAACCCTGATCGCCGATCCCGATATCGACGTGATCGACATCACCGCTCCCAATGCGCTGCACAAGCGGATGGCGCTCGCCGCGTTGGCGGCCGGCAAGCACGTCTATTGCGAAAAACCCCTTGCCACCACCGCGGCCGATGCCGCCGAGATGGCGCAGGCCGCACAAGCTGCCGGTGTCCGTACCCAGGTCGGCTTCAACTATCTGTGCAATCCCTTGTTCTCGCTCGCCCGCGAGATGATCCGTGGCGGTGAGTTGGGCGAGATCCGCAGCTATCGGGGCATTCACGCCGAGGACTACATGGCCGACGCCGAAAGCCCTTTCACCTTCCGGCACGATCCGGCCGGCGGCGGAGCCCTGGCGGATCTGGGCAGTCATGCGTTGGCGACGGCGGAGTTCCTGCTCGGACCGATCGAACGTGTGCAGGGCGACAGCGTCACCGTGATCGCCAGCCGGCCCGATGGCAAGGGAGGCCGACGGAATGTCGAGGTCGACGATCTCGGCCGCGCCTTCCTGCGGTTCGCCAGCGGCGCGTCCGGCAGTCTGGAGGCGAGCTGGATCGCCACGGGCCGCAAGATGCAGCATGACTTCGAAGTCTATGGCACCAAAGGAGCCCTGATTTTCAGCCAGGAGCGCTTCAACGAGCTCCATTTCTTCGATACGTCCGACCGGCAGGGGCGCCGTGGCTTCCGCCGCATCGAGGCCGGCCCAGACCACGCCCCCTATGGAGCGTTCTGCGTTGCTCCCGGCCACCAGCTCGGCTTCAACGATCTCAAGGCGATTGAGATCGCAGGCTTCGTCGACGCCATTGCCGGCAAACGGCCCGAGCCCTTCGGTTTCAGGGCCGGCCATCGCATCCAGTCGCTGGTCGAGGCGATACAAAGATCCGGCGTCGAAGGGCGCTGGATCGATACGTCCCAATGATTGCGGGCGGAATGGCCTAGGCCGGCCATGGTTGCCTTCCTCCCGTGAGCCATCCAGCAGCGGTTCCGGCGGAGAAGCGGCACCATTGTGATTGCAGTTGAAATGTTACGACTGTTTCATCACAATGAGTTCCATGGTTTCGCATTCCTGGTTGTTGCTGACGTACAAGGTGCCACCCGAACCGGCTGCCCGGCGTATCGCGCTCTGGCGGCGGCTCAAGGGGATGGGGGCGGTCTATCTGCAGAACGGCGTGTGTCTCCTGCCCAAGACCAATGACCACATCCGCCGCCTGAAGATGATCGAGAACGATATCGCCGACCTGTCGGGGGATTGCGTGATCCTGGAGACGGTTGCGCTCGATCAAGGGCAGGAAGAGAAAGTCGTAAGCCGCTTCAAGGACGATCGGGACGAGCAATATCGCGAATTCCTGGGGCGATGCGCCGATTTCGAAAAGGAAATCGCCAAGGAAATTGCGATCAACAAGTTCACCTATGCCGAACTGGAGGAAGAGGACACCGACCTCAAGAAGCTCCAGGGGTGGCTCGAGAAGATCAGGAAACTCGATTTCTACGGTGCGTCGCTCGCCGGGGAGGCGGCCGAGCGCCTGCGGGCCTGCGAGGCTCTGCTCGACAGCTACGCCCAGCGCGTCTTCGAGGCACAGGACGAGAACCGCTGAGATGGCCGATCGGAGGACAGCCCAAACCATGACGCCTTCTCCCTCGCGCAGCGGTATTCCAGCGGGCATCTGGGCGCTCGGCTTCGTGTCGCTGCTGATGGATGTCTCGTCCGAGATGATCCACGCGGTCCTGCCGGTCTACATGGTCACGGTGCTCGGCGCGTCCACGCTTGCCGTCGGCCTCATCGAGGGCATCGCGGAAGCGACGGCCTCGATCACCAAGGTGTTCTCGGGCGCTCTCAGCGACTGGCTGGGCAAGCGAAAATTCCTGGCTGCTCTCGGCTATGGTCTGGCCGCTCTCACCAAGCCGGTCTTTCCCCTGGCGAATTCGATCGACTGGCTGGTTGCGGCGCGGTTCATCGATCGTATCGGCAAGGGTATCCGGGGTGCACCCCGCGATGCCCTGGTCGCCGATCTTGCGCCGCCGCATCTGCGCGGCGCGAGCTTCGGTCTGCGCCAATCACTGGATACCATCGGCGCATTTGCAGGCCCGCTCCTGGCGATCGGCCTGATGTGGCTGACGGCCAATCACTTCCAGGCCGTGTTCTGGATTGCCGTCGTGCCGGCGTTCCTGTCCGTCGGCCTCCTCTTGGTCGCGGTCAAGGAGCCCGAGCGACCGCAGGACCTGCGCCGTGTCCGCATGCCACTGCGGCGCGACGAGGTGCGCCGCCTCGGAACGGCTTATTGGTGGGTGGTTGCCGTCGCGGCGATCTTCACGCTTGCCCGCTTTTCCGAAGCGTTTCTCGTCCTGCGTGCCCAGTCGGCCGGTCTGCCCCTGGCGCTTGTGCCGATCGTGCTGGTGATCATGGCCTTTGCCTATTCGCTCTCGGCCTATCCGGCCGGCATCCTTTCCGATCGGATGGACCGGGTGGCGATCCTCGCCATC
This sequence comes from Labrys neptuniae, assembly GCF_040797145.1. Classification (NCBI taxonomy): domain Bacteria; kingdom Pseudomonadati; phylum Pseudomonadota; class Alphaproteobacteria; order Hyphomicrobiales; family Xanthobacteraceae; genus Labrys; species Labrys neptuniae. The sequence continues at coordinate 176,735 of NZ_JBFNQD010000005.1, read as the reverse complement.
GGCCTCGTGCTGCTGGTTGTTGCCGATCTGGTGCTCGCCTTCGCTTCCGGCGTCATGGGCGTGTGCCTGGGTGTGGCGCTCTGGGGGCTGCATATGGGGTTCACTCAGGGGCTGCTGGCCACCTTGATTGCCGAAGCCGCGCCTGCCGAACTGCGCGGCACCGCCTTCGGCCTGTTCAATCTGGTTACCGGCCTCGCGCTGCTCGTCGCCAGCGTGATAGCAGGAGCCCTATGGGACCTGGCCGGACCGCAAGCCACTTTTCTCGCAGGAGCTGTTTTCTCGCTTGTGACCCTCATCGTCTTGCTGCCGGTTCGCGCGCAGCTCTCCGGGACGCGTGAATGATCGGAGCTTTATTGGGTGGGCATATGGCGACGCATGAGACGGTATTCGTGCCAGATCAGCCCCATCACCACGACGTCCAGGATGGTGAGGACGATCAGCCCGGCACCATGCGTGTAGGAGAAACGATAGAGCTGGTAGACGATGAAAAGCCCGAGCACGATCAGCGATGCCGGATACGACCAAAGCTTGCCCTTCAACAAGCCGATGACCAGCGCCAGTTTCACCACGCCATGGCCCAGTAGATAGAATGCGTAGAAATGCTTCGTCTCGATGGAAAAATTCTGGGCGAAGGCGGATAGGTGGCCCGCGATGAAGTCATGCGGGTTTTCGATCAGCTCCTCTTGCGTGACCCAGTTGACGAAAGCCCGAATTGTATTGGTGCTGATCAGAGCAAGGGCGATGCCGCCGACGCATTCTATCAGTGCATGTGCCCCTTTCAGGAGAATGCCGATCTGGAAGATCTTGTGAACCTGATGTTCATTCATGAGATGGTCGAGCCAGCATCAGCAGGGAGAATACGAACAGACACATGCGAGCTGCAATTCGAGCCTGGTCGTTGGCGGTCGCGTGGATCACCAGCTCTGTCGTGCACGAGGCGGCAGCATCGCCTTGTTGTAGTCCTCGATCATGGCGGCGGATAGAGGACTGGCATCTGCGCGCGTGGCGGGCCCAGGAGACCGGCGCTTTTGAGGTTCGCGCTCTCGCTGCTCATCCTGCGGATCGGTTGGTGGTGGCCTGGAGCAACGTTCGCAGTCTTGGCGAGGCAGGGGACCGCGCATAGTTAGGCTCGATGGGTCAGGTCGCGCAGCAAGCGGGCAAGGCCTGGTTCGGCGACGAGAAGCGCCGCTTCCTCCAGCGGCACCCATTGAACCTCGCGTTGGCCCTGCTCCTTCCATTTCTTCAAGGTCGCCTTGACCTCGACGCGATAGACGGTGGTTTCGACCAGGGCAAAATGGGTATCGAGGCGTTTCCAGTAGGGATAGGTGCCGATCGGCTTTTTGTCGGCCTTGCCGACAAGGCCGGCTTCCTGCTTTGCTTCGATCCTTGCCGCCTGGGGATCCTTGCGCCCTTTGATCGGCCAGCCCTTCGGCAAGGTCCACCGCCTTGTCGTGCGGGTCGTCACGAGGCAGGTCTCCAGGCGTCCGGCCTTGATCCGGACGGGCAGGGCCGCCACCTGGCGCAATGAGGGCGAGGGCCTTGCAAGGTCCTGCGTCACCTCGACATCACCCTGCTCGAGATACGCGTCAGGGTGATCAGCACGATCAGGGTCGCGGCACCCAAGATCGTCGTCAGCGTGGCAGCATCAAAGATCGCGCCGCGGTCCGATAGCGAGAAGATGCGAACCGGCAGGGTGACCCAGCCCGGCGGATAGACCATGACGGTTGCCCCGAGCTCTCCCATCGACAGGGCGAAGGAGAGGCTAAAGGCGGCGATCAGATAGGGCGTGAGCAAGGGCAGCGTCACGCGCCGCAGTCGGTAGAAGGGGCGGGCGCCCAGGCTCTCGGCAACCTGTTCGCAGTCGATCGGAAGGCGGGCAAGGCCGGCGGTGACCGTGCCGTAGGTGAAGGCCGCAATCAGCATGAAATGTGCGATCAGCACGATCAGCCGCGTGCCGTTGAGCAGGAAGGGCGGCTGGCTGAAGGCGACCAGCAGGCCGAGGCCGATGGAGACGGAGGGAACCGCGCTCGGCACGAAGAAGAAGAGGTCGAGCACGCGCTTGGGCAAGGGCTTGAAACGGCGAAGCGCCAGGGCCGCCCAGGTGCCGCAGACGAGCGCCGCCAGGCTGGCGATGATGCCTGTGAGGATGCTGGCCTTGAGCGAAGCGAAGGATGCCGTGCGAAAGGCGTCGGCATAATGCTGGGTGGTCAGGTGCGAGGGCAGGATGTCGTTCCACTGCCCGCTGAAGCTGGCGAGGACGATCACTCCGATCGGTAGGCCGTAGACGAGGAGGAAGAGCGGCACCACGGCCGCCCAAACGGCCCCACGCTCGGCTTTAGACCACACCAGCATTGCTGCCTCCGAAGTGAGCGACGATGATGCGATAGAGCGTGTAGAGGCCGAGCGAGAGCGCGATGTTCACCACGGCAATGACGCAGGCGGTCGCATAGTCGAACTCCTGGATCGCCTTGCTGTAGATCAGCAGCGGCAGGGTGATGACGTCCTTGGCGCCGATGAACAGCACGATGCCGAATTCATTGACGGTGAGCAGCAGGCACAGGCTCCCGCCGGCGACCAGGGCCGGCAGGGCGGCCGGGAAGATGACCTTCCGCACGATGCGCAGGGGCCGGGCGCCGAGGCTGCTTGCCACCTCGATCTGGGCATGATCGATCTGCGAGAAGGTGGCGAGGAGCGGGCGCATGACGAAGGGCGTGTAAACAGTCACCTCCGCCAGCACGACCCCCCATTGCGAATAGAGAAAGTCGATGGGTGGCAGCTGCAGGGCGAAGGCGTGCATCAGCGTTTCGTTGAGAATGCCGGCCGAGCCATAGATGAAGGTGAAGGCAAGGGTAACGAGGAAGGTCGGCAGTGCGATCACCGTGTCGATCAGACGGCCTGCAAGTTTGGCGCCGGGAAAGGGCACGAAGGCGAACACCACTGACAGGACGAAGCCCAGCAGCAGGCAGCCGATGGTGGAGCAGATCGCGATGACGATGGTGTGGTAGAGCCCGTCGACGAACTGGCGCGAGCCGAGGACCTGCTCGAAGGTGGCGAGCGAGGGCGGACCGTCCCCGAGCGAGGCGCGGATGATGAGGGCGAGGGGGTAGAAGAACAGCAGCGCCAGCACGAGAAGAGGCGGCAGGATCCAGAACCCGTCGAGATTGCGCCGCGCCGGGGCCGCGCCGAGCGCAATGTCAGCCATGGGCGGGATCCTCTGGAACCAGCGTGACGTCACCGGGCTCGAAATGGATGCGCACGCTCTCGCCGGCCTGCGGCGGATCGGCCATCGGTGGCGTCGTCATGCGAACCGTGTGCCCGCCCGTTTCGAAGGTGATGTTCTGGACATCGCCCTGCCATTGCACGCTCAGTACGGTAGCCTTGAGGGCATTGGGCTCGGAGGTCGCACGGGTAAAGCGGAAATCGTGCGGCCGGACGCAGAGCAGGCAATCGCTACCGCCGGCGAGACGGTGATGGTTGCGGGCGAAGAGAAAGGTGTCGCCGAAACTCACCCGGGCATGTCCGTTCTCGGTCGGCTGCAGGTCCTTGACCGGCATCAGATTCGCCCGGCCCAGGAATTCCGCCGCAAAACGGTTCGGGGGATTGCGGAACAGGGACTGGGACGTGCCGAAGGCGCGCAATTTGCCGTCCCGCATGATGCCGATATGGTTGGCCAGCGTAAGGGCTTCGGACTGGTCATGCGTGACGTAGAGCACCGTCAGGTTGGGCAGGCTGGTATGCAGCTTGGCGATTTCGTCGATCATGGCGCGGCGGATCTGGGCATCGAGGGCCGAAAGCGGCTCGTCGAGCAGCAGGACCTGCGGCCGTGGCGCCAGGGCACGGGCGATGGCGACACGCTGCTGCTGCCCGCCCGAAAGCTCGCGCGGAAAGCGCCGCGCATAGGCGGACATGCCCACCATCGCCAGGCATTCGGGCACGCGCTGGCGGATGACGTCTTCGCGGGCGCCATGGGCCCGCAGGCCGAAGGCGACGTTCTCGTCGACGCGCATATGCGGGAACAGGGCATAGTTCTGCACCACCATGCCGATCTTGCGATCATAGGGGGCGAGATGCGTCACGTTGCGCTCGCCGATCATGATCCGGCCCGAGGAGGGCCGGACGAAGCCTGCAACGGCGCGCAGCGCCGTTGTCTTGCCTGAGCCCGAGGGGCCGATCAGGGCGACGACCTCGCCCGGATTCACGGTCAGCGTGAGGGAATGCAGAACCGTCAGGTTACCATAGGTAACCGAGACGTCCTCGAAGCCGATGCGACTGCCGCCGGTAGCGGCGGTCTTGGCTTCGGTGCCCGGACCGGTTTTCAACTGCGCGCTCGCCATCGCCCTGTCGGCTCTCAATTGCTCGAAATGGCTGAATTGTAGGCAGCGACATTGTCCTTCAATCCGGACAGCACGCCCACCCAGTCCGGGCTCCAGATCTCGACACCCTGCAGCATGGCCTGGAGCTTCTTGTAGTTCTCGTCCTCGGGCTTGACGTCATTGCGCACGGGCAGGCCCTTGGCGACGACGCTGACCTGCTTCTGCGCTTCCGCGGACAGCAGGAAGTCGATGAGTTTCTTGCCATTTTCCGAGTTGGGCGCGCCCTTCACCAAGGCGATGTAATAGGGCAGGGCGAACAACGTCTTCTTGCCGTCGGGGCCTGCCGGCACGAAGATCTGGATGTTGGGATTGTCAGCCTGCTGGGACAGGTTCATCTGCATGTCGCCATTGGCGACATAGAGTTCGCCCTTGTTGACCAGCGCCGTCAACTTGCCGGTCGAGGCGGAAGGCCCGAGATTGTTGGCCTGGAGCTTCTTGAGGAAGTCGAGTCCCTTCTCCTTGCTGCCGAAGGCGTGGAAGGTCTGCAGCATGAAGGCCGTGCCGTCGCCGGCCTGTCCCGGTGTCGAATATTGCAGCTTCTGCTTGAATTTGGGATCGAGGAGATCCTCGTATTTCGCCGGAGGCTGCTTGAGGACCTCGGCGTTGTAGATGAAGTTGGGGTAGTTGTTGACCAGGGCATAGAAGCGGCCGCCGGCGTCCTTGTCGCGGGCCTCGATCTTGTCGGCTCCGGCCGGGCTATAGGCTTCGATCAGGCTGTCGGCAGCGGCCTTCTGCATGAAGGGCGGCAGCGTCACCAGCACGTCGGCCTGGGTGTTGGACTTTTCCTTGGCCAGGCGATCGACCACGCCGCTCGATCCCGCTTCGACATATTGGACCTCGATGCCGGTCGCCTTGGTGAAGGCTTCGAACTGATCGCCGAACCAGCTCGGCGTGCCGTCGTGCAGCCCATCGGCGCTGTAGATGGTGACCACGCCATCGGCATGGGCCGGAACGGCCATGCCGGCTAACATCAGGGCTGCAATCAGGGCGAACCTGGATTTCATGACGTTCTCCTCTCGGGACGGATGTGAGCGTTTGGCGGCTTTCTTCGCTTTTGCCTGTCTCTTGCCGCGGCCGGAGCCGAACGCCTTAGCGAAATGTGTTTTCAAGCGTCCGATAAGTAAAATCTATTTATCTTATGCAATGAAAGGTCAGGCTTATGGTTGGGTCGAGGCCGCAATTTCACGCGTTTCCACGAGCAAGGCACGCCCCAGCACGAGCGTGCTCTTGCCCCCAACTCTTTGTTTCGACAGGTCTTTGCGATTGCCGCCGGATCGCAAAATGCTTCAGGCAAACCGAATGCCGGCGCGCTGTGCTCGCAGGCGGGGGTCGTTGGAACGAACCGTCACCGGCCGGCCCTGAAGGATCTCCTCGCAGCGGGTCAAGGTGTCCGCTTCCAGGCGCTGCATGGCTTCGACCGTGAAGAAAGCAAGATGCGGAAGCAGGATGACGTTGTCATGACGATAGAGCGGGCTCATCGGGTGGCCGGCCTTGCGCAAGGGTTCGAGCGAATAGGTATCGAGGCCGACGCCGCCCAGGCGCTCTTCCATCACCGCATCGACCAGGGCCGCTTCGTCGACCAGCGCACCGCGCGACACGTTGATCAGGATGGCGGTCCGCTTCATGCAGGCGAGTTCCGCCGCTCCGATCATGCCCCGCGTGCTCTGGTTGAGGACGCTGTGGATCGAGACGAAGTCGCTGGCGGCCAACAGGTCTTGCAAGGCATCGACTTTCTCGATACCGGCCTCGCGCATGGCTGTGGCGTCGAGATAGGGATCATAGCCCAGGACGCGTGCGCGAAAGCCGGCCCCGGCCATGCGGGCGAGGCTGCGGCCGATCCTGCCGCAGCCGACCAGGCCCAAAGTCGCTCCGGCGATGTCGCGCCCGAGCCAGCGCGCCTCGGGCCAGATCCAACCTTGTTCGGCAACCGCATGGGTGATGGCCGGCAAGCGTCTGGCGAGCGCGATCATCAGGGCGAAGGCGGCTTCGGCCACCGTTTCCTCGGCATAATCGGGTATGTTGACCACGGGGATGCCGCGCGCCATGGCCGCCGGGATGTCGATCGCATCGATGCCGACGCCATATTTGACGATGCCCTTCAGCCGGGGCGCGGCTTCGATCACCCGGGCGGTGATCGGCGTGTAGCACATCAGCAGGAGGTCGGCGTCGGCCACGGCCGCGCATAGATCGCCTTCCGAAATGCCTTCCGGCAGGATGGCGAGCTCGACGCCATGAGCCCTGAGCCCCGCATCGACGGCGGGGCATTCGAGTTCCCCGTCGGTCCTGATAGCCTTCACCATCGCGCCCTCATCCCGCCAGGACCGCCTCTTCGATGATACCGAGCGCGCGGTCGAGGTCTGCCCTGGCGATGGTCAGCGGCGGCGACAGCGTCAGCACATTGCCCTGGCTGATCTTGAAAGAGAGGCCGTTTTCCAGGCAGCGATAATAGACCCGCTCGGCCAGGGCGTGATTGGGCTGAAGCCCCTGCCGGTCCTCGACGAGCTCGACGCCGAAGATCAATCCTCGGCCGCGCACGTCGCCGACATGCGGGGAGCGGGCCATCAGCTCGCGCATGCGGTTCATGGCGTGATCGCCCAGTTCCCTGGCGCGTTCGGGGAGGCCCTCCTCGCGGATGATGGCGATCGTGGTCAGCGCGGCCCGGGTGGTGACCGGGTTCTTTTCATGGGTGTAGTGGCCGATCGCATAGTCGCCGGCGACATCGAGGCCGCGACGGGCGATGACGGCGGCGATGGGCAGGATGCCGCCACCCAGCGACTTGCCGAGCACCAGGATGTCGGGGGTGACGCCGTCATGTTCGGAGGCGAAGAATTTGCCGGTCTTGCCGAGGCCGGTCGGAATCTCGTCGAAGATCAGCAGCGTGCCATGCCGGTCGCAGGCTTCGCGCACGCTTTTCCAGAACCCCGGCGCGGGAACGAGCGGGGTCGCGCGCATGGGTTCGGCGATGAAGGCGGCGATGTCGCCTTCGCGGGCCAGGACATAGGAGATCATGCTGGCGCAGGCGCGGGCCGACTCCTCCAGCGAATTCGTGCCATAGGGGCAGTGATGCGGGGCCCAGGGCGCGACATGCTCGCTGCCCGGCAGGAGGGGCCCGGCAATACCCGAACGGAACGTCGCCTCGCCGCCGACGCTGGAGGCACCGAAACCGGCGCCGTGGAATGCATCCCAGAAGGACAAGGTCTTGAACCGGCCGGTCGCGGCACGTGCCAGCTTGAGCGCGACCTCGATGGCATCCGAGCCGCCCGTGGTGAACAGCACCTTGCCGAGATCGCCCGGCGTGAGTTCGGCCAGCGTTTCGGCCAGTTCGACCGCCATCTCGCAGGTAAAGCGCCGGGGGGCGAAGGGCAGCTCATCCATCTGCGCCCGGATCGCTTCCTTGAGGCGCGGATGCCCATAGCCGATGTGATGGACGCTGTTGCCGTGGAAATCCATGTAGCGCCGGCCGGCGAGGTCCTCGATCCAGATGCCCTCGGCCTTGGCGATGGTCGACACGCAGGGGCTGGACAGGCTCTGATGCAGGAAGACGTCGGCATCGCGCTGCAGCAGCGCGGCCGAGGCAGCGTGATGCTGCCGGGCGTTCCAGTCACGCCGCGCCTGGGCGGTATTGGATTCGCCCTCGGTATGGATCAGGGTCATGGCGCTTCACAGCCGGGCCGAGCCCGCTCCCTCTTCAGTCTCCAAAAAGCTCGGCAATCGTCTCCTCGCCGAGAGCAAAACCGGTGCTCGCACCCGTGCCGCTGGTCACGATCACCAGCCTTACGCCGTCGCAGGGGTTCAGGCGCAGCGCCTCGTCTTTCGACGAGGACGCGTAGGTGCCGACCCAATGGGCGGTGACACGGGGAGGCGACGCGCGGAACAGAGCCTCGTATTCGGCCAGGATCAGGGCGTCGACTTCCGTGGAGGCGAAGGGATCCGGCGTGGTGCCGTAATGATGTGAATCGCCCACGACCAGGGAGCCATCGGCCGATTGGGTGACGATGAGATGAACGCCATTCTCCAGGGCGCTTGCCCGCTCGCTTTCGAGCCGCCGGCGCAGCGCCGCCGTTTCCGGCATTGCGGCAAAGGCACCGTAGCGCAGGAGGCTGAGATCGGACATCAGCGCCGAATTGAGCCTGAAGCCGGGATCGGCGAGGCGCAGCATCTGCAGCTTGCAGCGCCGCACCCTGTATTCTGCGATCGTCTCGCTGAAAAGGGTGGCAAGATCATCGCCCGGGCAGATCGCGATGCGCGAGGCCGCAATATCCCCCACGCTGGTGCGAAGCCGGCCGGGTTCGACCCCCCGTACCGCCGTGCCGAAGCGGAAGCTGACGTCGTGACGCGTCCGGAGCCATTCGACGAGGCGGGGCAAGGCGAGGGAGGATTCGACCCGCAATTCATGCGGGCTGAAGAAGCCGCCGATTGCGCCGGAACCGGCGAGGGAGGGCTCGCGCTCCGCCAGTTCGGCTGCCGTCAAGGCCTGGCATGAGGCGCCTTCGGGCGTGGTGCAGAACGCCGCGATGGCGTCGAGCGCCTCGGGGCGCTGGGCGGCGATCACCATGCCGCGATGGAGGATGTCGATCCCGGCCTCGGCCGCCGTCGCAAGCCAGACCTCCCGGCTGCGCCGGGCGCGTCGATAGGAAAGACCCGGCGTCTGGCCGCTGACGACGACCAGGCCGAAATTGCGGATGGAGGCACCATTGGCCGCGCTGTCGCGATCGACGACCACGACCCGCAGCCCGCGCCGGGCGGCTGCCAGCGCATGGCCGAGGCCGACAATGCCGGCCCCGACCACGGCAAGATCAAAGGTCTCGGGCATGAAGCGCTACCACGGCAATGAGAAGGTCTTGACGTTGGTGAAGGACTTCATCGCCTCGATCACGCCTTCCTTGTAGCCGTTGCCCGAATCCTTGATGCCGCCGAAGGGGCTCATCTCGATGCGATAGCCCGGCACTTCCCAGATATTGACGGTGCCGACCCGGAGGCCGGTGATGAAGGCCTGCATGCGCCGGAAGTCGTTGGTGCATACGCCCGAGGACAGGCCGAAGGCCGTCGAGTTCGACAGTGCGATCAAGGCCTCGTCGTCATCGGGGGCGCGAATGATCGGGACGATCGGGCCAAAGGTTTCCTCCATGACGAGCTCGCTCGCATGCGGCACCCTGTCGACGACGATCGGCGGCAGTAGCGCGCCCTGGCGGCCGGGATCGTAGAGGATCTCGGCGCCGGCCTCAGCCGCCATATGGACGCGCTTTTCGAACAGGGCGGCCGCCTTCTCATGCACCACCGTGCCGAGCTGGGTGGCTGGATCGAAGGGGTCGCCGAAGCGGATGGCCTTGGCGCGTTCGAGCACCAGGGGCACGAAGCGATCGGCGACCTTCTCCTGCACCAGGATGCGCTTGACGGCGGTGCAGCGCTGGCCGGAATTCTTGGTGGCGCCGGCGACGGCGAGATCTGCCGCCCTGGCGAGGTCGGCGTCATCGAGATCGTTGAGGATGATCAGCGGGTCGTTGCCGCCGAGCTCCAGGACCTGGCGCTTGTAGCCGGCCTTGGAGGCGATCATCTTGCCGACGGGCACGCCGCCGGTGAAGGTGATCAGGTCGATATGGGGATTGGTGATCATTTCATCACCGATCTCGGCGGGCCATCCCGTCACCACCGAGAGCATCTGCGGCGGCAGGCCGGCCTCGTAGAGGATGTCCGCCAGGACCAGTGCCGTCATCGGCGTGAGTTCCGTCGGCTTCACCACCACGCAATTGTTGGTGGCGATGGCCGGTGCCACCTTGTGCGCGACCATGTTGAGCGGATGGTTGAAGGGCGTGATCGCCGAAATCGCCGTGAGAGGCTCGCGCTGGGTGAAGATCCGCCTCTGCTTGCCATGCGGAGTGAGGTCGCAGGAGAAGATCTGGCCATCGTCGTGGATGCACATCTGGCCGGCGAGGGTGAAGACGTCGAAGGCGCGCCCGACCTCATAGAGCGAGTCCTGCTTGGAAATGCCGAGTTCGCTGGTGACGAGATCGGAAATCTCGTCCTTGCGGGCGTTGATGAGCTCGGCCGTCTTCAACAGGATCTTCTGGCGGTCGTAGCGCGTGAGCTTCGACTGGTAGCCGGCTGCGATCTCGAAGGCCTGGCGGGCATGTTCGGCGCGCCCGGCAGGAACGGTGCCGACCACCGTGTCGGTATAGGGATAGCGCACCTCGAGGGTCGCCTCGGCCTCGACCAGGCGGCCGGCGATCCGCATTGGTTCATGGCGGACCTTGATGGTTTTCTCGGGTGTGTTCATTTTGGCTGAGCCGCTGCGAGGGTGGCGTAGTAGAAGGCGTCGAAATTGCGCAGGGCCGGCGCCTGCGGCAGGTCGGGCAGGGGGCGGTTCACGATGAAGGGTACCGCCTGCTCGGTCAGGCCGCCATGCGAGCGTAGCGGTTCGTCGAGCGCGGCAAGGTCGTGGCGGTGCTCGGATGTGCCGATCGTCTTGTTCTCGCCCGAGACCATGACGATGTCGCCGATGCGGTCCTCCGGCAGTTCGAAGCGCCGGCAGCCCTCCTCGCGCCCGAGCACCAGCGTCATGTCCTGGATAGCACGCAGCCTGGCGATGATGGCCTCCCGGTCCGCGCCCTTGGGCAGATAGGCGGTGGCGAACGAGCCCAGTGCGCCGTGATGCACCACATAGGGGTCGGTGATCGGCAGGATGACGCGGGCGGCATCCTTGCCGAGCCATTCATCCAGCAGGTCCTGGACATAGACCACGTTGGGCGAGCCGTCCGCATGATGCTTCGGCTTCATGCCGTGGTCGGCAGTTACGACGATGGCGGCACCCAACGCGTCGAGCTCGGCGAGATATCTGTCAAACATGGCGTAGAAGGCGTTCGCCTGCGGCACGCCGGGGGCGTATTTGTGCTGAATGTAGTCTGTCGTCGTCAGATACATGACGTCGGGGCGGAATTCGCGCAGAAGCTTGACGCCGGCGGCGAACACGAATTCCGACAGTTCCGCCGAATAGACGTCCGGCACCGGGCGCCCCAGCCATTTGGAGGCATCCTCGATGCCGTTGGCAGCCTTGGTGGTGGTGCTGGCCTTTTCCGAGGAGAAGCAGACGGCACGGTCGTCGTCATAGGACAGGCCGTGGCCCAGGAGGGCGCGCAACTTGTCCTTGGCGGTGACCACGGCAACCTTGGCCCCGGCATCGTAGAATGCCTTGAACACCGTCGGCGCGCGCAGGAATTTGGGATCGTTCATCATCACCTCCTCGCCCGTTTCGGGGTTGTAGAGGTAGTTGCCGCAGATGCCGTGCACGGCGGGCGGGCGCCCGGTGACGATCGACAAATTGTTGGGGTTGGTGAAGCTGGGAATGACGCTGTGCGCGGTGCTGGCCGTTCCCTTCCGCAGGATGCGCTCGAGGGCCGGCATCAAGCCGGCCTTGATGGCTTCGTCGAGATAGGCTGGCTCGCAGCCGTCGAGACAGATGGCGATGGCCGGCACGCGCGGCCAGGCGTAATTGCGCTCGTTGGCGGAGACCGAGACGGGGGACATTTGGTTCATCGAGGATCGATCCTTCAATAAGGGCCGCCTCAGGCGGCGAGCTTTGCGCGTTCGGCAATGGCGTCGGCGGGCGGGGCGGCGGAAGCAACCTTCATCTCGGCGAGGGACTGGCGGGCCGCCTCGACCACCTTGCGCATGACATGCTCATCCATCCGTCCGATGCAGCCGACGCGGAAGGACTCGACCACCGTCAGCTTGCCGGGATAGATGATGAACCCCTTTTGTTTCATCTGTTCGTAGAAGCGGCTGAAAACGAAATTCGGATCGGCGGGGCAGAAGAAGGTCACGATGATGGGCGAGAGCCAGGTGTCGGAGAGCAGCGTCTCGAAGCCGAGCTCGCGCATGCCGGCTACCATCACATCGCGGTTCCTGATATAGCGGGCACCCCGCCCTGCCACGCCGCCCTCGGCGGTATGCATGCGCAGGGCCTGGAGGAAGGCCGCGACCACATGGGTGGGTGGCGTATAGCGCCACTGCCCGGTCTTTTCCATCGTGGCCCATTGCGCGTGGACGTCGAGGCTGAGCGAGTGGCTGTTGCCCTCAGCCGCCTTCAGCGCATCCTTGCGGGCAATCACGAAGCCGAAGCCCGGCACGCCCTCGATGCATTTGTTGGCGGAGGACACCATGGCCTCGAAGGCGATCTCGTTGACGTCGAGGCGGATGGCGCCGAAGGCACTCATGGAATCGATGAGGAGTTTGCGTCCCTTGCTCTCGACCACGGCGGCGATCTCGGCCACCGGGTTGAGAATGCCGGAGGAGGTTTCGCAATGGATGGCGAGGACGTGGGTGATCCCCGGATCCGCGTCGAGCGCGGCCGCAACTTCCTCGCCGCGCGGAGGCAGGTAGTCGCCCTTGTCGATCAGGGTGTAGGGGCGGCCAATATAGCGCATGGTTTCGGCGGCCCGCAGACCATAGGCGCCATTGGCCAGGACAAGGACCTTGCCGTCCTTGGGGACGAATGAACCGAGCATGGCCTCGACGCAGAACGAGCCGGACCCCTGCATGGGCACGCAATCATAGTCGCCCCTGCGGTCGCCGGTCAAAGCGAGCAGGCCCCGCCGAAGCTCGACGGTCATGGCACGGAAATCGGCATCCCAGGAGCCCCAGTCGCGCAGCATGGCCTGTTTCACCTCGGCTGAAGTGGTCAGCGGGCCGGGGGTCAGCAGATAGGGCTCACCGAGCAGGGGAGGGGCAAAAGCTTGCGTCGACGCACCATCGTGCATGGGCCGGTCCTCATCAGATGCCGTTCGTTCGGCGACCATATAGGACCGGCACAATCTATTCTAAAAATCGTTATTTTGTATCCGTATATAAGCTGTGATTATATGTGGACGATATCGAGCCCTGGGGATGATTGCCGATGCGCTATGTTCAACTCCGCGCCTTTCACTATGTGGCGATCTCGGGCGGCTTTTCGCGGGCCGCCAGCGAATTGCTGCTGACCCAGCCGGCGATCTCCGACCAGGTTCGCAAGCTGGAGGAGGAATATGACACGCTTCTGTTCAATCGGCAGCGCAAGCAGGTCGTGCTGACGGAGGCCGGAGAACGACTTCTGGCTGTGACGCGGCGCATGTTCGAAATGGAGAATCAGGCTCTCGAGCTCTTGTCGGAATCCCGTTCTCTTCGGGCCGGGACGCTGCGCATCGTCGCCGATGCGGCCCACCACGTGCTGCATATCATGGGCGAGTTCCGCCGGCGTTATCAGGGGGTCCACGTCACCGTCCGGTCCGGCAACACCGAAACGGTCATCAAGAGCCTATTCAACTATGAAGCGGATATCGGTGTCGTGGGGGAGGTGCCGGCGGGCCGCGACTTCGAGATCATCGCCCTCAACGCCACGCCGATCGTCGCCTTTGCCGCGGCAGATTTCGACCTTGGTGGACGCAAGAGCCTTTCCTTTGCCGATCTGGCCACGATGCCCCTCGTCATTCGCGAGCGTGGCTCCAAGACCCGCAAGCGCCTGGAGGACGGGGCGGCCGATGCCGGCATCAGGCTGAAATATGCCATCGAGGCGGAGGGACGCGAAGCTGTCCGTGAGATCGTGGCTTCGGGCGCCGGCCTTGGTTTCGTTTCCGAGGCCGAGTTCGGCAACGACGGCCGGCTCATGAGAATCCCGATCTCGGGCCCTCCAATGCTGATGGAAGAGGCGCTGGTCTGCCTGAGCGAGCGAAGCGATGCCAAAGCCATCCGCGCTTTTCTGGGCATTGCGAGGGAACTTGCCAACCGGATCCCAATGAGCGGTTAGGCCCTCCTTCTTCTCGACAGCGGCATTGGCCGGCCGCGACGAGGCATCGCTCCGGGGACGCGTCAGGAAAATCGCTGTCGCAGAGCCAACTCGACGTTTTCCGGCAATCGGACGGTGCGGTGGCAGGTGGCCCGGTCGCTGAGGTTTGGGTGGGGCGACCGGGCCTGTTGACCAAGCGTTGCGGGGCTCGGTCGATTTGGCTTCCGCTGGGGGCAGCAGAAGCAGGGAACACGCTAGGCCGGCTTCTTGCTGATCAGAAGTTTTGTTATGTTAAATGTTGTTTCGCGAGGCCAGGAAGCGAGGCTTCTTGTGGTCGTGGAGCGTGATTCAGTCGGCCTGTCGTCGAGCGCTGTCTCGGTGGAGAATGGCAGCATGAATGCGCGGCGGGATCAGGTTGACTTCGCCGCAAGCCGCCAAAGCAGGCGAGACTGCCTCGGCCGTCCATCAAGCCCATGACCAGGATCGAAATGACGCGCGTGCGAGGAGTTGGCGGGATGACCAAACGATTTGAGATCGGCGATCACGTGACCTGGAATTCCGAGGCAGGCCGCGTATCGGGGACAATTATCGCGATCCACACACGTGATTTCGACTATAAGGGACATACCCACCGTGCGACGGAAGACGATCCCCAATATGAGATCAAGAGCGACAAGACCGACCATGTCGCCGCTCACAAGGGCAGTGCCCTCGACCATGTGTGAACCAGGCGCGTGAAGCCGCCCTTCTTCACCATCGGCCATTCCAACCGGCGCATCGAAGAGTTTGTCGACCTTCTGCGTCAGGCGCAGGTTGAGCTGCTCGTCGATATCAGGAAGATCCCGATGTCGAGAGCCAACCCGCAATTCAATCAGGATCGCTTGCCCGGCTCCCTCTCGGCTTTCCAGATTTCATACGATTACATTGCTGCGCTTGGTGGCCTTCGCGGCAAGTTCGGAGCATTCCCTCGGGATCGCAATGGCTTTTGGACAAACGAGAGCTTCCACAATTACGCCGACTATGCACTTTCGGGTGAGTTCCACGAAGGCTTGGAGCGCCTGCGCAGCGAGGGACACAAGAAGCGCTCGGCGATCATGTGTTCGGAAGCGGTGTGGTGGCGATGTCACCGCCGCATCGTTGCGGACTATTTGATCGCCGAGGGAGAGATCGTTTTCCACATCATGGGAGGGGGGCGCCTTGAGCGTGCGCAACTCACGACGGGTGCCATGGTCGAAGCAGACGCGACGATTATCTATCCGGCACCCCGCAATAGCCCAGCCGCGGAGCAGCCATGAAGGCCGTGCGGTGACCATTCAATGAAATCAGTGACGCCCCTCGAGCCCCACGTTTCAAAGACGAGCGACCAGGCCTCCCCGTTTGAGGCACTGCTGAGCAGTATCCGCGCCTGCCGCATCTGCCGCGATGACCCCCGGTACGGCATGCCGCTGGCTCATGAGCCAAGGCCGGTCATTCAGGCATCGCAAGACGCGCGTATCTGCATAGCCGGCCAGGCACCGGGAACCAGAGTGTACAAGAGCGGTCGTCCCTTCGATGACCCGTCCGGCGTGCGTTTGAGGCGGTGGCTGGGAGTTGACGAAGCCAGCTTCTACGATCCGTCGAAGGTTGCCATTCTGCCGATGGGATTTTGCTTTCCGGGATTGACGTCGAACGGCGGCGATCTGCCGCCCCGCCGGGAGTGCGCAGAGCTCTGGCGCTCCCGGCTGTTCTCTCAAATGCCGAATGTGAGGCTGTTGCTGGTCATCGGTTCCTATGCCCAGCGTTGGCACCTCGGACCGGAAGCCGGACGATGGGGTGTCAATGAAACGGTCAGGCGGTGGCGCGAGGTCTATCAAAGCGACCCGCGGATGCGCAGGTTTCCGTTGCCTCATCCGTCCTGGCACAACAACAAATGGCTGAGCCAGAATCCGTGGTTCGAGACCGATGTGTTGCCTGTGCTGCAGGCGGACATACGGGATGCTCTGCTGTGATGATGGAATACCGTGACCCAAAATGGATACGGGCTTCCAGCAGCAAGCGAAGCGATAGCGGGGACTCTTACGGCATCAGGCCTGATTTGGAGGCCAGCCTCAGCTCACCTCAAGCTTCGTCATGAACGCCTTCAATTCATCTGGCGGCATATGCACGATGTGCCGTTCCTGCGGATAGGCATTGGCGCCCACATCCGACACATATTCGCGGAAGGCCGCAACGCGCTCGGCCTGCAGGCGATCATATTCGGCAGCGAAATTGCGATAGACCTTGGAGTGCCTGGGCATGTGGCCGCGATTCATGCCGAGGATATCCTCGGCGAACAGATATTGCGCGTCACAGCCGGCGCCGGCCCCCATCGACAGCATGAAGAGGCTGGTGCGCTGCGCGATCGCCTCGGCGACCTCCACCGGCACCACCTCGATCTCGGCTCCGAAGGCGCCGGCCGCTTCGAGCTGCTTGACGGCCTCGAAAATTTGCAGGGCGCTGTCGGCCGTCTTGCCGACGGCTTTGAAGCCGCCTGTCCAGGTCTTGCGCGAGGGGATCAAGCCGACATGGCCGATGACGGGGACCGCCTCGTCCGCCATGCGCTTGATCGTGGCATAGGAGGCGCTGCAATAGACCGCATCGGCGGAGGCCTTGATCATGCGGAACGACCAGCGCACGAAGTCGTCCGCCGTGCCGATCTCGTAGAAGTTCTCGCCCGGCATGGAGAACAGGCTCGGCGCGGCATCGCGATAGCGCGGGTCGAGGATCAGCTCGGGCGGAATGGAGACGATGTCCACGCCCGCCCGCTCGGCGGCCTCGGCCTCCTCCAGCGTGGTGACGCGGAGCATGGTCAGCTGCTTACGGCCCTTGAGGGCGCGCAGGTCGGCAACAGTGGGTCTGGTGCGGGTCATTGCGTGGTTCTCACTCGGCGGCCGCGGCCGCGGCCACGGCCAATTCATGGAATTCGGCGCGATAGGGCCGGGCGGTGGGCGGCAGCTCCCGCAGCAGGAAATAATCCTCGTTGCGAAGCTGGCGCAGCACGACCGGAAACACCTCGCGATAGGCGTGCCACATCGACGGGTTCGGTGCGGGTAGGTCATGCTTGATCAGGTCATGCAGCCTGGGCAGGGCATGATAGGGCACCATCGGGAACATGTGGTGTTCCACATGGTAGTTCATGTTCCAGTAGATGAAGCGGCTGATCGGGTTCATGTAGACGGTGCGGGTGTTGAGCCGGTGGTCCGTCACATTGTCGGCAAGGCCGATATGCTGAAGCAGGCCGGTCATCACCATGTGCCAGCAGCCATAGAGGCGCGGCAGGCCGATCAGCATCAGCGGCAGCCAGGACCAGGCGGCGAGCGCAGCGACGATGGCGGCAAGATAGATCGCCATATGCCAGCGTGCCGCCGTCACGGCCTTGTGCCGCTCCATCTCGGGAATGAAACTCTGCTCGTCGGGCGTCAGGATGCCCAGCGCGTTGCGGCCGAGGGCGATCAGCGAATACCAGGCGTCGATGATGCCGATGAAGTTCAGCACCAGCCGGATCAGGTCCGGCGGCCTCATCACGGCGATCTCGGCATCGCGCCCGACGATGATCGTGTCGGTGTGGTGGCGGGCGTGGCTCCAGCGCCAGGTGACGGGATTGCGCATCAGCATGAAGCTGGCGATCTGGTAGACCACATCGTTCATCCAGCGGGTGCGAAAGGCGGTACCGTGACCGCATTCGTGCCAGCGCGAGTCGCTGGAGGAACCGTAGAGCACGCCATAGACGAAGAAGAAGGGCAGGCACCACCAGCTGCCCCAGAACCAGATGCCGCCGGCCGCGGATAGGAGGATGGCGGCAATCCAGATCACGGTGTCGCGGATGGCAGGTCCATCGGAGCGCTGCATCAACTCCTTCATGACCTTGCGGGGGATGTCGGTGTGGTACCACTCCGCGGATGCCAATCCCGTCTCGATGGCCTGGCGCGTGCTGTCGCCGACCAGGCTGTAATCCCGTTTCCTATGCATCGTCGCCATGGCCATGCCGTTCATTTCGTGTGGTTTTCCGGGCCTCGGCCCACATCTTTCCCGCTTGATCCCCTCGTCACGAGCGTCCCTCCAGGTGCGGGAACAGTCCGGATGGCGGGGGGAAGTCCTCCGAGGGTTGGCGGGCGATACCGGTGATGAGGCCTTCCGCCGCCACGATCTCGGCGCTGCCGTCGAGGACCTTGAAGGTCGCCTGGTAGCGGCGCTCCTCGCCATGCTCCAGCCAGATCATCTCGCCGCGCTCGCGCGCGGCGAGATCGCCGAGAACGTGATGCGTCGAGGGTTCGATGCCGAGGACATATTCGCCGGGCTGGAAGTTCTGCCATTGATAGAGGCAGGGCAGTTGGTCCTGCCGCGTCACCACCATCAGCCCTAGGCCGATGCGGTCATTGACGAGGGCCACCGGTTGTTCGCCAGCGGCATTGGCAGCGAGCCTGTGCTGCCAGACCTGCTCGCGGAAGCCGGCCTGGGGGGCGGGGGCCACGCGATAGCCGATCTCCTGTTGGCGATAGGCCTCGCCGTCATGGGCAGCCCAGGCGACATCCTCGATGGGGGCGAGGTAGCGCGAGCCCTCGTCGAGCACGGGATGGCCGATATTGATATGATAGAAATACATGTGCGGCGTGCGCCGGAAGCCGTGATTGACCACGCGGTCGCGGATGCGGATCTCGTTGCCGCCGAGATCGGCCTCGATGCGCCGCAGGAGATGCAGGTCCTCGCCGAACACGGCCGATTGCTGCACGATGCCCTCCGCCCAGAGCACGCAGTGCTCGCCGTTCCAGCTCTCGCCATAGCCGGTCAGGCGGGCGGGAATGGTGCCGATGCGGCCATGCAGCGAATGCTTGATGCTCTTCTTGCCGGGATAATTGTAGCTGTCGGCCGGCGTTTCCTGCGGCCCGAGGATATGGTCGAGGCCGCAGGTCACCATGAGGCCCGAGAAGGAACGGGCCCAGGCAAGGCCGTTCTCCCCCTCATATTCATGCAGGGCTGGATGCCGGAAACCGGTCGGGGAATGCCAGCCGATGGATTGCCCCCGATACTCGCAGTCGGCGATGTCGAGCGCGCGGTCGACCAGCACGGTGAAACGCAGGCCCGTGCCGGTGCGGAATTCCAGCATGCGGATGCCGCGCTCGACGCCGTCGCCCAATGTCATCAGCCGCACGCCGGCGAATTGCGACAGCATGCCGGCCCGTTCGCCGATCTGGCGGCGCGTGAGGGAGCGTCCGAACAGTTCGACCATTCTCAATGCGCCTTCGCATCCTTGAGCAGCGCCTTGATGTCGACGCCCATGATGATGCCCTCGACCGTGAGGAGATCGGTCTCCGCCACCGTCTTCTCCGCGACGACCTCGCCGCGACGCATCACCACCAGGCGGTCGCAGACTTCGAAGACGTGGTGGATGTTGTGGGTGATGAACAGCACGCTGTGGCCGGCATCGCGCATGTCCCTGACGAAGCGCAGCACGCCATGGGTCTCCTCCACGCCGAGATTGTTTGTCGGCTCGTCGAGGATGATCACCTTGGCGGCGAACTGCATGGCGCGGGAAATGGCGATGGATTGGCGCTCGCCGCCGGAGAGCGTGGAGACCAGGGCATCGGCGTCGAGCTTCTTGGAAATGCCGACGCGCTTGAGAAGGGCCGCCGCCACCCGGCGCAACTCGCCGAAGTCGATGGGGGCGAACACGCCGAGCCAGCTGAGATTCACCGGCTCGCGGCCGAGGAAGAGGTTGCGTGCGATGCTCAGATCCGGCGCCAGGGAGGTGTCCTGATGGATCGTCTCGATGCCGAGATCCATCGCATCGCGAGCCGAGCGGATGGAGGCCTTGTCGCCGCGCACATAGATGGCGCCGCCATCGCTCGGATGGACGCCGGAGATCGCCTTGATCAGGGTGGACTTGCCGGCGCCATTGTCCCCGAGCAGGGCGACGACCTCGCTTTCGCGCAATGTCAGCGAGGCGCCCTTGAGGGCCTGCACGCTGCCGAAGGATTTCCGCAGGTTTTCGAGCCGCAGCACTTCTCTCGTCATCGGCGCCTCCCGCCATTCTTCTGCAGCAGAGCATGCAGGATCAGCATCACCAGGATGATGCCGCCGAGAAAGATGTTGTAGGCCAGGCCCGGCACGCCGATCAGTACGATGCCGTTGCGGATGGCGCGCAGCATGAGCACGCCGACCACGGTGCCGAAGATGGTGCCTCGTCCGCCGGTGAGGGCGGTGCCGCCCACCACGACCATCGCGATGACCTCGAGTTCATAGCCGGTGCCGGCCACCGGGGAAGCGGCAGAGATGCGGAAGGCGCTGATCATGCCGGCAAGTCCGGCGAGCACCGAGGTCAGGATGAACAGCCAGATCTTCACGGCGTCGGCCGGCACGCCGCGGGCAAGTGCGGCATTGCGGTTCGAGCCGATGGCGCTGATCCAGTTGCCGAGCTTGGCGTAGTTCAGCAGATAGATGCACAGGCCGGTGAGGCCGATGAACCACCATAGCGAGGTGTAGAGTTTGAAGGCTCCGGCCTGGAAGCTGCCGGCCAGCAGCGTCACCCAGGGACCGGGCTGGTCCCACGATTTCAGGGGGAAGCCCTGGGTGATGTAGAGGGCCACGCCGCGCAGGATCAGCAGCATGGAAAGCGTGACGAGGAAGGAGGAGATGCCAATCTTCGTCACGATCACGCCATTGACCCAGCCGATCGCGAAGCAGAGGAGGAGGCCGACCAGCAGGGCCGGACCGATATCCATCACGCCCTGCTGCACCAGCAGCATCACCAGCACCGGCGCCAGTGCGAAGACGGCGCCGACCGAAAGGTCGAACTCGCCTGCCGTCAGCAGCAGCGTCATGCCGAGCGCGATGATGCCGAGCTCGGGCAGGAACGCCATCATGTTGGTGATGTTGAGCGGGGAAAGGAAATTGGCGTCGGCCACGGCGAAGCCCGCCAGGGCCACGAGGAGGATGACGAGCGATGCCATCTGGGGCGAGCGCGGCAGGCTCGCCCGCAGGCTCCTTCCGGGAGTGTTGTTTTCCACGACCAAAGCCATGACGGTCCCATTCGCTGCGAAAAGGAGGGTTCCGGCCGAGGCCGGCCCCTTCGGTTACTTGCCGGCGTAGAGCTTCAGGATCGGCTCGACGCTGGAAGCGTCGTAGAGGCTGAAGGTGTGCACGTCGTAGCCGATGGGCTGGCCCGAGGCGGCAAGGTTGAGGAGGGCGACGGGCATGAAGCCTTGCGCCGAAGGATATTGCCAGGCGGCGGCGTTGACATAGCCGGCCTTCACCGCCTCGGCCGTCTCCCTCGAATTGCCCCAGCCGACGACCGGGATCTGGCCGGCCGAAACGCCGGCGCCCTCGAAGACGCGCTTGACGCTGGCGGCCACGGAGTCGCCCAAGGCGATGATCGCCGGCGGCTTGTTGGCGACCATGTAGTCGGTCATCTTGGCGATGATGCCGGCCGGATCGGTGCCGCAATCGACCACGTCATATTTGATGCCGAGCGGATCGAAGACGCTGGCGATGCCCGCCGTCTCCAGCTGCTGGTAGCTGGCGCCGGGCACCTCGACGGGCAGGAAGACCTTGTCGCCCTGCTTCACCAGCTTCTTGTCGACCAGATATTTCGCCCAGGTGACGCCGGCCTCCTTGAGATCGGCGCCGACATAGGCCTGGCGGCCGGTGGCGACGTCATCGGTGTTGTAGAAGATGATGGGGATGCCGGCTGCCTTGGCCGCCTTCACCTCCTCCGTCCACAGGCCCGGCTGCGCCGAAGTGGTGGCGATGCCATCCGGCTTGGCGGCGATGGCCGAGTTGAAGGCCTCCTTCTGGGCGGCCATGTCGCCGCCGCTGAAGGAAATCTTGCAAGTGACCTTGAGCTGATCGCAGGCCTTGGCGGCGCCGGCGTTCCAGTCGATCCAGAACGCGTCGGACGGTCCGCCATGGGAGAGAAGGTAGAAGGTCTTCTGTTGCTCCTGCGCCTGCGGCGCGGTGATCGCCATGGCCAGCAAGGCGGCTGCGGCGGCAAGCTTCAGTCCGAATTTCAACATGTTCGCCTCCCTCGACCTTCAAAGACCGTTGTCGCGGAACTTGCCGTCGAGGAATTTTTTGGCGCGGGGCACGTCCTCCTCGGACAGATGCTCGATGATCACCGGAATGTTGGGGTGCTTCTGGGCAAGACGCTGCAAATAGAGATCGTAATTGAGGGAGCCGAGGCCGGGGGCGGGCAGTTCGATCTCGCCGACACCACGGAAGGTATGGCTTTCGAGGGCATCCGCGTCGCCGATATCGGCATGTTTCTCGCTCTTGTCGTCGCCCGAACGCTTCACGTCCTTGGCATGGGCGATCCGGATCTTGTCACTGAGCGTGTCGAAGACCTGGTTGAGGATCTGGTCCATCCGGTCGATGTTGTGGGTCTCGAAATAATTGGTCGGATCCATCAGCAGGCCGAGGCCGGGATGGTCGACCTGGGCGAACATGCGCACGGTTTCCTCGACCGAGCCGACGACATTGTTCACATAGGTTTCGAGCAGGAAGACCGCGCCGTGGTCATAGGCCGTCTGGGCGAGGTCGGCGATCACCTTGCGGCATTCCTCGAAGCCTTCCTCGGTCTTGTTCCTGGGGTGATGCACCCAATCGGACTCGGTGTTGAAGGTTCCTGTCTCGGAAATCACATAGGGCGAGCCGAAATGGCGCGCATTGCGGATGATCTCCTTGAGATAGCCGACGCGCTTCTCGCGCTCGGCTTTGTCGGGATGGATGATGTTGGTGTAGCCGGAGATGCAGCAGATCGGCAGATGGTGGTCGCGGAAGGTATCGCGCACCTTCTTCGCCTTGTCCTTGGTGATCTGGCCGGCGGAGAGGTCGACATCCTTGAAATGCAGGTCGAGCTGCACGGTGTTGAAGTCGAGCGAACGGATCTTCTTCGCCGTTTCCTCCAGGCTATAGGGAAAATAGCCGGTGAAGATACCTGCCTGCATCATGGTCGATTTCCTTCCCGTATCGATATTTCTTGATTTTCAATGGATGGGTATTTCGCTGAGCCTGACGGTGCGGCTTTCCGTGATGGAGCGGTATCCCGCCTCCACCAGCGCCATCGTCCTGACATTGTCGGCGACCGAAAGGGCCGGGGCGGTTCCGGTTTCCACCGCATGCTGAAGCTGCTCCATCACGCCGATGAAGGCGTGCGGGAACCACATGGTCTGCCATTGCGGCGTGACCCACTCGCCGCCCGTGGCCTTGGCCGATGCATAGCTGAAGGTGGACGGGGCGCCTGTGGGCCAGCCGATGCTGCCCTTGGCCACGCCTTCGGTTCCCTCCACGCGCCAGGTTATGTGCTGGTCGTCGCGATAGCCTTCCTGCCTCGGGCCCGACCAGACGTCTTCCAGCGACAGCGCCAGCACCCCCGAGGGAAAGCGCAGGGTCGAGACCGTGATGCCGTCGCGATGGTCGAAGGCGGTGCGGGGGTCCTTGCGGGTGAGGGTGGTGATCTCGTCGGGATCGCCGAACAGGAAGCGCAGCACATCAAGGTGATGCACGCTCATATTGGCGAGCGTCAGCCGGTCGTAATTGCGCAGGAAGGGCTGCCAATGGGGGATTGCATGCATGTCGATCTGGGCGAACACCACCTGCCCGAGGTCGCCGGCGTCGAGGACCTGCTTGAGCACGCGCATCGACTGGTCGTAGCGCATGTTCTGGTTGACGGAGAGGATCTTGCCGGCGGCCTCGGCCTCGTCCCGCAGCTTGATGGCTTCCGACAAGGACAGGGCAAGCGGCTTTTGGGCGAGGATCGCCTTGACGTGCCTTTGCTTGAGGGCATGGCGGATGAGGGCCGGCTGCTGGTCCGGCGGAAAGGCAAGATCGAGGATCTCGACGTCGGTATCCTCGATCAGGGCCTCGGGCGTCTCATGTACGGTCGGGATCTGCCAGCGGGCGGCAACCTTTTCGGCATTCGTCTTGGTGCGGGACGCGATGGCGACGACGGGGAAGCCCGCCTCCTTGTAGGCCGCCAGATGGCATTCGGCCATGATCATGCCGGCACCGATGCAGCCGATCGCGTAGCGCCTGGTGCGCACCGGGGCATCCGGCGCGAAATGCCTGGGTTCGTTCATGCATCCTCCCTAGGTCTGTTTGTCCGACCTTTCGGGCGATATTGATGTTGATGGATTTTGATGTCAACATCATTTGAAATCATTGTAAATCATCCGGCTTGGAAAACTTGAAGAAGATGTCGAAAACACAAGCTAAAACAGGTGGATAAATAGCGGCCGGCAATTTCCGGGGCCTGGGTGTCGCTTGCACTCGGCCCGCAAAAAATCCATCATTTTCAATCAGAATCACAAAAGGCGGCATCCGTGCCGCATTCGGAAGGCGAGTTCCAGATTGCGTGCCACCCTGTCAGACGTTGCGCGAGAGGCCGGTTTCTCGTCGGCAACGGTCGATCGTGTCCTGAACGGGCGCCCCGGCGTACGCGGCCGGACCCGCGAGATCATTCTGGAGACCGCCCAGCGCCTCGGTTATGTGCTCGATGATGGCGCGGCGCAGGATGCGGGAAGCGGGCGCAGCCTGCGCCTCGATTTCGTGCTGCCCTCCCGTTCCAACGCCTTCATGCGCAAGCTGTGCGAGCAGATTGGAGAGCAGGCGGCCTATCGCGCCGGTGTCGACGCGCGGATCCACACGGTCGACGACTTCACGCCGGACAGGCTCGCCCGGGCGCTCTACGACCTGCAGGGGGAAACCGACGGAGTAGGGGTGATCGCGCTGGATCATCCCACCGTGCGCGAGGCGATCCGGTCGCTGGCGGCCACCGGCGTCAGGATCGTGACGATCGTTTCCGACATCCAATCCGTGCCGCGCGTCGCCTATGTCGGTATCGACAACCGGGCGGCGGGCCGCCTTGCCGGCTATCTCGCCGGCCGCTTCATGGGCGCCGGCAGGACGGGCAAGGTCGGGCTGCTGGCCGGGTCACTGTCCTATCGCGGCCATGAGGAGCGCGAAATGGGCTTTCGCCATATCCTCGCCGAGGAGAATCCCGGGCTGCGCATCGTGGAGCTTCGCGAAATGGGCGACGACAACGAACGCGCCTATGCGGAAACCAAGGGGCTGCTGCAACATCATCCGGACCTCGCCGCCATCTACAATATCGGTGCCGGCATTCCCGGCATCGCCCGTGCCCTGAAAGAATGCGGCCGTGCGAACTCGGTCGTCTTCGTCGGGCATGAGGTCACCGAGGACACCAAGCCGTTGCTGCTGGACGGTACGCTCGATGCGGTCATCGACCAGAACCCGCGCGTGGAGGCGCGCGAAGCGCTGAATACGCTGATCCACTCCTTGCGGGATCAGCCGATCATTGCCCATCCGCCGCGCCTGCAAGTGGTGTTCAAAGAGAATATTCCGGAGGTCTGAGAGGCGCAGCCACCCGGAAAGCCGGCCAAATCAGAGCATGCCATATTGGCGCAGGAGGTTGGCGACTTGCGCATCCTGCTCGTCATTGGGCAGCAACGCCGGCTGGCGGCTGGCGCCAACCGAGGCGTCCTGCAGATAGAGCGCGCGCTTGACCATGGCGGGAGCAAATCCGAGCGCGTAGAGGTCGGTGCGAAAAGCGGCGAAAATAGCCTGCTGTCTTTCCGCCTCGGCAACATTGCCGGAGTTGAAGGCGCTCAAAATGCCGGCCAGGACATGCGGCATCGCATTGCCCAGGCCCGATATGCAGCCGGCTGCGCCATTCTGGAGCGCCCACAGCACCAGATGATCGGGCCCGGAATAGACCTGGAAGCCATCGACTTCCTTGGAAACCTGAAGGTAGGCCTCCAGCGTCTCCTTCGCGCCCCCCGAGTCCTTGATGCCGGCAATGTTGCCGTGGCTGGCAAGGGTCCGAGCGGTCTGGGGCTCGATGTGGTTCTGTGTGCGGGCAGGGATGTCGTAGAGATAGACCGGTGTCTGCACGGCATCGGCGACGGTCGAGAAATGGCGGACGAGGCCGTCCTGCGTGCAGGCGATGAAGAAGGGCGTGATCACGGCGATGCCATCGACGCCGATGCGGTCGAATTCGCGCGCCAGCTTGATCGTTTCGAAGGTCGCCGGCATGCCGGCATTGACGATCACCCTGACGCGGCCGCCGACCTCATCGACCAGCTCTTCGGTCAATCGGACCTTTTCCTCGAAAGTGAGCGCCGTGAAATCGCCGTTGGTGCCGGCGCACATGATGTTGTTGCCGGCCTCGACCTGGCGGCGAACCTGGGCGCGCGTCGCTTGGTAGTTGACGGTTTCGTCCTCGTTGAAGCAGGTCACGAGGGCCACGAAGGCTTGTCTGGACATATGGGGTCTTCCTTGGATGGGACCGGTGTTTCAGGAGGCTGTCCGCAGACGGGCGGCGCGATGGGCGGCCTGGGTGTCCGGATCGGGGTCGAGCGCCGCTGCAAGAAGGGCGCGGGTATAGTCCTGGCGCGGGGCCTCGAACACCTCGCGGACCGTTCCGAGTTCCACGATGCTGCCCTTGTGCATGACCATGACGTGGTCGGCAAAGTCGCGCACTACCGGCAGGTCATGGGCTATGAAGATGAAGGCGATCCCCAGCCGTTGGCGCAGCCTGTCGAGCAGCGCGATGACCTGGGCCTGCACCGAGACGTCGAGAGCGGACACAGCCTCGTCGCAGATGATGAGCTGGGGTTCGAGCGCAAGGGCCCTGGCGATGGCGATGCGCTGGCGCTGGCCGCCGGAGAATTGGTGCGGATAACGGCCCATATGCTCGGGGCCGAGCCCCACCTGCATCAGGAGTTCGGCCACGCGCTCGCGCCATCTCGCCTTGGGCAGGATATCGGGATGGATGGCCCATGCTTCGGAAATGAGCTGGTATACGGTCATGCGCGAATTGAGCGACTGGGTGGGGTCCTGGAATACCATCTGCAGGTCACGGCGCAGCCTGTAGAGCTCGGCCGGCGGCATGGTGAACAGATCGCGTCCCTTCCACAGCGCGCTGCCGCTGTCGGGTTCGTCGAGGCGCAGCAAGATGCGGGCGAGCGTGGACTTGCCCGAGCCGCTCTCGCCGACGACGGCCATGGTTTCGCCGGGCATGAGATCGAAAGAAACGCCCTTCAGGGCCTCGAAGGCGCCATAGCGCTTGCGCACGTCGCGCACCGAAAGCACGGGTTCGGCGCGGGCGACCGGTTCGTGCATCTGGCCCCTGCCGGGTGCGGCGGCGATGAGTTTCCGCGTGTAGGGGTGCTGGGGGTTCTTGTAGACTTGGCTGACGGTGCCTGCTTCGACCAGTTCGCCTTTTTCCATCACCACGACCCGGTCGGCGATTTCGGCGACGACGCCGAGATCATGCGTGATGATGAGGATGGCCATGCCGGTTTCCCGCTGCAATTCCTTCAGCAGGGCGAGGACTTCCGCCTGGACCGTGACGTCGAGCGCGGTGGTCGGCTCGTCGGCGATCAGAAGGTCCGGTCGAAGCGCGAGCGCCATGGCAATCATCACGCGCTGGCGTTGGCCACCCGAGAATTCATGCGGGTATTTGCCAAGCGAGAACTCGGGATCGGGGATGCCGACCCGCGTCAGCAGGCGCAGCGTCTCGGCCCGGGCCGCGGCCGCGTCGGTGCCATGGGTGGTGAGGGCCTCGCGGATCTGCCAGCCGACCGTGTAGACCGGGTTGAGGTGGCTGAGCGGATCCTGGAAGATCATGGCGACGCGGCGCCCGTTCACTTCGCGCCTTACACGTGCGGACATCTTCAGGAGATCGACGCCATCGAGCAGGATTTCGCCCGAGGCTATGCGTCCCGGCGGCATGTCGATCAGGTTCATGATGGCGGATGACGAGACCGACTTGCCCGACCCGCTCTCGCCGAGGATCGCCAGCGTTTCGCCACGGTCGAGATGGTAGGAGACGTTGCGGACTGCCTTGACCACGCCCATCGCCGTATGAAACTCGACGGAGAGGCCGCGCACGTCCAGGAGATGATCAGCCATGCTTGCGTGCCTTCATTTCGAGGCGCCAGCGCTGCGTCGGATCGAGCGCGATGCGCAGCCAGTTCGACAAAAGGTTCAGCGACAGGGTCGTCACTATGATCGCAAGGCCGGGCCAGAAGGAAAGCCACCAGGCATTGGTCAGATATTGCCGGCCCTGCGAGATCATCAGGCCCCAGGTGATCTCGGGCGGCTGAATGCCGATGCCGAGGAAGGACAAGGCACTCTCGGCCAGCATGACATAGGCAAAATCCAGCGTGGCAAGCGTGGTCAGCGTCGGCAGGACGACGGGCAGGATATGGCGGAAGAGGATGCGCGTCCTGGACGCCCCCATCACCCTGGCCGCCTGCACGAACATGCGTTCGCGGATCTCGAGCACTTCGGCCCGCGTGGTTCTGAGGTAGACCGGAATGCGGGTGATGGCCAGCACCAGCATCAGGTTCAGGATCGATGGCCCCAGAATGTAGAGCACGATCACGGCGATCAGCAGCGACGGGAAGGACATGATGACGTCCGCAAGCCGCATGATCACCTGGTTGACGCGAGGGGAGGAAAAGCCGGCCAGAAGCCCAAGCAGAGTGCCGACACTAGCCGACAGGACAACGGCGCCGGCGGCCACCAACAGCGTGTTGCGCGTGGCGACGACGATGCGCGCGAGCAGGGGGCGACCGAGCGCGTCTGCGCCCATCCACCATACCCAGCCGCGTTCCCAGTCAAAGGGAGCTGCGTTGCGGCCGCGGAGGTTTTGCTTGGTCGCCAGTTCGCCGAGCCAACTCGGTCCTATGATGGCGAGGACTACGAACAGGAGCAGCAGGATGGCGGCGCAAAGGGCGAATTTGTCGGCCAGCAACATGCGCGCCATGCGCGTCGCGAAAGAAGGCTCGGCTGCGATCGTGGTATCGGCCGTGGGGTGGGTCATGGCCGCTGTCCTCAGTGACGGATCCGCGGATCGAGCAGTGCGTAGGCAAAGTCGATCAGGAGATTCATGAGGAAGATCGCCAGCGCCGTGACGAGGATCGCCGCCAGCACGACATTGAAGTCACGCTGCAGGATGGAATCGATCATCAGCTTGCCGATGCCCGGGAAACCGAAAATGGTCTCGACGATGACGGCGCCATTGAGCAGGCTCGCGGCCTGGTCGCCGATCACGGTGATGACCGGGAGCATGGCGTTGCGCAGGGCATGGATGAAGATGATCGGGCCCGATTTGACGCCCTTGGCGCGGGCGGTCTTCACATAGGCGGAGGAGAGGGCGCCGATCATCGATCCGCGTACCACCTGCACGATGATGCCGAAGGGGCGGATGAACAGCACGCAGATCGGCAGGATCCAGTGGAGAAGGGAACCTGTGCCCGACGTCGGCAACCAGGCCAGCTTCACGGAAAAGACGACGATCGCCACGATCGCGATCCAGAAATCGGGAACCGAGGCGCCGAGCAGGGAGATCAGGGAGGAGAGCCGGTCGAAGAAGCCGCCGGCGCGGAAGGCGGCAAGCGAGCCCACGACGATGGCGGCACTGGCGACCAGCGTCATCGTAATGGCGGCAAGCCAGAGCGTCCACACGAAGGCTTCGAGCACGACGTCGAGGGCGGGTCGGGCCTTGCGCAGGGACTCGCCGAAATCGCCGACCGCCACGTCCCCGACATAGCGCAGGAACTGGACCAGCAGAGGATCGTTCAAGCCGTGCAACTGGCGGAACTGCTCCTTCATTTCAGCCGAAGCCTCGACCGGGAGGAACAGGGCGGCAGGGTCGCCGGTCAGGCGCGACAGGAAGAAGACCATGACGATCAGTCCGACCAGGGAGATCAGACTGGCCATGGCGCGTTTTCGAATGAAGCTCAGCATGGCGTCCTCAAGGCGGCAGGCGGCAGGATGACCCACCGCCTCGATGGCTGTTGCGACTGGCAAGCCTGTCGTTCGAGCGGACAAGTCTACTTGATCTTGATCTCGGAGAGCTGGAGCATGGAATTGGTCGCCATGGTCGGCTTGTAGTCCAGGCGCTCGGAAACGCGCGAGAAGCCGACCATGTGGAACAGCAGCACGTCGGCGACGACGTCGTCATGCAGATAGGCGAACAGCTCCGACCATAGCTTGGCCCGCTCCTCGCCGACTGCAGCGGAAGCACGCTTGATCAGGTCGTCGACCTTCGGATCGGAAAAGCCGGACTGGGTGCCGTTTGTCGCGTATTTGAAGAACATCGAGAAGGAAGGGTCGCCTTTGGCATTGTCATGCATGGCGGCGACGATCTGGGGCCCGCGGCCTTCCTTGAAGGGTTTGGAATAATACTGCTCGTGCTCGGCGACCTCGACGAATTTTAGGTCGACCTTGAAGCCCACATCCTGCAATTGGGCCTGGATGGCCTCCATGATCTCGGTGACATTGGGAAAATTGGCAGAGCGGGCGATGATGGTGATCGGCGTGTCGAGGTTGACGCCATCCGCCTTGGCCTCTGCCAGCAATTTCTTGGCGCCATCGGGGGCGTAAGGGAAGACCTTGACGTTCGGATTCCAGCCGAGCGTCGGCGGGGGGACGATCGCGGTGGCGAGCAGGGCATCCTTGGGAACCAGCGTGCCGAGGAAGGCCTGGCGGTCGATGGCCAGATTGAGCGCGCGGCGGATGCGGACGTCGTTCAGCGGCGGGATATTGTGGTCGATGCGCAGATAGACCGTCTCGCTGTCGAGATAGGAGAAATCGGTGGCCGGATTGGTGGCGTCGAGCTGCGAGATCGACGGCGACAGATCCGCTTCGCCGGTCTGGACCATGGCGGCACGCACCGAGGGATCGGCGCGGAACAGATAGGTCGCCTGCGTCACTTCCGGCTTGGTGCCCCAGTAGTCGTCGCGGCTGGTGAGGACGATCTGCTGGCCCGGCGTCCAGTTGGTCAATTTATAGGGACCCGTGCCGACCGGCTCGCGTACGAATTCGAGTGGCGTCTCCTCGGGCACGATGGTGACGAGAGACATCAGCAGCGGCAGGATCGGCTGGGCGGGATCGGCCTTGAAGTCGATGGTGTAGTCGTCGACGATGGCGGGGGTCACGGTCATGCCGCCGAAATAGCGACGTGATTCACAGGCGTTCTTGTCGCTCATGATGCGATCGAAGCTGTGCTTGACGTCCTTGGCGTCGAAAGCCGTGCCGTCGGAGAATTTGACGCCGTGGCGCAGATGAAAGCGCCAGCTGCCATCGGGATTCTGTTCCCATTTTTCGGCGAGGCGCGGCATCAGGCCCTTATGGTTGCGAACATCGAGCTCGGTGAGTGTCTCGCTGACGTTCTGCATGATGACGCGGCCGATATTGGAGCGGGTTGCCATGCAGGGCTCCAGCAGATCCGCTTCCTCGGCGAGCACGATCTTGATGGGCCCAGATCCGGCGAAGGCGGGCGAGAGGGCCGAGCCCAGCATCAGCGCCCCCAAGACAAGCATTTTCTTCACGGCAGTCCTCCCTCCGACGTCCTTTCGCCGGTTGCCCAGACCATCGCCTTTTCCTATAAATTTGTCAATTTATTTCACAATGTAAATTCAATTGCCGGTATTTTAAAAAAATTTTTGATTAAAAATCAATTAGTTAATAAAAAAAACTGCATTCTTTAATCGGAATCGTGACATTAGAAAACTTGACAACTTTGTGTTTTTTGCGATGGTGGCCTCAGATGGGAGGGAACGAATGGACCCCGAGGAAATAGCCCGGAACATGAATGGCCGGCTCCAAGGCGTGTCGCCGGGGCGCCAGGAGGCTTTGCTGCCTTCGCCCATGATCCAGAATCATGCGGCCTTTCTGCACCTGCTTCACGATGGCACCCTGCTCTGCGCCTGGTTCGGGGGCACGCTCGAAGGCAAATCGGATATTTCCATCTTCGCCTCGGTGCTGCCCAAGGGCGCGCCGTGCTGGGGCTTGCCCCAAAAATTGAGCTTCGACCCTGCTCATTCGGAGCAAAATCCCGTGTTCTTCACGGCACCGGACGGAAGGCTGTGGCTCTTCCACACTTCGCAGCCTTCCGGCAATCAGGACGAATGCAGGATCCGCATGGCCGAGATCCGCCGCGGCATCTCGGAACCGCCGGCGCTCACGGCCGAGGAGGGCCGTTATCTCGATCTGCCACGTGGCTGTTTCGTGCGGGCGCCGGTGACGGTGCGCGATGACGGGGCCTGGCTGTTGCCCATCTTTCGTTGCGTCCAGCGGCCCGGCCAGAAATGGAACGGCAGCCATGACACGGCCGCCGTCGGCATCAGCCTCGACCAGGGGAGAAGCTGGCAGCTTGAAGATCTCGACCAGTCGATCGGCTGCGTGCACATGTCGCCGGTCCGGCTGGGCGCGGATCGTCTTGCCGCCTTCTTCCGCCGGCGGCAGGCGGATTGGGTCTTCAGGACCCAGAGCATGGATGGGGGCAGGTCCTGGTCCGTGCCGCAGGCGACCGATGTGCCGAACAACAATTCCTCCATTGCGGCGATACGCCTCGGCGACGGCAGGGTTGCGATGATCTGCAATCCCGTGAACGCGGCGCAGTCCGCGGACCGGCGCGCCTCGCTCTATGACGAACTCGGCGAGGACGATCGTCGCCCGGATGCGGATCCAGCCGGCGGCTGCACGCCCATCTGGGGCGTGCCGCGGGCACCGGTCTGCCTGTGCCTGTCGGAGGATGGCGGCGAGACGTTTCCGGTTCGTCTTGTCATCGAGGATGGTCCCGGTACCTGTCTCTCCAACGACTCGACCGACGGCCGCAACAAGGAAATGTCGTATCCCTGGCTGTTGGAGGAACCTGACGGTACCATGCATCTGGCCTACACCTATCATCGGCGCGCCATCAAATATGTCCGGCTGGCTCCAGGCTGGGACAAGGCTGCCGTTCGGAGTCCTTCATGAGCAACATCATCGGCATAACCATGGGCGACCCTTGCGGCGTCGGCCCCGAAATTTCGATCCGGGCACTCGCCGGCATGTCGCCCCAGGAGCGCGACACGATTCGCATCTACGGCAATTTGCCGACGCTGGAGGCTGCACGAGCGGCCGTCGGCCTCGATGTCGATCTTGCCGCCCATGTCGTGGACCTGCCGGTCGAGGGCGCGCCGCTGCCCTGGGGGAAGCTGAGCCCGGTCGCCGGCGATGCTGCGTTCCGCTTCATCGAGAAGGCAGTGCGGGATGCCGAAGCCGGAACGATCGGTTGTATCGTCACCGCACCGATCAGCAAGGAGGCCTTGAACCTCGCCGGCCATCACTATGATGGACATACCGGCATGCTGCGCAGCCTGACCGGGTCGAAGGCAGCCTACATGCTGCTGGCCTCCGAGCGTTTGAAGGTCATTCACGTCTCGACGCATGTGTCGCTGCAGGAGGCGATCCGTCGTTCCACCACCGAGCGCGTGCTGGCAACCATCCGCGCCGGCGACGCTCATCTCAGGCGCATCGGTTATGCCGCACCCAAGATCGCGGTGGCCGGCATCAACCCGCATTGCGGGGAGAACGGCTTGTTCGGCACCGAGGATGACGATCAGATCGCACCCGCGGTCAGGGCGGCTCGGGCCGAAGGCATCGATGCCCATGGTCCGATTTCCGCCGATACGGTGTTCCACCGCGCCTATTCGGGTGTGTTCGACCTGGTCGTCGCCCAATACCACGATCAGGGGCACATTCCGGTCAAGCTCGTCGCCTTCGACACGGCCATAAACGTTTCGGTGGAATTGCCGATCGATCGCACCTCCGTCGATCACGGTACGGCCTTCGACATTGCCGGCAAAGGCATTGCCAATCACGGCAACATGATTTCGGCCATTGCCTACGCCCGCAAGCTGGTGTCAGGCGCGGCCAGGCGGGGATGACGCATGACCATCGCTCCAATCATTCTTCATCAGCCTCGCCGTCTTGCCGTCGGTGCCGGCACGGTGGCTGAGGTCGGCAACTGGGCCGGTGATGCCAGGTCGGTGCTCGTGATTGCGACACCGATCACGGCGGGTTTTGCCGATCGTCTGAAACCGCCCGGCCGCGTCACCGTGTTCGATGCCATTCCCGGCGAGCCTGATACGAAAACTCTGGATGCCGCTCTCGAAGCCGCGCGCCGCAGCGAGCCGGACCTGATCGTCGGTCTTGGCGGTGGTTCGGTTCTCGATGTCGCGAAGCTGGTGGCCGCGCTCTGGGATTCACAGCAGACGCTCGCCGATGTCGCCGGGCCGAACCGGGTGGCGGGCCGCCGGACGCGCCTCGCGCAGGTCGCCACCACGGCGGGCACGGGCTCGGAGGCGGGCATTCGTTCCTTGATCACCGATCCCGGCAAGGGCAACAAGATTGCGGTCGAAAGTCCGCATATGATCGCCGATCTCGCCGTACTGGATCCGGAACTGACCTATTCCGTGCCACCGGCGGTGACGGCGGCAACCGGTGTCGACGCTATGGCGCACTGCGTCGAAGCCTTCACCAATCGCCGCGCCCATCCGATGATCGACGGTTTTGCCCGCATGGGCTTCCAACTCGTCGGCAAATATCTCGCGCGCGCCGTCAGGGACGGCAGCGATACCGAGGCGCGCGAAGGGTTGATGCTCGGCTCCTATTATGGCGGCATCTGCCTGGGACCGGTGAACACCGCTGCCGGGCATGCCATCGCCTATCCGCTCGGTACGCGGCTCGGCCTGCCCCATGGCTTGGCGAACGCGATCATCTTCCCGCATGTGCTGGCCTTCAACCAGCCGGCAGCGGCCGGTAAGACGGCCGAAGTGGCGCATGCCCTCGGATTGGGACAGGATCTCTCCAGCACCGAACTGGTCGAGGCCGCCCATGATTTCTGCCGAGGCCTCGGCATCGAGATGTCGCTTACCGCCCATGGTGCCAAGAAGGACGACCTGCCGCTCTATGCGAGCGAGGCGCATGCCAACCGTCGCCTGATGGACAACAATCCGATCGACATGAATGTCGATGACGTGCTCGGAATCTACCGGGCTGCCCTTTAGGGCATCACGCAAGAAAGCCGCCGGTTTTCGGCGAGGGCAATGAGGAAACCCCGGACCTTGCCGGGGTTTTTGCATTCGGGCGGCTTATTTGCTCGCCTGGAACAGGCGGTCGCGAGACCCGGTCAGATGATCATGCATGAGCTGTCTCGCCTTCGCCCCATTGCGGGTGGCAATGGCTTTGGCGATGGCTTCATGCTCGGCGAAGACTCGCGTGAGGCCGGTCGCCTCGCGCTTGACCGAGGCGCCGTGGAAGCGCATCCCGACGGCGATGTGGTCCTTCAGGGCTTCCATGGCGGTGAAGAAATAATTGTTCTGGGCCGCTCGCGCGATGGCGAGGTGGAACTGGAAATCGGCATCTTCCCGATGGGATTGCCGGTTGGTGGCATCGCGCATGAGTTCCAGGGCCTGATGAATGGCGGCCAGATTGGCTGCGTCGTGGCGCTCCGCCGCCGCGGCCGCCGCGGCCGGCTCGACGGTGAGCCTGAACTCGTAGCAGTTCAGCAGGTCGGCAACGTTTTCCAATTGTCCGAAACCGAGCGGTTCCCGCATGCCGACGGCGCGGACGAAACTGCCTGCCCCTCGCCGCGAATAGATGAAACCCTGCTCGCGAAGCCGGCGCAGTGCCTCCCGAATGATCGGGCGCGAGACCTCGAATTCGATGGCGAGGTCATGTTCGGTCGGCAGGCGCTCGTCCGGCTTGTATGCGCCGGACTTGATGGCACGATGCATGCGCTCGAAGACGAGATCGCCGAGGCTCCTGCGCGCTGTTCCGTTTTGCAAACCCATCTGTCATCCCGTCCTGCGGAGGATCTGGCCGGCGATCCTGCTCAGCGCATCCGGCTGCCCGAACCCCCCTGATTTTGCAATGATGCAATGGCCCTGGGCGTGGGCCAAGCCCAGTCCCGGCAGGCATTCGCCCAGGAGCCGAAAACGTCTGATCTGCATTTTTTCCAGCACGGTCTGTGCCGTTTCTCCACCTGACAGCAGCAGTGTCGATGCCCTTGCAAGGCCCGAAAATACACTGTGTGCGAGGGCATGGGAGACCTCCTGCGAGGTCGCGGCCTCCGTGCCCGGCACCGCCTGCACGAGAGTGATGGCGCTGCCGTCGACGATGGCTTCCGCCAGGCGGCCATTGGGCGCCGGCAGGTAATGGGGATCGAAGGCAGCCTTGAGCGCATCGACCTGGGCGAGCGTGATCGGATCGCGAGATCCAATCACGAACAGGGCGGGTCCCTCAGCAATCTCGACCGTGCTCCCGGAGGCGCGCCGGCTGAGCCGTTCGGCAAGCGCTTCCGCCAGGCCTCGTGCGCCGATCAGAAGGTCCACGCCGGCCTCTTCCGACCGGGCGAGCCAGGCGCGCATCTCGTCCTGATCCGAAATGTCCGGAATTGTGGCACGTGTGGCATGCCGCCCAAGCGCCTCGGCCAGGCAGATCGGTGCGTCCACGCCGAACCCGTGGACATGGCCGGCTTTCACCACCCGTCCGAAATCGGGAATCGCTGGGGCCGCCAGTGCAGCGCGGAAGGGCAGGGCATCGAGCTCGGCGGCGATATGTCCTTTGAGGCGCGAGTCCACCTTCTTGAACAGGCGGGCCCCGGCTGGCAAGGCGGCCAAGGCCGCGGCGGTCAGACACCGCGCTGCATCGGCGGTCAGTTCGCGGGAGGCGAGATTGATCGAGACGACATCCGGCCCTTCCCGGACGGCTTCCTCAATGGCATCGATCGTCAATGCCACCTGCGCATGCATGCCCCGCGCCGCGAATGGTGCGGCGGTGTCCAGCGCTCCTGTCAAATCGTCGGCAAGAATGGCCAACATCACGTTTCTCAAATTGTTGTTATCTTTTTTCCTCTATTTATCATTGAAATGTCAATGTTTTTTGTAAAAATATTACAAATATAACCAGGCGGGAGCTTGGCGGGGTGGGTTTGAGACATGCCGCCGGAGACAAGCCCGATCGGATCGCCCGTGCTGCTTGGTGCGGACATCACAAGATCCTTCGCCGGGGGCTGTTTGGATTGCCGGCAGCCACGCGCGGACCCGTTTCCAGCGATCAGGATTCCAGGCCGGCGACGTACGAATTCATCTTCTGCGGACAGCTGGACGGTCCGAAGAGGCTCGCTCGATCAACGTGCATCCGATCTTGTGAATGCGGCGAGCCGACGATGCGGACTTCCTTGCAAGTTGCTCAATGGCCCAGGCACCCATGGCTCGATGCGGAAGCTCGAGCGTCGTCAACTGGGGCCGCAAGTGACGTGATAGCTCGTCATCATCATATCCGACGACGGACAGATCCGCCGGTATCCTCAGGCCAGCTTCGACGATCGCGTTGAAGCATCCCATTGCCATCTTGTCGTTCTGGCAGAAAATGGCGGTCGGCGGCTCCTCGAGCGACAGGAGCCTTTGCGTCGCCTCGAAGCCGGAGGTCGGCGTCCAGTTCCCCTCGGCGACCAGATGGTCGTCATAGGGAATGCCAGCCTCCATCAGCGCCTGCCTGTAGCCGGCGAGCCGGTCCTGGGCCGCCTCCATGAAGCTTTCTCCCACGATCGTGCCGATGCGCCTGTGACCCTTTCTTATGAGGGAGACGGTCGCCATTCGCCCGCCTGTCGCCTCGTCGGGGACCGCCGCTGGAAAGCGGTCATCGCTCGTATAGCAATTGAGCAAGACCAGGGGGACAGGAAGGTTGTCGAAAGTTGGATCCAGTGAAACGCGGCGGGTGAAGATCGACATATAGACGATACCTTGTGCGCCCGCCTGGAGAAGCCGGGCCACCGCCTTGCGTTCGTGCTCGGCACGGCCTTGGGTCTGCGCCACTAGAATGGTGACGTCGTTTTCCCAGGATGCCTGTCGGGCGCCGTCAATGGCATTGACGGCTTCCGGCGTCGTCGCCAACTGGTCCACGATGAAGCCGATGCAACTGCCCCGCAGTTCTTCGAAGTTCGCCCGCCGAATTGGACTTCCCATTCCATAACCGAGGGAACGCGCCGCATTCTGCACCCGCATGCGCAGGTCGGGAGAGATCTTGATATCCGTGATGCCGTTCAGGACGACGGACACCGTAGCCTGCGAGCAGCCCGCTGCCTTCGCTACGTCCATCATCGTCACGCGCTTCTTGGTTTTCCGGCTGTTCACAAGTCCCCCATTCGGGATCCGACCCTACGCAAGCTACACAAGCTAATAAAATTCGACCATTGACTAATAATTATTAGCTGCGATAGCGTCTCCGCAAAAGGGAGGAGACGGCCGGATGACCACGCACCCCTCGTTCAATTACGATATCGCCTCCCAGGCGGCGCAACTCGTCGAGGATGGCATCATTGGATTGAAAGGCGCCTTCAGCCCTGAATGGGCCGACGACATGCGCGAAGATATGATGACGGCTTTCTGGGCAGCCATTCAAAGGCCCGGCGGCGCCGTCGGTCGTGGTCCGCGCCGCTGGTATGTCGAAATACATCCGCAGGCCTTTCGCGGTTTCGTGGGCCTCATTACCCATCCCTGGGTCGTGGATGTCTGCGCCCATGTACTCGGACCCGATTACCAGATCGTGGAAATCGGCTTCGACGTGCCGTTCCAGGGTGCGAAATACCAGCCCTGGCATCGCGATTTCCCGTCACCGGCCGACACTTATCGCGATCTGAAAATTACCTCGCTCGCCTTCAATCTCACCGGCGTCGATGTCACCGAGGACATGGGGCCTTTCGAAATCGCGCCCGGCACGCAGTATGACGACGGCCGCGAATGGAAGCATGAGATGTTTCCGGACAAGCCGTTCTGGGGCCGCTTCCAGGAGCGGGCGACCCGCAAATATCCGCAGCGTGGTGATATTTCCTGCCGGTCTGCCCTGACGGTCCATCGAGGAACGGAGCATCAATCGCCGATCGCGCGGCCCGTCATGGTCCTTGGCGTCGATGCGCCGGGGGCAGGGCATGCCGATCTGCACGACATGATGGTCACGCATGACTGGTACGAAGCCTTGCCTGATATTGCGAAACGGCATCTTGTTTGCAGGGTCGTGGACGAACTGGTGCCGATCAGCCAGAAGCACGACATCGAAGGTCTCGTGATGGGCGCCGACCCGACCTGAGGATGGCTCTCCATGGATCGGCGCTAGGCCAGGCCCTCGGCGACCGCATAGGCATGAAGAGCGTCCGCGAGGCTGTCTTTCCGGGGCAACAAGGCGCGCGTCGTGATCGAGTCGAGGTGGTGTGTCATCAGGGCGACCGCCTCGTCGGTCTTGCCGGCGATCAGCTTGTCCAGCAGTTCCCGATGCTCCGATACGGCGCATTCGGAGGAGTGCGGCCTGCCGTAGAGGGCGAGGATCAACGAACTGCGCGCGACCAGTTCGTTCACATAGCGTATGAGACTGGCATTGCCGGTCATCTGGGCCAACAGTGTGTGGAATTCGCCGGCCAGGCGTATCGACGCCGCGTGCTCGGTCCTGGCAGCCTCCTCGGCGGCGATATGGGTCGATAGCGTGTCTATCTGTTCCTGCGTCAGGCTTCCCGAAAGGGTCTCGACGACCAGGCGTTCCAGTGCGATGCGCGTGAGATACAGGTTCCGGCCTTCCTCCAGGCTGGGATGGGAGACCACGGCTCCCTTGTTGGGTCGCAGTTCGACAAGCCCTTCCTGGCTCAGGCGGACGAGCGCCTCACGGACCAGCGTGCGGCTGACGCCCAGCCGCTCGCCGATCGAGTCCTCCGGCAGTTTCGATCCGGGCGGCAGCGCTTGGTCGAGGATGGCTCGCTTCAAGGCTCGGTGAACGGCCTGGGAGCGGCCACCGCCGATGTCGCTCACCTTCTTTGCCATTCGAGATCTCCGGCTCCAACGCTTCTCTCTTGGAATTGCATGCGAATATTGTGGGTGTCCAGTCGCTTGTCATCGCCGTGAACATGCATTTGCCATCGCGAGGGTTTGCCAACTCGTTTGATGGATGCCTGATCCTGCGGCCCGGGCATGCGAGGTGCGTCCTTGAGGATAATTCTGTACGCATATTTCCTATATTTTACATACAATAATTGCATTCGAAAATCGAAAGTGATTTTCGATAGGGGTGCCATTCAAAAGATATGTGAATTTTTCCAGCCTGATCGCATGTGGTTGCCTTTCATAAGCGGCGCGACAGTGCAATCGAGCGCCCGGGGCCTCT
Organism: Labrys neptuniae; assembly: GCF_040797145.1. Taxonomy (NCBI): domain Bacteria; kingdom Pseudomonadati; phylum Pseudomonadota; class Alphaproteobacteria; order Hyphomicrobiales; family Xanthobacteraceae; genus Labrys; species Labrys neptuniae. Next base: position 136,589 of record NZ_JBFNQD010000005.1, on the reverse strand, counting down.
CCCCTGGCTTGACTCGGGCGTGTCATATAAGTATGCAATTTATCATAAATAATGCATACAATTAGTGAGCGCGGCTCGCTGGCTCGGGAGGGCAGGAAATATGAATGGCTCACAAGTGGAATTGTCTCGACGCGGCTTTATGGCGGGAGCCGGTGCCGGCAGTTTGGCGCTGGGTCTTGGCCTGGCGGCGGGCGCGAAGGCGGCAGACGGGAAATCCATGATCGATGTCGGTGCCGTCACGACACCCGTCAGCGATGTGACGAAATTGCCGGATGCCTATCACCTGCTCAACGTCCGCCTCGAGACGGGCTTTGTCGAGGAGAAGAAGTCGTGGCTCGATGCTCCGGTCATCGCCCACACCAGTACCGAGTTGAAGACGCTGCGCATCGCTGGCGGTAAGATCGCCGAGATCCTCGACAGCAAGGCCGCCATCCCGGCGGGCACGGCGACCTATGACGCGCAGGGCCAGTTGCTCTTGCCGACCTTCCGCGACATGCACATCCACCTGGACAAGACCTTCTATGGCGGTCCGTGGGAAGCGACGCTGCCAAGAGAGCATGGCCGAGCCGATCGCATCGCCCAGGAACGCGAGATTCTGCCCAAGCTTCTACCGCTGGCCGAGGAACGTACCGCCGCGATGGTGCGCCTGATGCATTTGCACGGCACTACGGTCTGCCGCAGCCATTGCAATGTCGATCCTGTCAGCAAGCTCGGCAATCTCGAGCACCTCAAGGCGTCGTTCGAGCGCTTCAAGGATACGCTGGACTCCAAGATCATCATTTTTCCCCAGCATGGCCTGCTCGCCTCCAACAGTGTCGAACTGATGCGCGAAGCGCTGAAATCAGGCGGCGTCAGCTATGTCGGCGGTGTCGATCCTTCCGCCTTCGACAATGCCATGGAAAAATCGGTCGACACGACGGTCCAGCTCGCGATCGATTTCAACGTCGGGATCGACATCCACATCCATGAGCCGCGTCAGACGGCCATTCCCGCCTTCAACCGCATCATGGATCACATGGAGAAGAACAAGCAGCTGCAGGGTAACGTGACCTTCAGTCATGCCTATTCGCTGGCCGAACTCTCCAAGGAAGAGCTCAGCGACATTGCTGCCCGCATGAAGGCGCTGGGCGTTACCCTCGCCAGTGCAGTTCCCCTGGGCAAGGATGCGATGCCGCTGCGTGAACTGCACGAAGCCGGCATCAAGGTGATCTGCGGTACCGACAGCACCATGGATTGGTGGGATTCGTTCGGCAATTGCGACATGCTGCAGAAAGCCAACGAAATCGCCCGCATCCAGTATCGCAGCACGGAGTTCGAGATCAATCGCACGCTCGGATATGCGACCGGCTTTGTCACCCCGCTCAACGACAAGGGCGAGCAGGTCTGGCCGAAGGTGGGTGACGAAGCGAGCATGAATCTCCTCCCCGCCAGCTGCTCGGCCGAGGCCGTCGCGCGCTTGCCTGTCCGTAATGCCGTGTTCCACAAGGGTAAGCTCGCCTACGGCACGCTCCCCAAGGCCGGCTGACCTTGTCCGTATAGGCAAGCGCGGCGTTCTCGTGAGATCGGCCCGGCTATTCGGCAAGGCCGATTTGCTACCCGTTATGGGCTTCGTCGAGAGACTCTAGGAAGCGGCGCAGAGCTTCGCCGATCTCCATCGGCGAATCTTCCTGGAGGTAGTGGATACCCTTGACCGTCACTTCGCGCTGGTGAGGCCAGCTGCGGCATGTCTCGCGTGTCCGGCCGGTAAGGATTGCGCCTGGCTCGGCATTGATGAACAGCTTCGGGATAGCTGCCCTTGCCAGCCAGGCGCTGTATTGCCGGACAATGGCCAGCACATCCGCCGGCTCACCCTCGATCGGCAGTTCACGCGGCCATATGAGGGTTGGCAACCGGGCCTGGCGTTGCACGAATGGCTTGCGATAGGCGTCCATTTCGGTCTCGCCCAAGGGGCGGATGATGCTCTTGGGCAGGACGGTTTCGATAAAGAAGTTCTGGTCGAGCACCAGCGCCTCGCCCTGTTCCGAGCGCAGGGCGCGAAAGAATTTGTCGCGCCCTGCAGGGAAATCCGCCCAATGGCGTTCAGCGACGATCGCCTCCATGTAGACGATGGCGCGTATCTGTTCGCTATGCCGGAAAGCGCGATAGAAGCCGAGCGCCGACCCCCAGTCATGCAGCACCAGAGTGACATTGGCGGTAAGGCCGAGTTGCTCGAACCATGCATCGAGATAGCGCGACTGATCGATGAAGCGATAGGCGCCGGATGGTGACGGGCTTGATTGTCCCATGCCGACGAGGTCGGGAGCCAGGCAGCGTCCAAGCCCGCTGGCATGGGGAATGACGTTACGCCAGAGGTAGGATGAGGTCGGGTTGCCGTGCAGGAAAACGATCGGGTCGCCCGTGCCGACGGCCACGTAGCTCATTTCGCTGTCGAGTACCTTGATCCGTTCGCGCGGATGGGGATCTTCCGGATTGATCATCATATTCAAGGTCTTGCTCCCTGTCTGGAGAGGCCGAAGCGCCTGTTGGTGCCATTCGGCATCGCTCTCATGGGGGGCAAATTAGGCCGTCGCAGCCTCTGCGAAAATTCGCTAATATTGCGCAATGCATGATCATTTTCGCACAGGCCGGATCGATTGGGAGGATGTGCGCTTCTTTGCGGCGCTGGCACGCCATGGCAGCTTGTCGGCAACCGCTCGCACCTTGCGGGTCAATCACGCCACGGTCTCACGCCGTATTGCCGCCCTCGAAGCCGCCGTCCAGGTCAAGCTCTTCAAACGCGATCCGAATGGCTACCAGCTGACCGATGCCGGCCGGCAGGCGTTACAGGCTGCCGATACCATGGAAAGCGCGGCGGCCGCCCTGTCGCGGCTGGAGCCCGAAACCGCGCTGACCGGTCTCGTCCGCGTCACCGCGACGCCTAGCCTGGCCGAAAGCTTCGTCATTCCCAAGCTGGCTGCCTTGCAACGACAGCACCCGCTCCTCGAACTCGAGATCAACGCGGAACGCCGGCCGCTCAGTCTCAGACGGCACCAATCCGACATTGCGCTGCGCATCGGTCGGCCGGAAAAAGGGGAACTGAGGGCACGCCGGGCCGTCAGCCTTGCCTATCGGTTCTATGGAACCCCGGCATGGCGCGAACAGATCTTCGCCGGTGCCTCACCGCGTTTCATTGGCTTCGACGAGGCGGGCGCCGATTTTCCCGAAGCGCAATGGCTCGCGGCACAGTTCGAAAACGCGCCAATGGCTTTGCGCTGCAATAATATCACGGGACAGATCGTAGCGGCGCGTGCGGGCTTTGGCATCGCCTTGCTGCCGCATTTCCTCGCAGCGGATGATCCCGATCTTGTAGAGATAGATTTGTCCCGCACGCCCCCATTGCGTGAGCTGTGGCTGTTGACCCGTCATGGTGCGCAACCGCCGCAGCGCATCCGGGTCGTGGCCGATTTCCTGTTCGATGCCATCCGACAGGAACGCCTGCGCTTCGAAGGCGTATAGAAGCGATAAAGCAGTCCTGGCGCTATGGGCTGCAACCCGGCCCCTGCGGATCTGCAAGTCGCGACCCGGTATTCGTCAGGCGATGCCCAGGATTTCGGGGAGCACGGCCAAGGCCGGGAAACGATAGCCGGCCGGTTTTGTTTGGTGTTACGCTCGACACAACAGATCCAATAAATCGCCTGTAGGATAATCAAGGTCCTATTTCGGTTCTGCTGGAATGATCTGACAGTCGAGCCAACCATTAGCGATCACCCCCAAAGGGAGCAGCGCGATGGAAGACGATCCGAGATCTGCCTTTTCAGAAAATCGACCGCATCGAATCCGTGGGTTGTTGGCCGCCGGCGTTACGACTTGGATGGTGCTGACGGGCTTTTCCTTGCTGGTGCCTTTGCTCCTGGGATGGACCAGGGAGCTGGCGGCCGGCCGCGGGCTTTCCCTTCCCGCCTATGAGGCGTTTACCATCGTTTTCCTGGCAGTCTACGTCATTCCGATCGCCGCGATGGTTTGCCTTGTCGTGGGCTATCCCCTGTGGAGCCTCGCGGGTGCGGCCCGAATGACCCGGCGGCGACATGCATTGGGGTTCGGCGCGGCCGCCGGCGGCATCATCGCGCTCCTGATGCTGCAATCACACAGTCTGGCAGGGTTCCTCATCGGCTTCTTCCTGGTGCCTCATCTGGCAATGGGGGCCGCTTTCCGCCTGCCGGATTGGCTGAAGGGTCTATCGATGCCCTACATCGTCCTGGCCTTTGCTTTTGCCGGCGCGGTCGCGGGTCTCACGGCCCTGTGCATCGGCCGCCGTGGTGCTGCAGGCCTTCGCTGCCTGTTTTGCCGGCCGGCTTGAGCGAGAGTTCCGGACGTTCCCGACATTTGTTTGGAGATCGCCATGATCAAGCAACTCGTCCTTGCCGCTTCGTGCTGTGTCGCTGCTGCCGTGAGTGGCCTTCCGGCGCCCGCCATCGCCACCAGGATCGGGAAAGGAGCGAACGAGGATCTTCCGACCTATTGCGCCCGGGTCGGCACCGACGACACCGTCCGCGAATACACACCGGACCTGCGCGATCGGACGCTGCGTGCCTATGAGACATTCCGGGGCGGAGGCGACGCGTCCCGGGAGAATCCGAGCGAACTCGACGCCCATTTGAAGGTCGACGCGAATTATCGCTGCATGGATGGCAAGGTGATGCTCTGTTCCATCGGTGCCAACCTGCCCTGCGTGAAGATCAACATGGCGCGCAACATTCCGCAGATCACAAAGTACTGCCTGGAGAATCCGGGCGCCGACGACGGCCGCGACCTGGCTCTTGCGATCACGGGTCATGACACCGGGCATAGTTTCCAATGCCGTCATGGCCGCGCCGTCGTGACCGGCACGACCTGGGCGCTCGACAAGCGCGGCTTCGCCAAGAAGATATGGTACGTTCTTCCCGACTAGAGCAAAGCGCGTTCACGACTGAACGCTTGTTTGCTCTAGCTCTTTGGTTCGACGCGTCTTTGCGATTCCAGATACCCCCGTCGAATCGCAAAACGCTGTAGGAGCCGTCCCACAGCTGGGAATTCGGGCGCGCACCAGTCTTTGCAAACCACGGACGAAACAACGAGGCGGGCCGCCAGATCCTCGTTGCCTCCTCACCGCCCGACGGCATCAAGTCCAGGCAGGTCTCGGAAAAGGGCTGCGGGTTTGAAGAAGAACATCCTCCGAATGTAGTCGGCGCACAGTCTAGAATCTGTATAAATTATTGTTATTGCGAGAGAATTCAGAGAGTGGCAAAGGGGATTGAGTTGTCCTCTTTCATTGGCTGCCGTCGTGCCTCAAGTCCTGTGCTTCTTCCTCCTCCGCTCCAGGACAGCCTGCCGGGGCGCATGCAAACGGGTGTCCTCGCCGACCATGGCGCGTGGCCCGATCGCAGCCAGGCAATTCGGCCTCGTGGAGGATTGCTAGATGGTGCTGGACATCCACGCGCTGTTTCTGCGCCACGCCAAGGAGATCTCCAATACGCTGCGGCGTAGGGGGGTTACGGCCGACAACGCCGCCGATTTGACGCAGGAGACTTTTCTCAGGCTGCTTTCGGCGGACTCGCATGCCGAGGTGCATCACGCCAATCCGCGAGCCTTGCTCCATCGCATCGCGCGCAATCTACGCATCGACCAGCAGCGTCGTGAGCGCTTGGTGCTCAAGGACGACCTCGCCGACGAGGCCTTCGCCGCGATCTCGGACGACAAACCATTACCCGAGACGATCGTCATCGATCGCCAACGCCTTGCGATCGTCACGGCCGCGCTCGCGGACTTGCCGGACCGCACGCGCCAGGCTTTCCAGATGCATCGCCTGGGCGAAAGGACCATCAGCGAGATTGCCCAGGAACTCGGCCTGTCGACGACCAGGACCTGGACGCTGATCCGGGAAGCCTACCTTCATGTCCGGGCTCGGCTGCACGAGAAGGCCTAGGCAGGCCGAAAAGGTGTTGCGGTCGCAAAGTATGGCCGGGCATCGGCATGCAACCCTTTGAACGTTTGGAAAAATGTTTCCGCTCATCCGTTTGATTGATGTAGTCAGGGTGGCTGGCAGGTGCCCGGTCGCCTGCCCAAGGAACGTCGATGAACGAAACTTCGCCACAGGAAGATCGGCTGTTCGAAGAAGCGGCCGATCTCATGATCCGTCTTCAGAATGATCCGGGCAATCCGGTGTCCAGGGAGATGGTGAAGCGCTGGCGTGCCAGGGGCCCGGCCTATGAGAGGGCGTGGCTCGAAGCCTTGGAAATCCATGGCTTGACAGGCAGGGTTCTTGCTCCCGCCGATCAGGTCGAACCGCGCCCCAAGCAGGGGTTGACCCGTCGTAGCCTCGTGGCCGCGGGAGTGGTTGGAGCAGGGGCCATGGCCGGTGGTTATCTTGCGTTGCCGGGCCTGATCCTCCGCGCCCAGGCGGATCATCTGACCGGAACGGCCGAAATCCGCCGTGTCACGCTTCCCGATGGCGGCACGGCGACACTGGGCCCGGACAGTGCCATTGCCCTGCATTTCGACGATCGCCGGAGGGCGGTTGCCTTGCTGGCCGGCATGGCATTTTTCGAGGTTGCCAAGGATCCTTCGCGCCCCTTCCGGGCTACGACGTCCGAACTGGCTGCGACCGCCCTTGGCACGGCCTTCGACCTCAGCAACGATGCCGGCCTCGTTTCGGTTTCCGTCGAACATGGGTTGGTCGAGATCGATGTTCCCGGTTCAGCTTCCGTCGATGGCGCCCGGCTGGCGGCCGGGCAATGGGCGACCTTTGACGAGGGCACCCGCCTTACCACCCGCGGCAACCGGGATGCCCGCCAGATCGGCGCTTGGCGCAGTGGCCAGATCCTGGTCGAAAACGAGCCGGTGCGAGCCGTCGTGGCGAAGATCGCACGCTGGCAGCCGGGGCGCGTGATGATCGCCGATGCAGGTCTTGGCGCCAACCGCATCAGCGGTGTTTTCGATCCCGGCAATCCCCTGCGCGCTTTGGAAGCCGTGGTTCACCCCTTCGGGGCCCGCGTTCGTTCGCTCGGTCCCTACCTCACCGTGATTTCGTCGCTGTAAAAAAGCTTCGCAGAAGGGAGAAATTTCGCGGCTCCCATTCGTCTTCACTCAAGGGGCAGGCTTGCGATGCAGTCATCGAGCCCTGCAGCCCCGCGGTGTCGGTGAGTGAGGAGGATTGTCGATGGAATTGGCTCGAGGCTTTCGTGGGAGCCTGTCTGGCTGGGCGCTGAGTTCGGCCCTGATGGCTTCGAGCGTTATCGCCTCCATGCCGCTCCTTGTCCCGGCAGGTGCGCAGGCCGCGCAGGTCCAGTTCTCCATTCCAAGGGGACCGCTCAGTCAGGCCTTGGCGGCGTTTGGACGTCAAAGCGGCCTGCAGATCACCTATCTGCCCGCAGTCGCGCAAGGCAAGTCATCGCCCGGTATTGCCGGTTCGGCCACGCCGCAACAGGCGCTGTCGCGCCTGCTGCGCGGCACCGGCCTGTCCTACAGCTTCACCAATTCGAGCACGGTTGCGATCACGGCGCCCATCATCCGCGACGGGACGGCCAGTATCTCGGGTGCCATCGAACTCGATCCGGTCGTGGTCGAGGGCAATGGCGAAGGCAGCACCGGTTATGTTGCCACGCGCAGCGCGACAGGCACGAAGACCAACACGCCCCTGATCGAGACCCCGCAATCGGTGACGGTGCTCACCCGCAAGGAACTGAACGATCGCAATGTGCAATCCTTGACGCAGGCCGTGGCCTACACCCCCGGCGTGCGCACGGAGTCCGCCGGGTTCGACTCCCGTTACGATTCTTTCTCCATCCGTGGCTTCGACGTCACCTATAACGGCATTTATCGCGACGGGCTGCGCTTTCCGGGCGCCAACATGGCGGTCTTCAAGATCGATCCCTACAATGTCGAGAACATCTCGGTGCTGCGCGGTCCGAGTTCGGCTCTCTACGGATTGGGATCGCCGGGCGGACTGGTCGACGTCACTTCCAAGCTTCCTGTCGACAAGTCTTTTGGCGAAGTGGCACTGGAAGGCGGCAACAGGAACCACATCCAGGGCAATTTCGATGTCGGGGGACCGATCGATGCCGATGGAACCTTGCTCTATCGCCTGACCGGAACCCTACGGGACGGCAAGACGGCCAACGTCCTGGGCGGCGGCGACGACAAGCTTGCCAGCCTGGCGCCGGCCTTCACCTGGCGCCCGAACGACCGGACGACGCTGACCATCCTCGGCGAATATCTTCAGGCCAAGACACCAGCCGCCTTCCCATATTACGAGTGGTTGGGTTCGCCCTCCAACCAGTATTCGCAAAGCGATCCAGACTATAACAGCCTGGAGCAGAAGCAATATCGCATCGGTTATCAGTTCGAGCACAAGTTCGACGACATTTTTACTTTCAGGCAGAAGCTTCGCTACGGCGGCGTCGACACGAAAGTACGCTTCACCGGTGTCAGCGACATCGACGCAAATGCGATGATCGCCAAGCGCTATACCGGCTACGTCCACGACAGGTTGAAGGCCCTGGCGATCGACAACCAGCTGCAGGCCGATTTTTCGACCGGCCCCATCCAGCACAAGACCCTGGTGGGCCTGGACTATTCCAACCTCACGCTGCGCAGCGGCCTCGGCTATGGAACGGCGCCCGATCTCGACCTCACCACGGGCGCCTCGCTCGGGGCATTCACCGATCCGCCCTTCAATACCTCCAACATGTCCCAAAGGCAGAACCAGCTCGGGCTCTATGTGCAGGAGCAGGCCAAATATGACAACTGGATCCTGACCCTGACCGGCCGGCAGGACTGGGTCCAGACCAAGACCTATGAGCGCGTTGGCGAAACCACCGAGCGCGCTTCCGACAATGCCTTCACCGGGCGCGTGGGCCTGACCTATCTGTTCGACAATGGCCTTGCCCCCTATGTGAGCTATTCGACCTCCTTCAATCCCAATCTCGGTTCCGCCGATGGCGTTGCATTCAAGCCCACGACCGGCCGGCAGATCGAGGGTGGCGTCAAATACGCCCCCACTTGGTTCGACGGCATGTTCACCGCTTCCGTCTTCGACGTCACGCAGGATGGCGGCATCGTATCCATCAACAATGTTTCGACGCAGCGCGGCAAGATCCGCGGGCGTGGCCTCGAATTGGAGGCGGTGGCCAATCTCGGAGCCGGCTTCAGCCTGCGCGGCGCCTATACCTTCCTGGATCTGAAGACCATCACCGGCGACGTCGGCACCGTCGGCAAGGTGCCGACCGCGACGCCGCGCAACAGCTTCTCGACCTGGGTCGACTACCAGGCACCCGGGGACATTGCCCTGGCAGGCTTCGGCGCCGGCTTCGGCTTGCGCTATATCGGCGAAAGCTACGGTGACGCCAAGAACACCTTCAAGAACGATGCGGTCGCGCTGGTGGATGCCAAGCTCAGCTACGACCTCGGACAGATTCGGCAAGGGTTGAAAGGCTGGGACGTGCAAGCCAATGCCCGCAACCTGTTCGACAAGAAATATGTCACCTGCGAGTCTGGTTTTTGCTATCAGGGCGCTCGCAGGGTGATGACCGCCAGCTTGCGTTATCGCTGGTGACGCCTTGGAATCCGGCAAAGCTTCCTGTCTCTCGCCCAGCCGGCGGATCGTCCTGACCGGCGGGCTGGCCGCGCTCGCATCTGGCCTCGGTTCCGCCTCGGCAGCGCCAACGGGTTTGCAATCGGCTCCCTATCCCACGCGCATTGTTTCGCTCGACGATGGCTTGACCGAAACCCTGCTCGGCCTGGGCGTGACGCCGGTCGCCATGCCGCAGGTCGAAGCCTGGAACGATTGGGTGGTCGAACCACGCCTGCCCGCGGGCATCACCGATCTGGGGACCGACCGAGAGCCCAATCTCGAGTTGTTGGTGCGGCTTGCGCCGGACCTCATCATCACGACGCCTTACCTGGCTGCGATCGAACCCGTGATGGCGCGTATTGCCCCCACACAGACCTTCTCCATCTACGCCCCGCCGGGGGGGCACCCCTATGAACTGAGCATCAAGGAGACGCTCCGGCTTGGCGCCGTGCTCGGACGCGACAGCCAGGCACAAGCCCTGGTTGCCAGGGGGGCGGCGACAATGGCGCAACTGCGTTCCCGTCTTCGCAAGGCAGCCGACAGGCCGGTGCTGATCGTCAACTTCCTCGACGAGGGGCATCTGCGCATCTACGGCCAGCGCAGCCTGTTCCAGGATGTGATCGACCGTTGCGGCCTTGCCAATGGCTGGACACGGCCGACCAATTATTGGGGCTTTTCCACCATCGGGCTGGAGGATCTGGCCGCCAGTCCCGAAAGCCGATTTTTCTATTTCGAACCGGTTGCTCCGGGCATCCTCCAAAGCCTCGAAACCAACCCCGTGTGGAACAGCCTGCCGTTCGTTCGCGCCGGGCGCATCCATCGTCTGCCTGCCGCATCGGCTTTCGGAATGCTGCCTTCCGCGATGCGCTTCGGCACGTTGCTGAGCAGCCATCTTGCAGATGTCGAAAACATCAATGGGTGAGGTCGCACGGCGGGCAGGCCCTGCCACCCTTACCGCCAGCCTGCTTGCGGCAGCAGCAGCCTTGAGCTGGTGGCGCGCGGCCGAGTACTTGCCTTTGGGGGCCTGGCTCGATGCCTTGTCGATGCGCAACGTCACCGATACCTCCCAGATGCTGTTTGCCTACAGCTTCCTGCCGCGCCTGGTTGTCAGCCTCCTGTGCGGGGCTGCCCTGGGCTTGGCCGGCGCGCTGTGCCAGCTTTCCCTGCGCAATCCCATCGCCTCTCCCACCACGCTCGGCATCGAGGCCGGGGCGAGCCTCGCCCTGAGCGTGGCGATGCTATGGGCCCCCTGGCTGTTCGCTTTCGGGCGGGTCTGGCCCGCTTTGGCTGGCGGCGCGCTGGCGGCGGCAGGCGTTCTGGCCCTGTCGTGGCGACGGGGCCTGGCGCCGATTTCCGTCATTCTGGCCGGGCTTGTGACAGGGCTCTTCTGCGCGGCCTTCGCGGCCATGCTGACCCTGTTCAAGACCGAGTATCTCGCCGGGCTCTTCATCTGGGGCAGTGGCTCGCTCAGCCAGCAGGGTTGGACGGCGGCTGCCAAGCTCGCCCCTGTCTTCGTGGCTGCCGCGCTGGCCGCCGGTATGCTCGCACGTCCCCTGGCATTGCTGGGACTGGATGACGCCAAGGCGCGAAGTCTCGGGCTTTCCGTCGCCACGGCAAGGCTGGCTGCCCTGTCGCTTGCCGTCGTGCTCAGCGTCAATGTCGTCAGCGCGGTCGGTGTCATCGGTTTCGTCAGCCTTGCGGCTCCCGGGCTCGCCCGCGCTCTCGGTGCCCGGCGCGCACAGCATCAACTGGCCTGGTCGACGGCGATGGGGGCCGGCCTGCTGTGGCTCGTGGACCAGGCCGTCCAGTCGGCAGACGCCTTGTCGGGCCTGAGCCTGCCGACGGGAGCCGTCACGGCCCTGCTCGGCGCGCCTCTGCTCATCGTCCTGCTCATGCAGCAAAGGAGCGTTCCGCTGGTGCCCCCGCCTGCCGCGGTGGAAAAGGCTCTGCTGACGTCCACGACCAGGAGCCGTCTCATTGCCCTCGGGCTCCTCGGGGTCATCCTCCTGGCGCTGTCCACGACGGTTGGGCGCGACGGCGATGGATGGCATCTGAGCCTGGGGCAGGAGCTCGACAGGCTTGTGGCGCTGCGCCTGCCGCGCGCGATTGCAGCCCTGGCCGCAGGCGTGATGCTGGGCCTGGCAGGGTGCCTGCTTCAGCGCCTGACGGGCAACCCCATGGCCGGCCCCGAGGTTCTCGGGGTCAGCGCGGGTGCGGCCTTCGGCCTTGCCATTGCCCTGTTTTCCCTGCCCGCGGTCGGGCCGGGCCTGCAATTGCTTGCAGCCTCGGTCGGCGCCTTTGCCGCATTGGCCGCCATCCTGGCGCTCGATCGCAAGGCAAGCCCCGACAGGGCCCTGATCGCGGGCATCGCGTTCGGCGCCATGTTCGATGCCGTGATCAACGTGTTGATGGCCGGCGGAGACCCGCGTGCGATGCTGCTGTTGAACTGGATGATGGGTTCGACCTATGCGGTGGATGCCACGGCGGCTCTCGTGAGCATCGCGGCAGCGCTCCTCCTCTTTGGCGGATTGTTGCTGACGGCGAGAATGCTGACCATCCTGCCCCTTGGCAGGGGCGTGTCGTCCGCTCTCGGTCTCAATCCCACGCACAGCCATATCCTCACCCTGGCCCTGAGCGCCCTCCTTGCCGCCGCGGCGACCCTGATCGTCGGGCCATTGAGCTTCGTAGGGCTGATGGCGCCGCATCTGGCGCGCCGTCTTGGCATGCGCCAGGTCTTGGCCGAATTGGTGGGGGCAGCCATCCTGGGCGGACTGGTCATGGTCGCCGCCGACTGGTTCGGCCGCACCATCGTATTCCCACGGCAGATTCCAGCCGGTCTGGCAGCCTCCCTGATCGGAGGCCCCTGTCTGATCTGGCTCCTAGCGCGAAGGCCATCCTCATGAGCTCACCAGCCCTTATCGCAGACACCATCCATTTCGATCTGGTTCCGGCGTCGAAAATGCCGCCCTATCGCATTTTCCTGCGCATTCCCAAGGAAACGCCGCCGCCGCAGGGCTGGCCGATCCTCTATTTCCTCGATGCCAACGCCATTGTCGGGACGGCGGTCGATATCCTGCGTGTCCAGTCGAGCTATCCGCGCGGCACCGGCATCATGCCCGGGGTCCTCGTCGGTATCGGCTATCCGACGCCGGAAGCCTATGACAGCGTGCGTCGATCCTGGGACATGGGGCCGCCGCCCGGCAAGACCTATCCGCCCCACACCGAGGGCGGCCCGGACGTGCGAACCGGCGGCGCCGACGAGTTCCTGGCGTTCATCGAGGACGAACTCAAGCCCCAGATCGCGTCCCGCGCGCCCATCGACGGCAAGAGACAGGCTGTGTTCGGGCACTCCTTCGGCGGCCTGTTCGTCCTGCATGCTTTGTTTCGCAAGCCGGAAGCCTTCTCGGCCTGGATCGCGGCAAGTCCAGCGATCTGGTGGGAAGGGGCGGGTATCGTGGCTGAAGCGGAACGTTTCGCGGCGGGCGCGGATGCGAAACCTCCGGGGCGCGTGCTAGTGATGGCGGGCGAGTACGAACAGCGCCTGGCACCATTCCAGGTCGGCGCGAGCGACGCGGTCGAACGCGCGCGAAGCTATGAGGAAAGCCGGATTGTCGACAATGCGCGAGCCATGGCCGAGCGCCTGGCGAGCGTGCCGGGTCTCGCGGCCTCCTTCCACCTGCTGGAAGGCGAAAACCACATGTCGGTCCTGCCTGGCTCCGTCAATCAAGCGATCCGCCTGGCGTTCGGTCCATCCTGAGCCCTGCGGAACGTGCAACGGGGCCTTTGGCCTCCAGGCTCCCCAGTCGCAACGGGGCGGAGCCTGCCGCGGGCCTGTCGTCGTCATGGAAGAGAATGCGCTCGCCGGCCCCATCGAGATCCTCGTACTGGTCGCTGCTCATCGACCAGAAGAAGGCGCCCAACGCGGCTGCGCCGAGGATGAGCGCGATCGGGACGAGGAAGACGAGGCTGTTCATTTTGCTGCCACCATGCGCAGGCGTTCGGCGCTCGGCGCGACCTCCTCTTCGATCGTGTGGCCGGCAGGGCGAAGACGAAGCGCATTGGCAACGACGATGACCGACGAAACCGACATGGCGAGCGCGGCCAGCAAAGGCGTGACATAGCCGGCCATTGCGACGGGGATGGCGAGTGCGTTGTAGCCGATGGCGATCGCGAAATTCTGCCGGACCAGGCGGCCGGCCTTGTGCGCGATGTCGAGGGCCGCGGGAATGGCTGCGAGGCTGTCGTAGAGAAAGACGAAATCGGCTGTGCTGCGTCCGATGTCGGCCGCGGTTGCGGGGGCCATCGAAACATGAGCAGCCGACAGGGCAGGGGCATCGTTGAGACCATCCCCCACCATCAGCGTGCGGCGCCCCTCGGCCTTTGCCTGGGCGAGACGGGCCACCTTGTCACCCGGCAGCAGGCCGGCAGCGAAATCCTCGATGTCCAGGGCCTTGGCGATACCGGCAACGGCACTCGATCTGTCGCCGGACAGGATCGTGACGGACAGTCCCGCATGGCGCAGGAGCTTCACCGTTTCGACGGCTCCCGGGCGCAAGGTTTCCGCGATCGCGAAGCGGGCGATCTCCTTGCCATTGCACGAAAGGACCGTGCCATCAGCGGCGCTCTGTGCATCGAGAGCCCAGCTGGCCCGGCCCAGTCGATAGCGCTGGCCGTCGAGATGGGCTTCGAGGCCGAGCCCGGCCTGCTCGCTCACCTCCGAGAGATCGGCGTGCCGTCCTGCGGCGCCGGGGGCTGCCATCGCGATGGCCTGGGACACCGGATGGCTCGAATGCCGCGCCAGCAGGCCTGCGATCTCCAGGGCCTCGGGAGCGACGCCGCGAAGATCGGCGCGGGGCGTGCCGATGGTCAAGGTCCCGGTCTTGTCGAAGCAGACGGCCTCGACCTCGGCGAGGCGTTCGATGGCCGATCCGTCCTTCATCATGATGCCGGCGTCGAACAGACGCCGCGCGGCGACGACCTGGACGATGGGAACGGCAAGGCCGAGCGCGCAGGGGCAGGTGATGATCAGTACGGCGATGGCGATGCTGGTAGCATTGTGCCAGTCCCCGTTCACGGCCATCCAGCCAAGAAAGGTGAGGAAGGCAGCAAGATGCACCACCGGCGAGTAGAGGCGGGCGGCCCGGTCCGCGATCCTGCGATAGCGGGCCCGCCCGTCTTCGGCGGCTTCCATCAGGCGTGTCATTTCGGCGAGGAAGGAGTCTCGCGCACGCGCCGCTGCGACGAGCCTGACGGGCGCACTCAGATTGAGCGCGCCGGCCTGGACGAAGGAGCCGGTCGTCACGGCTACCGGCATGCTTTCTCCTGTCGCCAGGGCACAATCCAGGCTGGAGGTTCCGGACACGACCCGCCCGTCCACCGGGACGCGGTCGCCAACGGCGAGGATGATCGCCATGCCCGGCTCGATCTCGCCGATCGGCAGATAATCCCGGCTTCCGTCGGAACGCTCCACGGTCGCGCCGCGGGGAGAGAGCCGTATCAGGGAGCCTATCACCCCTCGCGCGCGTTGGCGCATGGCATGGTCCAGGGTACGGCCGATCAGCAGGAAGAAGATCAGACTGGTGGCTGCGTCGAAATAGGCCTGGTGGCCATGGTGAAGCGTGTCGTAGAGGCTGAGCCCGAAGGCGAGCGTGATGCCGATGCTGATCGGCACGTCCATATTGGTGCGGCCACGCCTCAGCGCGGCCCAGGCCGAGCGGTAGAAGATGCCGCCGGAATAGATCAGGGTGGGCAAGGCCAAGGCCGCCGATATCCAGTGGAAGGCCTGCCGGGTTTCCGCCTCGGCCCCGGACCAGATCGAGACCGACAGCATCATGATGTTCATGGCCGCAAAGCCCGAGACGGCCAGGGCACGGATCAGGCGGGCCATTTCCGGATCGAAGGTCCGTTCCTCGGCCTCGTCGAGATGCGCCTTGTAACCCACGGCCGCCAGGGCGGCGATCATGTCGGGCGGCGCCGTGCCGCGCCAGGTGACGGCAACGCGGCGGGTGGTCAGGTTGGCGCGGGCGCGTTCGACTTGGGGAAGCCGCGAAAGGGCCTCTTCGACGCTTTGGATGCAGGTGCCGCAATGCATGCCGGGAACGGACAGGCTGGTCTGCCAGGATCCGTTGCCCAGATCACGGCTGGCCAGCGCAATCTCGTCCTGGGAACTCGCCCGCCCGATGGCCGCGGTGAGCTCGACGCCATGGGCACAGCAGCTCATTCGATGGCCCGGTAGCTGTGCCAGGTCGCGTGGCCGAGCAGGGGGAAGATCACGATCAGCCCCAGCATTCCCGTCGCGAGGCTGACGAGAAAGAGGACCAGCACAATGGCGCCCCACATCAGCATGACCGGCAGGTTGCGGAACACCATGGAGATCGACGTGCCCATGGCCGTGAAGGCGTCGACCGGTTTGTCGAGCAGCATGGGAATGGAGAAGGTACTGATGGCGAAGGCGAAGGCGGCGAAGAGGCCGCCGATGGCAGTACCGGTCAGCAGCATGGCCCAGCCGATGGGCGTGGTGAACAGCATTTCGGCGACGTGGTCGAGACCCGGGAAGGGGCGATAGCCGAAGAACAGGGCGTAGATGATCACCGCCGCTCGCATCCAGACCAGCATGAGCAGGCACAGGATCGCTCCGGTATAGAGCACCTGGCCGCCGGAGCGGGCCTTGACGAACATCATGCGGGAGAGCGTGAACGGGCTTCCGGTTTCGATGGCGCGGCTCTTCTCATAAAGACCGATGGCGAGCAGCGGGCCGAGCACCATGAAGCCCGCCAGCGCCGGGAAGAGGATGTAATCGAGGCCGAGCGCGCCGAGTGCCCATACGATGGCGATCGAAACGGCGAAGACGACAAGGCCATAGGCCAGGCTGGGGCCGGGCCGTTGGATGAGGTCGCGCCAGCCGGCGACGAGCCAGCCGAACGCCGCCGATGCCGGCAGATGCCGCCGGCGCCTTTCCGCCGCCGAGGGCAGGAGGGTTTCGAGCTGGCCGTTGGAACGTATCATGGAATCCCCCTCAGCATGAGGATTGGGCGGCGCCGAACGAGCCGGCATCGCGTGCTTCGCCCGTTGCCCTGTCATGGGCGACGCAATCCGGCCGCGAGGCGAAGGCCACGTAGATCAGATGCGCATTGGCGCCGACGAACACGGCGACGATCAGGGCGCTCAGCATGATTGCTGCCAAGCGCCAGGGGCGGGTATCCAGGCGGGACTGCGGGCCGGTCGATCGTCCGGTCATGGCTTGGCCGCCTCGAGCGTCGAGACATAGAGCGCCAGGATCTTGCGATTGGTCTCCGACAGGCGGCCTTCCCACTGCGGCATATATCCCTGCCGGCCGGCATAGATCGTGGTGTAGAGGGCCTGGCTGTCGCCGCCATAGATCCAGAACCGATCGGTCAGATCCGGCGCTCCCACATCCGTCTTGCCTTTGGCGTTGGCGCCGTGGCAGGCGACGCAGTTGGCGGCGAACACCTCTTGCCCTGCCTTGATTTGCGTGCTGTCGCCTTGCTTGCCGGAAAGGGACTGCACATAGGCGACGACATCCTCGATCTTCGCCGCATCGAGGACGTGCTGGCGGCCGAAGGCCAGCATCTGGGAAACCCTTGTGTCGGGGTGGCCCGAATTGATGCCGATGCGAATGGTCTCGGCGATGGTTTCGGGCGAGCCGCCCCACAGCCAGCTCTTCGAGGTCAGATTGGGAAAGCCGGGGCCGCCGGTCGCCTTGGCGCCATGGCAGGCCGCGCAATTGTCGCGGAAGAGTGTCTGGCCGGTTTCCCTGACCTTTTGCATCAGGGTGAGATCAGCCTCGATTGCGGCGAAGTCCCTGGAGGCGATCTCCGCCTCCCAGCTGCTGCGCTCGACGGCTGCCTGCTTGACCTGGTCGGTCACCAATTGCTGCTGGTCGATGCCGAGTAGGCCCTTGGTATAGGTCGTGACCAGCGGAAAGGCCGGATAGAGCAGCCAGCAGATCAGCGAAAACACAAAACCAAGGGCGAGAAAGACGAGCACCACCTTCGGCACAGGGGTGTCGAGTTCCTCGATGCCGTTCCATTCATGGCCGGTGGTCATGCGGCCGGTGACGCCGTCGCGTTTGCCTTCCTGCATGGCTTACCGTCCCGGCTGATCGGTCGTATCGAGGATGCTGTTTGCGGCCCTGTCGAATTCCGCCTTCTTGCCCGGCCACAGGGCGTAGATCGTGACCGCGATGGAAAGCCCGACGAGGTAGAAAAGGCCCCAGCTTTTGGAAAAGGCGACGACGCTCTGGTGATCGAAATCCATCTCACTTCTCCGCGACGGTCGGCGGCGGCTGCTTCGCGCCAGCCGCCGGCTTGTAGGGAATGTCGGTCTGCCGGCCGAGGATCTGCAGATAGGCGACCAGCGCGTCCATTTCGGTCAGCTCGCCCGGATTGCCGTCGAAATCCCGGACATTGGTGGCCTCGCCATAGCGCTCCTTCACGCCGGTGGAAGCATCGGCATCCGGTGAGGCCTGGCCATAGGCATCCGCCGTGGCGTTCTTGACCATGGCGTCGGTATAGGGAACGCCCACCGTGCGCTGGGCGGCGAGATTGAGCGACAGACCGTCGATCTTCAAGGCGTTGGCTGCCAGCCAGCCATATCTAGGCATGACCGACTCCGGCACCACGGCCCGAGGGTTGATGAGATGGGCCACGTGCCAGGCATCCGAATATTTGCCGCCGAGACGCGCGATATCGGGACCGGTGCGCTTGGATCCCCACAGCATCGGGTGGTCGTATTTCGACTCCACCGCAAGAGAATAGGGGCCGTAGCGCTCGACTTCGTCGCGCAGGGTGCGGATCATCTGGGAATGGCAGGCATAGCAGCCTTCGCGGATGTAGATATCGCGCCCTGCCAGTTCCAGCGGCGTGTAGAGGCGCATGTCCGGCGCCTTCTCGACCGTCTGATCGATGGTGAAAAGGGGAGCGATCTCGATGAAGCCGCCGATCGATGAGACGACGAGGATGGCAGCCAGGAAGGCGATGGAGTTGCGCTCGAGCTTGCGGTGAATTTCAGGCATGTCGTTACTCCGCCGGCATCGAGGCAAGGCTCGGCACATCTTGGGCCGGCACGTCCTGTTCGCCGCTGCGCCCGGCTTCGGCCTGGCTTGCGCGAATGGTCATCCAGACATTGAGGGAGCCCACCACTGCACCGGCCAGGAAGAACAGGCCGCCGATTGTGCGTGCGATGTAGTAGGGATGCATCGCAACCAGGCTTTCGACGAAGGAATATTGGAGCGTGCCGCTGTCATTGTAGGTGCGCCACATCAGGCCCTGGATGATGCCCGAATTCCACATGGCGAAGACGTAGATGATGGTGCCGGAGAGGGCGAGCCAGAAGTGCAGCTCGATGAGCCTGGGCGACCACATGGCCTCGCGCTTCCACATCCAGGGCACCAGGGCGTAGATCGAGCCGAAGGTGATCATCGCCACCCAGCCGAGAGCCCCGGCATGGACATGGCCGATGGTCCAGTCCGTATAGTGCGACAGCGCGTTGACGGGGCGGATGGCCATGAACGAGCCTTCGAAGGTCGACAGGCCGTAGAAGACGGCGGCGACCATCATGAAGCGCAGCGTGGCGTCGTCGCGGACCTTGTGCCAGGCCCCGTTCAGCGTGGCGAGCGCATTGCCGGCAGACGCCCAGGAGGGGACCAGCAGCATCACCGAAAAGGTCATGCCGAGGGTCTGCACCCAATGGGGAAGGGCGGTGTAGTGCAGGTGGTGCGACCCCGCCCACATATAGAGGAAGGTGATGCCCCAGAAGCTGATGATCGAGAGGCGGTAGGAGAAGATCGGCCGGCCCGCACGCTTGGGCAGATAATAATACATCATGCCCAGGAAACCGGAGGTCAGGAAGAAGGCTACCGCGTTGTGGCCGTACCACCATTGCGTCATGGCATCCTGAACGCCGGAGAACAGCGAATAGCTCTTGGTCGAGCCGAGCGAAAGAGGCACGGCGAGGTTGTTGACGATATGCAGGACCGCCACGACCAGGATGAAGGCCATGTAGTACCAGTTGGCGACGTAGATATGCGGTTCCTTGCGGCGCGCCAGCGTGCGGATGAAGATCGAGAAGTAGACGACCCACACGACGACCAGCCAGAGATCGGCATACCATTCCGGCTCGGCATATTCCTTGGATTGGGTCACGCCCATCAGGTAGCCGCTGGCGGCGACGATGCAGAACAGATTGTAGCCGAGCAGCACGAACCAGGGGCTGACCTGATCGGGCAGCCGGGCACGCGAGGTGCGCTGCAGGACGTGGAAGGAGGTCGCGATCAGAGCATTGCCGCCGAAGCCGAAGATGACCCCGCTGGTATGGACGGGGCGAAGCCGGCCGAAGCTCGCCCAGGCGGCATCGAAGGTCAGGTCCGGCCAGGCCAGGAGTGCCGCCACCCACACCCCGACGAACATGCCGACGACGGCCCAGATCATGGTGAGGACGATGCCGACCCGGGTGGGATCGTCATAATATTCCTCCAGCTGCGAAGCCGGCGGCTCGGGATCGAAGTAATGCCCGATCAATGCGAAGATGAAGCCCAGGGCCGCGACCAGCACGATGAAGCCGTGGACCCCCAGCGGCTCGCCGCGGCCGCCGATCGCCATCGCCAGGCCGAAGACGCCAAGCAGGACTACAATCGCCAGGGAAAGCTGGCGTTCGCTCAAGGTGAGGCGGGAGATCATGCCATCGGCTCCATCGGCCTTCCACTCCGTTGCCGGACCGGTGGGTCAGGCTCGAGGATTGACGCTTGGCAGATCGCCGGCAGTTCTCCCTTGATGTAGATCAAGGTCGAGGCGAGGAAGTGCGCCGGTTCACAGGATTGCAGCTTGATCGCGGCGTTGATCGGTGGTCCGAGAAGGGGCGGCTGGAACAGGCGGTCCAATTCCGGCTATAGAACGTCGGGGGCCTCATCTGATCGATCGACTGCAGAAAATGCCCAACCTGCTCATCCGCCTGTGCCTGCTTGTATGGATCCCGCTCCAATTCGGCGTCATCGCGGGGGCACACGCTGCCATGCCCGAGGCCGGCGTTTGCCGTGAGATTCCGGCGGGCCGCGACAGCGGCGACAAGCGCGTGGCGCTGATCGTGGGCAATGCGGCCTATCGGCATGGCCTGCCGGCGCTCGCCAACCCCGCCAACGATGCCGCCGCGGTCGCCAGGACGTTGAGCAGGCTCGGCTTCGAGGTCCTCCTCGTCACGGATGCCTCGGACCGGCAATTGCAGGCCTGCCTGACGCGCGCCAGCGCCCGGATGTCGCAGGCAGCGATTGGCCTGTTCTATTATTCGGGCCACGGCATCCAGGTCGATGACGAGAACTATCTCGTCGCTGTCAATGCGCGGGCGGGAAACCTCAAGACGGGCTTTGTGCCCGTGCAGCCGATCGTCGACGAGATCCAGCGTCGGGCCGCCGCGACACTCGTGTTCCTCGACGCCTGCCGAAACAATCCGCTGGCGCCCAGGGGCCGGGAAGGCCTGTCGGTATCCACCGGCCGCGGCATCCAGGTCGTGGCAAGCAAGGCGCCCGTCCCGAGGCCCGCTGCGCCGCAGGCCCGCGGCCTGATGGTGGCCTATTCGACCTCGCCCAATTCGGTCGCCGTGGACGGCGACGGCGATCTCAGCCCCTTTACGGATGCTTTCATTCACAGGGTCCTTTCGCCGGGCTATTCGATCCAGCGGGTGATGAGCGAGGTGACGAACGCCGTGGGCGAGCAGACGACATGGGCCCAGACTCCCTGGATGAAGTCCTCGCTCACCCGCGAGCTCAAGCTCGACGGCGAGCAGACTTTGGCCGAGGCCCAGGCAGTGTCGCAAAACTGGGCGAACCTGTCGCTGAAGCTCCTATGGACGCATGAGGGCCGGCAAGCCGCGCTGGCTGCCGCCTTGAAGGGATTGCCGGCCGAGCCCAGCGAGGCGACGCTCAGGGCATTTCCGGATGCCTATCTCGCCGTCTTCTCCGCCATGCATGCCAGCATGTCGAAACTGCCGGTGAACGGCTTGCCCCTTGGCGACATCAACGGTGACCAGGTCGCAGTGTTTCGCCTGCTCGAGAACGGTGCCTCGAGCCTGGAGCTCTGGTCCCAGTCACGTCAGGTTCTGCTGCGCCCGGTGGCGGAATATCCCGCAAACGAGGCCCATGGCGCCAGGTTCAGTCCTGACGGCACCCTCCTTTTGAGCTTCGGCAATGGAACGGTTGCCGGATGGGATATGGCCACGGGCGTCAAGCGTTTCGAGACCGTGGTTGCGCATGAGGCCGCCGGCGGCCTGCTCGGCCAGCGCAAATGGGTCTTCGATGTCGGCTTCAGTCCCGATGGGCGCTTCTTTTATGTAACCGCAACGGACAAGAAGATTCTTCAGATCCTCGATGCCCGCACGGGCAATGTCGTCGAAGCCTTCGACGGTGCCGCGTTCGCGCCCGTTGCGGACGTCGCTCAGTCTCCGGCGGTGAAGTATATCGGTGACGACAAGCTGCTCCTGCTGCTCTCATCGAGCCAGCAGCCCGAAGGGCCGGTGATTGCGACCTATGATCTGAAAGAGCATCAGTTGACGCTGATCGATCGGGTTTCCGCGAAGTCGGTGACACATTTGGGCTATGACCCCGCGGGGCGTTACGTCGCTCTCACGCTCATGCCCGACAATGGCTTCAGCGGACAGGCCGACTTCATGGTCTGGGATATTCGTTCCAAGAAGAAGGTCTTGTCCGCCAAGGGCATGGTGATGGACGCCTCCTTCGATCCGACGGGGCGTTTCGTGCTTGCCAGCGCCGGAACATCGTCGACGGTGTATGACCTTTCCGACGGCAAGGAGACCAACCTGGCGGCGATACCATCCGGGTTTCGGGCCATGCCCGGCTATATTGCCTCGTCGACGGGGCTGTCGCCCGTGGTGATGCCGTCCGGTCCGTGGTTTTCGTGGGATCTACCGCATGGACGGGCGCTCGTCGATCTGGCCTTTTCGACGCTGCCTGGGGAACAGCAGGCCCGCGTGGCCCAGGAGAGGGTTTCCTACGTTGGAAATGACTGATCGAAGCGCGTTCGGGTGCGAATGCCCATCGGCTTCGCGAACCGGCCCGATCCGGCTTATGCTCGGAAGACTTGCGTTCGGAAGACTTGCGCTCAGAAGAAAGGCAGCGGTCCCGGGAAGTTTCCGATCGGCACCCAATGGGTCAGCAGGCCATGTCCGGGCCGCCAATGATGCAACAGGAAGGCCGGTGGCTCGACATAGGAGGCCGGTATGGAATCCGCCGCAAGGCGGAGCGCAATGGAGGTTGCGGTGCTCGGCGCGGTCATGAGCATGGTTCCGGCGAATCGCGCCTGCGCGAAACGATGAACATGCCCGCACAGGACGCGTTCGATATGGCCGTGGCGAAGCAAGAGCTCGGCAAGCCGCTCGCCACGAAGGCATTTATAGGCGTCGATGAAATGGATGCCGATGTCGATCGGGGGCTGGTGCATCAGGATGACGGTCGGCTGGTCCGGGTATTCTGACAGTGTCTGTTCGAGCCAGAGCATCGCTGCGTCATCGATGTCGCCGTGATGCTGGCCGGGGACAGTGACATCGAAGCCGATCACACGCACCGGCCATCGGGTGCCCGTGTCGAAATGAAGGGGGCCGGCCGCCGTCAGGCTTCCGGTTTCACCAAGACAGGTCCTGAAGGCTTCCCGCTCGTCGTGGTTTCCAGGGATGGCGAAAACGGGTTGCCGCAACCTGGAGAGCGCGTGCCGGGCGGTCTCATATTCGGCCTCGGATGCTTCATCGACCAGATCGCCGCCGATGATCACGATGTCCGGCTCCGGCCTGAGCGCCTCGAGCGTTTCCATCGCTAGGTCGAACATGGCATTGGAGTCCACCAGTCCCTGATAGAGATGGCCTTTTTCCCGCAGATGGGGATCCGACAAATGGGCGATCAGCACTCAATAACCTCATCTAAAGCCGCGGTACGCCCTGGAAGGTCGGGCCCTTCTCAGCCGGCCAGGAAACCACCATCCGCACCGAGCACATGGCCGACGATATAGCTCGCCTCGCCTGAAAGCAGCCAGACGACCGCTGCCGCAATTTCCTCCGGGTGCCCCATGCGGCGAAGCGGCAATCCCGCTGCGACACTCCGCATGTCCGCGATGCCCGAGGACAGCATCATGTCCGTGACGACCCGGCCCGGCGCGATGGCGTTTATCCGAATGCCCTTGGAGGCATATTCCATGGCCGCGGCACGCGTCAGCGCAATGGCGGCCGCCTTGGAGGCCCCATAGAGCGCCAGACCCGGATTGGGATTTCGGATGCCGCTGACGCTGGTGTTGTTGACGATCGCCCCGCCACCCGAGGCCATGAGCGCCGGGATTTCATGCCGCATGGCGTGGAACATGGCCCGTACATTGGTATCGAATACCTGCGCGTAGACGCCGTCGCTCTGTTCCGCCAGCGGCGCCCGTCTCTCCTGGAAACCCGCATTGTTGAACACGGCATCGAGACGGCCGAACCGTCGCATCGTCTGTTCCGTCAGCCTGGCGAGATCGTCTTCCTGCGTGACGTCGGCAGGGATGAACAGGCTCCTCGCCCCTGAGCGCTGCAGTTCTTCCTCGAGCCTGGCACCAAGCGTCTGCCGGCGGCCGGCGATCACGACGATGGCGGCGCCTTCCCGGGCCATGCGAAGGGCGGTTGCACGACCGATGCCGCTGGTCGCACCGAGAACGAGGCAGGTGCGCCCGTCAAGCCGTTCAGCCGGCATGTGGATCGGAGCAGGACCGGCAAGGTCCGAGAGGGTGGGGGGCGGTGCCACTGCGGACGTCATGGGCGGGGCCTCATGAAGCGCTGCTCCAATACTTCGCTGCCCCATTGCCGGCCGGGGCGCTCTTCGACGCAGACGAAGCCATGTCTTTCATAGAGGTGCCGCGCCGCCGCAAGGCCGGCAAAGGTCCATAGATGGGTCTCCTCGAACCGGTTCCGGTCCACGAAATCGAGCGCGGTCGAGAGCAATCGACGGCCGGTACCCCCGCCACGAACCGACCCTTCCACGATGAACCAGCGCAGATGCGCGATGCCGGATCCAAGGTCCTCGCCGTCGATGGCGATGGAGCCGATGATCCTGTCGCCATGGATAGCGCTCCAGATATTGTTGGCGGGCCTGTCGAGACGATCGCAGAAAGCGGCCAGACCGCCGGCGACGACGGATTCGAAAGCCTGGCCGAAACCGGACGCATCCGCGTAGTGAAGCGCGTGCATTTCGGTGATGCGGGCTATCAGTCCAGGTCGATAGCCGGGGGCGATGCGAAGCGGCGGCGCGGGGTCGGGCCCATCTGCGGCGAGGGACCCGGCGTAGAGGCGAAGGCCGTCCAGGACGACATTGCATTGGTCGGGAGACAGACGATCCAAGGCAGATACGACCTGCTCCCGGGCGAAGGCGTGAATGGCCGTAACCCGGTTTCGGCCAGCCGCAGTCAAGGAGAGCCTTCTTTCCCGGGCATCCTGCTCCCCCGGCTCTTCCAGGACGTCGCCGGAGAGGATGAGCTTGCGCAGCATGCGGCTGACACTGGACTTTTCCAGGCGAAGGATTGCGCTGAGCGTCCGGGCTGTGATGCCCTCATGCTTTTCGATTTCGATCAGGGCGTGGACGGCGGAGGGCGACAGGTCCGTTCCGGCCAGAGACTCGTGCATGAAGCCGAGTTCGCGGACGAGTTGCCGAGAAGCCTCGCGCACCAGTTCGATGATAGGCGGGGAGCCGGACATGGCGAAGCGTCCAATTTAGTTGTACGATACAACCATAGCTGCTTCTCGCCTTTTGTCGAGCCTCATCGTGTTCATCGCGGTGACCTTGGGCCCGCGGATACCCCGTTACGCCGTCGGGCGTTCGAGATCCTCGTCGGGCTGCATGATGAAGATCAGCACGAGGAGAATGGTGACATAGAACCGGAAGGCGGGATTCTGGCCATTCCAGGTCGAAGACTGCCACATGGCAAACCACTCCCCGCCGATCACCATGAAGCCGAAGAACCAGACGAGAAACCCGATCGTGGAGGCCATGACGGCATGGTTCTTGGCAGCATGGAAGCTTCTTGCCGGCGCGTGACGGGCTTTCCAGAGCGCAGCGCTGGCAAATAAGTACAAAATGCAGGTAATTGCTTCGCCGGCTATGATTAGAATGTAGGAAGCATTCCACAGGATCGGGCTGCTGATCGACCTATACATCAAACTATTGCCCGGAAACGTGCTGTCCATGGACAGGACATGCTTTACGAATTCGTAGTTCGAGCCATAGTCGGTGATGTTGCCGAAGGTCACGAGAAAGGCGAAGGCCGCAAGGCAGAGGCACATGACGATCTTGGCGTAGCGGGTGGACATATGCTGTACTTCCTCGGTTGAGACGGATGGGCCCGTGACTTGAGCAGTTCTCCAGCTAGCCTGCCTCGGGGAGGCAGGATCGTTCTCACGGCCAGTGCGAAGGCCTTTGCCGACAGGGCGGGGATACTGGCAGCCCTTGTCGGCGTGGCACTGCCTCTGGAATGCATGGTCGGCGATTGGGTGACCGTCTCCGGCAGCGATTTTGCCGTCATGCGTCGCCGCTGGGTTCTGGTGGACGAGGTCGTCAGCCTGGAAATCACGCTCGACCATCCCGCGGGGCGCGGCCTGCGCTGACAGAGCCTTTGTGGCCTGGGGCCTTCGGCGGAACCCTCAGACATCCGGGCACCTCACATGGCGATATTGCGCCGGCGATCGGGATCGCGAAGTCGTTGAATGCAGGTCAAGGCGAGGGCCAGCGATGCGTCGATCACCAGCATGCCCTCCGGCACCACCTCTTCTGCCGCGATGGGAAGCTCGGTGCAGGCGAGAATGGCCGCTTCGGAGCCGTCTTGCCTGCAGAGCTCGAAAGCCGCTGCACAGGCAAGTCGCGCCTGCCTCAGTTCACCGAGCTTGACCTGCAGGATTGCATCGTCGACGGCGTGCTGGAAGGCTGGCCCGATCGGGTTGCGGCAATCGAAGCCCGCTTCCCGCAGACGTTTCTGGTAGAAACCCGAACGCAGGGTCCCTCGCGTTGCCATCACGGCTGCCCGGTTCCCCTCGTACCGGCGATGCAATTCGCCGATGGCCGCGTCCGCGATATGGATGATCTCGGCCCTGGAGGCCGCAGACAGGGCGTCGTACCAGTGATGGGCCGTATTGCAGGCGATCGCGATGATCTCGACATCGAGGCTGTTGAGCATGTCGATCGCCTCGATCAGCCAGGGAAGGGGCTTGTCGCTGCCCTCGCGGATGGCGCCTGAACGGTCCGGTATCTGCGGCACGCTCAAGATCGCCATGGAGATATGGTCGGCATCGTTCTCGGCTGGAACCGCGTCGATGGTCTTGCGATAGAAATCCGCGGTGGCAAGCGGGCCAAGACCGCCGACCACACCGAGACGCGGTCGCAGGAGCCGGCCGGTCATGCCGCTGCTTCCGCCTTGGGAACGTTGAGCGCGAACCCCTCGCTCTCATCGACCGGATGCTGGGCCGAGTCCTTGGGCGCGATCGCGGCTGTCGCCGCGGCGATCGTCGATACGACCGTCAGCGTTCGCATGGTGTCGGTCAGCGCATCGATGGTGAGAAACAGCACGAAGGGTGCTTCGAAGGGCAGGTTCAGGTGCGCGCACAGGATCGCCATCTGCGACAGCGTGACGGCACCGCTCATCCCGGCCGTGGTCATGCCCACCAGGATCGAAGCGCCGGCGATGTAGACATAGTCGTTCATGCTGAGCGAACGGCCGTAAAGCTGGGCAATGAACAGCGAGCCGCACACGAACAGCATGATCGGCCCGGCGCGCAGCATGGTGACGTGAAGCGGCACCAGCATCTCCACGACGATACGGTTGAAGCGCAGGCGCTCGCCGACGAGGCTGATGATCCAGGGAATGCTCGCCGTGCTGGAGCGGGTGGCGATGGCGATCATGAACAAGGGCTGATGGGCCTTGAAGGTCGCCCACAGGCTTTCGCCGCTGCGAAACCACACCACAAGCAGCGACAATATCATGATAGTGCCGGTTGCAACGGCGAAAGTGGCGATGAAGCCGACCATCAGCAACAGTGGTTCGACGCCGGTCAAGGCGGTCTGGCTGGCGATGATCGCGAAGGAGGCGAGAGGCAGCAGGACGTTGAACCACCCTGTCATGATCAGGCAGGCACGATAGACCGTCTCGAGGGCGTTGGCGAAGCTGAGGGAGGTGGCGGCGGGCACCCGGCCGATGCCGATGCCGAACAATATGCAGAAGACCAGCACCTGCATGGTGTTGCCGACCGACAGCGAGTTGAAGATGTTGCTGGGGATCAGCTCCAGCAGACCTGAGAACACGCCCTCGTTCGTGGGGGGCTGGCTGGGTGGCGCCAGCGTCATCTGCAAATCCGTACCGATGGTTCCCCGGTTGTTGAGCACGGTGCCGAGCTCGATGCGATCCTGCACGTCGGTGATCACCCCCGGCTGCAGCACCAATGTCACGGCTCCTGTGATGGCGACGGCTGCCACGGATACCAATGCGATCGCCATGACGACCTTGGAAAGATAAGCGGCCGTTTGCGGATCCCGGGTCATCGATTTGATCGCGAAAACCGTCGCCGACACGATCAAGGGCAGGACGACCATCTTCAGCAGATTGAGGTAGGCGTCGCTGATCGGCGCGAGGGACTTGGCGAAATCCGGCAGGTAGGCGCCGCAGAGGGCCCCGAGCACCACCGACGCGATCACCGTCCAGGGCGATTGGGAGATGCGCCGCAGGCCCGCATTCCAGGTGGCCGATTTGTGCTCGCTTGGAACGGACACGGAGCTCATGGGGTCAGGCCTTGCGCAAATAGCGGTTCACCAGTTCGTCGGCCGTCATGGGCTTGTCGCGCCCCGACAGCTCGAGGAACAGATTGACGAATTCCAGGAGGTGGGGAGAACCGCGGCGCACGCCGATCGCAATGGTGTCGGTCAGATCGGTCAGGGTAACGGATCGCGCCACGATGGTGAGCGACGGGTCCTCGTGCAGCAAGCGCTTGATTTCCAGATCGTCGCGATAGGCCGCGTCCACATGGCCCTCCCGCACCGCTGCGACCAATTCCTGCCAGGTGAGGAAAGTCCGTACCTTCGCCTTGGTGAAATTGTTTCGCGCATAATATTCGAATGATGATCCGGCGATCACGCCCAGTTCGCCGTCGAATGCACGTACGACTTCCTCGGGTTGCCGCCCATTGGCAAGGATCGCGAAGCGGACCCGATTGATGATCAGGGCATGGCTCAGCTGGGCATAGGGACGCGAATAGCTGATGTTTCGCGCGCGACTGAGGGTACGGCTCAGCTTGGCGACGACGATGTCGGCGCGGCCCTGCTCGATCAGCGCAACCGCGCCATCGAAAGTGGGGGAACTGCGGTCGAGGACCAGCTTGACGCCGAGGGCGTCGGCAAGCTGCTGGCTGGTGTCGGCATCGATGCCCTGCAGCGTGTCGCTGCTCCCCCCAAAGAAGGGCGGCGATGCGAAGCCGGGCATGGCGACGACCAGCGATTTGCGCGCGAGAATCTCTTCGACATCCCCGACCAATGGCGTTGTTGCGAGAGACTCGTCGGGCTGGGTTGCTGCCACAACGGGCGATGCGGCAAGAGCAGGTGCTGCTAGAAAAAGAATTCGCCTGGTGATCATGATGTTGTGCAATCCCGAAAACAAACAAGACTCACATGCAATCCGAATAGGCAGCGCAATCAGGAGATGACCTGCAGAACAACGTGCTACCCTTTCGCTCTACACTGCATCCTCGCTCGGAGATCGGACACTTGAGGCGGGTGGGTCATAGGGCTTGCACAATGAATTCCCATCCGGTCAGGTCATACCGGCGGAAAGGTGTCGGCCCCATCTTCCAGGTGCTGATGTCATCCCCTCAATCCGAATTTCTCAAACCTCGGAAACACTGCGGCTGAACGCATTCGGCAAATTTATATCTAGTCTAGCGATAGGTTAGCTTAGATGGTGCCTGGATTTTTACAAGGTACCGCAGTGGCGAAAATTCCATCAGTTATGGCTATCCATGACCTTTTACACTTTATCCCGGAGATGCACACGTTCACGCTCCTCCGTCGTGTCGGTGATGATGGTTTATCGCTACGATATGGAAGTTTAATTATTTAAATTCAATATATAAAATTCCCATAATAAATGAATAATTTCAATTATACAAAATAATATTTGAGGATTTTTCTTATATAAATTGGTATTATCTGCAATTTTTTCAAAAAATTCATATTTGCAAAATTTTCAAGTGGAAAATTACTTCGAATATCCACGGCTCCGGCTCGAAGGGCGCCGCCGTATAATCCTGGGACAAAAGATATCGGCTTTGTCGCAAATTGTGCGATGCAGCAAAGTCGGTACATCCTTCGACAAACTGCGCCTTCCAACGGCACACTTTCGAGACAGGCCTCGATCAGTCTGACCCGCGACAAGGGCGCTCCGACGACAGGCGGAACGCTGATAGACGCATGGCGCGGAGCACGGACTTGAAAAACGCAAAGGCAATCATGGGGCTGGCCGGCCTGGCAATCCTCGCTGGCATGACGGCTGCGGGTTGGACTCTCTTTCAGGCACGGGCGGCGGTGACGCCGGCGCCCATCCGTCCCGCACCCTCGGTCGTCGTGTCCCAGCCCCTGCAGATGCGCGTCGTCGATACGCAGGAATTCGCAGGTCGCTTCCAGGCCAGCGCCATGGTCGAAATCAGGGCGCGGGTGCCGGGCTATCTCGACGCCATCAATTTCGAGGACGGACAATTGGTCGAAAAAGGCCGTGTGCTCTTCGTCGTCGATCAGCGTACCTATCAGGCCTCGCTCGACATGGCCAAGGCCCAGCTCAAGAGCGCGGGGGCACAGGCGGATCTGGCCGGTCAGGAACTGGAGCGGGCCCGCCAGCTCGCCGGCACGGCGGCCGTCTCGCGTTCCACGCTCGATCAGCGCCTGCAGCAAAAGGCGGCGGCCGATGCTGCGATCGAGACGGCGCAGGCCACCTTGCGACGGGCCGAACTGGATCTCGAATTTGCGACGATCCGTGCCCCGATTGCCGGGCGAGTTTCCAATCGCCGGCTCGATGTCGGCAGCCTCGTCTCCGACAGCGGCACGGTTCTCACCACCATCGTGGCGCTCGATCCGATCGACTTCGTCTTCGACATGAGCGAACGGGACTTCCTGCGCCATGAGCGCGCCATGAAGGCGGGAGCCATGCCGTCCATGCGCGACAAGGGTGTTGCCGTGCAGGCTCGGCCGGATGGCGAGACAGGTTGGTCCAATGACGGCGTCCTCAGTTTCGTCGACAATCGGCTGGAGCCGGGCGCCGGTACCATCCGCGCCCGCGCCACGCTCGCCAATCCGAGCCTTGCCATTACTCCCGGCCAGTTCGGCCGGGTTCGCATGGCCGCCTCCGGCGACTATCCGGCCTTGCTGATCCCGGAGACGGCCGTCCTCACCGACCAGGCAAGCCGCATCGTACTCAAGCTGGGAGCCGACAGCACACTGCAGGCCGCGACGGTCGGTCTTGGTCCCAGCCGGCCGGATGGGTTGAGGGTGGTGACCAGCGGGCTAGGCCCGGACGATCGCATCGTCGTCAACGGCCTGCTGCGGGCCCGGCCGGGCCAGAAGGTCGCGCCCCAACCGGGCAGCATCACCACACAGACGGCCGGCCTCGCGGAGTAGACGATGCGCATCGCCCATCTTTCGATCGATCGCCCGATCCTGGCGACGGTCATGTCCGTCCTCGTCGTGATCATCGGCGTGGCTGCCTATTTCACCCTGCCTCTGGCGCAATATCCCGAAATTGCCCCGCCGACGGTCGTGGTCCAGGCCCAATATCCCGGCGCGTCGGCCGAGACTGTGGGCGATACGGTCGCCGTGCCGCTCGAGCAGGAAATCAACGGTGTCGAGAACATGCTCTACATGTCCTCGCAGGCCACCGGTGACGGCCAGCTAACCCTCACCGTGACCTTCCAGCTCGGCACCGACCTGAACGAGGCTCAAGTGCTGGTGCAGAACCGCGTGGCGGTGGCGGAGCCTCGTCTGCCCGAGGAGGTCCGTCGCCTCGGCGTCACCGTGCGCAAGACCTCACCGGACCTTTTGATGGTCGTGCAGCTCTTCTCCCCGGACGGGTCGCGCGATCCCCTCTACATGGCCAATTATGCCACGCTGCGTATCCGCGATGCCTTGCTGCGCCTGGACGGCGTCGGCGATGTCCGTCTTGCGGCGTCCCGCGATTACGCCATGGTCGTGTGGCTCGATCCGGACAAGGTCTCGGCGCACAATCTTTCGGCGGGGGAGGTGGTAGCGGCCCTGCGGGCGCAGAATGTCCAGGTCTCGGCGGGGGTGATGAACCTGTCGCCGGTGCCGCGCCAGGGGGCCTTCGAACTCAATGTCGAAACGCTCGGGCGATTGACCGACAAGGAGCAATTCGAAAACGTCGTCATCCGCACCGATGCCGAAGGACGCGTCATCCGCATCCGGGATGTCGCCCGCGTCGAGCTGACGGCGCAGAGCTTTCGTGGCACCGCCTATCTCAACGGGCAGCCGGCCCAGCCGATCCAGATATTCCAGCAGCCCGGGTCCAACGCCATCGAGACGGCCGCGCGCGTGACGGCGACCATGACGCGTCTCGGTGCGGAGATGCCTGATGGCCTGAGCTACGCCATTCCCTTCAATCCCACAGAGTTCGTCGCG
The DNA here is from genome assembly GCF_040797145.1 of Labrys neptuniae. Classification (NCBI taxonomy): domain Bacteria; kingdom Pseudomonadati; phylum Pseudomonadota; class Alphaproteobacteria; order Hyphomicrobiales; family Xanthobacteraceae; genus Labrys; species Labrys neptuniae. The sequence goes on along the minus strand of NZ_JBFNQD010000005.1, from coordinate 104,307 downwards.
GAGTCGGTTCGCGAAGTCTACAAGACGATCTTCGAGGCCATCGGCCTGGTCGTCCTGGTGGTGCTCCTCTTCCTGCAGACCTGGCGCGCTGCCATCATTCCCATCCTGGCGATCCCGATATCCCTGGTCGGTACCTTTGCCGTCATGGCGGCGCTGGGCTACTCCCTCAACAATATCTCCCTGCTGGGCCTGGTGCTTGCCATCGGCATCGTGGTCGATGACGCCATCGTCGTCGTCGAGAATGTCGAGCGCCATCTGGCCGCCGGCCTTTCGGCGCGAGAGGCCGCCCACCGCTCCATGGACGAGATCGGCGGCGCCCTGATCGCCATCACTCTGGTCCTGTGCGCCGTCTTCGTGCCCGCCGCCATGATGTCGGGCATTTCGGGGCAGTTCTTCCGGCAATTCGCCGTCGTCGTCGCGGCGGCCACGGCCATTTCAGCCTTCGTTTCGCTGACGCTCAGTCCGGCTCTGTGCGCGCTGCTGCTGAAGCCGCATGCGGCCGAAGGGCAGAAGCGCCGGGGCTTCCTGCCGATGCGCCTGATCCATGGCTTCTTCGGTCTCTTCAACCGTGGCTTCGACCGCCTCTCCATTGCCTATGGCAGCATGACAAGGCGGCTCCTGCGTGTCAGCGTTCTCATCCTCGTCGCCTATGCCGGCCTGGTCGGTCTCTCCGGCTGGCAATTTGCCCGCGCACCCACCGGCTTCATCCCGGTGATGGACCAGGGCTACATCATCAATGCCGTGCAGCTGCCGCCGGGCTCGGCCCTGAGCCGGACCGATGCGGTGATGAAGGAAGTCTCGCGCCGGCTCCTCGCCACTGAAGGGGTGGCAAATGTCGTGGCCATTGCCGGGCTGGACGGCGCCACCTTCACCAACGCCTCCAGCAGTGGCGTCGCCTTCACCATCCTGAAGCCTTACGCCGAACGCGAGCGCCAGGGGCTGACCACCGACCGGATCATCGCCTCGCTGCAAGCGCGCTTCGCCGATCTCTACGAAGCGCGCATCATTCCGATCAAGCCGCCCTCGGTACGCGGGATGGGCAATGCCGGCGGCTTCAAGCTGATGGTGCAGGACCGCAACGGCCAGTCGCCCCAGGCGCTGGAGGCGGCGGCCCAGCAGGTGCTGGCCGCTGCTTCGCAAGCCCCCGGGATTGCCAATGCCTTCTCGCCGTTCAACACGGCGACCCCGCGGGTCTATGCCGATGTCGATCGCATCAAGGCGCAGATGCTGGGGGTGCCCGCCGCAAGCGTCTTCGAAGCGCTCGAAGTCTATCTGGGTTCGGCCTATGTCAACGATTTCAACATGCTCGGGCGAACCTTCCAGGTGCGGGCCCAGGCCGACGGGCGCTACCGCACGGATCTTGCCTCGATCGGCAATTTCAAGATGCGCGGCGATGGAGGGGCCATGGTGCCGTTGAGCGCGGTGGCGACCTTCCAGGAGAAGTCCGGCCCCTATCGCATTCCGCGCTTCAACCAATATCCGGCGGCCGAGATACAGGGGGCTGCGGCGGCGGGGACCTCGACCGGCGCTGCCCTCGACCGTATGGAGCAGATCGCGCGCGACAACCTGCCCGAAGGCTTTGGCTTCGAATGGACCGAAGTGGCCCTGCAGGAGCGGCTTGCCGGCAATACCGGCCTTCTGATCTTCGGTGCCTCCGTCGTCTTCGTGTTTCTCCTGCTGGCGGCCCAGTACGAGAGCTGGACGCTGCCGCTCGCCGTCCTGCTGATCGTGCCCGTATGCCTGCTGTCGGCGGTGAGCGGATTGCTGATCTTTGCCATGGACGTCAACATCCTGGCCCAGATCGGCTTCGTCATCCTGATCGGGCTGGCGGCCAAGAATGCCATCCTCATCGTCGAATTCGCTCGCCAGGCCGAAGCGGAGGGGCTCGGCCGCGTCGAAGCGGTGGTGCAGGGTGCCCGCATCCGCCTGCGACCGATCCTGATGACCTCGCTCGCCTTCATTCTCGGCGTGCTGCCGCTGTTCCTGGCCAGCGGTGCCGGCGCCGAGATGCGGCAGTCGCTGGGCACGGCCGTCTTCTTCGGCATGATCGGCGTCACGGCCTTCGGCCTCGTCTGCACGCCGGTCTTCTATGTGCTGTGCCGCATGCTTGAAGGGGGAGCTCGTCGAAAACCCGTCTCGGCCGCGATCGAAGCTTCCTAGTCAAAGCAGCGGGATCTGCAGGATTACGCCGGTCACAGGAAAAATGTCGCAAGCTATGGCGCGATATCCGCAGGATACAATTGGATACAGTTCAGGCTGGTTTGTCCCGACAGCCGGTCTACCCAGCCCGCTGCGACGCCATTACAATAGAACGTGGAAGAGACGGCGGTGGGCATGGTGCGAAGAGCCTGCTTTGCCCTGGTCGCCCTAGGTCGGAGTGTCATGCATGGAATCGGTGCCCCATATCGCGGTGGTCGACGACCACCGTGACATTCGCGACCTCGTCGGCAAATACCTCACCCAGCATGGCTATCGTGTCAGCGTGGCCGAGAATGCGGCGGCGTTGCGGCGGCTGCTCGAGCGCAACGCGCCCGACCTCATCATCCTCGACGTGATGATGCCGGGCGAGGATGGCCTGAGTGTCTGCCGCCATCTGCGCAGCACCACGGTGGTGCCGATCATTTTCCTCACCGCCATGGTCGATGACACCGACAGGATCATCGGCCTCGAAATGGGGGCAGACGACTATCTCACCAAGCCGTTCAATCCGCGCGAATTGCTGGCGCGGATCAAGGCGGTGCTGCGACGGGTCAACAGCCTGCCGCCGCAGCGCGGTGCGGTGAAGGCCAAGACGCTGCGCTTCGACCGCTGGCAACTCAATGTCGGCCGCCGCGAGCTTGCCGGCTCGGACGGTGTCGCCATCCCCCTCAGCACGGCCGAGTTCCGGCTGCTGACGGCTTTCCTCGACCATGCCGGCCTGGTGTTGAGCCGCGATCAATTGCTCGACCTCACGGTCGGGCGGGCCGCCGACACCTTCGACCGCAGCATCGACAACCAGGTCAGCCGTCTGCGCAAGAAGATCGAGTTCGATCCGAAAAACCCCATGCTCATCAAGACCCATTGGGGCGGCGGCTACAGCTTCACCGCGGAGGTCGAGCAGGCATGATGGCCTTGTGGCGGCGCAGCCTGGCTGCGCAGATCATCACATTCATGCTGCTGGCGCTGGCGGTCTCGCAGGGCATCGGTTTCTGCGTTTCCTGGGACGAGCGCGGCCAGGCCATGCGCGCGGCGGCCAAGGGGGAGTTCTTCAGCCGTGCGGCTTCGCTCGCTCTGTCGTTGAATGCGACGCCGGATGCGGTGCATGACGACATTCTCGCCGTCAGCGGCACGATCTATTCGCGCTTCTGGCTGTCCGACCGGGAGCCGGTCGATGCGACGGCCTGGGCCAAGGACGCCTGGATGCGCCTTCACCAGCCACTCCCGCCCGGCAAGGTGCCCGTCCATCCCAAGCCGTCCGGCGGCCCGCCGGTGGCGGCCGTACCGGAAATACCAACCGGCGCCGCCTTCGCCAGCGAACCTGCCCGCTGGGTGGAGATCGCGCCGCAGTCCTGGCTGCTTGCCCGTCCCGCGAAGTTTCAATATCTCAACACCGCGATCGGCATGGGTCTGGCCGTCCAGCTGGACCGGGGCATGTGGCTCAATGCGGCCTATGCCAAGAACTATCACAACGCCTTCTGGACCTCGCAATCGACCCTCTCGCTCGGCATCACCGCCCTGGTGCTGTCGGTCATCGCCATATGGGTGGCACGCAGCATAGCCCGGCCGATGCGCCGCCTGGCTACCGCGGCCGAACTGCTCGGGCGTGGCGAGGCCGTGCCGCCCCTGCCGGAATCCGGGCCTGACGACATCCGGCAGACCGCCGAGGCCTTCAACCGCATGCAGGCCCGGCTGCAGCGCTTCGTCGAAGACCGCACCCGTATGCTCGCGGCCATCGGGCACGACTTGCGCACCCCGCTGACTTCCCTGCGCCTTCGGGCCGAGTTCGTTTCGGACCCGGAGATCCAGGACAAGATGCTCAAGACCATTGCCGAGATCCAGACCATGACGGAATCGGCGCTGGCTTTCGCGCGCGAGCAGGCAACGGCCGAGACCACCCGCACGGTCGATCTTTCAGCGCTGGTGGAGAGCCTGTGCGATGATCTGGTCGATATCGGCCAGAACGTTGCCTTCCTTGACGGCCCGAAGATCAGCTATCGCTGCCGTCCCGATGCGCTGCGCCGCGCCGTCCGCAATCTGGTCGAAAACGCCGTGCGCTATGGCGAGCGTGCCAGGGTTACGCTCGCGCGCACGGCCGAGAGTATCGACATCGTCATCGAAGATGATGGGCCAGGTATTCCGGAGAATGTCGGCGACCAGGTGTTCGCTCCCTTCTTCCGCCTCGAGCACTCGCGCAACCGTGAGACAGGCGGGGTCGGTCTTGGCCTCTCGATCGCCCGTGCCATTGCCCGCCATCATGGCGGCGACATCCGGCTCTTCAATCAGGCCAAGGGGTTGCGGGCGGTGATCGGTCTGCCGCTCGTCACCGGCCGCACTGCCCGGGCCCGGGCGTGACGCCAAGGCCGTAGCCGCCTCTGATGGCACCCCTGCGGGGACTCAAGGCACGAGCGGCATTGCCAGCCCTTTCGACCGACTGGATAGGCTTGTCTTGCGGCCGTCAAGGCGCCCTGCAATTTGACGATGTCCCTTCAAATCGCAAGGGCGCATGGAGCGCTTGCCGCCTCAGTCGATGGCAGACTGATTGGGCGCGGCGTTGTCGGCGGCGGCGATGAGGCGGTGATTGCGGCGACCGACGTGAAACCTGTCGTGTCTTTGGCATGAGGGGCTGGCGAGACCAGCAGGTTCAAGGCGATGATCGCGGGAATCGAAGCGATGACGAGGATATCGAAAAACACGCCGCCGGCGCGGCGATAGGCGATGGCAGCGGGGCCATCCAGCGTCTCATAGGCGGGGTCGCCGACGAAAGGCACTTCATCGTCGACGATTTTCGATCGCGTGGAAAAACCAGCAAAGGATGTCATGGCCTTGCCTCCAGTTGCAGGGCGTGACCGTAAGCATCCTTTGTCGCGGGACTTCGCCGCCAGGGCGGAGATTTGTCGAAAAGCGTGTACCGGCGCCCCCTGTGACATTTGGATACCGTTGAGAGCCCCCGCAGGGACGCTTGGCAGGGCTGGATCCGTTGGCGGCATCGCCATTGCCTTCACCGTCCGGCATGGCCCGGGCCAGGATTCGTTTCAGACGGTGTTTGTTCCCTGAAACCGGCAAAAGCCCGGGGCCCGTACTTGCTCTGGTTTCAATCAGGGCCTGTGACACTTTCTTACAAAACAACCTGCTTCCGGACAAACTTGTGAGGCAGGTGCCGGCTATTATCAAAACAACGGCGATAAGGAATGTGGCGTCCGATCGATGATGGCCGAAGACAAGGGCAGGCTTGTGCTTTTCTTCAATCTAGCGATGCGGGTGGGCACTATCTGAATTGTAGGATTACTTTCAAATCCGCTCTTTGAATTTACAGGAATCTGCGTTTCTGTTGGAGCGAAAACCTATCTGTGAGGCAATATGAGCGATCAGATCATTAACGCCATTCTCCCTGCTGCAAAATATATCTATATCGTTTCTGTATTAACTTTTCTTTCGGTCCAGACTTTAATCACCTATCGCTATTATAAGAGTTGAATAAGGTATTATTTCACTCTTCTGGTGAATTTGAGCAGAAGACATTTCTCGGCCCGTATCAGTGATACGGGCCGAGTGTGTTCCTGAAGCTTTCATGCCCATCGCCTTTTCGCCGTCCTCGCGGGCAACATCCTTCGAGGCGGCTTTCCAGGGAAGGAGTTAGAATCTTTCCGGTTTTGACGGAGGCGTAGCTGCGGCCGGAGGAAGAGCGAAAAGCGCGTTGGAGACACAGAACATCTCGCCTTCGGCAACGACATAGTCGTTGTAGGACGCGACGAAGCGATAGCCATGGGGCCGCAGCAGCGTATCGATGGAGATCAGGTCGCCCCCCACCGCCTTCTCCTTGGGCTGCAAATCGTTGAACTCCACATAGATGAATTTGATGGCCCGCCGTTCCAGCATGGCGCGGCCGCCCTCGAGAACCATGCGGTCGAAGCCCTCGGTGTCGAGCTTGAGAATGTCGACCGCTTCGAAGCCGTTTTGCTGGCAATAGGCATCGAGGGTCATCGACCGAACACTGATCCGCGTGGCACCTTGCGGGTAGCGCAGCGCATATTGCGCGCGGTCGCTGAGGCTGTTGATCTTGGAGGAGGGGTACTCGAACATGTCGACTGTGCCGGTCTGCGTGCCGAGCGCCGTATTGACGCCGGTAAACCGGGGCTCCTGGCCGAGCCGTTGCATCAGGACGGCGAATGTATCCGGGTGCGGCTCGAAGCTGACGATTCTCGCGCCTGGGAATTTGCGCAGGGCGAGGGCGGCCGTCTCGCCATCATTGGCACCGACATCGAAGACGGTCACAATGGGATAGCACCAATCCTCGGCAAGATGCCGGATGTCGGCCCAGGGATCATGGCCGAATTTGGCCCCGGTCCTGATCAGGAGCAGTCCGTGCCGGGCCAGCACCCGTTTCACCAGCCTGGAGATTTGTGCGCGAAGAACGCCCATCGCCGTGCTGCACTCCAAGCTCGCCCGCTTTGACTGCGGGGCGGGGGATTCGACGAAGGCCTATTAAGTCATTTCACCTGTTAAGTCATTTTACCTGGCATGATAGCCCTGTTGAGCCATGGCCTGGATGTCCGGGAGGCAAAAGGGGAGGGTTGTGCCGGCAAGTGGCAGGCGTGGTTCCCCATCGAATTTGACGACTCCCCAAAAATCGATAGTTTTCTTGGTCATGAAGGTCTTGAATTGCGGCATCGGACTCGCAGGACGAACAGGAATGCGGCTTTGAGCAGCGTCTTGGTGACGGGTGGCGCCGGATTTCTCGGTTCGCATCTGTGCGAGCGCCTGCTGAAAGAAAATAAAGAAGTTATCTGCGTCGATAATTTCTTCACCGGGTCTCGCCGCAACGTCGATCAACTTCTTGGCGATCCTTCCTTCAGGCTGTTGCAACACGACATTACGACGCCGCTCAATCTCGAAGCCGACGAGATCTACAATCTGGCCTGTCCGGCTTCGCCCAAGCACTATCAGTTCGATCCGGTGCAGACGACCAAGACGAACGTGCTGGGCGCCATCAACGTGCTGGATCTGGCGCGGCGCCTGAAGATCAAAGTCCTGCAGGCCTCCACCTCCGAAATCTATGGTGATCCGCACACCCATCCCCAGGCGGAAGATTATTGGGGGAATGTCAATCCGATCGGGGCACGTTCCTGCTACGACGAGGGCAAGCGCTGCGCCGAGACCTTGTTCTTCGATTATGTCCGCCAGTACCATGTACCCGCCAAGGTCGTGCGGATCTTCAATACCTATGGCCCGCGCATGCAGCCCGATGATGGGCGGGTGGTGTCGAACTTCATCGTCCAGGCCCTGTGCAACCAGGACATCACGATCTATGGCGATGGCGGGCAGACGCGTTCCTTCTGCTATGTCGACGATTTGATCGAAGCGCTGGTCCGCATGATGGCAACGCCGGCCGATGTTCACGGACCGATCAATATCGGCAATCCCGTGGAGATAACCGTCCGGCACCTCGCCGAGCTCATCATCGAATTGACGGGTTCGTCGTCGCGGCTCAGATTCCGACCCCTGCCGGCGGATGATCCGCGCCAGCGCCAGCCCGATATCGCCAAGGCGCGTGCGTTTTTGGGCTGGGCGCCGTCTGTCGGCCTTCGCGACGGCCTCGCCAGGACGATTGCCTATTTCGAGGACCTGTTGAGATCGGACGAACATGGGTTGCTGCGCAGCCTCACTCCAGCCCAGTGAGTTCCTGAGGCCATGCGGGCAGCGCTGGCGGGAAGTTCAATGCGATTGTTGATTGGCCGGGCATGATCTATCTTGCCAAGCTAACCTGACGTGGGGACTGGCGCCGGGAGAGTGGCATGCAATTTCTGCTCAAGGCATGGGGGCCGTTGCTTCTGGCATTCGCCCTCGTTGTTTCGCCAATTCTGCTTGCACAGGCCCGCGCCCAGATCATCACCAATGGCGGCTTCGAGACGACGACCGGGTGGACGTATGCCGGAGGGTCGACGCGCACTCAGGAAGGGACATTGGCTCTCAACCCGCCGGCGCACGGTGGGAGTTTTTATGGCACGATTGCTACGGGCGGCGGCACGATTTCGCAATCCATCAATATTCCTACCGCTGGCACTTATCAGTTGAGCTTCTATCTCGCGCCGCAGATTTCTCTTTCTCTTGGAACTTTGAATTTTAGCGTGCAGATAGGTGGAACAACTTATAATTTGACCTATGGTATTACAGTTATTGGCTTGGGTGGGTACAATCTTTATACGCTTACCGTCAACTTGCCTGCGGGTCTGACAAATCTCGTTTTCACCAATCTGCCCGGTCTGCTGACGGCCCCGTTGCGCGTGGATGACGTGTCCCTCGTGCAAATTCCTGGGCCTGTGCCGGGGACGAGCACGATTTCCTATCTGGTGGTAGCCCTTCTGGCTCTGGTGCTGGGACGCCGGCAAATGCGAGATGGGTTGAGATGGCTCCGAAGCCTGTTATCGACTGGTTGTTCATAGTCTCAGCTTGGTAGTCGCGCTCCATTTCCACGTCTTGCGTTAGGGCAAATCCATATGCCTTCTCTGCCCATCGAGGTTTCACTGATCATTTTCGTGATCCTGGTGGCTATCGGCATCGCCGGCTTCTTCGCGTCCTCGCGGCCCTACAATATTTTTGCCGAAAGCTGGCGCCAGGCATGCGTGACGATCATACGCCAGCCAGGTCTGTTCTTGGCAGCCTGGTTGATCTTCGCCGTCCAGGAGGTGGTGCCACCGCTGTCCTTCCTGGTGGCGTGGCCGTCGGGTTTGGTTCAGATCGGCCTGCTTGTCGCCTTTCATGCCCTGACGACCTATCTGCTTGCCCGCGTTGCGCTGCGCCTGCACCGGGGGCTTATCCATGGCGAATGGCGCCCCATCATACCCACTGGGGCGCGGGCACGGCGCATGGGTTTCTACGTGCTGTCGTGCTGGGCCGTCATCGGGCTGCTCAAGCATCCGCCCTTGCCGGGTTCGCCGGTGCCGCATGAGCAACTCGTGCGTGGGGCCGTCCTGCTGTCCTATGCGCTCGGCTTCATGGCGACGGCCGGACTGGCGCTGGTGGGGCCTGCCGCCTCCCTGGACGAGCCTCGCCCGATATGGACTTCGCTGAGGACGGCGTGGCGCGAACCGATATCCATCCTGGTGATCATTATCGGCATCGGCCTGCAGATCGGCTTCGTGATGGAGGGGGCCAATCTGCTCCTCGGTCACTATCCCCAGATCGGCGAGTTGCGGCTGGTCGCAGCACCGGTCGTCTGGGCGTTCATGGCGCTCATCCTGTTCATGTCGGAATTCGCACTGGTGATCTTCCTCACGCGGGTGTGGGAAGACCGCTACGAGGAGGACACGCGCAGCGCGGCTCACAATTTCAATTGGACCTGAGCGCGGCTCAGGGATTGGTGAGCAGAGCTGACCAATCGGGCTTGTCACTCCGGCATCGATGGGGCGAGAAGACGGCGAGGCCGATGGAGTCCCAGGCGCTCGAGCGGGAAAGGCCGAGCGCGACGCCGAGCTTGCGCTGCAACCACGGCCAGGCGAGATCTCGCAGATGCAGGCTGGGCACGGCCGCGCCGCCATAGACGGTGGTCAGCTCTTCATCGGCACCGGACATATCCGCGAGAATCCGGGTGGCATCGCGGTGGATGGTCTGCGTCAGCACCGCCCGCGTCGGTGTGGTGCAGTCGGGCCGTGCGAAGGAGAACTCGGGGCCGAGCGGGGTCTTGCGTTGGGCCGAGAGCGAATAGCCGGCTTTTGCGAAAGCCAATGCGATCTGGGTTTCCGGGGCGGGCTGCGGCGGAAGACGAGCCTGGCGGATCGCCAGACCCAGTGAACAGACCACCAGCGCAGCGGCCAGGAGATGAAATAGGCGCGTCATACCGGAGCTTGCGTCTGCCCGGGCCTGGCCCGGCAATAGGCGAGGACGACGATCAGAACGGCATAGAACGCTGCCAGGAAACTCGCGCCCGTGCCTTCATGCCAGACCAGATATCCTTCCTTCGAGGCGCAGATCAGCACCAGGCGCAGCCAGTTCAAGGCGAAGGTGGTGCCGATCACGATGAGGAACGCCGCGCGGTCGGAACGGCGGAGCGGTCCCCCGAGGCCGACGGCGATGATGGCGTAGGCCGTGAGGTTCTGGACCAAAGTGGTCGAGGTGGCGCAGCCCCACATCACGTCGAAGCCGATATTGTCAGCCGGGCGGAGGATATAGGTGCCATAGCCCGATACGTCCTGGCCTGCCATCTGGAGCAAGGTTCGCACGGTGGTGGCATCGAGCAGGCCGACGACATTGTGAAGAACGAGGAAGGGCCAGCCCAGAAGCACGAACTGGGCGATGAAGGCCAGCAAGGCAAGGGCCGAGGCGCGGCAGGACGGGCGCTTGCGCAGGCGCCATGCCGCAAGGACGGCAAGCGCCAGCGCGGCAGCGAGCGGTATCTGGCGCAGCACGAGCACGCAGAAGGCCATTGCTGTAAGGATGAGGACCGCTTCGCCGATCTGGAAGGGGGCGTCACGACGCTCGCGGCCGATCAGCCGGACAATCATGGCGATCTCGATCACTTCCAGGACAGAGATCACGTTTGGCAGGTCGCCGATCTGCCGCAAGGGCTGCTGGCCCAGCCGATAATACAGCCATTCCAGGCAAGCGAGGACGAGGCACCAGCCATAGACGGCCCGGCAGGAGACGGCGCGCGAGGACGCCGTGGCTTCAGGAACCGCCGACATGGCTATCGGAGACGTGGTTATCGGCGGCGTACCGACTGTCGGGCAGGCCAAGGAGCCCTGTGTCCTGCCGGCGTCGGATCATCACATGCCCGAGCACGAGAATGTCCATGCGCGTGCGCAGGAAGCAGTCGAGCGCCTCGCGCGGGGTGCAGACGATGGGCTCGTTTTCGTTGAAGGAGGTGTTGAGCACCATGGGGATGCCGGTCCGCACGAAGAAGGCGGAAATCAAGGCATGATAGGCGGGGTTGGCCTTTTGCTGCACCGTTTGGGGCCGCCCCGTGCCGTCCACATGGGTGATGGCGGGCACGAGGGCACGCTTGTCGGGCCGGACCGGGAGAACCTCGGTCATGAACGGCACGTCGTCGATGCCCTCGAACCAAGCGGCGGCATGCTCGGCGAGAATGGAGGGCGCGAAAGGCCGGAACGACTCGCGGCGCTTTATCTTGTGGTTGAGAAGCTCTTTGATGTCGGCCCGGCGGGGGTCGCACAGGATGGAGCGGCTGCCGAGCGCGCGCGGTCCCCATTCCAGGCGCCCATCGAACCAGCCGACGACATGACCGGCCGCGATGGCGGACGCGGTCTCCCGGCAAAGCTCGGCATCATCGTCGAAATGCCCGATCTCACAGCCCATGGCGGCGAGATTGGCGGCCTCCGCCATCACCAGCCGATCGATGTCTGCGGAGGCAAAACCTGGTCCCCAATAGGCGTGATCCATCGGGGGCATACGATCGCCGCCGAGCTTGTGCCAGACGGCCAGGGCGGAGCCGAGAGCACCGCCGGCATCGCCGGCGGCAGGCTGCACATAGAGGTGCCGGAAGGCGGTGGTTCGCCTGATCTTGCCATTGGCCACCGAGTTGAGGGCGCAGCCGCCGGCCATAGCGAGGTTGGGCAGGCGATAATTGTCCCAGACAGCCTGCAGGATGTGGTCGAGGACCTCCTCATAAAGGGCTTGGGCCGAGGACGCGATATCACGATGGCGCTCGGTCAGTGCCTCGTTCGGCGCTCTCGCCGGGCCGAGCAAGTCCTCCAGCCCATCCGAATAGAGCGGGGCGAAGACTGGGGCACCGCCCTGCCAGTCGAAGGCGATCCTCTCGCGGTGATGCCGTAAATAGCCGAGATCGAGGCTGAAGCCACCCGCCGCTTCCAGCCTGATGACACGCCGCAGCCTGTCGAGGAAGAGCGGCCTGCCATAGGACGCCAGGCCCATGACTTTGTACTCGTCGCCATAATGCGGAAAGCCGAGATATTGGGTGAGCGCCTGGTAGAACAGGCCGATGGAATGGGGGAACAGGACCCGTCTTTCGACGGCGATGTTCTTGCCTTGCCCGCTTCCCCAGGCAGTGGAGGAAAAGTCGCCGAAGCCATCGAGGGAGAGGATGGCCGCTTCCTGGAAGGGGGAGGCGAAGAAGGCCGATGCCAGATGGGCCAGGTGATGCTCGATCCGATGCACCGTGCCCTTGAAAAGCTGCCCGGGAAAGGCGGCAACCAGTTCATCGGATACGGACAGGCGCTTGCGCCTGTTCCGGAGACGGTCGAGAACGAGGGCAGGATCGGGCCTGTGGCGCATCATATGGGCCAGACGCTCAAGACGATGCACCTTCGGGTCGCTGTTGAGGGCGACATGGTCGACGTCTCCAAGCCCGATACCGGCCTCCTGCAGACAATAGGCGATGGCCTGGCTCGGAAACCCCGCCCAGTGCTTGATGCGGCGAAAGCGCTCTTCCTCAGCGGCAGCAACGATCTTCCCGTCCCTGAGAAGGCAGGCTGCGGCATCGGCGTGGTAGGCGTTGAGGCCGAGGATGATCAAGCCGGTGCCCCTCCCGTCATTTTGCCAGGCGCCGATCGATCAGGGTCAAGGCAATCAGGCATTCGGCGATCAGGCGCTGCAGGGTGTAGTACCAGCCCGCCCAGCCATCGAGAAACGCGCCCTTCCACAGCAAGGTATAGAAGAATACCAGAAGCGGGGCCGGCCATGCCTTCAGCCTGAGACGGTCGACCCGGCTCAGTGCCTCCTTCGGGCTGGCAAGCAGATGGTCTGCCTCGATCTGCGCATAGCGCTTTTGGGAATCGACCCATCTGAGAAGGGGCTTGCGGTCGTCGTGATAGAGGGGAGCGGCCAGGCTGCCGACCTCGCCGGCCACGGTCACGCGATGGCCATGGCCCTCGTCGCGATAGCGTGCCGCCTGCCGGCGATAGAGCACGGTGCGGGCCGGATAGAGCGTCCCCCGCAGGGGCTTGCCATGGATGCGATAGATGAAGGCGGCCGAATAACCCCGCGCGGTCCCTTCGCGGAGCGACTGGATTTCGCTAACGAGGCTCTCGCTCAATTCATAATCGGCGTCGAGCGAGAGCACCCAGGGGGTCTCGATGAGGCCCAGGCCGAAATTGCATTGGCTGGCGAAACTGTCGAAGGGGCGATGCACGACCTCGACATTGGCGTATCGGCCGGCGATCTCGAGGGTCTCGTCCGTGCTGCCACTATCCACCAGCAGGATGCGCGGCGCCCAGTCCAGCCTGTCGAGGCAGCGCGCCAGATTGGGAGCCTCGTTGAAGCTCAGGACCAGGACCGTCGTCTGCGGCGCGATCAACTCAGACATGCACGGCTCTTCCGGCGAGGGCGGTTTGACCCGCCTGGGCGAGGATGGCCTCCTGGTAGACATCGAGCATGGTTGTTGCAATGCCCGGCCAGGAGAATTGCTCGCGTGCCGTCTTCTCGCCCGCCTGTCCCAGCCGCGCGGCAAGATCCGGGTCTGCCAGCAGTGAAGAAAGCGCTGCGCCAAGTGCCTCGGGAGTGCCTTCGACCACCAGGCCACAGCCGGCGCCGGTGACCACATCGGCCAGCCCGACTTCGGGGGTGACGACGACGGGGCGGGCACAGGCCATCGCCTCCAGGACGGCGTTGCCGAAATTCTCCGAATGGGAGGCCAGCGCGAAGGCGGCACAGCTGCGCAGCAGGGACCATTTCTTTTCGCCGTGCACGGGACCGACGAAGCGGATGCGGGCATCGAGGCCCAACGCTGTTGCTCGTGCCTTCAACCGGGCGGTTTCGCCCTCGTCGTCATTGCCGGCGATGACGAGATCGGCGTCGGGTACCAACCGCATGGCATCGATCAGGCGCTCGATGCCCTTCTTCCAGCTGATCCGCCCCAGAAAGAGGATATAGGGCCGGACGTAATCGGGCTGCATGAGGTCAGCACCGGCAGGCGGCGCGTCGATGCCATTGGGCACCAGGGCGAAAGCCTGGGCCGGCAGTCCCAGCTTCTCGATTTCGAGACGTTCGGATCGGCTGGTCACATGGACGGCCGCAGCCCCGGCGAGGTTGGCCCGGTCGAAGGCCTGTATCCAGGCCGATTTCAGCAGCCGGCTCTTGCGCTGGATCAGCGGACCGACGAGCATGCCTCGTGGTGCCAGCAGATAGGGAACGCCGTTTCGCCCTGCATGTCTTGCCGCGGCCGTGGTCGGCCATAGGAAAACGGAATGGAGATGAACGATGTCGAAGGAGCAGACGTGCTTTGCCAGGGCGCGGCCCATGGCGGGCGAGCGATAGAGACGCCGGCCCAGCCCGGCGGGGAAATAGTGGACATCCACCCCGTCGAGCTGCACCGGCCGATCGGTCGGGACCGGCAGGACACCGTTACCGTCGACATTGGTGGTGTAGACCTGCACGTCGCAGCCCTGGCTTGCCAATGCGCGGCACAGACCGTGCACGGCATGAATAGGCCCGCCATAGCGCAGCGCCGGCAGATAGGTCGGCACCACATGAAGGCAGCGCAGGGTCAAGATGTCAGCCCCGGCGCGGCGCGGAACCGCGTCTTGACCCGATGCGCCAGCGTATAGCCTTCACGCCAGCCCAGTGCCTTCCAGGCACGTCCAGCCAGTGCGGCGGTGCCTGTTTCGTAGGGAAGCATGACCAGCATGGCGAGCAGGCGGTCGAAGAAGACATCAGGGGCGAAATGCGCCGCGAACACCCGGCGCGCGCGATCGCCCATGGCAGCGGCCTCCCCGCGCGCCTCACTCAGGATGTGCGGTATGTGCATGACGTCCTTTTCGGCCACGAACAGGCTGAAGTCCCGCCACGGAATATCCGGCGGCGGCAGCCAGGCATCGGCGATGATCACCGGTGCACGGCCAAGCGCCATCGCCTCGAAAAGGCGGATGCTGGCGGCGCCGAAGCCGCGCGGACAAAGGGCGAATTGCGAGCCGAGCAGCAGCTCGCGATAGGTCCGGCGATAGTCGAAATCGGCGAAGCGGCCCGGTGCCGCCGCAAGATCGAGGCATGGCGTATCCGGGCTGTCGAGGGCCAGCAGACGCTCTCGTATCGGATGCGTGCCGGTCCGGCCCAGAAACGAGAAGAGATGGGCTGGCTCCTCCTGCGGCGGGGAGGCAGCCGGCATGGGGGCATCGGGGTCGGGCAGATAGCTCCAGCTCCGCGCCCAGGGCAGGGCCCTGGTGAGGGATGGATAGGCTCCTGGCAGCGCTGCATAGGGCCAGTCCGATTCCGAGAACAGGAAGTGCCTCGCCGCGGGTTGCGTCCCGATCTGGCGCCGCAAGTGCGGCAGGTCGGCAAGGCCGACATAGCCGCTGTCGAGGTACAAGACGATATCGGGGGTGTCGTCTCCCGCCGCGATCCGGAAGGCCGAGGGCGGATGCAGCGCTGCCAGCCTGCGAGCTTTCGAGAGAGCAGGGTTTTCCCGCAGGGCCGTGAGGAGAACGCAGGGGCGCATGGCGTTGCGTCCGTTTTGTCAGCGTCTTGCCGGCCTGGCTTCCAGCCAGGCGCGCAGGCGCGGTGCCACCAGCCGGACGAACAGGGCGGTGAGAAGGACCGAAACCATCACGCCGCCGACCAGTTTCGCCAGGCTGACTTCCAAAAGGGCGGCCTGGGCCAGGATGGCGCAGGCCGAGGTGAAGCCAAGCAGTGGTCCGGCTCGCGCAGAGTGCACCAGCCAGCGGTAGATGCGACCATAGAGATAGCCGAAGACCAGGATGACGGCCATCATCGGCAAAGGGCCGAAATCGATGTAGAGTTCGGCCATGTAGCCCAGGCTGATCGAGGTGCCGCGATAGGTGCCCGACAGGCCGCCCGTGTAGTAGTTGGTGCGGCGCGTGTCGTCGACCTGGCTCTTATCGGCAAACAGGATGCGCGGCATGAAGGGGCGGCTCGCCGCATCCAGCAGGAGCGCGCCCTTCTCATGGGGGATGGTCTGCGGGACGCGGGCGAGAACCACCGCGAACAATTCGACATAGGAAATTCGGTGGAGCATCTTCCCGGTCGCCTCCGACATCGAGGCGCCGTCGAGCCTGCCGAGGAGCTGGGCTATGGTGGCCAGCCGCTCGCCGAGGTCGAGCGTGACGGCCTGCGAGGCCGAACCTCCGGAGGCGGCATTGCGATAGTCTTCCTTGATGGCCGTCCACAGGATTCCGCTGACGACAATCAGACAGACCAGGATCGCTCCGCCCGCGATGTGAAGGCCGCGCAGGCGCGTTCCGGCCATGGCCGTGGCAAAGAGGGTGAAGAACATCACCGTCTTGAAATCGGAGAAATACCCGCCCGTGCTCATGGCCAGTTCGGCAAGAAAGACACAGGAAAACAAGGGGTTGCCTAGCTGATTTCGCACGAAGGATGCATAGGCGAACATCATGAAGAACGCCCATTTCAATCCGGCCAGGGCGAGGAGCGGCTGCGCAAGCCCGGGAATGAGCGCGGCAGCCTGGAGGGCGCCGACCGCGACGATCGAGGCCGCGAGATAGAGAAAGAACCAGGTGGCGAGCGGCCGGGCCAGCACCGCCTCCCGTGCCTGCCGGCTGGCGGCCCTGTCGGGCGGGCCGCTGCCGAGCCGCATGCCCAGCGCCAGGAACAGCAGGCCGGCCAGGGTCAGCAGGATCGCTGACTTGTTGTCCCCGCCATAGATCGTATAGGCGCTGACGTCGATGCCGAGCCAATTGGCATGGAAGGCCGATATCGAGGCCTGCAGCCATTGATAGGCGAAGATGAACAACCCGATCGGCGGCTCGCCCGGCCGCCACAGCAGGGCGACGCCGGCCACGAGCACGACCAGGCTGAAGGTGGTGAGCAGGGCGTTCTCGGCGGGCAGGTTCAAAATGGCGAGCAGCACCGCGCCGACAATCACGGCCCCGGGCAGCGGGGCTGCCGAGCGTGGGGAGGTGGCCGATATCGGCATCAGGTCAGGGCTCCCGACGTCCTGCGCTGGGAGGGCGCCTTTTCGAGGCAGGACGATAGGGCAGCCTCGATGCCATCGACAGCGGCGCCTACGCTATAGCGGCGGACCAGCGACGCAAGGGCCTCCTTCGTTGCGAGCCCCGTCGGCAGATCGGCGAGGGCTCCGGCAAGCGCGCTGACGTTACCGGTCTCGAAGGTCCGTCCGGTGCGGGGATCGGCGGCCAGGTCGGGGGCGCAGCCACATTGATCGGATACGATGATGGGCCGCCCGCAAGCCTGGGCTTCATTTGCCACGAGGCCCCAGGTTTCCTGCCCGGAGGAGGGCAACGCCAGCCCGTCGCAGGCGGCATAGAAAGCCGGCATTTCGGTCTGGTTGCGAAAACCGAGGAAATGCAGCCGTACTCCGACCTCTGCGGCGCGCGTGAGCACCACCTCGCGCATCGGACCATCGCCGGCGATCATCACCTCGATCTCGCATCCTTTGCTGCGGCACAGCGCTGCCGCCTCGATGAGGTCGAGAAGACGCTTACGTTCGACCAATTTGCCCGCAAACGCGATGGCCCGGCTGCCCTCGGCAATGGACAGGCTGGTGCGCAGGGCCTGGCGGGCCTCAGGCGTCGCCCGCGTGGCAAACCAGTCCGTGTCGACGCAATGGGGCGAAAAATGCAGCCGCTCGGGTGGGTAGCCATAATGACGGTAATAGGCCAGGGAGTTCTGCCCGACATAGAGCACCGCATCGAAGAGGCGCAGCAGGCGGGGATAGGCCGCCTGCTTGGTCCAGGCCTTCAGGCGCCGGCGCGGTGTCAACAGATGGCTGTCTCCTCGCACCAGCACGGGCAGGTTGAGGCGCCGGGCGGCGGCAATGCTCTGGAGATAGGATTTCAGGGCCCAGCCGCAGATGAGCAGGGCATCGAAACCGCCCTCCTGCAGGGCCCCGGCGATGGCGGGCGTATCGCAGCCGAAGAAATGATCCACGCCTGGGTTCCTGGCCTTGTTGGCAAGGAAGCGATGCGGGTAGCCGCTGGTGAGATCTATGTCCCAGTCGAACGCCACCCCGAAGCCGGCCTCGGCCTGCTGCCGGGGCGTGGGATTGTGCGCGAAGAAGACCTCCAGCTCCATGCGCCTGGCGAGTTCCCGGAAGATCGGCGCCTGGTACTGGATCGGATGGGAGGTGAGAACAGCCAGGCGCATGATCAGAGCAGCCCATCGAAAATGGCGCCATAGCGGCCGGCAATCGCCCGGGCCGAGAAGGGCTCCAGGAGATCCTGCCGGGCCTGACCGAGGCTGGCGGGGTCGAGGGCCAGGCGTTCCAATCCGGCGGCGATGCCCCGCGGCAGGCCGGCCAGGCCGCTTGCGTCGGCGAAGGAGAAATGGATGCCCCCGCCTGCTGCCGTGAGAAGGGCGTGGGCGCTGGACTGGCGGTGAAACAGCGAAAGATAAGGGCGCTGCGTCAGCAAGGCAGGATAGATCTTGGACGCCGTGTAGTGGGCCTCGTCCGAGCCGACCAGCAGGAGGCCCTGGGACTCAGCCATCAGTTGCAGCGCTTCGGCATAGGCAAGGCGCTGGGGCGTCTCGACGACGAGATCGGCGACGCCTTCCGCCTCGGCAAGCGGACGGATGGAGTACGTATCGCAGCCATTGGCCTGATTGCTGGTGCCGATGAAATGCAGACGCAGGCGCGCCGCAAGCTGCGGATGACGTGCCCTCACCGTGGCAAGGCCTTTCAGAAGGATGCGGAAAAGCTCCTGCGAGCGTGGCAGTGCCGTACCGACATAACTCAGATTGATCATCGCCGGATCGAGCCGGCTCGGGCGGGTGCCCGGCATGGCCCGGAGGAGATCGAGATCGCCGGGATCCCCGCCGATCGGCAACGCTGCCATGCGCGAGGCGTCGAGCCAGGAATGGCGCGCGGCCAATTCCTCGTTCTGGCGTGCGGAGACCGATGTCACGAAACGGGCCCTGCGCAAAGCCGGCCCTTCGAGGCGAAGCGCGAGCTGGTGGGATAGCCCGGCCTTGCTCAACCGTTTTTGATCCCCGCCCCAGGCCGAAACCCAGGGGTCCTGGAAATCGAGCACCACCGGCACGCCGAATTTCGGCTCGATCCAGCGCGACATCAGCATGGGGTAGAAGGGCGATCCCGTGATCAGCACGGCGTCGATTCGCCTGGTCGAGAGCAGTTCGGCCGCGCGGCTCGAAAGGGCCGACCAGGCCCGCAGGCTGAGATCCCCGATACCCAAACGGCGTGTCATGCGGGCTTGCAGGGCGGGAACCTTGACGATCTCCAGCCCCGGCGAGACCAGACTGCCGAGCAGGGGATCGGGTTCCTGCTCGTAGAAGCGATCATCCACGCAGAGGACGACAGGGGTCCAGCCCGCTGCCGGCAGGTGATTGGCCAAATGCCGGGCCCGATGCACGCAGGCCAGATTGGACGGCGGGAAATAGGGCGAGACGATCAGGACGGTGCGCGGGAGGGTCATGCCCGCCTCCGCGACGAACCGTCCAGGGCTTGGCGCGCCAGATCGACCACGATCGCGCCTTCCCGATCCCAATTATAGGTTTTCTGCGCAAGATCGAACGCGCATGCCCGCGCTTGCGCCAAGCGCGCCGAATCCTGCAGCAGGCTGTCGAGGCTGGCAGCCAGGCTCACGGCATCGCCAGCTGTGAAAAGTGCGGTGGCAAGCGGATGCAAGCCGGCGAACGCCCGCTGAGCCGGCGTATCGGAGAGGATGGCGGGGAGCCCGGCCATGAGATAGGTGAACAGCTTGTTGGAGAGGGCGAAGGCGTTGTTGGCCGTGTGCCCCGGTTCAGCGCACAGGCCGAGATCATGGTTGGCGGCCAGCCGGATGAGTTCGCCGGGCAGCGCGGAGGGCTGGAAATGCAGGCGCTCCGGCACGCCCTCCTGTTGCGCAAGGCTCTGCAATTGGTCTGCATAGGGCGCATCCACATGGCCGCGCAGATAGAGGTGCGGTCTTGAGGCGGCCCTCGCAATGGCCTTGATGGCACATTCGAGGCCGCGATCGGAGCCGATCACCTGCGAGAACCAGTAGAGCGAGGGACCTGGATCGGCCGTGCCCCTGGCGGTTGGGCGATCCGGGGCCTGCGACAGCGGAAAGCTGTTCAGCACGACCTGCGGCGGGTACATGGCGTAGGCCTGCGCATAGGCACGTGCGATCTCGGGCGAGGCGGCGGTGATATAGCGGCATCCCGGCAAGGCTGCGGCCTCGATGGCGCGCAGATGCGAGCGGTTCGGCTCTGCTGCCGGGCCGTCGCGCCATTCGCCGAGATGGAAATCCTCGGCGTCATAGGCATAGCCTGCCCCAAAGCGCAGGGCCGCGGCCCTGGCCGCCGGCAGGGCCGGCGGATAATGGGCGATGTAGAGATCGGCCGCGATGCGGCTGGCTGCGGCCATCAGGACGGGTGTGAACACGCTGAAGGCCCGGGAGCTGAAAAGGCGCCTGCCGCTCGCGGCGTGTGCAGCCCCCGCGAGTTCCTGGCCGAGCCGGCGCAGGCGCCAGCCCGCCCGCGAGCGCAGGTCGATGCGCTCGATCCGGAACGGCGCCTCTCTCAGGATGGATTGATCGCGCGGCTCCACGCCTTCCAGCATGCGGATGGCGACCACGGTGACGGTAAAGCCCGCCTCATGCAGGGCATGCGCCTCCTTGACCACACGCGGATTGGATCCGAGCTGGCCCGGGGTGAGGATACAGATATGAGATCCCGGGTGGGGGCCTGTCATGTCCGCTCCATCTGGGGCATCGGGGACCCCTGACCGGAGCTACGCAGGCGCTCCCTAAGGCCGTCGGCCAAAGCGGCACGATAAGCCGGCCATTGATGACGACGGGCCGTCTCGAGCGCGCCGGTCCGCATGGCTTGCAGGTGCTGGCGGTTGTCGAGGCACCAGGCCAGGGCCTGCGTCAAAGCCTCTGCATCGGCTGAGGGAATGACGAGCCCGTTCTCGGGCGTGACCAGGTCGGCCGCGCCCGTCATGTCGGTGACGATCACCGGCAGGCCGTGTGCCATGGCTTCGGCCACGACCATGCCGAAACCGTCGGCAAGGCTGGGAAACACCAGGACATCGGCCTGTTCGAAGGCCTGGAACAGATCGGCACGCGGGCGGGGCCCATGGAAGCGGACCGTCTCACCAGCCTGGGCAAGAAGGTCGGCGGGCAGCTCGATCCGGCCATAGATATCCAGCCTGGCATGATCAGCGGCCGGCAGTCGGCGCCAGGCCTCGAGCAGATAGGGCACGCCCTTGCCCAGGGTGACATTGCCGGCATAGACCACACGCAGGGCCTTCGCATCGTTCCTGCGTGGGGGCGGCTCGCGATCGAGCACCGGGGGAGCGCCGAGGGGGACGACCAGGATCTTGGCCGGATCCGCGCCCCCGGCGATATGGGAACGGGCGGTGAGGGCGGAATTGGTGACGATGAGATCGGCGAGCCCGATCTCCGCGTCGCGTCTCGCCTGCCTTCGCGCAAAGCGATCCGAGAAATAGGCGGCATTGGCATCGTCGAGCTGCTTCCACCGGGCCAGTTCACGCCGCCTGATGTTCTCGAATTGCCGGCTGCTGAGGGAGGGCAGGTGCAGTATGCGTGCCGCTTGTTCCCGTGCTGCGCGCTGGAAGCTCGCCAGCGCCGTATATTCGAAGGCATGGATGGCGTCGGCCCCGGGCACGTGGCGGCTGGCGACGGTGGCATCGAAGCGGTGGCTCATCCGGTCCCAGATGCGGTCGACGGTCACCGGCCCTGCGCCGCCCTTGGCCACGACGCTGCGCAGAATCTCCCAGGCCGGATAGGCCTGCACGAGGCTGTGCGGGACCGTCTCGATCGAACGGCGTAACAATTGTTCTCTTAGCGCCGCAGCCTGGCGCGACGGCAGGGTGCGCAGCAGGCGATCGCCCCAGCCCTGCGTGGAATAGTGGAAACCGGTCACGAAGGTCTTCAGCCAACCCTGTTCATGCAGGGCCAGGGCGATCTGCTGGGCATGCAGCATGGTGCCGGGATAGCTCAGCACCGACCTCATGCGGCAGCCCTCGAACCCCGTCCCGCGATCATGGCCTCGTAGATCTCTAAATAGCGATCGGTGACCGCATCCTCGCTATAGAACGTCTCGACCCGCTGCCGGCACGCGGCTCGTTCGATCCTCTTGAGTTCGGCGACTGCCGCTGCCATCTCCTCGACGGTGTCGACGACATAGCCGGTGCGGCCATGCTCGACCACTTCGGGGACGGCACCGCGTCGAAAGCCGATGACCGGCGTGCCGCAAGCCATCGCCTCCGCCATCACGATGCCGAAGGGCTCTTCCCACAGGATGGGCATCAGCAGGGCCGCGGCGCCACCGAGCAACGCGTCCTTCTGCCGGTCGTCGACGGGCCCAACATAGTCGATATCGCCGTCATGCAGATGGGGCGCGACATGGGCCTCGAACCAGGCCCGGTGCTCGGCAGCCAGATTGCCGGCGATGACCAGCCGCCGACCGGCCAGCCGCGCCGCTGTGATGGCAAGGTGCGGCCCCTTGATTTCTTCCACACGCCCCAGGAACACCAGCGGCGCATCGACCGGTATCTGCTCCCGGAGGGTATAGGTCTCGCTCGGCACGCCATTGGGAACGATGTGCCAGACGCCGATATGCCTGACATGGCGCACCATATGCTCGCTGATACCCGAGAATTGCAGCGTGCCGCGCGACAGGCGCTGCGCCAGCCCGGTGGTGCGCGGGCTGATCTCGCGCTGGTAGGTCATCAGCTTGGGGATCGCGCGCGGCAGGAGCGGCGCCAGATAGGCCAGTCGGGAGAAGCTGTGGATGATGTCGAAACGCTGGCCGGCGATCGCCCTCGCCAGTTCGCCGGCATTCCTGACCGTGTCGAAGCGCGAAAGGCTGCTCGCGCCGGGCCAGGCCCGCTTTGGGACGGGGCATTGCGAGGACGGGTGCGCGAACAGGGTCAAGTCGTGGCCGCGTGCCACCAGGCGGCGTGCCAGCATGTCGACCACGCGTTCGATGCCGCCATAGAATTGCGGCGGCACCGGCAGCTCGGGATCGCAGGTCAGGGCAATCCTCATGGCGTGATCCTCGCGAGCCGGCTTTCCGGGGCGAGGGCGGGCGGCAGCGACCGGTAGAGGCCGATCATGTCGTCGGCGACATCGGCCTGGCTGCGCAAGAGGCCCTGGAATTTCGGCAGGGGGCCCTCAGATTTGCGAGCCACCAGCCGCTCGATCGCCTTGGCCCAGTCCGGCACGGAGCCGGGCCGGAGCAATTCGCCGGCCTTCGTCCCGGCCACAAGCTCGGCGATGCCGCCGAGATCCGATCCCAGCACGTAGAGGCCGGCCGCCTGTGCTTCCAGCACGACCAGCGGACCGGTCTCCAGCCAGAGCGAGGGCACGACGAGAACATCGTGCGCGGCCAGGGTCTCGGCGATCTCCGAATGAGGCCGGGGCGGGTGGAACCGGATGCGCGAATCGCCTGCGGCCAGGGCTCGCACTTCAGCCTCATAGCCATCGTCCTCAGCGGCGCCGATGGCGTAGATGGAAAGTTCGACTGGCATCTTCTCCGGCAGGCTGCGGAGGGCGGCGACTGCGACATGAATACCCTTGGCCCGGTCCCATCGCCCGAGATAGACGAGCCGCAGCCTGGTGTCCTCCGATCTCTTTCGAGCCGCAGCTTGCCCGGCCTCCGCCAGATAGGACGCCGCGAGGCCATGGCGGCTGAGCGCGAGTTTGTCGGGCGGCGCGCCATTGCGCGTCAGCGTGTCGGCGAGCCATTGGCAGACGGCGACAAGCCGGTCGCTCAGCTCGAAGGCTTCGTCCAGCTCCTGCGCTTTCCCGAGGGCGAGTGCCCTTGCCGACAGCGCGGTGGCAAGCCGCGTGCGACCCTGCCAGGCCCTGGCGGCAAGGGCGCGGGGCAGCCGGCCGACCGCCCAGGCGGCGGCGCGCGGGGCGCCGCGGCTCTCGGCCCAGCAGGCGCCGCAGCGGGTCTCCTCGACGAGGCCGTCGCAAGGGGTCTCTCCGAAGCGAAGCAAGGTACCGCGCAGGCACACGGCTCCGGCAACATGAAGGGTCAGGACGGTTCTCAGCCCCTGTGCGCGGGCGGCGCGCAGATGGTCGAGACCGCATCCCGTCGTCCAGGAATGCTGGTGATAGATGGCGCGCGGATTCTGCCGGAGCAAAGCCTGGAAACGATCGAACTGGCCATGCCTGCGCGTGCCCGATCCAGGCTGTCTCGTCTCGGGCAACTCGACCGGATAGGTCCACACCGTCGTGCCCAGGTGTTCGTAGCGGTCCGGCGCGCCCGGCGCTCGCGGCACGAGCACGGCACATGTCAGGCCTTTGTGCGAGAGTTCCTGCACCAGCCCTTCCAGATAGACTTCGGTGCCGCCGAGATCATAGGGCGGATACCAGGCGGTCGCCATGACGACATCGGCTGGCTTCTCGCTCATGGCCGCCCCATCATCGACAGCAGGCCATGCGCGGCGCGCAGCCCCAGCAGGCGGGCGAGCGGCGTTGCGATACGCGTATGCCGCGATTGGCGAAGGCCGAGCGTACGGCTTGCGGCGCTCGCTTCGAAAAAGCCCTGGTCCCGGCAGCGCAGCAGGCCACGCCCGGCATTGTCGTAGAGGTCGCACAGTGTGGCGATGCGGTCCGAAGTGAGGGTGCCGTGCTCGCGCCACAGTGCCTCGATCTGCCGGCCGTTGCGGAGCACGTCACGCCAGAACCGCACCGGCTCACGCCGCGACAGGCTCTGTGCCGTGATCCGGTAGCGGGCGCCAATATGGGCGCTGGGCACGAAACGTGCTCCGTGAAAGGCCGCATCGAACATGAAGCGAGCGTCCTGGATCACCGGCAGATCGGGGCGAAAGCCGCCGATCGCCTCGACCAGTCGGCGGCGATAGAGCAGGGCGCCCGTGGTGATCCAGACATGGCTGGCGATCGCTCTTTCCGCGTCCTGGCGCAGCGCCGGCCAGTCGATGCCGCGGGCCTGCGAGAGGGTGGCAGTGCCCTGTTCGTCCGTGCTGAACTCCTGATAGTCGCAGGCGACCGCATCGGCCTCCTCGGCGACGGCAAGGCGCCGTTCGAGGGTGCCTGGCGTGAGCAGATCGTCCGCATCGAGGAACAGCAGCCATTCGGAGGAGGTTTCGGCGATGCCGCGATTGCGCGCCGCCGAGACGCCGCGATTGGGGCCCTCGATGACGCGATCGGCAGGCAGATAGCGCCGGGCGATCTCGGCCGAACCGTCGGTCGAACCATCGTCGATGACCACGAGTTCGGCGAGGCCGGGCTGGCCGATGGCACTTTCGAGCGTTTGCGCCAAGGTGAGGCCGGCATTGTAGCAGGGGATGACGACGGCAACGCCTGGCAGGAACGGCGGCATGTCAGCAAGGCTTCCCGGCGGTGTCGGGTCGACGGATAAGAAGAGGCGGCCGCGCGGCATAGATTACGGCCGCAGGAAGCGAAAGCCCCAGGGTCAGGGCCCTTGCAAGAGGGGTACCGCCGCGCAGATAGCCCGGGTGTCGCGCTTCGCTCGCAATCACCCGCAGCAAAGCCAGCAAGACGCCCGGCCAGCTACGGCCGGTCTTGCGGCGGAAATAGGCCGTCTGCCGCATCAGGCGCGCGGCTGCCTCCATCAGCGAGCGGCGATACCAGGTGCCGTTTTCCTGCCGGTTGTGATGCTGAGCCTGCAGATCGGGGTGACGGACGAGACGCAACCCCTGCTGCTTGAGGCGGTGGGAGAATTCGGCATCCTCGAAATTGCGGTCGAGGCGCTCGTCGAAGCCGCCCGCCGCCATGAAATCCTGCTTGTGCATGGCCAGCGCGCAGGTGGGCAGAAAGATCAATGGATCATCATCGCGCCCGTTCAAAGGGTTGCCATCCGCGCGCCCTATCGCGCCCTGCTGGGGCCAAGTCGCGCCCCACGCTGCCTGAGGCTTCTCGAGCATCAGCGAAAGCAGGCGTGGAATGTAGGATCTTTCGAGTTCCATATCGTCATCCAGGAACAGCAGGATGTCGCAGGATGCTGCATTTGCGCCGATATTTCGGGCCCTGGAAACATTGGCCTGAGCAAGACTGATGAAGCGCAGGCAAGCGAAATGCTCCGAAAAGCCCCGCAACTTCGAAAGGTCGGCGCCGGGCGTCTGGTCGACGATGGCTACGTCGAGATCGCAGGCCTGGTCGATCACCGATAATTTCGCAAGCAGGCTGGGCAGCCGCTCGACACGCCGGAAGGTCGGCACCACCACGGAGACGAGTGCCGGCGAAGACATCTGCTTCAAGCGGATATCCGTCGCGCCCACAGATTCTCCTCTGGAACGTCCTGTTCGGGCGAATAGCGAACCCCGTCGATTGTCAGCAGTTCGTAGCCGAAATCAGAAAAATACGCTGTGAGGTGGCTGGCCGCGATCGCATAGTCAAAGCGGGAGGGAAGGTACTCGAACAGGATATGCCGCGGCCGAAGGACGGAATTGCGGAACATGTCGTCGATGATGGCAAGATCATAGCCCTCGATATCGATCTTCATCACGGCGGCGGCCGCGATATCCAAGCGGTCGGCGAGTTCAGCGATCGTGACGGCCATGGTGAGGAGGCGCCGCGTTTCATCCGGTCTTCTGGGCCTCATGGTGCCAAGCGCTCCTGCTTCCGGAAGGCCGAATTCGATGAAGCCGGTCGCATCGGCAAGTGGTGAGGTTACCGGCAAGACCCGATCCTCGACCTTGCTCAGCCGGATATTGTCGAGAAGCCGGAAGCAAACCCCGGGGTGGGGCTCGATGGCGATCACACGTCCGGCCGGTCCCACCATGCGTGCGGCGGCAATACTGTATTGGCCCACATTGGCGCCGAGGTCGATCACCGTTTCCCCGCTC
This sequence comes from Labrys neptuniae, assembly GCF_040797145.1. NCBI lineage: Bacteria > Pseudomonadati > Pseudomonadota > Alphaproteobacteria > Hyphomicrobiales > Xanthobacteraceae > Labrys > Labrys neptuniae. The sequence continues at coordinate 77,402 of NZ_JBFNQD010000005.1, read as the reverse complement.
CCGATGAGGGATTGAAACAGAGCCAGGCTTTTGGGTTCGTAGGAGCCGTGCAGGAACATGGCATGCTGCACATAGTCGACAAGGTCCAGCTTGAACGTCCCGAAGGCCAAGCGGGCGATGACATGGCGAAAGGGCCGGCTGGCGCGCAGCCAGTCGTAAAGCCGAAGCTTCATCGGATGGTCCGGCATGTGCCAGTAGCGGCGCAGAAGCCGGGCGTGCAGCGGTAGGGATGATGCCGCTGTCATTCCTGCCTTTCAAAGGTGATCGGCACGGCCACGCATCCGCGTTCATAGGATTGCTGGAAATCGAAGCCCGCACGCCCCGGATCGGATTGCACGACATCGAAGCAGATGGGCTGGGACAGGCGATGAAACTCCTCGACCCAAGGCTTGGACAGCCACAGATGCAGCTCGTAGCTTCCCCGTGCCAGCGGCAGGGCGCCAATCTCCAGGAACACGCGATTGGTGCCGGGGTAAATGTCGAATTCCTGGCCATGCATTGGTGCTGTCGATGAATAGATCAGCTTGCGCCCCAATCCGTCATGGATTTCGATTTCGATCGCCGCGCGCCGCCGATCCGGGGATTGAATCATGCAGGTGACCGCGAGCTTCTCGCCGAACAGGATCTGGTTGGCGGCCAGGGTGGCTCTGGCGATATGCGGCCCCAAGGGTGGCCGGTCCTCGACCACCACACCATCGTCGCCCCGGAAAAGAGCGGAATAGCGCGCAATGGTCTCGGCAGCGGCGCCGTGGTGGAGAATGCGCCCGCCGTCAAGCAGGATGGCATTCTGACATAGAGCGCCGATGGCGCTGAGATTGTGGCTGACGAGCAGGACCGTCCGGCCCTGGCCCGCGATCTCGTTCATCTTGCCAAGGCATTTCTTCTGGAATTCCGCATCACCGACGGCGAGGACCTCGTCCACGATCAGGATTTCCGGCTCGAGATGCGCCGCAACGGCGAAGGCCAGGCGCGTATACATGCCGCTGGAATAGTGCTTGATCGGCGTATCGATGAATTTCTCCACCTCGGAAAAGGCAACAATCCGATCGAATTTGCGGGCGACCTCACTGCTGGTCATGCCGATGATGGCGCCGTTCAGCCGGATATTCTCCCGTCCCGTCAGCTCGGGATGAAAGCCGGTGCCAACCTCCAGGAGGCTGGCAATCCGGCCTCTTACTTCGATACGGCCCGTCGTCGGTGCCGTAATGCGCGAGAGGATCTTGAGGAGCGTGGATTTTCCAGCCCCGTTCCGCCCGATGATCCCCATCACCTCGCCGGGATGCACGTCGAATGAGACATCGGACAGGGCAAGGAAGCGGTCATCCTTGCTAGCCGGCCTTGCCGAGGGACGAAAACGCCCGGTGACGATGCCGACCAGTGCCTCCCGAAAGGTACGCAGGGACGGATTGTGACCGCCCCTGACATATTCCTTGCTAACCCCGCGGGCGCGGATGCTCGGCGCACTCATCGTGAACGAGTTCTTCGTTGGACGTCAGAGGATATCCGCAAAGCGCCTCTCCACCCGTTCGAAATACCACACGCCGAGGACGAAGAGCCCGAGCGACAGGAGCAGCGAGAGGCCGATCGACAGCCAATCGAAAGGATGCCCGAGGAAGGCCGAGCGGAAGCCTTCCACCAGCCCGGCCATGGGGTTGAGGAACAACAGCCAGCGCCAGGCTTCGGGCACTAGGCTGGCCGGATAGACGACCGGGGTGGCGAACATCCAGAACTGCAACAGGAAGGGAACGACGAAGCGGAAATCGCGATAGGTGGCCGTGAGCGCCGAAAGCCCGGTGCCGATGCCCAACGCGCAGAGAATGACCCCGGCCATCAGGAGAGGAGCCACGAGAAGGTTGATGCTCCAGCCGACACCATAGATCAGCATCATCACCAGCAAGAGCGCGGTCGTGACCAGGAAGTCGACGAGGCCGGCCCCCGTGGAGGCGAGCGGGATGATCAGGCGCGGGAAGTAGACCTTGCTGATCAGATTGACGGATCCGACCAGCGATCCTGCCGCAGCGGTCAGGGCGTTGGAGAAGAAAACCCAGGGCAGGAGGCCCGCATAGACGAAGATCGGATAGGGCGAACCGTCGGTGGGAATCTTGGCGAGATGCCCGAACAGCACCGAGAAGATCAGCATCAGCAAGACGGGCTGGATGATCGCCCAGGCGAAGCCCAGCACGGTCTGCTTATAGCGGACTTTGATATCGCGCTCCGTCAGCACCCAGGCGAGGTCGCGATAACGCCAGATCTCGTAAAGGTCGGTGAAACGCCATAGCCGGTCTGGAACGATGAGCGTGACCGCCGGGGTTGGCTCCGGCGGAGGCTGGTTGCCCCTAATTGGATCAGAATCGGCTTGATACAAGATGGTCGACCTGTGCGGCGAAATGGGAGAAGGCAAAACGACTGGGGTGCTCCGCCGTGGGCCTGCCTTGATCGAGACAGGCGATGATCGCCTCGGCGAGGTTTTGGGGGGCGCTGGCGTCGACGAGCGTGCCGAGTTCTCCCTCCGCCAGGGCATCGGTGCTGCCATCGCCCTTGGCTGCGACGATCGGCAGTCCCGCGGCCGCCGCCTCCAGAAAGACGATGCCGAAGCCCTCTCCCGTGCTCGGCATGGCGAAGACATCGGCCAGGCGATAGATGTCCGGCAACTGGTCATCGGCAACCGGCCCGGTGAAGCGGATCAGCTCCGAAACCCCCAGCCGCTGCCCGATCCCGGCGAGACGGTCGCGATCGTCCCCCTCGCCGGCGATGAGGTAGAGTATGTCCGGATAGCGGCTTCTGATCCAAGGCAGGGCCTCGATGACACGGTCATGGCCCTTGTAGCGCTCCTGCGAGGACAGGCGGCCCACGGTGAGGATCACCTTGCGTCCCCGCGTGCCGAGGCGATCGGTGAGACCGGCAGGCGGCGCGCCGGGCGAGAAGCGCTCGTCGACCGTATTCGGCAAGACGCGCAGGCGCTCCGGTTCGATGTCGCTCCAGGTGAGGGCACGATTTCGGGTCGCCCGGCTGACCGCGGTGATCAATCGGGCCTGCTGCACGGCCTGACGGATGGCGAGGTTCGGCCTGGCCCAGCTCTCGATGCCGTGCAGCTGCAGCCAGAGCGGCGTCCGTGCCAGCCTGGAGAGTACGGCCGCGAGCGGCGCCATGAAGAGGTGGCCGCAAAAGATCAGATCATAGCGATGCGAGGTCAACTGCCCGAACGCTGTCACACTATAGGCCAACCGGCCCGTCCGGGGGGCCAGTTGAACGACATGAGCGGGCAGGTCCGTCGAGGTGCCGGCCGACCGGGGCAGGACGACGATATCCCCGACGCTGGTACTTGCAACCAGAGCGGTAAGGAAATCCCTGTTGTAGCGGGCAATGCCGCCCGGCATGCCCCAGCCATCGGAGAGCAAGGCCAATATTGTCAGCCGCCGCGGCGCCATGTCATGCGAACTGGCGATGGACGATGCGGCTCCAGTCGCGTGCCCAGCCATGCTGGGTTGGCTTGCGTGGAACGGGCATGGAACCGAGAGAGGACGCCTGCAACCACTGTGCGATCGGAAGGGCGAAACCGGTCTTGGGGCGATCGAGCACAGATTGCGGCAAGATCTTTGCCGGTGCCTGGGCAAGCGCCGTCTTGCCCGCAACGCCCCTCAGATCGAGCCGGGCCGAGCGCTCGAGCACTTCGCTGTCGACCAGGGGTGTCCTGATCTCGACCGAGTGCGCCATGCCGGCCCAATCGGCATCGCGGAGCAACTGGTTACGCAGATAGAGGCTCGACTCCAGCGCTGCGACTCGGGCGAAGGGATCCTTCGGCTGTCCGTGCAACTGGGCGTTGATCAGCTTCAGCGGTCCCAGACGGCGCAGGCCTACCTCGACGGTGTCGCGGTCGAGCACCTCGCCCAGTTCCCAGGGCAAATAGAGCCCACGCTTGAGCAGATAGGCGCCGGCATAGGATCCGCCATATTCAGGCAGGCCGGCGAGCTTGGGATGAAGGCGCAGCCGCTCGACGAAAGGTCTTCCCAGACGGCGCAGGCTCGTGCCGAGAAGCGGAACGCGTGAAGGAACCTGCAGGGTCCTCACCCAGCGGGGAATGTCCCGGAAGGAAGGGTAGCCGCCCAGAAGCTCGTCGCCGCCCAACCCCGACAGCACCGCCTTGAGGCCAAGCTCGCGGGCCGTCTTGGCGGCGAACCAGATGTTGAGGCCATCGATGCTGGGCTGGTCCATGGCCTCGAAGAAACGCGGCAGATCAGTCTCGAACTCGCTTCTGGTGATCATGCGCGTAACATGGTGGGTGCCGTAGAAGCGGGCGGTGTCGGCGGCCGGAGACGTTTCGTCCGCCGGCGTGTCGGCGAATTCCTCAAATCCGATGGTGATGGTTTTGACCTGCCCGGCACCGGCGTCGCGCATGAGGCCGACCAGGGCGCCGGAGTCGACGCCGGCCGAAAGAAAGGCACCGACCTCGACATCCCCGGCCAGATGGTGCCGCACGGAGTCCAGGGCAATGCCGGCAAAGGCTGCTGGGCTGTCGCGCCCTGCCTCCAGGCTTTGCTGGGCGGCGCCATAGACGGACCCGACATGGTGATAGTTGCGCGGCACCTGTGCGCCGGCCCGGTCGACCAGCATCGTCGAGCCCGCCGGCAGGGCTCGAACCGCGCGGAAGCAGGTGAAGGGCTCGGGCACGCTGCCGAAAAGGTAGAAGCCGACGTCGCCGGCCGGGTCGCGGTCGCGAGAGATGCCGCCTCCGGCAATCAAGGTTTTCACCTGGCTGGCGAAGCGGAAGACCCAGCCGTCATCGCTGTAATAAAGCGGTTTGATGCCATAGGGATCGCGCGCCAGGAACAGGGTACGGGCGGTCGTATCGTAGATGGCGAAGGCAAACATGCCGCGCAGCCGCGTGACCATCCCCTCGCCGTAGCGGGCGTAAAGATGCAGCAGCACCTCGGTGTCGGACCAGGTCCTGAATTCGGCGCCTTCCTTTTGCAAGCCTTCGCGCAAGGCGAGGTGATTGTAGATTTCGCCGTTGAAGACGATGACATGACGGCCATCGGCGCTCGCCATTGGCTGCAAGGCACGATCCGCGAGATCGATGATCGCCAAGCGGCGATGGGCCAGGCCCAGTCGTTCCGCCGGATCGAACCATTCACCACTGGCATCGGGCCCGCGCTGGGCCATGTGACGGCTCATGGCGCCCAGTTCCGGGCGGCTGATGGCGTTCGCCGCATAGTGATAGGCAAAGATGCCCGCGATGCCGCACATCAGGCAGGCTGCCATTGGCTGGCGTTAAGGCCTGCCGATATCATGGCATCGAGCCTTCCGGCTGGGCTGGACCGAGGCCGAGATTGTCGAGTCTTGCTTGGCTCATGCTATCCGCCTGACGGAGCAGGGCGGTGAGCTCGGTACGGATGGCGGGAGTATTCGACAGAGCCAGGCGCATGACGAGCTTGTCCGAAGCCTCCAGGCGATCCCAGCCGCCGGCGATATCCTGCGCTGTGCGGCGGCGGAGGTCGTCGGGCAGGGCGGTCCATAGCGGCAAGGCAAAGAGGGCACGGCTCGCCATCGGTACCGATTCATTCGGTCCCGTGAGTGCCGACAGGCGCAGGGCCTGCTCGACCTCCTCCATGCCCTTTCCGGCGGCAAGCCGGGCGGTAGCCAGATCGAGCCAGGCACTGCTCGACAGAGGCTGGCGCTTCAGCAGGCGGACGGTGTCCTCGATCGTTCCGGTGGGCTGGGTCTGCGTGATGGCGGATTGCATGGCAGCTTCAGCCAGGGCACCGGTTTCCAGTGTCGCTGCAAAGGGTCGGAGAGAGGCCATGTCGCCAGTTTCTTTGGCCTGGCGCTCGGCGAGCGCATAACCGAGGACCGGGACCGAGCGCCAGACCGCAAAGCCGGCCACCGCTATGCAAAGAATCGCCGTGCCTGTTCGCATCAGCTGACCGCTCATTTCTCGTAATATTTCCGGTAGTAGCGGCTGCCATAATAGTAGCCATAGGCAAAGCGGCCATATTTCTTGGCCTTGTCGTCCATGATGTGGTTGAACACGATGCCGGCCACCTTCTTCTGGCCGGCGATCTGGCGTAGCGATTGCTGCACCATTTCGCGGGCTGTCGCGGCCCAGCGCACGATATAGATCACCTTGTCGACCAGATTGGACACGATGACCGGATCGATCACCGGCCCCATGGGCGGCGTATCCACGATCACCACGTCGAACCGGCTGCGCACCTTCGCCATCAGAGCCTTCATGCGCTCGGAGGCCAGGAGATCAGGCTGGTTCTTGCTCTCGCCACCAGCGGAAAGCGCCCAGATCCGGTATCTCTCGCTGTAGAAGAGCGCCTGTTCGAGTTCGATCTCGCCCAACAGGCATTCGATCAGGCCGGGCGCCTTCTCCTTCCTCAATTGCGAGGAAGCCGAGGGATGGCGCAGGTCGCAATCGATGAAAAGCACATTCTGGCCCGATTGGGCCGCCGAGGTCGCCATCATCAGGGCGATCGTCGTCTTGCCTTCGCCCGGCAGGGTGGACGTTACCTGCACCACCTTGGGGGGATGATCGACATCGCTCATCTGCACGGCGCTGCGCAGCGAGCGTATCGCCTCCGAGCTGCGTGCCAAAGGCATTCGCAGGGGATATTCGGGCAGGCTGAGCAGCCGGCCATTCTCGTCCTTGGTGCGGGGCGAGAAGCGGGAGATCGAAGCGAGCAGCGGCATTTCGAGCAACGTTTCGATCTCGCGCGGCGTGGTGAAGCCGGCGTTCAGGGCTTCCCTCAGATAAGCCGCCCCGATGCCGACGATAAGCCCGAGAATGAGCGATGTCAGGATGATCTGGGTGCGCTTGGGGGAGGAGGGGATGCCGGGTGCCACCGCGGGCGTGATGATCCGTGCGTCGCGCGCCTCGAAGGTCGATTGTTCCTGGGTGAGGCGCGCGCGCTGCAGGAAATCCTCGAACAGGCTCTTGTTGACGGCGGCGGTTCGCTCGAGTTCGCGCAGGGTGATCGCCTTGGAGGCGTCGAGGTCGGATTGCCCGGAGGCTTCCTTCAAGGCCTGCTCGGCCGCGTCCTGGCGGGCCAGGGCAAGATTGTAGTTGTTCCTGACGTCGCTGGCGATCTGGCGCAGGGTGTTGGCGATGCTGCGACGAACATCGGACAATTGGGCGCGGACGTTCACGACCTGGGGATGGGCACCGGTATAGCGCGCCAGGAGGTCCGCCTCCTGGCGGGACAGATCGTTTTCCTGGCGCCGAAGATCGGCCAGGACACCGGAACTGGCCGCCTCGGGCAGAGCGTCGAGCTTGCCGCGCTCGGCCTGGATCTTGGTCAACAGATCCAGATGCGACTTTCTTTCCGCCGTATCGGCGCGCGCCGCCACCAGCCGGCCGTTCAATTGCGTGAGTTGCTCCTGGTTGAGCGACGCACCGGGCACGGCCTGCGCGAGATTGTTGTCGGCCCGGAACTTGGTCACCGCTTCCTCGGATAGGCGCAATTGCTGACGCAACTCCACCAGGCGGTCGTTCAGCCAGTTCGAGGCGCGCTTGGCCGCTTCGAAGCGGGCGTCGAGCTTGTCGACCACATAGGCATCGGCAATTGCATTGGCCAATTGCATGGCCCTGGCCGGGCTGTCCGACGTATAGGAAACGTTGATCACATAGGCCTGGCCGGCCCGCGAAATCACCACCGCATTCTTGAGGCCTTCGACCGCGGCGACCATGGCCGGCGACATCGCGTCGTCGGACTCGCCGCCAGGAGCCGGCTGTGCCGATGTTGAGCCGGCATTGGTCTGGGGCGGCTGGGCGGGGGTGCCGCTGCCGCCGAGCAGGCCTTCCTTGAGCACCACGCGCTTGAGCAGAACGGTGGAGCGCATCACAGCGATCTCACTCTCGACCACGGACAGATCGAGAGCGGTGTCGGTGTAGATGGAGTCCGGGCCTGCAGCCTTTTCCTTGCGAGGGTCCAGCAGCAATTGGGTGGTGGCCGTATAGAGGGGCGTTTGCCGGGCGATATAGATTGCCCCCAGCAATCCGGCCAGGATGGTCCAGGCAAGGATGAAGGCCCATTGCCGCCAGACGAAGTTGACGGTGTCACGGATATCGAATCGGCCGCCCTGGGCTTCACTGTCCTCCAATCCGCGCAAGCTCGTGTCGAGACGGTTCAACATCTGGCGCAGCTCCGATGGTGATCAGGGATCCATCCGCAGTTCATGACAGTGTCCCATCCGACAGGTTCACGCTGGAACTGGCCCATTGGGACACGCCAGCGCCGAGCAAAGCCATAAAGGTCAACGAGATTGCCTGGATCTGCAGGCTGAAATCGACGAGCGCATGCACACCCAGCAATATGCCGGTGCCGACGGCGCAGATCAGCGGAGCCCGATGCCGGCGCCGGCGGAAGGCACCGATCCAGCAAAGTCCGACAAGCCAGGCCACCAAGGCTATCATCATGGTTCCGAATACGAGGCCAAGTCCTTGCAAAACCTCAAGATAGGTGTTGTGTGCCTTGTCCCACACGCCCGTCGTCGAAATGGATTGATCGCGATAGACGGGAAAAATATCGGTAAAGGTGCCGTAGCCAAAACCCGACAGTGGGGCATCCTGCAGGGAACGGATCATGATGTCGTTGACGGCCGCTCGGCTGGTGTCGGTCAGGCCGGAGGCAGCGATACGCCCGAAGACGACGTCACCCATGAAGACGACTGCGCCTCCTAAAGCCAGCAGCGGCACGAGGAGCACGGAAATCCGCTGGAGGATGGATCCGTCCGAGCGCGGGAACGTCAGGACCAGCACGCAGGCAAGGCCTGCGGCCGTGGCGATGACGCCGCCACGCGAACCGGTTGCCATGAGGGCGCCGAGCGCCAGCAATCCTGCCCCGATCTCGATCCAATGGAACTGGGCGATCAGTCGAAGGAAACGGCCTGGCTGATGAGAACCGGTTGCGGATGCGGCGCTTAGCGCCCTGAGCCACAGGGTCAAGGCGATGATGACGCCGATGCCGGCATAGGCGGCCAGGCTGTTGCGGTTGATGAAGGTCGATCGCACCAGGCCGGGTGCGGGACCGTCGAGATAGGGGATGCTCGAAGCCTCGAAGACCGCAAGGTAGAGCCCCAGCGCTGCATAGACGGCGATGATGGCCATGATCGCATGGAGCAGCAGATGCGCGCGGGGCGCCGAGCGGCAAAGGTGGAGCGCCAGCCAGAACACGCTGGCATCGGTGATCAGGCGAAGGAGCCCGAGCGCGCTCGCGCCGGGGTCGACACTGATCGAGCCGGGGACGGGTTCCCCGAGCGCCTGGGCGGCCAGGGGCCAGATGGGATGAACCAGGGTGGGCGGCATCCATGGCGAAATCTGCAGGAGGATCCAGGCGACGACACCAATGAAAAGGCCGATCGGGACCGAAAGATAGCGGGCAGCTACCGCATGAGGCCGGCCCAGGACGATCCGGCTGAGTTCGTAGGCGATCACCAGTCCGGGGAACAGGATGCCGTTCACGCCCCAAGCCATTGCGCGGTTGCTGCCGAGCCAGGCCGGGGCCCAGGCAAGGCCGAGGATGAGAGCGGCCAAGAGAAGCTTCTCGACAACGCCTGTCGTCATCCTCGTCTCTGCGCGAGACCTCAGGCGCTCATCCGCAAGCGTGCCGCTCGCCAATGCCACTCGCCCCGATCGCAACGATATCCGTTTTTGCCATGCTACCGCCGTTAGGGTGAAACGGTCTGTCTCACCCTCTGTCCGACATCTGGAGGCCGGCAAAAGCCGGCCGGCGTCAAACTGCCTCCAACGCTCGCCGTGGCAGATTGATCTCGACAGCTCGGCCCATGATCTCCAGCAGAACGCGGGCGCGTTCATTGGGATCGAGGCGCATCAACGGGCCGATGCTTTCAGTAAATGGACCCAGCGTCACGCGAACCGTCTGCCCTTGTGCAAGATCACGGTCGAGCCGGGCGACGCCCTCGGCATCGACATAGGTCAGGATCGTTTCGACCACGCCTTCGGGCACCGGGAGCGGCAGATTGGAGCCCATCACCACCTGCACCACGCCGATGGTGCCGTTGATCGAGCGCCAGCGTTCGCGTTCCAGATCGAGGCGTACGAACAGATAGCCTGGAAAGAGGGCGTGAAAGGCGGTCCGGCGCTTGCGCGCATGCAGGACGGTGCGAAGCGTGCGCGGCAGGAAAACCTCGAATCCCTGGTTCTCCAGATTGAAGCGCGCGGTCTCCTCCGAGCGGGCGCGTGTCTGCACGACATACCAGCGTTGCCCACGCATATTGGCCTGAAGCAGACTGGATAGGGCCCTGCTCATGATTGCAACCGGCGCAGGGAGCTGTTCCAGGCCTGCGTCCCCTCGATGGCGGCCTCAGGATTTGCAGACGCGTCGTTGCTGAACAACATGAGCTCAGGCTCGCGGAAATGACCGAATCTGGCAACCATCAATTTCGACTTATCGGCAGGCCGGTAGGGGCTGACGAAGTCCAGCCTGCGGCGTTGTGGGGACTTTGATAGACGGGCGCAAAACAGCCCCTCGGGGCGCCCGAGGCCGTCGCCAGCGCCGCGAATTGCTGGCGCGCAAGTGCGGTCAGGAGAGCGGTGAGCGTCTGGTTGGCGCATTGCATTGCGGCCCTGACGGGTGTGCCGCAGGTCAGTGGATAGGGTTTGACGTCAGCCTTTCCCGAAGAGCACTTCTCCCGGCTCGCAGAACGGGCGGCCATCGGCTTGAGACGGCGCAGCATCATGATCTTCTGCAGCCTGTCCATGCATCCGGCCCGGCATTGCGGACTGGATTCCGTCAATTCGTCGAAGGCATGCAGCAGGCCGCGGGCGATCGCCGCCATTTGCTCGGGATTGGAGCGATTGGCCAGGGCGATCAGCGCAAAGGCCTGTTCAGGTTGGGCGACGGCCATTCGATAGGCGGTCCCCTCCAGGGCCTGCCCGCCATGAGGATAGGCCGAAAGCAGCCTGAGCATTTCCGGCGCCAGGTTTTCCTGTGCCTGTTCGCAGCCAAGCGGGTCCGTTTCCGAAACGCAGGCCGGCGCCTGGGTCGATTGCGCCTGAGCAGCCGTAACGAGCCACAAGCAGGCAAGAATTGGCAGCGTGAGCCTCGCCAGCATGGTTCTCGGCTCCCTAGTAATGGTAAGTCAATCCGAGTGAGACGACGTTCTGGTTGAATGAAGCGGCGGAATTGAAAAGCGCTGCTTGCCTGTATTTCGAACTGGAACGGTTGAACTGGTATTCGACGGTGAGCGCCATGTTACGCCATAGATCATAGCGAAGCCCGGCGCCGGCCGACCAGACCTGAGTGTTGGTGAGATTGGAGACGGCGCTATAGCGCGTCTGGCCGTAGCCGCCCTGGACATAGGCGGACCAGAGCTGCGACAGGGCATAATCGACCTGGAGCCGGGACTGGAATGTCCGGCCGGACGCCGATTGCATGGCCTGTGTGACAGCACCATTGCCCGAGGGAAGCAGGACGGGGGTCTGCGAGAAGGAGAGCGACTGATCGACCGAAGCGGCAATGGTGAGGTATTGCGTCGGATAGTATGAAATCCGCCCGCCGAACGCCGGCTGGTTCGTCGAGCCGGAGATGCTGCGCGATCCGCTGCGAGCCTGGTACCCCACATAGATTTCGCCGCGCACGAGCCGGATCAACTCCGAGCCGAGGCCTGTCGTCACATGGTAGACGGAGTCGCCCTTGACCTTCCTGTCATAGCGATGGAAATCGGCGCCGCCCTCGACGAAGGCATAGATCTGCGGGGTCAGCATGGTGGTGGCACGAAGCGCCACATAATAGTCCGTGCCATTGAACGGGGTGGGGAAGCCGCTCCTTGCCGCGGCCTTGTCGTCGGGGCGATCGAAGCTGGCATAGATGACGCCGCCGGACAGGCGGATGGAGGTCTGATCGGTCACCTTCTTTTCGACCGCGACGCCGGCTTCGTAGGTATTGGTGAAAACCGAGGAATCGGTGAGGACGGCGCCCGGGCGCTGCCAGGTCTGGTAGGGCGATGACCAGAACCCCGGGCTGAACATGCCGTTGGCGCGGCTGAAGTCGCCGTGAAGCCGGATGGTGAGGTCCGGCAGGGGCGAATAGGTCCATGCCGCCCCGACCTTGGCAGTGATGCGGCTGCTGTCCTGGTGCGACGGGTAGAGCTGGAAATCGCCGTTGGCATAGACGGCAAGACGATGAATGCCGTCTTCCCATGCCGCGTCCAGGCGCGGTTGGATCTGTACCCCGAGGGATGATTGGCGGTTTCGGTCCTGGCCGTCGATATTGTCGTTATAGACCGCGCCGAGGAACAGGGATGGATAGACCAGCCAGCCACCGAAGGGCAGTCCTTCGACGAAATTCGGGCTGGCGGTGATGCCCAGGGTTTCGGCCGTCGCCTGGCTGGGCGTGGCCTCGAGCGCCGATGCATGCCGCAAGCCAAAGCCCGGAATGAGCATCGCCACCGAAGCCAGGAAAACCAGTGACGTTGTGCGCTGCATGAATACCCCTGGCTCTCGGGTTCGAGCGACTAGAAGTAACGCATGGGGACGCGGATAAGATCGCCCGGCAGAACGGGAATATTCGATGAAATCGGGTATTTCTTGAACCCGTTTTCGCCGACATGCTGAATATCGATGTTGGATGTGCTGGCCCTGTAGGTCGTGCCGCCGGCCACGGCCAGGGCGCTCACGATATTCAGGCCGCTCTTATAGTCATATTCTCCCGGCTTGTTGACCTCTCCCAGAATATAGAAGGGCCTGAAGCTGGCGAGGTCCACGGTGACCTTCGGATCACGCAGATACTCGCCGCTGAATTTGGAGGCGAGCGTCCTTTCCATCTGCTGCTTGCTCAGGCCTGCTGCCTTCACCGTGCCGGCAAGCGGCAGGGAGACGAAGCCGGCCGGATCGACCTGATATTCTCCGGTGAGACGGTCTTCCCCGAAGACCGTAACCCGGATCTTGTCGCCGGCCTGGATGTTCGGGGCTGCGACCGCTGCTTTCTGGATGAGGGCTTCCTGGTCGGCTTTCGAGGCAACGCCGACCGTGTCGTTTGCACAGGACGCGAGCAACAGGCAGAAAACCGCAATGAGTGCCGAAAATGGCCTCGATTGAATACCCATACGCGACACCCACAACCCCTCGCGCCTGAGATCGGATACGTAAACAACGTAACGATAGGCGTAAGTGTGTTTTTTTGTCCAATAATTTCTCCCGCCTGCCTTACGCTTTATTTAGTTTGCTTAATGAACAAATTCGTCCGACCTATGAAGAAGGATGTTGATAGCTCAAGCATCGGGCATAATCTTCGTGCTATTTGATTATAATTCGTGGCATGGATGGCGGCGTTGCCAAAGGGAGAAGGCGTGTCAACTGTCCCGCCTGGAACGAGAATTTACGCCGTTGGTGACATTCATGGCCGCCGGGACCTGCTGCTGCGGATGGAACAGCGGATCCTGGCCGACCTCGATGGCGGTATCACCGAACCTCTGGTGGTTTTCCTGGGGGACTATGTCGACAGGGGTCCCGAGTCGGCCGGCGTGATCGAGCATTTGTCCTCCTGCCGGTTCGGCGCGACCATCAAGGCCCTGCGCGGCAATCATGAGGATCTGCTGCTGTCCTTTCTCGATGACCCCGTGGTCCTCGAACGCTGGCGCAAGTTCGGCGGCCTGGAAACGCTTCACTCCTATGGGGTCGATGTCAGCGAAGCCCTGCGCGGGCGTGGCTATCGCCAGGTCCGCGAGCAGTTCGCCGGAAAGCTGCCCGCCGCCCATCGGCGATTCCTGGAAGACATGCCCCTGAGCCATAGTTGTGGTGACTATTTCTTCTGCCATGCCGGGGTGAAGCCGCGCATTGGCCTAGACCGGCAGGCAGGCGAAGACCTTTTGTGGATCCGGGACGAGTTTCTGAAGTTCGGCGGCAGCTTCGGCAAGATCGTGGTGCACGGTCATTCGCCCGTCTCCGAGCCGGAAATGCACGCCAATCGGATCAATGTCGATACGGGGGCCTTTGCAACCTCGCGTCTCACCGCAGTCGTGCTGGAAGAGGCAGGCCGGCGCTTCTTGAGTGCCACACCATGAGGAGCGGCAAGCCGATTACGCGGCAACAAGACCTGCGACCGCAATTGGGGAACGACAATGGTTCGGTGCGACCGCCTCGGAACTGGCAACCCTGTTTACGGGTTGGCAGCTTGACGTTGCTACAGTCATATTTATTCTGGGCTTGTAAGGAGCGTTGAATGCGGTCCCGAATCCCGACGTCATATAGTCCGCGTAAATTACGTCTGTCACTTTTCGACGTATTGTGGGTGATTGCCGCACCGATATTGACGCTGGCGTTGCGGGATATTGACCTCCTTGCCTGGCCGAATGTGCCATTCGACCTTCCGGGTCCCTATCTTTTTGTTTTTGTTACGATCGCATTTGCAATCCCGGCCTTGCTCATCTGTCGTGCCGGGGATGCCGTCCGGAACACGTTTTCGGTGCCGGACCTCTATGCGATCGGCGCGGTGATTGCATTGACCATCAGCGCCAGCGGCCTGGTGCTTTTCATGCTCACGCGACTCGATGGCATCCCGCGCTCGACCCCGATCATCTACTCGCTCGTCCTGGGCGCTGGCCTGGTGGGTGGGCGGGCCTTCTCGAGGCTCGTTTCCCATGAGCGCGCCAGGGTCAGTGCCAAGCGCAACATCACCGATCTTCGCAAGGTCATCCTGATCGGCACGGATCAGTTCGCCTGGCTCGTGATCAAGCTCATCGAGAGCCAGGCGCCGGTCACCACGCAGATCATGTCGGTCCTCGACGAGGGACCGTCGGCGACGGGACGCTCGCTCAACGGTGTGCGCGTAGCCGGGCGCGTGGGCGATCTCGGACGCATCGTCGACGAATATGCCCTGCATGGCGTGACCATTGATGCGGTGTGGCTGTCCATGGAGCCCGGCCAGCTGGAGACAGCCAGCCTCCGGTTCGTCACGGAAGAGTGTGGTCGCCGCGGCATCGCGCTCAAGAGCGTGGCACAGGCGCTGGAGCTCATGCCCAAAGGCACTGCGGGGATACCGGCCTTGCCCATGCTGGCGGCCCGGGATGCGCAGGCACAGCCTGCGGCCGTGTTGCGGCGCTATTTCGGCGTGAAGCGTGCCATCGACATCGTGGCCTCGATTGTCCTCATGCTGCTGCTGGCGCCCGTCTGGCTGCTGGTCGCCACGCTCGTATTGTTCGACGTCGGACGCCCCCTGCATTTCTGGCAGCAGCGGGCGGGACGGGGAGGCCGGCATTTCTTCATCTACAAGTTCCGGACCTATCACGCTCCCTACGACGCCAAGGGGCATGTGGTTCCCGGGCCCGAGCGTCTGTCGCCGATCGGGCGGTTCATCCGGAAGATGCGGCTCGACGAGATTCCGCAATTGTTGAACGTCCTTACGGGTGAAATGTCGCTGATCGGCCCGCGTCCGCTTCTGCCGGCGGACCAGCCGGCCAATCCCGGGCTCCGCCTTGCCGTGCGGCCCGGCATCAGCGGCTGGGCCCAGGTCAATGGCGGCAATCTCGTCACCAGCGAGGAGAAGGACGCCCTCGACGAGTATTACATCGACAATGCATCCCTCGCCCTGGACCTGAAGATTGCCGTCATGACCGTGATCTTCGTATTGGGTGGCGAACGGAGGGGAAGTGCTGCGCTCAATCGCGCCATGGCCGCGCGCAGGGGCAGAAAAGCTCTGGCGCGGAGCTTGGCGGAACAACACTCCCCCCCGACCTATCGACGTTGACCGGAACGGCAGCGATCCCGCATGGCTCCGAAACAGCGCCGCGTTTTTCTGGTCAACCGCTATTTCCATCCGGACACGTCCGCGACCAGCCAGATCGCGTCGGATCTGGCGGGCTTCCTTGCCGAACAGGGCTGGGAGGTGATCGCCATCACGGGTGCCGGCCGTTATGACGAACCCACCTGCAGGCTGGATCCCGACGCGGTTCTGCCCGGTGTTGCTATCCACCGCGTCGGTCCGGTGACGGAGGCGAGCTCATCGCTCCTCCGGCGTGCCGGCGTTGCGCTCGCCGTTCATGCGGCCCTGGCCGTCGAGGTCTGCCGATGCGCACGCGCTGGCGATATCGTCGTGGTCAAGACCGATCCGCCATTGCTGAGTGTCTCCCTCTTGCCTGTCGTCTTGGCGCGGCGCCTCAGGCAGGTCAACTGGCTGCAGGATGTCTATCCGGAAGTTGCGGCAGAGCTCGGCCTGAAGGCCGGCAAGGGGCTGCTGGGAGGTATCCTGCGCAGGCTGCGGAACGCCAGCCTTCGCCATGCTGTCATGAACGTGGCGGTCGGCGAGAGGATGAAGGCGAAGATCACCGGATTTGGCGTGCCGGCTGCCCGGGTCACGGTGCTCTCCAACTGGTGTAATGACCGCAGCATCGTGCCGGCCGGCGGGGAGCCCAGTCGGTTGCGCCGTGACTGGGGACTGCAGGACAAGTTCGTGATCGGCTATTCGGGCAATCTCGGCCGGGCGCATGAGATCGACACACTCATCGGTGCCGCCCGCCTGCTGCGGGACGAGCCCGGGATCGCCTTCCTGTTCATCGGAAATGGCTATCTGACCCCTTACCTCAAGCGGGCCGTCGCCGAGCATAGGCTGGGAGCGATGTTTTACTTCCAGCCCTATCAGGATGCCGGCGCATTGCCGCAGTCCCTGACGGTACCGGATATTCACTGGCTGTCGCTCAATCCGCACCTGGAAGGCCTGATCGTGCCGAGCAAGTTCTACGGTATCGCCGCGGCCGGAAAGCCGATGATTGCGGTCATGGCGCCGGACGGCGAGATCTCCGACCTGGTCCGCCGCTCCGACTGTGGGGCCGTCATCGTTCCCGGCGACAGCGCGGGCTTCGCGGCGACCGTCCGCCAATGGTGCGGCCGGCCTGATCTCCTGGCGGAGAAAGGGCGCAACGCGCGCGCCCTGATTGAGAGTGGGCTTGACCGGCGTTCCAGCCTGCACGCCTGGCAGACGCTGTTGCTGTCGGTCGCGGGGCCGCCGAAAAGCTAGGTCGCAGCCATGGATGCGTGGCGCGGTGCCGTCGCTCCACTCATTCAAATTGCGGGCTGCGGTAGCTTTTTGCCAACCTGAGCAGGCAAGGTGAAATACCCCCGCCGCGGGCTGTTGCCTCCCCCGTCCAGGCCTGCTAGTCCTTTTGCAAGGGGATACGACATCTTTCGCTGAACTGGATGGCTCAATGCACCAGCGTCGTGGCCTTATGCTTACCATTACTTGGGTTGTCTTTGCGATAATCGGCCTGGCCCTCGGTGGCGGGGGGATCTGGCTGCTGATGCTGGGGGGATCCCCCTACTATATCGTCGCCGGGCTTCTGATGCTGGTGACGGCCTTCCTGCTCGCCAGGCGTCATTCCTCCGCCCTCGTCGTCTATGCCGTGCTCCTGCTCGGCACGCTCATCTGGGCCGTGTGGGAATCCGGTTTCGATTTCTGGCTGCTGGCACCGCGCGGCGACATTCTCGCACCGCTCGGCCTATGGCTGCTGCTGCCCTTCGTCACCCGTCCCTTGCGTTCCCCCGCAACCGGCGAGTTGAGCCTGGCGGCCCGCATGCCGCTCATCGTCGCGCTGCTCGCCTGCGCCGGCGTCCTCGGCTATTCGCTCACCCAGGACCCGCAGAGCTTTGCCGGCAACCTGCCGCCGGTCGCTTCGCCGGCCCCTGTCGCAGCCGATGGGGCAAACCTGCCCGACGGCGACTGGCCGTCCTATGGACGCACCCAGTTCGGCAACCGCTATTCGCCGCTCGCCCAGATCACGCCGCAGAACGTGTCCCAATTGAAAGTGGCCTGGACCTTCCGGACCGGCGATCTCAAGGGGCCCAACGATCCGGGGGAGCTGACCAACCAGGTCACGCCGATCAAGATCAAGGACACGCTCTATCTGTGCTCGCCCCATCAGATCCTGTTCGCGCTCGACGCGAACACGGGCAAGCAGAAATGGAAGTTCGATCCGAAGATCGCCTATGACAAGACCTACCAGCACATGACCTGCCGCGGGGTCTCCTATCTCGAGACCAAGGCCGATGCCCGAACCTCCGATGGCAATCCCCCGCCGGCGGAGTGTCCGACGCGGATTTTCCTGCCGACCAATGACGGCAGGCTGTTCGCGGTGGATGCCCAGACAGGCACGCCCTGCGCGCAATTCGGCAAGGGCGGGTCGATCGACCTGATGGAGGGCATGGGGGTCACCCAGCGCGGTTTCTACTACGTGACCTCCCCGCCCGTGGTGACCGACAGGATCGTGATGGTCACCGGCTCGGTGATCGACAATTATTCGGCTACCGTGCCGTCCGGCGTGTTCCGCGGCTTCGACGTGCATACCGGCAAGCTGGTCTGGGCCTTCGACGCCGGCAATGAGGATCCCAACCAGATGCCGTCGGCGACGCATAAATTCGTCGACGCCTCGCCCAATTCCTGGATCGTGTCGTCCTACGATCCGAAGCTGAACCTGGTCTACATCCCGACCGGCGTGCAGACCCCCGACATCTGGGGCGGCAATCGCACGCCTGCCAGCGAGCGCTACGCTTCCTCCATCGTCGCCCTCAACGCCGATACCGGCAAGCTCGCCTGGTCCTACCAGACCGTCCATCACGACCTCTGGGACATGGACGTGCCGGCCCAACCCAGCCTCGTCGACCTCGCCAGGCCCGACGGCAGCGTGGTGCCCGCCCTCTATGCGCCGACCAAGACCGGCAACATCTTCGTGCTCGACAGGCGGGACGGCAAACCGATCGTACCCGCCCCCGAAAAGCCGGTGCCGCAGGGCGCTGCCCCGGGCGACCGGGTCTCGCCGACGCAGCCCTTCTCCGAGCTCACCTTCCGGCCGGAAAAGAAGCTGACCGATGCGGATATGTGGGGCGCGACCATGTTCGACCAGCTCGCCTGCCGGATCATCTTCAAGCGCTTGCGCTATGAAGGGACCTTCACGCCGCCTTCGCTACAGGGAACGCTGGTCTTCCCCGGCAATCTGGGCACCTTCGAATGGGGCGGCATCGCCGTCGACCCGGTACGGCAGGTCGCGATCGCCAACCCGATCTACCTGCCCTTCGTGTCCAAGCTGATCCCGCGCGGCCCCAACAACCCGGCAACGCCGGATGCCAGCCTGCCCTCGGGAACCGAGCAGGGCGTGCAGCCCCAGTTCGGCGTTCCCTTCGGCGTGACGATCAATCCGTTGCTGTCACCGGTCGGCTTTCCGTGCAAGCAGCCGTCCTGGGGCTTCGTTGCCGGCATCGACCTGAAGACCAACAAGATCATCTGGATGCACCGCAATGGCACCATCCGCGATGTCTCGCCGATCCCGTTGCCCTTGAAGATCGGCATGCCCGGGCTCGGCGGTCCCATCGTCACGGGCGGCGGCGTCGCCTTCATGACCTATACGATGGACAACTACATCCGCGCCTATGACGTGACCACCGGCAACCAGCTCTGGGAGGACCGCCTGCCGGCCGGCGGTCAGTCCACGCCGATGAGCTACGAGATCGGCGGCAAGCAATATGTCGTCACCATGGCCGGCGGCCATGGTTCGTTCGGCACCACGATGGGGGATTACCTGGTCGCCTACAGCCTGCCGTAGCGCCGATCGGATCCTGAATCCGCCGGGCTCTCAAATGATCTTCGCAATCGCGTCGAACAGCGCAAGATTGAGATCCTTTGCGTCGTCGACCACGGCCTCGGGCTGGGACGAGACCTTGGCGACGACCATTTCGGCTTGCGGGTCGACATAGAGCCACTGGCCGTGAATGCCGAGGGCGAAGAAGGCGCCGTTGCCGGTGCCGGTCTGGTACCATTTGTTGCGATAGCGCCCATGTGGCAGCCATGCCGCGGAGGTGCCTTCGGCCCAGGCCCTGGAGGAGCCGCCGGTAGTGGTGTCGGTGACCCATTCCTGCGAGACGATCCGGCGTCCATTGGCCATGCCACCCTGGCGCATCATCTCGCCGATGCGGGCGAGATCGCGTGGTGTCATGTTGATGCCGCCGCCGGTGCGCGGCGTACCGGCCCTGTCGACCGTCACATAGGCGTCCTGCCGGGCCCCGAGCGGCTGGAACAGGCGCTCTGATGCGAGCTCCGGAAAGCGCTGTCCCGAGGCGCCCTGGATGATCAGGCCGAGGACGTCGGAATTGGGCGAGGCATAGTGATAGGGGCCACCGTGGGGAGCCTTGCCCTTCTTCAATCCGGCAATGAACTCAACGACCGTTTCGATCTTGTCGTCGGGGTCTGGCGGGTCCAGGAGACCGGCACGCCGATAGCGGGCATAGGGACCGCGCGGGTCGTGGTAGATCTCCTCGAAATCCAGGCTCACCCTCATGTCAAGGACGTCCCTGACGCGCGCATCGCCATAGGCCGAGGCTCTGAGGGCCGGCACATAGCGCGATACCAGCTCGTCGAAATCGAGCAACCCGTCGTCGCGGAGGATCCCCGCGATGATCGAGGTGACGGATTTGCTGGTCGAGAACAGGATATGCCGGCTCTGCAGCGTAAAATTCGGGGCGTGGAAGTCTGCAATGATGCGGCCGGACTTCATGACGACCATGGCGTCGGCGCAAGTCTTGCGGAGGAGTTCGGCCACCGTGACAGGCCGCCCTTCGAGCCTCACTGTCTCGTCCAACAGGTCCCTCGCATCGACGACCGGCTCCTCCGCCAGGCCGGGCGTGGCTGCGATCCGAGCTGTCGGAATGAGTTCGCAGACATGGCGAAACGCCCAGACGTTCCAGGGCGCCGCGCGCCAGTTGTCGAGCCGGACCGCGTCCCTGGCGAAACCCCACGCCGCCTCGAACGCCGATGGATAGGTCATCAGGGGATACTCCGTCAGTCGATATGCTTGAGGAAATCGGCAAAACGCTCGCTTGGCGGATCCGACAGCAGGTCCGCGGGCTTGCCGTCGTGGACGAGTTGGCCGCCATCCATGAAGAGCAGACGTGAGCCGACACGCTTGGCAAATCCCATCTCGTGGGTCACGACGACCATGGTCATGCCTTCGAGCGCCAATGTCTGCATGACCTTCAGAACCTCCTGGCGCAGTTCCGGATCGAGCGCGGATGTGGGTTCGTCGAAGAGCATCAGCTTGGGCCCGACGGCCAGGGACCGGGCGATGGCGACGCGCTGCTGCTGGCCGCCGGAAAGCTGCGAGGGGTAGTGGTCCATGCGTTCGCCGAGGCCCACCTTCTGCAACAGGGCGGCGGCGATGTCGCGCGCCTCCGCCTTGCTCTTGCCGCGCGCTCGGATCGGGCCGAACATCACGTTCTGAAGGGCGGTGAGATGCGGGAACAGGTTGAACTGCTGGAAGACCATGCCGGCCTCGAGCCGGATGCGCCGCACATCGCGTGACGTGCCCAGGACGCTGATGCCATCGACCAGGAGGGTGCCTTCACTCACCCTTTCCAGCACGTTGATGCAGCGGAGCATGGTCGACTTGCCGGACCCGGATGGGCCGATCACGACGGCAACCTCGCCGGGATCGATGGCAAGATCGATCGATTTCAGAACGCGATGGCTGCCGAACTGCTTCGAGACCTTGGAGAATTCGACCATGCTCATGGCAAGCGCGCCGCCCGTTCGACGAACCGCAGGCTGACGGCGAGAATGCTGATGACGATCAGATAGATCACGGCCACCGCCGTCCAGATCTCCACGGCACGAAAATTGCCCGACATGATCTCCTGCCCGCGCCTGGTCAATTCCCCGACACCGATGACGAGAAAAATCGAGGTGTCCTTGACCACCGAGACGAGCTGATTGCCCATGGCGGGAAGAGCGCGCCTGACAGCTATGGGGGAGATGACATGGACGAGCACCTTGCGAAAACTCAACCCCATGGCGAGGCCGGCCTCGCGCAGGCCCGCCGGAACGCTCTCGAGCGCGCCGCGAACGATCTCGGCATTGTAGGCACCGGAATTGATGATCAAGGTCAGAATCCCCGCGCTGGCGGCGCTGATGCGGACATCGATGAGGATGGGCAGCGCGAAATAGATGAACATCACCTGCACGGTGATCGGCGTGCCGCGGATCAGGGCGACATAGAGCTGAGCCGGAACCTGCGTCAGCCACCCTCCATAGGTGAGCAGGGCGCCGGTGATGGCCCCGACAACCACGCCGCCGGCCAGGCCGGCCAGAGCGATCAGCATGGTTACCTCGAGGCCTTGCAGCAGCTCGGGTAGAGCGTCGAAGACGGCCGTCCAGTCAAAAGTCATCAGGGGTCCCGTCGATGGTTGACCACATGACAAGTGGGCTAGGCGAGCCTCGGCTGTGATTGCGCCTCGGCTCTCGATGGCTTGCCGCCGAGCTCACGCCGGGTCCTGTCCAAACCATTTTTCGCGAATGGCCTTGAGCCGCCCGTCGGCCTTCATCGCCGCCAGCGCCGCATTCGCCGGCATCACGAGCGGGCTGCCCTTCCTGAAGCCGATACCGACATCACGGCCTTCGAGGGTCGGGCGTATGACCCGGACTTTGCCCTTGCCCGTGTTGTTGGCGTAGTACATCAGGGCCGGCGTGTCATAGATGACCGCGTCGGTACGCCCGGCCTGAAGCGCCAGCAAGGCGTTGTTGATGCTCGGCAACTGGTCGAGCGTCGCGCCCTTGATGTGGTCCTTGATGTAGTCGACGGCGATGGTTCCGGTCTCGGTGCCGATCGCCTTGCCGGCCAGGTCGTCGGGCGTGTTGATGGTGGTGTTGCTGGCGCTCGTCACCGCCACCAGCCCGCTCTGGTAATAGGGGGCCGAAAAATCGATGACTTTCTGCCGCTCGGGTTTGATGAACAGCTGCGAGACGATCGCATCGATGTTGCCCGTCTGCAGGGCAGGGATGAGGGCGCCGAAGTCCATCGGCTGCACGCGCCATTTGCGGTTCAGGGCCTTGGCGACTTCGGCGAACATCTCCATGTCGAAGCCGGAATAGTGATCGCCATCCTTGTAGGCGAAGGGTGGGCTGCCGACATTGGAGCCGACGATGAGCTCGGCTTCGTCGGCCCTTGCCGGGCCAGCGAGAATTGTGGCGGGCACCGCCAGAAGGCCGAGCTGGAGAATCTGTCTGCGATCCATTTTTTTCCCCTTTGTTATGGCAGGCATCAGAGCGCTGGTGCCTGTGGTGATCGGGCCTGTTGCCGATCAGGACCTGGCTCGGTCACGCCCTTCCAGGCGGACGGCCCCTCCCAGCCAGCAGCCGGCAGGGCGCCCATGGCCGAGTTGAAAACGCACCAGGATTTCCGAGGGGCGCCGCATTGCCCGTCCCTGGCGGATGGTTATCGGGCGCTCTGATGCTTCCACCATGGCGTTCGCGAGCAGGCCGAAGGACAGGGCCGATGCCGCAATGCCGGTGGCTGCGTCCTCGGGATAGCCGGATGCCTTGGGGAACTGGCGAGCCTCGACGATCTGGGCGTCCCCATCGAGCACCGCGTAGGGATAGAGGCCGGTCGAGCCGATCCGGTCACATAGGTCCTCGATCCTGGCGAAATCGGGGCTCAACCCGTTCAGGGTCTCGGCGCTCTTCAGGGGGACGAGCGTCTTGACCCGGCTGGTCGACGCGTTCTGGATCGGTCTTGGTGCGAGATCGCCCGATCCCACCCCGAGAACCTCGAGGATGCCGGCGGTGTCGCCATCGCCGAGCGTTTCGACCGTGCCGACCGGCTGCGAGATTTCGACAGCCGCACCGCGTTCGGTTCGTTCCCGAATTCTCGCCGCAACGCGGCCGCTCTTGGTCCAGATCGCAAGCTCGTTACCCGGCAGCCGTCCCAGCCGATCCAGCAGCCACAAGGCGCCGACGGTCACATGTCCACACATCGACATTTCGTGGTTGGGCACCCAGAAGCGGAGTTCGAAATCGCAATTCGAGGCGGGCGGTGGCGGAAGAACGAAGCCGCTTTCATAGCCGGAGGAACGTGCAACCTGCTGCATGTCCGCATCGGACATTCCAGCGGCATCGATCACGATCGGTGCCGGATTGCCTCCATTGGGGCCCGCCGCAAACACACTGACTATCTCAACGTCCGAACCCATTGCCAACCTGCCTGTCGCGCAGAATTTACGGCGTGCAGGCTATCGCGGCGGTCCTCGCTCCGCGCGTCCGAACGGGCCTTAGATTTTGATCGACCGGGCCAGGCTCTTGCGGATGTCGGAAGGGGATCGGCCCTCGGCGCGCCGCATGGCATGGGCAAGCGCCGCTCCGCTCTCGAAACCCACCCGGAAGGCGATCTCGCCGACCGGCAGGTCGGTTCCGGTAAGGAGTTCGCATGCCGTTCGCAGACGGATCCGCAATTGGAACTCGCCCACCGAGAAGCCGGTGCCTTCGCGGAACAGGCGCGTGACGTGGCGCCTCGAGACGCCGAAGCGATCCGCCAGGGCGTCGAGCGGAACCTGCTCGTCGGCATGAAGCGCCAGATAATGCTTGAGATCCTCGACCAGCGCCATGCCGTGTTCGTAGCGTGAGGCAGCGGGCGCGATCTCCCCTGCCATGACTTCGGCGATGCATTGCACGAGCAGGGCGGATGTCAGCGCCTGCCTGACCTTGCCATCGCCGTAGGCGCCCTGGCCATTTCGAAGCGATAGCGCCTGCAAGGCTTTCACGGCGGAGGTGCGGTGAACCAGGATCGTGGTGCGCGTGCGCCGGTGAAACTCGCTGAGCGAGCCCGCTTCCCGGTCGAGCCGGCTGAGCGTGGCACCCGTCACATAGATGGCAAGGTGACGATGAGCGCCGATGGCCGCCCTCGTTTCATGCGCCTGGTTCGGGGGCACCACCGCAAACCGGTCCTGCGACAGCCAGGCCCCCTCGCGGCGGCC
Organism: Labrys neptuniae; assembly: GCF_040797145.1. NCBI lineage: Bacteria > Pseudomonadati > Pseudomonadota > Alphaproteobacteria > Hyphomicrobiales > Xanthobacteraceae > Labrys > Labrys neptuniae. Next base: position 52,660 of record NZ_JBFNQD010000005.1, on the reverse strand, counting down.
TTCGTGCTTGAGTTCGACGGTCCCCTGGCTGGGCAGGATGAACATCAGACAATCGTGCCAATGCCAGGGCATGGCATAGCTGCCGCTACCTGCCACCGCCGCATGCTCGTCGTCGGCGGCTATGAGCAGATCGGACCTTGCCGTGTCGCGCAATTGCTCGAATGACCGCAGCATCCTTGATCTCTGATCCCTTCCTTCGCACAGAGTAACAGTGGTAGATGGGAACCGGCAATGCAACTCTGTGTGCCCTTAGCCAGTCAGCCCACGCAAGGGCTGCGCATCGGTGTCTTCGCGTCAGGCGTGGCCGCTGCTACCGCCCGCAGAGCGCCAATGCGGCATGCGCTGGGCGGGGACGGACCTTTTTCGGATCCGCCCCCTCGGCCGCCCGCTTGCCGGACAGGCGCGGGAACGCACGATCCCTGTCAGCCTTCGCGATAGTAATAGCTGTAGCCGTTCAAGGCCGGCGCACCGCCGAGATGGGCGTAGAGCACGCGCGAGCCCTCGGGGAAGAACCCCTTGCGTGTCAGGTCGATCAGCCCCTGCATCGACTTGCCCTCATAGACCGGATCCGTGATCATCGCCTCGGTACGGGCGGCGAGGCGGATCGCCTCGTTGGTCTCGTCCGACGGCACGCCATAGGCCGGATAGGCGTAGTCCGGGTTGATGACGATCTCGTGCTCGCCGATCGTGCGGCCAAGGCCGACCAGTTCCGCGGTGTTGTCGACGATGGAGCGCACCTGCGCCCGCGTCTGTTCGAGGGTGCCCGAAGCATCGATGCCGATCACGCGATCGGCGCGCCCCTGCGCGGCAAAGCCGACGATCATGCCGCCCTGGGTCGAGCCGGTGACGACGCAGACCACGACATAGTCGAACGTGAAGCCAAGCTCAGCCTCCTGCCTGGCGACCTCCTCGGCAAAGCCGACATAGCCGAGGGCGCCGAACTTGTGCACCGACGCGCCGGCCGGGATCGGATAGGGCTTGCCGCCGGCCGCCTCGACCGACTGGATCGCATCCTGCCAGCTCTTGCGGATGCCGATATCGAAGCCGTCATCGACGAGCCGGGAATCCGCGCCCATCAGCCGGGTCATCAGGATGTTGCCGACGCGGTCATAGACGGCGTCGTAATGCGGCACCCATTTCTCCTGGATGACCACGCATTTCATGCCGATCTTGGCAGCGGTCGCCGCCACCATGCGAGTGTGGTTGGATTGAACGCCGCCGATCGACACCAGCGTGTCCGCACCCGAGGCGATGGCATCCGGCACGATATATTCAAGCTTCCTGAGCTTGTTGCCGCCCATGGCGAGGCCGGAATTGCAATCATCGCGCTTGGCATAGATCTGGACCTTGCCGCCGAGGGCCTGGGTGAGACGCGGCAGGTGCTCGATCGGGGTTGGACCGAAGGTGAGCGGATAGCGCTCGAACTTTTCAAGAAGGGACATTGGACGGGCTCCATGAGACGGAACGGAGCCTAGTCGAAAAGCTCTGGATGGTGCTTCCGAATTTGACCTTCGGCTTTCACGAGAATGAAAGCCGAACTATCATTATGACATAATATCTCTCATCAAGAAGTATAAAAATGAAAGAATCTTCCATCAGCGATCTCGATCGCATCGACATCAACATCTTACGGGCACTGCATATCGACGGCCGGTTGAGCAATGCCGATCTCGCCGCGCGCGTGAATGTCAGCCCGGCCACCTGCCACAGGCGCACGCAGCGCCTGTTCGACGAAGGTTTCATCACCGGTGTGCGTGCCGAAGTCTCTCCGACGTCCGTCGGGCTCGATGCCCTCGTGATGGTCGGTGTGGTGCTTGACCGTTCGACACCCGAGAGCTTTGCGGCCTTCGAGGGAGCAGTGCTCAAGCTCAAGGAAGTTCTGGACTGCAACCTGGTGGCGGGCGATTTCGACTATCTGCTGAAAATCCGCGTCCGCGACATGGCGGATTTCAACAAGCTGCACGGGCAGAAACTGATCGCATTGCCGGGCGTGAGGCAGACCCGCACCTTCTTCGTCATGAAACAGGTCAAGGACAATGCGCGCCTGCCATTCTGATGGCGGGGCTCCCGGTACCGCGAGAGGGCGGCGCCGTGCCGGCTCGGGATTCATGGCTCTAGAGGATGGATGCTGTACGGCACGGTCATGGGTTGCCGATCAGGCGCGTGGGGGCGTAAGGTCGCATTCGGACTTTTTTCAACAATCGGCCTGGCAAGATTTGCCCGATAATGTTGTTTGTCGAAGAAGATGAAACCGGAAGGAGTGCCGATGGCGCGCTGTCTCGTCCTCGACCTCGGAGCCGGCAGTGGTCGCGCGATGCTGGCGACGTTCGAGAATCGTCGGCTGCGGCTCGATGAAATTCACCGCTTCGACGGCTACGCGGTCGAACGGGACGATGGCCCGCATTGGTGTCTTTCGCGCCTGTTCGACGGGGTAGAGGAGAGCTTGCGCCGATGCAGCGCCGCAGTGAGTTCGCTCGATTCCATCGGAGTGGACAGCTGGGGCCTGGATTACGCGCTGCTGGATCACGCCGGCGGCATCGTGGAAGAGCCCTGCCACTATCGCCATCCGCGTTCGCAGCGCGGGCGGGATGCCCTGCCGCTCGCCCCGGAGGAGCTCTATGCGATCTCGGGTGCGCAGGACCTGCCGGTCAATACGATCTGCCAGCTTTTCGACCAGTCGCGGCACGCCTCCGGGACGTTGGCGAGAAGCCGCAACCTCCTGATGATGGCCGATATCGTCAACCATCATCTGACCGGCAGGCTGCGGTCCGAATTGACCCTGGCCCGTACGTCCGGGCTCGTCGATGCCCGCACGGAGGATTGGAGCGCCGAACTCTGCCAAAGGCTCGGCCTGCCGCAGAGGTTGCTGCAGCCCATCATCCGTCCCGCCGAGGTCTATGGCAGGTTGCGCGGCGAATTTGCCGACAGGCTGGGGCCGGTTCCGGTGATCTCGGTCGCGGCCCATGACACGGCCAGCGCCGTGGCGGCTCTCGATCTTGCGGATGGCGGTGGCTTCGTGATCTGTGGATCCTGGTCACTGATCGGTCTGGAGCGGCGCGCCCCCGATCTCGACGATGCCGTGCGGGCGGCGGGATTCGGGAACGAGGGCGGTGTCGATGGCCGCACCTTCCTGATCAAGAGTTTGAACGGCCTGCATCTCATCCAGAAGCTGCGGGCCGCCTGGCAGCAGCGCGATGGCCGGCCCGTGACGTTTGCCGGGATCGCCGATCAGGTGATGGAGGCCGCCCGTCTGGACGATACGCCCGCCATCGACCCATCCGATCCGCTCTTCTTCAATCCTCCCGATATCATCGAGGCGATCCGCCGGTCCTGCGCGCGGAACGGCACCTTTCCCCCTTATGACCTCGGTGGTCTGGCGCTGGCCGTCTATAATGGCCTCGCCTCAGAAATCGGCTCTGCGGTCCGGGTGATCGAGCAGCTGACAGGCCGCGTGCTGCCGAGCCTCACCTTGTGCGGGGGCGGCGCGCAGGACGCGATTTTGTGCGACCGGATCGCAGCCTGTTCCGCAAAGGCCGTGCGCATCGGTCCAATCGAGGCGAGTTCCTGGGGTAACGCCTTGGTCCAGCTCCTTGGTCTGGGGCAGATAAAATCCTTGGAAGAAGGCCGGGCTCTGGTTGAACGATCCGTCGACATTCGCAATCTTGTCTGAAACGTTCCGATATTTGGTCAGGTGATCTGGTGATGCATGTTGGCGGCTGAGCGAAAAACCAGGATACTCGACCTTGTCACCCGTAATCGCAGCGTCATGGTGACCGCGCTCAGCCAGGAATTGGCGGTTACCGAAGAGACCATACGGCGCGATCTCAACAAGCTCGAGAAAGAGGGTCTGCTCAGCCGGACGCATGGGGGCGCGGTCGCGCTCAAAGGCGAAGCCGAAGACCTGCCTTATCGGACACGACATCTCATCAATATCGGGGCCAAGCGCCTGATCGCCCAGAAGGCATCGGCACTGGTCAAGGATGGCGATGCGGTGATGATGGACTCATCCTCGACGGCCTATGAAACCTTGAGAGGTCTCGGCAACCGGCGAGATCTGACCCTCATCACCAATTCCGTCCGCGTCCTGTCGGACCCTAGCTTGCCTGCCTATACGATCATGTCGGTCGGCGGAGAATTGCGGCGCCGCTCGATGACCTTCGTCGGCCCGCTGGCCAGCCGGACCATCGCCCAGTTCAATGCGGATGTCGCCCTGATCAGCTGCAAGGCAATCTCGCTGGCTGGCGGCCTCATGGAGGCGAACATGGCCGATGCGGAGGTGAAGCGGGCCTTCATCGCCAGCGCACAACGGGTTTGCCTCCTCGTCGACGGCGAGAAGTTCGGCAAGACGGCCTTGATCAGCATCTGCGGCTTCGAATCCATCGATTTCGTGGTCACGGACCGGGAGCCATCACCGGAATGGCGCGACTTGTTCGAAAGGAACAAGGTGAAGCTGATCGTGTGATGGGCAAGATCGGGCAAGTTCAAAAATAAAATGTCCGAATAGTTGACTTTCTGACCGAATTTGCGATAGCTCGGGCCAACCTAGCGAGGTGCCCGGCATGCAAGACGATCTCCGATTGCGCGAATATATCTGTGAAATCGGGCGCCGCGCCTATGCGCGCGAGATGGGCGCCGCCAATGACGGCAACTTCTCGGTTCTGCTGGACGACGGCACCTTGCTGTGCACCCCGACCAGCGTGTCCAAGGGGTTCATGACGCCGGAGATGATCTGCCGGATCGACCGGCAGGGGGCACTCGTCGAGGACAAGGGCTTTCGTCCCTCGACCGAGATCAAGATGCATCTATGCGTCTATGATCATCGGCCCGATGTCCGGGCGGTCGTGCACGCCCATCCTCTCTATGCCACGGTTCACGCCATCTGCGGCAAGCCGATCACGCAGCAGATCATGCCCGAATCCACCATGTTCCTCGGCGAGGTGCCGCTGACGCCCTACGCGCTACCCTCGACGAGCGAATTGTCCGAGGCGATCGCGCCCTATCTCGACCGATATGATGCGCTGCTGCTGGAAAACCACGGCGCACTCTCCTACGGCCACGATCTCACCAGCGCCTATTTCAAGATGGAAGCGCTCGATTACTACGCCAAGGTCGTCTATCTCGCGGCCCATTATGGCGGCGCGAAGGAATTCAACGCCGAGCAGATCGAGAGGCTTCTCGATATCCGCCGCACCAAGTTCGCCCAGCCCGGTCGCCATCCTTTCCTCGACCGCGCCGCCGAATAGGGCCGGCCTCGACGGGCATTCCCACAAAATCTTGCATTCCCACAAAATCTGGAACGGGAGGACGCCATGTATGCACGCAAGTTCCGCCTCGACGGGAGGGTTGCCGTCGTCACCGGCGGTGGGCGCGGCATTGGCCTGAGTTGCGCCGAAGCCCTGTTGGAAAACGGCGCAAAAGTCGTCATTGCCGACATCGACCTGTCGATCGCCGCCGAGGGGCGGGCGGAACTGGCGCGCAAGGGCTACGAAGTCGATGTGCGCCAGGTCGACGTGACCAAGCCCGCCGAGGTCGAGGCCCTGGCGGAGGATGTCGTGAGGGACCATGGCCGGGTGGACATCCTGGTTGCCAATGCCGGCATTGCCCGTTCTGGAACGGCGGCCGAGGATGTGAGCGACGAGCATTGGCTGCATGTGAACGACGTCAACTACAACGGCGTCTTCTGGTGCAATCGTGCATTCGGCCGCCACATGCTCAAGGCCGGCCGGGGAGCCATCGTGAATATCGGCTCGATGTCCGGCCTGATTTCGAACCGCCCGCAAAAGCAGACCTACTACAATGCAGCCAAGGCTGCCGTGCACCAGATGACCTCGTCGCTGGCCGCCGAATGGGCCGATCGGGGCGTGCGGGTCAATGCGGTGGCGCCGACCTATATCGAGACCGCCATGACCATGTATCGCCACGACAATGACGGCATGATCGACGTCTGGCTGCGCGACACGCCGATGCATCGTCTCGGCAAGCCGGACGAGATCGCCTCGGTGGTGCATTTCCTGGCTTGCGATGCCTCCAGCCTGATGACGGGCACCACGGTGGTGGCGGACGGCGGCTTTACCTGCTGGTGATGGCGGCCGGCGGAAGGGCCCGCGGCCTTCACCGTCGACAGCCCTTTGCAACGATTTCCTTCGGTCCCGATGGCGGCTTGGCGGGACGCTGAGGCGTGGACGCTACCGCTCGCGGCCGTCTTCTCTCCTGTGATCGGGTCTCCGTACTAAAACGATTCAGTAAGGTGTTGACAAACACGATCAGCTGGTGAATCGTTTTATTAAATCGTTTAAGTAAGAATGACAGGGAACGGAAACGTTGGGCTGCCATGCGCAAACCTAAGCGTATTTCCATCAGGAATGTTGCAACGCGGGCCGGCGTTTCGCCGGCGACGGTGTCGAACGTCCTCAATGGCCGCCAGGGGGCGGCAACCCCGGAGGTCGCCGAGCGCGTGCAGGCCATTGCGCGTGAATTGGGCTACGAGGTCGACCGGGTTGCCTCGCAACTCAGAACGGGAAAGGCGCGCGTCGTCACCGTTCTGGTACCAAGTCTCGACAATCCCTATTTCAGCGCCGTCATCGCCAGCCTGGAACGTTGCGTCCAGGATGAGGGCTACGACATCATCGTGGCGAGCTCGAACGAGAATGAAGAGGTCGAGCGATCCCGCCTGTCGGCCCTGCTGTCCTGGCGTCCGTCGGGCGTCGTCATCATTCCGAACGATGATCGCTTCGCCACCCGCACGCTTCTCGACGATGTCGGCGTGCCCTATGTCGTCGTCGACCGCATAACCGAGGGTTTCGAGGGCGATACCATCGGCAGCGACAATTTTTCCGCCGGGCGACACGCCGCCGAGCACCTCCTGGAATATGGGCACAGCAATGCCCTGGTGGTCGCAACCACCACGCGTATCGCCAATATTCGCGAGCGCTGCGCCGGCATTGTGCAGGTCTTCGAGCAAGCGGGCCTGCCTGCTCCGCCCATTCTCGAAGTCGGCCAGACATTCGAGACCGTCGCCGAGGGCCTGCAACGCTGGTTCACGGCCAATGAGCGGCCCACCGCCGTCATCGCCCTCACCAATTTCGGGACCCTCGGTGTTCTTGCCGACATGGCCCAGCGCAATATCCGGATTCCCGAGGACATCTCGCTGGTCGGCTTCGACGACTATGCCTGGATGCGCGCGACGGCGCCGCCCATCACAGCCATGCGGCAGGACGTCGAGCAGATCGCCGCGCAGGCTTGGGCGACCATTCGCGCCAGGATCGACGATCCGGCTGCCGTGCCCCGGCATGTCCGCCTGCCCTGCGAACTCATCCTGAGAAACTCGACCAAGAGGATCGGCTTGCCGATCCGTCGCCTGCCTGCCGCCGAAGAGCCGGCCAAGGGCGGAACGCGACGAAAATCCGTGGCCAGGCAGCCCAGGGTCTAGCTCGCCAGCCCCTTCGGGATCTTGAAACGACGCGCCGTCACCGGCACCGGCGCGCCCATAAGAACGGCCGGAATGGAGGATGAATATGGAACGCCCCGCATTCAAGCAGATCATGATCGGCACGGCATCCGCGCTGGCCTGTCTCGTCGGCCTGGCCGCTCATGCCCAGGACATCGACTGGAAAGGCAAGCTTGCCGACCAGGCCGGCAAGACGCTGAAGCTGATCAGCATCAGCGATCCCTTCATCGAGGCGATCAAGGCCACCAAGGACGACTTCACCAAGCTCACCGGCGCCAAGGTGGAGGTCGACGGCAACGGCTATGACGCCCTGCACGACAAGGAGCTGTTGAACTGTTCGCAGAACGACAGCAGCTACGACGTGCTGCTCATCGACGGCATCTGGATCGGCGAGTTCGTCGAGGCAGGTTGCATCGATGCTCTCGACGACCGCATCGCCAAGGAGGATCCCAAGGTGATCGCCTGGGACGACTACACCTCCTCGGGCGCCGGCCAGGCGAGCTGGGACAACAAGAAATACTGCCTGCCCGTCGCGATTTACTACGAGCTGATGTATTACCGCACGGACCTGTTCGACAAGGCGAAGATGCAGCCGCCCAAGACCTTCGACGAATTGCAGAAGGCTGCCAAGTTCTTCACCAACAATCCGGATTTTCCGGGCGTCTATGGCTATGCCATGAACAATCAGCGTGGCGCAGCAGCCGGCCAGCAATATTTCGAATGGATCTTCAATGCCGGCGGCTCACCCTGGAAGAGCAATGTCATCGGCGCGGCTGATCCCTATGCCGACATGACGCCGACCCTGAATTCGCCCGAGTCCCTCGATCTCGTGCAATTCTTCAAGGACATGGTGAAATTCGGCCCGCCCGGCGTCGAGAGCTACGCCTGGGACGAACGTGCCAGCGCCTTTGCCAGCGGCAAGCTCGCCATGATGAACGACTGGTCGGTGCGCGCCCAGATCGCCAACGATCCCAAGACCAGCCAGATCGCCGGCAAGTTCGGCAGCGTCCTGATGCCGTCCAAGGCAGGCAAGCCGGTTCCGCCGGTCGGCGGCTGGGTCATGTGCCTCAACGCCCATGGCACCCAGAAGGACGCGGCCTGGGATTTCATGAAATGGTATGCGAGCCCGGCCGAGCACAAGCGCTATGCCCTGGCGGGCGGCACGCCGAGCCGCCTGAGCGCCATCAACGATGCCGAGGTCCAGGCCAAGTTCCCCTGGACCAAGACCATCGCCGAGGCCCAGAAGACGGCCTGGACGGAGGTCCGCCCGCGCATTCCCGCCACCTTCCAGCTGATCGACACCATTGGCGTCAACGTCAACAAGGCGATCATCGGCGAGATGTCGGTGAAGGATGCCATGGACGATGCCAATGCCAAGGCCACGCAGCTCCTGAAGTCCTCGGGCGCCCTGAAGTAAGCCTATAGCGTTTTGCTCTAGTGGGCATAACCCGCTTCATGTCCTGATCGGACGACCCCTCCTCCGGCATGGGGGAGGGGGATTGCCGAGATCCCTGGCGGTTTGCATCCGCCAGGGTCCGGCCGGCAGCCAACCAGAGAGGCGGACCTCCATGCAGCCCGCGGCCCTCGCATATTCCCAAGACCTGCCCTGGCGGCGGCTTGCCTTCCTGCGCAACGACCGCCTGCAGCAGACGGCCTTTATCCTGCCGACCTGTCTCTTCCTGCTGTTCCTGACGATCTATCCCTTCGTCTATTCGGTCTATCTCAGCCTGCATCAGGTCAAGCTCACCACGCTGCAGCGCGCCGTGTTCACCGGCTTCGACAATTATCTCTTTCTTCTGCATGACGGGCTGTTCCTGCGCGCCCTCCTCAACACGGCCATCCTGGGCGTCAGTTCGATCTCGCTGGAGATCGTCATCGGCTTCACCGCCGCGAAGGTGTTCTACGAGTTGTCGCATCTGCGCTGGGTCGGGGCGCTGCGCTCGCTCTATCTGATGCCGATGATGGTGACGCCGCTGATCGTCGGCATGATCTTCGCCTATCTGTTCAACCCGACATTGGGGGTGGTGAACTACGTCATCCAGCTCGTCGGGCTGACGCCCGTTTCCTGGTTCGGCGAGCCCGTCACGGCCATGGTCTCCATGGTGCTGATCAATGTGTGGCAGTGGTCGCCCTTCATGATGCTGCTGTGCCTGGCGGCCCTGACCTCGATCCGCACCGATCTCTATGAAGCCGCTCGCGTCGACGGCGCGCGCTGGCACCATATCCTCTGGTCGCTGGAAGTGCCCTCGATCCTCAATGTCGTGCTGCTCGGAGTCATCCTGCGCATCATCGACGTGCTGCGCTTCTTCGACGTCATCTATGTCACCACGCGCGGCGGCCCTGGCGATGCCACCATGGTGGTGACGCTCTATGCCTACCAGCAGGATTTCCAGTATTTCCAGATCGGCGTCGGCTCGGCCGCCGCCGTTCTCATCCTCGTCATCAGCATCGTCATCACCACCTTCGCGGTTCGCCTGCTGAGGAGCGTGGAAAATGCATAGTATTCGTGGCAAGGACATCGGGCTCGTCATTGCGGCTCTCGCCTTCACGGCCTTCGCCGTCGGGCCGTTGCTGTGGATCGGCCTGAGTTCGTTCAAGAACACCAGCGACATCATCGCCATTCCGCCGGTCTGGATCCCGGACTTCACCTATCTCGACAATTACGCGCATATCTTCAGCGACTACTGGCCCTTCATCCTGAACTCGGTCGTGGTCACGCTCGGCGCCACCGCGCTGGCGCTGCTGTTCGCCATTCCCACTGCTTTCGGCCTGGTGAACTTCCAGATGCGCGCCTCCAACGCGATCGCCGACTGGATCCTGTCGACCCGCATGATGCCGCCGATCGCCGCCGCCGTGCCTCTGTTCGTGATCTTCAGGGGGCTCGGCCTTCTCGACAGCGTGTGGGCGCTGATCATCGCCTATGCCGGCTTCAACCTGCCCTTCGCGGTCTGGGTCTCGATGTCCTTCCTGCGCCGGGTCCCGCGCGAGGTGATCGAGGCGGCGCGGCTGGAAGGCTGCAGCTGGGTCCAGGTGCTCGTGCGGATCGCCCTGCCCATGAGCCTGAGCGGCGTGATGACGGTGGCGACCTTCGTCTTCATCTTCTGCTGGAACGAGTTCCTGCTCTCGCTGTTCCTGACCACCCGCTCGGCCCGCACGCTGCCGGTGGTGATCTCCTCCTTCATCGGCACGGGCAAGGTCTATTGGGACCTGATCGCCGCCGCCTCGATCATCCAATGCGTGCCACCGGTAATCTTCACCCTCTTCATGCAGCGCCACATCGTCTCGGGAATGACGATGGGCGCTGTCAAGGACTGACCTCAAAGCGTTTTCCAGAAAAGTTGATCGACTTTTCGATCAAGAAAACACGTTAAAACAAAGGGTTATAGCAAAATGACAATAAGGGGAATGTCATTTTGCTCTAGAACAAGACCACGGAGATCCCACATGTCTGAATTAGCCCAGCGCGGCCGGAACCGCGCAGCCGTCGTCACCGGCGCGAGCCGTGGCATCGGGCGCGCCATCGTCAAGCGTCTGGCGGCCGAGGGCTACCACGTCGTCGCCAACGACATCGAACGCCAGCACGAAGAAATGGAAAAGCTGCGGGCCGAGGTCGAGGCCAGCGGAGGGCGCTGCGACATCGCCTATGCCGATGTCAGCAATCCCGATGACGTCGCCTCGCTGGCGGAATACGCCCTTGCCCGCTGCGGCACCATCGATGTCCTGGTCAACAATGCGGGCGTCCTGTCCGTCCACAAGGTCGAGGACATCGAGCCGGACGAATGGGACCGCATGTATGACGTCAACACCAAGGGCACCTTCATGGTGACCAAGGCGTTGCTCGGCCATTTCCGGCAGCGCAAGGCAGGCCGCATCATCAACATCGCCTCCATTGGCGGCAAGCGCGGCGGCGTCGGCCAGGCCCATTACTGCTCGTCCAAGGCCGCCGTGATCAGCTTCACCCATATCCTGGCTATGGAGGTCGGCCTCGACGGCATCACCGTCAATGCGGTCTGCCCCGGCATCATCGACACCGACATGGGCCGCAACAATTATCGGGACGAGGAGTCGCTCAAGAAAGTCATCGAGAAGACCACGCTCGGCCGCCTGGGATATCCTGAGGATGTCGTCGGTTCTGTCGCTTTTTTCGCGTCCGATGATGCATCCTTCATCACCGGGCAGGCGCTCAACGTCTGCGGCGGCATCATCTTCCACTGAAACCATCAACCTCTGCTGAAAGAAAGACCAGCATCGTGAACAATAAACTGGGACTGCACGCCTTTGTCTGGACGCCCGGCTGGAGCCACGAGCAATGTGCTCGGGCCATCGGGAAGACGGCGGAACTGGGCTATGACATCATCGAGGCGCCGGCCCTGGATCCGAGCGTGTTCGACGTGGACTTCACGCGGCGCGAGCTCGAGAAGGCCAATGTCGGCATCACCTTCTCCCTCGGCCTCGATGCCACCACCGATATTTCGAACGGCGACCCGGAGATGGCCAAGCGCGGGGAACGGCGCCTTCTCGACATCGTCTCGATTGCCCGGGACCTCAAGGGCACGCATATCTGCGGGATCATCTATTCGGCGTTCCAGAAATATGCCGTGCCGCCCACCAAGGACGGCGTCGCCCGCGCGGTCGAGGTCCTGCAGCGGGTCGCCGAGCAGGCGGCCAAGAGCGACATCACCCTCGGGCTGGAGGTGGTCAACCGCTATGAGAGCAACGTTCTCAACACGGCGGCGCAGGCGGTCGAGATGTGCAAGCGGATCGGTGCGCCGAACGTCAAGGTCCATCTCGACTGCTATCACATGAACATCGAGGAAGCTGACGTCGCCGCCGCCATCGTCGAGACCGGACCGCTGCTCGGCTATTTCCATACCGGCGATTCAAACCGGGGCTATCTCGGCACCGGCTCGATCGATTTCAAGATGATCTTCCGCGCCCTCGCCAAAGCCAACTACCAGGGGCCGATCACCTTCGAATCCTTCTCCTCCCGGGTCGTCGGCCAACCTCTCGAAGGCATCCTCGGCATCTGGCGTGACCTGTGGGACGACGGGGATGACCTCGCCGCGCACGCCAAGATCTTCACGCAGGCTCACCTCAAGGCCGCCTACGAGACCGAAAAGCGCGGCCGCAGCGGCCTCGTCTAGATCTCAGCCATCAGGAGGTGACCATGGGAAGCATCCAGTTCGACCGTGTCAGCAAGAAATATGGGTCTCACCAGGTCATCTCCGATGTCAGCCTGGAAGTGAAGGACGGGGAGTTCGTGGTGTTCGTCGGCCCGTCGGGCTGCGGAAAGTCGTCGCTGCTCCGGCTGATCACCGGTCTGGAGCAACTGTCGGACGGCCGTGTCTTGATCGACGGCAAGGATGTCTCCCGGCTCGCGCCGGCGGATCGCCGCATCGCCATGGTCTTCCAGTCCTATGCGCTCTATCCGCATATGAGTGTGCGGGACAATATCGGCTTCGGCCTGAAGATCGCCGGCATGTCCAGGCAGGAAATAGCCGGCAAGGTGGCGGAAGCCTCGCGCATCCTGGCCCTGGAGGACTACCTGGACCGCAAGCCCCGCCAGCTTTCCGGCGGCCAGCGCCAGCGCGTGGCGATCGGGCGGGCCATCGTGCGCTCGCCCACCGCCTTCCTGTTCGACGAACCCCTGTCCAATCTCGATGCGGCCCTGCGCGTGCAGATGCGCATCGAGCTGATCCGGCTGCACCGGACCCTTCGCACCACGATGATCTACGTGACCCACGACCAGGTCGAGGCCATGACGATGGCCGATCGTATCGTGGTGCTGCGGGCGGGCAATGTCGAACAGTTCTCTACGCCGCTCGAACTCTACGACCATCCCGCCAATCTCTTCGTCGCGAGCTTCATCGGCTCGCCCAAGATGAACTTCCTGCCGGCGGCGCCGAGCGGCGACAGGGACCTGGAGCTTCCGGGTGGCTCGACAGTCGCCCTGCCGGATGGGTGGCACTCGCGACTGGACCAGAAGATGACGCTCGGCATCCGCCCGGAGCATGTTCTCTACTCGCCCGATGAGGGCCTGTGGGAAGGCACGGTGTCCCTGGAGGAGCAGTTGGGCAGCGATGCCCTGCTCTATGTCGAGGTTCCATCGCTCGGCACCATCACCGTGCGCGCCGTGGGCGAAAGACGCTTCAAGACCGGCGACAGGATCTTCCTGACGCCGGATGCGTCCCGCGTCCATCTCTTCGATGGCGGCGGAACGGCGATCGCCGCATGAGGGGTGCTTCCATCCCAGGTACTTCTGACTTCGAAATTACTTGACACATACTTTGCAATCACTTCCCCTTGATGCTGAAAGAACGAGGTGCAAGAAGAATCCATAGTATTACGTTTTGATATACGGTTGGTTGGCGAGGCAGATTGCCGGTGTGCGTCGTCAAGCCGCCGCTTTTTACGAGCGCCCGCATCACAATGAGGCGCGATTTGAAAAACCATAGGGATGAAATGTCATGAGTAGACCGGATGCAAAGGGCCAGCTTTCGAGGTGGCTGGATCGCTTTGCTCTCGCCGCGGCGGCTGCCGACAGATCTGCGCTCCTCGCTTTGTTCGCCGAGGATTGCTATTGGCGCGATCTGCTGGCGTTCACCTGGAACCTGCACACCGCCGAGGGCAGGGAAGGCGTCGGTGACCTGATTGACGCGACCTTCGCACGCACCCGGCCCAGCGCCTTTACCGTGCAGGACGAGGCGTCGGAAACCGATGGCATCACCGAAGGGTTTTTTACGTTCGAAACCACAGAGGCACGCTGTCGCGGCTATGTCCGCCTCAAGGGCGATCTTTGCTGGACGCTGCTGACTTCGATGGAGGAGTTGAAGGGCTTCGAGGAAAAGAAGGGGCGCCGGCGGGTCATGGGGGCCCAGCATGGCGTTCACCGCGATCGCCAGACCTGGTTGGAGCGACGGCAGGAAGAGGAGGCTTCCCTCGGCTCCGAGACCCAGCCCTATTGCCTGATCGTCGGGGCGGGGCAGGGCGGCCTGGCGCTCGGAGCCCGGCTGAAGCGCCTCGGCGTGCCGACGCTCATCGTTGAGGCCCATGATAGGCCGGGCGATGCATGGCGCAAGCGCTACAAGTCGCTCTGCCTGCATGATCCGGTCTGGTACGACCACATGCCCTATCTGCCTTTCCCCGACGACTGGCCGGTCTATACACCCAAGGACAAGATGGCGGACTGGCTCGAGGCCTATGCCAAGGTGATGGAGCTCGATGTCTGGAGTTCCTCACCCTGTCGCAAGGCGTCCTTCGATGCCGAGCGAGGGCAATGGAGCGTGGAGGTCCTGCGCGAGGGCAGGCCGGTTACGCTCGCGCCCAGGCATCTCATTCTCGCGACCGGCATGTCCGGCATTCCCAATGAGCCTGCTTTTCCCGGCATGGATCTCTTCGCAGGCGAGCAATGCCATTCCAGCCGCTACAAAAGCAGCGAAGCCTATAGTGGCAAGAAATGCGTCGTCATCGGCTCTAACAATTCCGCCCACGACATCTGCGCGGATCTGTGGGAGAAGGGCGCCGATGTCACCATGGTGCAGCGTACCTCGACGCATGTCGCCACCTCGGACGCGCTCTTCCGGTTCGGCACCAGCCGGCTCTATTCGGAGGACGCCCTCGAGCGGGGCATTGATACCGACAAGGCCGATCTGCTCAACGCCTCGGTGCCCTACAGGCTCATGCCGGAAATCCTCAAGCCCGTGACCGCCTCCATCAAGGCTGCGGATGCCGATCTCCTGGAGAGGCTCGAAAAGGCAGGCTTCCTGCTCGACTTCGGCGACGACGAATCCGGCCTGTTTCTCAAATATATGCGGCGCGGTTCGGGCTACTACATCGATGTCGGTGCTTCCGACCTGATCGCGAACGGGGATATCAAGCTGAAAAGCGGCGTCGGGGTCCGCGAAATCACCCGGAACGGCGTGGTGCTCAGCGATGGCACCGAACTGCCGGCCGATCTCATCGTCTACGCCACCGGCTATGGTTCGATGAACGGCTGGGCCGCCAGGTTGATTTCGCAGGAGGTGGCGGATCGGGTGGGCAAGGTCTGGGGGCTCGGCTCCGATACCACCAAGGATCCCGGCCCTTGGGAGGGCGAGCCACGCAACATGTGGAAGCCCACCCGGCAGGATGGGCTCTGGTTCCATGGCGGGAACCTGCACCAGTCCCGCCATTACTCCCAATATCTCGCCTTGCAGCTGAAGGCGCGCCTGGAGGGAATACCCACGCCGGTGTTCGGCATCCCGCCGGTTCATCACCTGGCCTGACGAGGGGAAAGGTCGTCCGACGGTCGATCGTCGCGGCCTGCGCCCGGTGGTCGGTATCGATCACCGGGGGTGGATGGCTGCTTCACGACATGATCAGCCCGCCATCGACATTGATGGTCTGGCCGGTGATGTAGGCGGCGTCGTCGCTGGCCAGGAACGCGACCAGGCCGGCGACGTCCTCGCCATTGCCGGCACGGGCCATCGGGATGTTGCGAACCCATTCGGCCATCAACTCGCCGGGCTTGTAGTTGCCCAGCAGCTTGCCCCAGGCCGTGTCGTTATAGGCCCACATGTCCGTTTCGATGATGCCGGGGCAGAAGGCGTTGACGGTGATGCCTTCCTTCGCGACTTCCTTGGCCAGGCTCTGCGTAACGCCGACGACGCCGAATTTCGAGGCGGCATAATGCGGCGTGAAGATGAAGCCCTGCCGCGCCTGTCCCGAGGCGGTGTTGATCAAGCGGCCTCCCTGGCCATGCTTGCGGATACGCCGGATCGCTTCCTGGCAGCACAGGAAGACGCCCTTGGTGTTGACGTCCATGACCTTGTCCCACTCCGCCTCGGTCATGTCCTCGATCCGTGCGATGGTGATGACGCCGGCATTCTGGACCGATATATCCACTTTGCCGAATTGCTGCTCGGCGATATCGTAAAGTGCCGTCACGCTGGCCCTATCCGTGACGTCGGCGACGAAGGCCGCCGCCTTGCCGCCTTGCGCCTTGATCTCGGCAGCCACCTCCTCGACGCGCGCCTCGTTGGCGCTCACGACGACCGCCGCGCCTTCCCGGGCAAAACGTCGTGCAATGGCGGCGCCGATGCCTCGACTGGCGCCGGTGATCACGACGGTCTTTCCGGTGAAGCGGGAGGGGGCGGTCATGGCTCTTCCTTTCAGGTCTTTCGGGGGGGATCGCCGCTGAGTAACTGCTCGGCGGTGAAGTGATCGGTAATGAGGACGTCGATGTAGCCGCCGAGCATGGCGGCCCGAATGGCCGGCACCTTGCGGCTGCCGCCGGCGACGGCGACCACCCGCTTGGCGGCCTTGATCTCTTCGAGGGGTATCGAGATGACCCTGTCGTTGAGGGGGGTGATCACCGGCCGGCCTTCCGCATCGAAGAAGCGCAGGCCCATGTCGCCGACGGCGCCATGGGCGGCCAGTTCGTCCAGCTCCTCGCGCGTGAAGGCATTGCCTGAATTGACCAGCATGTAGGACGGCGTCATCGAGCCGATGCCGACCAGCATCAAGGTGATCTCGCGAAAGCAGCGCACCGTCTCCTCGACGAACGGGTCGGCCATCAGGACGTTCCTGCTCTCCGGCGAGCCGGCGACGCCCGGAGCAGGCAGGAATTGCGGTTTGGCATTGGTGAGCTGGGCGAGGCGCGTGACGATGTGCTGGGCATGGGACTGCATGGTGGGATTGCCCATGCCGCCGAAGATCTGCACCACCTTCTGCGCCTGGACGCGCTTGATCGGCGTGATCGCATCGACGGTGCGCATCAGCGACAGGCTCCATGAGGAAACCCCGATCACCTCGTCATCCGCAATCGTCGATTCGAGGAAATGGGCGGCGGCATCGCCGATGGCGGCCAGAACGGTTTCGTCCCGTTCGCTGAGCGCCTCGGCAACGATGGCCTCCTCGATGCCGAAACGCTCGCGCAGGCCGGCCTCCAACTCCGCGAAGACCCCCGGCGGCGGCGTGATCGAGATGCGGACGATGTTCTCGTCCAGGGCCTTCTTCAGCAGGCGCGAAACCCGGGCCTGCGGGATGTGCAGGCGCTCGGAGATATCGGACTGCTTGATGGCATCAAGGTAATACATCTGCGCAACGCGTGTGATGAGGCGGAGTTCGTCGGCCCTGGACATGGCTTCGGTCACTATCCGGCGAGAGAGCTATTTTCGCGGGCAAGCTGCCGCACGAGGCGAACCCGCATTCTCGACCGGATCGTCGAAGGGCGACAAGCACGGATCTCACTCTTGCACCGTGACGTTGCCCTGTGCGGCATTCACCAGCACTCGAAGCCGCCATCGACCAGCAGATCGACACCCGTCACGAAGGACGAAGCGCGCGAAGCAAGGAAAACGGCCGGTCCGACCATTTCGTCGACGGTTGCCATGCGGCCCATCGGGGTCTCGGCTTCGAAGCGCTTCACCTGTTCGGCGACCTCAGCGCGCAGATTCATGGGCGTCGAGGTATAGCCCGGGCTGATCGCATTGACGCGGATGCCGCGATCGACCCACTCCATCGCTAGGCTCTTGGTCAGATGGACGACACCGGCCTTGGAGGTGTTGTAGTGGATCTGCTGGATGCCCCGATTGACGATCGAGCCGGACATCGAGGCGATGTTCACGATGGTGCCTCTCCCCTGCGGCAGCATGACGCGAGCCTCGGCCTGGCACGACAGGAAGATGCCGGTCAGGTTGATGTCCAGCATGCGCTGCCATTGCTCGAGCGGCATGTCCTCGGCCGGCGCCGCATTGGCGATTCCAGCGGCATTGACGGCGATGGTCAGCGGACCCACCGCCTCCTCGGCCTCCCGGATGCCGTGGGCAAGATCCTCCGCCTGGGCGACGCTGCCCGCCAGGGCGACGACCTTGCGGCCGAGCTTTTCGATGGCGCTCACAGTCTGGCCGATGGTCGCCGAGCCCGGCAGGTCGAAGCAGGCGACGTCGGCGCCCGCCTCCGCAAGGCCGATGGCGATCCGTTGGCCGATGCCGCTGCCGGCACCCGTCACGAAGGCGGCCTGGCCATCCAGTCTGAAGATTTCCATGTTCGCTCCTGGCGTCAGAGTGTGGCGCGTTCCATCACGGAGACGCGATTGGCTTGATTGCGATCGAGAATGCCGCGATTGAGGCCGCGGCTGAGCACCATCACGCGATTGGACAGGCCCAGGACCTCGTCCAGGTCCGAGGAGACCACGATGACGGCGAGCCCCTGCTGGGCGAGGTCTGCGATCACCTCGTAGATCTGGGCGCGGGCGCCGACGTCGATGCCGCGGGTCGGCTCGTCGAGGATGACCACCTTGGGACGGCGCGAGATGCACTTGGCCAGGACGACCTTCTGCTGGTTGCCCCCTGAAAGATGGCCGACGGGCTGACTGGCGCTGCCTTTCACGCCGAAACGCTTGATGTTCTGGTTGGCGTAGCTGCGCACGGCGCCCGGCGTCACGAAGCCGGAGGGGGCGATCCGCGGATAATTGCCCAGGGCGATATTGTCGCCGATCGTATGCTCCAGGATGAGGCCCTGGTCCTTGCGGTCCTCCGGCACCAGCACGATGCCGGCCGTCAGGCTGTCGGCCGGGCTTCGCGGGGAAAGCGGCCGGCCGTCGATGGTGATCGAGCCGGCGGCAATGGGATCGGCGCCCGCGATGGCGCGCACCAGCTCGGTACGGCCGGCACCCACGATGCCGGCGATGCCGAAGACCTCGCCGGCACGCACGTTGAAACTGATGTCGCGAAAGGATTTGTCGGGTGCGCTCAGACCTTCGATGCGCAGGACCTCCCGGTCGCCCGGCGTGGTCATGGCAGGAAACATGCGTTCGACCGAGCGGCCGACCATGGCCTCGACCAAGGTCTTTACCGGCACCTGCGCCGTCGCATAGGTGCCGACCAGCCGCCCATCCCGAAGCACGACGACGCGATCGGCGATGCGGGCGATCTCGTCCAGGCGATGGCTGATATAGACGAACCCCATGCCCTCCTGCTTCAGGCGCTCGATCTGTTCGAAGAGGTGATCGGTTTCCTCGCCGCCCAGGGCGGCGGTCGGCTCGTCGAGGATCAGGAGCTTGGCGTCGAGGGTGAGCGCCTTGGCGATCTCGACCTGCTGCTGGGCAGCGACGCGCAGATGGCGCACCAGGGTGGAAGTGGGCACGTCGAGACCCAGGCGATGGAGCTGCTCGGCGGCGCGCCTTGCCATATAGGCGCGATCGACCCGGCCTGATTTCGTAGGCTGGCGGCCGACGAAGACGTTCTCCGCGATGGTGAGATCGGGCAGGAGCCGCATCTCCTGGTGGATCAGGCCGATGCCGCGGGCGAGTGCATCGGCGGGGCTGGCCGGCGCATAGGGTTCGCCGTTCCAGGTCATCGTGCCGGCGGTCGGCT
The DNA here is from genome assembly GCF_040797145.1 of Labrys neptuniae. Lineage (NCBI taxonomy): Bacteria > Pseudomonadati > Pseudomonadota > Alphaproteobacteria > Hyphomicrobiales > Xanthobacteraceae > Labrys > Labrys neptuniae. Next base: position 32,857 of record NZ_JBFNQD010000005.1, on the reverse strand, counting down.
GGATCAGCCCGGCGATGATGGAGGAGATGGTCGATTTGCCGGCCCCGTTCTCGCCGAGCAGCGCGACGACTTCGCCGGGCCGGACATCGATGTCGACGCCTTCGAGCACCGTCACCGGCCCATAGCGCTTGGAGGCGCCACGCACCGACAGGCCGGCGGTGAATGGTTCTGGGGATTCATTCATGACGGGCCTCCTGGAGAGGGGCGCCCCGGCCGCCGTGGCCGGGGATCCGATGAAGAGCGGGCGTGCTCGCGAGGAGCGTTCGCAAGGGGCGTTCGCAAGGGGTGTTCGAGTGTCTGCGGCGCGGGACGCGCCGCAGACGGGTCGGGCCTCAAGGGTGCTCGGCGATGTACTGATCCACATTGTCCTTGGTGGTCAGCGCCGCGTCCTGCAACTGCTCGGCCGGCACCTTCTTGCCGGCGACGAGGTCGAGCGCCGATTGCAAAGCGAGCTTGCCCATGAACTGGGTGCGCTGCGTCATGGTCGCGTCGAGTGTACCGTCCTTGACGGCCTTGAGGCCGGCAAGGTCGCCGTCGAAGCCGAAGACCCAGACCTTGTGATCGGAACCGGCGGCCTTGGCTGCCTGCGCGGCGCCGAGGGCGAGAGCATCGGCCCGCCCGAAGAAGATGCTGACGGTGGGATCACGCTGCAGCATGTTCTGGGCAATGTTGAAGCCCTCGTCCTTCATCCACATCTTGGAGGCTTCGCGGCCGACTTCCTTGATGCCGGGGCAATTGGCCATGGCTTCCTTGAAGCCCTTGTCACGGTCCTGTTCCGGCGTGGTGCCGATCTGGCCCTGGATGATGGCGAGGTCGCCCTTGCCGCCGGTGACCTTGCAGACATAGTCGCCGAGCGTCTTGGCCGCGGCTACCGAGTTGGTGGCGATGAAGGTATCGCCCGGGGCGTCGGCCGGGTTGCGGTCGACGGCGATGACCGGAATGCCGGCAGCCTTGGCGGCCTTGACCGGAACGCTGGCGGCTGCCGCGCCGGCGGGAATGTAGATGAGGGCCTGGACCTTCTGCGTGATCAGGTCCTGGATCTGGCTGACCTGGGTGGCGCCATCGCCCTTGGCATCGACGGTGACGACCTCCGCTCCCATCGCCGCGGCGTTCTTCTCGACCGACTGCTTGATCTGGTTGAAGAAATCGGCCTGGAGATTGGCGACGGCAAGGCCGACCTTGACCTTGTCGGCGGCCCAGGCGCCGGAGACGGCGAGGGGCGAGACGGCAAAGGCGAGCGTCAGGCCGAGAGCGCGGATGGTTCTGCTCATGGGTGGTTTCCTCGGTTGGAGTCTTTGTTGCAGGCGTAGTTGGAGACACCGGGGAGGGCGGCGCCCGCCCCGATCGGGTTACCGGCGTCGCCGGATGAGGGTGTCGAAGGCCACGGCGGCCGCGATCATGATCCCGATGATCACGTCCTTGTCGTAGGTCTGCGCGCCGATCTGGCTCAGGCCCGAATTCAGCACGCCGATGATCAGGATGCCGATGAGCGTGCCGCCGATGCTGCCGACGCCGCCGGAGAGGGACGCCCCGCCGATCACCACGGCCGCGATGGCGGTGAGCTCATAGCCAAGCCCGTCATAGGGCTGGGAGGTCTGCAGTCGGGCGGCATTGGCCATGCCGGCGATGGCCGACAGGGCGCCTGCGACGGCATAGACGACGACGATCTGCAGTTTCACCGAAATGCCGGCCAGGCGCGCGACTTCCGGATTGCCGCCGATCGCATAGAGATTGCGCCCGGCCGGGCGGTATTTCAGGAAGGCCCAGGTCAGCACGACGAGCAGGAGAAAGAAGGCCGTGGTGGCCGTGATCAGCCCGAAATGGCGGTAGGTATTGAGCGTGTTGAAGGCGTCGGGCCAGCCGGAGACGACGTTTCCGTCCGTATACTTGTTGGCGAGGCCGCGGGCGACCGTCATCATGGCGAGCGTCGCGATGAAGGGCGGCAGGCGCGCCTGTGTGATCAAGAGGCCCGAGACCAGCCCGCAGGCAGCCCCGGCGAGGATGCCGAGGAGCAAGGCCGGCACGAAAGGCAGCCCGATGGTGGAGAACAACCAGCCCGTGGTCATGGCCGAGAAGGCCAGCACCGAGCCGACCGACAGATCGATCCCGCCGGTGATGATCACCAGCGTCATGCCGATGGCGAGGATGCCGTAGACCGTGACCTGGTCGAAAATGATGATGGCATTCTGTACCGTGAAGAAGTGTGGCGCCCGGATCGAGAAGAAGGCGATCAGCACGAGGAGGCCGATCAAGGGCCCCCAGACCCCTCCGGTCAGGTCGATCTTGAAGCGGGGTCTCGCTCGATCGGAATTCTCTGCTTGGGCTGACATGGTCCCTCCTTCCCGCTTTGGTTCTTCCGCCCTCGTCGTGGCTCTTGTCGTGGTGGTGACGCCGGTCTAGGCGCCTGGCCGGAAGCGCGAACGCGCGACGGCATCGAGCCAGCGCCGGCGCTCGGCCTGGCGCTCGGCTGGCCGCATCGATGGTTCGAAGACATCCCGCGGACGTTCCAGCCCTGCCAGTCTCCCGGCATTCCAAAGCCCGGCCTTGAGACCCGCCAGATGGGCGACACCCAGTGCCGAGAGCTCGGCCGTATGCCCTCGCAGGATGGGCCGGCCGATCATGTCGGCCTCCATCTGCATGAGCTGGTCGTTGCGGGTGGGGCCGCCATCGACATGCAGCCGGCGCACGGGCGAGCCGCTGCGCTCGAGGGCCTCGACCACATCGGTGATCTGGTGTGCGATGCTGTCGATTGCCGCCCGTGCGATACAGTTCCTGTCGGTGCCGAGCGTGACCCCCGTCAACAGGCCGACGGCTTCGGCGTCCCACCATGGCGCGCCGAGGCCGGTGAATCCAGGTACCAGGGTAACGCCGCCGGCCGATGCCGTCTTCGCCAGCCTTGCCAATTCGTCCGTATCGATGCCCAGAATGCCGGCCACCCATCGCAGGGTGGAACCTGCCGCGCGGATATTGCCTTCGGCCGCCAGAGCGAGATGCTCGGGCCCGATCCCGTCGATGGCCCAGGCGATGGTGAGGCAGAGGCCCGGGTCGAGCGCGGTGCCATTGGGGATCAGGCCCATCACGGACGAGCCGGTGCCCTGCGTGGCCTTGACTTCGCCGGGCTGGATCGCGCCATGCGCGAACAGCGCCGAATGGGAATCGGCCATCACGGCCAATAGGGGAATACCGTCCGGCAGGGGCGCGAAACCGCGAAGGCTTGGAAAGGGGCCACTTGAGGCGGTAAGGCGCGGCAGTGCTTCGGCTGGCACGCCGAACAGCTCCAGAAGGCCTTCATCCCATCGCCCCTTGGCGACGTCGAGCAATTGCGTGCGCGAGGCATTGCCCGCCTCGATGAGATGATCGTCGGACAGGCGGCCCAGCAGCCAGCTATCGATGGTGCCGACGCGGATGTCGCCGGCGCGCGCCTTGGTGCGATCGGGGTCGATCTGGTCGAGCAGCCAGTGCAGCTTGAGGGCAGAGAACATCGGGTCGAGCGGCAGGCCACTGACCTGGCGCACCCGGGCGAGCGCATCGGGCGTGCCGATCGCCTGCGCCAGAGCGGCGGTTCGCTGATCCTGCCAGGACAGCACGGGCGAGAGCGGAGCGCCCGTCTTGCGGTGCCATAGCAGGCAGGATTCCCTCTGCGTGCTGATCCCGGCAGCAACGACGGCTCGGGCCTGCTCGGGTGTGACGCAGGCCGCGACGGCTGCCCGGATGCTGTCCCAGATCTCTCCGGCATCCTGCTCGACCCAGCCGGGCTGCGGATGGCTCTCGCGTAGCGGTGCCTGTCCGCGCGCGACCACGGCGCCGGAGCTGTCGACCAGCAGGCACTTGGTCGAGCTCGTGCCCTGATCGATGGCGAGGACGAGCGGGCCGGTCATCAATGTGCTCCCTTGCCCAGGAGAGCCAGCGCCGCTTCGACGATGCCCTTGGCGTTCAGGCCGAAATGGTCGAGCAGGAACTGGGTGTCGCCCGTCGGTGCAAAGCCGGGCACGCCGAGAATGCGCATCGGCACGGGATGGTGCTGGGCAACCGTCTCCGCGACGGCACCGCCGAGACCCCCGACATTGATTGCTTCTTCCGCCGTGACGATGCGGCCGGTTTCGCGCGCTGCCTTCAGGATGGTTTCCTCATCCAGTGGCTTGAGGGTCGAGACGTTGAGGACACGGGCGGAGACGCCCTGTGCCGCGAGCAGGTCCGCCGCCTCCAGCGCCCGCGATACCATGGTGCCGATGGCAGCCAGCGTGACGTCGCCGCCCTCGCGCAGCGTGCCGATCCTGCCCGGCTGGAAATCGTCGCCCGGCCCGTTCACGGCAGGGATCTTGAAGCGCCCGACACGCATGAACACGGGCTTGCCCGCATTGGCTGCCCAGCGGACGGCCTGGCGGGTCTCCTGGGGGTCGGCCGGAGCCATCACCGTGAGCTCGGAAATCGCCCGCATCCAGGCGAAATCCTCGATGGAATGATGGGTCGGGCCCAATTCGCCATAGGCCATGCCGGGCGACATGCCGCACAGCACCACCGGATATTGCGAATAGGCGCAGTCCGCCTTGATCTGTTCGGTCGCCCGGCCCGTGAGGAAGGGAGCGGCAGCGCAGACGAAGGGGATCAGGCCGGCATTGGCAAGGCCGGCGCCGACGCCGACCATGTTCTGCTCGGCGATGCCGACATTGATCAGGCGATCCGGAAACTCCTTCTGGAAGGCCCCGAGATTGCTCGACCCGACGCTGTCGTTGCAGACCGCTACGATGCGGCTGTCCGTCCGGGCGAGGGCGGTCAGTTCCTCGGCAAAGGCCACCCGGCAGTCGAACGTCTCGGGGGCGCTGGCGGGGCGGGGGGCTTCGGGGGCGCTCATAGCGACAATTCCTTCAATGCGATCTCGACCTGCTCGGCGCTCGGCACCTTGTGATGCCACTCCACGCGGTCTTCCATGAAGGAGACGCCGCGGCCCTTATAGGTCTTGGCGATAACGGCCCGGGGCCGGTCCGTGCCGCGGGCGGCAAGCACGTCGAGCAAGGCCGCGGTGTCATGGCCGTCGACGTCGATGGCTTCCCATCCGAAGGCTCGGAACTTGTCGGCAAGCGGTTCGAGCGTGTTGGTGGCCTCCGTGCCCGCGCCCTGTTGGAAGCGGTTGCGGTCGACGATGGCAGTGAGGTTGGACAGCTTGCGATGACCGGCAGCCATGGCTGCCTCCCAGTTCGAGCCTTCCTGCAGCTCACCGTCACCGAGCACCACGAAGGTACGCCAATCCTGACCGGCGATCTTCGCGCCGACGGCCGCGCCGACTCCGATCGGGAGGCCATGGCCCAGCGGACCCGTATTGGCCTCGACGCCCGGGATCTTGCGGCGATTGGGATGGCCGTTGAGGGCCGCAAGGGGCCTCATGAAGGTGTCGACGGCGGCGGGATCAAAGAAGCCGCGCAGCGAAAGAACGCTGTAGAAGGCGGCGGCGCAATGCCCCTTGGAGAGGATGAAACGATCCCGGTCCGGCTTGGTCGGGGCAGAGGGATCGACGTTGAGCACGCCGAAATAGAGCGTGGTGAGGATGTCGGTCACCGAGAGGTCGCCGCCGACATGGCCAAGGCCTGCCTGTGCGATGGTCCTGACGATCTTGATCCGCACCTGGCGGGCAATTTCCGCCAGGGCCACGGGATCGGCCGTCTTCTCGAAGCTCGGATGGGCAACGGCTGCCAGCGGCACCGGAAACGAGGCAGGGCCGGACGCGGCGGCATCAACGAGATTCAAAGCGTGAGGGGGCGCCGTCATCAGTCCTCCATGTCGATATGAATATTTATTCATATGTGATATTAAATTCATTCTGAGACTAGATATCGACCTTGTCAAGCGTTGTGAACGCCGACGGTTCGCAGAAGGGAGACCAGGCCGTGGAGGAAGGGGCAGCAACTGGTCTTGGAATGTCGTCGAGCGTCCTGAACGACGCCGGCTAGGGGAGGTCCTGTTGTCTGCGGCGAACCGGCCAATCGGCGGAGGAGAAAAGGGCTCTCCAGCCATTTCAATCATCCGACGAATAACCCTTGTCGGAAGCCTTGATCTCCTGTAAAAGTGAGAAAACCTTTTCTCACACAAAAGCAGCACCTTTTGCTCAAGGTGATGCTTAGATCGAGAAAGAGAAAACCTTTTCTCAATCGGGGAGCTTCGATGACGAAGGGAGGCGAGGGGGCGTCGGAGCCAGTCACGTTGCGCGACGTTGCCGCTGCCGCCGGCGTCAGCCTCGCCACCGCGTCCAAGGCGCTCAACGACCAGGGGCGGATGACGATCGAAACCCGCAAGCGGGTGCGTGAGGTTGCCGCACTCCTGGGATTTCGCCCCAATGCCCTGGCGCAGAGCCTGCTCCGCCGCCGCAGCTTCACGGTGGGGTTGCTGACCAACGATACCTATGGCCGCTTTTCGCTTCCGCTGATGGCCGGAATTACAGAGGCCCTCGTCGACAAGGGGGTCTCGGTCTTCCTGTGCAATGTCGAGGACGATCCGCGCCTGGCGCAGCTCCACGTCAATGCCATGCTCGACAAGCGCGTCGATGGCATCATCGCCACCGGCAAACGGATCGACCGCCGGCTCCCGGTCGACCTCTCGAATCTCGGCATACCGGCGGTCTACGCCTTCACCGAACCCGATCCGGGCGCGGCGGCGTTCGTCTCCGACGACGAAGCCGGAGCCCGACTGGCGACCGAACACTTTCTGGGTCTCGGCAGACGCCGGATCGCCCATGTTACCGGTCCGGCGAGTTTCTCCGTCGTGCATCTTCGCGCCAAGGCCTGCCACGACGTGCTGGCCCAGGCCGGATTGCCGCCCTTACCGGCCCTGATGGGGGCCTGGTCCGAGGCGTGGGGGCATGAAGCGGTGGGGCAGCTCTTTGCGGGGCGAGGTACCAAGCCCGATGCGATCTTCTGCGGCAACGACATGATTGCGCGGGGGGTGATCGATGCCCTGCGCGAGCGCGGCCTCAGCGTGCCGGGAGATGTGGGGGTCATCGGTTTCGACAATTGGGAGATCATCGCCTCCCAGAGCCGGCCGCCGCTGACCTCCATCGACATGAATCTCGCCGCACTCGGGCGGCAGGCCGGGCTGGCGCTGCTGGCCCAGGTCGATGGCCGGCCAGTCGAGCCGGGCGTCAGGAAATTGCCTTGCCGGCTTGTGGTGCGGGAGTCCTGCGGCGGCCCGCTCCATGACAGTGAGACCCCATCAACAAGGGGTGGCTAAGTCGATGATACCAAAGGGGAGGAGACAATGAGAAAGCTGATGATAGGCTTGGCGACTTTGATCGCCACGGCGGCGATCGGGCTGCCGGCATGGAGCGCCGAGACCGCGACCATCTGGGTCCGCGCCGACGCCTCCAACTTCATGCCGAAAGTGGTCGAGGCGTTCAACAAGAGCCACGACAACCAGATCAAGCTCGACATCATTCCCAATGCGGAGATCATCACCAAATACGGGGCTGCCGCGGCGGGTGGTACCGCGCCCGACGCCTTGTCGCTCGACCTGATCTATACGCCGGCTTTCGCCGCCTCGGGGCAGTTGGAAGACATTACCGATTGGGCCAAGTCGCTGCCCTATTTCGCCGCGCTGTCGCCGGCCCACGTGAAGACGGGCACCTATCACGGCCGGATCTATGGCCTGCCATTCTCGGCCGATAGTTCCGTACTTATCTGGAACAAGAAGCTGTTCAAGAAGGCGGGGCTGGATCCCGAAAAGGGCCCGGCCAACTGGGCCGAAATCGAGGCGGATGCCGAAAGGATCAACGCGCTCGGCGGGAACATCAAGGGCTATTACTTTTCCGGCAACTGCCCGGGCTGCAATATTTTCACCCTGACCCCACTGGTATGGGCCTCGGGCGGCGACATTCTTTCCGACGACGGCACGAAGGCGACCCTGGAGGGACCGCAACTGCGCGCCGCCATCGATTTCTATCGTTCCATGATCAAGAAGGACCTGGTGCCGGCCGGTGCCCAAAGCGATACCGGCGCCAATTTCTTCGCCGCCTTCGCCGCCGGCAATATCGGCATCAGCCCCTCGGGCGCCTTCGCCATCGGAGCGTTGAACACGCAATATCCCGATATCGACTATGGCATCACCTTCCTGCCCGGCAAGGATGGCGGCTGGTCATCCTTCGCGGGCGGAGACAATTTCGTCGTCACCAAGGGGACACCCAAGGTCGCGGTGGTGAAGCAGTTCCTCGAATTTGCCTATTCCCTGGAGGGGCAGACCCTGCTGGCCAAATATGGCAGCCTGCCGGTGCGCAGCGATATTGCCAAGCAGGCCCTCAAGGATCTCGATCCGCGCTACCAGATCGCGGCAGAAGCCATGGCCAAGGGCCGCACACCCTACAGCACGGTTTTCAACGACATCATCAACTCGGCCAATGGCCCGTGGAACCAGCTGATCGGGGAGGCCCTCTATGGCGATGACGTCGAGGCGGCCATCACCACCGCCCAGAAGACCATGCAGTCCATTATCGACACCGCCCCGCAATAACGCCCGGTAATTGCCGCCGCCTCGGCAGAGGCGGCTCGATGGCCTCGCATCGACAGGAGTGGACGATGAGTGTCTCGGCAGCCTTGCCGCGCGCGCGGACGCGAATGCGCCGCCGCAGTTCGGGCAATCTCATGGGGCTGGTCTACATCGCGCCGGCGATCGCCCTGGTGAGCGTGTTCTTCATCATGCCGCTGTGCATGACGGCCTGGATGTCGCTGCACAACTGGCCCTTGATGGGAGTGCCGCGTTTCATCGGCATCGCCAACTATCTGGCGATCGCCCATGACACGCGCTTCTGGTCGGCCCTCGGCTTTACCGCCTACTACACCGGCATCGTGACGGTGGCGATCTTCGCCGTCGCCTTTCCGCTGGCCCTGTTCATCGAAAGGCCGCGGCCGGGCGTCGGCGTCTACCGCACCTTCTTCTTCATGCCGGTGGTCGTCGGCTTCGCTTCCGCCAGCCTGTTGTGGTCCTGGTTGCTCAACGTCGATTCCGGCCTCTTCAGCCCGGCTCTGTTCGACCTCGGCTTGACGCAGAAGAAGATCAATCTTCTCGCCAGTTTCCAGCCGGCGTTCTGGTCGATCATCGCCATGGTGGTGTGGAAGGTCGCCGGCTTCACCATGGTCATCCTGATGACCGGCCTGCAGTCCATACCCGGCGAACTGCACGAAGCGGCCAAGATCGACGGGGCAGGGGCCCTGGCCCGGTTTCGCCTGATCACGCTGCCCCTGATGCGGCGCACGTTGGCGCTTGCGCTGATCCTCTCGGTATCGGGATCGGTGCTGGCCTTCGACCAGTTCTACATCATCCTTCGGGGCGGCCCGAACAACCAGACCCTCACTGCCGTCTACTGGATCTTCAACCAGTCCTTCGTTTCCTTCAAGCTCGGCTACGGCGCTGCCCTTTCGATGGTGCTGCTAATCGTCCTGATCGTCTTGAGCCTGATCCAATTGCGAATCCTCCGCCAGCCGGAGGGCGTGGAATGAAGACGGCTGGCGCAACCGAACGAGGATCCCCCGTCTCCTTTCTGGGGACCCATGCGATCGGCGTGTTCATTGCGGTGGTGTTCGCCGCGCCGATCGTCTGGACGGTCCTCTCCAGCCTCAAGTCACCGATGGAGGCGCGCCAGCCGCCCTTGCCGCCCTGGCCGAGCAGCGGCCTGTCGCTGGAGAACTATGCGGCATTGAATGGCTTCGGCAACGGCCTGGCCCAGCCGGCCCTGAACAGTATCTATGTCACCGGCATGACGGTGCTGCTGTCGGTATTGATCAGCGTTTTCGCCGGATACGGCTTTTCCCGCTTCCGCTTCCCGTTCAAGAACCTGCTGTTCATGATGATCCTGTCGACCATCATGATCCCGTTCCAGTCGATCCTGACGCCGATCTTCCTGATCCTGACCAAGCTCGGCCTGCACAACACATTGACGGGCCTGGTCGGGGTCTATGTGACGCTGCAACTGCCCTTCTCCATCTTCATGATGCGCAACGCCTTCGATGCAGTGCCGCGAGAGATCGAGGAAGCCGCCCGCATGGACGGGGCCAACGACGTCAGCCTGCTGATCCGCGTCATGCTGCCCCTGGTCTGGCCGGGGATCGTGACGATCGCGCTATTCGCTTTTCTCGGTGCCTGGAACGAATTCCTTGCCGCCCTGGTGCTGATGACGGACCAGAGCAAGTTCACCCTGCCGGTCATGATGACGGCCCTGCAGTCGGGCCGCTTCGGCGCCATCGACTGGGGAGCGGTGCAGGCCGGCGTCACCGTGATGATGATCCCCTGCCTCCTGCTCTTCCTGCTCTTGCAACGCTACTACATCCGCGGGCTCACGGCCGGCGCGGTGAAGTAGCCGACATCACCTGGAGATCCGTTCATGCCTGGTTTTAGTGCCGCACCATCCAACGCGCCCGCCAACACGACCTTTCGCCCACCCTCGGTGGCGCAAGTCGAGATCGCCGGGTTCTGGGGCGACCGCATCGACGCGGTTGCCTCGCGCACGGCCGACATCCTCTACGATCGCTGCGTCGAGGCCCGCATGCTCGAGCAGATCGATCCCGACGTCCCGTCGCCGGGCGTGGTCATTCCATTCCATTCGATGTCGCCAACCGGCAACGAGTTCACCGGCGCCACGGTGACGACCCAGATGTTCTGGGACTCCGACTGGGGCAAGACGATCGAGACCGCCGCCTATTCGCTCTATCGCCGCCGCAATGACGAACTGGAACGCAAGATCGACGCGGTCATCGACATGTTCGGCAAGCTTCAGCAGGCGGATGGTTATCTGTCGAGCTGGTATCAGCGTATCCAGCCGGGATTGCGCTGGACGAATTTGCGCGACTGTCATGAGCTCTATTGCGCCGGCCATCTCATCGAAGGGGCCGTCGCCTATTTCCAGGCCACCGGCAAGCGCAAGCTTCTCGACATCATGTGCCGGTTTGCCGACCACATCGCCGACATGTTCGGGACCGAGCCGGGCAAGCGGAAAGGCTATTGCGGGCACGAGGAGATCGAGCTTGCCCTGGTCAAGCTCGGTCGGGTGACGGGCCAGCGCAAATATCTGGAGCTCGCGCGCTATTTCGTCGACCAGCGCGGCCAGCAGCCGCATTACTTCGACGAAGAAGCCAGGGCCCGTGGTGCCGACCCGAAGGACTATCACTTCAAGACATATGAATATAGCCAGTCCCACAAGCCCGTGCGCGAGCAGGACAAGGTCGTCGGCCATGCCGTCCGGGCGATGTATCTTTATGCCGGCATGGCCGACATCGCCGCGGAATTCGCAGACGACTCGCTTCGTGTCGCGCTGGAGCGCCTGTGGGACGACCTCACGACCAAGAACCTCTATGTCACCGGCGGGCTCGGCCCATCGGCGGCCAATGAGGGCTTCACGTCCGATTACGACCTGCCCAACGATACCGCCTATGCCGAGACCTGCGCCTCGGTCGCCCTGGTGTTCTGGGCAAGCAGGATGCTCGGCGTGGGCCCCAATGCACGCTATGCCGACGTGATGGAGCAGGCGCTCTACAATGGCTCGATCTCGGGCCTGTCGCTCGACGGCTCGCGTTTCTTCTACGAAAATCCGCTCGAAAGCCGTGGCCGGCACAATCGCTGGAAGTGGCACCGCTGCCCCTGCTGCCCGCCCAATATCGGACGGATGGTCGCCTCGATCGGCACCTATGCCTATGGCTTGGCCGAGGACGCGGTTGCGGTGCATCTCTATGGGGACAGCACCGTCCGGTTCGAGGTGAACGGACAGAAGGCGGTGCTGGCGCAGACCAGCCGCTATCCCTGGGATGGCGCGGTCTCGATGACGATCGACACCGAGCGGCCGCTGCGCTTCAAGCTGCATCTGCGCGTTCCCGGCTGGTGTCCCCGGGCGCAACTGGCGGTCAATGGCGAGACTGTCGATCTCCCGGCGGTGCTGGCCGATGGCTATGTCACGCTCGATCGCGAATGGAAGGCGACGGATACGATCCGCCTCGACCTCGACATGCCGGCGCGGCGCCTCTACGCCAATCCCAGGGTTCGCCAGGATGCCGGCAGGGTCGCGCTTGCCAGGGGGCCGGTGATCTATTGCGTGGAGGAGGTCGACAATTCCGAACCGCTCCATAGCCTTGTCCTGCCGCCGGCCGCTACGATCGAGGCCACCGAGGCGCCGGATCTACTGGGCGGCGTGGTGACGCTGTCGGCGCAGGCTGTTGCCGATCGGACCTCGGATTGGGGCGATTCCCTTTATCGCAACACCCCTCCCGACAGGGAACGGGCCATGGTGCGGGCTGTACCCTATTTTGCCTGGGACAACCGGCAGCCGGGCGACATGCGGGTGTGGCTGCGGGAGTAGCCGCCGCCGCGCTGAGCGGCGGGCGGTGTGACATGTCGTTCCCATCGCCGCCTTGGGCAGCCGCTCCCCGCCTGCCATGGATGTCATGAACGGCCAGGGGCGCGGCTTTACGCCCTGGCCTGCATGTCGCCCAGAACCACCTCGGCAATCGCAGCGGCGGCCGAAATGTGCCGCCGACAGGCTGCTGCTGCGGCGTCCGGATCGTTCTTCTCGATGGCGTCGAAAATCTCGCGTATCTGCGCTGGGCCGGTGACCATGCGGTTGGCGGTCGACAGCGTCATCACGCGCAGTCTGGAGATACGGCTGTTCAGGCGGCTGACGATGTCCCAGGCGATCTTGTGGCCGCCAGCCTCGAAGATGATCTTGTAGAGCTCGGTCGTCGCGTCGATGATCGCGGCTGGGGAGCGTTGCCGCGACGTGCGGTCGAGATTGTCCAGCGCTTTCCTCAGCCGCCTCTTCACGTCGGCATCGGCAAGGCGGGCACAGTCGGCAACGGCCGTCGATTCAACCGCGGCCCGGATGGCATAGATCTGGCGGGCATCGTCCCAATCGAGCCGCGCCACGATCGGCCCCTTATTGAGAAGCATCGTCACCAGACCCTCGGCTTCCAGGTGACGAATGACCTCGCGAATGACGGATCGGGAAACGCCGAGCTGATCGCACAGGGTGCGCTCGACGAGACGCTCCTCCGGCTCGAAGAGGCCGTTGATGATCGCCCGCCTCATCCTCTCCAGAGCGATTTCACGCAATGTCGCGGGCGGATTCTCGATTCTGAGGGCGGCGAGATTGTCGGCGTTCTTGCTCATGTCTTGGTGTAGCCGCAAAAAATCATCCGGGCAAGGCATTGACACGTGATCTTATGGTATACCATAAGATGCAATGACCGTATGAGGATATTTCCATGGCCATCCAGATCCGCAAGACATTGCTCCAGGTCGAGACGACGTTGATCGAAGGAGGGAAGGCTGCTCCCCGGCCTCTGAAGCTCTTTGCGGCTATCGCCGTGGTGAAGAACCCCTGGGCAGGCAGGGGCTTCGTCGACGATCTGAAGCCCGAGATCCACGCCGTCGCGCCTGTCCTGGGCGAATTGCTGACCAGGATGATCCTCGATGCGGTCGGCTCCGGCGAGGCGGTGGAAGGCTACGGCAAGTCCGCCGTCGTTGGGCTGGACGGCGAGATCGAGCATGCCTCGGCCCTGATCCACACGCTGCGCTTTGGCAACCACTATCGCCAGGCGGTCGGCGCCAAATCCTATCTCGCCTTTTGCAACACGCGTGGCCCGGCCAATGCTCCCATCATGATCCCGCTGATGGACAAGAACGACGAGGGGCGGCGTTCCCATTATTTGACGATCCAGGCTGCGATCGCGGATGCCCCCGCCGCCGACGAAATCGTCGTGGCCTTGGGCGCCTCCGTTGGCGGGCGTCCCCATCACCGCATCGGCGATCGCTACCAGGATCTGAAGGATCTCGGGCAGGATGTCGCCAATCCGGCCGGCGTCTGAGCAGGCGGGCGCTGCCATGCAGACCGGACCCGCAACGCCATCCAGCGATACCGACCTGGCAGCCGCCGGGGCGTTTCCGCGCCAGAAAAGCGCACGGGGAGCGGCCTATTTCGAGGCGGGTGAGGGCGATGCGCTGCTCCTCATTCACGGGGTCGGCATGCGCCTGGAAGCCTGGGCCCCTCAGATCGAACGGTTCTCGAAGACGCATCGTGTCATCGCCGTGGACATGCCGGGACATGGCGGGAGTGACAGGCTGCCGGTGGGAAGCAGCGTCACGGATTTCGTCGCCTGGCTCGGCCGGTTTCTTGATGATTTGAACCTGGGGCGCACCAGCATTGCAGGCCATTCCATGGGCGCGATGATTTCGGGTGGCGCCGTTGCGAGCTTTCCTGGGCGGGTTGCCCGCGTCGCCTATCTGAATGGCGTCTACCGGCGGGATCCGCAGGCGAAGGCGGCTGTGCTGGCCCGGGCCGAGGCCATCCGCGCGGAGGGCGTCGACAAGGAAGGCCCGTTGGCGCGCTGGTTCGACGACGAGCCGAACAATCGCCGCGCCCGCGAACTGACCCGAGCCTGGCTCGAACAGGTCGATCCGGAGGGGTATGCTGTTGCCTATACAGCCTTTGCCGGTGGCGACGAAACCTATGCCGACTGCTGGCCCGAGGTGGCTTGTCCCGCGCTGTTCCTGACCGGATCGGGCGATCCCAATTCCACGCCGGAGATGGCGCGGGCGATGGCTGCCGCCGCTCCGAAGGGGTGGGCTCGCATCATTGAGGGCCACCGGCACATGGTCAATCTGACGGCGCCCGAAGCGGTCAACGCCGTCCTGGCGGAATGGCTGGTGGCAGAGGAGAAGCCGGCATGAGCGCACCAAACCTCGATCCCAAAGCCCTTCGTGACGCCTTCGGTGCCTTCGCTACCGGCGTGACCGTGGTGACGACGCGCGATGCGGCGGACAAGCCGATCGGTTTCACGGCCAATTCCTTCACCTCCGTGTCGCTTGATCCGCCCCTCCTGCTCGTCTGCCTCGCCAAGAGTTCACGCAACTATGCGGCGATGACGGAGGCCGGCGCCTTTGCCATCAACATCCTGTCCGAGACGCAGAAGGATGTTTCCAACACTTTCGCGCGGCCGGTCGAGGACCGCTTCGCGGCTGTGGATTGGCGTCCTGGCGCCCAGGGTTGCCCGATCCTTTCCGGCGTATCGGCCTGGTTCGAATGCGCGATGCATGAGGTGGTCGATGCCGGGGACCATGTCATCCTGGTCGGCCGGGTCCTGGTCTTCGACAATTCCGGCCTGAATGGCCTGGGTTATGCGCGGGGCGGGTATTTCACGCCCAATCTTTCCGCCAGGGCGGTATCGGCGGCGGCCGAGGGCAATATCGAGTTCGGTGCGGTCCTCGAGCGCGAGGGGGAGGTGCTGCTGCTCGGCGAGGGCCCGATGACCCTTCCGGCCTGTCGCGGCGGTGATGGCAATCCCACCGATGTGCTGGCGCGCTACCTGGAGGAACTCACGGGACTGTCCGTCACCATCGGCTTTCTCTACTCGGTCTATGAGGACAAGGGTTCGGGCTTCCAGCACATCGTCTACCGTGCCTTCGCGGGCGAGGGGGAACCGAGGGTCGGTCGGTTCATCCGGCCGGACGCGGTCCGTGCCGGTGAGGTCAAGGATCAATCCACCGCCGACATTCTCGCGCGCTTTGCCCTGGAAAGCTCCATCGGCAATTTCGGCGTCTATTTTGGGAGCGAGACGGCCGGCAGGGTGCATTCCATTTCTACGAAGGGACCCCGTCCATGAAGTTCTCGCTATTCGTGCACATGGAAAGGCTGGATGCCGGCCAGTCCCACAAGCAGCTCTACGACGAGTTCGTGGCGCTGTGCGAAATCGCCGACAAGGGGGGCATGCACGCCATCTGGACCGGCGAGCATCACGGCATGGACTTCACCATCGCGCCGAACCCCTTCGTCACCATCGCCGACCTGGCGCGGCGTACCAGCAAAGTCCGCCTCGGCACCGGTACGGTGATCGCGCCCTTCTGGCACCCGATCAAGCTGGCCGGCGAAGCCGCGATGGCGGACCTGATCAGCGACGGGCGTCTGGACGTGGGCATCGCCCGCGGCGCCTACTCCTTCGAATATGAGCGCCTCCTGCCGGGTCTCGATGCCTGGCAGGCCGGCCAGCGCATGCGCGAGCTCATCCCTGCCGTCCGGGGTGTGTGGGCAGGGGACTACGCCCATGACGGCGAGTTCTGGAAATTCCCGGCCACGACCTCCGCGCCCAAGCCGCTGCAGGATCCGGTGCCGATCTGGGTCGCCGCCCGCGATCCCAACAGCCATGAGTTTGCGGTCGTCAATGGCTGCAATGTGCAGGTCACCCCGCTCTGGAATGGCGATCGGGAGATCGAGAGCCTGATGGAGCGTTTCGAGGCGGCCTGCGCGAAGGCGCCCGAGGTTCCCAGGCCCAAGATCATGCTCTTGCTTCACACCTATGTCGGCGCGGATGCGGCCGACGTGGCGCAGGCGACCCGGGAATTGAGCGTCTACTACAACTACTTCTTCGCCTGGTTCAAGAACGAGCGGCCGATCCATCAGGGGCTGATCCAGCGGCTGAGCGAGGAGGAAATCGCGGCAAATGCCACGCTCTCGCCGGAGGTCATGCGGGCCAATCTCGCGCTTGGCACGGTCGACGAGGTCATTGCCCGCCTCAAGCACTACGAGGCGCTGGGCTATGACGAATATTCGTTCTGGATCGACACCGGCGTGAGTTTCGAGCGCAAGAAAGCCTCGCTCGAACGCTTCATCGCCGACGTCATGCCTGCCTTCAAGGATTGATGCGATGCAGCGCTTCCAGCTCTACATCGATGGGGCCTTTTGCGACGGCGAGGCTTCCTTCGACAGCGTGGATCCGGCAACCGGCAAGGCCTGGGCCCAGATGCCCGAGGCGCGTGAGGCTGACGTCGACAGAGCGGTCGAGAGCGCACACAAGGCGCTCTATGACGGCCCCTGGTCGAAGCTGACGGCCACCCAGCGTGGAAAGCTGCTTTACAAGCTGGCGGATCTCGTTGCCGCCAATGCAGCCAGGCTGGCCGAACTCGAGACCCGCGACACCGGCAAGATCATCCGCGAGACATCGGCCCAGATCGCCTATGTGGCGGAATATTACCGCTATTATGCCGGCATCGCCGACAAGATCGAGGGCTCCTATTTGCCGATCGACAAGCCGGACATGGAAGTCTGGCTGCGCCGGGAGCCGGTTGGCGTGGTCGCCATGGTCGTGCCCTGGAACAGCCAGCTCTTCCTGTCGGCCGTCAAGCTCGGTCCTGCGCTCGCCGCCGGCTGCACCCTGGTGCTGAAGGCCTCGGAGGACGGGCCGGCGCCGCTCCTCGAATTCGCCCGGCTGGTGCATGAAGCCGGTTTTCCGCCGGGCGTCGTCAACATCATCACCGGTTTTGGCCCCTCCTGTGGCGCTGCGCTCGGCCGGCATCCCAGGATCGCCCATGTGGCCTTCACCGGAGGACCGGAGACGGCGCGCCATGTCGTGCGCAATTCCGCCGAGAACCTGGCCTCCACCTCGCTGGAACTGGGCGGTAAGTCGCCCTTCATCGTGTTCGCCGATGCCGATCTCGAAAGCGCCGCCAATGCCCAGGTCGCGGGGATCTTCGCGGCAACCGGCCAGTCCTGCGTCGCCGGCTCGCGCCTGATCGTCGAGGCAAGCGTGAAGGATCGCTTTCTCGCGCTTCTCAAGCGCAAGGCCGAGGCCGTGCGCATCGGCAGTCCGCTCGACATGGCGACCGAGGTCGGGCCGCTCGCTACGGCACGTCAGCGCCAGCATATCGACGCGCTGGTCGAGCGCTCGTCCGCAGCGGGTGCCAGGGTCGTCACCGGCGGCCGGGTGCCTGTCGGGGAGGGGTTCTACTATCCCCCGACCATTCTCGACTGCGACGGCGTGGATTCGCCGTCGCTGGCCGAGGAATTCTTCGGGCCGGTTCTATCCGTCGTCTCCTTCGAGACGGAGGAGGAAGCCCTGCGTCTGGCCAACGACACCGTCTATGGCTTGGCGTCGGGGGTGTTCACCCAGAACCTGACGCGCGCCCATCGCCTGATGAAGGGCATCCGCGCCGGTGTCGTCTGGGTCAACACCTACCGCGCCGTCTCGCCGATCGCGCCTTTCGGTGGCTTCGGGCTTTCCGGCCATGGCCGCGAGGGCGGCCTCGCCGCGGCGCTTGATTACACCCGGACGAAGACGGTCTGGCTCAGGACCTCGGACGACCCGATCCCCGATCCCTTCGTGATGCGGTGACGCCATGTTTTACGAGGTCCGCACATACAGGCTCAGGAACGGCACGGTGCCAGCCTACCTCAAGGTCGTCGAGGACGAGGGCATCGCGATCCAGAAGGAGCATCTGGGGCATCTGGTCGGCTACTTCTTCTCGGAGATCGGTCCGATCAACGAAATCATGCATATCTGGGCCTATGCGAGCCTCGACGACAGGGAACGGCGCCGGGCCTCGCTCGCCTCCGATCCGCGCTGGCAGGCCTTCCTGCCGAAGATCCGCGACCTCATAGAAACTGCCGAAAACAAGATCATGAAACCGGCCGCCTTCTCTCCGTCGGAGGGGCACCGTTCACATGACACATCCAGACAAGAGCCCTGACAACCGGAGCGTGGGAACATGAAATCGACATCGATACTGGCGGCCTTTGCGGCATTGCTGATCATGGCGTCACCTGCAGTCGCAGCGGACCTGGTCTTCTCGAGCTGGGGTGGAACCACCCAGGACGCCCAGAAGGAAGCATGGGCGGACAAGTTCACGGCGAAGGCCGGCGTCAATGTCGTACAGGATGGGCCGACAGACTACGGCAAGATCAAGGCCATGGTCGAGGCCGGCAATGTCACCTGGGACGTGGTCGACGTGGAAGGTGACTACGCCGCGCAGGCCGGCCCTAAAGGCCTTCTGGAAAAGCTCGACTTCGGCGTCATCGACAAATCCAAGCTCGATCCGCGCTTCGTGACCGACTATTCGGTCGGCAGCTTCTATTATTCCTTCGTGATCGGCTGTAACGCCGATGCGGTGGCGGCCTGCCCGAAGACCTGGGCGGATCTGTTCGACACCGCCAAATTCCCGGGCAAGCGGACCTTCTACAAATGGTCGGCGCCCGGCGTGATCGAAGCCGCGTTGCTGGCTGACGGCGTGCCGGCGGACAAGCTCTACCCGCTGGATCTCGACCGCGCCTTCAAGAAGCTCGACACCATCAAGGCCGACATCATCTGGTGGTCGGGCGGGGCGCAGTCGCAGCAGTTGATCGCTTCGGCGGAAGCCCCGTTCGGCAGCGTCTGGAATGGCCGTATGACGGCGCTCGCCAAGACCGGCGTCAAGGTCGAGACATCCTGGGAACAGAACATCACGGCGGCGGACTCGCTCGTCGTGCCCAAGGGCACGAAGAACAAGGATGCCGCCATGCAGTTCATCGCCTTCGCCACCTCGGCCCAGGCCCAGGCGGACATGGCTGCTACGACGGGCTATGCGCCGATCAACCTAGGTTCCGCCAAGCTCATGGATGCGGAGACGGTCAAGACCCTGCCCGATCAGCAGAAGGCGAGCCAGGTCAACGCCGACATGACCTATTGGGCTGCCAACCGCGATGCGATCGGCGAACGCTGGTACGCCTGGCAGGCAAAGTAAACTGGCAGGCAAAGTAAAGCGGAGCAGCGTGCAAGGGGAGGGAGTGCTCCCTCCCACCCGTTCCTGCCCGGCAGCAACATCGAATGATGCAAGGATGGCCCGGACGGGAGCCGGAACGACGGACTGTTCGGGCTTCCCGATATGTCCCATGCGGAAAGGATTGCCATGTCCCAGCAGATAATAGCCGGCGCCGCGGTACAGCCTGTTTCGCGCCCGACCAGGCCGACGGGCCTGGCCTGGATCATGCCGGCCCTAGCCTTCGTCGCCCTCTTCTTCGTCGTGCCGGTGGCCCTGCTGCTGCTGCGAAGCGTCCTGGAACCCGTGCCGGGCTTCGGCAATTATGCCGAACTGCTGGGTTCCTCCACCTATCTGCGGATCTTCTTCAACACTTTCCTGGTGTCGGCGGTGGTGACGGTGGTTTCGCTGGCCATCGGCTTTCCCGTCGCCTGGGCGCTGGCGATCATGCCCAGGAAGCTCGCCGCCATCGTCTTTGCGATCCTCTTGCTGTCGATGTGGACGAACCTGCTCGCCCGTACCTATGCCTGGATGGTGCTGCTGCAGCGCACCGGCGTGATCAACAAGCTGCTCATGAGCATCGGGCTGATCGACAAGCCGCTGGCGCTGGTCAACAATCTCGTCGGCGTGACGATCGGCATGGTCTACATCATGCTGCCTTTCATCGTGCTGCCGCTCTATGGGGTGATCCGGAAGATCGATCCGGCGATCCTCCAGGCCGCTGCCCTGTGCGGCGCCACGCGCTGGCAATCGCTGACGCGCATTCTCCTGCCTCTGGCGGTGCCGGGCATGGTCGCCGGCGCGCTCATGGTCTTCGTGATGTCGCTCGGCTATTTCGTCACCCCGGCCTTGCTCGGCGGTACCGCCAACATGATGCTGGCCGAACTCATCGCCCAGTTCGTGCAGTCCCTGGTCAATTGGGGCATGGGGGGCGCCGCAGCGCTGGTCCTCCTCGTCGTCACGCTCTCGCTTTACGCCGTGCAGCTGCGCTTCTTCCGCTACCATAGCCTGGGAGGGCGCTAGCATGCTGCTGAACTTCGAACGCCTGGGCTGGTGGAAATTCGTCCTGCTCGCCATCACGGCCCTGACCGCTGCCTTCCTGCTGCTGCCGATCCTGTTCATCGCGGCCCTGTCATTCGGCTCGTCGCAATGGCTGATCTTCCCGCCGCCGGGCTGGACGCTGAAATGGTATTCGGATCTGTTCGCCGATCCGCGCTGGCTGCAGTCGGCCTGGACCAGCTTCAAGATCGCGGCGATCGTGACGGTGCTTTCCGTCCTGCTGGGGCTCGTCACCTCCTTCGGCCTGGTGCGCGGCCGGTTCTGGTTCCGCGAAGGGCTGAAGGCCCTGTTCCTGACGCCGATGATCCTGCCGGTGGTGGTGCTGGCCGTCGGCCTCTATGCCTTCTTCCTGAAGATCGGGCTGAACGGCACCATGACCGGATTCGTCGCCTCCCATCTGGTCCTGGCGCTGCCCTTCTCCATCCTCTCGATCAGCAGCGCCCTCGAGGGCTTCGACAAGTCGATCGAGGATGCGGCCGTGCTGTGCGGGGCATCGCCGCTCGAGGCCAAGATCAGGATCACGCTGCCCTCGATCAGCCACGGCCTGTTTTCCGCCGCGATCTTCTCCTTCCTGACCTCGTGGGACGAGGTGGTGGTGGCGATCTTCATGGCAAGCCCCACCCTGCAGACCTTGCCGGTCAAGGTCTGGGCGACCTTGCGCCAGGATCTGACGCCGGTGGTTGCAGCAGCCTCGACGCTGTTGATCCTGCTGACCCTGGTCCTGATGACGCTGGTCGCTCTCGTGCGTAAAGGATTGAAATCATGACGCAGCCCTTCCTGCAAATCCAAGGCATCCGCAAGGAATACGGCACTGTCGTCGCAGTCCAGAACGTCAACCTCGATGTCGAGAAAGGCGAATTCCTGACCTTTCTCGGCCCCTCCGGTTCGGGCAAGAGCACGACGCTCTATATCCTGGCCGGCTTCGACAATCCGACGGCGGGCGATATCAAGCTGAACGGGGCGACCTTGCTGTCCACCCCCTCGCACCAGCGCAATATCGGCATGGTTTTCCAGCGTTATACCTTGTTTCCGCATCTGTCCGTCGGCGAGAACATCGCCTTTCCCCTCAGGGTCCGGCGCAAGCCCAAGGCCGAGGTCGATGCCAAGGTCAGGCAGATGCTGCGGCTCGTCCGGCTGGAGGGGTATGAGGACCGCAAGCCGGCCAACATGTCGGGCGGCCAGCAGCAGCGCGTGGCTCTCGCCAGGGCGTTGGCCTATGACCCTCCGGTGCTGTTGATGGACGAGCCCTTGTCCGCGCTCGACAAGAAGCTTCGCGAGGAGATCCAGTACGAGATCCGCCGCATCCATCAGCAGACAGGTGTGACCATCCTCTATGTGACGCACGACCAGGAAGAGGCGCTGCGCCTGTCCGATCGCATCGCGGTCTTCTCCAAGGGGGTGATCGACCAGATCGGAACCGGGCCGGAACTCTATGCCAATCCGGCGACGCGTTTCGTGGCCGAATTCATCGGCGACAGCAATTTCCTGCCCTGCGAGATTCTCTCGTCAGCCCCCGGCCGTGCCAGCATCTCGATCTGCGACACGATGACGGTGCCCGATGTGCCCATGCACGGCTCGGCCTCCGGCAGCAAGGCTTCGGTCATGCTGCGGCCGGAACGCTTGTTCTTGTCGAAAGCGTCGCCGGACAAGGGGGTGCCCGTCACAGTCAGCGACATCACCTTTTTGGGCAACAACATTCATGTGGTGACGAGGACAGGCAAGGGACACGAACTGTCCGTAAGGCTGCCGTTCGGCCACGAGGCTATTGCCGGCCTCAGCCGCGGCGATGCGGTATGGCTGCGGTTCGATGCAGAGGCGGCTCACGTCTTCGGCGACAGCCGCTGATTTTCGGCAAGGACGATGCGATTCATCCCTGCCCGCGACAGCTCGGTTCGCGTTGACCCGTTCATGCGTCAGGCTTCTACAAGTCGCATGATGGTATCGACATTGAAACGGATCCGTTCTTCCAGTGCTTCGGGGGTCATAAGGTCGCGCTGAAAGACGATCGACCCGGTATAGCGGTTCGTAAAATAGTAATATCCGATTGCCGCGATCGTTATATTCAGCTGTACAGGGTCGATGCCCGATCGGAATTCGCCGGTCTCGACGCCGCGGTCGAGCAGGTTCCCGACCATGTCGACAAAGCGCGTGCTCACCTGGCGAACGACCTCGGATTTCTTGATGTGCTTCGCCTTGTGGAGATTGGCGCTGTTGACGAGCGTCAAGAATTCTGGGTTCTTCAGGTAATAGGTCCAGGTAAAGCGCACCAGACGTTCAAGCGCTTCCTTGGGTGGGAGGCGCTCCAGGTCGAGTTTTTGCTCGGCCGTTCGTATGTCGGAATAGGCGTCTTCCAGAACGCGCTGAAACAGATCTTCCTTGCTGTTGAAGTAGTGATAGATCATGCGCTTGTTGGCCTTGGCGCGTTCGGCAATGATATCGACCCTCGCGCCGCCAAGTCCGTTCTTCGCAAATTCCTTCTTTGCTGCGGCCAGGATTCTTGCCTGGGTGGCTTCCGCGTCTCTGATCCGAGGGCGCTTGGGGGACTTGGTGAGCATTCCTACCTCATTGGCGTTGCCTGACGCGCTGCCGTCCGTGATCTCTTTCCAGTTGCACTTTGTCCGCTGCTAGCCGGATTCGCTCAAGAATTTTGGTAACTTACTGGTTACTTTGGCGCGGCGCCAGTGCCGTATGCACTTTCCCGCACTGCCCTGCTGCAACGATCCGAGGCCAGCTCCGTGCATCCAGCGGCGTTGACACGCCATCGATAACGAAGTAACTAGATAGTGCAATATCGAAAATGCGGCAGCGTCCGGTGACGCTCAAAAACGCGGTGCGATGCACGGGTCCGCAGGGGAGGAAGGCATGTCGTTCATCAAGAAATTCATCGAGCAGGAGACGGTCAATCGCCGCAATCTGCTGCTGGCATCGGCCTATGGCCTGGGAGGCCTGGCGGCGCTCGGCGCGCTGGGATCGGGGCCCGCACGAGCGGCGACAACCAATCCGACGATAGCCTGGAGCTATCGCGACAGGACCAATCCCTACTGGAACTACATCGTCTCGGGCGGCGAAGCCTTCGTCGAGAGCCTGGGGCTGCCCAAGACCGCCCTGGTTAATCTCATCAACGAAGGCTCCAGCGAAAAGTCGCTGGCGGACGTCAAGGCGCTGCTCGGCAAGAATGGCAGTAACGTCGCGCTGGCGATCGATGCGAACGATGCACCGAACTGCCGTCCCGTGGTGGAGGCCGTCGCCGCCGCCGGCGCTTATGTCTCCACCATCTGGAACAAGACCGACGATCTGCATCCCTGGGACTTCGGCGACCATTACGTCTCCCACATGACCTGGTCGGATGAGGGACCGGCCGAGCAGACGGCCCGCATCCTCATGGACGCCATGGGCAAGAAGGGTGGCGTGGTTCACCTGGGCGGGATCGCCTCCAACAATCCTGCCATCGAGCGCCTCAACGGACTCAAGAAGGCCCTCAAGGACTATCCCGACGTGCAACTGCTCGACGCGCAGCCGGCCGATTGGGATACCCAGAAGGCCAACCAGGTCATGGCCGGCTTCATCACGCGCTATGGCGACGAGATCAAGGGTGTTCACTGCGCCAATGACACGATCGCCTATGGCGTGCTCGAGGCACTGCGCGCCGAGGGTATCGAGGGAATGCCCGTCGTCTCCTATGACGGCAACCAGCAGGCTGTCGAACTCGTCGCCAAGGGCCAGATCCTGGCGACTGTCTTTACCAACCCTTATTGGGGTGGCGGTATCAGCGCGGCGCTTGCCTATTACGCGGCGACAGGGGCCTTCAAGCCCTCGAGCGAACCCAAGGAACATCGCGAGTTCTACGGGCCGACGATCCTGGTCACGCCCAAGGACGCCCAGGAATTCAAGGCGAAATATCTCGACAGCAATCCCAAATATGACTGGAAGGACTTCTGGGGCCCGAGCAAGGGACAGATCCAGTACAAGTCCTGATCCCTTCCTTCCGCATCGGTCGCACGCTGCCCTCCAGAGCAAAGCGCGTTCAAGCGTGAACGCTTGTTTGCTCTGGTTCCCTGTTTCGACGCGTCTTTGCGTTTCCTGGTGATTCCACCAAATCGCAAAACGCCATGGGAAAGGGCGTGCGCCTGCATCCCGTTCCCTCTGACGCAAGAGCGCGACATGGATAGCCTGCTCACCAAGGACAATATTCAGAAATGGGCGCCCGTCCTGGTGCTCCTGGCGCTGGTGTTGTTCTTCTCGGTCGTCAATCCCAACTTCCTGTCGGTGCGCAATTTTGCGCGCATCGCGATCTCGTCGACGCCGGCGCTGATGGTCGCGGTGGGCGTGACATTCGTCATCCTGATGGGCTCGATCGACCTGTCGATGGAAGGCTCGGTCGCGGTCTGCGCGGTGCTTTTCGCGACGCTGTTCGGAGCCTTGGGTGGTTCCCTGGCCGGTTGGGGCTGGCTGGCGATCCCGGGCGCCATGGCGGTCGGAGCGATCTTCGGCGCGGTGACCGGCCTGGTCCATGTCCGCCTCAAGATTCCCTCCTTCATGGCCAGCCTTTCGATGGGCTTCGTCGGCATCGGGCTTTCGCTGCTGATCACGGGCGGTGACCGCATCCTGGTCGAGGATCCGCTCTTTCGCTCGCTGCTCACCTACCGTCTCGGCGGCTTTCCGCTGATGGCCTATGTGGCGCTCGCGGCGGTCATCGCCGGCTGGTTCATCCAGACACAGACGACCATCGGCCGGAATTTCTACGCCGTCGGCGGCGGCGAGGACCTGGCCCATGCCTCGGGCCTCAATGTCTCCAGGGTACGGGTCATCTGCTTCATGATCGCCGGCGTCTTCTATGCCCTCGGCGCCATTCTCGCCGTGGCCCAGATCGGCATCGCCGAGACCGTGACTGGCCGTAACTTCATGTTCGTCTCGATCACCTCGGTCGTCGTCGGCGGCACGGCGCTCTGGGGCGGCGCCGGCGGTGTCTGGAACACGCTGGTCGGCGTGCTGATCGTCAACGTCATCGGCAATGGCATGGTGGTGGTCGGCCTGCCGAGCTACGTCCAGGACGGCGTCCTCGGCCTTCTGGTCATCACAGCAGTCTATCTGTCCACCGATCGTCGATCGCTGGCCTTCGTGAAATAGGCGCGCCATGTTCGAACTTCGAAACGTCGAAAAACGCTTCCCCGGCGTCCATGCCCTGAAGGGCATCAATTTCCAGATCGACCGCGGCGAGATCATCGGGCTTGTCGGCGAGAACGGCGCCGGCAAGTCGACGCTGATGAAGGTGATCTATGGCGCCGTCCAGCATGACGGCGGCGAGGTGCTCGTCGACGGCAAGGCCGTCCGCTTCCAGAACCCGCGTGAAGCGATGGATCGCGGCGTCGGCATGGTCTTCCAGGAACAGTCGCTCATTCCCAATCTGAGCGTGATGGAGAACATCTTCCTCGGCTTCGAGAAGCAGTTCGCCCGCTTCGGCAAGATCGACTGGAAGCGCATGGCCAAGGCGGCCGGCGAACAGCTCAAGAAGGTCAAGCTGCAGATCGACCCCAGGACGGTCACCGCCAAGCTCTCCTTTGCCCAGCGTCAGCTCGTCGAATTGGCGAAGGTGCTGACGCTCGAGGAGCGCGTGCATGGCCATCTCGTGATCCTCCTCGATGAGCCGACATCGGTACTTTCGAAGGAGGAGATCGGGCTGCTGTTCGGCCTGGTGCGCGACCTGCGCAAGCGCGCCTCCTTCATCTTCGTCTCGCATCGCCTCGACGAGGTCATCGAACTGTCCGACCGCATCTATGTGCTCAAGGATGGTGCGGTGGTCGATGTCGTCAAAGGCGCCGAGGCCAAGGCCGAAGCCATCCAGCAGCGGATGGTCGGGCGCGACATCAACCAGGAATATTACCGCGAAGAAAAGCAGCGCCCCTACGATGTCCAGAAGCTGCTGTTGCAGGCGGACCGGATCAGCCTGCCCGGCCACTACAAGGACATTTCCGTCAAACTGCATGCCGGCGAAGTGCTGGCGCTCGTCGGGGTCGAAGGGTGCGGCAGCGAGGCGATCCTGCGCACGATCTTCGGCCTGGAGCGCATGCAATCGGGCACCTTGGCGTTCCATGGCAGTCCGGTGAACGACTTCGGTCCTTCGCAGGGTGTCGCCCGCGGCATCGGCTATGTCCCCAGGGAGCGCAAGATCGAAGGCATCGTCGGCGGCATGAACGTCTTCGAAAACATGACGCTCTCGCAGCTCAGGAACTATGCCAGGGCCGGCGTTCTCGACATCGGCTCCGAGCGCAAGCTCGCGCGCGACTGGATCAAGCGCCTGTCGATCAAGGCCTCCTCGGAGAACGCCGATTGCGGAAACCTCTCGGGCGGCAACCAGCAGAAGGTCGTGCTCGCCAAATGGCGCAGCGGCGGCTCGAACATCATCCTCCTCGACCATCCCACGCGCGGCCTCGACATCGGTGCCAAGGAGGACGTCTACGAAATGATCCGGGAGATGTCGGCCGATGGGGTGGGCATCGTGCTCATCGCCGACACGCTCGAAGAGGCCATCGGCCTCAGCCACACCATAGCCGTTGTCAAGGATGGCGAGATCCAAAAATGGTTCAATTGTCAGCCAGGCGCAAAGCCCTCCCTTTACGACCTGCTTCATCACATGACGTGAGCGCCAGGGTGATGAATCTCCACCAGCTCAAGCGCCATTTCCCCTGGATCACGCTTCTCGTGCTGATCCTGCTTGTCGGCATCATGGACCCCACCTTCCTCAGGCCGCAGAACCTGATGGAACTCGGCGCCGACATTGCGCCGCTGTTCATCATGGCGCTCGGCATGACGCTCGCCATCTATATCGGCGGCATCGATCTTTCGGCCCAATCGGTAGCGAACATGACGACGGTGCTCGCCACCTTGTCGCTGCCCTATCTCGGCGTCTTCAGCGCCCTCCTGATCGCGCTGGTCGGCCTGCTGTTCGGCGCCGTCTCCGGGTTGGTGACGACGAGGCTCAAGGTGCCCTCCTTCATCGCCACTTTGGCGGTCGGCGGCCTGGCCCTTTCGGTCGGTCAGTTCGCGTCGGGCCAGCGCGCTCTGCACATGGATGTGGCAGCCAGGGACCAGGCGTTCGGATGGATGTTCGGCAGAACCGCCGGGATACCCCACGAACTGGTCGTGTCCCTGGGGCTGCTTGCGATCGCATGGTTCATTCAAAGCCGGACGACCGCCGGGCGCACGCTGAAGGCCGTGGGCGCCGGCGAACTTGCGGCCGTGGCATCGGGCATCCGGGTCGAGCGCTACAAGGTCCTGGCCTTTGCCCTTTCCGGCCTGTTCGCGGCGATCGCGGGGCTGATGTTCTCGGTCAAGCTCTCGGGTGGCTCGCCGACCCTGGCCGAGGGCTTCCTCCTGCCGGCCATCGTCGCGGTGCTGGTCGGCGGCACCCCGCTCACGGGCGGCGTCGGCGGTGTCGTCAACACGCTCATCGGCGCGATGATCGTCGCGGTCGTACGCGCGAGCATGCTCTATCTCAACATCCCCGCGACCGGCCAGCAGATCTTCTTCGGCATCGTGCTGATCGTTGCGATCGCCCTCACCATCGACCGCTCGAAGATGCGGATCGTGAAATAAACGAGGGATTGGCGACATGGACATGATGCGAGCCGCAGTGCTCACCCACCCCGGGAGGTTCGAAGTCCGGGAGGTGCCCATCCCCCGGATCGGCCCTGATGACGCTCTCATCAGGGTGGATCGCTGCGGCATCTGCGGCACCGACATCCATATCTTCAGCGGTCACTATGCCGCCGACACCCTGCCTTTCATCCCGGGGCATGAGTTCACCGGCACGGTGAGCCGCGTCGGCGACAGGGTTCAGGGCTTGCAGGTCGGGCAGCGTGTCGTCGCGGACGTCAATGTCGGCTGCGGACATTGCTTCTTCTGCCGCCGCGGCGAGGTCCTCAACTGCCAGGCGGTCAGCCAGATCGGCATCCATCGCGATGGTGGCTTTGCCGAGTTCGTCGCGGTTCCGGCGCGCCTGGTCATCCCTGCGCCCGGCGAAGCCAAGCCCGAGCTGCTTGCCCTGACGGAGCCGGTCGCCTGTGTCGTCCGGGCCGCGCGCAAATCCGCCATCGGTTTCGGCATGTCGGTCGTCGTGCTCGGCGCCGGGCCGATCGGCAATCTCCACATCCAGATGATGCGCCTCGTCGGCGCCGCGCCGATCATCGTGGTGGAACCCTCGCAACCTCGTGCGGAACTCGCGAAGAAGGCCGGCGCCGATCTCGTCATCACCGACCCCAAGGACGCTCGCAGGCTCGTCGCCGAGGCGACGGAAGGGCGGGGAGCGGACGTGGTGATCGAAAGCGTCGGCGCCCCCGCACTCTACGCCGAGGCTTTCAGGCTCATCCGCCCCGGAGGCCATGTTGCCGCCTTCGGCATCACCAGCCCTGATGACAGCGTGCCGCTTCCCTTGCTCGAAACGGTGCTGCGGGAAAACTCGGTCAAGGGCTCGGTAGCCGGCATCGGCCAGGACATGCACGATGCCCTGACGCTGCTCAAACACGGGCGCTTCCAGGTAGACGCCTTCATCGGCTCGGTCGTGCCGCTGAGCGCGATTCAATCGGCCTTCGAAACCATCCAGGGCCGGCCGGCCGTCCTGAAAACGCAGATCGACACGACGGCGTGACGGCCCGCCAAGGCAACGGAATGACGTGCGCCCCGAGCGCGTTGACACAATTGCTCTTAGAATAAAAGGATTCAGGACATGGACCAGGTCGTCGGTAGACAGGCGCTTCCCGACAGTCCCAGGACGTTCGGCTTTTTTGTCGATGGCAAGCGGATGGAGGCGGGAGACCGGGCCTATTTCGAGCGCCGCAGCCCGGGACATGACGTGCCGGTGACGCGCATTCCGAAGTGCACCAAAGAAGACCTGGACCTTGCCGTCAAGGCAGCGCGGCGCGCTTTCGAGGACGGGCGCTGGTCGAGGATCCCGGCCGTGGAGCGGGCGAACGTGCTCCTGCGTGCCGCCCAGATCCTGCGCAGCCGTGCCGCGGAACTCGCCTATTGGGAAACCCTGGAGAACGGCAAGCCCATCAGCCAGGCGCGGGCGGAAGTGGATGGCTGCGCCGGCATGTTCGAATATGCCGCCGGCCTCGCCAGGACGCTGCATGGCGATGCCTTCAACAATCTGGGCGACGGCATGTTCGGCCTGGTCACACGGGAGCCGATCGGCGTGGTCGGCCTGATCACGCCGTGGAACTTCCCCTTCCTGATCCTCTGCGAAAGGGTGCCCTACATCCTTGCGGCCGGCTGCACCATCGTCGCAAAGCCCTCCGAGGTGACGTCGGCCACCACCCTCATGCTGGCAGAGATCCTGTCGGAAGCGGGGCTGCCCGACGGTTGCTACAATGTCGTCACCGGTTCGGGCAGCGTGATCGGCCAGGCCATGACCGAACATCTGGATATCGACATGGTGTCCTTCACCGGTTCGACGTCCGTGGGTCGGCGCTGCGTCGAGGCAGCCGGCGGCAATTTCAAGAAGCTCGGTCTGGAACTCGGGGGCAAGAATCCGCAGATCGTCTTCGCGGACGCGGATTTGGAGGATGCTGCCGATGGCGTGGCGTTCGGTATCGGCTTCAACACCGGCCAGTGCTGCGTGAGCGGCAGCCGCCTGATCGTCGAACGCTCGGTGGCGGCGGAGTTCGAGAAGCTGGTCGCCGCCAAGCTGGCCAAGGTCAAGGTCGGCGATCCGCTCGATCCGAGCACGCAGATCGGCGCCATCACCACCACGGCCCAGAACGAGACCATTCTGGGTTATATCGCCAAGGGCAAGGAGGAGGGCGCGCGGCTGGTCTGCGGCGGGGAAGCGCTCGACTTCGGTCGCGGCCAGTATATCGCGCCCACTCTGTTCGGGGACGTCACCGGCTCGATGGCGATCGCCCGCGACGAGATTTTCGGCCCCGTGCTTGCGGTCATGCCCTTCGACAGCGAGGACGAAGCGATCGCCATGGCCAATGACACCGTCTACGGCCTGGCCGCGAGCGTGTGGACCAAGAACATCGACAAGGCCTTGAACGTGACCCGCCGCGTTCGTGCCGGCCGCTTCTGGGTCAACACCACGCTGGCCGGCGGCCCGGAGCTTCCGCTCGGCGGCTTCAATCAGTCGGGCTGGGGACGCGAGGCTGGCTCCTACGGCATCGAGGAGTATACCCAGATCAAGTCCGTCCATATCGAGATTGGCAAGCGCGAGCCTTGGGTGCGCTGATGAAGGAAGATGGCTACGATTATGTGATCGTCGGCGGCGGGTCGGCGGGCTGCGTGCTTGCCGCGCGCCTCAGCGAGAACCCGGCCGTGCGCGTGCTGTTGCTGGAGGCC
Organism: Labrys neptuniae; assembly: GCF_040797145.1. Taxonomy (NCBI): domain Bacteria; kingdom Pseudomonadati; phylum Pseudomonadota; class Alphaproteobacteria; order Hyphomicrobiales; family Xanthobacteraceae; genus Labrys; species Labrys neptuniae. The sequence goes on along the minus strand of NZ_JBFNQD010000005.1, from coordinate 1,945 downwards.
GGCGGCCGCGACACCAACCCCTACATCCACATGCCGGTCGGCTTCGCCAAGATGACGGCGGGGCCGCTGACATGGGGCCTCAAGACGGCGCCGCAGCGCCATGCCTGCGACCGGGAGATCCCCTATGCCCAGGCCAAGGTGATCGGGGGCGGCTCCTCGATCAATGCGGAGATCTACACACGGGGCCACGCCGCCGATTTCGACCGCTGGGCGAGCGAGGAGGGGGCGGCCGGCTGGTCCTTCAAGGAGGTGCTGCCTTATTTCATCCGCTCCGAAGGCAACACCATTCTGTCCGGCGACATGCATGGGGCGGACGGGCCACTGGGGGTCTCGAACCTGCCCGACCCGCAGCCGATGTCGCGCGCCTTCGTCCAGGCCTGCCAGGAGTTCGGCATGCCCTATAATCCGGACTTCAATGGCAGGGCACAGGAAGGCGCGGGGATCTACCAGACGACCATCCGCAACGGGCGGCGCTGCTCGGCGGCCGTTGGCTATCTCAGGCCGGCAGCGAAGCGGTCCAATCTCACCGTCGAGACTGGCTGCCTCGTCCGGCGCATCCTGTTCGCGAAGGGGCGCGCCATCGGCGTCGAATTCGTCAGGAATGGCCAGCTCGTCATCGCGAGAGCGGAGAGCGAGGTCCTCGTCACCTCCGGGGCGATCGGATCGCCCAAGATCATGATGCTTTCGGGGGTCGGGCCTGCTGATCATCTTAGGAAATTGGGGATCGAGGTGGTCGAGGATTTGCCCGGCGTGGGCGAGAATCTCAACGACCATTTCGGCGTCGACATCGTGGCGGAACTGAAGGGGCCGACCAGCCTCGACAAGTACAACAAATGGCATTGGATGCTATGGGCGGGGCTCCAATACCTGCTCTTCAAGTCCGGGCCGGTCACCTCCAATGTCGTCGAGGGCGGCGCCTTCTGGTATGGCGATGCCGATGCCGATGCCGCGATACCGGACCTGCAATTCCATTTCCTGGCCGGCGCGGGCGCCGAAGCGGGCGTGCCCACGGTTCCCTCCGGATCGGGCATCACGCTGAACTCCTACACGCTTCGCCCGAAAAGCCGCGGATCGGTCCGGCTGGCTTCCTCCGATCCTGCCGTCAATCCGATCGTCGACCCGAATTTCCTGGCGGAGCCGGACGATGTCCGCGTGTCCGCCGAGGGGGTGAGGATCAGCCGGGAGATCTTCGCCAGGCCTTCCCTGCAGAAGTTCATCAAGCGGCTGCATCTGCCGGAAGACGACGTCAGAACCAACGCCCAGTTTGCGGACTATGCGCGCCGCTACGGCAGGACTTCCTATCACCCCAGCGGCACCTGTAAGATGGGCATCGATGCGATGGCCGTGGTCGATCCCCAACTGCGGGTGCGGGGCCTCGAGCGGATCCGCATCTGCGACAGCTCGACCTTTCCGAGCCTGATCGGCTCGAACACCAATGCCGCCGCGATCATGGTCGGCGAGAAGGCTACGGACCTGATCCGCGGGAATATGTAGAGAGAGCGGTTTTTCTCGGATCGCAGGCATCTTTGCCTGCTTTTCCCGCGGTCTGGCTAACGCTTCCAAAAGCAGGCAGAGATGCCGGCGGTCCCTGTGTAGTTAGACTGTGTCAGGATGGGTGCGGGCGAGAGACCGTGCGATCCTGGGTCGTTGAAGACCGTTTCCTGGCTTGGTCCTCGCCCGCGTTCGAGTACCCAATCTGAACAGTTGATCGAGGCCGCACCACCGGACCTCGTAGCACAGGGATAGGCGCGATGATCATACACCCTGGCTTCATCGGGATCGATGTCTCCAAGCACCATCTCGACATTTTCAATGCCACCACTCAGCATGTCGAACGCATCGACAACACGGCGCAGGCGATCATCTCAACCTTCGAGCTGCTGCAAGCCGATCCGATCAAGCTCATCGTCTTCGAGGCGACCGGGTCTTATGATGGGTCGCTACG
>NZ_JBFNQD010000004.1:333523-474917 GCF_040797145.1 Labrys neptuniae | reverse complement strand
CGCTCGGGACCCTCCTCAAGCGATCAGCATTGATCAGATAACTTAACAAGCACTTAATCTGCCAAAGTAGTGCTAGGATTGTGTCTGTTGAGCCATGGGCGTGCGTACTGCCATGGCGCCTATGGCCTTCTGTGACAGGAAGGACTGGCTGTACCGTCCTTGAAAGCGGCGCCTTGATGCTTGCCGTCGCGACGATGGCGAATGAACATGCACGCGCTGCAATGGATACGAGACCATCGGCGAGCTTTCGCTTGGTGCGGCACCGAGCGTTTCGGCGATCGCTGGCTTACCGCTCGGGGGCTGGAGCTGCCAGCCGCTTCCGGGGCCTTGACTTTGCCTGCGTTGTCTAGAACAAATAAGGAACATCTCTATGCGGGATTCCGGGTCATGGAAACCCTTGCCACCATTCTCCACGCCGACCTCGACGCCTTCTATGCCTCGGTCGAGCAACTCCTCGACCCCAATCTGCGCGGAAGGCCGATCGCCGTCGGCGGCGGGGTGGTGCTGGCGGCGAGTTACGAGGCCAAGGCTTTCGGGGTGCATGGCGGCATGTCGGGCCGCAAGGCGAGGGAGCTGTGTCCGCAACTCCTTTTCGTTGGTGGGCATTTCAACGACTATCAGCGTCTTGGCGATGCGGCGATCGCCATCCTGGGTGACTTCACGCCGCTGGTAGAGCGTATCTCGATCGATGAGGCTTTCGCCGATGTCGCCGGCTGCACCCATCTCTTCGGGACGCCGGCCGATATCGCGGCAACCATTCGAGAGCGTGTGCGGAACGAGTTGGGTCTACCGATCTCCATCGGCGTCGCGCGGACAAAGCACCTGGCCAAGATCGCTTCCCAGGTCGCAAAGCCGGACGGCCTCGTCGTCGTCGATCCGGCTCACGAGCTCGACTTTCTTCATGACCTCCCGGTCGGCCTGATGTGGGGTGTCGGGCCGGTGACCGAGGCCAGGCTCAAGGAGCGTGGCATTCTTACCATCGGCCAACTCGCCAATACGCCCGGCCACTCGATCGAGCGGCTTCTGGGGCGCGCGGCTGGTGAAAAGCTCCGGTCACTCGCCTGGAACCGGGATCCCCGCCGAATCCGCACGCAGCACAGAGCCCGATCCGCCGGCGCGCAATCCGCGCTGGGGCGGCAACCCGCCATCGAAGGCGTGTTCGTGCCGGCCGTGCTTCAGCTTGCCGATCGCGTCGCCTCGCGCCTTCGCGCCAAGGCCTTGGCCGGCTGGACCGTGACCGTGCGCGTCCGGTTTGCCGACATGCGTGCCGTCACGCGGTCGGCAACGCTGGAGGCGCCGGTCGCAGCGACGATTGTGCTGGCGGAGATTGCCACCAGGCTGGTGCGCATCGCGCTTGCCGATCACCCGCGAGAGACTGTCATCACGCTGGTTGCGGTTTGCGTTTCCCATTTGCACAAGGAGCGGGAGATCCAGCTCGATCTTCCGCTCGGCCTTCCCGACGAGAAGTGGCGGCCCGGCGCCTGTCAGGGAACTGCGCGCCAGTCGGCCGATCGCGCCATGGATCTCATCCGCCAACGCTTCGGGCGCGATGCGGTGGGCTATGCGACGGCGGCGCTGGATCGAAGGCGGTCCGTTCCGGACGCCTTCAGAGAGCTTGCGCAGAAAGATCTGGATGAATCATGAAAGCTGAGCGCCGTACCCGGTAGAGGCGGTTGCAGGACGTGCAGGCCTTTACGGAGAGCGTTCGCTCTCGCTTTGCACCGTATCCCCCTTGAATTCGACCTTCGCGCCCGGCTTGACCATGGTGGCGAGGTCCTCGGCGTCCCAGTTGGTCAGGCGGATGCAGCCATGCGAGAAGGTCGTGCCGATCTTACCGGGGTCGGGCGTGCCGTGGATGCCATAGCTTTCGATGGAAAGATCGATCCAGACCGATCCCACCGGATTGTTCGGCCCGGCGGCAATGGTGAAGGGACGCTTGGTCTTGATCCCTTTGAAGGCGAATTTCGGATCGTAGTAATAGGTGGGATTGTGCACCACGTGCCTGACCTCCGCCAAGCCGCTCGGGGCCGGCTTCTCCTCGCCGCCGATCGAGGCGGGGTAAACCGCAAGGACGTTGCTTGAAGGATCGAGTACACGTATCTGGCGGGAGGCCTTGTCGACCTCGATGCTGGCAGCAACAGGAGGTTGCGCGCTGCGGCCGACATAAGGCACCGTCAGGCTTGTACCTATTTTTTTGAAACGGGCACCGGGGTTGAGCATCGTCAGCAATTGTTGGCTGACGTGGAAACGCTCCGCCAATTGCTCCCGCAGGTTGCGATAGCCGAGCCGTTTGAGACGAGCCATCCTTTCCATGCGCGTGGGAATTCGCCGGGTGAAGCGGCTGCGCACGTCCTTGCGGGTCACCTCATAGGTCGTCAGCACGGGGGCGACGGAGGTCGCCGCGAGCTTGTCCCAGGTTTCCCTGGTGAGCTTGCCGTCGGATGCCAGGCCGTTCGTCGCCTGGAAGGCCGCGACGGCCTTGGTGAAGTTGTCCGAAAGGCGGCCGTCGATGAGACCGGGCGAAAAGCGGGCGCGATCGAGAAGGATCTGCGCCTTGATCAGCATCGGATCGACATCCTTCGGCTCGCCCTCGCTGAATTGCGCCCGATCGACTCCATCGAGGTCGAGCTTGGCGGCCTGCGTGGCACCGCAGACGAGTGCACATGTGAGGGCGAGAAGCAGCCTGAACATGGACCTCACTCCAGGACCGGGACGAAGTACCTGTTCCTAGGACGCGGTACGGCTGATCTGGTTCCCGCCTCGCGACCATCCCCAGCCTGCGCCTTGCGTGCCGCCCGCCATCGGGCGCACTCGCGATTGACCCGCCTTTGCTTCATGCGCCAGTGCAGTCAGGCTCCAGCCTGGTATCTTCACCCGCGAGCATGCCGTCAGGAGCCGAGCCGATGAGCGATGTATTCCTTCAAGGGGGCGATGGCATCCAGGGCATGGGCCAGGCTGCCATAGGGGGCATCGCGGGACGGTGCGGGCAAGGCATGAGGCGCCGTCGATACGGCGCCCGGTTCCGTCCCATGCCGGCAAGCCTGCAATTGCCCGACCGTGGCGAACCGGAAGCCTCGCATCTTGAGGGTGTGGATGATGTCCGGCACGGCCTCGATGGTGCTGGCATGGATATCATGCATCAGGATCACGGCTCCCGCCGGGGCTCCGGCGCCGATCAGCCTGGTCAGAGACGCTGTGTCGTCGAGCCAGTCGAAGGAATCGAAGTCCCAAAGTGCCATTCGGCGCCAGAGGCCGGCACCACGCAAGGCCGCCTTGATGCGAGCATCGATCTTGCCCCAGGGCGGGCGAAAGACATCCGGCCTCTGGCCGGTTTCTTCCATGACCGCCTCATCCGTCAGTTCCACTTCGGCGATGGCTTCGCCATCTGTCAGTTCGGTGAGTGCCCGATGGTCGAAAGTATGATTGCCAATCTCATGGCCTTCGAGAAATTCACGCCGTACCAGGCCGGGCGAATAAGCCAGCCTTTTGCCGACCACGAAGAAGGTGGCATGGACCTTTTCCCGGGCCAGAATATCGAGAAGGAGAGGGGTCAGCGTCATGTCCGGCCCGTCATCGAACGTCAACGCCACGCAGGGCGTGGGGCTTTGCCGTGCTTCATGCCTTTGTTGGCCGGCTGAAGCAGGGGCGGCCGGCAGCACCGATGACAGCGCCATGAGGAAGGTCACGATGCCCAGGCATATCCGGCCAGGAGTGTTGCCATGCCTTTGCTTCGAAACGGCCTTCCGGATACGCGACACTGCCTTGAACCTCACCGAGACCTCGAGGATCGATCAAAATGCTTTTCGAGGAAAAAAGCTACAACCATGACTCCGTCTGCCATGGAGACGCCGGGCCCGCATTCATTGAAGGGCGAGCACGATTTGGACGGTGAAGAACGAACAACAAAATGCAGCCATAATCGCGGTATCAGTGTTGTCAGCCTTCCCTGGGGCGATTTGGAAGAGGGAATGGAAGGCGCATCGAGTACGTTCGAACTCGAACTTGGCCGCCAACAGATGAGACCCTGATGCGTAATCTCGCCCTCATATCCACGGGAGCCGCGCTCGGCGTGCTCGGTACGGTTGCCCTGACGCAACCCCATTTTCTTCTCGTCGGTCGGGCTCAGGCCGCGTTGGCCGACAGCTACAAGCAGCTCAACCTGTTCGGCGAAGTGTTCGAGCGGGTGCGTTCGGACTATGTCGAACAACCCGATGACGGCAAGCTGGTGGAGGGGGCCATCAACGGCATGCTCGCCTCGCTCGATCCCCATTCGAGCTACATGGACGCCAAGAGCTTCCAGGACATGCAGGTGCAGACCAAGGGCGAGTTCGGCGGGCTCGGCATCGAGGTCACCATGGAGGACAACGTCCTCAAGATCGTATCGCCGATCGACGACTCGCCGGCTTCCAAGGCTGGCATATTGGCGGGCGACGTGATCACTGCGCTGGATGGCGAGGCGGTTCAGGGATTGAGCATGCAGCAGGCCGTCGACAAGATGCGCGGGCCGGTCAACACACCGATCACGTTGAGGATCCTGCGGGCGGGCAAGGGAGTGCCTTTCGATGTCAAGCTCGTGCGTGACATCGTCAAGGTTGCCTCGGTGAGGGATGAAGAGTTAGCCGGAGGTATCGGCTATATCCGCATCACTCAATTCACCGAGCAGACTTTCGACGGCCTGAAGAAGAGTATCGACAAGCTGAGCAAGAAGATCGGCCAGGACAAGCTCAAGGGCTATGTGATCGACCTGCGCAACAATCCGGGCGGCCTGCTCGACCAGGCCGTTTCGGTTTCCGGCGCTTTCCTGGGGCGCGGGGAGGTCGTTTCGACACGCGGACGAAACGTCGACGACGTGCAGCGTTTTGCTGCAGACGGGCCCGATCTCACGGGAGGTAAACCCATCGTCGTGCTGGTCAATGGCGGTTCGGCTTCGGCCTCGGAAATCGTGGCCGGCGCTTTGCAGGACCACAAGCGTGCCACCATCGTCGGCACGCGTTCCTTCGGCAAGGGCTCGGTGCAGACCATCATCCCGCTGCAGGGCGACGGCGCGCTGCGCCTGACCACGGCGCGCTATTACACCCCCTCCGGGCGCTCGATCCAGGCCAAGGGCATCGAGCCCGAAATCGTGGTGAAGGAGAACGTGCCGGACGATCTCAAGGGTGCCGACGAGACGAAGGGCGAATCCGGCCTCAAGGGCCATCTGGCGAATCCGGATGCCGACAAGGCCGAAGAAGGCGGCTCCTCGGCCTATGTGCCCGCCAACGAGAAGGACGACACCCAGCTCAACAAGGCGATCGGCATCCTGCAGGGGCGCCCATCCTAGGGTGATGCGCGTTCAAGGGCGAACCCCTATCTGCTCCGACTTTTTGCTTAGACACGTCTTTGCGATTTGAAGTAATTCATTCAAATCGCAGGACGTTCTTGGGCGATATCCGTGCGGCCGTGCGAAAACGGCATGATCTTGCACATATCGCCCTCACCGCCGGATGGCAGCCCCGAGGGCATTGTACCCAAGAGCGAGCGCCGTCGATCGCCGCATGATCCGCTTGACCGAATCCGGGAATAAAACGCGGGCGAGGCGAGTCCTGCTTGGAGATCACGTGCTCGCGGAAGGGGAATGACTTTGGCCATGATAGGGGCGAAGCCAACTCCTCGGAATTGAAGCCGTGTTTGATGAACCCGGTGCGCGGCCGGCGTTGATGCCTTAAGTCATGCGAGTGCTTTGCAAAGATCGAGTACGCCTATGTCAAGAACAAGTTTTGTTCTATATTTGCGCCGGGGCCGTCGTCTCGGCGTTTATTTTGTTGACCATTCGGTCAGTTTAAGGGGCGGCGTCATCCTATTCGGCGCGCTCCTCTGTGCGGGCTGTCACGCCTGAATCCGCTGGACTTGCTATGATCCATATCGGCGCGGTGTGTGCCCGCCAGATTTTAGGAGATACCGATGACGAGCAAATTTGAAGTTCGGCGGGGCCTGCTGTTTGGGGTCTTGGGAAGCGGGCTGGCCGTTGTGCTTGCCGGCTGCGCGTCAGGTTACCCCAACGAACCCATCTATGTGGATGAACCGGAGCCGCCGCGCCGGAGGATCAGGCCCGCCCGGCCTCACCATACGACGATGCCCCGCCGCAGGCGCGTGATCATGGAGCCGGATGCCGGCGACGATACACGCGACAGGATGCCTGCCGGCAGTAGCGGCGGGGGCGGCGGAAGTGGCGGTGGTGGCGGCGGCGGTGGTTCGGGCGGTGGCGGTGGCTGGTCCGATCGCCGGCTCAAGACCGATATCCGTGCCATCGGCCAGTCTCCCAGCGGCCTGACGATCTATCGCTTCCGCTATGTCTGGGGTGGTCCGGTCTATGTCGGCGTCATGGCCCAGGACCTTCTGGAGATCCATCCCGACGCGGTCATCCGGACCGACAGCGGCTACTTCATGGTCGACTATGACCGCATCGATGTGAAGATGATGATGTTGGCGGACTATCAAAGGTCGACGCAGCTGCTCGGGCGCGGCGCGTAATGCCGACGGCAGCATCGAACCTGGCGGCAAGCCAGGTTCGATGCCATGGAGAAAAGCCGCGCTCTGCCGGTATGGCGGCCCTGCTTCAGAACAGGTCGAGACGGGGGTTCCGCTTCTGCCAGGCCTTGCGGGCAGCCAGCACGATGGTGTCGTCGACATCCGATGTCGGGGTTACCGCATCGCTGCCCAATTCGGCATTGAGCTTGTCGATGACCTTCTTCTTCTCGGCCAGCGGCAAGGCGCTGAGGTTCTTTCCCTCATCCTTGTGTTCGCCATAAGCGTCGAGTGCGATGGCGAGGCTCGAATACCAGGCGGCCTTCTCCAGGTCGCGCTGCGCCGCCGGACCCTTGGAATAGATCCAGCCGAGATTGGATGCCGCGTAGAAGTCGCCACGTTCGGCACCGATCTCATACCAGCTTATGGCACTCGCCAGATCCTTCTTGACGCCATTGCCCTTGAAATACATGGCGCCGATATTGGTGGGCGCGCTGGGATGTCCGCCCTCGGAGGCTTGCTTGAACAACTCCATCGCCATGGTGGGCTTGCGCGCCACGCCTTTGCCGTCGAGATAGGCGATGCCCATGTTGCGCATGGCATAGATGTCGTGCCGCGCCAGCGCCGCTTCGTAGAACTTGATGCCGCGCTTCGGATCGGCCGGCAGGTTCTGGCCATAATAATACATGGCACCGACAGTGTTCATGGCATAGGTGTGCCCGAGTTCCACGGCCCGATTGAGCAGCTTGACGCCCTCGTCCACGGATTTGGGCACGCCGCGCCCGAGGGTGAGGTTGCGGCCATAAGCGAGCATGGCATAGGGATCGCCGCGTTCGGCGCCCATTTTGAACAGTCTGTTGGCCTCGACCAGGTCCTGTGAGCGGCCGAGGCCGCGCTCGGCCAAATAGCCGAGTTCGTAGTAGGCGCGCGTATAGCCCGCATCGGCGGCCGCGTTGAAGAGTTCGATGGCGCCCGCGACATCCTTGTCGGCCAGCTTGGCGCGGCCGAGTTCGTATTTATAGCGCGCGACAGTGGGGAATTTGGCGACGGCCTCGCTGCAGGCGGCGATGGCCGGCTTGGCGTCGATCTCGTTCGGCAACTTGCCGAGAGTGACGCCTTGCGGATCGAGCGGCTCGCCCGCCTTGTCGTCGCAAATCGGCACGAAGGACTCGATCTTGCCGGTGACAACCTGGCCTTCTCCCCCAGGCTGCTCGACCTTGAGCTGCACGCTCTGCACCTTGCCCTCCGAGCCGATCGAAGGTTCGAAAGTGATGGAGCGGACGGCGTTCTGGTCGACGACGTCGCCCTCGGCCAGCGGCGCTCCGTTGAGATACATCGTACCGAAGCTCGGAGCCGCGGCGATCTGGATCTGCGCGCCGGTGGCGGCGCGCACCAGCGGCAGGTCATCCAGCATGGCGACCTGGCCGACACCGATTGGAACGCGGCGCGGCTTGTTGAAGGTTTCGCCGAGCAATGCGGCAACCTGTATCGGGGCCTGCTGATCGGCGAAATTGTCCGATCCCTGCTTGGGCGCCGGGCCAATCTTCACGGTGGTATTCTTGGCAAGCTGGACGGGTGCCGCTGCGGCAATGCGAATGACCGGCTTGGCCAGGTAGACCGGCTGGGTCAAGGTGCCGACCGACCACGGGCGCTGGCGCTTGTTGGTTGCCTCCCACACGTCGTCGGTCACCTTGTCGAGCGCGCGCTGCACGTCGACGCCCAGCGTGAAGGAGTATTTCACCATGGAGGCCGTGAACGGCGATTTGTCGCCGGTGCCGTCCTCCGCGACAGCACCGGGCTGGGTCGAATAGGCAATGAGGCTGCTCGGCGGGCTGGTCTGGGGCGCGAGGCCGACGCCGGCGACCGCCATCTGCTTTTCGGGGCCGACCAGGAACGAGCGGGACTGGAATGGATTGTTCCGGCACGAATCCAGATAGATGAGCTGTGTCTTGGAGTTCTGCTGCATATAGGCGAAGATCGTCTTGACGTTGATCGTCTCCACCTCCAGATCGGCCGGATCCTTCAGCTTGGCATCGATGGGGATGATGCGGTTGTCGCCGCCCACCTGGATGCCGTGGCCGGAATAATAGAACACGCTGAGTTCGGCGCCCGGCAGCGAACGGATGAAGCGTTGCAGGGCCTTGTCGAACTCGTTGCGGTCGAGATCGAGCGCCGACACCACTTCGAAACCTTCGCGCTTCAAGGCGGCTGCGACGGCCTGCGCGTCCTTGTCCGGATTGTTGAGCTGGGGAACGACCGTGTAATGGCTGTTTCCGACCACGAAGGCCACGCGCCGCTCCGCTGCCTTGACGCTCGCCGGCAGGGCGAACATGACTGCGGCGAGGGCGGCGGCCGATAGCCCGGCTCGCCAGTCAAGGCAATGACGCATGTCCCGGTCCTGATGTGAGGTCAGCATCTTCACCGACGCCTCCTGTACTATATCTGATCCAATGATATCAGCTTTCGAAACAATTGCCTGCTACTCTCGAAATAGTGATATCGGCTTAGTCCGAAAGCTTAGAAGAGCAAATAAGAATATCTTACTTAGCTCCTCGGGTGTCTCATGATGCCAAGCTTCGAAAATGCTGACGCAACCTCGGCTTGGGCACTTGGTAATTTCCGATGTCAAATCTAAGATTTGACCGAGATTGCCAAAAGGGACCAGGGGCATTGATAGTGCCTCCCGGTATTATTCCACCCGATACGTCGTCCTGGTTGAATCAGGACTTGTCATCCTTCTTCTCATCTTTGCGCGAGATTTCGACGAGAAGGGCATTGAAGTCCTTGGCGACCAGGGCTCGCGCCTTCTCGATCAGCATGGGGATCGGGCTCGACGGCTCGATATTGTTGTAGAAGATTTCGATCTGGCGCATCAGGGCCGAGGCCTCGCCGCGCGTCCCGACAGAATAGGTGCGGGCCTCGGCCTCGGTCTCGTCGGGTTTGCCTTCCTCGACTGCCAGCGCCGAAAGCTGGGCGAAGTTCAAGGCAAAGGGCATGGTGCCACCGATCTGGATCTTCGCTTTCTCGACGAGGCCGGGTGCCAATATCTTCATGACTTCGACAAAGGACTTGCCGACGAGCAGATGTGCCTGCTTGAGGAGCAGTCTTGCCGGGCTCGACGGTTCCTTGCCGGCATAATAGGCCAGGATCGCCGCCAGCGCATTGGAAGCCTCCTTCACCGAGGCGACATCCGAAGGCGCGAGGGGAGCGGGCGCAGAGGATGCAGAGGCAGTCTGCGCCTGCTCCCGCGTGCTCTCGGCTTCAGCCGGCTGAGCCGGTGCAAGGCCCGGCTCCCGCGTGGTGACGATGCCGCCGACATAGGTGCGAATGGCGCGCACCAGATCCGGTAATTGCTCGAATTGCGGTGCCGCCTCGTGCCCGGCCTTGTCGATGAAAAGCTGGCGCAGGCTGTCAAGATTGGCGAGGATGGCCTCGAGATGAGCCGTCAGGTCCACCAATTGCTGCAGCGGCTCGAAACGCAGAAAGGCATCCCTGACGCCCGAGGCATCGATGGCTGTCTCTCCCTCGCGCGGAGGCAATTTCCCTTCCCCGACCAGGACCGAGCGCATGGACAACGCGCCCAGGCGCTTGTCAGTGATCAGGGTGGCGCTCTGCAGCGGCAAAACCACTGTCGGCAAGTCGTCGAGCGATTTGAGGAAGGCGGACCTCAGTTCGGCGCCGCCGGCCGCCTCGGTCGGATGGCAATGATCCCACTGCGCAAGGAGCAAGGCATTGGTCGCTGCGACGGCGTCGACGAAACCGGGCAGATCATCCGAGAGAATATGATACTTGGCCGCCAGGACGAGATAGCGCAGATCGCGCGATTTCTCCAGATGCACGCGCAGATCCGCAAGCGTCTGCTTGGACTCGAACGACTTCTTGTTGAAGCTGCGGTAGCTCGCCGGCAGTTGGCCTTCGGCGACGGTGAGAAAATTCTGGGCGTCGGAATCGGCATCGGGATCCGGCCCGCAGGGAGCGTCGGCTGAAATCTCTGTTTCGATGCCGGCATAGACTGCCATCTTGGCCTACCTGTTGGGATTGTGCCGAAGCAAAGTGCGATTTGTCCGAACCGCACTTCTACTCCCACTTTTTGGTCCGGAGCGCCTTTGCGATTTGACGTGGTTCCTTCAAATGACAAAACGCCTTTGGAAATGATGCTGTTCTGCGTCTCAACCCGCAACCCCCCATATAGGGGAGGCTGCGGAAATGCTGCGCCGATCGTTGCCGATGACCATGGCCGCCGGCGGTAGTATTTTTTGATCGATCGATCCTTTACTTTCGGCGTATGAGCGTCTTGTCTACCGCTCTGCCGCCTGACCCTCCTCCAGATTCAATCCCTGCCTGCGGACCAGCGGCAGCCAAAGGATGGTGGCGGTGCCTTCGCCCCGTTTGCTGAGCACCTCCAGCGTGGCACCGAGGGCCTCCGCGCGTTGAAGCATGTTCCTGCGGCCGCGGCCTGTGGCCGGAGCCTCCATATTGAAGCCGCTGCCATTATCGGCAATCTCGACGCGGAGGCCGGGCCGTCCCTGCAGCAGCGCCATCTTGCATTTGAAGGTAAGCTGGGTGGCCTTGCTGTGGCCCATGGTGTTGCTGACCGATTCCTGCAGGATCCGCAGCACATGCAGGGCGCTCGGCGCGTCGAGCCAGTCGAGTTCGGGCACGTCCTCGACCATCCATTTGACGCCGATGCCCGATTTTCGCAGTTCGGGCTCGTAGCGGTAGCGCAGGCTGGCGAGGAGGGTGGCGACATTGCCTTCCACCGGCTCGAGCGAATCGACCGCGACGCGAAGATCGGTCAGCGCGCCCTTGAGGGCCACGACTGCCGTCGTGCTCTCCTTGCCCTGGCGTTCGGCCGAAGCCAGTGCCGCCACGAGGCTCGAACCGATGCCGTCATGGATTTCCCGCATCAGGCGTTCCCGCTCCAGCTTCACCGCATGGGCGATTTCGAGGGCATGCCTCGCGCTTTCGCTCGCCAGCAGATTGGCCTTGGTGGTCTCGATACGTTGGCCGAGCGCCTGGTTGAGCCTTTCTCGCGCCTCGGCATTGGCCAGGATGTGCCGCAGGACGACGAAGCCACTGAAGCCGAGGAGGATCACACCGGCATAGGGTGCGAACGACACACCTTTGCCGGGCCAGATCGTTCCGGCATAAAGATCGATGCCAACCGCCGCGAGACCGAGCGCGTAGAGGATCACCAGCGCCAGTTTTTCAGGCGTAGCGATCTGCGTTTCCGCCTTCGTTGCAAAAAAAACCCAGCAGGAGCAGCGCTGCGCCGAGGCTCGCAAGACCGGCGATCCGCGTGGTTGCCAGGTCGTGAAACGGGATCGCCGCTGCGCCGAGGCCGAAACAGGCCAGCGCCATCGCGACCATGAGGCCGCGAGGAAGCCTCGCACCGACCAGGCTTGCTGCCAGGCCGAGCGTGGTGAAGAGCAGGGGGTAGAGCAAGGCGATCCGGCCGACCGAAAAGCCGAAGGGTCGGGTTTCGATCTGGGGCAGGCCCGCAAGGTTGAACGCGCACCAGGCGGCACCCGCGCAGCAGAGCCAGGCCAGGACGCCTTCCCGCCGGCGCAGCAGCCAGCTCATCAGGGCAATTGCCGCAATGACGGCCAAAGTGTCGGTGGCGAGCAGATGCCCCAACTGCCTCAAATCTTGCGCAACCGGGCTCATCGCACCGTCCTCAAACCATAACCGACGATACGCCCAAAGCGTTTGCTCCAGGGTCGGCCGGCTGAACCGCTCGTCAACTGCGCGAGAGGCGTCTCATTCAGGAAAGCGATCGACCCTCGAACAAGAATAGCAAGAATGTCGAAACCCGCCAGTCCCAGATGAGTGGACTATGACTGGGACCCCCTAAATGTGGGAGGCGACAAAGCGCCTATGGCATGGACGTTGAACTTGAACAGAGCTAGCCTTGATTGGCCGACGTGGTAAAGCGAGGGCAGGCTGTGGCACAAATATTCGGTCAAGACACACGAATGGGTTCTTTCACGAGCAGCCTTGGCAAGGACAAGCTCGTCGTCACCCGTTTTGAAGGATCGGAAGGCCTCAGCGAGCTTTTCGAATATCGCCTCGAAGTGGTCAGCGACGACAGCGAGGTCGATTTCGACAAGATCCTCGGCACCAAATGCCGTCTGGAGATCCAGTCCCATCACGAGGGTGTCAAGCGCAGCTTCAACGGCGTGCTGGTGGAGACGCAATGGATCGGCAGGGACCAGGATCTGCGCTATTACCGCCTGGTGCTCCGCCCCTGGCTGTGGCTGCTAACCAGGACCACCAATTGCAAGATCTACAGCCACGTGACCGTGCCCGAGATCATCAGCCAGGTCCTGAACAATCGCGGCTTCATCCAGTTCGAGCAACGTTTGTCGGAAAGCTATCCGCAGCTCGAATATTGCGTGCAGTATCGCGAAAGCGACTTTGCCTTCATCTCAAGGCTGATGGAAGAATACGGAATTTACTATTATTTCGAACACAGCGAGTCCGATCACAAGCTCGTCATGGCGGATGCGAGTGCGGCGCATCAGCCCAAGCTCGGCGGTGCGGCACTCGAATTTGCAGCTGTCGGCCTCGACAACATCATGACCAAGGACAGGCTGAACGAATGGGCTGAGGGCCGGCGCCTGCGCTCCGGCAAGGTCACGCTGGACGATTACGACTACCACAAGCCCAGCACCGACCTGATGGCGGAAAAGGCGGCCAGCGCTCGATACCAGCATGGCGACCTCGAACTCTACGACTACCCTGGCCGCTATACGGAAAAGGGCGATGGCACCACGCTGGCCAATGTGAGGCTCGAGGCCGAGCAGGCCATCGACAAGCGCGTGCTGGCCGGCGGCGATGCCGTCACCTGCTGCCCAGGCTTCACCATGACGCTCGATGGCAATCCCCCGGCCAGCAAGGGCACCAAATATCTGATCGTTCGGGCCCATCATCTCTTCCGCGCCCAGGCCTATCGCTCGACGGGCGCGTCCGGCGAGGAAGGCTATTCCGGCAGCTACGAGTTCCAGCCGCTCGACATTGCGTTTCGGGCGCCAGCCATGACGTCCAAGCCTGTCATTCACGGCCCGCAGACCGCCCTGGTGGTCAGCGACGTGGACGACCAGTGCCGCATCGAGGTGCAGTTCTTCTGGGACCGCGACAAGAGCCAGTCCCGCTATGTACGGATCGCCCAGAACTGGGCCGGAAACGGCTGGGGCGACGTCAAGATCCCGCGCATCGGCATGGAGGTCGTGGTCAATTACATCGAGGGTGACCCGGACCAGCCCTTGGTGACGGGCAGCGTCTACAATGCCGAGAATGTCGCCCCTTATGTCAAGGACAAGCTCAACGCCGTCTCGGGCACCAAATCGCAGACGCTCAACGGATCGGGCTATAACGAGCTGATCATGGACGATACGGCAGGTAACGAGCTGATCCGCTTCCACGCCCAGCACGACCTCGAAGGCAAGGTCGAAAACGACGAGCGGCGCGAGATCGGCCAGAATGTCGAGGTGAAGATCGGCAACAGCCGGGACGAGACCATCATGTCGACCTGGACGGTGAAGGCCAATCAGAAGATCGAGTTCACCGTGGGGAACAGCACCCTCACCATGACCCCGGTCGGCATCAAGCTCAAATCGACCATGATCACCCTGGAGGCCGATGCCTTGATGAATCTGAAGTCGAACGCAATCGGCCAGGTTTCGGCTGCAGCACCCTTAATGGTCCAGGGGGCGCTGGTTCTGATCAATTAGAGCAAAACGCGTTCGAGTTTGAACGCTTCTTTGCTCCAACTCCTTGTTTCCAAGCCAATCCAAAGAATTGGCTGAAGCGTCTGTAACTGCTCACCGGGGTTACGCGACCTTGGTGGTGGAGGGAGTAACTGCAAGTCTTTGCGCTTCTTATCGACTCCGGAAAAACGCGATAGGGCGTATCGCCGCCGTCCAACCGGCACGCGACGCCAGAGATCCGCAGGATCGCGATGGATTTTCAGGAATCGATTGCGACCCGGCGGAGCATTTTTGGTTGGACGAAAGCGCTGGAAATTGCAAAAATACGTTTAAACAATGAGTTAGCGCTGAGAATGGTGCCGTCTTGTTGGCTCACTCGTGTCATCCCGGCCACAACTTGTTCGCAAGGTGCGGCTGAGCACGCATCGCAGCACGAAGTGATGCGATACCGAGGCGTGACCGCAAGCCAAGAGTCTGTATTCGAACGGTCGCAGGAGACGAGATGAAGCATCTTCGGTTCTCGACGGCCAGGCAGGTGATCGACGCCTTCCCGAACCTCGATGGCGAGTTTTCCGGATATAATCTCGACCTTGAGCCTTTCGCGTTCATCGAGGCCTTGCTGGCGCAGGGCGGCGCGCGCAAGGCCATGATGTTCTGTGCCTTCGTGCTGCCGCGCCGCGAGGCCGTGCAATGGCTCAGCCTGGCGTTGCGCCGGCGCCAGCAACCGCCGAGCGCGGCGGAGGCCAACCTGCTCGGCCTGGTCGATGACTGGCTGAAGAAACCCATTGAGTTTACCCGCCGTGCGGCCCTCGATGCAGGCATGGACGATCCCGATAAGGGCGCTTTCGCCTGGGCCGCCCTGGCGGCGGGCTGGAGCGGGGGGAGTCTCTCGCCCAATCCCGAACATCCGGTCCCGCCGCCCCCGCATCTGACCGGCCACGCCGTGAATGTCGGCTTGACGTTGCTGGTCGCCGGCCTGCCCATGGCCAGGCAGGTCGGTGGCATGGAAGACCTGGTCGGCGATGCCGTGGCGCTGCTGCGCCGCGGCGGTTCCTGACCGTGGCAAGGCGCGATTTCCCGGAAACCTATTGGGCTCTAAGCCTCTGTTTTGGCGCGTTTTCTTGATCGAAGGGCCTATCAATTCTTCCACAAAACGCTCTATTTATCGTTTGCCTCATGACGTGACAGGACTTTGCAACCGCCATGCTGACACTCAGGATCGAGAACTTTGATCGCCTGCCCGATGGCGGGCCGTTGGAGTTTGCGATCGACAAGCGCGGTTTCGATTTTGGGCGCGACCAGCATCTCGACTGGACCTTGCCCGATCGCAACCGGGTGATCTCCGGCAAGCATTGCGAAGTGCGCTTCTACGACGGCGCCTATTGGCTGACCGATACCTCGACCAACGGTACCTTTCTCAACGGCTCCAGCAAGCGCCTGCAAAGCCCCTACCGTCTCGCTGATGGCGACAGGCTGGCTGTGGGCGACTATGTGCTGGCGGTATCGATCAAGCTGCCACAGGCACCGGTGCAGCCGGCTCCGCCACCTCCGAGTTCGAGCCCGGGCCCGTCCCTGGCAAGCGCGGATATCTGGGACAGCCCGCACGAGGCACCACCGCCCATCGATGCGAGCCAATTATTGCCGCCGCTGAGCGAGGCTGATCGTGGGCCGGATTTCCTGCACCAGGCCGCCTATGTGCCGCCGCCCCTCGAGGAGCCGGAGCCGATCCGCAAGCCCAGACCTTCCCTTCCGATGCCGGCCATTCCGACGCCGGCGCCGGCCGCCGCGTTGTGGGAAAGCGAGGATCCCGGCCCGGTCGAGCCCGCCAAGGCCGAACCGGCGGCAGAAGAGGTGGCGCCGGTTGTGGTCAAGCCCAGGGATGCCGTGGAGGCCCCGAAGCCAGTTGCTGAGCGGAACGTTCCGGCGCCATCTTCGGGCGATGTCGGTGCGGCCGAATTCATTCGCCGCTTTGCGGCCGGCGCGGGCATTCCCGAGAACATCTTCGGCGGCGTCGATGCCGGCGACCTGGCAGAGGATGCCGGACGGCTCCTCAATGTCGCCTGCCTGCATGTGATGGCCCTGCTGCGGGCACGGGCAGAGGCCAAGGCGCTGTCGCGTGCCGGCAACCGCACCATGATCAGCGCTGAGGACAACAACCCGCTGAAGTTCATGCCGACCCCGGAGGAGGCCCTGCGGGTCATGCTGGGTCCGCGGACCCGGGGTTACCTCGACGGCAGGGCCGCGCTCGAGAACGCCTTCGGCGATCTCAAGATGCATCAGGTCGCGTTCCTGGCCTCGATGCAGGCGGCGCTGACCGAGCTCTTCGACGAATTGTCCCCTGAGGCCATCAAGACCGCAGCAGATGCCAAGAAATCCCTGTTTTCCGGCAAGGGCAACTATTGGGAACTCTATGCCGAGCGCTGGGCGGCCAGGGTCGGCCGCCGCGAACATGGCATGCTCGGCGCCTTCCTGGAGCTCTATGCCGAGCAATACGACAAGCTGAGCGCCTCGAACCGCAACCGGCATTCGTGAGGCAGGCTCGCGCGATCTGGAGATTGGCCTTCCATCGTCGCGTTTCCCTGTGCGGCATCGGCATCACTGCAGCAGCGCCAGCACGGATGTCTTGAGCGCGGCGAAGGCGGGATCGCTGGCGAATTTCGCCAAAGGCTCGTTACTGACCGTCGTGGTGCCCGTATCCTGCGAGGGCGTCGAAGTGCCCGAGATCGCCGCACCCATCTTCTTGGCGGCCCAGGCGATCAGGAAGCTCAGCGTCTTGCCCTGCTCGAAGGGGTTGGCCCGCACATGGGCGGCGCCGAACACGTCGGAGATCAGGCTGTTCTGCGGGCCTCGGAGCGCCTTCACCGCTCCGCCCGATCCGAGGAAATGCGCCAGATAGAGATTGCCGGGCGTGACGGCATGGCCGGCCTGCCGGATCACCGCGGCATTGTCGCGGGTATGGGCTGTCGTCATCGCCCGCGCGAGGTCGCAATTGGTGCGCATCGCCAGCACTTCCTGGCGGCTGCGGCCGACCAGAAGATCGGGTCGATGCAGGCGGATGGTGGTCATCCAGGTCGATTCGATGAATTGGCCGAGCCCGACAGCGGTGGAGAGCGGATTGGCGGCATTGCACTTGTTGCCGCTTTCAATGGTGATGATACGGCCGACGAACTGGTCGACGGCACCGTTGGCGCCACCGGCGGTGCTGGTGGCCGTGGCGGCGCTAGCACTGGCGGTGGTGGCGCTCACCTGGCTGTCGGCGACCGGATCGACCGGCACGCCATTGTTGCGAACCTCGAAATGCAGGCGCGGTTCGCGGCTGGAGGCCGGCGTGCCGACATAGCCGATGGCCTCGCCGGCCTGGACGCCGCTGCCGACGGCAAGCCCGGTCGCCGCCCGCGCGAGATAGCCATACATCGAGGTCTTGCCGTCGTCATGGGAGAGCCGCACCACCGTGCCGAAATTGCTTTCCTCGCCGATGGCGGTGACCTTGCCCGGATAGGCGGCAACCACGGGCGAACCCACCGGGGCCGTCCAGTCGATGCCGTAATTCATGGACGCGGCCGAAGTGTCCGAGCCCTGCGGGCCGAACCTGGCGACGATCACGCCGTTGACGGGCGTGACCATGCCGCCGCCATCGGGCAGGCTGCCCTGGCCCGCCGACGACACGCATTCGAAGGGGGCGCCGGCCTGGGGCTGCATCACATAGCAATCGAGATTGCCGGTGGTGCGCCCGATGCTGACGAAGACGATGCGGCCAAGACCCTGCTTCGAATCGCGCGGGGCCGGCGAGTAGATCAGCGAAATCGTGTCGCCCGGCTGCACTTTCTGCTCCAGGTCCTGGGCCCGCGACAGCAGCATGATCGCCTCGCCGATCACCGGGGCCGGCAGCCGGTTGCGCAGCGCCGTGACATAGATTGCATCGAGCAGGCGCGGCTGGTTCTCCGGATCGATCTGCACCGGCGCCAGCGGCGCCGCGAAGGGATCACGCCGATACCAGGGATCTTCGGAACGCACATAGGTGCCGACATCGTTGAGGGCGATGGAGCCGACGAGCTCGGTCTTGGCATAGACCGACACCTGCACCGGCTGCATGTGGTTGGGATCGCCGTTCAAGGCGACCGCGCGCACCACATAGCGATCATCGGCCTCGAGCATCGGGCGGTTGTAGAAGGCATTGAAGGCATCGCCGGCCGCACCGGCCTGCTGGGTATCCAGGCCGAGATTGTTGAGCGCGTCGGCGAGGCGGATTCGAGCCTTGGCCTTTTGAGCAAAATCCGCGACGCGGTCGCCCGTGCTCGTGCTCGAAGCCGCGATCGAGGAGGAACCGGTGCTGGCATCGGCACCGCCTTCGCCGTCTGTCGTGCCACCGGCAGCGGGCGCCTCCTGGGCGATGGCGATATCCTCCTGCGAACCCAGCACCGCGACCTGCGATTGCGGCGTGGGCAGGTCCAGCACGTCCTTCAGGCGGAACACCTCGTTCTTGATGCCAAGGCTGCCCGCCGCCTTGCGCTGCGTATCGCTCGCCAGCTTGATCAACTGGCGCGGAGCGTCGGCGAGCTGCGGCACGATCACCGGGTCGCCGCTGAGATCGATGATGCGGGGCTTGATCGCCGCCCGGATCAGGGCTTCGTCTTCGGCTTCATTGTCCTCGCCCTGCACCGGAACCAGGCTGGCCTGAAGGTCGCTGTCCGTCACCGTGACCTGCTGGCGGGTCCGATCGGGAGCAAGCAGATAGATGGTGGTCACGGCCGAGCCAAGGCCGAGAAAAAGGAGGGCCGCGGCCATGGTGAGATAGACCAGCGCACCCGCGGGGCGGGCGCCCGATGGCCCAGGCCTGGCGGTATCCGCGCCCTTTGGCGCGCTCCCGGCAGGGCCGGCTTTGTCGGCCACTGGCTTGGCAGCCTTCTTCGCGCTCCGCGCGGGAGGCTTGGCCGGCACGATGATGGTGGCATTGGTGTCTTCCCCGGCCGGTCCTGTCTGCGGCTCAGTCGCGCCCGGCCGGGACAGGTCCGCGGGATCGGAGGATTTTTGCCCGGCTATGACTGTCTTGTCGTCCATGGCGGGGGCGTGCCAGGTCAGGGTTTGTCGTCAGGGCGGATGAAGACCGTCCACGAGCCGGTATCGCCGGTATCGACCTCCTTGAACTTGGCCTGGACGAAACCGCGCACCCAGCAGTCCCAGGGCTGGTCCCGCACCTTTTCGATCTTGAAGCGTTTGGTGTCGACGCACATGTCCCAGTTTCCCTCGAATGCGCTGTCGCCTGTCGCGGTCGTCGCGTAGATATAGACATATCTCAGCTTGAGATCGGCCAGATCGTCCTTGATCGGCGTGACACAAGTATTGCCCGGCAATGTCCACCAGCCTTCGGTGGCGAATTTCTTGTCGATTTCGGCGCCGATGGCGACATTGTATAGAGTGACCGACTGATTGCACACTCGAAAGGCTGCTTCGGCACGATCGACATGGCCCCAAACCAAGCCGAACGGCATCATAGCAAAGCCTAAGGCAAGGCGCGTTCTGGCCAAAATGCCCTTTTTCTCTGATTTCTTGTTTCGACGCGTCTTTGCGATGCTTGGTATGTCCAATACATCGCAAAACGCCACAGCCTTCGCATCCGCAGACATTGAGGGAACAGCTTCGAGAGCACTGAACGATTGTAGCACGCGAATACAAATTTCGTATCTGCCGCACCACTTTCTGTCTACCTCACAATGGGGGAGGCGAGAGCCGGGCGCTTGTTCTAAGCTACAGTGGTAGGGTCGATGTAAGCCGGTGGATCGCTTGACTTCCTCAGGTCATATGGCACAGTTCGCAAGAAGCCGAGAGAATTTGCTCGCGCAACGGCCGAACGTTTTTTGGCGAGGCCTTGCGACAGCATTGCCGAGCCTGACAATCACACAACCAAATCCTTCGGGCGGCTGATCGATGTCCTGGTATAGCAAAGTCGCTTGGTCGGAAGGTCTGTTCCTCCGGCCACATCATTTGCAGCAGGGCGATCGCTATCTCGAACATCTGCTCGAGGGCCGTACCAGCCAGATCACGCCCTATCCCTGGGGCTTCAACGAGATCGAGATCGATCGCGACCTGGCGCAGCAAAGCAAGTTCGGCCTGCGCCGCGCCGCGGGCATCCTGTCGGACGGCACGCCGTTTCGCTTCCCCGGCGATTGCCCGCCGCCGCCGCCCGCCATGGTGCCCGAAAATGCCGCCGGGCTGTTCGTCTGGCTGTGCATGCCCATGGCCCAGCCCAACAGCCGCGAGATCGACGAGCCGGAGAGCGAAAGCGGCAGCCGCTATGTGGTGCAATCGGAGACGCTGATCGATGCATCCTCCGCCCTGCAGATCGAGGAAGAGATCGACGTTGCGGTACCGCGCTTCAGCTACGAGATCCGCCGGACGCCGAAGCCGGGCTTCGTCTGCATGCTCTGTGCCCGGATTATCGAGGTCAACGACAAGACCATCGTCTTCGACGAGCGCTTTGCCCCGCCCGTGCTGGTGGTCGCCGCCCATGCTGCCGTTACCGGCTGGCTCGACCGTGTGATCGGCTGGGTGGAGACCAAGCTCGACGAACTGGCGCGCTTCGCCTCGGACCCGCGCTCCAGCGGCGGCATGCAGAGCGTCGACTATTTTGTGCTGCAGATGCTCAACCGCGAAATTCCGGCGCTTCGGCACATGCGCCGTTCGAAATACACCCATCCTGAGCGGCTCTATGTGGAGTTGCTGCGTCTGGCCGGGGAGCTGGCGACCTATTCCACGCGGGAACGGCGCGCCAACGACTATCCGGCCTATGACCATGACAATCCCGGCACCACCTTCGCCCCGGTGCTGGCCGACATTCAGCGCTTCCTTAGCGTCGACATCAGCCGCGCCATCCGGCTGGAGATCGTGGAGAAGGCCACCAACGCCTTCCTGGCGACCGTGACCGACCGCAATCTGTTCCGGGCCTCGACCTTCGTGCTCGAAGTGGCGGCGCAGCGTTCGCTCACCGAGTTGCAGACGCAGTTCCCGGCTCTGTTCAAGGTCGGCCCCAATACGCGGATGAACGAGATCGTGCACGCCCACCTTCCCGGCATCGGGCTCATTCATCTGCCGACGCCACCGGCGCAGATCCGCGCGATCACCAGCCACGTCTATTTCGCGCTCGACCGCATGTCGCCGCTCTGGCCCGAATTCAGCACCGCGAGCGGCATCGGCATGCATTTTTCCGGCGACTGGCCCGGGCTTGAGCTCAATCTGTGGGTCGTCAAGGAAGACGTGAAATAGGATGTGGGCACATGACGAACGGCAAGGGCCCGTTCGGGTCTAACCCCGACTCCGAAAAGACGGTGATCAAGCCCAATCCGGGCGGCCGGCGTGACGGCCAGGGTGTGCCTTATACCGGCGCAACCCCCGCGCCTGCCCAGGACATCTGGGGCGGCCCCCGCGTGGCGGCAGGTGCTGCAGCGCCGCAGCCTCCTCAGGGCCACCCCTATCAATCCCTGGCCGAGACGCCGCGCGCCCAGCCTCCCCTGCCGATCGGGCCCGCCACGGTGGATCTCGAAGCGCTCGGCGTCAGCGACAAGACCGGCGGGCCCAATCCCATCCTCGAAGCGGCCATGCCCCTGCTGCTGGTGCTGGCCAATATCCGGATCGCCAGGCAGGTTCCCCAGGTTGCGCCGATGATGAGCACGGTGGCGCAGGGCATCGAGACCTTCGAGGCCGAACTCAATGCGCGTGGCATTCCCGAACCCCAGGTGCGCACCGCCAAATATGCTGTCTGCGCCACCGCCGACGACATCGTGCAGAACCTGCCGAGCTCGGACCGCAATCTGTGGACGCAATACAGCATGCTGAGCCGCTATTTCCAGGTGCGCGACAGCGGCGTCGGCTTTTTCGATGAACTTGCCAAGCTGCGGCAGCATTCGCAGATCAACCACAATCTGCTCGGCCTGATGCATGCCTGCATGTCACTCGGCTTCGAAGGCAAATACCGGGTGGCCGGCGGCGACGTCCCGCATCAGCAGATCCGCCGCGACCTCTACGAAACCCTGCGCGCACGGGAGGCGCGGGTGACGGATCATATCTCGCCGCATTGGCGCGGGCAGGACATCGCTGCGGCCTATGTGCGCCGGACCGTGCCTTTGTGGGCGATCACCTCCGTCGCCGCCGGCCTGCTCCTCCTCAGCTTCCTGGTGTTCCGCTGGCTGCTCGGCGGCATGTCCGATACGGCGAGCGCCGGCCTGCTGGCGCTGCATCCGAATGGCGATATCCATATCTATCGCACCGTGCCGGCGCCTCCTCCGCCACCCCCGCCGATCAAGGTCACCACCCAGCTCGAGCGCATCCGCGAGCGCCTGAAGGACGACATCGCCGCCAAGAAGGCTTCGGCCGACTATTCCGGCAAGGACATCGTGGTGCGCCTCCTCAACGATTCCCTGTTCGACAAGGGCAGCACCACCCTGCGCCCGGATGCCGTGCCCGTCATCGGCCATATCGCAGCGGCGCTCGACAAGGAGCCCGGCCAGATCCGCATCGTCGGGCATACGGATAACACGCCGGTGCGCGCCACCCTGCGCTACAAGGACAACCAGCAGCTTTCCGAGCAGCGGGCGCAGGCGGTCGAGAAGATCCTGGTCGGCGGCATTGCCGATCCCAAGCGCCTGACGACGTCGGGGCAAGCTGATACAGCGCCGATCGATCTCAGCAACACGGCCGAGGGCCGGGCCAAGAACCGGCGCGTCGAGGTGTTCATCCCGCGCGAGGATATGTGATGAAGCGCTGGATCATCTTCGTCGTCAGCTTTTTGGCCGTGGTGGCGCTGTGCGCAGTGATCTGGCTGGTGCTGCCGCTTGTCACCGTCGCCGGCATCGAGCCCTTCGACAGTCCCTGGCTGCGGCTGGCGCTGATCGGCCTGCTGCTGGCGATCTATTTCTGCTGGCTGGCCTATCGCATCTACAAGCACGGGCAATCGGCCAGGGCGCTCGCCGAGAACATCGCGGTGCAGGAGCCCGAGGATGACGGCTCGGATGCCTCCGTGCTGGCCGAGAAGATGCGCGACGCCCTGCTCACGCTCAAGGGCTCGCGCCGCACCAAGGGCGACTTCCTCTACGAGCTGCCCTGGTATCTCATCGTCGGACCGCCCGGCGCCGGCAAGACCACGGCCCTGATGAATTGCGGCCTGAAATTCCCGCTGGCTGCCCATACCGGCCCGATCGCGGGCAGCGGCGGCACGCGTTACTGCGATTGGTGGTTCACCGAGGACGCCGTCTTCATCGACACCGCCGGCCGTTATACCACGCAGGATTCCGACACCGAATCCGACCGCAAGAGCTGGCTTTCCTTCCTCGACCTCCTCAAGCGCCACCGTGAGCGCCAGCCCATCAATGGCGTGCTGGTGGCCATCTCGATCGGCGACCTCCTGTCGATGAAGGAGGCCGAACTCGGCGCTCACGCCGTCGCCATCCGCAAGCGCCTGGCCGAGCTCAACAATCGCCTGCAGGTCGATTTCCCGGTCTATGTCATCTTCACCAAGGCCGACCTCATTGCCGGCTTCATGGAGTATTTCGGCAATCTCGATCCCGAGGAGCGCAAGGCGGTCTGGGGGGCGACCTTCCAGACCAGGAACAAGAAGGAAAACCGGGTCAGCGACGTCGGACCGGAGATCGACCTTCTGGTCTCGCGGCTGAGCGCCGAATTGTCCGATCGCCTGCAGGAGGAGCCTGATCCGATTTCGCGCGTGAGGCTCACCGGCCTGCCGTCCCAGCTTGCGGCGCTGAAGCCCACCATAACCCGCTTCCTCAACCAGATCTTCGAGCCGACGCGCTATCAGACCAGCGCCGCCTTGCGCGGCTTCTACTTCACCTCCGGCACCCAGGAAGGCACGCCGATCGATCAGTTGCTGGGTTCGCTGTCGCGCGATCTCGGTCTGCAGGCGGGCGCCAGCCTTGCTTATTCAGGAAAAGCCAAGAGCTTCTTTCTGGAGCACCTGCTCACCAAGGTCGTGTTCGGCGAGGCGGGCTGGGTCTCCACCAATGCCGCCGCAGTGCGTCGTAAGATCCTCTTGCAGACCTCGGGCTATGTGCTCGTCGCCGGCGTGACGCTGGCTGCGCTTGGCGGCTGGTTGACCAGCTATTACGGTAACAAGACACTGATCGACCGCACCGATGCCGCCACCGCCGCCTATGCCAACGACACGGCGGGCCTGCTCAAGGAGGATCCGATCAACGATGCCGATTTCCTCAAGATCGTCGGGCCGCTCGACAAGCTGCGCGATTTTCCCTGGGGCTATGATCGGCTCGACAGCGAACCGCAGATCAAGGACACACTGGGACTGGGCCAGCACAAGCGCATCGGCACGGCAAGCGTGGCTGCCTATCGCGATGGGCTGGATCGGCTGCTGCGGCCGCGCATCCTCTTCCATCTCGAAAAACGGCTCGCCGACCTGCAGGACCAGCCGGAGCAGCTCTACGAGCCGCTCAAGGTCTATATGATGCTGGGCGGCGATCCCGTCATTCCGGTGGACACCGCGCTGATCGAGGGCTGGATGCGGGGAGATTGGGAAAGCCTCTATCCGGGCGAGCCCAACAAGGCGACACGCGACAGCCTGGACCGGCATCTCGACGCCATGCTCGGCATCGAGGGCACGCCGCGCCCGATCGCCCTCAATGGCGATCTCGTCAAGGCGAGCCAGGTGGCCTTGACACGGCTGTCGCTGGCCGAACGCGCCTTTGCCATCATCAAGTCGACCGCCCACGACCAGAGCGTCAGGGATTGGACCGTGGCGGGCAATGCCGGACCCGATGCCGCCGTCGTCTTCGGCACCAATGACGGTTCACCCATCGAGAGCGTCGGCGTCCAGTCGCTGTTCACCTATGACGGTTTCTATGCCCTGTTCCTCGACAAGATGAAGTCGGTCATCACGCTTTTGCAGAATGAGCGCTGGGTCCTGGGCGAGGCGGGCAGCACGCAGGCCATCGACGAGCAATATGCCAATCTCGGCCCCGATCTCTACCGCATCTACGACCAGGAATTCATCAAGGCGTGGACGGCGGCGCTGGCGAAGTTGAAACTCAACAGCTTCGCTGCCGACAAGCCCGGCTATGCCACGCTGCGGGCTGCCACCGGCGCCGCTTCGCCGATTAAGCTCTTGTTTGAGTCCATCTCGGCGCAAACCAGGCTGACGGAAGCACGGCAGGGCGCCGATAGCGACGTCGGCGGCAAGCTAAAGGATGCGGCGGTTAAGGCCGCCACCAAGGCTGTCACCAGAGCGGCCGGCAGCAAGCTCGATGACATGGCAGCGATCGGCCTCGACGCCGCCAAGAAAGCCGCCGGCCGTGGCGGCAATGTCGAGGCGCCTTTCGTGCCCGGTGCTATCATCCAGGAACATTTCCGCCGCTATCACGACCTCGTTCGCAAGAACGGCGACAAGAGCCAGATCGACCTCCTGGTCGAGCAGCTGAAGGGGCTTTACCAGAGCCTGATCGACGAGCAGGATTTCGAGCGCGCCGCGCAGGCCCGGCAGAACATGCAGACTTTCCTCGGCTCCATCGCCACCAGCTCGTCGCGCCTGGAAGCTCCCTTCGACGTCGTGTTCCGCGATGCCATGGCGGAGTTCGAGCAGAAAATCGTCGGCGACAAGGTCGATGACCTCAAGGGCGCGCTGAAAGGTTCCGTGACGCGCGAATGCCTCAACATCGTCGGCAACAAATATCCCTTCTCGCCCGGCAGCAAGCAGGAGGTGCCGATCGGCGAGTTCGGCCGCCTGTTCGGGCCGAACGGCATCTTCGATACCTTCTTCCGCGAAAAGCTGGCGGGGCTGGTGGATACATCCGGCGCGGCCTGGGGCTGGAAGCAGAATTCGAAGTTCAGCCAGGCGCTGTCGCCCGAGACGCTGCGCCAGTTCCAGAACGCGGCGCGCATCAAGGAGGCGTTCTTCAGCGGACGCGGCACCTCGCCCAATGTGAAATTCGCACTGGTGACCCAGTCGATGAGCCAGAAGACGGCCTCGGTGAGCTTCGAGGTCAACGGCACCAAGCTCGACAGCCCGTTCGGCGTGAGCTCGCGCGGGGATTTCGAATGGCCGGGCCGCTCTCCCGACGGCACCGCCTCGATCACCATGCCCGAAAGCGACGGCACATCACCCAGCTTGCGCTTCACCGGCGGCTGGGCGCTCTATCGCCTGCTGCAGAAGGGCGACATGCGCCAATCCGGCAACAAGGCGACGGCCCGTTTCGTCGTCGGCGGCCGGGAAGTCACTTATCAATTGACCTTCGATACACTCGACAATCCCTTCACCATCCTGTCGCAACTCAAATTCGCCTGTCCGTCGGATCTCTAGAGCGGCCCTCATGATGACAATGTGCGGCATGTTCGGAAAGCTGCCCTCCAAGCGGGACTTCGTGGCCTACAACATGCCGCGGCCCTTCCTCGACCAATGGGAGGAGTGGCTCCAGAGTGCCGTCGCCGCCAGCCGGCACGCGCTCGCCGAGCGCTGGCAAGAGATCTATCTGAGCTTTCCGATCTGGCGCTTCTGGTGCGGCAGGCGGGTCTTCGGCACGCCGGTGACCGGTGCGCTGATGGCCTCGGTCGACGGGGTCGGGCGTTATTTCCCGCTGACGATATGCGCCTGCGAGCCGCCCGATGCCTATCTGGAGCCGCCGCCTTCGCGGGGGCTCGACCAGTGGCACGAAGGCTGCGAGCAGTTCCTGCTCCATATGCTCGATGACCAGTTCGAGCGCGAGCCGTCTCATCTGCTGGCGCAGATCCCGTTCCCGCCCCTGGCATCGCGCCTGCCGCCGCCGCAGCGCGATGGTGGTCTGCTGCTCTGGCCTGGCGAAGACCTGCCGATTGCCGATGCTTTCCGCTCGCTCGACATGGCGGATGGGGATGCGCGCAACGGCGCCCGCAGCTATTGGTGGACGCATGGCGGCCAAGGGGCGCATCCTGGCGGGCACACCGCCAGGCTCGTGGTGACTGAGGGCAAGCCCGGCGCCCAGTTCTTTTCGTTCCTGATGACAGGGGAGGCTGTTTGATGGACCCTTGGGCATCCAGCGAGCATCTGAAATTCGAAACCGCGGCGCTGACCCATCCGGGCCATGTGCGTCGCTTCAACGAGGATTGCATCTTTACCGATGGCGCGCGTGGCATCTGGATGGTGGCAGACGGGATGGGCGGCCACCGCGACGGCAATCTCGCCAGCGCGATGATCGGCGATGCCGCGCGAGGCCTCGGCAAGACCGCATCCTTGATGGAATTCGCGGAGGCGTTCCGGCGCGAGATCGCCACCGTCAACGCCGAACTGCTGGCCCGCTCCCAGGGCCGGCCCGAGCTTATCGTCGGCTCGACGGTCGTGGCGCTGCTGACCGTTGATGGCAATTATTGCTGCTTGTGGGCCGGCGATTCCCGCTGTTACCTGATGCGTGGGGAGCGTATCGAGCAGCTCTCGCATGACCATACCGAAGTGCAGGAATTGGTGGATCGCGGCATCATCAGCCAGGAAGAGGCGGTAAGCTGGCCACGCCGCAACGTGGTGACCCGCGCCGTCGGCGCCATCGATGATTTCGAGCTCGAACAGGCCACCGGTGTGATAAAGTCGGGGGATCGTTTCGTCCTGTGCAGCGATGGCCTGACCGGGCATGTCAAGGATGAGGAAATCCTCGCCGTGAGCACCGGGCTGAGCGCCAACCAGGCGAGCCACGAACTTCTCGAACTTGCCTTGGCGCGCGGTGGCAAGGACAATATCTCCGTTGTCGTCGTCAATGTCGTCGACAGGGGCGCGACAACGCTTGTGATGCGATAATGGCGCCGATGGAACCGTCCTCGAACGATGAGCGAACCCGGATCGCGATCCGCGGTTCGGCCGTGAGCATCGGCGCCGAACTCAATCAGACCTATCGCATCGACGCACTTCTCGGCGTCGGCGGCATGGGAGAAGTCTATAAGGGCCACAACATCCAGACCGGCGACCCGGTGGCGATCAAGATCGTTCTGCCGGAATTTGCCGAGGACGAGACCATTCTCGGCCTGTTCCGCAAGGAAGCGCGGATCCTCAACCATCTCTATCACGAGGCAATCGTCCGCTACTACGTGTTTTCGATCGATCCGGCGCTGTCGCGACCCTATCTGGCGATGGAGTATGTGGACGGCCCGTCGCTCGCGGCCCATGTGAAGAATGCACCGCTCACTGCCGCCGAATTCATGCCCTTGCTGCGCCGGCTGGCCGACGGCCTGCATCGGGCGCATCTTGCCGGCGTCATTCACCGCGACATGTCGCCCGACAATGTCATCCTGCCGGGCGGCCTGGTCCAGAATGCCAAGATCATCGATTTCGGCATTGCGCGTTCAGCCAATGTCGGTGGCGAAACCTTGCTGGGCGGCAGTTTTGCCGGAAAATATAATTTCGTCTCGCCCGAGCAGCTCGGCCTCTTCGGCGGCGAAGTCACGCCCAAATCAGACATTTACAGCCTCGCTTTGGTGATGGCGGCCGCGATGCGCGGCCGCGCGCTGGACATGACCGGCTCGCAACTCGACATCATCGAAAAACGCCGCAACGTGCCCGATCTCGATGGCGTTCCCAGGCAGTTCCATGCCGTGCTGGCGGCGATGCTGGCGCCCGATCCGGCGGGGCGGCCGGAGGACATGGCCGCCATCCGCGACTGGCCGGACGGGCCGGCGACACCCAAGGCGAAGGCCGAGAAGCCGAAAGCCGAAAAGCCCAAGACTGTTGCGGCCAGATCGTCGGAAGCTTCCTCGACAAGGCCTTCGCACGTCCTGCGCAACACGGCTTTTGCCGTCACTGCCGTCGCGGTCATCGGCCTTGGTGTGGCGGGAGGCTGGATCTACACGGAGGGGGGGCTGTTCTCTGGCAACACCCCGCCCATTGGCGGTCAACCCGACAACAAGCAGCCGGATGGCAACAGCCAGGAAACCCTGGCCAGACAGGAGTCTGAGCGCCGTGAGCGCTTGGGCAAGCAACTTGCGAGCGCCGGCCAGGACGTGGCGGCGCTGAAGAGCTTCCTCGATCAGTGCGGCGCGGACTGCCCCGACGATCTCGCCCGCCAGGCGAGAGACAGCATCAGCACCCAGGAGGCGCAGGCCAAGCGCCGTGCGGACCTGGCAAACCGGCTTGCGAGCGCTGGCCAGGACGTGGCGGCGCTGAAGAGTTTCCTCGACCAGTGCGGCGCGGACTGCCCCGATGATCTCGCCCGCCAGGCGAGGGGCAGCATCAGCACCCAGGAGGCGCAGGCCAAGCGCCGTGCGGACCTGGCAAACCAGCTTGCGAGCGCTGGTCAGGACGTGGCGGCGCTGAAGAGCTTCCTCGAGCAGTGCGGCGCGGACTGCCCCGGCGATCTCGCCCAGCAAGCCCGGACCCGTATCGATGCCGCAAAAGAACTGACCGTGCAGCATGATCGCCTCGCGGCCCAGCTCACGGCTGCCGGCAAGAATGCCACAGCACTCAGGCGGTTCCTTGATCAATGCGGTGCCGATTGTCCCGATGATCTGGCTGCAAAGGCTAAAGCCGCGCTGGAAGGCACCAAATTGGCGGCGGTTACATCACCGACGCCGGCCGCGCTCAGGGATTTCGTCGCCGGTTTTGGAGCGGATAGCTGCTTTTCTGCGACGGCGGACGATGTAACGGCGAGTTCCGCAAGCGTCACCGCGCTCGGCACGGCGGCGACGGACCAGAGCTTCGCCGATGCCTTCAAGCTGAAGGCGGGTTTTGCGCCGACGGTGAAACTCGATGCGGTCTCCGACCAGCAGTGCGGCTTCGTCGGGGCGTTGCGCCGGATGTCGGTTGTTGGCGCGCCGCCGTTGAAGATGGTGTTGAGCAAAGCGGAAATTCGAGGCGGCGACGCGGACAAGGGGACGCCGGGCGACCCGCTTACTGTTTCCGTGACCGGGGCGGGCGAACGTAACATCTATCTGTTCGTGATGGACCATAAGGGCGGAATCCAGAACATCAATCGGCTCTGTGCCTCCTGCATCACCATGAAGACGGGAGAAATCGAGGCCGGACTCAGCCTGTCGGCGCCGGCCAAGATCGAGGGCGAAGCTCGGCCAGCCTTTTTCCCCATGCTGGTGTTCGCGGTGGCCTCGTCGCGGCCGCTGATCAGCATCAATGCGCAGGATGCCTTCGAGGCGGATGATTTCATCGCGCCTTTCCTCAAGGAGATCGCCAATGCCCGCGACGTTACCACGGCGGTGGGCTATCTCAAGCTGCGCGACCAGTGACGGCGCACAGAAAGACAGACTGAGGGGCAGGTCCTGGGGGAGGGACGCAACCCTTCTTCCTCCAAGAGGTTACAGGCGCTGAGAATCTCTACAGCATCTCCTGAGAATGCCGTGCTGTTTCTTCATGTAAAAGACCGGCATGATTTGCTTTGCTAAAGAGAATACTGATCTTTTTTCAGCATCGTGTTTGCTCACTGTATCGAGCGTGACATTGTAAAATATTGTTGCTGCGTCGCTTTTTCAGAAATCCGACGTCCGATTTTCAGCACTGTTTTCTAGAGTGTGCTTTTGAGCACTTACCAATTCTCCTTGAATCGATAAAGATCGACAAGAGAATTACCGATAGCATTTGTTCATAATGTTTTTCTCAGTAAATATTTAAGCCAATTACGTTATGGTACTGAAGTATTAATAATATATAAAAGCGCGAAAACTTCCGGTTAAAATCAATTGGAGTCCCTATGGCTGACCCCATCATGCTGGATAAGAACGTAATTACATCGATCGCGAGAAATAATCAGCCGGCTGCTGAGAGTTTGAAGAAATACTTAAACGCCGGTACGCCAGTTTATATTTCACGCGCTGCTTACGACGAGTTGGTGACGCGGGCGCAAACGCAAAAACAAGGCGGCGAGTATGATTGGCTGCTCAAGGATGCGCGGATCACGATCGCCCCGGCAGGCAGCATCAAGGACCGGGGCGACGTCTATGCCGACAACATCCAATATGCTCCTGCTCCCAATCGGCCGCAGTTGAAGGATTTCTCGCGCAAGGACGATACCACGAAGCCCGGCGACGTGTTTGTCGTGGCACAGGCCAAGGCCATCAACGCGCGTTTGTGGACCTTCGACAGGAAGGTGCAGAATGCGGCACCCGCGCTCGGTGTCAGACTGGCGCCGGAATGCAGCATTGGCGACCGCAGCGGCGTCGAGGACGTGGCGGTAGGCCGGAAATTACTCGGACTGAATCCACGCACCATCGGCGCCGACGGCAAGCCGGTGCCGCCATCGGGAGGATCGGGGGGCGGCTCCGGCGGCAGCTATTCGATCGGGATAGCGGACAACAGCGTGCCGGAATTCGTGGGACCGTCCCCCAAGGGCATGGCGACGATAGCCGGGATCCAGCTGGCCTTCGAAGGGGTCAATTTCGTCCTCAACCTGGTCAACGACTACATCCAGAAGGAAAAGGTCACGCAGGCACTGGACCAGATCAGGCAAACCATAGCCGGCGAACGCGCCTCCAATCCGCGAATGGGTATCCTGCTGTTGTTTTACTATAGCCAGTATCAGGCTGCCGATGAGAGCCTCATCAAGCCGGGCGCTGTGTTCGATCACCTGGCCTGGGGAAAAGGAACCACCCGAGACGAGGCGCTGCGCGATGCCTTGAGCGTGCCGACGCTATCGCAGGGCGTCGGGCCAAATGAACGGGCCTTTTCGCAGGAAGTCTGGATCGCGCCGCTTCAGAAATCCGCCATCACGACCGCCAAATGTCCCTTTAAACCTGTTGCGGTAGGGCGATTCTTCCTTGGCGACTCCAACAAGGCGAAATTTCAACAGGTGGATTTCAGTATTCTTGGTGGCTTTGACGATGTGGTCGAGACGAGCGTCGAATTACCGGCCAATACCAATGTCGATTTTGTCGTCCTTGATCCACCAAGCCAGGTCTACTGGTACAATATGAATGGCCGGCAAGCCGTCCACGTGCCGCTTCTGGAGGATAAAACGGCGAACGAGAACATCATCAAGGTGGTAGATCTCGATCCATGGAGTCCCTTCCATGCGAAAGCGGCCATGGTTTTTCCCGTGGACGAATGGACGGAAAAAATATTTGGACAAGTTTCACCCACGGGCAATTATTTCAGTCTCGGGACCTATGTGAATTTCAGCATGATCCGTTGGGTGCGCACCAAAAATATTCATCTGCTGCGCTTCTTGTAGCTGTCCATGATGGATGATCGGGGCCAGGGCGTTGCAATCATTGCGCGAATCCGGCCCGCAATCCTTCCAGGCAATCTAATTTGGACCCTTGGCGGCGCTGCGCGGTTTGAGCGGCTCCCAGACATAGTCCCAATTAGCGATTTTGCCGGTCAGCCCCGGCGTATATCGGCATTTCGGGCGATTGCCGGGCAGACCGGGTGTCGCCGTCGGGCCGACCTCGAGTGTGGCCTTAATTGCCTTGGCAAGCAGCCGGGAGGTGGATGCGGGGAACGGCCGGCGTCGAGATGACTACCCGCCAATGAGTACGGTCGGCCACATGCCCACGATCGTGCCGCCATGGGCGGTGAGATCGCCGATGCGCGCCGCCAACTGGCCATTGACCAGGACGGTGGTCGAGCCCAGCGCGATCACGTCGGGCGGCCCGACGCAGATGCAGAGATCCCCGACCCGCGCTTGCGGCTGGCCGCCGGTGAAGACATTCACCGACGCCATCACGATCGGGCCACCGACATGGGGCACCAGCACATTCACCAGCGGGCAGACATGCATGTCGCCTAGACGTGAAGCCGGTTGTCCCATCAGCCACTTCCTGTTCCGCGTCAGTGAGGAGCGAACGCACGAGCTGGTCGCCTAATCTGTCCGATTGCAGTGGTTTTGTCACGCCGCGGCAATGGTGCACGCCGATCATAGGCCGAGGCGACCCATGGCACATCCTTCAAACAAGGGAGTCGGGGCGGGGAACTGTGGCGAGAGGGCTTGGTCCCGCTTCGGCCGGCGCGGCCGGTCTATCCAAGGCGCGCCGGATCGAGCGGCTTGTGACAGCGCGATTGACGCCAAAGGCGGGGATTGGCAAGCTCGCGGGGAGCAGGCAAATAAACGGTTCCGGCAGCACCGGGCGGATGGGTTGCGAGCGCGCCTTGCAGCGTTGATCGCCGTTCCGTCGCGAAGACAACGCCGGACTGGAGGATATCACACCATGACGGATGCACCCTCCGCGCAAGCACCCCAACCCATCGTCCGGGTTGCCGTGGTCGAAGACGACCCGGCGGCCCTCGAACGCATCACCGCGGCGCTGGAAGCGGCGCCGGATATCTCGGTCACGGCCAGCGCGCCGAATACCGCCACCGGCAAAACCCTGATCGACAAGGGCGGGTTCGACGTGTTGCTGTGCGATCTCGGGCTGCCGGATGGTTCCGGCATCGGCCTCATCCGCTATGCGGCCCAGAAATATGCCGACGTCGATATCATGGTCATCACGATTTTCGCCGACCAGGACAAGGTATTGGAGAGCATCAAGGCCGGCGCGCGCGGCTATCTTTTGAAGGATGAGCGTTTCGACAGCTTTGCGGAGAGTATCCGCGAGGTACGGCGCGGTGGTTCGCCGATCAGTCCGGTCATTGCCCGCCAATTGCTCAAGGAGTTCCAGCCGCGCGAGCAGGAAGCGGACAAGAAGGGCCTCGAATTGCTATCGAAGCGCGAGCTCGAAGTGCTCAAGCTCTTGGCGCGCGGTTTCACCTTCGTGGAGATCGGCGACATACTCAAGATCGGCCGCAGCACCGTGGCGACCTATGTCAAGAACATCTACCAGAAGCTCGAAGTGAATTCGCGTGCCGAGGCCGTCTTTGAAGCCTCAAGCATGGGCGTCATCAACATGCCGCGCTAAGAGGCTGTCATAGCCTGCGACAGCCTCCAAGGCGCACCGGAAATCCGACGGAACGGACCGAAGCTCGAAAATATCCGAGCCC
The DNA here is from genome assembly GCF_040797145.1 of Labrys neptuniae. Classification (NCBI taxonomy): domain Bacteria; kingdom Pseudomonadati; phylum Pseudomonadota; class Alphaproteobacteria; order Hyphomicrobiales; family Xanthobacteraceae; genus Labrys; species Labrys neptuniae. Next base: position 440,816 of record NZ_JBFNQD010000004.1, on the reverse strand, counting down.
TCCTCGCACGGCGGGGTGAACGCCTGGCGCAGTTCGAGCCTTTGCCTGGGTCGACCCGCTTTTGTCGGACTTTCTCTCCATATGTCGGCTCGATTGCCTACTCCTTTTTAGGCCTCATCTTGGGCTTGGAATCAATCTTGCGTTCTATACTGAGTTAAGAGAAGATACGCCCCCAACAGGCTCAGTCATCGCCGCACGCTTCTCTGATCGTCGTAACATTCACAAGGAGGCGAGCAGGGGGAAGTCTTCGTCACAAGATTACCGGCTCGTGATTGCATCGGGCCGGTGCCGGGTGGATCAAGGCCTCTTGCAGGTGCGCTCCCTGCATGGTGTCACGCCGGAATCACTTGGCCTGTCTAGACTGACATCGGGCCAGTCTCGTTTCCCGAAATTCCCGCAGCACGGCCGGTTTTGCCTTGAGAGAGTCGGTATGTGCCATCGATCACAGTATTCGACGGAGGGGGCTCGGTGCCGGCCCCCCAAATAGGGGATTACGGGGGAGGGGGTTTGGCGCAAGATTGGTTTCGCAAGGGGGATGACACCGCCCGCTGGGCCGGCGCTCACCAACCTCAATGAATTCAGGTGCGATGGTTGGACCTCTTCTGCCGGTCTCCTTCGGCGGGCGGGAACTCCCAGCGCAGTGTCGAGGAAAGAGGCAAAGTCATGGCTGACAGCGGACAGAAGTTCATCAAGCGCAACCGCCCGCCGCGCGTCCAGATCCAGTATGAAGATCCCTACAATGCGGAAAAACTCGTCGAGATTCCCTTTGTCATGGCGGTGATGTCGGACCTGTCCGGCAATGCATCCGAGGTCGAGAAGGCGCCGATCGCCGAGCGCAAATATCTCGACATCGACATGGACAATTTCGACGACCGCATGAAGGCCATCAAGCCCGGTACCAGCTTCAAGGTGACCAACCGGCTCGGCGACGCCAAGGGCGACGAGAAGATGTCGGTCAAGCTCAGCTTCGAGAAAATGAGCGACTTCAACCCGGCCCAGGTCGTCCGCAACATACCGGCGTTGGCCAAGCTGCTGAAGGCGCGCGAGCAGCTCGCCAACCTGCAGCGCTACATGGACGGCAAGGTCGCGGCCGAGGATCAGATCAAGGCTCTGCTGAAGGACCCCGAGCTCATGCGGCTGCTCAAGGACAATAGCGAGCAGGCCAAGCCTGAAGAGAACTGACGGCGACTCCCGCCAGTAGATCAAGCCAGAAGATCAAGTCAGGAGTTCAGCCACATGGCCGAAACAGCCGCTACCCCCCAGACCGTTCCCGCGACCGAAACCCGTGACCTGGAGAGCTTTTCCAGCCTGTTGCGCAAGAGTTTCAAGCCGCGCAACGACAGTGCTGCCACCGAGGTCGAGAATGCCGTCAACACCCTGGTCCGCCAGGCGCTCGAAGATACCTCGCTGGTCAAGGAAGACGTCCTCGACACCATCGACTCGATGATCGCCAAGCTCGACGAGCAGCTGTCGATCCAGCTCAACGAAGTCATCCATGCGCCCGAATTCCAGAAATTGGAGAGTGCCTGGCGCGGCCTCAACTATCTCGTCTTCAATTCCGAAACCGACACCACGCTGAAGATCCGCTTCATGAACGTGTCGAAGGAGGAGCTCTTCCGTGAGTTCAAGGTCTATCCCGGCGCTCGCTGGGACCAGAGTCCGATCTTCAAGAAGCTCTATGAAGCCGAGTATGGGCAGCTGGGCGGTGACCCCTATGGCGCCCTGGTTGGCGACTATTACTTCGACCACTCGCCGCCCGACGTGCAGTTGCTGCGCGATATCAGCAAGGTCGCGGCATCGGCGCATGCGCCCTTCTTCGCGGCAGCCAATCCGGCCCTGTTCGGCATGGACAGCTGGAACGAGCTCACCAATCCGCGCGACATCGGCAAGATCTTCGACACGCCCGATTACGCCGCTTTCCGCTCGCTGCGTGATCAGCCCGATTCACGCTATGTCGGCCTGTGCATGCCGCGCGTCCTGTCGCGCCAGCCCTATGGCGCCAAGTCGGAACCGGTGGAGGAATTCGCCTTCGAGGAGGATACGGACGGCCATCAGGGCAGGAAATATGCCTGGATGAACGCGGCCTACGCCATGGCGGTCAATGTCAACCGCGCCTTCAAGGAATATGGCTGGACGGTGCGTATCCGTGGTGTTCAGTCGGGCGGTGAAGTCGTCAACCTGCCCACCCATACCTTCCCCACCGACGACGGCGGCATCGACCTCAAATGCCCCACCGAAATCGCCATCAGCGATCGGCGCGAGGCGGAACTGTCGAAGTCGGGCGTGCTGCCGCTGATCCATCGCAAGAACACCGACAAGGCGGCCTTCATCGGTGCCCAGTCGCTGTACAAGCCCCGGAAAATGGATACGGACGACGCGACCGCTTCCGAAAACCTCTCGGCCCGGCTGCCTTACATGTTCGCAGTGTCGCGCTTCGCGCATTATCTCAAATGCATGGTGCGGGACAAGATCGGCGCCACGATGGAGCAGGACCAACTGCAGAAATGGCTGCAGACCTGGATCAATCGTTATGTCGACGGCGATCCCAAGAACTCGACCGAGGCAATCAAGGCCAAGAAACCGCTGGCCGCGGCCAAGGTCGAAGTGTTCCCCGACGAGGAAAACCCCGGCTACTACGCCGCCAGGTTCTATCTGAGGCCACACTACCAGCTGGAAGGAATGGATATCGGTATCAGTCTCGTCTCGAGACTGCCCAATAGCCAGAAGTAACACGACAATCCAAGCGGGTCCGCCTGAACGCTCCGGCGAGCGAACGATCCCGCTTGGCCAATTCAATCCGACGGACGCCTTCGGAAAAAGGCACATCCGCTCACATCACAGGAGAGTAAAATGGCCCAATCAGACGCACTACTTCAGATCAATGGTATCGAGGGTGAAACCCAGCAGGACAGCCTCGACGGTTACATGGAGCTGTTGAGCTGGAGCATCGGCGGCTCGAACTCCTCGACCTTCGGCAGCGGCACCGGCGGCGGCAAGGGCAAGTCGGTCCTGCAGGACCTGCATTGCACCAAGGCGGCGGACAAGGCTTCCGCCAACATCTTCAAATATTGCGCCTTCGGCAATCACATCGACGAGGTCAAGCTCGTCGTGCGCAAGGCGGCGGGCGAAGACAAGCTCACCTATATCACCATCACCCTGACCAACTGCTTCATCACCAGTTATCAGACGAGCGGTGGGTCCGACGGTGGCGCGATGGAGAGCTTCTCGGTCACCTATGAGAAGATCAACCACGAGTACCAGCCACAGGACAAGTCCGGCGCTGCCGATGGCGGGTCGATCGAATTCACCTACAATGTCGCCACAGGCAAGGATCAGTAAATCCTCGCCTTTCGGATCCGGGCGGCCGCCCGAGCGTGGCGGCCGCCCGGCCTCGGCAGGGGCTGATCCGTCGGCCCGCGGGACTTGGAACTACAGCGCAAGCAGGACCTCATGCCGGTTTTCAGTGACGGCTGGGCGATCACCGACGCCGAAAACACGACTGAGGGACCAATTCCTTGTTTCGACGCGTCTTCGAGGTTCGGCTCGAGACGCTCCAGCATGTGGAAGATCCATTGAGCCGTTTCCGTGCCGTCAAGAGCGATCGTTTCGTACCTCCCATCATGCATGCCTTTCGGGAGGCTTTCCGCCTGCGCGATGCCGCCAAGCCTATCGACAATCGCAACGATGCCGGCGAGCGGGTCATTGCCGGGCGGCGCACCTCACCGCGTTCGGCCGTCGGCGAGACCGTGCTGCGTTCGGAATTGGGCGAGGACCTTGCCTCCTTGCTCAACACCGTCGAGCTGGCGGCGATCGAGGATCTCAACGGCTTCGACGCCGTGGCGGCCTCGATCCTCAATTTCGGCGTACCGGATCTGACCGCGATCGTCGCCAGTCCCGAGGCGGCGCGACGGGTCGCCCATCTGCTCAAGCAGAGGCTGGAGCTTTATGACTGCCGGCTGGTACCCGGCACGGTCACCATATCCGGCGAGCCGCTCGACGATAGCGCTTCCGGCCAACTGAGGTTCCACATCAGCGCCGAAATGGTGTCGACGCCCACCGATATCCCGATAGAGTTCGTGGCGGACGTCGAGGTGGAGAGCGGCAAGATCAGAGTCTTCAAATTGTGATGCCATGAACCGTGAATTTCTCGAGCTCTACAATCGTGAACTTGGCATTCTCAAGGAGGAAGCCAGGCAGTTCGCGGCTGAATTTCCCGGTGTTGCCGAGCGCCTGGGTGGGCTTTTGGAGAACAACACCGACCCGATGATTGCGGGGTTGCTCGAAGGCACCGCCTATCTGGCCTCCCGCGTGCAGCTCAAGCTCAAGCATGAATATGCCGAGTTCACCGACAATCTGCTCGACCAGCTCGTGCCCGATTATCTGGCGCCGGTGCCATCGGCAGCGCTGCTGCGGGTGGAGCCGCCCTATGGCGACCCCAATCTCAAGGATGGCATGAAGATCGCCGCCGGCTCCTATGCCGATGCGCGCTTCGTCGAGCGTGAACGCCGGATTGCCTGCAAATATCGCCTCGCCAGCGAGATCACCTTGTGGCCGTTCGAACTCGGCCAGGCCGAATTCCTGAGCGGGCCGGCGACGCTGCAGGCTCTCGGCATCGAGGCCGGCCCCACCAGCCAGGCGGGCCTCAGGCTGTCCCTGTTGCGGCGGTCCGCCGCCGACCGCCTCACCGAGCCGGCCGACAAGCAGGTGGCACAGCGGCCCGATTGCTGGTTTGCCAACTGCCGGACCGATGAGCTTACGTTCCATATCATCGGCCAGGAGGGCGATGCCGTCAGGCTCTACGAGCAGCTCTTCGGCGCCACCACCGGCATCTATGTTCGCTATCTCGACGAGGCCGGCGATCCCGTCATCCTGCCGCTGCCCAGGAGCTGCCTGGCCCAGATCGGCTTTGCGCCCGACGAACCGTTGTTTCCGTCCGACCGGCGGGTGTTCAGGGGCTTCGATCTCCTGCGCGAATATTTCGTACTGCCGGCGAAATTCCTCGGCTTCAAGCTCACCAATCTCAAGCCTGTCCTCTCGGCGATCCGCACCAATCGCTGCGATATCGTCATCGCCTTCAGCCAGGGTGACAGCCGGCTGCAATCCGTGGTGAGGGCCGACAGCTTCGCCCTTTACGCCGCCGCTGCCTCCAACCTCTTCGAGATGCAGCTGGCGCGCGTGCCCGTGAAGGACAACGAGCATGAGTACCATGTTGTCACCGATCGCTCGCGTCATCTCGATTTCGAGGCCCACCGCCTGATCCGGATGCATGCCCACGTCACCGGCAGCGGTGACAAGATGGAGGTCTATCCGCTCTACGCCGCTCCGCCGCTCGGGGTCTCCGCCACCCAGACGATGTTCTATACCGTGCGGCGCTTGCCCCGCCGCCGCTCGCAGGAGGAACGGCGCAATGCTCAGCCGACGCAATATGTCGGCAGCGACATGTTCGTTACGCTCACCAATCACCGCGACAGGCCTGATGGCCTCCACGTCGCCGAACTCAGCCTGCGGGCGCTGTGCTCCAACCGCCACCTCACCGAACATCTGCCGGTCGGGCAGGGAGGGGCCGATTTCATTCTCGAAGACAAGACCACGCTGAGGGTGGACTGCGTGGTCGGACCGACCCTGCCGCGCGATTCCATCGCCACCGATCCCGAGGCACGCGGCCAGCATGGCGCGGGCGGCACCTCGGCCTGGCGGCTGATCAGCATGCTCAGCCTCAATCATCTCGGGCTCTCGGGCTATGGCACGCGGGATTCGGCCGCGTCGTTGCGCGAGATCCTCTCGCTCTTCGCTACGCGCGGCAGCGCGGCCATCGAACGACGCATCCAGGGCGTCATTGCCGTCGACAGCAGGCCGATCACCCGGCGCATCCGTCAACGCACAGGCGCGGGCGTGGTGCGCGGGCTGGAAGTCACGGTGACACTCGACGAAAAGCATTTCGAAGGCAGCGGCATTTTTCTGCTTGGCGCCATCCTCGATCGCTTCCTCACTGAATTTGTCGGTCTCAACAATGTGGTCGAGACCGTGATCCGCTCGACCGAACGCGGCGAGATCATGCGCTGGCCGGCGCAGCTCGGGCGGCGGCAGCAGCTATGAGCACGCCTCCCGACCTTCCGCAGGAGCGTCCTCCCGAAAAGTCGATAGACTTTTCGGTCAAGAAAACGCTTCAAGGCAACGAGTTGGATAAAAAGGGCGGTTCCGATAAATCGCCCTTTGCCCAGGAGCAGGGAAGTCGTGATTTCCTTGATCTTCTGCGCCGCCTCGAACATCTGGCAGGCACCAAGCCGCGCATCGGCGAGAGTGCGTCCTCGGCCGAAGCCGTAGCGAAGCTAGGCCAGCAGCCCCACATCGATTTTTCCGACGACAACGTCAGCCACGTTGCCCCACCCGAGGGAGGTCCTGCCACGGTCGAGAGTCGCTTCCTCGGCATGCTGGGGCCGCAGGGCGCCCTGCCGCTGCACACCAGCTATGAAGCGACCCATTGGGCCAATATGCGCGACGTGGCTTTCGCGCGTTTCCTCGACATCTTCAACAACCGCTTCCAGCAATTGTTCTTCCGGGCCTGGGCCAATGCCCGGCCGGCCGTACAGGCGGACCGGCCGGAGGAAAACCAGTTCCTCACCTATCTCGGCGCCATGATCGGCATCGGCACGCCGGCCATGCGCGGGCGCGGCCAACTGCATGATTTCTCAAAGCTGGCACTGGCCGGCCTGATGGCGCCGGCGATCAAGAGCGCCTCGCGCATCGAGGGCATGCTCGGCTGGCTGTTCGATGCCAAGGTCGAGGTGCAGGAATTCGTTGGGGTGTGGTTGCCGCTCGAGGCGCGCGAGCAGGCCGTGCTGGCAGCAGGCAGCTGTGCGCTCGGCGTCGACAGTATCATCGGCCGCTCGGCCTACAGCCTCAAGGACAAGTTCCGCATCAGGCTGGAAGTCGCCAATCTCGACGAGTTGGAGACCTTCCTGCCCGATGGCCTTCATTTCGAGCCCCTCGCCGACATCATCCGCTTCTATCTCGGTGAAACCTTCATCTACGACGTCGAATTCGGCCTGGCGGAAAGCAAGACCAAACCCGCCCAGCTTGGCGGCTTCGGCCGCCTGGGATGGACCTGCTGGATGGGCAGGAAGGGGGCTGCCGATCCAGCATCCGATCGCATGCGCTGGGACTGCCATTTCCATCCCGCCGAGATCCGCGCTGAGCGGCGTCGCAAACCGAAAAAAGGGTCGTAGCCATGGCCGATGTCAGCCTCGAAGTCCTCACCGGCAAGCTCAATCCGCTCGGCTATGACAGCTTCATGCAGGCCTTCCGCCTGGCCCAGGGAGCGGGCAACCGCAATCTGGAACTGGCGCATTGGCTGCAGGCGGTGCTGCAGGCCGACCGCAGCGACCTTGCCCTGACGATCACTCATTTCAAGCTCGATGCCGGCCGGCTCTCGGCCGACCTCAATGCCGTCACCGCCGGCTTTGCCATGAACAAGACCGAGCTGCCCGGCTTTTCCGACGACATTTTCGACGCGCTCAGCCAGGGCTGGAACTATGCCACCCTGATGTTCGGCGAAACCCAGGTGCGCACCGGGCATGTGCTCACCGCCATCCTGAAGGAGCCGCGCCTGGCGCGCACGCTCAACGGCCTGTCCAAGCAGTTCCGTCTGATCGATGTCGAGCAGCTCACCAACGAACATCGCAAGATCTGGCAGCAATCTGCCGAAGAAAACATGCGTCCGATGGACGGCTCGGGACCGGTCGCCAAGGGAGCGGGCGGGGAGGCAGGGCCTGCCGCCAAGGGTACCAGCGCTCTCGACCGCTACGCCGTCGACCTGACCGAGCGCGCCGCCAGCGGCACGATGGATCCCATCGTCGGCCGCGACGAGGAGATCCGCCAGGTCATCGACGTCCTGATGCGCCGGCGGCAGAACAATCCCATCCTCACCGGCGAAGCCGGCGTCGGCAAGACCGCGGTGGTCGAAGGCTTTGCCCAGCGCATCGCGGCCGGCGACGTGCCGCCGCCGCTCAAGGGCAACAAGCTCTACGCGCTCGACATCGGCCTGATGCAGGCCGGCGCCTCGATGAAGGGCGAGTTCGAGCAGCGCCTGCGCTCGGTGATCGACCAGGTCCAGGCTTCGGCGATACCGATCATCCTGTTCATCGATGAGGCCCATACCTTGATCGGCGCTGGCGGTGCGGCTGGCACGGGGGACGCCGCCAACCTGCTCAAGCCCGCTTTGGCCCGGGGCACGCTGAGGACGATCGCCGCGACGACCTGGTCGGAATACCGCCAGCACATCGAGAAGGAACCGGCGCTGACCCGCCGCTTCCAGCCGATCAATGTCGGCGAGCCCGGCATCGAGCAGTGCTGCAACATGATGCGCGGCCTGCTGGCGCCGATGGAAAAGCACCACAACGTCCATATCTCGGAAGCCGCGGTGGTCGCCGCCGTCAAGCTGTCGAGCCGTTACATCCCTTCGCGCCAGCTGCCGGACAAGGCTGTCAGCCTGCTCGACACGGCGGCCGCGCGCGTGGCGGTCTCGCAGAATGCGACGCCGGCGGCGGTCGAGGATGTGCGCGTCGCCATCGAGGCAGGCGAGCGCGAGTTGAAGGCCCTGGAGCGTGAACGCGATGTCGGCAATGCCGACGAAAAGCGCATCGGCGAGGTGACGGAGACCATCACTGCCGCCAGGGAGAAGCTGGCGGCGCTGGAGAAGGCCTGGGGCGAGGAGAAGGCTGTTGTCGCTGAGCTGATGGCGGCCCGCCGTGCTATCGCCGAAGGCGGGGAGGGCGCCGATGCGGCTCGCGGCAAGCTCACCGGCATCATGGCCGACCTTGCCGCCATCGATCCCGAAAAACGTATGGTCTATCCCTATGTCGACGAGCAGCCCGTGGCCTCGGTGGTCTCGGACTGGACCGGCATTCCCGTCGGCCGCATGGTCAAGGACGAGGTCGAGACCATCCTCAATCTCGGCGACATTCTGGCCAGGCGCGTGGTCGGCCAGGATCATGGCCTGAAGATGATCGCCCGGCGCATCCAGACCAACCGCGCCAAGCTCGACAATCCCGACAAGCCCATCGGCGTCTTCATGCTTGCCGGCCCGTCCGGAGTCGGCAAGACCGAGACGGCGCTGGCGCTGGCCGAGGCGCTCTATGGCGGTGAGCAGAACATGATCACCATCAACATGTCGGAGTTCCAGGAGGCGCATACGGTCTCGACCCTGAAGGGGGCACCGCCCGGCTATGTCGGCTATGGCGAAGGCGGCCGGCTCACCGAGGCCGTGCGCCGCCGGCCCTACAGCGTGGTGCTGCTCGACGAGGTGGAGAAGGCCCACCCCGACGTGCACGAAATCTTCTTCCAGGTCTTCGACAAGGGGGTGATGGAGGACGGCTCGGGCCGGCGCATCGATTTCAGGAACACGCTGATCATCCTCACCACCAATGCCGGCACCGACATGATCATGGATGCCGCGGCGAACGGCGCGCAAAAACCCGATCCGGAGGCGCTGGCGGTCGAGCTCAAGCCGCATCTCCTGCAGGTCTTCCCGCCGGCGCTGTTGGGGCGCATCGTCACCATTCCCTATTACCCGCTGTCCGGTGACATGCTGGGCGCCATCGTGCGCCTGCAGCTCGATCGCATCGGCAAGCGCATCCGCGACAATCACGGCGCCAGGTTCAGCTATGACGATGCCGTGGTCGAGAAGATCGTTTCCCAGTGCAACGATCCGGATTCGGGGGGGCGCATGGTCGACAACATCGTCACCAACACGCTGCTGCCGGCGCTGTCCCAGCAGATTCTCGGTAAGGCCATCGCGGGGCAGCAGATCGAGGAAGCCAGGGTGGGGGTGGAGAACGGGGAGTTCTCTTATGCAGTGTGTTAAGCGGCGGATCTCTGCCGCCTAGGAATCCTCAGCCAAGCCAGCGATGCATCAGGCCGGTCGGGTACAGGCACCTCTCGAAAAGTCCAGGAGAAGGCGATGGCATTACAGTCGAAGAGCTTCGGTGGCGACAGCAGGCTCGAGGCCGCGGCGGTTTCCGATCCGGCCCACATCCTGCGCGGAGCGTCCGGTGAACACGTGTCCAAGGTCCAGCGTGCGCTCATGCAGTTGTTCGATGAGGCAAATATCGAACGTGCCGAACTGAGCGATGCCAAATATGGCGAGACCACCGAGAAGACGGTGAAGGCCTACAAATCGCGCAAGGGCAAGGAAGTCATCAACCACACCTATCAACAAAGCCCGGATGCCATCGTTGGCAAGATGACGATGGCCAAGCTCGACGGCGAACTCGTTGAAAAGGAAAAGGACGATCCAGACTATTTCTTCTTCAAGGACGACCAGAAGGCGTTGGTCAAGGATGATATTGCCCGAGCCAAGGTCATGGTCGCCAACGTGGTCGCGAGGCTTCGTCTGGTTGGCGGGATAGGCAAGGACGGTGGTTTGGTTATCATGCCGCGCAACTACCTTTACTACGAGACGAAGTTAAAGATACTCAACGTCTTCCACATAAACTCTTTCCGGGAAGACGATTTGCCCGCGCCAGCGGATGTCGTGCAACGACTGACCCGGGAATTCTCGGGCTTCAAGGGGCTGCCGGAGCAGGCCGGCGATATCTCCGATCAGCTCGGTTTCTCTATCCTGTTGGAGAATTACGCCAACCTGCAGGCAAGCCTGGACCGCCCGTTCAGATGCGAATTCTACACGATGGGAACCTTTCGTGGTTCGCCCCTGAGCTTCTTTGCCGCCTTTGTCGACGCGCGCAATCCAAAGGACGAGACCGTCCGCTTCACCCGCCACTATTTCGATGAGCAGATCATGCCAACGCAGGATGATAGGGCCGTGACCGTGGCTCACGAGCGTTGCCATACGATCTTTCGCGCAAACGGGCACCCCGGCACGGGGGACAATCCCTTCTGCGTGACGCCCCATCTGGGCGATCCAAACGTGACCTCTTCGGAGGAAGCCTTGATGAACCCCTATTGCTACGAATGGTTCATCGTCGCGATGCAACCGGCTTATCTGCCCAGGCAGAATCGAAACAACGGCTGCGGCACCTGATGGCCGCCTGGTACCGCCACGGTTCGACATGATGGCGATACGTTCTGGAATTTGTAAGGCGTCCCGGGTGACGCCGACCACGCCGCCGCCATCCCTTATTCGCAGGATATGCTGTCGGTGCCGTGGAGAGTAAGACCAGACATCGATCAATTTATTCAAGCGTGCATAGTTGAACTGAAAGTATTTTTCAGTCCATCGAAGGCAGAGGGGGCGATGTGACACCAAAAGAATATCTCGATCGATACACCTATCTGAAGTTCTACAGCCCGCTCAACAATGAGCTGATCTCGGCTGGCATCACCATGTATGGCTCGGGCTGGGACTTCCGAAACGGCAAGGCCGGCACCGGCCAGGTGATGCAGCGCGAGCATGCCGCCTTCACGGCGGCGCTCCGCATGGCGCATCATGGCAACGTCAACAAGCCATGCGGGACAAAGTTCTTCTTCGACCAACAGCCGCTCGGCCTGATCCAGCCGACCGAGGATTTCTACGCCACCACCTTCATCCAGGCCTTTGTCGGCAAGGGCAGCCCCGACGAGATCACCGACACGCTCCGCCTCGCTTATGCGATCGGCCGTATCGGCACTGGCAAGGATGTTGCGGGACAGCCTTGCGCCCGGGCGACGGCCCAGGCCTATGCGACGGATTTCATCACGCTCGACTGCAACGGGCTGGTCGGCAACTACTATGGCGGCAGCCCCTCGGCCTCCATCGATGCCTATGCCTCGACCGCCCGGCGCCGGACCAGGATCGAGGATATCCAGCAGGGCGATGTGGTCGTCACCCATTGTGCGGCCTCACCCTATGAGCATATCGCCCTGATCGACTCCTGCACCGTCAGCGGTTCGACTGCGAGCATCCAGTTGGTCGAATGGGGCTGGTATGGCGGCGAGGAAGTCCACTATTCGAAGGAGGCGAAGGCCTATTCCATCGTTCAGGGACCGGAAAAGGCCTATGGCATCGGTTGGGCAGCCAGAAGCAACGTCAAGCCGGTTGATTCCTTCAGATATATCTTCAGGCGCCCGAGCGAGGAAGAGCCGCACGGATGGTCATGATCTTCCATGTCGAAGACCTGGATAATGCTTGGAATGTTTCGACGACATCGTCACGCAGACCGCGAGAAGGAAGGCCATCATGGCTTTGACATCCGTTCGTTTCAAGAATGAACACTCTTTGCAGCGCATCGAGGCCGGCAACGACGTTCTGCTGCGCGGCATGTCCGGCCGTCATGTCCATCTCCTGCAGATGGCCTTGATCGATCTCGGCTTCGCCATGCCGGTCTCGACCCAGAGCCAGGATTACAGCCCCGACGGCGTCTACGGCATCGAAACGGAATCGGTGGTGAAGGCGTTCCAGCGGCGCAACCCGCCCCTTGCCGACGATGGCAAGCTCGGGCAGGCGACGATACGCGAGATCGACAAGCAGATCGGAGGATTCAAGCATCGCGTGCGGGTGCATTTCCGGTCGCTGGCCCTGAGCGACGTGCCGTTCGAGCGCATCCTGTCGAGCGCCCAGGCCGTCTATGCCCAATATGGCATCGAGATCTTCTTCGCTTCCGGCGAGTCGCTCGGCCTGACGCAGGACGAAGAGAACCGCTTCAACGTGGTGGGCCAGAACTGCACCTGGCAGATGGATTCGGGCGAGTTCGCAGCGCTCCACGCGCTCGGAACGCCCGTCCCCAACAATGATGTGAAGCTGTTCTTCGTCAACAGGTTCCAGGAGAACAACGTACTGGGCTGCGGCGGCCATGCTACGGGCAAGCCGGCCTGCGCCGTCACGCATGATTGCTCGCGCTGGGATCCGGCGCATGAGATCGGGCACGTGATGCTGACGAGTTCCTTCGCACCGGTGCATTCGGGCAGTACGCGCAACCTGATGTTCGCAACTTCGAGCAACGGGCCGACGCCGTTGGCGCTGACGGAAAAACAGCTGAAGCAAATCCGCAGCTCGCCGGTCTGCCGCGCGGTTTGATGGATCTGGAGCGGGTTTACGACGAGGCTATGCAGGATCGAACCCGCCATCATCGTCAGGGGCGATGGTTTCCGGAGCTTGCCGGATTTCGGGAAGACGTCGACGGGTGTTGCAGCAGGCGGGTCAGGCGTTCCTCCGCAATCACCAGCCGTCTTACCTGGTCGCGCATCACCACGAGCGCGACCGAGGGCAACTCGGCGAGGAGATTGAGAAAGATGTCCTTTGCAATCTTCAAGGCCGCGACCTCGGTGGTTGCCACCACGGTAGCCGAGCGGGGCGCGCCGCTGATCAGGCCCATTTCGCCGACGATGGAATGTCGTCCCGTGGTCGAAAGAAGGAGTCTCTCGCCCGCAAGTTCGATGAAGGCGTCGACGGTGCCGGAGAGAATGATATAGGCTGCATCGGCGAGGTCTCCCTGGCGGAACAGGATCTGGTCCTGTTCGAAGGAGATGCGCTCGCAGGTAAAGGCGATCAATTTCAGCCGCGGCGTGTCGAGAGCTGCGAACATCGGTACGTCGCGCAGGGCCTGGATCTCGGCGAGCTCCTCGATCGGCGCTTCCGGCGCTGTCTCCTGGACGGCCAAGGGCGCAGAAGGTTTCGACACGGATTCAATGCGGTTGCCGCGGGTCGTGACCACGACATCGAACGGGTCGCGCGGGGGGGCATCGCGCATGGCGACGATAAGCGTGCGGCCCTCCATGCGCCGACGCACCATCTCCAGGATGGTGGCGCGCTGACCCTCCGGGAACATCAGGTCGAGCTGATCGAGGATGAGAATTCTGGGACGCTTGACGAGGCAGCGAGCCAGGGCAAGGGCACATCGATGGGCCGCAAGCAGCAGGCGCCCGCCGGGGCCGGCCTCCTGGTTGAGACCGAGCTGGTAGATGATCCGATCAAGGCCGCAATCGTGCACGACCTTGTGCAATGTCACCATGACCCGTTCCTCGGCATGCGCCATGGCATGATCGATACGCCCGAACAGGAGATTGTCGCGCAGCGGCGCGGCGGGGCAGAGCCGATCGGGAGCATGGAATTCGAGCATCCCGGCGAACCGGGCCGGATCGAGGGCCATGATCCGTCCGCGGGTTCGCACGATCTCTTCGGCGAGGGGGGCAGTGAGCAGCCCAAGCCGATGGCGGGTCTCGATATAGTGGAGCGCCAGAAGGAGCAGGGAGCGGCGTTCCGGATAAGCGAGTGCGCCCGCGCCGCGTGTGCCGGCGCGAGAAGCAATCTCGGCAAAGCGCGGCAGCTCACTCGACGAGATGAAGGAGAAGCGCTCGAACACGGCGTGATCGCTGGAGATCTGCGAGAAGATTTCCACCATGGTCGCGGCGACTTTCAGCCCCAGGGCAACGAGGCTGTCGTCGAGCCCTCCTTCTGCGAGCAGCGCGGCAATTTCCGGGTCCTCGATCAGTATCTCGATGGCACCTTCGGCAACCGGAACGCCGAAGAACAGATTCTCGCCGATGGTGGCATAGCGATTGAAGCGGGTCGGATCGAAAGGCTCGATCAGGTCTGCCAGATGGGTTTCCTCGAGTTCCCGGACGAGGCGTCGGCGGCAGTCGATGAGGCGTTGGGCGAGATCGCGATCGGGTTCGGCGTCGAATTTCCGCGAGAGCCCGAAGCCATAGATGGCATCCGCCAGGCCGATTTCGCGCAGCAGGGCGATGATCATGTCGTCGAGCTCGCCGGCATCGGCTGCGCCAGCTCTGCGCAGATCGATGGAAGGGGCTGCAGCTTCCCCCTCTCCGTGGGGGCCAGGCCCATGGCCGGGTTGACGGTCGCCTTGATCGGCTGGAAGCGGCAGGTCTTGCCCGATGGGCGCCCCGCGCAGGCCGTAGACGATGTTCTCGCGGATGGAGCGCCCGAAAATCACGAAATCAGGGCCGAGATAGCCGAGATTTTGCCCGATCCAGCCCGGGGAGAAGGCAGCGAGATCCTGTCCGGCAAGGCGCACATTGCCGTCGAATTCCGTCAGGCGGCGTGCGAGAAGCTGGGCCAGGGTGACGAAGCCTTCGCCTCGGGATCCGGTCAGCAGGACATGCGCACCCAGCGGCAGGACCAGGTTGGCATTGTCGAGCAGGACGTCGCCGCTCGGCGCCCGCACTCTCAGCGCCTCGATCGCGATGGTGCCGCCGGCGGCCAGGTCCGGTGTCTCACCAGCGAGTTCGGGCAGCTCGGCCAGGGAGAACTGTTCCAGGATCTGCTCATATTTGACCTCGACATCCTGGCGCTGCTGGTCCCAGTCGATCAGCTCCTTGATGGGCGGCGGCAGGTCGCGATAGGCGGCGATCACCGCCACGAGCTGGCCGATGTCGAGCGAACCGCGCAGGGCGAAATACCCTCCCAGCGCGTAGAACAGGAAAGGCGTTACCTGCGCCAGCACGGAGTTGATGAATTTCACCATGAACTTCCGGCCGTAGAGCCGATAGCGGATCCAGAACAGTTCATCGAGCAGGCCGGTAACCTTCTGCCGTTCATAGGCGGCCGTGCCGTGATTGCTGACCTCGCCTATGCCGTCGACGATCTCGCCGATATGGCCGGCAAGCGAGCGCGAGCGCGCCTGGCGCTGGCGCCCGAGCCTGAGCTGCTCGCGCCGCAGACGCGGGATGACCGCACCCTGCACCAGTACCATCGCCGCGGCCAGCAGGCCGAGAAGAGGGCTTTGCAGCAGGATGAAGCCAAGCGCGGTAAGCGCCTGGCTGCCGAGGAAGGCGGGCTGGATATAGGCATCGCCGACGAAGCCGCCGATGGGCTCGACCTCGTCGCGGATGATGGTGGCGACTTCGGCCGAGCGGACATTGCGGACCGCCTCCGGCCGGAAACGCAGCAGCAGGTTGAAGAGATCCAGGCGCAGGCGGCGCAGCAGGTCCTCGCCGAGCTTGCCCTTCTGCATATTGATGACATAGCGAAAGGCGCCGTTGATCAGCACCAGCAGCATGAACACCGAGCTCAGCACCATCAGATAGGCGATGCGGGAGAACGTCATGCCGGGATAGTGCAGGCTGCCGCCTCCCAGGAAGGCCGGCAAGGCCAGGTTGAAGGCGAAAAGCGGAGCCTCGGTGATGCCATGCTGGAAAGCGCGTCCCTGGATGGCGTCGTTGACGATGCTGCGTGGCAGGTCGAGCGATAGAAAATAGAAAGGCAGGGACGCGAGTACGACAAGGAGAATGACGACCTGTTGCCGGCGGCTGTTCTGCCAGATGTAGGAAAACAGGGGTGGCAACCCTTTGCCGGCCGCTGCCGGCTCGGCAGGTTTCCGGGCCGGCCCGCCGGGCGATGTGGTCGCCATGAATGCTCGCTTCACCGGGAACCTCGTACCGACAGTCCACGCAACTCGATCGACGCCTTTTCAACCGTCGTCCGAAGTCGAAAGTCCAAGTAAACGAATGATTATATTGAATTTATCTTATGGATTGAGGCATTTCAAATTTATAGCGAGCCCGTCGACAATTGTATCTACCTCTTCCGAACAAAGGAGGATCCCATGCCCTGAACTTGCCGCGCAGTCCCGTCCGCTCCCCAGTTCGAACTCCCCATGGCATGTCCGGATATCCGCCGGACGGGCTGGCGCCCGGCGACCGCAGGCCCTGACAAAGACGAAGCCTGCTGTGCAGGTATGGGCTGCCCAAGATCGGGAAAAGTGAGTAAAATCCTGCCTTTGGAGCAGGAAGATAGGTTGTCTTCCGCTGACGACGTCCGATCCATCGGATCCGAGGCCGGGCTTATGGCCGAAGGCAGGGTAGGACGCTCGTTTCACCCGCGGCGGATCGTTCCATGGCGTGTAGGGGTTGCGGTCTGGAACTGGCATCGGATTTCGCGTTCTGTCCGCATTGCGGGCGATCGCAGTCAACACCCTGTGCGAATTGCGGTTTTGTCTGCGAGCCGGGTTTCGCCTTCTGCCCGCGCTGCGGAACGGCACGTACCCCAGGCATGCCTGCCGCCGACATTGCGCCCGTGCCCCCTGTCGATGCGGTCGCCTCAACCGGAACACTCGATCGTCCCGAGGCCAATCGGCGGCAGGTGACGGTGCTTTTCGCCGATGTCTCCAGTTTTACCGCCCTTGCGGAGCGGCTCGACCCGGAGGACGTCCGGGCCTTCCAGAACGCCCTGTTCGAAACGCTGGCGAATGTGGTGGCGCATTATCAGGGTTTCGTGGAGAAGTTCGTCGGCGACGCCGTGCTGGCAGTGTTCGGAGCGCCCCTGGCCCATGAGGACGACCCGGAGCGGGCTCTCGACGCAGCACTGGACATGACCGTCGAGGCAGCCCGCCTCGATGCGTGCTGGGCGGGGCGCCTCGGCCAGCCGGTGAGCCTCCATATCGGCGTCCACACCGGTCTGGTCGTGGCCGGGCATCTCGGCCAGGCCGCCGGCGCGACCTATGCGGTGACCGGCGACACCGTCAATACGACGGCCCGCCTGCTGGCGGCGGCCTCGGGGGCCATCCTGGTCTCCGAAGCGACCCAAGCGCTGACCCGGCATCGTTTCGGCTTCGAGCCCGTGCCCGACCTGACCTTGCGCGGCAAGGCGGCCCCCGTGGCAGCCTATCGATTGACAGGGCGCCTGGCCATGCCGGCGTCCGGACGAGGGCTGGCCGTGCACGGGCTGGAAAGCCGGATGGTCGGCCGCGAGGCGGAACTGGCACGGCTCGTCGCGCTCTTCGAGCGGGTGCAGGCCGGATCGGCCCAGGTCGTCACTCTGGTTGGGGAAGCCGGCTCGGGCAAATCGCGGCTGATCGCCGAATTCCTTGCCACGCTCGAAGCGCAGGGAAAGCTTGCCGGCGGCGCTGTCCGCCGTGCCGCCTGCTCGTCCCTGGGCGAGCCCGCCTATGGCGTCTTCGCTGCCCTGTTCCGCGAAGCCTATCAAGTGCATCGTGACGACACGCTCGAAGTGGCGAGCCGGAAACTGGCCGCGGGCCTCGTCGCGCTCGGTGCCCAGGCCGACATGACGGAGGCCTTCGCACCGGTCCTGAACTACATGCTGGGCGTGGAGGGCGAGCCGCCGGGCGACCTTGCGCCGGAACAGCTGAAACGCCAGATTGCGCTTGCCGCACGGATGCTGATCGACCGGCGCCTCGATCAGGGGCATTTGCTCATCGCCGTCGAAGACCTCCATTGGGCCGATACGGCCTCGGTGGATCTCTTGTGCGACGTGGCCGACCATCTTGCCGATCGGCGCCTGATGATCGTGCTGTCGCATCGCCCCGGCAGGCCGCTCTTGCACCTCGCCCGGGCCCTGCAGGCGAGCCTTCACCTCGACCCGCTCTCGGCGGACGAGACGCGGGCCTTCGTCGGCTCGCTTTTCGGTGAGGCCGATGGCGGCGCGCTCGAGGATATTCGGACCTTCGTCGCCCGGCGGGCGGGTGGCAACCCTCTCTTCGTGGAGGAGATCGTTCGAAGCCTCGTGGCCAGGGGGGTCCTCAAAAGGGAAGGCGATCGCTGGATCCGCGCGGCTCCGTTCGACGCCGAGGAGGTACCGCCAACCCTGCAGGGGCTGCTGCTCTCGCGTGTCGACGGCCTGGCCCCCGAGGAGCGGCGCGTGCTGTACGCCGCCGCCGTGCTCGGCATGGTGTTCGAGCAGGCCCTTCTCGGCGATGTCGCTGCGGAACCGGCTGCCGTCGGCGCCGTGCTCCGGCGCCTCGCCGAAGCTGGTCTTGTCTGCCGGGTCGAGGGCGATGGCGGGAGCCATCGCTTTACCCATGCGCTTATCCACGAAGCCGCCTATCACAATCTGCTCCTCTCCCGCCGGACGGAACTGCATGAACGGGCGGGCCTCGCGCTCGAACGTGCCGTGGGCAGCCAGCCCGAGCGATTGGGCGATCTCGAAGCGCTGGGGCATCACTGGAGCCTGAGTTTCGACAGGGCCAAGGGCGCGCGCTATCTCATGGCGGCCGGCGATCGGGCCCGTGCGGTCTACGCCAATGAAGACGCCATCCGGCACTATGAGCGGGCCCTGCGTACGCTGGCCGATTGCCGGGAGTGCGAGAATGACATCCTGGCCACGCGGGAACGGCTGGCGGATCTCCTGGCATTGGCGGAGCGGCGAACCGAGGCGGCGGATCACTACGAGACAGTGCGCCAGGCGCTCGAGGCCGCAGGCGATCGGGTGGGAGCAGCCCGGCTCCAGCGCAAGATCGGCGGCCTGCATTGGGAGGCGGGTGACCGAGAAGGTGCCAGGGCCTGTTTCATGCAGGGCCTCGCTTTGCTCGGCGACGAAGGCTATTTGCCAGAGCGCGCGCAACTGTTCCAGGAGGTCGGCCGGCTCGCCTTCCGTGCGGGCGACAATGAGGGAGCGATTGGCTGGGCGGAAAGGGCGCTGGCCGAGGCGGATCGGAATGCCGGCGTCGATCCCGAACCGGACCGCATGCGTGAACTGGCGGCGATACGCGTCCAGGCCTACAATACAATGGGCGTGGCACTGGCACGGACCGGCCGGCCGGCGGTCGCCGTGGAGCAGATCGAGCGCAGCGTCCGGCTGGCCGAGGATCACCATCTGCTGCAGTCGGCTTGCCGCGGCTACACCAATCTCGGCGTGCTCTACAGCACCTTCGATCCCGAGCGCAGCATCGCGACCTGCCTGCGCGGATTGGAAACCGCCAAGAAGGTGGGAGACCTCGGTTTCCAATCCCGCATCTATGCCAATCTCGCTGTCGCCTATTGTGCCCTGACGGATCGGTGCGAGGCTGAAGGCGTCAAGGCGGCGCAAATGGCGGTCGATCTCGACCGTCGGCTGGGTCTGCTCGACCATCTGGCGGCGCCGCTGATCATTCTCGGCCAGATCTATCAGTGCCGGGGCGAGCACGCGCTTGCCTTCGCATCCTATGAGGAGGCCTTGCGCCTGGCCGAGCAGATGGGTGAGCCGCAATTCCTGTTTCCCTGCTATGACGGTCTGGGCACGCTCCATCTGGATGCTGGGAACCAGGACCAAGCCGCGCTATACTTGGCCAAGTCGGAAGAGGTCTGTCAGCGTGCCGGCCTCGAACCGGATGCCCTGATGGTTCTGCCGTTTCTGTGCTAGCTCGATTGCGTGTCGTCGCCGCGTTTCTGCCGAAAGCCGGCATCTCATTTTTCAACGCGATATTTTGGCTTGAGCGTTCAGTGACTTGATCGAGACGCCCTGAATCCGAAGTGCCTCGAAGCGAAGGGCAAAAAGCCAAAAACCGTTTCAAGACAACGCGTTCCGCCTTGAGATGAAAGGGGTTTTGCATGAACATGCAGCCGATACAGGTGCCGGTTGCCCCGGGCGAACCTGCGCCGGATTTCTCGCTGCCCGCCCTCGACGGATCGGGCACCGTGTCGCTGGCCGACTATCGCGGCAAGAGCTCGCTGTTCCTTGCCTTGTTCGTCGGACTCTGGTGTCCATTCTGCCGCAGATCGATCGCGCAGATGGCGGCTGCGGGCCCTCAATTGCAGGCATTGGGGGTCGAGACGCTTGGCATCGTTGCAACCGAGCTTGAAAATGCACGTCTCTATTTCAAGTTTCGCCCGAGCCGTCTGCGCATCGCCACCGATCCGGGGCTCTCGACGCATCGGGCCTATGGCGTCCCCAAGCCGGTGCCGACACCCGACCTGATGGCGGCCCTGGCGGAGCTCCGAGTCAATCCCACCGGCGATCTGCCCGAACCTTTGCCTGTGCGGCAGGCTGCCGATGCACTGGCCAAGCTCGACGGCTATGTCGAGAACCCGACCGACCATGCCGACATGGAGCGGCAATGGCCTCAACTGAAGGCCCAGTTTCTCATCGACAGCGACGGGCTGGTGCGCTGGACCCATATCGAATGCAGCGAGGGACTGGCGGGGCTGGGGAAATTCCCGTCCACCCAGGAGATCGTCGCGGCGGCCGAGACCTTGCTCGGGCAGGGGGCCGGCCGGCTGCACTGACGGGCCGGGGAGAAGCCTCGCTTTGGCGCGCCTCCGGCGCCGGCATTCATTCCCGGCCCGCCAGGTGGGGGCCGGTGTTGGCGTCCACCACCGCCGGCTTCGAGCTGTCAATCGCTCCGTCCCAGCCGCCGCCCAGCGCCTTGGCCAGGGCGACATAATATTTGGTGATCGCCACCTGGCTCTGGATTTGCGAATCCTGCGCCGAGTAGAGCGAGCGGTCGGCCGTGAGCACGTCGAGGAAGCTCTGCGAGCCGACCTGGTAGAGCGTGTGGGAGAGCTTTGCCGCCTGCTGGTAGCCTTTCACCGCCTGGCCGAGTTGCCGGGCGTTTCGGCGCTGGGTCGCGAGGTTGACGAGCGCATCCTCGACGTCCTGCAGAGCGGTGAGCACGGTGGAACGCAGGGCGATGAAATACTGGTCGCGCTGGGCCTGCGCGACCTCGACCGCCGCGCGCAACTGGCCGCCCTGGAAGATCGGCACGGTCAGGGTGGGGCCGAACGACCAGCTGATCGAGGAATTCTTGGTAAGGTCGCCGATCTTGGTGCCGGAGGTCGAGAGCGAGCCCGTCAAACTGACACTGGGATAGAGAGCGGCCTCGGCCTGGCCGACCTTGGCCGTATATTGGGCGAGCTGGCGCTCGGCGGCGCGGATGTCGGGCCGAGCCGAGAGGATGTCGGCCGGTATGCCGGTTGGCAGGGGGCGTCCCGGCATGGGGATGGGCCTGGCCCGCTTGAGGCGTTCCGCCAGCGCCGACGGCTCACGGCCGAGCAGGATGCTGAGCTGATGCACATCCTGCGCGAAGGATTGTTCGTAGAGGGGGATGTCGGCGGCGGTCGAAGCCGCCTCCGCCTCGGCATTGGCCGCATCGACTGCCGAGGCGGAGCCGGCCTGGAGCTTGGTGCGGGTCAGCGCGACGGTCTCGCGCCGGGAGGCGACGGTGCGCCGCGCCAGCGCGATACGGGCCTGGTAGCCGCGCGCATCGACATAGGCGGTCGCGACATCGCCGACGAGTGTGACCAGCGTGGCCCGCAGATCGGCTTCCGCCGCGTCGACGCCGTAGCTCGCTGCCTCGACATTGCGATGGTTGGCACCGAACAAATCGAGTTCCCAGCTGGCGTCGAGACCCGCACTGAAGGCGTTGGAGGTACTCGTCCTGCCCGCGCCGCTTGTGGAAGTCCCGCCAACCCGGCTGCGTGACGCATCGCCCGAGCCGCTGAGCGAGGGATAGAGACCGCCGATCGCTTCGCGCCGGCTGGCCCGAGCTTCGCGGATCTTGGCCTTGGCGGTAGCCACGTCGAGATTGTCGGCGATCGCCTCCTGGATCAGTCCGTCGAGGACAGGGTCATTGAGGCGTCGCCACCATTGCGAGAGCTCGGGTTTGTGCCGCTGTTGGCTCGCGTCGGCGCCGCTCCAGCGTGACGGCGTGGCCAGGCTGGGGGTCTTGTAGTCGGGGCCGACCACAGCACAGCCGGGGAGCATGACAGTGGCAGTAAGAAGTGCCGCGACCTGCAGGAGCGACCGGAGAGGCCGTTTGGGCTCGCTCCGCGATGCCATGGAGGACTGACCCGCAGGCGACATATCCGACGCCGATCGACTAAGGGACTGCATTCACATCGCTCCTGCGGCTGAATTGGAGTCGAGACTTTCCTGTGTCTGCGAGGGGCGGCGCGAGAAGAGGCGCCGAACCACGACGAACAGGAGCGGTATGAAGAAGATGCCGAGCACGGTGGCGGCAAGCATGCCGCCCATCACGCCGATGCCGATCGAATTCTGGCTGCCGGAGCCGGCACCCGAGGCCACCGCCAGAGGCGTCACGCCCAGGATGAAGGCGAGGGACGTCATCAGGATGGGGCGCAGTCGCTGGCGAGATGCGTCGAGCGTCGCTTCGATCAGGCTCTTGCCGGCCTGTTGCTGCTCCATCGCGAATTCGACGATCAGGATGGCGTTCTTGGCCGCGAGTCCGATCGTGGTCAGCAGGCCGACCTTGAAATAGACGTCGTTGGACTGGCCGAACCAAGTGGCCGCCAGGACGGCGCCGAAGATGCCGAGCGGCACGGAGAGCAGCACGGCAAAGGGGATCGACCAGCTCTCATAGAGAGCGGCGAGCGCGAGGAACACCACCAGCGCGGAGATGAGATAGAGCTGCGTCGCCTGGCTGCCCGACAGGCGCTCCTGTGCGGAGAGACCGGTCCATTGGTGACGATAGCCCGGCGGCAATTGCGCCACCATGGCATCGATCGCGTTCATGGCGTCGCCTGAACTGACCCCCGCGGCGGCAGCCCCCTGGATCTCGACGGCGGAGGCGCCGTTGTAGCGTTCGAGGCGCGGCGAGCCGTAGCTCCACTTGCCGGTGGCGAAGGCCGAGAAGGGCACCATCGCGCTGTCGGTGTTGCGGACGAACCAGCGGCTGAGATCCTCCGGCTGCATGCGAAAATCCGCGGCCGACTGCAGATAGACCTTCTTGACCCGGCCGCGATCGATGAAGTCGTTGACATAGGTGCCGCCCCAGGCGGTGGACAGGGTGGCGGTGATGTCGGACAGGCCGAGGTCGAGGGCGCTGGCCTTCTCCTGGTCGATGGCGACCGAATATTGCGGCGTATCCTCCTGGCCATTGGGGCGTGTGCCGACCATGAGGGGGCTTTTGGCCGCCATGCCGAGCAATTGGTTGCGCGTCTGCATGAGCTTGTCGTGCCCGGCGCCGTTGAGGTCCTGGAGGAAGAAGTCGAAGCCGCCGGTGTTGCCGAAGCCGGTGACGGCCGGCGGCGTGAGGGCGAAGACATTGCCGTCGCGGATCTGCGCGAAGGCCTTCATGGCGCGGCCGACGATCGCCTGCGCCTTGCCGTCGGGAGCCGTCCGTTCGCTGAAATCCTTCAGCGGGATGAAGGCGAGGCCGACATTCTGGCCCGCACCGCCGAAGCCGAACCCGACCACGGAAAAGACGCCCTCGACATAGGCCTTCTCGTCCTTGAGATAGTGGTTGGTAACCTGTGCCAGCACCTTTTCCGTGCGGTCCTGCGTCGCGCCGGGCGGCAGGGTCACGCTGGTGATCACCACGCCGGTATCCTCCTCCGGCAGGAAGGAACTGGGCAGGCGATCGAGCAGGAAGAACATGCCGCCGGCGATGGCGACAAAGACCACGAGGAAGCGCCAGGGCCGGGCGAGAACGCCGCCAACGCCTTTGCGATAGGCCTGCGCGCTGCGGTCGAAGCCTCGGTTGAAAAGACCGAAGAAGCCCTTCTGGGTAGCGTGGTTCTTGGGAGGCCTGAGGATGGTGGCGCAGAGCGCCGGGGTGAAAACGAGAGCCACCAGTACCGAGAGCACCATGGCCGAGACGATGGTCACCGAGAACTGGCGATAGATCACACCCACCGAACCCGAATAGAAGGCCATCGGCACGAAGACGGCCGAGAGCACCGTGGCGACGCCGATCAGGGCGCCCGTGATCTCGTCCATCGAGCGCAACGTCGCCTCGCGTGGCCCCAGGCCTTCCTCCTGCATGACGCGCTCGACATTCTCGACCACGACGATGGCGTCGTCGACGAGAAGGCCGATGGCGAGCACCATGGCGAACATCGTCAGCGTGTTGATGGAATAGCCGAACAAGGCGAGGATGCCGAAGGTACCGAGCAGCACGATCGGGACCGCAAGCGTCGGGATGAGGGTGGCCCGGATGTTCTGCAGGAACAGCAGCATCACCAGAAAGACCAGGACGATAGCCTCGGCCAGCGTCTTGACCACGTCCTCGATCGACAGCAGCACGAAGGGCGTCGTGTCGTAGGGATAGTAGACCTTGAGGCCCTCCGGGAAGGTCTGGGCCAGGCTGTTGATCGTCGTCTTGACCGCATTCGAGGTGCTGATGGCATTCGCGCCCGTCGCCAGGCTGATTGCCAGGCCGGCCGAGGGCTTGCCGTTATATTTGGAGTTGCTGGTATAGCTCTCGGCCCCCAGCTCTACCGTCGCAACGTCGTTCAGGCGGACGATCGAGCCCGAACTTGCGCTCTTGAGGATGATGTTCTCGAACTGCCTGGGGGTCTGCAGCCGGCTCAGGGCCGTTACGGTGACGTTGAGCTGCTGCCCCTTGCGCTGGGGATTGTCGCCGAGCTGGCCGGCGGCGACCTGGGTGTTCTGCGCTTCGATTGCCGAGGAGACGTCGCTCGGCATCAGCGCATATTTGGCGAGCTTGTCCGGATCGAGCCAGATCCGCATGGCATAGCCGGCTCCGAACAGCGTGGTGGTGCCGACCCCCTCCACGCGCGACAGCGTGTCGTTGAGGTTGCTCTTGACGTAATCGGCGACGTCCGTGGCCGTCATCTTGCCGTCGGTGGAGACGAAGGCGACGACCATCAGGAAGCCGGTGGAGGCCTTGGCGACGGTGATGCCGGTGTTCTGCACGGTCTGCGGCAGCTGGGCCTCTACCAGTTGCAGCTTGTTCTGCACCTGCATCTGCGCCACATCGGGATCGGCCGCGCTGGTAAAGGTCACGGTGATCGAGGCGCTGCCCGAGGAGGTCGAGGTCGAGGTGATGTAATCGAGATTGTCGATACCCGTGAGACCCTGCTCGATGACCTTGGTCACCGAGTTCTCGACGGTCTGGGCATCGGCGCCCGAATAGGTGGCGCTGATGGAGACCGAGGGGGGCGCGATCTGCGGATATTGCTCGATCGGCAGGGTGGGAATGGCCAGGATGCCCGCGAGCATCACCGAAATGACGATGACCCAGGCAAAGATCGGACGGTTGATGAAAAAGCGCGACATGTCGATGCAGCCCTATTCGGCCCGGACCGGTGCCGAAGCGACCGGTGGCTTGTCGAGGGCCGAGCTCTGGGAGAGCGGGCGGATATCGCCGGTGGCATCGTCCACGCTCACCTCGGTGGCCGTCACGTCCTGGCCGGCCCGTACCAGCTGGGTGCCTTCGACGATCACCCTGTCGCCGTCCGATACGCCGGCATCGACAAGCCAGTTGTTGCTGACACTGCGCTGAATCGAGAGTACGCGCTGGACGACCTTGCCGTCGCTGCCGACGAAGCTTGCTGTCGCCTCGCCCCTGGTGTTGTGGCTGACGGCCCGCTGCGGCACCAGGAAACTGTCCTGGGCCAGACCGACCTCGAGGATGGCGCGGGCATACATGCCCGGCAGGAGCAGGCGATCGGGATTGGGGAATTCGGCCCTGACAGTGAAGGTGCCGGTGGTGGTACTGACATTGGCCTCCACGAAACGAAGCGTGCCGGAATGCGCGTAGGTCGTGCCGTTTTCCAGCTTGAGCTTGACGGAGATGTCCGGGCCTGCGGTCTTGATCCGGCCCGACTTCACTGCCTCCAGGAAGTTCAGCAGGTTTGCGCTCGATTCCGTCACGTCGACATTGATCGGATCGAGTTGGCGGATCGTCGTCAGCGCAGTCGACTGGCCCGAACTGACCAGGGCGCCCTCGGTGATGGTGGAGGCATCGACCCGGCCGCCGATCGGTGCCTTCATCGTGGTGTAGTCGAGGTTGATGCGGGCCGTCTCCAAGGCGGCCTTGGCGGCAGCGACATCGGCCTTGGCCTGGGCCAGCGTGGCGCGGGCATCGTCGAGGTCCTGGCTGCTGACGGCGTTCTGCTTGATGAGGTTCTGATAGCGGTCGACCTTGGCCTGGGCGCTGGGAATGGCGGCCTGGTCCTTCTGCAAGGTTGCCTCGGCGCTGTCATAGCTTGCCTGGTAGCTGGCAGGGTCGATTTGATAGAGCGGATCGCCGGCCTTGACCTCGGTACCCTCCTTGAACAGGCGCGTCTTGATGATGCCGGTCACCTGCGGGACGACGTCTGCCGTCAACGACGCGCCGACGCGCCCCGGCAGTTCCGCCGTGATGGCGACGGCGCGCGGATGGAGCATGACCACGCTGACCTGCGGCCGGACGGCGCCGGCGGGCGGCTGGTTCCCCTGCTGCTCCTGGTTGCAGCCAGCGGCCAGGATGCAAATGGACAGGAGGCTGGCTCGACGGAGCATGCGCATGCTGCGGAAGGCGCCCGAGGCATGGCGAGGGTATCGGATAAAGGATGAAGTTGCCGACATCAGGATCGGACCCAATCTGTTGTGCTACAAGGCATTGCAGTTAAGTGCTTGCCCGATCGACAGTCTTGCCAATGGGCTCGAAACGGGTAGGTGCAATTTTAGTAAATGTGTTTGAGTATAAATTAAAGTATATATGAAATTTACTCCATGTATTGGTGTAAATTGTTGAATAGATATGCGATAATTTTCTAAAACTATATAGATTGATACGTGAAGAGAGGGTTTTAAGCGCCAAGGCGGTGTACTTTTGAAGGTTCGGCACCAGACTATTCCCGGGCCAGGGCTGTTGCGGGATCGAGGCGGGAGGCGTTGCGTGCCGGCATGTAGCCGAAGACGATGCCGATCAGCATCGAGGACAGGAAGGCAATGATGATCGAGGTGGTGGAGTAGCGCAGGCTGAAGGCCGTGCTGACGATATTGAAGATGGCGCCGAGGCCGAGTGCCAGGCCGATGCCGATCATGCCGCCGATCAGGCAAACCAGCACCGCCTCGATCAGGAACTGTTGCAGGATATCGCTACGGCGGGCTCCGACGGCCATGCGCACGCCGATTTCAGCGATGCGCTCGGACACCGATACCAGCATGATGTTGGTGACGCCGACGCCGCCGACCACCAGCGAGATGCCGGCAATGGCTGCCACCAGCAGCGTCAGGACCTCTGTGGTGCTGGTGATGGTGCGGCGGATGTCGTCCGTGTTGAGAATGAAGAAATCCTTCGCATTGTGCCTGGCGGCGAGGAGGGCGGTGACCGCCTGCTCGGCGCGATCGGTCGGCGCGTCGTCGACGACGCGCACGGTGATGCTGCGCAGGGACGTCGTGCCCAGGAAGCGGGCCTGAACCGTGGTGTAGGGCAGGTAGACCGATGGGTTGGCGCTCGAGCCGAACCCGCCTTGCTGCGGGCGGGTCAGGCCGACGATGCGGCAGGGCACCTGTCCGACCAGGATGATGCGCCCGATCGGGCTGGCCGAGGCTCCGGCGAACAGTGCCTTGCGGGTGTTGTCGTCGATCACCACGTCCTGGGCGATCCGGCGGACGCTATCGGCATCGAAAAAGGCGCCGGCGGCGAGCTGGGTCCCCTTCACGGCGAAATAGTCCTCGCCGACGCCGTTGACCTGCGCGGTGGCCTCGATCGATCCCAGGCGCAGGGTCTTGCTGGTCGAGACCGTGGGGGAGGCGGCGGCAATATAGGGTTGGCCGGCGAGCGCCTGGGCATCGGCGAGCACGAGGGTGGTGATCTTGCCTGAGCGGACGTCGCCGAAGTCCTTGCCGGGAAACACTTCCAATGTGTTGGTGCCGAGGCTGTTGATGTCGGCCAGGACCTTTTGTTGCGTGCCCGCCCCGAGCGCGACGACGCCGATGACGGAAGCCACACCGATGACGATGCCGAGCATGGTCAGGATCGTCCGCAGGCGATGGGCATTCATCGACCGCAAGGCCATCCGGAAGGCCTCCCGAAACTGGTCGATCCGTACCCGCCACGGCGATGCGGGCGCCTGCGCCCTTTCGCCGAAGCCGATATCGGCCCCCGTCGGTTCGGCTTGCTGCGCCTGCCGATTGGGCCTGTCGGAGATCACGGCGCCGTCGCGAAGTTCGATGATGCGTTCCGCGCGCCGGGCGACTGCCATGTCATGCGTGACGATAACGATGGTCTGGCCGCTGGCGTGGAGCTCGTCCAGGATGCGCAGCACTTCCGTGCCGCTGGCGCTATCGAGGGCACCGGTCGGCTCGTCGGCGAAGATTACACCGGCACCGTTCATCAGGGCCCGAGCGATCGAGACACGCTGTTGCTGACCGCCGGAGAGCTGGGTGGGGCGGTGGTCGAGGCGATCGGCCATGCCGAGGCGGTCCAGCAGCGCTTGCGCGCGGATTTGTCGTCTCGACGGCGGCAGGCCGGTATAGATCGCCGGCATCTCGACATTGCCGATGGCCGTCATTTCGGCCAGCAGGTGGTAGCGCTGGAAGATAAAGCCGAAATGTTCGCGCCTGAGCGCTGCAAGCTCGTCCGCCGAGAGCGAGCCCGTATCGCGCCCGGCGACGCAGTAGCTGCCACCGGTCGGCCGGTCGAGGCAGCCGAGTATGTTGAGGAGCGTCGACTTGCCGGAGCCGGAAGTACCGACAATGGCAACCATCTCGCCGGCCTCGATCGACAGGTCGATATCGTCCAGTGCGACGACCGATCCCTCACCGGAGGGATAGTCGCGGCGCACGCCTTCAAGGAGGATCAGGGGCAAGGCCATGGTCACATGCCTCCCGGCGGAGGCCCCGCCATCGTCTTGGTCGGCGCGGCTTCCGTCTCGCCGATCACCACGCGCTCGCCGGGCTGCAGACCGTCCCGGATCTCGGCATTGATCTTGTTGTCGAGCCCGACCTTCACTGGCCGGCTTGCAACGGCGCCATCCGACCGGATGACCCGTACCTTGAAGGCACCGTCCGCCTCGGGCCCGCTGAGGGCCGCTGCCGGGACGGTAAGGACGTTTCGGGCCTCTCGAAGGAGGATGTGCACTTCGGCCGTCATATAGGTTCGAAGATGTCCGTCGGCATTGGGTACGTCGAAGACGCCATTGTAGTAGATCGCCTCCGATGAGGTGGAAGAGGAGGAGGACGAACTGCTCGTCGAAGCGCTGTCGGTCGAAAAGCTGCTGTCGGTCTTGACCGATTCCGGCGCGGGCTCGATGGAGCGCAGGCTGGCATGCAGGCGCCGTTCCGGCTCACCCAGAATGGTGAAATAGACCTGCTGGCCCGGCCTGACCTTGACGACATCGGCCTCGGAGATTTGCGCCCGGATCGTCATGGTGTCGAGATCGCCGAGCACCACGAGCGTCGGTGCCGACTGGGTGGCATTGACCGTCTGGCCTTCCTGCACGCTGACCGCGAGCACGGTGGCATCGATGGGTGCCGTGATCCTCGTATAGCCGAGATTGACCTTGGCGGTGGACACCGAGACCTCGGCTTCGACGATCTGGGCGTCGAGCTGGGCAATCTGGGCCTGTGTCGCCTTCACGTCCGCCTCGGCGGAGTCATAGTCGGCGCGCGAAGAGGCATTCTGGGCGAAGGTCAGCTTCTGCCTGGCAAGCGTGGCTTGGTTCCTGGCCAGGTTCGCCACCTTCTCGTCGCGCTGAGCGCGGACATTGTCGAGCGTGGCCTGGGCGGAACGCAGGTCGTTCTCCTTGGTCAAGGCGTCGATCTCGGCAATGAGATCGCCGGCCCGGACCTTCTGGCCGACGGCGACCTTGAGGGCGGTGATCCGGCCGGAGACCTGGGCACCGACGGCGATGAGCTTGACCGGTTTGAGCGTGCCGGTTGCCACGACGCTTTCTTCGATGTTGCCGAGCATGGCGGGTGCGGTGATCAGGTTGGCGGCAGGGACGGGCGACAATTGCGTCTTGGCGAGCCAGCCGAGCAGAACGGCTGCGGCTGATATCAGCACCAACCGCAAGATCCGGCGCCGCCAGTGCCCGTGGCGCGGCGCAGAAGGACTTGGCGATCGGGCGTGTGGCGTCGCGGTGCCAGGCCGGGTGGCGTCGGAACCATGCTCATGCTCGCCCGGAAGGGCCTCGCGCAGGGCTGCGGTGCTCTTAGTCCTGGGCATGACCATGGCTTTCACGTGAAGACATGGCCCTGGCCGCCAGACGCTTCGCGTGACAATTGCCATACGGTCTGGGACGCTGGGCTGCTCGTGCAGATGAAGTCATCTGGAAAAAAGTGGCTCCTGCCGAGGCGACGCCGACGTCATGCCGCCTTCTGATCGAATGACAGGATAGTCCCTGCCTCGCCGGGCTGGGATTAAGTCATGTTACGAATTGTTGCCTCGTCCGGAAGCGGAGCGTGATTTGTGCAACAAAAAATTATAATCAGGACGCTGCCTCTTGGGCATCGCGCCGCTAAGATGTTGCCATGGCAGCCGAACAGACCCTCTTTCCTTCCGCTTCTCACACCACGCCGATGGCGAGGCCACATATTCTCTGCGTCGAGGACGACGTCGAGATTGCGCGCCTGCTCGCAGACGTGCTGGAGGAGAACGGTTTTGCCGCCTCCTGCGTCGGTTCCGCGGCGGAGATGGACAAGGTGCTCGAACGCGGCGGTGTCGAGCTCGTGGTGCTCGACCTGATGCTGCCGGGCGAGGATGGCCTCAGCGTCTGCCGGCGGCTGCGGGCCTTATCCGCCATCCCGATCATCATGGTCACGGCGCGCAGCGACCAGATCGACCGTATCGTCGGCCTGGAGATCGGCGCAGACGACTATGTCTCCAAGCCCTTCAATTCGCGCGAGCTGGTCGCCCGCATCCGGGCCCTCCTGCGCCGTGCGGCGGCCTCGACGCAAGCAGGACCTTCGCGCGAGCGCGGCCTGGGCTTTGCGGGCTGGCGCATTGATCCGGCCGCCCGGGAACTCCATGATCCGGCAGGCGTACGGATCTCCTTGACCAGTGTCGAGTTCGACCTGCTTCTCGCTTTCTGCCGCAATCCCGGCCAGGTCCTGTCGCGCGAGCATCTTCTCGAGCTCGTCCATGGCGGGTCGGTCGGGCCGATCGAACGCAGCATCGACGTGCATATCAGTCGCATCCGGCAAAAGATCGAGGCGGATCCACGTGACCCCCTGATGATCAAGACCGTCCGGCTGGGCGGCTACGTCTTCACGCCGGCCGTCGAGCTGGATTGATGCAAGCGTGGAAACGTCTGGTGCCGCGCAGTATCACGACGCAGGTCACCGGTCTCGTCGTGGTCTCGGTATTGCTGGGCACGATCATCAATATCGTCCTCGCAGTCCTGCTGTTCGGAGCGCCCCCGCCGGATGATTCTCCGCCGGCCGTGGCCTCGCGCATCGTGCGCGTCACCCAGTTCATCAAGGCAGCAAGGACGCCTGCGGAAGCGGACATCGTCCTCACGGCCATCCGCAACGCCGGCGTGCAGGTGGAGCGGGTCGCCGTCTCGGATCTGACATCCGCACCGGATGACACCCACTGGTCCCTCTGGCGCAGCCGCGAGTTGCGGCATGTCTGGTCGGGGAGCGGCATCGAGGTTCTCGAAGGACGGCGCTATGGGCCCGGGCCGCAGGAGCAGATGGTCGTGCGGCTCGACGCTGCCCATGCCCTGGTCTTCGATGCCGCGATCGGTGCCGCACCTTGGCCCCTCTTCATCACGCCGACGGCCCTGGTTCTTTCGATCGTGCTGATCTTCGTGATGCTGCTGTCCGTCTATGCGGTCCGCTCGATCACCGCCCCCCTGGCGGCCGTTGCCGCGGCTGCCCAGTCCTTCGGACGCTCTCCGCAGGAGGTTCAGCCCATTCCCGGCAGCGGGCCGCGCGAGATCGTGCAGGTCACCGAAGCCCTCAACGAGATGCGGACCCGTATCAAGACCCTGCTGGACGATCGCACACGCATGCTGGCCGCCATCAGCCACGATTTGAGAACGCCGCTCACCCGGCTGCGGCTGCGCGCCGAGCGCGTGCCCGAGGACAGGCTGCGCGAGGGGATGCTGACCGATCTTGCCAATGTAGAGCACATGCTCAACGAGACGCTGGATTATCTGCGAGCGGACGGCCGGTTCGAGCCGATGTCGCGGATCGACCTGCCGAGCCTGCTGCAGACGATCTGTTCCCAGTTCGTCGACGTCGGCCATGCCGTGATCTATCGGGGACCCGCGAAGCTCACCTGGAGCGCGCGGCCGAGGGAACTGACCCGCGCTATCACCAATATCGTCGAGAATGGGGTGAAGCATGGCGGCGCGGTGACGATCTCGCTCATCGATCGTCTGCCGCACGCCCAGATCGAGATCGACGACGATGGGCCGGGCATTCCCGCGGATCTGCGCGAGCGGGTGTTCGAGCCTTTCTTCAAGGCCGATGCTGCCCGTACCCAGGATGGCGGGGGCTTCGGGCTGGGATTGTCGATCGCCAGGGATATCGTGCGGCGGCACGGCGGCAACATCGTCCTCTCAGACCGTGTTCCGCATGGGCTCAAAGTCAAGATCTCGCTGTCCGCCGGTGAACTCGACCATCCGCGCTGAACTGTCATGCGCTCGCGCAAGGGGCTCCGGGAGCTTCGCATCTCACAATGAGGACTTCGTGCCCCGCATTACCGTCCTGTATCTTTGGCGACGTGTGAACGATCTTCGTTACGCCCACGCCTTCTTTCGCAGCATCAGGCGCTTTCCGGCCGGCGCCGAGTATGATTTCGTCTTTGCCGTCAAGGGGTATGCCATCGGCGATCGGCTTCCGCACCAGCTCGACCTCGCGGCTTTGCCATGCATGTCCGCCAAGGTGATGCACTTTGCCGACGATCATACGCCAATCTCGATCTATCGGGCGGTTTCTCGAGCCTGCGACACCGAGTTCATCCTGGTGTTCAATTCGTGGAGCCGGGTTCTCGCCGCCAATTGGCTCGCGCATTATGTCGGCGTGTTCGATCGCAATGCCGATTGCGGCCTGGTCGGTGCCACCGGTTCCCATGAAGCGGCCTGGGACCAGCCCTTCCCCAATCCGGCGATCCGCAGCAATGCCTTCCTGGTGCGGACCTCGCTGTTCAGCGCATTCGAACTCGGCGATCCGAAGACGGTCCTCGACGATCACCTCTTCGAGGCGGGTCCGAACGGGATGACCAGGCAGGTCATGGCGCGGGGCCTCGTGCCTTTCGTCGTCGATCGCTTCGGCACGGCTTGGCCGCCGGGGGGCTGGATGCAGAGCCGGACATTTCGCGTCGGGGAGCAGGGAGGGCTCCTCGTCGCAGACAATCGAACGAGCCAGTATGCCTGCGGCAGCCCGCGCAAGAGGGCTCGCCTGATCATGCGGGCCTGGGGGAACGATGGGGTGACCAGCAAAAGCTCGTTCCCCAGGCGGGCCGCAGCCTGGCTGTGGTGGCATTATCCAAGAGGACCTCTCGACATGATCGGAGACGGCCTTGCCGCTCTCGACCAACTGCTGCGCAGAATGACCGGGCGGCCGGCCAATCCTGGGCGCAAGGTGTTCCCCAACTGAAGGCCTGCCGGAAAATCGAGCATCGATTGCCGGGCAGTAATGGCCGTCTTCCCCAAACGTGGAAGGCCGATCGACATAGGAGTCGGATCGTCCTCGCCATTTCGTAATATTTCTTAATATCTTGAATTATAAGTCAAAAATTTCGAATATTTATTATCACAAATATATATCAATATATGCAATTGTATTTCTGCATTACTATTCGATTTTTATTAGTAAATATCTGAACCTAAAAGTAATTAATTACTTAGAGGTGATTTTCGAAAGATAATCCGTGCATTCTGCGAAGGCGGCTCCGCCTTGTGCGCGTATTCGTATGCCTGGGCCGGCGTGGATTTCGAGAGGACGTGATATGGCGGAGAGCCTCTATTGGCTGTCGGATGAAGCATGGGGCGCTCTTGAGCCGCATCTTCCGCGCGGGGAAGCCGGAAAACCCCGTGTCGATGACCGTAGGGTGATTTCGGGCATACTCCATGTCCTGAGGACGGGCTGTCGATGGTGCGACGTACCGTCTGTCTATGGCCGGCCCAGCACGATCTACAACCGTTTCCATCGTTGGTCGCAACGGCATGTCTGGCACCGGATTTTTGCCGGGCTGACCGCGGCGGGGTCCGTGCCGGATGACCTTTGCGTCGATGGCGAGCATATCAGGGCACGGCTGTTTGCGCCGGTCTCCAGATGGCGCCGGCAATCGACATCCCCCTTTGCCGGCGAGTGCTGGGAATTTTCGGTCGGGTCAAAGGTGGTCGTGAACAAGCCGGATGCCGGCTGAGTCCGGCCGGGTGCCAGCATTCGCACCTCATTCCCCTTCAAACGACCGCGTATGCCACCTGCGAGAGACGATGACCGAAAACGGAAAACGGCGCACACACATCCTTCTGGCCTGCATGCCGAAGTCCGGATCGACCTTCCTTTCGGATATCATCAGCGAAATCGGAGACTTCCAGCGAGCCGTTCCGCTCCCTGCCGCCGGACGCAGGGAGCAGGAGCTCGACGAATTCTATCTCCAACAGATCGATGATCAGGACTATGTCGCCCAATTGCACATCCGAAACCATCGCTGGACCGAGGAAATGTGCCAGGATTATGGCATCACCCCGATCGTCCTGGTGCGGAGCCTCTTCGATTGCGTCGTCAGCCTGCGCGATCACATCCGGCGCGAGGGAAACCTGTGGCCGATGATCTGGCTGAGGCCGGAACATGCGCATCTGGACGACGCGACCCTGGATCGCATGATCGCTCGCCTCGCCATTCCCTGGTACCTGAATTTCTATGTCAGCTGGCGCAATGCCTCGAACAGATTGCTGATTACCTATGAAGAACTGATCGAGGGCCCTGTTGAGATCACCAAGGAGGTGCTGAATTTCGCGCAGGCCGCCGTCTCCGATGACCAGATCTGGCAGGCGGTCCAAGCCGTACAGGGCAAGGCGGCCAGCCGTCTCAATGTGGGGGTTCGCGGCCGCGGCAATTGTCTCGACCACGAGACGGTGAGAGGTATTCTCGAACTGCTGGATTTCTACCCCGAGTCCGCCGACGATCCCTATTTCCAGATGCTCAGGGAGCAGGGGCGCAGCATCCTGTCCGGCGATGCGCCGGCACGGCCGAAGAATCCGGCTGGGAGCCGGTCATCCCGGATGCGGATCGCCAGGAAGCGCAGGCGATGGTGGAAGAACTACCATCTCGTCCGCTTTGCGGCACCGGTGCTGCTCGGTATCGCAGCCGCTTCCTACAGCCTGATGCCCAACGACCTGATCCCCGATTCCGCCATCTACGGATATGTCGACGATGCGGTCATCATCGCACTGTTCGCATTCCTGGCAGGCCGGCTGACCAAATATAAACGGGGCAGCAGCCCGGGCGCACGCCGAAGGCCCGATAGCGCCTCCGTACAGCGAATGCTGCGACGGATCGAATATCAGTAGATCAGCAGTAAAAACTTCGCGTCGACGAGAGATATTCCTGCGGCATAACAACTCGTAACAAATCTTAATCGAAGCGCCAAGTTTCAGTCACCGTCCATGTCCTTAGTGCTGATGTTCCGGTCACCCAAGGCCAGGAATACGGAGCATGGAAAGTCCGCAAGACTTTCGGGGTCCGGCCGGTGCCTTCCGTTGAATCCCGCAACGTTCACATGGGGCGCTGCGCGGCGCCCGGGTTGCTGGGTCGCCTTTCTGTCCATCGGGTGCAGGTAGATAAATGCAATGACTGCGAAAGTAATAGTGGGTGTTCCAGTCTATAATGGCGCGGAGCAGCTGCGAGACTGTCTTGAGTGCCTGATATCTCAGACATTTCGAGATATCGAGATACGCATATACGATAACGCCTCTCAGGACTCCACGCCTGAGATTGCGCGGGAGTTCGCAGCCAGGGATAGCCGCGTCAAATATATCAGGCATCCGACAAATATTCGGGCGATGCCCAATTTCCTCAGTGTCCTGAGAGATTGTGAAGCCGAGTTCGTCATGTGGCGTGCCCATGATGATCTGTGTGCGCCGGACTATATCGAAAGGCTCTACGTTTCTCTTGTGGCTGAGCCGAGCGCAAACGTGGCCGTACCGACCACCCGCACGCAAACCCTCAGCAAGACGGTGCGCATCAGCCGCCCAAAGCCCTTCGTCGGTCAATCAAACCTGATCTCGATCATCCAGCTGATGTTCAATTCGCATGCCGGATGGTTCTACGGCCTGTGGCGCCGGGACCGGTTGCTCGCGGACTTCGAGGAATGCTGGCGCGCATTCGCCCATCCCTGGGCCCTCGATCATTTGATCCTGTTCCCGTCGCTGCTCGAAAAGGCGGTCGTCGTCGTGCCCGAGGCGCTCTTCGTTCAGCGCTTGGTCGTCAAGGGTTATTCGCCCCAAAAGGGGACCTCTCCCCCGCTTGCATTGATGACCGGGCTTCGCAAGAAATTTTCCGCGCAGTGCCGCCTCTATATCGAAAGATCTCAGTATTCCGAGGTTGAGAAGCTGATCTTGCGATCAATATTGCCAATCTATGTTGACCGTCGGGTCTACAAGATTCGCAAGGTTATCAAGAGAAAGCTGCTCATGGATCTTGGCGGCGCCAGCTACAATACAGATTTCTGAGAAATGTCATGGGCAGGCAATAATGCGTGTACTCGTTACAGGCGGGACGGGGTTTATTGGCAGATGGGCTGCCGCGTCGCTCGCGGCGGCGGGGCACGAAGTCTTCGTCGTCTCGCGTAAACTCGCGACCATGCCGGGATGCAAGATCATCGTCGCCGACCTGCTTGATCCTTCGATGGCGGAGGTCGCCCTTGCCGTATCCAAGCCGGAAGTCGTGCTTCACCTGGCCTGGGATGTGGAGCATGGAAAGTTCTGGGATGCGGAGGCAAATCTGCGATGGACGGTGGCGACGATCCAACTCGTTTCGGCCGCCCACCAGGCGGGGGTGCGGCGCATCGTGTGTGCTGGCACCTGCATGGAATATGACCTGTCGTCAGGCCATGCCTGCAGCGAAGTGGAAACCAATATTCGACCAAGCACGCTCTATGCCGTTTCCAAGGACGCCGCGCGCCGGATCATCGAGGAATTGGCTGCAACGCGCGGTATCGAGTTCGCCTGGGGCAGGTTGTTCTTTCTGTTCGGGCCGAATGAACATCCTAACAGGCTGGTCTCCTCGATCGTCATGAATCTCCTGGCTCGGCGTCCCGTGCTGATGTCGTCGGGCGTGCAGGTCAGGGATTTCACCAATGTGCGCGATGCCGGCGAAGCCCTGGCGCGGCTTGCCGTGTCGAAGGTCAATGGCGCGGTCAACATCGCTTCGGGAGAAGCCTTGCGGATCAAGGAATTGGCCGAAGAGATCCGCGCGGTTGCCGGCGGTGTCGGAGAGCTTTGCTTCGGCGCCCTGCCGGATCGCCCCAACGAACCGCCGGTCATCGTTGCCGATGTGACGAGGCTGCGCAACGAGGTCGGATATCGACCGCTGAGGACCATGCGCGACCGGCTGTCCGAGACGATACAATGGTGGCAGGCGCGCCTGGAGGCGTAGCCCGACGCCGTGGTCGATGATGGTGCTCGCGCCAGGGATGTAAGTCACCTTCCGCGGGTGGCGATCCGCCTAGCACGGCAATTGCGTTTGTCTAAAGGGAACGGAATACGCGGAGTGTCAGCCGGGAGGCCGACACTCCAAATCTCTTTCGCGTGGAGATGGCAACTGTAATGCTGGGGCGCGTTACCGTTTGGACCAGGTATAAGCGTTGCCTGCATGCCTTTATGCAATAGTTTCAAGAATACACATAAAATATTGATATATATTTACAATAAGGCTAAATCCTGCGCGCGTTCTCCCGCGCGGGAGGTGGCCGTTCGCCGGTATGGCGGCATCGGTACCATTGAGCGGAGAAAAGGTCGAAGGCACATCATTATCATAAGTGATGATTGACTCATCATACCAGTAGATCTATAAGCCTCTCGAATTCGAGAGGAGATCTGCATGACGACGATCGCGCTCTTTGGCGCCGGCGGAAAGATGGGCTACCGGCTGGCCAGCAACCTCAAGGCGTCGAGCTTCGAGGTGCGGCATGTCGAGGTGAGCGCAGCTGGTCAGGAACGTCTCAAGACCGGCCTTGGCCTCGACAGCGTCGCGCCGGATGCCGCTCTGGAAGGGGTCGACGTGGTCATCCTCGCCGTGCCGGATACGCTGATCGGCAAGGTTGCCGCCGGCATCACCGACAAGCTTGAGCCCGGCACCATGGTGGTCGTGCTCGACGCCGCCGCGCCTTTCGCCGGCCATCTGCCCGATCGCCCGGACCTGACCTATTTCGTAACCCATCCCTGCCACCCGCCGATCTTCAACGACGAGACGGAGATGGCCGCCAAGCAGGACCATTTCGGCGGCATCGCTGCCAAGCAGCACATCGTCAGCGCGCTGATGCAGGGCCCCGAGAGTGCCTATGCGCTTGGCGAGGAGATCGCCAAGGTGATCTGGGCTCCGGTGATGCGCTCCCATCGCGTCACCGTCGAGCAGATGGCGCTGCTGGAGCCGGGTCTGTCAGAGACCGTCTGCGCGACCCTTCTGGTGGTGATGCGCGAGGCCATGGACGAGGTCGTGGCCCGGGGCGTTCCCCACGAGGCGGCTCGCGACTTCCTGCTCGGCCACATGAACGTGCTCGGCGCCGTGATCTTCGACGAGGTCAAGGGCGTGTTCTCCGACGCCTGCAACAAGGCCATTGCCTTCGGCAAGCCGGCCCTCATGCGGGACGATTGGAAGCGGGTCTTCGAGCCGAACGAGATCGCCGACAGCATCCGCCGCATCACCTGAACCGGATCCTGCAGCAGCCGTCGCCCCTGGGTGGCGGCTGCCTGCTTTCGACCAGGCTTGTCGACGATCCGTCGAGCAGCCAGCCGCCGGCGCCCTCCATAGAAGAACATAGGGGAGGAAGCGCTTTGCTCATTGGGAGGAAAAATGAGCTCGAATACCCTCGCGATCGCCCCCGTCGAACGGTCGGCCATTCGTAAGGCGACCTGGCGCCTCGCGCCGTTCCTGGGCCTGATGTTCTTCATCAACTTC
Source organism: Labrys neptuniae (assembly GCF_040797145.1). Classification (NCBI taxonomy): domain Bacteria; kingdom Pseudomonadati; phylum Pseudomonadota; class Alphaproteobacteria; order Hyphomicrobiales; family Xanthobacteraceae; genus Labrys; species Labrys neptuniae. The sequence goes on along the minus strand of NZ_JBFNQD010000004.1, from coordinate 401,383 downwards.
CTGGACCGGACCGCAATTTCCTTCGCCGGCCCGCACGGCCTGACCAAGGATCTCGGGCTTACCGCCACGCAATTCGGGTTTGCCGCCGGCATCTTCTTCATCGGCTACATCCTGCTGGAAATTCCCAGCAATCTGGCCCTGCATAAATTCGGCGGCCGCCGCTGGCTTGCCCGCATCATGGTGACCTGGGGCATCGTTTCGCTGCTGTTCACCTGGGTCAGCGGCGTTACCGAGCTCTATGTCCTGCGTTTCCTGTTGGGCATCGCCGAGGCGGGCTTCTTCCCCGGCGCGATTCTCTATCTCAGCACCTGGGTGCCGGCCCGCCACCGGGCCAACATTCTCGCCCTCTTCTACATCGCCCAGCCGATGACGACGGTGATCGGCGCGCCGCTGGCTTCTTCCCTGATCCAGGCCCATGGCTTTTTCGGCCTCGAAGGCTGGCGGATCATGTTCTCCGGCGTCTCGATCCCGGCCGTCCTGGTCGGCATCGTCACCTGGTTCTACCTGCCGGATTCACCCAAGGACGCGAAATGGCTGAGCGCCGAGGAGAAGGCCTGGCTCATCGGCGAACTTGCCCGCGAGGACAGCACCAAGCGCGAGCCGCACAATGGTTCGATCGGCGCGGCCCTGTCGAGCGGCCGGGTCTGGATGCTGGCGCTGATCTATTTCGGCATGATCTATGGCCTCTACGCACTGGCCTTCTTCCTGCCCACCATCGTTTCCGGCTTCGAGGCGAAGTTCGCCACCAAGTTCACCGTGTTCCAGGCCGGGCTGGTCATCGCCATTCCCTATCTTCCCGCGGCAATCGCGCTCTATCTGTGGAGCCGGGACGCGACGAAGCGCGGGGTCCGGGCTTGGCATATCGGTATTCCGGCCCTGGTCGGCGCGGTCAGCATCCCGTTGGCTCTCTATATGCCGTCGCCCGAGACCACGGTCGCCTGCATCACCGTCACGGCCTGCGCCATCTTCGCGGCCCTGCCGAATTTCTGGTCCCTGCCAGGGCGTTTCCTGTCGGGTGCAGCGGCCGCTGCCGGCATCGCCCTCATCAACACGATCGGCAATGTCGCCGGCTTCGCCGCACCCTACGTCACCGGCGCCGTCAAGGACTACACCGGCCTCTACCAGGCCCCGATGATCATCGTGGGAGCCTTCATGCTGCTCTCGGCCGTCCTCGCCTTCCTGGTCGGACGGGAGATCAGGAAAAGCGGGGAGGCCTCGCAGGCCTACGCAGCCCTCAAGCCATGAGGGCGTATTCGCGCCAATAGCCAAGAAAGACCCGCCGGATGCAACCGGCGGCCATCACAGACTGAACCGCCAACAGACAAATGGGAGGACGACATGAGCTTGAAACGACTTTTGCTGGGCGCTGCGCTTGCCGGCGTGATGGCATCAGCGGCAATGGGCACGGCCCTGGCCGCCGATCTCATCGCCATCATCACGCCGTCGCACGACAACCCCTTCTTCAAGGCGGAAGCGCAGGGGGCCGAGGTCAAGGCCAAGGCGCTTGGCTATGACACGCTGGTGCTGGTGCATGACGATGATGCCAACAAGCAGTCGCAGCTGATCGACACCGCCATTGCCCGCGGCGCCAAGGCCATCATCCTCGACAATGCCGGTGCCGCCGCCACGGTGGCCGCCGTGCAGAAAGCCAAGGATGCCGGCGTGCCGTCTTTCCTGATCGATCGCGAGATCAACGTCGCCGGCATTGCCGTCGCCCAGATCGTCTCCAACAACTACCAGGGTGCCCAGGCCGGCGCGCAGGAGTTCGTCAAGCTGATGGGTGAGAAGGGCAATTATGTCGAACTGGTCGGCCGGGAGGCCGACACCAATGCCGGCATCCGCTCCAAGGGCTATCACGACGTCATCGACGACTATCCCGACCTCAAGATGGTTGCGCGCCAGTCGGCCAATTGGAGCCAGACCGAGGCCTACAGCAAGATGGAGACCATCCTGCAGGCCAATCCCGACATCAAGGGCGTGATCTCCGGCAACGACACCATGGCGATGGGGGCGATCGCCGCGCTGCAGGCCGCCGGTCGCAAGGACGTGATCGTGGTCGGCTTCGACGGTTCCAACGATGTGCGCGATTCCATCAAGCAGGGCGGCATCAAGGCAACGGTCCTGCAGCCCGCCTATCTCCAGGCCCAGACCGCCGTCGAGCAGGCCGACACCTACATCAAGACCAAGAAGGGCCCCGCGCAGGAAAAGCAGCTGATGGATTGCGTGCTCATCACGCCCGACAATGCCGGCAAGCTCGAAACCTTCGCGCTGGCGAATTGACGCTGCGATGAAGATTGCCCGGGATCTGCCTCCCACGGGGCGTCCCGGGCCTGTTCCTGATCCCGACAATCGAGGCCGGAGCCAATCCATGCCCAGGCTTGCCAACAGGCTGATGATCGCCGCCATGGCGCTCACCCTTGCAGCGTGCAAGATCGCGCCGACTGCCGAAGTACAGGCTGCCCGACAGGTCGGCGCTTCGGGCGCGGGCCCCGTCTTCGACCCGGACAAAGCCGTCGACGCGATCTGGGCAGCCAAGGTCCTGCCCTATCTCAAGGCGAAGGCGGGCGATTTCGTCGTCGTCCGCGACCTCGCCGCGAAGAATGCAGACGAGGCCGGGCAGAAATATGGGTATCGCGCCAAGGAAGGCACCGTGCCCTGGACCTATGTGGTCAAGGCCGAGGGCCGCGTCGTGGCGGCGAATACCGGCTCGCGCGCCGCCACCATCGACGTCGATGTCGACGGGGATGGCAAGGCCGACATGGTGGTGCAGATCGGTCCGGCCCTGCGCGGCACTGCGCTGCGCGACAGCCTGGATTTCGTGTCCTTCAACGCCTTCACCAACCAGATCGAATACGCCCAGTTCGGCAAGGCCTTCAACGCCCGGGTCAATGCCGATGTGCTGCAGGCTTTGCCGCGTGAAAAGCTGGTCGGCCGCTCCGTGACGGTGCTCGGCGCCTATGTGTTGGAGCCGGGCGGCAAGCCGCCGCTGGTGACGCCGGCCGAACTGAGCCTCGGGGCAGGGTCATGACCCAGGAAGGCCGCCCTGCCATGTCCGATGACGACGTCGTCCTGCGCCTGGAAGGCGTGTCGAAGGTCTATTCCGGCACGGTCGCCGTCAGGCATGCCGATTTCGACGTGCGGCGCGGTGCCGTGAACGTTCTGGTCGGGGAGAACGGCGCCGGCAAGTCCACGCTGATGAAGATCATTGCCGGGGTCGTGCAGCCCACGGACGGACGCATCCTGCTCGACGGCAAGCCTGTCACCTTCCGCGATGCCGGGGAGGCGGTGGCGCATGGCATCGGCATGGTGTTCCAGGAGCTCAACCTATTCGGCAATCTCTCGGTTGCCGAGAACATCTTCGCGGCCCGCGAAATCGTGCGGCTGCCCCTTGGCATCGACCATCGCGAGCAGGAGCGCCGTGCCGCCGAATTCCTGGAACGGCTGGAGGCCGGCATCGATGCCCGCACGCCGGTGGAGGATCTGCGCATCGGCCAGCAGCAACTGGTCGAGATCGCCAAGGCGGTGGCGCAGGATGCCCGCATCCTGATCATGGACGAGCCGACCTCCGCCCTCAGTGCCGCCGAGGTCGAGATCCTCTTCCGCGTCATCGCCGATCTCAAGGCGCGGGGCGTCGCCATCGTCTATATCTCCCATCGGCTCGAAGAGCTCATCCGCATCGGTGACTACATCACCGTGCTGCGCGATGGCCGTGTCACCGGGCAGGAGCGCATCGCCAATGTCGACGTGCCCTGGATCGTGCACCAGATGATCGGCTCCGACGCCAAGGACTTCGCCAAGACGCAGGATCATCCGCTCGGTCCGGAAGTCTTCCGCGCTGAGGACGTCTGCCTGCCGCGGGTGAGCGGAGGGCTCGCCGTCGACCATGTCTCCCTGTCGGTCAGGCAGGGCGAAATCGTCGGCATCTACGGATTGATGGGAGCCGGACGCAGCGAATTCTTCGAATGCGTGATGGGACGCCACCGCCACGCCACCGGCCGCCTTTTCGTCGACGGCAAGCCGGTGGCGGAAAAGGATGTGACGGGGCGCATCCGCCGGGGCCTGGCCCTGATTCCGGAAGACCGGCAGAGGGAAGGGCTGGTCAGCATCCTCTCGATCGCCGCCAATCTGTCGATGGCCTCCCTCGGTCGTTTCCTCGCCGGCTTCCATATCCGGCGGGCCCGCGAGCAGGCCGCCATTCGCGCCGCCGTCAAGGATTTGTCGATCAAGGTGGCCGATCCCGAGCTGGAGGTGAGTTCCCTGTCCGGCGGCAACCAGCAGAAGGTGGTGATCGGCAAGGCGCTGATGACCGGCCCGAAAGTGCTGCTGATGGACGAGCCCAGCCGCGGCATCGATGTCGGCGCCAAGGCCGATGTCTTCCGCACCATGCGGCGGCTCGCCGCCGACGGCCTCGGCATCCTGTTCGTCACCTCCGATCTCGACGAGGTGATGGCACTGTCGGATCGCATCGCCGTGATGAGCAACGGCAAGCTCACCGCCCTGTTCGAGCGGGCCGAGGCGACGGCCGCCAAGGTGGTGGCTGCCTCCGCGCTCGGCCATGGCCCCGTTCCTTCCCCATCTTCTGCAAATCACGGAGCGCCGGCATGACAGTCGCGCAGGACACCTTGAACCATCCGTCCGCCGGAAGCGGCTCGCTTGCGCTGAACCTGATGAAGCTGCGCACCTTCATCGCCCTGTTCGCCGTGCTGATCTTCTTCTCGCTGGCGGCGCCGAACTTCCTCAGCACGGCCAATCTCATCCTGATGTCGAAGCACGTGGCGCTGAATGCGTTCCTGGCGATGGGCATGACCTTCGTCATCGTCACCGGCGGCATCGACCTGTCGGTCGGATCGATCGTGGGCCTGTGCGGCATGGTCGCCGGCGGACTGATCCTCAACGGCCTGGACCTGCGCATCGGCTACACCATCTTCTTCAACATCTACGAGGTGATGGCGATCACCCTGCTGGTGGGCATCCTGATCGGCGCCGTCAACGGATTGCTGATCACCAAGCTCAATGTCGCGCCCTTCATCGCGACGCTTGGCACGCTTTATATCGCCCGCGGCCTGGCGCTTCTCTCATCCGATGGCGCGACCTTCCCCAATCTGGTCGGCCGCGCCGATTTCGGCACGCAGGGCTATGCCGTCCTGGGAGCCGGACGCCTCCTCGGCCTGCCGGCCTCGGTCTGGATCCTTGCCGTGCTGGCGCTGGCTGCCGCCTATATGGCGCGCTGCACGCCACTCGGCCGCCACATCTTCGCCGTGGGCGGCAATGAGCGCGCCGCGGGGCTATCGGGTATCCGGGTCAACCGGGTGAAGCTCTTCGTCTACATGTTCTCGGGTTTTTGCGCCGCCGTCGTCGGCCTGGTGGTTTCCTCCGAATTGATGGCGTCGCATCCGGCCACCGGCGAGAGCTTCGAACTCAACGCCATCGCCGCGGCCGTGCTCGGCGGCACCTCGATGTCGGGCGGGCGCGGCACCATCGGCGGCACCATCATTGGTGCCTTCGTCATCGGCATTCTCTCCGACGGGCTGGTGATGATGGGGGTCAGCGAGTTCTGGCAGATGGTGATCAAGGGCCTGGTGATCGTCATTGCCGTGGTGGTGGACCAGGCCCAGCGCCGGCTGCAGCAGCGTGTTGCCTTGCGCCAGATGGCGAGGCTGGCCTGATGGCGTCCTATCGCGGTGCCTTGATCGGTTGCGGCTTCTTCGCCATCAACCAGCTCCATGCTTGGCGAGACGCCGAGGGCGTCGACATCGTCGCCCTCTGTGACCGCGACCCGGAACGTCTCTCCCATGCCGGTGAGCTTTTCGGCATCGACAGGCGCTATGGCGATGCCGAGCAGATGCTCCGGGCGGAGAAGCCGAACTTCGTCGATATCGCCACCACCGTGGCGAGCCACCGACCGCTCGTCGAGCTCGCGGCGAAGATGGGAATTCCCGTCATCTGCCAGAAGCCCTTCGCGCTTTCGATGGCGGATGCGCGCGCGATGGTCGAGGCCTGCCGCCTCGCCGGCGTGCCGCTGATGGTGCACGAGAATTTCCGCTGGCAGAGTGCGATCCAGGCTGTGAAGACGCGTCTCGACGCCAATGCCATCGGCCGGCCTTTCTGGGCGCGCGTGTCCTTCCGTTCCGGCTTCGACGTCTTCAGCGGCCAGCCCTATCTCGCCGAAGGCAAGCGTTTCATCATCGAGGACCTAGGCATCCATATCCTCGACATCGCCCGCTTCCTGTTTGGCGAGGTGACTCAGCTGAGCGCGCGCACCCAGCGGGTCAACCCTGCCATCAAGGGTGAGGACGTCGCCACGATGCTGCTCGATCACGAGGGCGGCCTGTCCTCGGTGGTCGACTGCAGCTATGCCACAAGGCTGCCGGTCGATCCTTTCCCCGAGACGCTCGTAGAGATCGACGGTTCGGCGGGCACGCTGCGGCTCGGCACGGGCTATCGGCTCGTCGTGAACGGGCCCGGCGGGCGCGAGGAGGTCGACCTGTCGCCGCCTCTGCTGCCCTGGGCCTCGCGTCCCTGGCACAATATCCAGGAGAGCGTGCTCGCCATCCAGCGCCATTGGTTGCATTGCCTGCGCAACGGCAAGGAACCCTCTACCAGCGGGCGGGACAACATCGCCACGATGGCCCTGGTCGAGGCGGCCTATGCCAGCGCCGCCAGTGGCCAGACGATCGAGATGGCCTCGATCTGATGCCGCCCGCCCCATGAGCCACGAGGCGTCGGCATCCCTGGCGCTTCGTTCCTCCCGCTGGGGCGTTTAGGAATTGTCTGGAAATAACTGAAACGCCGCCTTTGTCATGCCCGGGCCTGACCCGGGCATCCAGCGGCCCCGTCTTCAAAAGACTGGATGGGGAGCTGGATTGCGGGGTCAAGCCCGGCAATGACAAAGGTCAAACCAATTCAATTCGTTTATTCTTCGACGCTTTCTCAGGCCGACGCTACGGTCTGGTGAACGTAGAGCGAGGCGGAACGATCGAGGTGTCGGACCATCGCCTGTTCGGCCCCGTCCGGATCATGCGCGATGATGCGGTTGAGGATGTCCTCATGCTCGGACAGGGTATAGTTCTCCTTGCCGGTCCAGATCAGCAAGTCGGTGTGGTACTGCTTCAGCCAGCCGAGCATGGCTTCGCTCATCGCCTCGAACAGCGGGTTGCCGGAGATGGCGGCGATGCGCGTGTGGAACAGCATGTCCGCATTGATGAAGGCATCGGCGTCGCCAAGGCTTGCGCGCTGGCGCGCCAGGGCTTCCTGCAACCCGGTGACCGCCTGTGCGTCGGCCTTCTGCGCCGCCTGGCGCACCATGCCCAGCTCGAAGAAACGGCGCGCCTCCTTCAGATGCTCCAGCGAGGCCGGGGAGCTCGACAGGAGCACGCTGGCGGCATCGTCGACCTGCTGGAAGATCGATTTGGCGGTCGGCTGGCGAACGCGCGCGCGCTCGCCATGGGAAATGGTGAGCAGGCCGAAAATGCTCAGCTGCTGCATGGCTTCGCGGATGGCGGGACGGCCGACACCAAGGCGGTCCATCAATTCGCGTTCGGAAGGGAAGGGGTCTCCCGGCTGCAGTTCCCCGCCGGTGATCAGCGCCTTGAGGCGGTCGAAAACCTCGTCGGAGAGCTTGCGACGGACAATGCGTTGATCGGTGAGGGGCATGGGGCATTCCGATTGAGGCCGTGGGTTCGGCGGTCTTTGCCGCCTGTTTTGCTGCGAGGCAAGTCCGCTCCTGCAACAGTGCCACCGCTGTCTGGAAACAGACAAGGCGAATTTCCGTTGCTTCAACTTAAGTCATGATATACTCATCATACCTGTTAAGCAATTCCAGACCGGGCGCTGCGAGTGCCCAGACTGAATGGGTACCATGTCCGTCATCCGCATGACCTATCGCATCGAGACGGCCGGCGATGTCGAGAAGCTGGCCGCCAAGATTGCCAGTGATCAGTCGACCGGTACCTTCGTCAGCTTGCCGGGCGAGACGCCCGAGCTCAAGGCGCGCGTGGCCGCACGCGTCGTGGCGATCCGCCCCCTGGAGGCCTTGGATGTTCCCTCGATTCCCGACCCGTCGGCACCGGTCGGCGCGATCTATCGGCGTGCCGATGTCGACATCGATTTTCCGATCGAGGCGATCGGCACCGACCTGGCGGCGCTGATGACGATCACTATAGGCGGCGTCTATTCGATCAAGGGGTTCAGCGGTATTCGCGTCACCGGCATGCAATTGCCGGGGGCCTTCACGGCTGCCTATCCCGGCCCGCAATTTGGCATGGCGGGCACCCGGCGGCTGACCGGCGTGGAGGACAGGCCGGTGATCGGCTCCATCGTCAAGCCTGCTTTGGGGCTGCGCCCGCCCGAATCGGCCGAGCAGGTGCGCGAACTCGTCGAAGCCGAGGTCGACTTCATCAAGGACGACGAGAAGCTGGCGAGCCCGGCCTATTCCAGCCTCGAGGATCGCGTGAAGGCGATCATGCCCGTCATCCTCGATCATGAGCAGAAGACCGGCAAGAAGGTGATGTATGCCTTCGGCATCTCCCACAGCGATCCCGACGAGATGATGCGCAACCACGACATCGTCGTGCGGGCCGGCGGCAATGCCGCGGTGATCAACATCAATTCGATAGGCCTTGGCGGCCTGTCCTTCCTGCGCAAGCGCTCGCACCTTGCCTTGCACGCCCATCGCAATGGCTGGGATATCCTCACGCGGCATCCCGGGCTCGGCATGGATTTCGAGGTCTATCAGCAGTTCTGGCGGCTGCTCGGCATCGATCAGTTCCAGATCAACGGTATCCGCGCCAAATACTGGGAGTCGGACGAATCTTTCGTGCGCTCCTTCCGAGCGGTGACGACGCCCCTGTTCGAGGGCGATGTCTGCCCCGTGCCGGTCGTCTGTTCGGGCCAATGGGGCGGCCAGGCGCCGGATACCTATGCCCGCACCGGCAAGACCGTGGACCTGCTCTATCTGTGCGGTGGCGGGGTGGTCAGTCATCCCGGCGGCCCGGCGGCGGGCGTGCGCGCTGTCAGGCAAGCCTGGGAGGCCGCGGTCGAGGGCGTGCCGCTCGAAGCCTATGCGCGCGAGCATCGCGAACTCGCTCAATCCCTGCAGAAATTCGGCGCCGACGCCGCTGCATCCTGAGCCCTACAAGGAAAGAACGATGTCGGGCTTGCTGCTCTCCTATTATGGCGACGACTTCACCGGCTCCACCGATGTGATGGAAGCACTGGCCTCCCATGGCGTGCGTACCGCCCTGTTCCTGCAGCCGCCCACCGTGGCGCAGCGCGAGCGCCTGGGTGAGTGCGACGCCATCGGCCTCGCCGGCACCAGTCGCAGCCAAAGCCCGGCCTGGATGGATGCCGAGCTTACCCCGGCCTTCGAATGGCTGAAGCAGCTCGGAGCAGGCGTCTGCCACTACAAGGTCTGCTCCACCTTCGACTCCAGCCCGGCGATCGGCAATATCGGCCGCGCCATCGAGATCGGCAGCAAGGTCTTCGGACAGCGGCAGGTTCCACTGGTGGTTGGGGCCCCGCAGCTCCGGCGCTACACCAGCTTCGGTACCCTGTTCGCCGGCTATCAGGGCCAGGTCTATCGCATCGACCGCCATCCGGTGATGAGCCGCCATCCGGTGACGCCGATGGACGAGGCGGACCTTCGCCTGCACCTTGCCCGGCAGACGCGGGGCAGTATCGGCCTCGTCGACATCGCGGCGCTGGCAGCGGCCGATGCCGACGACATCGTCGATGCCGTGCTGGCGAGAGGCGAGGACATCGTCCTCCTCGATGTCAACGACGATGCCACGCAACTGCAGGCGGGGCGCCAGCTTCTGCGCCTGCAATCAAGGCTTGGGCCCTTCATGGCCGGGTCTTCGGGTGTCGAATATGCGCTGCTGCGCGCCTGGCAGGAAAGCGGGGTAGTCGGCGGGAAAACCTCCTTTGCTGCGCCCGGCATTGCCGATCGCATCGCCGTGGTGTCGGGGAGCTGCTCCCCCACCACGGAGCGGCAGATCCGCCATGCCACCGCCAACGGGTTCGACGGCGTTGCGCTGGACCCGCGTGCGCTCATCAGCCATGGCGAGGCGGCCATTGCCGAAGCCGTCACCACCGGCCTTGAAAGGCTGGAGCAGGGACGCAGCGTCGTCCTCTACACCGCGCTCGGACCAGGCACCGACATCGGTGACGGGTTCGAGGGCGACGGGGACCGCAACCGCATCGGCGTGGCGCTGGGCCGGATCCAGAAGGCCCTCGTCGAACGGGCGGGCCTGCGCCGGGCGGTCATCGCCGGCGGCGATACGTCGAGCCACGCCTTGCGCGAGCTTGGAATCTTCGCGCTGACGACGAGGCTGCCCTTGCCGTCATGCCCCGGCTCCCCCCTGTGCACGGCCTATGCGGCCGCGCCGGCCTTCGATGGCCTGGAGATCGCGCTCAAAGGCGGGCAGGTCGGCGGCGACGACTATTTTTCGATGATACGCGACGGCCGCAGCTCGGTTTGATCACAACGGCCGATCGCATTTCTCTCAGCTGCTGCAAAGGGAAGAGGGATCAGTCCGTCTTGTCCCGGGTTTCGGGGGAAGACAGGACAATACCGGTCATCGGTTCGACCCAGCTGATATTGTCGCGTACCGATTGCACGCCGGGCGTGTTCTCGGCGATGATCCGGATGGCGCTGCGCTGGTTTTCATCGGTGATCACACCGCTCAGTTCCACCCGGCCGTTCTGGACCTCGACCCGGATGGCGCCGGCCGGCGCCCATGGCTGGGCTTGGAATTCGGCCTCGATGGCAGCCTTGATGCCTTGGTCGCTCACCGGTTGCTCTTCATAGGGCTGGCGCAGGAACTCGGCCAGGGTCCGCACCAGATCCGCGCGGGACAGCAGGCCGACGACGCGCTCGTTTTCGACGACGGGCAGGCGCTTGATGCCGTGCTGTTCCATGAGGAGCACGGCTTCCTCGAGCCGCTGGTTCGGAGCGACGACGACGACGTCCCTGGTCATCACTTCATCGACCCGCCGCCCATGGGTCTGTGCATAGGCCTGTGCCAGATGCCCTGCCTTGAACAGGGAACTGAACCAGCTTGCCCCGATCTTTTCCGTGCCGAGCTCGGGGCGGCGCAGCAGGTCTCCTTCGCTGAGAATGCCGGCCAGCCGGCCGTCTTCACCGATGACCGGCAGGCCGCTTATGTGCGAGCGGACCATGACGTCGATCGCCTGGGACAAAGTGGTTTGGGGTGTCACGCTGACGATGTTGCGTGTCATCACGTCTGCGACCCGCATGGTGGCCTCCTTACTGATGGGTGGGCGGCCGGGATATGGCGCGACCCCTGGTTGCTGTCGGATAGCGGCTGAAGCGCAGGCTGCATTGATCTCATGCAAGGCCGCGCGGTTGGCGCCGGACTGGGCGAGCCTCAATTCGTGCCATGCGGCCAGACCCAGTTCTTGATCTCCGGCATGTCGTCGCCATGGCGGCGCACATAGTCCTCGTGCTCGATCAGCTTGTTGCGCAGCGCCTGCTTCACATGGGCAGCGGCCGGCAGCAGGCCGGGAATGCGATCGATGGCGGCAATGGCGAGATGGAAGCGATCGAGACCGTTCATCACCGTCATGTCGAAAGGCGTGGTGGTGGTGCCCTCTTCCTTGAAGCCATGCACATGGAAATTGTCGTGATTGGCCCGCCTGTAGGTCAGGCGGTGAATGAGGTAGGGATAGCCGTGATAGGCGAAGATCACGGGCTTGTCGGTGGTGAACAGCCCGTCGAATTCGCGCTGCTCGAGCCCATGCGGATGCTGGCTGGGATCCTGCAGGGCCATGAGGTCGACCACATTGACGACACGGATCTTCAGCGAAGGGCAATGCTGGCGCAGCAGGTCGACGGCAGCCAGCGTTTCCAGTGTCGGCACGTCGCCGGCGCAGGCCATCACCACGTCGGGTTCGCTGCCCTGATCGTTGCATGCAAAATCCCACAGGCCGATGCCGGCACGGCAATGGCGCACAGCCGCTTCCATGTCCAGCCATTGGGGAGAAGGTTGCTTGCCCGCGACGATGACGTTGATGCGGTCGTAGGTGTGCAGGCAGTGGTCGGCGACATAGAGCAGCGTGTTGGCGTCCGGCGGCAGGTAGACCCGGACGATGTCCGCCTTCTTGTTGGCGACAAGATCGATGAAGCCCGGATCCTGGTGGCTGAAGCCATTATGGTCCTGGCGCCAGACATGGGAGCTGAGCAGATAGTTGAACGAGGCGATCGGCTGGCGCCAGGCGAGTTCGCGCGACACCTTCAACCATTTGGCATGCTGGTTGAACATGGAATCGACGATGTGGATGAAGGCTTCGTAGCAATTGAACAGCCCGTGGCGGCCGGTCAGCAGATAGCCTTCCAGCCATCCCTGGCATAGATGCTCGCTCAAGACCTCCATCACGCGCCCGTCCGGCGACAGATGGACGTCTTCCGGCAGGCGAGGCTCCATCCAGGTGCGATCCGTTACCTCCAGCACGGCATCGAGCCGGTTGGACGTGGTCTCGTCCGGTCCCATGATGCGGAAATTGCGGGCCTCGGCGTTGAGGCGCATCACCTCGCCCAGATAGCGCCCGAGGACCCGGGTCGCCTCCGCACTGGTCCTGCCGGGGGATGTCACCGCAACCGCAAAGGCGCGCGGGTCGGGGCAGTGCAGGTGATATTTCCGGCCGCCATTGGTGTGGGGGTTGGCGCCCATGCGCCGGTCTCCCTTCGGAGCGAGCGCCTTCAGGTCCGGCAGGAGGTGGCCTTCGGCATCGAAGAGCTGGTCGGGCTGGTAGCTTCGCATCCAGGATTCAAGCAAAGCCAGATGACCGGGCTTTTCCGCAAGGCCGCTGAGCGGCACCTGATGGGAGCGCCAGAAGCCCTCGGTCTTGAGGCCGTCGACCTCCTTGGGGCCCGTCCAGCCTTTGGGGCTGCGCAGCACGATCATCGGCCAACGCGGACGCCCCGTCTCGCCTTTGGTACGGGCCGCATTCTGGATGGCGCGGATGCGGCCGAAGGCCTGATCGAAGGCCGCAGCCATGGCCTGGTGCATCAAGGCGGGCTCCGACCCCTCGACGAAGAGGACTTCGTGACCGAGGCCCTCGAAGAGCTTGCGGATTTCCTCGTCCCCGAGCCGGCCCAAAATGGTGGGGCCGGCGATCTTGTAGCCGTTGAGATGCAGGATCGGCAGCACCGCGCCGTCATGGACGGGATTGACGAACTTGTTGGAATGCCAGGATGCGGCGAGGGGGCCGGTCTCGGCCTCGCCGTCGCCGACGACGCAGGCGACGATCAGGTCCGGATTGTCGAAAGCCGCGCCATAGGCGTGAACCAGGGCATAGCCCAGCTCACCGCCTTCGTGGATCGAGCCGGGCGTGTCCGCGGAAGCGTGGCTGGGGATGCCGCCCGGAAAGGAGAATTGCCGGAACAGGCGGCGCAGCCCATCCTCGTCCTCGGCGATCTCCGGATAGATCTCGCTATAGCTGCCTTCCAGATAGGTGTTGGCCACCATGGCCGGTCCGCCATGGCCCGGCCCGCAGATGAAGACGACATCGAGGTCGTCGCGCTTGATGACGCGATTGAGATGCGCATAGAGGAAGTTCAGGCCCGGCGTGGTGCCCCAATGGCCGAGCAGCCGCGGCTTGACATGGTCGAGCGTGAGGGGATCGCGCAGGAGCGGGTTGTCGAGGAGGTAGATCTGCCCGACCGACAGATAGTTGGCAGCACGCCAATAGCGGTCGATGAGGGCGAGTTCTGCGGGCTTCAAGGCTGTGGTCATGGCAAGGTCTTCGAGATTTCCAGGAGGGCGGGATGGGGTGCTGGTCGAAGGTGCTTCCAGTTAAACGGCCATGGCGCCGAGAAGTTGCCGATTGCGCAAAACGATCCGGCGGGCATTGGACAGGCCGAGCACGCCCTTGCCGTGAAGCTGGGAGATCACGCGCGAGACGGTTTCGAGCGTCAGGCCGAGATAGTCGCCGATGTCGCGGCGACACATCGGCAGCTCGAACATGCCGGCCACGGCAAGCCGCCGATCCATTTCGAGCAGGAAGGTGACGACACGCTCGAGGGCCGTCTTGCGGCCGAGCAGGATCATATGGTCTTCGGCATGCCTGAGGTCCCGCAAGGCCAGCGCGCGCAAGGCGTTGGCGACACCGATATCCTTGAGGGCGGCTTCTTCCAGGCTCTTGCGCCGCACCAGCCGCACCGTGGTATCGACCACGGCGTCTGCGGTCATGCGATGCACCGAACCCATCTCCAGGCCGAAGATGTCACCGGGCAGATGGAAGGCGCCGATCTGCCGGCGTCCGTCGTCCAGGAGCTTGCAGGTGCGAACGGCGCCGCTGATGACTTCGTAGGCATAGTCCGCCGGTTCGTCGTCGCCATAGATCTCCTCGCCCTTGTCATAGCCGTGTATCGTCCCGAGCAGCGCAGGCAGGAGCGTAAAGCTGGAGGAACCGAAATTGGCAGTGCCAATGGCGACAGGTGGTGGCGCATCGACCTTCGATCGGGCGGACATTTCGTGGCGAGAGAACATCGTGGCCATCTCCTGGATGCGGCGGATGGCCAAGTCGTAGGCCCGAACGAGGCCTGCGAAAATTTCGGTCGAATCCCTAGGGAAGGACCCCTAAGGGCCTTACCGGATGTCGCTGGGGAAGCTCCTGTCGGCGATGGCCGCGCGGACATTGGCGACCAGGCTTTCGGCGATATGAGGCTTGAGCACGACGTGCTGGATGCCGGCACGGTGCGCCTTGTGCTCGATCGTCTCGTCGGGATAGCCGGTGATCAGCACCACGGGCCCGCTTTGTCCTCTCGCGCGCAGATGCACGGCGAGCTCGAGACCGTCCATCTCCGCCATCTTGTAGTCGATGACGAAGCAGTCGGGCGCAAAGGAGGCCATTTGCGACAGGCAGTCGACGCCGCTCGAATAGGTTCGCACCGTGAAGTCCTCTGCTTCCAGGAGGAAGCGGAGAGAGCCGAGCACGTCGCGGTCGTCATCGATGACGGCAATTACGAAGAGAGGCTGAGAGGACGTCATGGCGGTTCCCGGCACCGCAGGGGCCCGGACGGGACGGTGCAAAGAGGGAGCATATGCCGGTGTTCCCGGTGCGGAATTGATGCAGCTCAAGGTCCGGCCCTGGCGCCGGTCTGATGCGCGGCGGAGCTATTGCGATACGCAGGCGATCAATCGATCAGGGCACCGCTGCGTATCGCCTGCCTGACCAGTTCCGAGATGCTGCCGGCATGCATCTTCATCATGACATTGGCGCGGTAGACCTCCACCGTGCGTGGGCTGATATCATACTCTTTGGCGATCGCCTTGTTGGAGAGGCCCGCAACCAGGCCGTTCATGACCTGTCGCTCGCGCGGACTGAGGGAGGCGAGGCGGGCTGCCAGTTCGCTTGCATCCGCAGCGACCTTGGTCGCCTTGCTGCTTTGTTCGAACGCCGCCTGCAGGACATTGATGAGACGTTCGTCCTCGAAAGGCTTTTCCATGAAATCCAGTGCGCCGAGTTTCATGGCCTCGACCGCGAGGGGAACATCGCCATGGCCGGTCATGACGATCACCGGCAGATCGGCAGCTGTCGCCTTCAAACGCTTGAGCAGCTCGATGCCGTCGATCTCGGGCATGCGAATATCGGTGACGACGCAGCCGAAGCCGAGCCGGGGCAGGGCCTCGAGAAAGTGCTCGGCTGTCTCGAAAGCGGTGACGGCAAAGCCGGAGGTCGACAGGAGGAACGCCAGCGAATCCCGTACAGCCGCGTCATCGTCGATGATAAAGACCCTGGCATTGTTAGGCATCGGAAGAAGTCTCGGACAAGTTCTGGGAGTCGGCAAGGGTGCCGAGCGGCAAGGTGAACTGGAAGGTGGCGCCGCCGGCCTGATTGGTCTCGGCCCACATCTTTCCGCCATGGGCTTCGATGATGGAGCGGCTGATGGAAAGGCCGACGCCCATTCCGGTCTGCTTGGTGGTGAAGAAGGGCTGGAACAGGCTCGAGCGGACGTCCTCGGCAAAACCATGGCCGGTATCTTCGACGCGAATACGTATCATGTCGTCGCCGAGCGGGGCATTGGCAACGGTCAGTTCACGCCGCGGGGAGCCCTGCATGGCTTCGAGCGCATTGCGGAAGAGGTTCACCAGGACCTGCTGGATCTGGACGCGGTCCGCCAGGACGAGGTCGCAGGCGGGATCCAGGTCGAAACGCAGGACAATTCCCTGTTCGCGGGCGCCGACCAGGCCGAGCGCGCCTGCCTCCTCGACGAGCTTGGCGATACTCTCGATGCGTTTCTCGCTCTCGCTTCTCGTCACGAAGCTGCGCAGGCGCCGGATGATCTGCCCAGCCCGCAAGGCCTGCTCCGCTGCCTGATCGAGCGCAGTTTCGACCCTGTCGAGGCCTTCGAGGTTGGAGGCGCTCAGCAGGCGCCGCGAACCCTTCAGGTAGTTGCTGATCGCCGCCAGGGGCTGGTTGAGTTCATGCGCCAGGGCGGAGGCCATCTCTCCCATGGCGCTCAGCCGTGACATATGCACGAGTTCCGATTGCAGTTCGGACAGGCGGGCCTGCGTCTGCTGATATTCCGTCAGGTCCCGTACGAACCCGGTGAAGTAGCGGCGCCCGCCCGACTGCATTTCGCCCACCGACAAGTGCATCGGGAAGGTGGAGCCGTCCTCGCGCTTGCCGGTGACGATGCGGCCGATGCCGATGATGTGGCGGTTCCCGGTATGCTGATAACGATGCAGGTAGTCGTCGTGGCGCGAGCGGTCCGGCTCCGGCATCAGGATGCTGACATTCTGGCCGATCGCCGTCGATCCGGCATATCCGAACAGCCTCTCCGCGGCACGGCTGAAATACTGCATGATCCCGGCCTCGTCGATGACCACCATCGCATCGGGAACCGTCTCCAGGATGGAGCGCAGATGCTCCTCGCGCGTACGCAAGGCCTCTTCGAGACGCTTTTCCTCGTCGATGTCGATGACGATGCCGCCCAGGCAAATTGCCCTGCCGTCTTCGCCCTGCTGGACACCGCCCCGAAGGCGCAGCCAGCGACCGGGACTGTCCTGGGCGCGGACGCGGCAGGAAATGTCGAAGGCCGTGCCCGAAGCAATCGACGCGTCCAGAGCCGCCGTCGCCGCATCGATGTCGGCCGGGTCCAGCAAGGCGAGGAAAGTGCGATAGTCGAGGGTCTGCCCGGTGCGATATCCGAAAAGGGCCCGCGCCGTGTCCGATATGTTCACCGTCCGGGAGGCGATGTCGAAGATCCAGGTGCCGATGCCCGTGCAGTCGAGGCCGGTCCGGATCGCGCGATCCTCCTGGCCTGGAACAGACCCATCCTGCAATGGTGCGACCACATCCGGCCTCCGCGAGAGATTTCCTCTATAGAGGGAGGCGGAGGCGATCTTTCAAGAAGAATTGTTCAAAACGGGGAGCAGTTACGGGCCCATTTCGGGTGGCGATCGGTTGGTTTTCGACAAAGGCCCGGCCGGCGATTTCATTTTGGGTGAATCGGCTGCCTTCCCAGACGCCAAATTGGACAATCTTGCGCTGGATCAATTCGCTCGCACCGTGAAGCCCTTCAATGGAGCCATGTATCGACCCGGCATCGTTGAAGGGGGATAACCATGGCAACGTCCACAACCTTGAGAAAATCTTCTTCCGCGACCTCTCATGTCGTTGCCGACCAAGGTGAGGTGATCGATTTTCTGCTTTCACCCGGCACGCATGGCAGGACCGAGCCGGTAGAACGCATCGACACCCACGGTGCGATCGTCTTCCTGGCGGGAGACCGTGTCTACAAGCTCAAGCGAGCCGTTCGCTTCCCGTTCATGGATCTGTCGACGGTGGAACGCCGGGAATGGGCCTGCCAGCGGGAGGTCGAGGTCAACAGCGCCTATGCGCCGCAGATCTATCTCGACGCCGTCCCGATCACCAGGTCCGGCGACGGGCTGCAGTTGCACGGCGAAGGGGAGGCCGTCGACTGGGTCGTGCGGATGAGACGCTTCGACGAAACCGGCACGCTCGACCGGCTCGCCGACCGAAACGCAATCAGCGAGAGCCTCCTGGCCGAGATCGTCGCGGCCGTGCTTGCTTCCCATGAACAGGCCCCGATCCGAGATGGCCTGGAGGCTGCCCGGAGCCTGGAACGCTACATCCGGCAGAATGACGAGGCATTTCGCGAAAGCCCGACCTTGTTTCCGCTGCAGGAAATCGAGGTCCTGACCGAGGCGGCCAGCCGGGCTTATCGCGATTGCTTCGATCTCCTGATCGAACGCGGCAAGGCTGGTTTCGTCAGGCGCTGCCATGGGGATCTGCATCTGCGCAACATCGCCGTCATCGACGGGCGGGCCACCTTGTTCGACGCCATCGAATTCGACGAGGCGATCGCGACCTGCGACGTGCTGTACGACCTGGCTTTCCTGCTGATGGACCTCTGGGATCGCGGGCTGCATCGCCATGCCAATGTGGTGCTCAACCGTTATTTGTGGGAAGCGTCCGAAGCTCATCTGGCCGGCCTTGCAGCCTTGCCTCTCTTCCTGTCCATCAGGGCAGCCTTGCGGGCCAAGATCGCAGCTGCAGCGGCGATGGTCCAGGCACCGTCGGAGGCCGAGGCAAGCCGGCTGGAAGCCCGGCGCTACTTCGAGCTCGCGCGTCGTTTCCTGGTCAAGCTGCCGCCACGGCTGGTGGCGATCGGCGGCCTGTCGGGCACGGGCAAGACCACATTGGCGCTGGCATTGGCCCCGTTCCTGGGCAGGGCGCCCGGTGCCGTCGTCCTGCGCAGCGACATCGAGCGCAAGCGCCTTGCCGGCATCGAGCAGACACAGAAGCTGCCATCCTCGACCTATACGCCGTCTTCCAGCACCGCCGTCTATGACACGCTCAGCCGCAAGGCGGATGTTGTCCTGGCTGCGGATTGCAGCGTCATCCTGGATGCCGTCTATGCGAATTTGCCCCAGAGGCACGTCGCGGAGGGCATAGCGCTGCGTGCCGGCGTCGGCTTCACCGGCTTCTGGCTGCACGCGCCGCTGCCCGTCATGGAGCAGCGCGTAGCCAGCCGGGCGAACGACGCCTCCGATGCCGATGTCAACGTGGTGCGCAAACAGGCGGACTATGATCTGGGGCGTATTTCGTGGCATCGTCTCGATGCCACGTTGCCGCGCAAGGATGTCGAAGATGAAGCCCTGTCGTGCCTGGCGCTCAGATGCGCGAATGGCAAGTCCCGCACAGACTGATCCGGGCGGAAAGCTGCCCGGCAGGGCAAGATCGGCATGAGCCAGACCGAGATCCTTGCCCGCCTTGCGGTCGCCCTCGGCATTGGCCTGCTCGTGGGCCTGGAAAGGGGCTGGCGGACCCGCGAGGAGGAGGATCACCAACGGGTCGCCGGGCTTCGTACATTCGCGCTTGCCGGACTCACCGGAGGCGTCGCCGGCGCCCTGTCCCATGCGGTCGGTCCGGTGATCCTCGGCTTCGTGTTCCTGGGGTTCGCGGGTGCCCTGACGACGTTTCATTGGCTGGAGGCGAAGGCCGAGGGCAATTTTTCGGCGACCTCGCTGGTGGCGGGATTGCTCACCTTCCTCCTAGGCGCCTATGCGCTGACCGGTGAGGTCCAGATTGCTGCCGCCGCCGGGGTGGCAATGACGATCCTGCTCGCCTTGCGGGAACAGTTGCACGGGTGGGTGCGCGGACTGACCTGGCCGGAGATCAAGGCCGTGCTGGTGCTGCTCGCCATGTCCTGCGTGCTGTTGCCCATCCTGCCGGATCGAACCGTCGACCCGTGGCAGACCCTCAATCCGTGGCAGCTCTGGTTGTTTGCGATCCTGATCGCCGGGATTTCCTTCGGCGGATATGTCGCCATCCGCCTGTTCGGCGACAGGCTCGGCGTCATTCTGGCCTCCCTCGCCGGGGGCCTGTCGTCCTCCACCGCGACCACGATGGCTCTGGCCCGTATGGCCGGAACCCATCCGCAATCCTGGTCGATCCTGGTTGCGGGCATGCTGTCGGCGGGCGCCATCATGGTGCTGCGTGTCGGCCTCATCGCTGCCCTTCTCAATCCGGGCCTGCTCGCCAGCCTGGCCTTTCCGGCCCTGGCGGCGGCGGTGACGCAGGCGATCGGCGCCTGCGTGCTGGCCATCAGGCGTGTGGACCACGAGGCCCCGAAGCTGGAGCTTTCCAATCCGCTCGAACTCGGTTCGGCACTCAAGCTGGCAGCCTTCATGGCTGTCGTCCTGGTGGCAGGCAAATTGCTGCAGCAGGCCTATGGAGGAGCGGGCGTCATGGTGCTCGCGGCGGTGTCAGGTTTGGCGGATGTCGATGCGGTCACCGTCTCGATCGCCCGCATGAGCCTTGCCGATCTTGGCCTCGGTTCCGCCGCCTTGGCCATCGGCCTGGCTGTCGCCGTGAATGCCTTGGCAAAGGTGGGCATGGCCGCCTATGCCGGGGGATGGCGTTGCGCCCTGCCTTTCGGCGCGATCAGCCTGCTTGCCGTGGCGGCGGGAGGAGCCGCCGGTTATCTGGCGAGTATGCGTTAGCGCGAACGCCTATTCACCGTCGAGTTTGGCGAGAAGCCCGAGCGCCTCCTCGGCTATGACCTGTTCCTCGTTGGTCGCCATCACCAGGGCGCATATCTCGCTGGTATCGGCGCTGATCCGGCGTGCATTCTCGCTATTGGCCTCGAAGTCGAGATCGAGGCCGAGCCAGGCGAGGGGGCCGCAGACCTTCTCTCGGATGAGGGGCTGGTTCTCGCCGATGCCGGCCGTGAAGACCAGTGCATCCAGCCCGCCGACGGTTGTCGCCAGTGCCGCGATTTCCCGGGCGATCCGCAGGCAGAACAGGTCGATGGCTTCGGCCGCCTCGGCTGCATCGCTGGCCAGGAGGTCGCGGGTATCGGCGCTCAACCCCGAGATCCCGAGCAGGCCGGAGCGGTGATAGAGCAGATCTTCGAGAGCCTCGGGCGAATAGCCGCGCTGCTTCATGAGATGGAGCGGGACGCCGGGATCCAGGGCGCCGCAGCGCGTGGCCATGGGAATGCCGTCCAGGGTCGAGAACCCCATCGAGGTATCGCGGCTGGCCCCATTGGCGAGTGCGCACAGGCTTGCGCCGCTGCCTAGATGGGCGACCACCACCCGTCCGGTGGCCAGGCGTGGTGCGATTTCTCTCAGCCTGCCGGCGATGAATTGATAGGACAGGCCGTGGAAGCCGTAGCGCTTGATGCCCTGGTCGAAGAGATCGCGAGGCAGCGCGAAGCGACGGACGATATCGGCCTGGGCATGATGGAAGGCGGTATCGAAGGAGGCGGTCTGCACCAGGTGGGGGCGGAGGTGCCGGACGGCCCGGATCAGCCGCACACTTTGGGGCTGGTGCAGCGGAGCCAGGGGAACCAGGTCCTCGATGGCGCTCAAGGTCGCATCGTCGATCAGGGCGGCCCGCGAGAAGACGTCGCCGCCATGGACGACGCGGTGGCCGACGGCCACCAATTCGTCGAGAGAAAAATGTCTGCTCAACAGGTCGAGGGTCTCGTCGATGACGTCGTGGAAGTCCTCGGTGGTTGAGGCCTTCAGGGGAATATCGACGACCTCGGGACCCTCCACGATGTGGAGACCGAGCGGCTTGCGGCGAAGGTCGATGATGCCCATGCCCAGGCGTTCGAGCTTCCTGTCCTCGCGCTTGAACAGCCCGAGCTTGATGGTGGAGGAGCCGGGATTGCAGGTGAGAAGGATGCCGTTCATCGAAAGACTTTCCTTTGGCCGCCACTCTGGCGAGTGCGATCGAGATGGAAGCAACGTCGGCCGAGTATGATCTGCCGGTGAGGACGCCTGGTGTCAGAGCGCAGAAGGCGGGACCCGCCGCATCTGACTCTTTTGGTAAATCAATTGCCGGCCCGGGATGTTCCCGGCTTGGAGCCCCGGCACGACCAGAGTGTCCATCGGTCCTGCGCGGGCGGCAGGCCAACCTATTCGAGAGCGCTTTTGGCTGGCCTTGATGCAGCTCAATGTCGGGGGAAACGCCGAGCCTAGAACAAGAGTGTCATCCAAGGAGATCCGCCGTGCCACTTCGCTGCATTCTGGTTCCCACCGGCCCGGGCATCCGGCCCGAGCGTCGTCTGGCGGCCGCATTGGGGCTCGCCAGGCGCACGCATGCCCATATCAACGCACTCTATGTCAGGCCGGACCTGGAGATCGTGGCTCCGCCCGTTCTTCTGGTCGGCGCAGGCGGTGTCCCGCCCCAATGCAATGCTTCCTGCGAGGCCAAGGCTCTGGCCGCGGCTGGCAGGCAGGCATTCGAACGCTGGTGTTCCAGCAGTCGGGTCGAGCTGCAGCCCAATCGCCGGCTCGATGCCACCTTCGCCTCCTGGACCGAAAGGGGCGGCGACGTCGAGACGCTCGTGGCGCTCAATGGCCGCGTCAATGACCTCATCATCGTCGACAACCCGACCAAAGGCGGGCCCTTCGATGCAGCGGCGTTCGACGCGGCGGTGTTCTCTTCGGGGCGACCGACCCTGATGCTGGGGGAGCGCCTGCCGGACAATCTGCTCCGGCATGTCGTGATCGCCTGGAACGGCAGCCTGGAAGGGGCGCGTGCCGTCGGCCAGTCCATCTCATTGCTGCATGAGGCGGAACGCATCTCGATCGTCACCATTCCCTCCGAAGCGGACCGGCAGAACGGCATCGCGGATCTGGCCGACTATCTGCACTGGCACGGCGTGATCGTGGAGAAGGCGGGGTTGGTGCCGGATCTCGCCGGAAGCGATGGCGAAAAGATCCTGGCAGCCTGCGACCGGGCTGGCGCGACGCTGCTGGTCATGGGCGCCTACACCCATAGCCGCCTGCGCCAGACCTTCCTCGGCGGTTTGACCCAGCATGTGCTCGACAGAGCGGAACTCCCCGTTCTGATGGCGCATTGATCGGGCCGGCTGGCCGTGGCGGCGTCTCCGGCCCGCGAAGGCGAATGTTAGGATCTGCGAACCTATGCTCGCCGAACAGACGAGGAGCGGGATGAGGCAGCCTGGGCCGGAAGGCTGCGCCATGCCCGATCAGGCCGGAAGGACGCCATGGCGGCTTATTGGAATGCATTGTTCGGCGGAATGCTGATCGGAGCCGCCGCCGTGCTCCTTCTGCTTGCCAATGGCAGGGTGGCAGGCATCAGCGGCATTGCCGGTCGCCTTCTGGCAGGCCAGCGCGTTGTCGACAATGGCGCCTTTGTCGTCGGGCTGGTGCTCGGCCCGATCGTCCTTGCCGTCTCCAGTGGATCTCTGCCTGCCATGACCGTATCCACGCCCTGGCCGCTGGTCGTGCTGGCAGGCCTGTTGGTCGGCTTCGGCACGCGGATGGGATCGGGCTGCACGTCCGGGCACGGCATTATCGGCCTCGCCCGTTTTTCACGGCGCTCGATTGCGGCAACCGCCATGTTCCTGGGCGGCGGCTTGCTCACGGCATCCTTGCTGGAGCTGGTGCGATGACGGACGGCAACCTGTTCCGGCCGGCCGTATCGCTGCTGGCCGGCATGATTTTCGGACTGGGGCTTGCGATATCGGGCATGATCGATCCCGCCCGCGTGCTCGGCTTCCTGAATGTTGCCAGTGGCCATTGGGATCCGAGCCTGGTCTTCGTCCTTGCAGGCGCTGTGCTGGTCGCCATTCCCGGTGTTTTCCTGCAGCGTCGCCTGTCTCGTCCCTGGCTCGACGAGCGCTTCCATCTTCCTGCCAAGACCAGGATCGATCGGCCGCTTCTCCTCGGCGCCTTGCTCTTCGGCGTAGGCTGGGGCCTTGCCGGATTTTGCCCGGGACCAGCGATCGCGGCGCTGTCGACGGCGAGACCGGTCGTGTTGCTGTTCGTCGCCGCAATGATCCTGGGAATGCTGGCCTGGTCCCGCCTTGTCGCGAGAGCGGGAGATTGACCTGCGACATCGAGCGGCATGTTTCTCACGGGCTGAAGACCAGGACCAGGAAGACGAAGAACACGCCCAGATGCACGGCGCCTTCCAGCATCGTCGTCCTGGTGCCCGTGAAGGTGAGCGTCGACAATACGAGCGTCATCGCCAGCAAGATCATGTTGGTCGCTGAGAGCCCGAGTACCACATTCTGCCCGGTCAGGAGGCCGATCACGAGAATGGCCGGCACGGTGAGACCCAGTGTCGAGGCGGCTGCACCGAGACACAGATTGATGGCCCGCTGCAACTGATTGGCGGTGATGGCCCGCAAAGCCGTGATGCATTCCGGCGTGAACACGATCATGGCGATCAGAATGCCGCCGAGCGCCGTCGGCGCGCCGAGCCGGGCGATGCCGAAGTCGAGCACCTTGGCCAGGCTTTTCGCCAGGAGGACGATGGGCAGGATGTTCAGCAGAAGCAGGAGGAGAGGCGCTGCGATCGGGCCACCTGCCGCTGCCTCCTCGATTTCCGCCTCCTCCTCTTGCGCCGGAGGCGCCTCGGTCGACGGCTCACGATAGAACTCGGCATGGCGGCCGGTCTGGAGCACCAGGAAGGCGCCGTAGAGCATGAGCGTGAAGATCGAGAAGCTGATCGCCTGGAAACGCGTCAGCGAGCCGTCGCTGACGGAGGTGGTGAAGTTCGGCAGGATCAGCGGGATGACGGCCAGCGGTATGATGATGGCGAGATAGGACGAGGCACCCTTCAGATTGTAGCGCTGGGCGAAGTGCTTCATGCCGCCGAGCAGAAGGCCCAATCCGACCACCCCGTTGAGGACTATCATCAGCACGGCGAACATGGTGTCGCGCCCGAGCGTCGGTGCTCCCTTGGCGCCCAGCATCACGGCTGAGATCAGTGCCACCTCGATGATGACGATCGCGAGCGTGAGGATCAGCGTGCCGTAGGGCTCGCCGAGGCGGTGCGCCAGCACCTCCGCCTCATGTACGACGCCGAACGCCGTCCACATGATCACGGCCAGGAGCCACGCGAAGACCGCCACCGCGACCAGTGGCATGTCGAGCTGTCCCAGCAGGGGATCTGCCAGGAACTGGAAGGCGGCGACGCTGGCCCATGCGGTGGCGAGACGGAGGATCAGGATCGGCATGAAGGGGATGACCTCGGATGTCGAACAGAATGCCGCAGAATGGCTTGACAGCCGCTTCACGGCAAATCCGGGCCGAAGGGGCCGCCATCTGCGAGGCGGCGTCGAATCGCAAAGGCACTTCGAAACAAAGGAGATTGGAAAGAAAAGGCCTCGATCGGGCCTTTTCGGCTTTCTCACCGAAGATGGAGGACCCGAAACCGATCCGGCTCCGCCGGATCTCGATCGACGACCTGGACGGGTGGCCAGGCCCATTGCCAGACACCGATGCCCGGCATGCGGGAGAACCGGATCTCGCCACGGGTGCCTGTAACGGCCAGTTGGGGCCAGGATTCGGCAATGCGCGCCCGATCCGTGCCGTGAGCGTGCAGGGCGGCAGCGAGGACGGCGATGGTGTCGTAGCCTTCGAAGGCGACGAAGGAGGGAGGTTCGGCCAGACGTTCGCGCAGGAGCATCTCGATGCGGGTGCCGAGAGGCCCGAGACGCCCGGGCAGATAGCGCAGGAACGGGATGGCCATGCCATCGGCGCCGAGCAACCTCGCCCATTCAGCGAACTCCGGCTGCCCGGCCGGGGCACCGATCATCATCCCGGCGAGCCGGTGATCGCGGCGGACGGCCTCGACGATCGCCAGGGCCGGCTCGGGGTACCCGACCAGCAGAAGCAAGGCCGTTACGCCAAGGCCGGCGAGTTCGTCGCACATCGCTACGGGGGTGAGCGAGGTCATGTCG
This sequence comes from Labrys neptuniae, assembly GCF_040797145.1. Taxonomy (NCBI): domain Bacteria; kingdom Pseudomonadati; phylum Pseudomonadota; class Alphaproteobacteria; order Hyphomicrobiales; family Xanthobacteraceae; genus Labrys; species Labrys neptuniae. The sequence goes on along the minus strand of NZ_JBFNQD010000004.1, from coordinate 375,663 downwards.
AGTTCGATGACGGTGCCGCCGTGTGAGGCAAGGTAATCCCGCAGCAGGCGGACGCCGGATGCCCAGTAGACACTCGGCTGGGTCGCTGCGGCAATACGGCCATGGCCCGCATCAAGGAGGAAGTCGGCGTAGGCTTGCCAGCTGTGGGACTGAGCCGGGGCGAGGCGCGCGACCCAGTTTGTCGGCTGCTCGGCAAGCGCGTCGAGAACTGCCGAAGAGCAGAGGAACGGCAGGCCAAGGGCATCGGCTCTGCCAGCCGCGGCGCGGGCGACGACGCTGTGATATTCCCCCACCAGGGCGGCCGCGCCCAAGTGATTCAATTCATCGACCGCTGCCACGGCTCTTTGTGGGTCGGCGGCCGTGTCCCGGACCAGCAGTTCGAGCACTCTTCCGCCGATGCCGCCGGCGTCATTGACCTCGCCAACGGCCAATTCGAGCCCGGCGAGCAGATGTCGGCCTGCCTCGACCCAGCCAGGCCGGGTGAGCGGAGCCAGAGCACCGATCCGAATGGTCGGCTCGTTGGTCGGCTCTTGGCGAGGGGACGACGTCTTCATGAGGTGGCGTCTCCCGGGATTGGACCGCCATGGGTCGGGATCGTGGGCGGGCGTCAGGGGCGCGAGGCCTGGCGCCCGTGGGAGCAACCCGTTCGTGCCGCTCGAAGACAGCCTCATACAGACGCACCATCGAGGTGCACAGGAACGGTCCCATGCAAATTGCGCCAATCTGTATGGCCGAGGCGGGCCATACAGTTTCTGGACCCGACCAGAGATGCATGCGGCATGTATCGGCAAGGCGGATGGTTCTCGCATGGCCTGTTGCCGGATCTGCAAGGTTGCGGTGGCCTAGTCTGGCGCCGCGCCGATCGGCGGTCCGCCGGGCGGGCGGTGCAGGAAGGTGATCGAGGCGTAGGCGCCGAGCCACGACCCCAGCGCTGCAAAGGCGACATAGACCCAGTTCTCGGTGTAGCTGATGACGGCATAGGACGACAGCAGATACCAGACGCTGCTCCAGGTCGCGGCGGGAACGCGCTTGCGTGCCACCACCGCAGCGGTGAGCATGACATAGACCGCATCCGTGGCGGCGGTTGCCAGCAGGACGGCGCCGGCGGTCACGGGATCGATGGCAGCCATTCAACTTCTCCAAAGTCGGACAGGGGAGAAGCGAATTAAGCCATAGTTGCGGGCTGTTGGCGCCTTCTTGTCGACGCCTCTTCATTCTTGAGGCAGACATTGCTCGGAGAGGCGGGCTGAATCCCGATCTGCAGCTCAGTTCTTCGCCTGCGGCGGCGCTTGCGGTGTTGCCTGCTCCTCATGAGCTGGCCGGCGTACGATCTCGTTCTGCAGGGCTGCGATATGATCATGTGCGACATCGCTGACGGCCCGCTCGATGGCGCGAAAGCGTGCGATGAGAGCAAGGCCCAGGGGCGTGAGGACAGCTCCGCCGCCATTCTTGCCGCCAATCCGGCGCGTGGCGACGGGTTTGCCGAAAATCTGGTTGATTTCCTCGACCAGATCCCAGGCCCGGCGGTAGGACATGCCCATGGCCCGTCCGGCCGCGGAGATCGAGCCGAGCAACGCGATGTTCTCGAGAAGCTCGATTTTTCCGAGGCCGATGCGGCCTTCGGGGCCAAGATCGATGCGCAGGCTCAGGGACGGAGCGGTGTTCCGCCAGCGTTCGGGTTGCGCCTATCTGGTTCGTTACGAGATATAGTGGCATCGTAGAACGCTGTCGGTGCGATTGTCGATGCCGGCAAGTTTCCGCCCCTTTCTTTTCACGGGAGATGTTCGATGAAGATCAGCGCACGGAACACGCTCAAGGGCAAGATCGTGGACATCGTGAAGGGGGCGACGACGGCGCATGTGCGGCTCGATGTCGGCGGCACCATCGTGACCGCTTCGATCACCAATGAGGCAGTGGACGCGCTGAAACTTCAGAAGGGCCAGGAAGCCTATGCGGCCATCAAGGCCTCCGACGTGATGATCGCCATCGACTGAAACAGGATCGGAATAAGCTTCCTCGCCGGGGATATGATCGGGGCCCGCTTCGGATGCACAGGCCCGTCGTAAGGGGGTATCGGCAGGTTGCATCGAGCACAGTTTCCGCCGGGGCGCCAAACCGAGGTTCCCTCGTCGACATCCGCAGGATCCGTCGAAGATAGGCTGTTGCCATCGGGTAGTATTTTGCCTATCGCTATATATGTCAGAATATTGCGATGATCGTGGATCGTCGCTGATTTCCGATCGCTCACTCACGCCACGATGGCGGAATCGCTCCGCCATCACGCAGGTTTGGCACCAACGTTATATCCTAACGAATATAATGAAATACCGGCAAACGTTCGAACACGGGAGGATTTTATGAATATTGCAATCCGCAAACCATCACTCGGTTCCGCTGCCGCGGCATTCCTCGCCAAGCGGCACAAGCTCCTGATCGATGGGGAATGGGTCGATGCTCGCAGCGGCAAGACCTTTGCCGTCGAGGATCCCGCGACCGAGGAGAAGATCGCCGAGGTCCCCGCGGGAGACAAGGCCGATATCGATCTTGCGGTTGCCGCCGCACGCCGGGCTTTCGAGACGGGGCCGTGGTCCCGGATTTCTCCCGCGGAACGCTCCCGTCTCGTCTGGCGGCTCGGCGACCTTCTGGAGCAGCATGCAGACGAATTCGCCGAGCTCGAGGCGCTCGACAATGGCAAACCGGTGACCAATGCGCGCCAGGGCGATGTCCAGGGCTCGATCGACATGTTCCGCTACATGGCCGGCTGGGCGACGCGCCTCAACGGCGAGACCATACCGGTGTCGAGCGCGGGCAATTGGCACGCCTATACGCTGCGCGAGCCGGTAGGCGTGGTCGGCCAGATCATTCCCTGGAACTTTCCCCTGATGATGGCCGCCTGGAAGCTGGCGCCCGCTCTTGCCTCGGGCTGCACCATCGTGCTCAAGCCGGCAGAGCAGACGCCCTTGTCCGCCCTGCGCTTCGGCCAACTCATCCAGGAGGCCGGCTTTCCGGCCGGCGTCGTCAACATCGTGACCGGGTTCGGCGAGACCGCCGGTGCCGCGCTCGCCGAGCATCCCGATGTCGACAAGGTGGCCTTCACGGGCTCGACCGAGGTCGGCAAGATCATCGTCAGGGCAGCGGCCGGCAATCTCAAGCGCGTATCGCTCGAACTCGGCGGCAAGTCGCCGGCCATCGTGTTTCCCGACGCCGATCTCGACCTCGCCATCGCCGGCACGGCCGATGCGATTTTCTACAATCAGGGGCAGTGCTGCACCGCCGGCTCTCGCCTGTTCGCCCACAAGTCGATCTATGATCGGGTGGTCGCAGGGGTCTCGGAAGCGGCGGGCAAGCTGAAGGTCGGCCATGGCCTGGATCCGAGCGTCAATCTCGGCCCGCTGGTTTCCAAGGAACAGCACCAGAGGGTTACCGGCTTCCTGCAATCGGGCCGGGAGGAAGGCGCGGAGGTCGTGACCGGTGGCAGCATCATCGGCAATCAGGGCTATTTCGTCGAGCCGACGGTATTGGCCCAGACCAACCGGGACATGCGTGTCGTGCGCGAGGAGATCTTCGGGCCGGTGGTCTGCGTCCAATCTTATGACGACGACGATCTCGATGCGGTCGCGCGCTTTGCCAACGACACCGAATACGGCCTGCAGGCCAGTGTCTGGACCCGCAATCTCAAGGTCGCCCATATGATGGCCCGCAAGATCAGGGCAGGCACAATCTGCATCAATACCCACAATTACGGCGACCCGGCCTGGCCGTTCGGCGGCTACAAGCAATCCGGCTGGGGCCGCGAGATGGGCAAGGAAGTCATGGAACATTACACCGAGACAAAAGCCGTCGCGGCCAGGCTCTGACGGATCCGCCCGAGCGGCCGTAGCGACGATGCAAAGGCGGGGCGCTCCAGCGCTCCGCCTTTGAGATTTATGGCGCGGCGCCACGTGTGGTTGGCGGGTCGGATTTCTGGAAGGCGGCGGCTTCGGCATGAAGCCAGTCGCAAAACAGGCTGGACTTGCGATTGCGCCTCGCCCGGCGCAAGGCGACATAGTCGTGGCCACTGTCGAGGAACCCCATCGGTGCCTGCAACCGGCCGGAATGGGTGTCCTCGCTGACATAGGGCCATGGCGCGACACAGACGCCGAGGCCGGCCCGGGCGGCCTCCAGCATGAAGTAGAAATGCTCGTACTCGAGGCGCGGCCCGGGCTCGATCGACTGTCCGGAACGCGCATGCCAGTCGTCCCAGGCCCGCAGGCGCGTCCGTGTGTGAAGCTGGGGTACGCCGTCAAGGCCCCTGGGCGATGCCGCGGCCAGCGAAGGAGCAAGCACCGGGCCGGTCTGCTCGGGAAACAGGCCGATGACGTCAGCTCCCTCAGGCCATGGCGGTGCGCCCACACGTATGGCGACGTCGAAGCCGTCCCTGCTGAAATCGACGGGACGGGACGAGGCCGTCAGGCGCACTTCAATCTCGGGAAACTCGGCCTGGAAGCGGTAGAGCCTCGGAATGAGCCAGCGCATGGTGAAGGTGCCGGGGCAGGATACGTCCAGCGCCCCTTGCTCGATATCGGCCACCGAGCGAACCGAGATGTCGATCTGGTCGAAGGCCTTCACCAGCCCGGCCAGCAGGGTCGAACCCGCATCGGTCAGGCGCAGCCTGTTCTTCGGGCCCTCGAAAAGCGCTACGCCGAGAACCTGCTCCAGATGCTGGATCTGGCGGCTGACGGCGCTGTGCGTGACGTTGAGTTCCTCGGCCGCGCGCGTCATCAGGCCGTGTCGGCCTGCCGCCTCGAAGGCTCGCAACGCGTTCAGCGAGGGGATATGCCTTGCCATGTGCAATTTCCGAACAATGAATGTTCGATCATATCGATTTTCATTCTGTAAATCATAGGGTTTCCTATCTCTCGGTCGATATAGTTTTCCATTTTGGAACAAAGAAGGGCGGTCGGCAAACAGATGCCGCGCCTTGTTCCAAGCCAGCGCAGGAGACAGGACATGCACGGCAGACACGGGGACGGCAGCGCCGGTGACGCGGATTACGGCGTGATCGGCAGCGGCTACAGGACCTACCGCCAGCCGGATCCCTACATCGCGCAATTCATCCTGGAGGCCTTGGGCGATGCGGCAACCGTGCTCAATGTCGGCGCTGGCGCCGGGTCCTATGAACCGGTCGATCGCAAGGTGACGGCGGTCGAGCCCTCCGCCTCGATGCGGGCACAGCGGCCGGTTCATCTGTCGCCTGCAATCGATACGACGGCCGAACGCCTGCCGTTCCCCGACCGCAGCTTCGATGCCGGTATGGCGACATTCACGGTGCATCAATGGGCGAATCTCGGGCAGGGGCTGAGGGAGATGCGCCGGGTTACGCGTGGGCCGGTGGTGGTTCTCAGTTGCGATCCCGATGCGCTGGAACGCTGCTGGCTGCATGCCTATGCCCCGGAGATGATCGCCGTCGAGGCACGCCGCTATCCGGCCATGGCGGCCATTGCCGATGCGCTCGCAGGGCATGTCGAGATCCGGCCCGTACCCATCCCGCTCAACTGCATCGACGGGTTCGGCGAAGCCTATTACGGCAGGCCGGAGCGTCTGCTCGAGTCCGGTGCGCGGCTTGCCAACTCGGCCTGGAGTTTCGTCGATCCTGCCGTCGGGGCGCGCTTCGTGGCCGATCTCAGCCGCGATCTCGAGGATGGCACCTGGGACGATCGCTACGGTGGACTGCGCCACCAACCCTTCTTCGAGGGATCCTTGCGATTGATCGTATCGAGACCGTGAGGTGCGATGATGAAGGACGAATTACGCGCCCTGAAGTCGCTGGCCGGTCCTCTACCGACCTTCGACATGGAGGAGGTGCCGGACGATCCGCGGCTTTTGTTTTCCTCCTGGTTCCGCGATGCGGTGCAGGCCGGGGTGGAAGAACCGCATGCCATGGTGCTCTCGACCGTCGACGAGCAGGGGGCGCCGGATGCGCGCATCCTCATCCTCAAGCATCTCGATCATCGCGGTTGGCATTTCGCATCCACCGACCAGGGCCCGAAGGGGCGCCAGATGGCGCTCAACCCCCAGGTGGCCCTGACCTTCTATTGGACGCGGCTCGGACGCCAGGTGCGCATTCGCGGCATGGTCCGGCGAGCGGACATGCATGAGCGCGACGCCGACTTTCTCGCCCGTCCGCCGGGCGCGCGGGCGATTGCGCTCACGGCCAGGCAAAGCGAGAGGCTGGCATCCCCACGGGAGCTGGAGGAGGCGCTCGAACTGCAGCGGGAGCGCTTGCGACAAGGGCCGGATCTGGTTGCGCCGCATTGGGGCCTGTTCATCGTAGCCCCGCGCGAAGTGGAGTTCTGGCAAGGCGACACGGAACGTCGGCATCGACGCCTGCACTACCGGCACGGAGCGACGGGATGGGTACGCGAAAAGCTATGGCCCTGATGGCTTGCTTCCCGCTTGCAGTGCTGCGGGACAGGAAGATGAGGGGACCATGTCAGGCCTGCGTCTCCCGATCGCCGGGCTGCTCCGGTGCGATCGGTTTGAACAGGGTGCGGTCGGGCTTGAGGTCCAGCAACGGGGTGCCGTCGAGACAATCGAGCCCGCGGACCAGCAGGGTCGATCCTTCGAGAGCCACCAGCGTCGCGATCGAGGTGCCGATCGGGTTCGGGCGGACCGGCGAGCGGAGTGCGAAGGTGCCATAGGTGGTGCCGTTGTCGGCCGGGCTCTGACGGACGAGGTCGCGCCGCGACAGATGCAGCCAGTACAACACCTCCAGGCGTTCGAAGCGCTCGATGCCATCCAGTGCTGCCTGCCAGGGCTCGAAGATCTCGATACGGCAGACCGGTCCGTCGGATCGCCCCTGCCGCGGCGCCATCAGTCTGGACGTCCATGGCGTCCGTATCAGGCCAATGAAGACCAGCCCCGCATCCGTCGGCTCGGGAGGGGTAACCGCTACCTCATTCTGCCTGATTTCGCTTTCACGAACCATGCTCAGCTCCTTTTGTGTGGCTTGCTGTAGCGTGCATGTCCCGAGCCTCTCAAGCGCGGCAATCCTGTTGCAATGTGAAATTCCTGGGCCAGCCTCGGTTTCACGATAGCAAAGAGCCGCCGTTGCAGGGGGCACGACCTTCGCCGTCAAGCCAAGGATCGGCTAAGGCAAGGATCGGCGCTACCCTGGCAATCTCTGCCTCGATTTCCTATGGTGCCCCACCACCGGGCGATCGTGGGGTGGCGGAGGCATGGTCTTCGTCCAGCCTCGCACCGGCCGCCGGCATCCGACAAGCCGTCGCACCCGAAGGGCCATGTCCTTGCGGAGTGGCATGCCGCCTCACCACGATGAAAGAAAGTGACGAATTGCGATGAACCGACCTGTCTATCCCGGCGTTGCCGGCCTTTCGAGCTCGGTGTTCTGCAAGAAGGAGCCGCGCAACACGAAGTACATCTTCGCCGAGATCGTCGACTACGTGCTCTCCAGGATCAAGCCCGATGCGGCGCCGGTCACCTTCGTGCAGGTCGGCGCCAATGACGGCGTGCGCGGCGATCCCATCAGCCGGCATGTCATCCAGGGAGGCTGGCGCGGATTGCTGGTCGAGCCCGTACCGGCTGCGATGGAAAGGCTGCGTGCCCATTACGACGCATGCCCCGGGCTGGTCTTTCGCGGCGAGGCAATCTGGTCCGAGGAGGGCAGGCGAGACTTCCACATCGTTCGCGGTGAGGACGTGCTGAGCAGCTTCTCATTGCCGACGATCATGATGCACGAGCTCAAATATGATGATCTGCCCGGCATGATCGAGACCGTGCCGGTCGCCACGCGCCGGCTCGATTCGCTTTGCCGGGAAACTGGATTCGAGACGGCGGATTTGCTGGTGGTCGATGTCGAAGGCTGCGACGACATCGTCTTGCGCACCTTCGATTTCGACCGTCACCGCCCTTCCGCGATCCTGTTCGAGCACGTGGCGCTCTCGGCCGACGCCTCGCAGGCGATCGGCGCGTTTCTCGAAGAGCGCGGCTATGCGATCATCTACGACCGCCATGACTGCCTGTGCCTTCTCGGCGAACGGTTCGAACCGCAGCTGGTCGAGTTCCTCGAGCGGGTCGTCACGGCCGCGCGGGACAATTGAGGAGCAGGCAGAGGGGGCGAACAGCTCGTCTCTCATTCATTTGCTGCCGGCATCGATATTCGGCGGGGGGCGCTCCCTCCGCGCGGCGCGCGGCGGGTCTTCCGTAAAAATCGACGAATCCTGTCTTGGATGAAGCCGCCCGGCTTCGAAGTCCGGACGGCTTCCTTCTGTCGAGAGTCCTGGCATCGGGCCAAGCTCCGGGACCGCCTTGGTGCCCGAAGCCCTGGCCGGCATCAGCCATTTATTTGGCCGGCGAAGCCTGGGCCGCCGTCTCGATCAGCTTGGCGACCGCAGCCGGGTTCGACACCATCACCACATGCGAAGCGCCCTTGACCACCACGGTCTGCTTGGAATGGGCCCGCTCCGCCATGAAGGCGAGAGCCTGCGGTGGGATGTTGCGGTCCTTGTCGCCATAGACGAACCAGGAGGGGATGGTCTTCCAGGCCGGCTCGGTCGAGGCTTCGCCGAGCGCGGCCTCGGCGATCGGGCGCTGCGTGGCGGCCATTAGCTTTGCCTCGCCCTTGGGCACATCGGCGGCAAACTGATCGGGGAATTTGGCCTGCTGGATATAGAGATCCTTGCCGCCGCCCGAGATCGGTACCGGCGGGGCCAGTGTTGGCCCGAGCGTCGAACCGGGGAACTTCCCCGTGAGTCCGATAGCGGTCTCGCCGGTATCGGGCGCAAAGGCCGCGACATAGACGAGGGCCTGGACATTGGCCCTGCCGGCAGCTGCCTCGCTGATGACGGAACCGCCATAGGAATGGCCGACCAGGACCACAGGCGTCTTGATGCTGTCGATCACGCTGGCCACGGAATCCGCATCCCCGCGCACGCTGCGCAGCGGATTGGCGGCGGCGACGACGGGGTAGCCGTCTTTTTCGAGGCGCTGGATCACGCCGTTCCAGCTCGAGGCATCGGCAAAGGCGCCATGCACGAGCACCACCGTCGGCTTGCCGCTCTCCGCCAGTGCGGGCGCGCTCAGCAGCAGGGCGCCGGCGACGGCCAGCCCCTTCGCGAAGTTCTTCATCGGATTTTCCTTCGGGTTGTCACCCGCAGCCTGTGTCGGGTGGAGGATGAAAACGCCCGGCTACATCTCGGGGGCGAAGGTGGCGCGCATGGCGGCCTCTTCCTGCCGGATGCGGGTCACCAGGGGAATGAGATAGAGAGGGATGCCGATCACCAGCGTCCAATAGGCATTGAGAACCAGAGCAAAACCAATGAGTTCCGGCAGGATATTCAGAAAATAGTTGGGGTGCCGCACGAACGAGAACAAGCCGCTCTGCACCCGCCGATGCTGCGGGCTGATGATGATCTTGATCGTCCACAGGCGGCCGAGCGAGCGGATGACCGAGACGAGGACGAGGGCGGAGGCGAGATAGACCACGATGCCCGCGGCAGACACCAGCGTGTTCGGCTCATGTAGGCCGGCCGCCGCCTCGGCGACCGCGCAGATGTAGTAGAGCACGTGAGAGGCAGCGAGGAAGATGCTGTTCTTCGCGCCATATTCGGTCGCGCCGTCCCTCTTCAAGGCCTTCTCGTGCCGTGCCGAAATCACGAGCGTGATGAGGCGCCAGGCAAAGGCGGCGACGGCGAACAGGATGAGATGAAGCGGCATGTGAATTCCCGGATCGTCAGGAGCAGGGCGCTTTAGGGCGCCAGCTTGGTAAAGACATAGTCACGCGCCTTCACGCGCGCCTCATGGCAGGCAAAGCAGGTCTCATGCTGGGCCTGGTCCACCGGCTTGCCGTCGATGAAGCGCCCGAACCCCCAGCCGCCCGTCGCGGCATATTTCTTCGAATCCTTGACCATCACCTGCACCGTGGTCGCCGGCCCCGGCACCAAGGCGGATTCGAATTCAGGCGACTGGACATGCTTCCAGGCAAGCTTGACCAGCACTGTCCCGTCGGGGAAGGGCAGGGTCCCGGCGCGATAGGCGTCGAGCGCGGTCTTGTTGCCGAGCACGGTGCGCAGTTCGTTGAGGGGCTCGTGTTCCAGCGCCGGGGCGACCAGTTCCCATTGCCGGTAGCCGTCCGGAATGGTGACGCCATAGATCGGCGAGGCCGGCTTGGGTTTGCTCTTGGTGATGTCTGTGTCCTGGGCGAGTGCCCCGGCCGCGGCGACGACCACAGCCACGAGGCAGGCCCCGGCCAAGGGCATGATCACTGAGGTCTTCATCAGGAAGCTCCTTCGCCTGGTTCAGAAACGGGCAACGTCGAGCATCGCCTTGGCGAAGGCTTCAGGGGCTTCCTGCGGCAAATTGTGGCCGATGCCGCCCGTGATCAGGCGATGCTCGTAGCGGCCGGAGAACCGCTTGGCATAGGCCGCCGGTTCCGGATGAGGCGCACCATTGGCATCGCCCTCCATGGTGATCGTCGGCACGGTGATCGTCGGCAAGGCGGCGAGCTTCTTTTCCAGCGCGTCATATTTGGCTTCGCCCTGTGCCAGGCCGAGCCGCCAGCGGTAATTATGGATCGAGACGGCGACATGGTCGGGATTGTCGAAGGCCTGCGCCGAACGGGCGAAGATCGCATCATCGAACTTCCATTGCGGCGAGGCGAGCTCCCAGATCAGCCGGGCGAAATCATGGGTATATTTCGCATAGCCGGCCGCGCCCCGATCGGTGGCGAAATAATATTGGTACCACCACTGCAGTTCAGCCTTCGGAGGCAGGGGCGCCTTGTTCAGTTCCTGGCTGCCGATGAGATAGCCGCTGACCGAGACCAGCGCCTTGCAGCGCTCGGGCCAGAGGGCAGCGACGATATTGGCGGTGCGGGCGCCCCAGTCATAGCCGCCGATGACGGCCTTCTCGATCTTCAGCGCATCCATGAACGCGATGATGTCGCTGCCCAGCGCCGCCTGCTGGCCATTGCGAGGCGTGTCCGCGGAGAGGAAGCGCGTGCTGCCATAGCCGCGCAGATAGGGCACGATCACGCGGTAGCCGGCGGCCGCCAGGATCGGCGCGACATCGACATAGCTGTGGATGTCATAGGGCCAACCATGCAGCAGCAGCATGGGCGCGCCATCGGCCGGCCCGGCCTCGGCATAGCCGACATCGAGCACACCGGCCCTGACCTGCTTGAGCGCGGCGAAGGACGTGTGGGTGCCACGGCCGGAGGCGGGCGCGGAGGAATTGGCTTGCGCACTGGCGGTACCGATTGCGCCGAGCTGCGCGAGAACGGCACCGAACGCCAGGGTGCCGAGCAGGCCGCGGCGCGATTGATCGATCTGTTCCGACATCGACATGATTCCCGATTGCTGAAGTTGTGACCGTAAAAAGCCGCAACACTGTATCGGCCTTATGTCGCCATCGCCTGGATTTGAAAGGCTGTGTAAGCCCGTTCCGCCTCGATACACAGTGATACAATCGACCATCGCAGCCGCCGGCATGGGTGGCCTTTGGGAACGGCGCCTGTATGGCAATGTATCGGCACGCCAGCCGGATACAGCAGGATGCGGATCGGGGGCCGCGGGGACATATCGGGCAAACATGGCATCGACAAAGACAGGGCACCGGCGGCCGGGCTGCCGTGAAATGAATGGAGTTGCCCCATGTCTTCAAACAAGATGTCTTCGACCAATTCGTCTTCCCCGAGCAATTTGCCTTCGCATGATTTCGGTACGTCCCGACGCAGTTTGCTCAAATCGGCCGCCGCCGCAGCGCTCGTCGGCCTGATCCCCACCGCGCTCTACGCGGCGGAAGCCGGGAGCGATATCAGGCCCTTCAAGATTGCCATTGCCGAGGAGGATATCGTCGATCTGCGCCGGCGCTTAAGTGCCACGCGCTGGCCTGAAGAGACGGTGTCCGACTTTTCGCAAGGGGTGACGCTGGCAAGGCTGAAGCCGTTGGTGGCCTATTGGGCGCAATCTTATAACTGGCGCAAGGTCGAGGCCCGGCTCAATGTCCTGCCGATGTTCGTGACCGAAATCGACGGCCTCGACATCCATTTCATCCATATCCGCTCGCCGCACGCCAAGGCCATGCCGATGATCATGACCCATGGCTGGCCGGGCTCGATCCTCGAATTCATGAAGGTGATGGATCCGCTGGTCGACCCCACCAGATATGGCGGCAAGGCCGAGGATGCCTTCCATTTGGTGGTGCCCTCGATCCCCGGCTTCGGCTTCTCGGGCAAGCCGACGGCCAGGGGCTGGGGCTCCGACCATATCGGCCGGGCCTGGTCCGTGCTGATGCGGCGCCTCGGCTATGAGCGCTATGTGTCGCAGGGCGGCGACTGTGGTTCGGTGATCTCCCACCGCATGGCCCTGCAGAAGGTGCCCGGCCTGATCGGCATCCACGTCAACATGCCGGGAACGGTGCCCAAGGAAATCGCCGCGATCCTGACGGCCGGCGGCCCGGCGCCGGCAAATCTCACGCCGGACGAACGGCGGGCCTTCGACGCCCTCGATGTCTTCTACAAGGACAGTTCAGGCTACGCGACCATGATGGTCACGCGCCCGCAGACCATCGGCTATTCCCTGGTGGATACTCCCGTGGGCATGGCCGCCTGGATGTACGAGAAATTCGCGACCTGGACCTATAGCGGCGGCGATCCGGAGAAGGTGCTGACCAAGGACGAGATGCTCGACGACATCTCCCTCTATTGGCTGACCCAGACGGGCGCTTCGGCGGCCCGCATCTATTGGGAAGACCATTCCAACAATTTCAACGCCGTCGATATTCCCGAACTGCCGGTCGCCGTCACGGTCTTCCCCGGCGAGATCTATCGCGCGCCCCGGAGCTGGGCAGAGCGCTGCTACCGCAACCTCGTCTATTTCAGCGAGGCGAAGAATGGCGGCCACTTTGCGGCGTGGGAGCAGCCGGAGCTGTTCGTGCAGGAAGTCCGCGCCGCCTTCAGGTCGCTGCGCTGAGGCGATCACCACCGGCGTCCGCCCATCCAGGCGGGCGCCATTGAAACCTTGACGTTGTTGTTTGCCCGCTTTGGCAGCTTTCGTGGAGAGATCCGCAAGGGTTGTGTCGGTCATGCGGTTCTTCGTCGAGAAATACGGCAGGCAGTGGCGAGATTCCCGGCGAGAACTTTGCTGTGTTCGCGGCTTTCGCCGCGCGCGATGAGCCCAAGGTGACGAAGAAATTGTAATGATATTATTGATCTCAACAGCACCCGTCGCTTCGGCGGGTGACTTTTTATTTGCAATTCACCAACGGGTGTAATTGTCTGAAAAAAGCACCAGAACGAGAAGGGGGACATCGGTATGAACAACTCGACCCGCAGCCGTCTCGGGGCGCTCGCCATGCTCGCCATGTCGCTGGCCGTGACGCCGGCCCTGGCGGAGGAGCCCATCGCGCTCGGCTGGGTGGGCCCCCTTTCCCCGCCCGGCAATTACTCCGGCGGGCAGGAGATGCAGTGGGCCGTGCAGCTCGGCGTCGATGAGATCAACAAGGCCGGCGGCGTGCTCGGCCGCCAGCTCCAGGTCACCTACGAAGACACCAAGGGCCAGCCCGCGGAAGGCAGCGCGGCGGCGGTCCGGCTGATCACCAAGAACAATGTTTCGGCGATCTTCGGCGAGTTCCATTCTTCCGTGGCCCTGGCCGAGATCGAAGAGGCGCACAAATATGGCGTGCCCTGGGTCGGCACCGATGTCTGGGCCGACGACGTCACCGCCAAGCAATATCCGGAGGTCTTCCGGGTCTCTCCCGCCAACTCGCTGGTCTACGTCAAGGCCGCCGACTGGACGGTGGAGCAGGGCTTCAAGAACGTCGCCATCATCGCCGAGAATACCGATTTCGGTCAGGGCGGCGCCAAGATCATCGCCAGCGAACTCCAGGCCAAGAACGTCGCCAACACCCTGGTCACCATCGACCTGAACCAGCAGGATTTCACCCCGGCCTTGCTGCGCCTGATGAGCCAGAGCCCGCGCCCCGACGCCATCCAGATGGTGATTGCCGGCCAGGCTCAGTACCAGCTGGTGAAGCAGGCCTGCCAGCTCGGCCTTGCCCCGACCGCCGAGACCAAGCTGATCGGCTCGTCCGGCCTGCTGCAGAAGGAGGTCTGGGAGGTCACGGGTGCCTGTGCCAAGAACCTCCTGATCGTCAATGTCGCCCAGCCGAAGTCGCAATGGAACGACAAGGCCAAGGCGTTCGTGGCCGCCTTCACCGAGCGCTACAAGCGGGCGCCCACAGGCGTTGCCCTGGAAGCCTATGATACGCTGGGCGTGGTGGTCGAAGGCATCCGCAAGGCGGGGTCCGCCGACCGCGCCGCGATCGTCAAGGCCCTGGAGGCGGTCAAGTATGAAGGCGCCAACGCCACCTACAATTTCCCTGCGACCAAGACCCCGGCCTGGGCCTTCCACCAGTTCATGGATGTGCCCTTCACCATCATCCAGTACACGGCGGAGAACCAGAGCCCGGAGGAGGCGGCCATCGTCTATCCCAAGAACTGGGCGACCACGGACAAGATCCTGCCTTGATGGCGCGTACCGACGGATGCCGGCTTTTTCCGCCGGTCCTCGCCCGTCGCAGCCGATGGTGAGAGGATCATGAGCTATTTTCTTCTTCTCGCCGTCAACGGGCTGGTGATCGGCCTGATCTACGCGCTCATCGCCTCCGGCCTGACGCTGGTCTTCTCCGTGTTGAAGGTGGTCAATTTCGGCCATGGTTCGCTCTATATGCTGGGCGGCTATGCCTCCTACTATTTGATCACCGGCCTCGGCCTGCATCCGCTGCTCGGCGTCGCCGGCGCGATGATCGGCCTGTTCGTCTTCGGCGTCGCCTTCGAGCGGCTGGTGATCGCACCGATGTATACCGACAAGGTCGAGCGCAAGGACGAATATGCCATCATCGTCACCTTCGGCCTTACCATCCTGCTCACCAATCTCGGCCTCGTCGTCTTCGGGCCGTTCGCCAAATCGCCGCCCTCCTTCATGGCGGGGGTCTTGATCGCCGGCCCGCTGATCCTGCCCTATGACCGTCTGATTGCGGCTGTCGTCGCGGTGATCCTGCTGGCGGGGCTCGCTTTCTTTCTCAAGCGCACAACGCTCGGCCAGGCGCTCGACGCCGTCAGCCAGAGCCGTGAATCGGCGGCCGTCATCGGCATCGATCCGCATCGCATGTATACGGTTGCCTTCGGCCTTGGCTCGGCCCTGGCCGGCGGGGCCGGCGCGCTGATCGCACCGGTCTTTGCGCTGTCGCCCTCGATGGGCGACCTGCCGGGCGTGCAGGCCTTCATCATCATCGTGCTCGGCGGCATGGGCTCGGTCGGCGGTTCGATCGTCGGCGGTATCCTGCTCGGCCTCGTCCAGAGCCTCGGCGTCGGCTATTTGCCCGATCCCAACCGGGCGCTGGCCTATACCCAGGCCTTCGGTGCCTTGCTGCTCGTCATCACCCTGCTCGTGCGGCCGACCGGCCTTTTCGGCCGCTCGCATCTGCGCCTCGAATAGGCCGGGAGACCATGGCGCGATTCTCCCTGTCCCAGGCCGTCCAGGCCATCCTGCTGATCGCGGCGCTGCTCGCGCCACTGGGCGCCGGAACCTATTGGATCCATGTCGGCGCCATCGCCTGGTACTACGCCTTGCTGGCGGCGAGCTGGGCCATGCTTGCCGGTTTCGCCGGGCAGTTCTCCTTCGCCCATGTCGCCTTCGCCGCCCTTGGCGGCTATGCCTCGGCGCTCGGCACCAGCCTGCTCGGCTTGCCGCTCGCCCTTTCCGTGCTGCTGGCAATCATCCTCGCCGCGATCGCCGGCGCGCTGATCGGTGCCCTGGTGCTGCGGTTATCCGGTCCCTATCTCGCATTGTTCACGCTCGCCCTCGCGGAGATCTTCCGCATGGTGCTGGTGGCCGAGGAGGGCATCACCCGCGGCATGCTCGGCCTGCCGGTGCCGACCCTGTTCGCGGGTCGGTCGGACCTGCCCTATTACTATCTCGGCCTCGGCCTCGTCGTTGCGGCCATGCTGGCGATGAACGGCTTGTTGGCGACGCGTGTCGGGCTGTTCCTGCGCGCCATTCGTGAGGATGAGGGCGCGGCGCGGGCCAGCGGCATCGACACGACGCGCTACAAGATCCTGGTCTTCGTCGTCACCAGCATGATCGCCGCAGTGGCCGGCATCTATTACGGGCATTTCATCGGCATTCTGACGCCGAACATCGCCATCCTGCCCGAGATGGGACTGGTGATCGCCATGGCGGTGATCGGCGGCATCGAGAGCCTGCCCGGCGCGGTCATCGGTGCCGTCGTGGTCTTCGTGCTGTCGGAATTCCTCAGGGCTTATGGCGAATGGCGCTTCGTCCTGATGGGCCTGGTGCTGATCCTGGTTCAGCGCTTTGCCCAGAACGGCCTTTTTCCGCTGATCGAACGCTGGAGCCGTGCGCGCCGGACTAGGCAGGCAGGCCAACCAGCCGGGAAACGCCATGCCGAGTGAGAGCGCAGCCTTCTTTTCCGTCAACGGTCTCGCCAAGCATTTCGGCGGCATTCATGCCGTCGAGGACCTGTCCTTCACCCTGCAGCGCGGCGAGATCCTCGGCCTGATCGGCCCCAATGGTTCGGGCAAGACCACCACCATCAACATGGTCACGGGGGCGTTGAAGCCCGATGGCGGCAGCATTGAGGTCGAGGGCGCCGACATGGCGGGCCAGCCGGCCCATCTCTATGCCCGCTGCGGCATCGCGCGCACCTTCCAGGTGCCGCGGCTGTTCCGGCGCATGACGGTGATGGAGAACCTGATCGTTCCCGCGCTGTCGGACGCCTCGGAACGCCGCCCAACGGCCGAGGAGCGGGCCCGCGGCGTGCTCGCCTTCCTCAGGCTCGAGCACCTAGCCGATCATTATGCGCGCGCGCTCTCCGGCGGCCAGCAGAAGCTGCTGGAACTCGGCCGTGCGCTGATGCTGCGGCCGCGCCTGCTCCTGCTCGACGAACCCTTTGCCGGCGTGCATCCGCGCCTGCTCGATGAGATCGTCGGGCATATCCGCAGCCTGAACCGGGACGGCCATACCATCGTGCTGGTCGACCACAATCTCGATGCGGTGCGCTCGGTCGTCACCCGCGTGCTGGTGATGGCACGGGGCCGCAAGATCGCCGATGGCGCCGTGTCGGACGTGCTCCGCAATGCCGACGTGGTACGCGCCTATACCGGCACGCGCATGGGAGGGCCTTGAGATGAGTCCGGCCCCGGCCCCCGCCGAGCCCCGCTGGAGCGACCGGCCCGGCTTGCTGGCCTGCGAAGATCTCGTCGCCGGCTATACCGGCGACATCGACATTCTGCGCGGCCTGTCCGTGAAGGCCTGGCCCGGCCGCATCTCCTGCGTGGTCGGGCCGAACGGTACCGGCAAGTCGACCCTCCTGAAATCCCTGTTCGGATTCCTGCGCCCCAGTGCCGGCCGCGTGCTGCTGGGCACGGATGACATTACCGGCAGCCCGCCATTCCGGATGCTCGGCCTCGGTGTCGCCTATCTGCCGCAGCGGCCGAGCCTGTTTCCCCATCTGTCGGTGGAGGCCAATCTCAAGCTCGGCCTGTGGCATGCGAGGCCGAAGAAGCCGGTGCTGGCCGAGCGTCTCGATAGCGCCTATCAGCGCTTTCCCGTCATCCGAGAGAAACGCAGCCAGCCGGCAGGCCAGCTTTCCGGCGGCCAGCAGAGGCAGGTCGAGATCGCCCGCAGCCTGATGGCCGACCCCTCCGTCTACCTGATCGACGAGCCGACCGCGGGGGTGGACCCGCAGACCAGCGAGACCATCTACGACATCGTGCAGGGCCTGGCGCGCGATCTGTCGAAGGCGGTGCTGCTGGTCGACCAGGACATCCGCGCCGCACTGGCCATCACCGATTACGTCTATGTGGTGAAGAACGGCACCGTCTTCTCGGAAGGCGAACGCGACGATTTCGGCACGGACACCGATGCGCTGGTGGCGCGCTGGCTTTATGCGAGCGGGGAATAAGACCGGGTCATGAAAGGCCTGCCTCAAGGAAAGCCATTACTCTGAGCGACAGTTTTGGGGAGCAGGTCTGAAGACCACCTCTTTCAAGGTGTTTGCTCACAGTCCGAAACCTATTGGGATTACGAAGGTTGGCGCTGCCCCTCACCTTACCTCACCCCGTAAGAACGGGGCGAGGGGGCGCAAGCGTTGCGATCTGTCCTCAGAGCTTTCATCTCGCCCTGCCGTTGGGCGAGACGGAAGGTTTTCTGCATGAAACGCGACGCCGGGGTCTCCTCGCCCCGTTCTTGCGGGGAGAGGTAAGGTGAGGGGCAGCGCAACTTCAACGGCAGGCACAAAAGCTCAATGGTGTCGAACACCTTGAAAGGGGTAGGTCCGAACACCCCGTCTCGCGTGGTGATCGGTCAATCATTCCGCTCAGACGGCATGGCTCAGGGCGCCTGATAGGCGGGCGGCGGCTCGAACAGCCCGCCGCGGCGGATTTCCAGGGCGCGGCCGATGCGTAGGGCCAGGGCTTCCTCGAAGCGTGGTACCGCGATCTGCAGGGCGGTCGGCAGGCCGGTCCCGACGAGGCCGGTGGGGACGCTGAGCGCGGCCATGTCCATCAGGTTGACGAAGCGCGTGAAGGTGCCGAGCGGCGTCTTCGTCTCGTCGATCTCGGCAAGCGGCGGCGGCAGGATCGGAGCCGTGGGCGTCAGCAGCGCATCCGCGCCCTCCAGATAAGCGGCGAACTCGATCTGTGCGGCACGCCGCTGCTCCAGGAGATCCTGGTAGCGGGCACCGTCGATCTCCCGACCCTTGAGGATGCGCGACCGTACGTCCGGATGCACCGGGCTATCGTCAGGCCCGGCATAGCGGCCGAGATGGTGCCAGGATTCGGCCGACATCAATTCGCCGGTCAGCGCCATATAGGCTTCCGGCGCGCGCGGCATCGCCTTTTCCCGGATGTCTGCGCCGAGCGCCTCGAGGTCGGCGAGCGCTGCGCGGAACCGCTCGAGCACGTGGGGATCGACCCCGGCAAGGTCGCGTGGGGCAGGGATGGTGAGGCGGAGGCCGGCAAGGTCATGCTCCGGCGCGCTCGACAGCGCGACCGGCGGCACGCCGAATGTCGCCGGATCGAGCGGATCCCGCCCGGCCATGGCGGCGAAGAGAAGGGCGGCATCCTCGACCGAACGCGTGAGAGGACCGACGCTGTCGAAGGAGGTGGCGAGGGTCAGCAGGCTCCCGCGTCCGATCCGGCCGACGGTGGTCTTCAGGCCGACGATGCCGCACATCGCGGCCGGGTTGCGGATGGAGCCGCCTGTGTCGGTGCCGAGCGCTGCCGGGACCAGGCCGGCGGCAACCGCTACGCCCGATCCGCTGGAGGAGCCGCCGGGTGCCCGGGGCACATCCGGGTCCCGCGGATTGAGCGGCGTGCCGGTGATATGGTTGGTGCCCCAACCGCCGAAAGCGAATTCGACGGTCTGGACCTTGCCGACGAGCACCATGCCGGCTTCGGTCAGGCGCGTTACGGCATTGGCTGTCACGGCCTGGGGCTCGGAACCGAGCGCCCTGGAACCGGCCCTTGTCGGCCAGCCCTTGACGTGGAACAGGTCCTTGGCGGCATAGGGCACGCCGTCGAGAAAGCCCCGGCTCTCGCCGCGGCGTCGGCGCTGGTCGGAGGCGATGGCCGCCTGGAGCGCTTCCTCCGCAAAGACGCCGACAAAGGCCTGGAGCGCGCCGTCATGGGCGGCGATGCGCTCCAGGGCACGGCCTGTGATGGCTTCGGAGGTCACGCGCCCCTCCGCCAGCAGGCGGCCGAGCTCAGCGGCTGTTGCGAATGCGGAAATATCGTCTGCGCCCACGCCGGTCTCCCTCATCGGATTCGGCCAAGCAAAGCATGGCGGGACCCGACAAGGGAAGACCAAGATGGGAATGCCCATCGGGCCAGCACTGTCAGGACCTGTCCGATCCGGGCTTCGGCGAAAGGGAGGCCCCGACCGTCACGGAACGAGCAGCAGCTTGCCGGTGGTCTTGCGGCTTTCCATGTCTGCATGGGCCTTGGCCGCGTCGGCCAATCGATATTCGCCGCCGATCCGAACATCGAGCATGCCCTCCGCCAGCCAGTCGAACAATTGGGCCGAGCGCCCGCGCAGCAGTTCGGGCGTGTGGATGTGATCGAAAAAGGTTGCGTAACCGATCTTGATGCTCCGCGGCAGACTCATGATATCGAGCGGGCCGGGGCCGCCAAGGACCGGGCCATACCAGCAGAACGTGCCGGACCGGCGCAAGATGTCGAGCGAGCCCTGGAACGTGGTAGGGCCCGAACCATCATAGACGACGTGGACGCCTTCCCCGTCGGTCAGGCGCAGGACATCCTCGGCAAATCGCCCCTCGGTGTCGACGATCACATGGTCGGCGCCGGCTGCCTTGGCCATGGCCACCTTGTCCGGCGTCGAAACCCGCCCGATGACCTGGCCGCCTCGCAGCTTGATGATCTGCGTCAGCAGCAGCCCTACGCCACCGGCTGCCGCATGGACGAAGGCGATGTCGCCGGGCTGAACCGGATAGAAATCGGTGGCGAAGTGACTGGCCGTGAGCCCCTGCATCATGATCGAAGCGGCAGTCCGGTCGTCGATCGCGTCGGGCACGGGCACCAGCGCGGTGGCCGGGATTGCGATCCGTTCCGCATAGCTGCCCGGCGCATAGACCCAGGCGACGCGCTGGCCCGGCTCGAAGTCCGCGACGCCATCGCCTCGCGCCAGGACGCGGCCGGCACCCTCCACGCCCAGTATCTTGGGATTGGGCATTTCGGTCCAGGCCATGCCCTGCCTGACGCCGATATCCATGAAGTTGACGCCGGCAAAGGCGATCTCGACCAGGACCTCGCCGCGGCCAGGCACCGGTTCGGCGCGCTCGACATGGCTCAGCCTGTCGCTTCCGCCGATTCCATTCATCACGATGGCTTTCATTGATTAACTCCAATATTGAACGTTCGTTCCTGAATTATGCAAAAAAACCTAGCGCAGGGCCCTCAAGGCCATGTCGGCCAGGCTGGTTAGCATCCGGCGGTCGGCGCCGCTGCGCCCGGCAATGCGGATGCCGGCGATGCTGGCCATCAGAAATTCGGCCATCCTTTCCGGATCGAGATCGGCGGCGACGTCGCCTTCGCGCTGCGCGTCCCGGACCCGGCCGGCAAGGACACCGCCCAGGCTTCTGGCCAATGACGCATTGATCTCTGCGAGATCGGCACGAGACGCACCGAACTCGCAGACCGAACCGGTGCCGAGGCAAGGCTGATTGGCCGTGTCGGCCACCCGGCGCAGCATCGCCTTGATGCCGTCCATGCCGCGCGCACCGCTTCGCAAGGCCTCGAAATGGGCGGAGCATTCGCCCAACCCATAGCGGCGCACTGCGGCGCAATAGAGCTGCCACTTGTCGCCGAAGGCGGCGTAGAGGCTTTGCCGGCCGATACCCATGGCATCGACGAGCATCTGGGCCGAACTGCCTTCGAAGCCATGTTCCCTGAACACGCCGATCGCGGCATCGAGCGCGGCGTCGGTGTCGAATTCCCGTAATCTTGCCATGTTGATCATCTAGATATTCGGGAACGAATGTTCAAGAAAAAATTTTGAAAGGGCACGCTGCTTTCGCCCGTTGCATCGAAGCCATTCCATATCGAGACATGGAACTGTGTGCTCCAGAAAGCCGTCATCCGAAGGTAAAGGCATAGGCTTCGACGCCGGGGTCGAGAAAGCGGACCTCGAAAGTCCGAGCCGCCACCCCGCCGGACTGGCGCAGGAGCTGGTAGAGCCGCGTTTCGGCGACCAGGCCGTTTCCTTGCGCATCGATATCGGCCCCATGGTCGGGACCGGGAGCCTTGCCGTCGACGCTGACCTGGAAGCGCACGGGCTTGCCGGCAGCACCGGGACCGAGCACGAGATGCAGGTCACGGGCGCTGAAGCGATAGGTGATGCCGCCGCCTGCCTTGTCGAGAACCGCCCGTTCGGCGCCGACGGTCCAAGTGCCCGACAAACCCCATTGGTTGAGCCCGGGATCAGCGACGGAATAGTCGCGGGTCGCGTCGGGCGACACCCGTTCCGCCGAGGCGAAATTGTCGGCGCGGCCATAGCCGAGATAGGTCTCCTGCGAACCGAGATTGCTCAGATCGGGACTGGCCTCGGCGCCCTTCGCCGTGGGTGCGACCGCTTCTTTCGCCAGCTTGTCGCTGCCGGCTTCGCGCAGCAGATCCTGGATCGCCTGCTCGGTCTGGCGGTAATTGCCCTCGCCGAAATGGTGGTAGCGGATCTGGCCACGCGCATCGATCAGATAGAAGGCCGGCCAATAGCTGTTCCCGAAGGCGCGCCAGATGCGATAGTCGTTGTCGACGGCCACCGGATAGGCGATGCCGAAATCCTCGACCGCCTGCCTGACATTGTCGAGCTTCTTCTCGAAGGCGAATTCGGGCGCATGCACGCCAACGACCACCAGTCCCTCGTCCTTGTATCTCTCAGCCCAGGCGCGGACATAGGGCGTGGTACGGATGCAGTTGATGCAGGAATAGGTCCAGAAATCGACGAGCACCACCTTGCCGCGCAATTGCTCCGTGTCGAGGGCCGGCGAGTTCAGCCAGGCGACGGCGCCGTCGAGCGACGGGGCCTTGCTCTCGATGGGAAGCGTGCTGCGGAAGGGCGTCTGCGCCTTGGCGCTCGCGATCAGCATGCCGCTGCCGGCGAGACCGGATGCCATGGCGGTCCGCGGATCCACATGCAGCCTGTCGAGGATGGCCTGCTCGATGCTCACGGTACCGGCATAGGAGAGGCGCGCCAGCAGGCCGGTGTCGAGGCCGAGGGCGATCACGCCGACGCCGGCCAGGACCGCGATGCCCAGGCCCTGCCGAATGCGCGCGCTGATGCCGAGCGAACGCTTCATGCCGGCAAGCAGCCTGCCGCCGACCAGGAGGGCACCGGCCAGCGAGGTGGCGGCGCCGCCGGCATAGGCGAGCAGCAGCAGCGTCGTCTCGGCATTGGCCCCCTGAAGCGCTGCGCCCGTCAGCACCAGGCCGAGGATCGGGCCGGCACAGGGCGCCCAGAGCAGGCCCGTTGCCACGCCGAGAATGAGCGAACGGGCGGCCGTTGACCTGCCTGAGGTCGTGGACGTGCTGTGCAGGCGATTGCCGAAGTCGACGATCGGCAAGGTGATCGCACTGGCGAGGCGTGGCGAGAGCAGGCTCAGGCCGAATATGGCAAGAAGCGCGATGGCGGCGAGGCGCCCGAACTCGTTGGCCTGGATGGCCCAGCTCCCGCCGACGGCCGCCAAAGTCGCCACCAGCGCGAAGGTGCAGGCCATGCCGGTGAGCATGGGCAGCGTCCCGCGCAGGAAGGGTTGCCCGGTCCGGGCAAACACGAAAGGAAGGATGGGGAGGATGCAGGGGCTGAGAATGGTCAGAACGCCCCCGAGATAGGCAATGGCAAGCAGGGCCATCATCGTCTCCTGTGCAATCGGATTGCCGTGCCCAGTCGTGTAGGGCGCCGGCAGGAAGGCCCCGATCTGGCAGGGACGAGGTATCTCGGATGTGTCGATGGCGGCAGCTTCTTGTACCCGATTGTAGAAGGAGGCCTGCCTTGCCACACAACGACACAAAGGCCTTGGAGGCCGCGGTCACGGTCGCCTCGATGTCCCGATTGTATCGCAACGTATCCGCAGCTGCTGATCCTACATGCGTATGCAATCATCCCGGGCAGGGGACATATCGGGGATACATCGCGATGTCTCTTCTGTCTGGTGCGAAAGGGAGAGGACAGGGCAGGGTATTTCTGCGTTTCGTGCGAGCTTTCTCGCCAACGAAGAAGTAATGGTGCAGCGATGTAATCTTACCGCACGAAAAACGGAAAGTTCAGGCATGGAACATGTCGACCACATCTTGATCGTCGATGACGACAGCGAAATCCGCGATCTGGTGTCGAGCTATCTCAAGAAGAACGGCCTGCGTGCGTCGGTCGCAGCCGACGGGCGCCAGATGCGCAGCTTCCTCGATGCCAATACGGTCGACCTGATCGTGCTCGACGTGATGATGCCGGGTCAGGATGGCCTCGTGCTCTGCCGCGAATTGCGGGCCGGAAAGCACAAGGCGACACCGATCCTGATGTTGACGGCCCGCAGCGACGAGATGGACCGCATCATCGGTCTGGAAATGGGCGCCGACGACTATCTGCCCAAGCCCTTCGCCGCCCGCGAACTCCTGGCGCGCATCAATGCCGTCCTGCGACGAACCCGGATGCTGCCGCCCAACCTGCAGATCAGCGAGGCCGGCCAGCTCCTGACCTTCGGCGAATGGCGGCTCGACACCGTCGGCCGCCACCTCCTTGACAGCCAGGGGACCGAGGTGGCGCTGAGCGGGGCCGAATACCGGCTGCTGCGCGTTTTCATCGACCACCCCCAGCGTGTCCTCAACCGTGACCAACTCCTGAACCTCACCCAGGGCCGCGATGCCGACCTGTTCGACCGCTCCATCGACCTTCTGGTCAGTCGCCTGCGTCAGCGGCTGGGCGATGACGCGCGCGAGCCGACCTACATCAAGACGGTTCGCAGCGAGGGCTATGTTCTCTCCGTTCCCGTCGAGATCTCGGAGCCCAGGTCATGATGGTCGATGGCGCGTTCCGCCCGCTGTGGTGGCCCAAGAGCCTTCGCGCCCGACTGTTCCTGATCCTGCTGGCGGGTCTGGCGATCGCCTATGGCCTGTCCTTCGGCATCCTCTATGCCGAACGCTATATGTCGGCGAAGGCGTTGATGCTGCGCACGCTGGAAAACGATGTCGCGACCTCGATCGCCGTGCTCGATCGGACGCCGGCGAGCGAAAGGCCGGAGTTGCTGGATTGGCTGAGCCGCGGCAATTACAACCTCACCCTGGGGCCCGGCCTGGCCGGTGTGCCCAACACTTCCAGCCATGGCCAGGAAATCGCGGCCAAGCTGGAAAGCGCGGCCGGGTCCCGTTTCCCGCTGCGCATCGAAGCCATACCGGGCGAGGGCAACCGCCTGCAGGCCCATCTGACCTTGAGTGATGGCAGCCCGCTGACCATCGAGATCACGCCGCGCGGTGTCATGCCGATCGCGGACTGGCTGCCCTATGTCCTGGTCCTGCAGATGGCGCTTTTGCTGCTGTGCACCTGGTTTGCCGTCAGGCAGGCTATCCGCCCGCTCGGCGACCTGGCGGCCGCCGCCGATGCCCTCGATCCCACCAGGAAGAGCGTTCCGCTCAGCGAGGCCGGACCAAGCGAGGTTGCCCATGCGGCCCGGGCCTTCAATGCGATGCGCGAACGCATCGCCCATTATCTGGAGGAACGTGTCCAGATTCTCGCCGCGATCTCGCATGACCTGCAAACGCCGATCACCCGCATGCGGCTCAGGGCCGACATGGCCGACGATTCACCGGAGAAGGACAAGCTGGTGCGGGACCTGCGCGAAATCGAACGCCTGGTCCAGGACGGCATCGCCTATGCGCGCAGCTCGCATAGCAGCGGCGAGAAGGCGGCCCGTATCGATCTCGCCTCCTTCATCGACAGCATCGCCTATGACTATCAGGACACCGGCAAGGCGGTGACCGTCGTCGGCTATGTCGATGGCGTCGCTTCCACCAAGCCGCATGCGCTGCGGCGCATTCTCTCGAATTTCATCGACAATGCGTTGAAATTTGCAGGTGCCGCCGAGGTCGGCGTGGAGCGCAGTGCCGACGGCAAGACCATCATCACGGTGCTGGATCGCGGCCCCGGCATCCCCGAAGACATGCTGAAGGCGGCCATGCAGCCCTTCTTCCGGCTGGAACAGTCGCGCAATCGCGAGACCGGCGGCACAGGCCTTGGCCTTGCCATCGCCCAGCAGCTGGCAGGGACCCTCGGCGGCGCCGTCCGACTCTACAATCGCAATGGCGGAGGGCTGGCGGCGGAAGTCGTCATCCGGTGAAGGCCTGGGTGTCTTCCAAGGCTTTCAGGCATTGCGGTATGCCAGCATGTCGATCTCGTCCGAAGCTACGATCTGTTACATTTCCGGCTTTTTCGGAAACATGCCGGACAAACGCTCCTTCCAAAACACGCCGGTCTTTCCGATGCCGCAGAGGGCGGTATCGACAACCCCACTGGACAGGAGTGTATCATGACCAAGATCGACAAGGTTCTCTATACCGGCCGGACCCACACCACTGGCGGTCGTGACGGGGCCACGCGCAGTGACGATGCCCGGCTCGACATCAAGCTGTCGCCCCCCGGCAGCAGCCAGCCCGGCACCAATCCCGAGCAGTTGTTTGCAGCGGGCTGGTCGGCCTGCTTCATCGGCGCCATGGGTCTTGCCGCGGGCAAGCGCAAGCTGAAGCTCCCGACGGATGCGGCCGTGAATGCGGAAGTCGATCTCGGCACCACCGACGGTGCTTATTTCCTGCAGGCGCGCCTGAAGGTCAGCCTGCCGGGCCTCGATCATGAGCTTGCACAGGCCATTGTCGAGGAAGCCCACCAGACCTGCCCCTATTCGAAGGCGACGCGCGGCAACATCAATGTCGAGCTTTCCCTCGTTTGAGGGCAAAGTTCTTCGTCCCGCCCGCCTTTTCCATCTCCAACCGACAGGGCGCGGCGTTGCCGCGCCCGACGAGGTTTCCAATGAAACGGATCACGATTTGCATTCTGGGCCTGGCGATCCTGGCAGCTTCCTGCGTCTATGAGCCTGCCTCCAGCGAACCATCGCCCCTTGCAGGGTTGCTGGCCTTTTCAGGAGTGCCGGCCCCCGGCCTGCCGCGATGACCGGCAGGTGACGCGAGGGGCCGCTCGGTCACGCATTGGCGTCCTTGCAAGACCGAGTTTGGCAAGGATCGGAGTGCTCGTCTTTCGCACAATCCGTCAAATCATAAAACGCTCCGGATGCTTGTGCACAAGGCTCGGGATATGGTGAGTTGTCACCGTTGAGTCTTTGATCGCCTGCTCGCGCGATGGCCGCCGTATGGAGTCGAGTTTGCCCTCTATCGTTTCGCAGCCTGTCGTAGCCTCCCTGACGGGCAGTGCGATATTTCTGGTGGTGACGGTCCAGCCTGGCGCGGAGGCGGAGGCGGCGATCCGGGCGTTGTGCGCGGATCTGTCGGGTCTGTTGCGGGCGGTGGGGTTCCGGGACCTGGAGGGGCGGCTGTCCTGCGTGATGGGCCTGGGCTCTCAGATGTGGGACCGTCTGTTCGGGGCGCCCCGGCCGAAGGAGCTGCACCCTTTCCGCGAGATCCACGGTGTGCATCATGCGGTGTCGACGCCGGGGGACATCCTGTTTCACATCCGCGCCCGGCGCATGGATCTTTGCTTCGAACTGGCGGCGCAGATCATGGCGCGGATCGGGGAGGCGGCGGCCAATGTGGACGAGGTGCACGGCTTCAAATATTTCGACGACCGCGACCTGATCGGCTTTGTCGACGGCACCGAGAACCCGGTCGAGCAGGCGGCGGTGGATGCCACCCTGATCGGCGAGGAGGATGCGGCCTTTGCCGGCGGCAGCTATGTGATCGTGCAGAAATACCTGCATGACCTGGCGGGCTGGAACCGGCTGCCGGTGGAGATGCAGGAGCGGATCATCGGGCGTGCCAAGCTGTCGGACATCGAGCAGGAGGATGCGCTCAAGGCGCCCTATGCCCACAATGTCCTGACCTCGATCGAGGAGGATGGCGAGGCGCTGGAGATCCTGCGCGACAACATGCCGTTCGGCGATGCGGGCAAGGGTGAGTTCGGCACCTATTTCATCGGCTATGCCCGTTCGCCCCGCCGGATCGAGCAGATGCTGGAGAACATGTTCATCGGCCGCCCGCCGGGCAATTACGACCGGCTGCTGGATTTCAGCCGGGCGGTGACGGGTTCGCTGTTCTTCGTGCCCTCGGCGACGTTCCTGGACGATGTGGCGGCCGCTGCCGGCGCACCGGCAGCGGGCGAGGCGGCCCCGCCGGAGCCCGAGGCGGCGGCAAGTCCCGGCTTACGCCCGTCCGGCGGCGATGGTTCGCTCGGCATTGGATCGCTCAAGAGGAAGGCAGACCATGAATAATCTCCATCGGGAGCTGGCACCGATCTCCGAGGCTGCGTGGGGGCAGATCGAGGAAGAGGCGGCGCGCACCCTCAAGCGCCATCTGGCGGCGCGGCGGGTGGTCGACCTCGAGGGCCCGCAAGGTCTGGCGGCCTCGGCGGTGGGAACCGGCCATGTCCGCCCGCTGGCCGGGCCTGGCGAGGGTATCGAGGCGGTGCAGCGGGAGGTGAAGGCGCTGGTCGAGCTGCGAGTCGGCTTCGAACTCGCCCGCTCGGCGATCGACGATGTGGAGCGGGGGGCGCTCGACTCGGACTGGTCGCCGCTGAAGGAGGCGGCGCGCAAGCTGGCCTTTGCCGAGGATCGGGCGGTGTTCGACGGCTTTGCCGCGGCCGGGATCGGGGGCATCCGCCCGGGTCTCAGCAACCCGGCGCTGACGCTGCCGGCCCAGGTGAAGGCCTATCCGGATTTGGTGGCGCAGGCGGTGAGCCAATTGCGGCTGGCGGGGGTGGAGGGCCCCTATGCGCTGGTGCTGGGGGGCGATGCCTATACGGCGGCGGCCGGGGGCAGCGATGACGGCTATCCGGTGTTCCACCATGTCGAGCGCCTGGTCGACGGGCCGGTGATCTGGGCCCCGGCGATCGAGGGTGGGCTGGTGCTGACGACGCGGGGCGGGGATTTCGAGCTCTCCGTGGGCCAGGACATCTCCATCGGCTATGCCAGCCATTCGGCGACCTCGGTGCAGCTCTACTTCCAGGAAAGCCTGACCTTCCGCCTGCTCACGGCCGAAGCAGCCGTCGCCCTCCTGCACGCCAAGAAATAGGGCGGGTTCCATCCGAGGGCCATGCGGCTCTCAAAAATGCGCAAAATCGTCGCCCGGGCGGATATAGATCCAGTCAATGCCTGCTCGGTCGGCCCATCTGATCGTGCTGGCGAGCAGATCGTTCAATAAATGGAAGGCCCCGATCGGGACGGAGGGCACGCTGTCGCCGGTGGATGTGGCGCTGTTGATCGACCAGACCGGGCCTTGTCTGGTGATCAGGACCCAGTCCCCCCGCTGCGTGGGGTATTCGTTGTCCTTCAGCCATTTGACTTCCGCCATGCTAAGCTCCCCCTATGGTGTTGCCCCGCGTCGGCTCGACCACCGTGGATGATCTGGTCGGGTCCCCCCTTCCACCGCCATCCCGGCGGCCGAGAATGCCGCCAGGCGTCAGAACAACGCAATGACGCTCTTGAGCGTGACCCAAAGACCCCAGAAAATCGGGATGGCGACAGCGGCCCAGGCGAGCAGGGCTTTGCCGTCCAAGCCGCCCTTGCCGATCCCGAAGGACCCGGTCGTGCCGTTCTGGCCAGAGGCGGGCGCATCCTGAAGGGCTGCAACCTCGGCCTCTGACATGAACCACTTGTCTGCCAATGGTCGCACCAATGTATTGGCAATCAGGCCGAGCGCCAGCATCCCGGCAAGAATGTACATGGTGAAATCATAGACTTGCGCGCGTGACACGCCGGCCGCCAGCTGGAATTCGCGTATGTAGTTGACGATCACCGGCCCGAATATGCCGGCCGTCGCCCAGGCCGTCAGCAGCCGGCCATGGATGGCACCGACGAATTGCGTCCCGAAAATGTCGGCGAGATAGGCCGGTACGGCTGCAAATCCCCCGCCATACATGGAAACGATGACGCAGAAGATCGCCACGAACAAGAGCTGGCTGCCGGAATGCGCCGCGGATGGTGCCGCCGCATAAAGCGCGATGCCAAGCAGGAAAAAGACGTAATAGGTGTTCTTCCGGCCAATCTTGTCCGAAAGCGAGGCCCAGAAGAAACGGCCGCCGATGTTGAACAGAGAAAGCAGCCCGGCAAATCCGGCGGCTATCGCCGCGATCGCGACCTTCTGATCGGCTGAGAGCTTGTCGAAGCTCAGGTCCGGCAGACCGAGCAGCCGGCCGCCGAAGATCTCCTGCAGCATGGGCGAGGCCATGCCGATCACCCCGATGCCCGCCGACACGTTGAGACACAGCACCAGCCAGATCAGCCAGAACTGCCTGGTCTTGTGGGCGTTCCTCAGGTGGACGTGGCGGGTGGTGATCATGGAGCGCCCGGCCGCGGAGGGCGGGGACCAACCCTCGGGGCGCCATCCCGGCGGCGGAATCCGGTAGCCCAGCGCGCCGGCCATCATGAAGGCAAAATAGATCGTGGCCATGACGACGAAGGTCTGCCAGACGCCGATGCTGTCCGTTGTCTTGAAGGCGCCCATCAGGAGATTGGCGAGCGGAGCGCCGATCATGGCGCCGCCGCCAAAACCCATGATCGCCATGCCGGTTGCCATGCCGCGCCGGTCCGGGAACCATTTGATGAGGGTCGAGACCGGCGAGATATAGCCAAGGCCCAGCCCGATGCCGCCAATGACGCCCGCACCGAGCCACATCAGCCACAATTGGTGGAAGATGACGCCGACTGCGGCCAGCAGCATGCCGCCGCACCAGCACAGGGCGGATACCACCCCGGCCTTGCGCGGGCCGGCTCTTTCCAGCCAGCCGCCCCAAATGGCCGCCGAGCAGCCGAGCAGCACGAAGAACAGCGTGTAGATCCAGCCCAGATCCGACACGCGCCAGTTGCAGTTCGTGGTAAACAAGGCGGCCACGAGGCTCAGATCAGGACATCGAGCCGACGGGGCGGGACCAAGGGCCTGCGAGAGCGGCAGCCAGAACACGCTGAAGCCGTAGGCCATACCGATACACAGATGAATGGCCAACGCCGCAGGTGGCACCATCCAGCGATTGAAGCCCGGCCTGGCGATGATCCTTTGCCGATCGAGAAATCCGGCTTTCCGTGGCGCAGACAATACGTCATCCGGTGTGTCCACATCCGTTGTCATGATAATTCCGCCCTGTCTTCTCAGCATCCCGTCGGCTGTGCTTGTCGATGTGATCCGGCCCATCGTTTGGCGGGGCTGGTGCTCGGCTCAAAGCCGTTGGCATGGCGTCAGCAAGACGCGTGCCATCCAACATGGTGAGCAATATCAATGGATTACGGGGCCGGAGGCCGGCGATTGCGGGCAATCTGTCCGAGACGGCGAACAAAATGTCCGGCCGGGCCGCGTTCGCGTGCGATCGCCAACCATGGCGGTCCTAGTGCAAATACGGGTGTCGCCAAGCCTTATAGTCGCCAGGCCTTAAAAGCGCCGAAAGCCGCGGACCAGTGCTGCAGTGGGGCGCTCGATGCGGGCGAGTCGTGTGCCGGCAGCGAGCACTGTCATTGCGATGTGTTTGGACGTTTTGTCCACGCCGGGGCTGACAATTTGTCTGAAATTGGAAGACCCCGCGTGGCAAAAGCTCGGATCTCCCACCGTTTTTGTTTTGGCATGCGTGTTGCTTTGCGACTGGCAAGGCAACAATGCCGGCCTTTGTCAGCCGCTCCGCCCGGACTCGCGGCGCGGCCGGGCTCGGCAATCGTGACAGAATGCCGGAGCGCGCAATTCGCATACTAACGAACGGGAGGAAAGACGATGAAATTGCAGCGGCTACAAAGCAAAGCGAACCTCGACAATTTCGTCATTCAGGATGCGGATATCGATCACTCCTATGACCCGCTGAAACCCCCACCCGGGGGCTCGGCCTGGATGCTGTGCGTCATAAACATCACCGATGTCGCCTATGAGTATGCGGCACTTGCCGAGCGTGGCGGTTCCTACGGCAAGTGGTTCAGGATCCCGGTGACCGGCAAGACCTGCCAAACAGACTATGACGAGTGTCTGCGGACGGGAGGATGGAAGGCCATCTTGAACCTGCCGAGGGCGGCTGCGCCTTTCGACCTTCGGCTGGCGACCGGCCGTGACGGCATCGGCAATGCGACGGGAACGGAATTCCTCGGGATCGAGCCGGATGGCGCCTGCGATGGCGGGGTGGTCGGAATTGATCGCTTATTCTGAAACAGGGCCGATACGAGCTCCAATTGGTGCCGTGCCGACGTCGCCGACGAAGGCCCGATTGCAAGCCAGAGGCGGAGACACTGCGACCTGCTCCCGGAAAACTCCAGCGTCCGCTGGCTCAAGATCGGAAAGGCATGTCAATGGGTGGAAAATTCCAGTCCAACTGCCTGGCTCTGCGGGAGCAGGATCGGAGGAACCCCCACGCAACACCAAGACGGGCAGCCGGTCTTTGCTTCCAAACCGCGACAAATTCGGGACGTCGATTTGTCCTGTTCGACGGCAGGCGTGTTAGATTGGTCGATCCCGATCGACCGGAGATATCGACATTCCGGTCATGCCGTGATCTTTCGCGGCAGGGTGCGCACCCAATCCTCGATCTTGTCGTGAAAAACGCCGCTGTCCGATTCCTGCACTGTCCCGTCGGGGCACAAGATCGCATAAGGCTCCGAACAAATAACGCCTTCTGCCACCGGCTCGGACCAACTGGCCAGACCCTCGTCGTCGAGGGTGATCTGCCAAGCAACAACAGGCGAACGGCCAAAGCCCCGCATGTTCCCTGGCTGTGGCCAAATCACATAATATCCGGCGGCCGCAGCAATAACTCGAATCGTCATCTTGGTTCCTTCCTCCTTCCTAATAGTTCGGTGTCTGCTTCAATCGAGACAGAAGGAAACGGAATAGAAAGTGCCTGCAAATTTCGAACCTCCCGCCGGGAAATTGGGCCTGACGGCGAAGTCGGGCCGTGCAGCATTTCCTGGAGAACCGTTCTTCGGCGCCGCGAGTTTCGGATCGGCTGGGGCGCGGCGACACATCACTTCAAATCGCTCCTCTACTAAGCCCTAGATTGCGGCGGAAAGCCGGCAAGTGCCACCTGAAATTGTGGATTATCGCCTATCCATAAGTCGGTGCCGGACGGGATTTCGCTACTCAAAAGCGGTAATATCGTTGTCGGCGACAGATTGTTTGCGACGTTGCGGGAGCGCTTGATGCCGCATCATTGCGAGGCCTGAGGGCACGTATCGGCAGGACCAGCGACAGGGCGACCGGTTGGATCGTGCGATCCGGAGTTCGAGTATTGGCATTTCTGTTGCGTGGGGGAGCAACGGCCTTCTCAATCCCGATGAGCAAGGCGCTTCCATCGTCGGCCCGGTCGAGGCGGGCGAGCAGATCAGGCTCAGCGAGACGGCGGAGCCGTTGAAAGCCAAGCCAACAGGAAGCCACGTCAACGGCGAGGGCTAGCTGCGGCGCCTTGGAGGCCGGGCTGCATTGTGACGACTGAATCTTGGAAGAAAACTCGGCGTGACCTGTTGCCGCGATGATCTATCACGACCGGCGGCTGGCTGCTCCGGATATCTGCCCTCGCGGGTCTCTTTCGACCGGGATAGGGGCAGATACGATGCTAGAGGGCGGGTATGGACGATCCGGCCGATATCTTTACATGCCGGCCGATCGATCTGCCGACCGTATTTCGCCGCACGCCTCTGTTCAGTCGATGGCAAGTTTGCGGAAAGTCGCCGGCGGTTGACCAACTGTCTTCGAGAACACCCTTGTGAAGTGCACGTGATCGGAAAATCCGCATTCTGCGGCGACCCGCACCACGGGCATCGCTGTCTTTGCCAGCAGATAGCGCGCACGCTGGATTCGGCTATGCAGAAGATATTGGTAAGGCGTCGTGCCGGTGGCTTGCTTGAACAGATGAGCGAAATGGCCGGTCGACAATCCGCTGCCCTCGGCTAGGTCGGTCAGTGTCAGCTTCTGGCTCATGCGGCTTTCGACCATCTCGCGAAAGCGTGCGATCTGACTCTTGGTAAGCTCTCCGGAGGTGTCTTCCGAAGGTTGTGGCGATCGCAGATTCGAATATTTGCGCAGCACGTGGCAGGCCGCCGCGCGTGCGAGATGTTCGACGTAAGGCTGGATTCCTTCCAGTTCCAGCTCCATTGCGTCATCGATGGCTGTGACCAATCCCTCGAGCAGAGGATCCATGAAAGCCAGCCTGCCGATGACGTCGATGGACGTCATGCGGTTTTGCGTCATCTCACCCGCGATCTCGCTCAACAGCGAGTTTCTCAGATAAAGATGGGTGGTGTGAACACGTCTGTCCCACTTCAGCCGGACCGGTTGGTTCGGTGCCAGAATGTTCAACTGGCCGGGATGAAGATAGGCCTTGTATTCCTGCGATTGGACATTGCAAATCAGCCGCGTGGAGCCGGATCTCGTCAGGCTGACCAGAAGGTGCGGGCTCGCTCGGAAGGTGCCCTCGTTGGGATCTTCAATCTGTTTGGAAATATATATGTTGCCCCAATTTCGACCGGCGCTCGTCCGGAGAGTGCGGCAGGATTCGAGGTCGCCGAAACTGTGAGTTTCCTCCAGAGGGAACTCGTTCGAGGCGGTATCAGCCTCGTGCTCGATCAGAAGGTTCTGTGCCGATGACATCGCACAAAAGCTTTGCTGCCGAGAGATTTCTTGGGCGAGCGGGTGAACCTGAGGGGTCGTCATTGCAACCTCACTGCATTGAATCCAACCGGCCAATCTTGCCGGAGGATCATTCCAGACAGATCAAACCAATTCCCACTCCGCTCTCTCACATAGAAGATTTTTATTAAGTTTCTATCTGACGTTTGGTCGCATGGTTAAGATGGATATGAAATTGGCCAAGGTTTCCCATTTGTGAGACTTATTGTCGTAAGATTTTCACTAAGGGTTCTCGGCGTAAGCGCGACTTTACCGTTGGGGTAGGTTAGCTGCTTCAGCGCTGGGCTGCCAGCGATTTCTGCCGAAACGTTCGCTTTTCGTAGCCCGAGGCCATGTTGCAGGCCGAATTATGGTATTTTGGTACCGTTTTTACTGTCGATCGACAGTGTCATCCATATCCACGGCTGCCATCGTGGGCGCTGTGGTTGCCATATTGACCGGGGCTTTCCCGTCGGGGCGCTTGCGATGTGCAGCACAACGCCCGAGGCCAGGCATGACCCAAGCAAGGCCGGCCATGGAGCGATGGCCTCGCTGGACGGGGGCGGAACCGGCAGACATCGCCTCAGGCATTCGCGCTGGCCGCGGCATGTGACGGAGGCAGCGGCCGCCGCCGACAGTGCCGCGAGCGGGTTTGATCGCGGACATCCTCGTCGCCAGCGCCCGCCGCCCATCTTTGACTATTGTCTGGAATCGTTTGCGCAAAGTCCGAAATCAGGCATCGAGCGTTGACTCCTTTTGGGTATATGCGACGCTCATATCGCCTGAAGTAAACTCAGAGGAGACTTCCGATGCTTGATTTCTTGTTCGGCGGCACCCAAACCGCTACGACAACTACAGGCCATACTAACGTCCAGACAAACGACTATCACTATAATCACACGGGTGAGGTCACCTTTGATGACGCCTACCTTAACTTTATGGAAGGTGGCGGTCATCTTGGCATGGGAGCAGCCATGCTCGTCGGCAGTGCCTGGACCGGCATCGCGCTGACGCCTGCACTGGTGCTGGACTCGCTGCAGGCTCACGACGGCGTGCACGTCGCCTGATTGGCCACCTTGTGCGCTTGAAGAGGCGCTGCCGCTGTTGGGCCGTTGCTGACTTCAAGTGCTTGAGCGTCTTCAAAGAAGCACCAGCCGCTGCGGGGAGCCTCATGCCTCGCAGCGGCTGATTGGGATCTTTCCTCAAACTCGGAAGACGAACGTTGCGGGCAAGATATCATTCTATTGTACCAATACGCTACCAAGGAAAATCTGAATTCTTTTCGTCCCAATCGCGTTGTTGTTGGAAGATATGAAGGGACTTGGTGATGTCTTTGGCTGATGCGACTTCGTTGTTTCGATCAACAAAAAAAAGCGCTGAAACTGAGATCGGTGCAGCGGTAAGGTCACTTCGTCCGTATTTCATTGCTGTCGGCATCTTTTCGAGCACGATCAATCTGCTCTATCTCAGCTCGCCTCTTTATTTGATGCAGGTGTACAATCGCGTCTTGCGGAGCGAAAGCGTCCCGACGCTCGTCATGCTCACCATCATCTTGATCGTCGCGCTGCTTGTCATGGCCATCCTGGACGCCATGCGCGCTCAGATGCTGACACGATGCGGGATCCTGCTGGACGAAAAACTGGCGAGCCGCGTGTTTTCCGCGCTCGTGCAAAAGTCTTCGAGGAACGGCTATTCCCTTGGCGCCTTGCCGATGCGGGAATTGGACGAGTTCCGCACCTTCGTCACCGGTCCGGGTATCCATTTTGCCTTCGATGTCCCCTGGATCCCGATTTATCTCATCCTTCTCTATCTCATCCATCCCATTTTGGGCGTCGTCGCGACGGTTGGCGCATTGTTGTTGCTGGGACTCGCCTTTCTGAACGAGGCCGTCACCCGAAAGCCCATGGATGATGCTCAAGCCGCGGCCAGACGATCATTCGTCTTCACCGAGAATATCATGCAGCATGCGGATGTCATTCGCGCCATGGGGATGGAATCCGCGGTCGAGCGCCACTGGCAGGGCAGCCGGGCTGGAATGCTTTTCAGCCAAGCCTTTGCGAGCGATCGAAACGCACTGATCTCGGCCGGCATCCGGTTCACCAGATTGCTGCTTCAATCGCTGATACTCGGCACCGGCGCCTGGCTCGCGATCGATCATGCCATCAATCCCGCGACGATTTTTGCGGCCAGCATCATCATGGGGCGCGCAATCATCCCGGTCGAACAGGCCGTTTCCGCTTGGAAACAGGCAGCGACGGCCCGGACCGGCTATCAGCGCATCAGGGACCTTCTGAACGAGATCCCGGTAAGCGAGCTCAAGACGATCGTGCCGACCAACGAAACGATTCTCGATGTGAAGAACCTCTCATATCGCGTTTCGGGGCGGCCGAAGGCCGTTCTCGACGATGTGTCCTTCAAGATCGGCGAGGGCGAGGCGCTGGCGGTTGTCGGAGCAAGCGCTTCCGGAAAGAGTACGCTGGCCAAACTGCTGATCGGAGCCCTTCAGCCGGCTGGAGGCGATATCTCTTTCGGAGGGCTGAACTACGCACACTGGGATCCGGCGGAATTTGGCCGCATTACGGGATATCTGCCCCAGGATGTCGGGTTGTTTGCCGGCAGTGTCCGGGAGAACATTTCGCGGTTTAAAGATACTTCCACCGACCAGATCATGGAGGCGGCGAAGCTTGCGGGCATCCATGAGATGGTGCTGGCCTTGCCCAAACAATACGACACGATGCTCGGTCCGGGCGGGCTGGGGCTGTCGGGCGGGCAGCGCCAGCGCATCGGCCTGGCCAGGGCCTTGCTGGGGGGGCCGCGGCTGCTGGTTCTGGATGAGCCAAATGCGCATCTGGATGTGGAAGGCGTCCATGCGCTCAGCAAGGCGCTGTTCCTCATAAAGGCGCAGGGCACGGCGGTCGTCGTGGTCACCCACCAGCCCGCCATTCTCAGCGTGGTTGATACCATACTCGTGCTGAACGCCGGCAAAATCGAAAAACTCGGGCCGCCGCAGAGTTTCGCGGCTCCCGTTCTGCAGAGGTGAGGGACAGACCATGACCGCCATCTCCGTTCCTGGCAGCATCACCTATCGCAATCCGTGGCGCCCGGCCGTCTGGGGTGCGGTGTCGTTGCTGGCCTTCGTGCTGCTGGTCATCGTGTGGGGGTATGTGGCACCGCTATCGAGCGCGGCGATCGCCGAGGGCAGCCTGCAGGTGCAGGCGCAGAGGCAATCGGTGGCACACCCTTATGGCGGCGTCATCTCCAAGCTTCTGGTCTCGGAAGGCCAGCGCGTCGAACGAGGTCAACCACTGATCGAACTCGACGGAACGGAGTCCCAGGCAAAGCTCGACATCGCCCAGGCCGAGGTCGTGAACCTGGTTGCCCGCCAGGCACGCCTGTTCTGTGAGCGTGACAATGAAGATACCAGTTGCCTGGAGAAGTTTCGGAAAGAAGCCCGCTCGTCGGGGGCGATGGAAGAGACAATTGCCAACGAGTCCGCAGTCTTGGCTTCGCGGGCACATCAATATGAGGCCGAGAAGGGCATACTCGTATCCCGGCTGGCCCAGCTTCGCGAGAAGATCGCCGGACTGAACGCACAGAAGGAAGGACTTTCCAGGCAGAATGCCTCGCTCGTGGAAGAGACGGCAGGTGTCCAGAAGTTGGCGGCCTCAGGTTTTGCGCCCAAGACGCGTCTTCTCGAACTGGATCGGTCGGCGGCCCGTATGCTCGCCGACATAGGCTCGCGCACGGCCGATATTGCCACGGCAATGCAGGAAACCGGCGAGGCTGAACTCGCCATTGCCAAATTGGACCGCCAGCGCATCAACGAGATCGTCGATCAGATCCGGACAACCCAGTCTTCGCTGGCGGAGGCATTGCCGAAACTCAAGGCGGCGCAGGATGTGGTGAACCGAACGGTGATCAAATCGCCTGTCAGCGGTTCGATCGTCGATCTGTCGGTGTTCACGGAAGGTGGGGTGGTTCAGGCTGGGCAAAAGCTGATGGACGTCGTTCCCGCTGACAATCCGTTCATTGTCGAGGCCCAGTTGCCGCTTTCCGACATCAACGGCGTCAAGACAGGCGCGACAGCCAGCATCTGGCTGACGGGTGTGCCCAGAAATGAGCGCCCACCGCTACAGGGCGAAATAATCAGCGTTTCTGCGGACAAAATCACGGATTCGCGGACTGGGCGTAGCTATTTTGCCATCCGCGCCAAGATCAATCCCGATGATCTCAGCAAGTCGGCAGTTTCCTTGCAAGCAGGAATGCCGGCCGAAGTCGTTGTCACGAACGGGTCGCGAACCCTGATTGGGTATCTGCTTGGACCGCTTCTTGATGAAGTGGGACACGCGTTTCGAGAAAAGTGAGGATCTGCCATGGTATACCTGGAGAAGTTGAACGATCTCAAAGGCCGCCGTTCGGATACCAAGGCGAAAACCGGCAACGCGGACAATCCGCTGAATTTTGCGCTTGCGGCGGGCGCCGTGGGATTGGGGATTGCGCTGCTCGAGTCCGAGCAGGCCGCGGCCAATTCAGACCCCAAATCCGGTTTGTCACATGACGATCGTCGTGTGTCGGATACCCCCGCTGCTGCGGAACAGGCCAAGGCCGGCGTCGATCACTCGGCAACGGCTGATCACCCAATTCACAACGAGGCGAATAATGGACCGGCCGCCACAAATGGCGCCGAGGTCAATGTGCAGGCGGCAAGCTCTCCCCCTTCAGAGAACTCCCCCGATGGTTTGCCGCGGGGGGCGGAATCCGCGCACGCATCGGCTACAGCTGCGCATGGAAGTGCAGGAAGTTACGCAGCCGGCGCATTGATCGGGACTGCACTGGCGGATGACGCCCTGTCGGCAACGCTATCCCACTCCAGTTCGGGAGAAGGCGGATTAGCTGCAGTGACGCACCCGATATCGGCCGTTACTGGCCTGCTCGCTGAGGCTTTGACTCCCGTCGAACACATATTGGAGCCGGTCAGCCTGGCCGTCACCGGTCCACTCGCGGAGGCTCTGGCTCCCGTCGGACAAGTATTGGAGCCGGTCACTGACGTCGTACATGACCTGCTTGGAGATAACGGCGTGCTACCCGTCTCGCTGGATATCGGCGAGACGGTGAAAGAGGTTTTGGGCCCGGATGGCATCATCGGCAGTTTGATCGGCGGTGACGGCAACATCATCAAGGGTCTGGTCGATCCCGGCAATAGCCTGGATACCGTCGTGACCAAGGTTACCAGTTTGGCGGGCGGCGATGACGGCAATATTCTCCATGCCTTGGCCGATACCGGCAAAGAAGGCCTGGATGGCGTGGTTGGCAAAGATGGCCTCGTCGGCAGCATCCTCGGCAGTGGCGGGGTTCTTGCCGGTTTGACCGGCGGCCAGGACGAAACGCCAAGCCAGTCGACCGACAATGGCGGCCATCATGATAGCAATAACCTTGATGGCCTGGCCGATGCCGGCAAAGAAGGCCTGGATGGCGTGGTTGGTAAGGATGGCATCGTCGGCGGCCTCCTTGGTAGTGGCGGGGTCCTTTCCGGCCTGACTGGCGGCCATGACGATCCGTCAAGTCAGCCCAACAATGGCAGCCATAACAGCACGAGTCCCGTAGCAACGGCCGCGCATGAAAGCACCCCGGCCCCCGCAACGGAATCAGTCTCGGCAACGGAAACTGCTGCAGCGACGACACATGCGGCGGCGGAGACGCCGACTGATATGTTCGCTGCGACACATGCGGCACTACAGATCACGGAAGGGGTCGCCCATGCTCTCACTCCGATACTCACTTTTGTCGGCCAGCCATTCATCGATGATGATGGGCATACCGATACGGATCATTCACACCACGCTTCGACCCACCACGCTGCTTGATTGCGGCGGTGTGGGATGATGCTTTCGGATACACGGTCATCCCGGTTGCACGTCTGCTGATGGCTTGATGGCCGATGAGTGCATCGGCCAGAGCACTGCAGACGGACGTCGTCGATTGCCAATGAACTGCGCTTCGGGGCCGAATTCGGTTCGTGCGAACGATGTTTCATGCCCTGGATATGGGTGCAGATGAGAGAACCGTTTCAGTCAATACTTCTAGGGAATAGACAATGACGTCGCCCTGCATATGTGACAAGGTTGAGTAACGTTGCAGGGAAATCCGTCAAAATCGGAGATCCATATGATTGATTATATGGAATAGGAATCGCCAAGACTTAAGAATCTCGGCGTTCTTGCGTAGATCGCAATAGAGCGATCCGGCTCCGACATAAACTACAGAGGCTTTTTGAAGTGAACCGTTCATTCGGTTTGCCAAGGTGGCGAGCCGTGAGCGTTATCGTGTGCGCAATTTCGTTGAGGAAGCGACGAACGCGGCAAAGCTCAACTATGCCGGCTTCATCTGCTCGAGCCGGTCAGAATTTAGTCGACTTTCTTTTACGAGACCCCCGCCGGCGGACAGCGTCAACCGTTGGTACTGCGGAAGATAACAAGAGGCACTAGCAGGAGTACGTACCATGTCTAGGATCAGCAGGCGTTCTCACTTCTTCCTGTCCACCGCAACGATTGCACTGCTGTCGGCATTCGTCTCTCATGGAGACGAGGCCAGTGCCGCCGGAGTCGGAGTGGGCGGTGGCTCATCCGGCGGTCTGGGCGGTTCGGGTGGGGGGCTTGGTGGAGCCTCGGTGGGCGGCCGCTCAACGGGTGGTGGGCTATCTGTTGGCGGTGGCGCTTCAGTCGGTGGCAAAGCGACTGGCGCCGGACCATCCGTCGGCGGCAGGGCCAGCGCCGGTGCTTCAGTCGGCGGCAAGGCCAGTGGTGGCGCTTCGGTTAGCGGCAAAGCATCAGTCGGTGGCAAAGCGACCGGCAGCGGACCATCCGTCGGCGGCAAGGCCAGTGCTTCAGTCAGTGGCAAAGCGTCGGTCGGCGGCAAAGCGGCCGGTCGCGGACCGTCCGTGGGCGGCAAGGTCAGTGCCGGTGCTTCGGCTGGCGGCAAAGCTTCAGTCGGTGGCAAAACGACCGGTCGCGGGCCGTCCGTGGGCGGCAAGGTCAGTGCCGGTGCCTCGGCTGGCGGCAAAGCATCAGTCGGTGGCAAAACGGCCGGTCGCGGACCGTCCGTGGGCGGCAAGGTCAGTGCCGGTGCTTCGGCTGGCGGCAAAGCATCAGTCGGTGGCAAAACGACCGGTCGCGGGCCGTCCGTGGGCGGCAAGGTCAGTGCAGGTGCCTCGGCTGGCGGCAAAGCATCAGTCGGTGGCAAAACGACCGGCCGTGGACCATCCGTCGGAGGTAAGGTTGGCGGAGGAATCTCGATTGGTAGTGGCGCCTCGGCTGGCGGTGGTGTGTCAGCTGGCGGTGGCGTCTCGGTGGGCGGGATCGGTGGCACGCTTGGCGG
Source organism: Labrys neptuniae (assembly GCF_040797145.1). Lineage (NCBI taxonomy): Bacteria > Pseudomonadati > Pseudomonadota > Alphaproteobacteria > Hyphomicrobiales > Xanthobacteraceae > Labrys > Labrys neptuniae. Next base: position 333,920 of record NZ_JBFNQD010000004.1, on the reverse strand, counting down.
TGTCGTCGGCGGACTGACGGGCGCGATTGGCGGTATCGGTGGCATTGGTGGCGAGGGCGGCCTAGGCGGCACGCTCGGCGGTGCGGTCGGCGGCCTCACGGGCGGGATCGGTGGCACGGTCGGCGGCCTGACTGGCGCGATTGGTGGTGTCGGTGGTATTGGCGGCGAGGGTGGCCTGGGTGGCACCCTCGGTGGCGCAGTTGGTGGCCTCACGGGCGGGATCGGTGGCACGGTCGGCGGCCTGACCGGCGCGATTGGCGGTATCGGCAGCATTGGCGGCGAGGGTGGCCTGGGCGGCACGCTCGGCGGTGCGGTCGGCGGCCTCACGGGCGGGATCGGTGGCACGGTCGGCGGTCTGACCGGCGCGATTGGCGGTATCGGTGGCATTGGCGGCGAG
>NZ_JBFNQD010000004.1:327607-333425 GCF_040797145.1 Labrys neptuniae | reverse complement strand
CGGGATCGGTGGCACGGTCGGCGGTCTGACCGGCGCGATTGGCGGTATCGGTGGCATTGGTGGCGAGGGCGGCCTGGGTGGCACCCTCGGTGGCGCAGTTGGTGGCTTGACCGGTGCAATTGGTGGCATTGGCGGCATTGGCGGCGAGGGTGGCCTGGGCGGTACCCTCGGTGGCACAGTTGGTGGCCTGACGGGTGCGATCGGCGGCATCGGTGGCGATGGCGGTCTTGGCGGCACCCTTGGTGGTGTGGTTGGTGGTCTGACCGGCGCGGTTGGTGGTATCGGCGGGATTGGTGGTGACGGTGGCCTTGGTGGCACCCTCGGTGGCGCGGTCGGCGGCCTGACGGGCGCAATTGGCGGCATCGGTGGCGACGGTGGCCTTGGCGGCACCCTTGGTGGCGCAGTCGGCGGCTTGACCGGCGCGATTGGTGGTGATGGTGGCCTGGGTGGCGTCGTCGGCGGCCTGACGGGTGCGATCGGCGGGATCGGTGGCGATGGCGGTCTTGGCGGCACCCTTGGTGGTGCGGTCGGCGGCTTGACCGGCGCGATTGGTGGTATCGGCGGCATCGGTGGCGACGGTGGCCTGGGTGGCGTCGTTGGCGGCTTGACGGGTGCGATCGGCGGCATCGGTGGCGACGGTGGCCTGGGTGGCGTCGTCGGCGGCCTGACGGGTGCAATCGGCGGGATCGGTGGCGATGGCGGTCTTGGCGGCACCCTTGGTGGTGCAGTCGGCGGCTTGACCGGCGCGATTGGTGGTATCGGCAGCATCGGTGGCGACGGTGGCCTCGGCGGTGTCGTTGGCGGTCTGACCGGCGCAATTGGCGGCATCGGTGGCGACGGTGGCCTTGGTGGCGCAGTTGGTGGCCTGACGGGTGCGATCGGCGGTATCGGTGGCGATGGTGGTCTTGGCGGCACCCTCGGTGGTGTGGTCGGTGGCCTGACCGGCGCGATTGGCGGGATCGGCGGTATTGGTGGTGACGGTGGCCTGGGTGGCGTCGTCGGCGGCTTGACTGGCGCAATCGGCGGTGATGATGGCCTCGGCGGTGTCGTCGGCGGTCTGACCGGCGCGATCGGTGGTATCGGCGACGACGGTGGCCTGGGCGGCGTCGTTGGCGGCTTGACTGGCGCAATCGGCGGTGATGATGGCCTGGGCGGTGTCGTTGGCGGCCTGACGGGTGCGATCGGCGGGATTGGCGGCGATGGTGGCCTCGGTGGCGTCGTTGGCGGCCTGACGGGTGCAATTGGCGGCATCGGTGGTGATGGTGGCTTGGGTGGCGCCCTTGGGGGCGTGGTCGGCGGTTTGACTGGCGCAATCGGCGGTGATGATGGCCTCGGCGGTGTCGTTGGCGGCCTGACGGGTGCGATCGGCGGCATCGGTGGCGACGGTGGCCTTGGCGGCACCCTTGGTGGCGCAGTTGGTGGCTTGACCGGCGCGATTGGTGGTATCGGCGGCGACGGTGGTCTGGGTGGCGTTGTCGGTGGCCTGACGGGCGCGATCGGTGGTCTTGGCGGTGAAGATGGCCTTGGCGGTATAGTCGGTGACCTGACAGGCACGCTCGGTAACGCAGTTGGCGACCTGACAGGTGCGATCGCCGGCATTGGCGGCAACACGGGCGGCGGTAACACGGGCGGTGGCAACACGGGCGGTGGCAACACCGGCGGCGGTAACACCGGCGGTGGCAACACCGGTGGTGGTAACACCGGCGGCGGCAACACGGGCGGCGGTAACACCGGCGGTGGCAACACGGGCGGCGGTAACACCGGCGGTAACACCGGTGGCGGTAACACCGGCGGCGGCAACACCGGTGGCGGTAACACCGGTGGTGGTAACACCGGCGGCGGCAACACGGGCGGCGGCAACACCGGTGGCGGTAACACCGGCGGCGGTAACACGGGTGGCGGCAACACCGGTGGTGGCAACACGGGTGGCGGTAACACGGGCGGCGGTAACACGGGTGGTGGCAACACGGGTGGTGGCAACACCGGCGGCGGCAACACCGGTGGTGGTAGCACGGGTGTTGGCGACATCGGCAACGGTTCCGGTGGCGACATCGCCGACAACAACGCAGCCGGTAATGGAGCTGACTGTGACGCCTCCGCCGACGGTAGCTGCGGCGCCGCCGGATCGGCTGGCGTTCCTGCCAACCCGGCTGGCAATCCTGTCAGCGGTGCTCCCAGCGGATCGGCTGGTAGCGACGGTTCGAACGCCCCGCCTGCCGACGTTGCCGGCAGCCCGGTCGAGGGAGCTCCGAACGGCATCAACGGTAGCGGCAATGCCGGATCGGCTGGCGTTCCTGCCAACCTGGCTGGCAATCCGGTTGGCGATGCTCTCAATGGAGCGGTTGGCAATAACGGCTCTGGCATGGGCAGTCTGCCCTCGGGCGGGGTTGGTGGTCCAGAGACCGGCAACGGGACTGGCGGCAACACCGGTCTGCCCGGCGAACTTGCTTATCTGGCCGGTAGTCCGGTTGGTGGTGCTCCCAATGGACCGGCTGGCGGCATCGGCTCGAATGGTCAGCCCATCGGCGTGGCGAGCAACCCGGTCGCTGGCGCTCCCGGCAGCAACAACGGTGGCGGCGCCGCGGGCACTCCCGGCAATCCAGCCGGCGATGGCCTCAGTGGAACGGCTGGCGGCAACAGCGCCGGCCCAGGGAGCCAGCGCGCCGGCGTAGTGGGCAATCCGGCTGGCAGCACTCCCAATGGAGTGGCCGGTGGCGTCGGCTCGAATGGCCAGCCCATCGGCGTGGCGAGCAACCCGATTGCTGGCGCTCCCGGCAGCAACAACGGTGGCGGTGCCGCGGGCACGGCCGGCAATCCAGCCGGCGATGGTCTCGGCGGAACGGCTGGGGGCACCCCCAATGGAGCGGCCGGTGGCACTGGCTCGAATGGTCAGCCCATCGGCGTGGCGAGCAACCCGGTCGCTGGCGCTCCCGGCAGCAACAACGGTGACGGTGCCGCGGGCACGGCCGGCAATCCAGCCGGCGATGGCCTCGGCGGAACGGCTGGCGGTAACGCCGGCCCAGGTGGCCAGCGCGCCGGCGTAGTGGGCAATCCGGCTGGTAGTGCTCCCAACGAAGTGGCTGGTGGTATCGGCTCGAATGGCCAGCCCATCGGCGTGGCGGGCAACCCGGCCGGCGATGGCCTCGGTGGAACGGCCGGCGGCAACAGTGCCGGCACAGGGAGCCAGCGTGCGGGCGCAGCGGGCAATCCGGCTGGCGGCACCCCCGATGGAGCGGCCGGAGGTATCGGCTCGAATGGGCGGCCCTCCGGCGTGGCCGGCAACCGGGTCGCCGGCGCTCCCGGCAGTGTCAATGGTAGTGGCCCTGCCGGCACGGCGGGCAGTCCGGTTGGCGATGCTCTCGACGGAGCGGCCGGCAACAATGGTACTGGCTTGGGTAGCCTGCCCTCGGGCGCGGCTGGTAGTCCAAGTGGCGGTGCCGGCAACGGAACCGGCGGCAGCACCGTTTTGCCTGGTGAGCTTGCCTATCTGGCCAACAATCCGATGGACAATGGCCTCGACGGATCGGCTGACGGCATCGGCTCGAATGGGCGGCCCTCCGGCACGGCCGGCAACCCGATCGTCGGCACTCCTGGCGGCAACAACGATAGCGGCATCGCGGGCAATCCCGCCGGTGATGGTCGCGACGGAATGGCTGGCAGCCAGGCTGCCGGCCCAGGTCGCCAGCGTACTGGTGTCGCGGGCAACCCGGTCGGCGGCGCTCCCGGTGGCACCAATGCGAGCGGCCCTGCTGGTACCGCTGGCAATCCGGTCGGCGATGCTCTCAATGGGGCGGCCGGCAACAACGGCACTGGTTTGGGCAGCCTGCCCTCGGGCGGGGCTGGTGGTCCAGAGACCGGCAACGGAACTGGCGGCAACACCGGTCTGAGCAGTGAGCTGGCCTATCTTGCCTATCTGGCCAACAATCCGGTGGACAATGGTCTCGACGGATCGGCTGGTGGCATCGGCCCGAACGGCCAGCCCACCGGCGTGGCCGGCAACCCGGTCGCCGGTGCTTCCGATGGCATCAATGCCAGAGGCACCGCCGGCAATCCAGCCGACGCTGGCCTCAACCGATCGACCGGCGGCAACAGCACTGGTCCGGCTGGCCAGCGGGCTGGTGGAGCGGGGAATCCGGTTGACGGTACTCCCAACGGATCGGCTGGTGGTCTCGGCTCGAATGGCCGGCCCATCGGTGTGACTGGCAACCCGGTCGCCGGTGCTCCCGATGGCGTCAATGCCAGAGGCACCGCCGGCACGGCTGGCAATCCAGTTGGCGACGCTCTCAATGGCGCGGCCGACAATAGTGGCGCCGGCTTGGGCAGCCTGTCTTCGGGCGGGGTTGGTAGTCCAGGGGCCGGCAACGGGACCGGCGGCAGCACTGGTTTGCCTGGCGAGCTTGCCTATCTGGCCAACAATCCGGTGGACGATGGTCTCAACGGATCGGCTGGCGGCAACCGTGCCGGTTCGAACGGTCAGCCCAACGGTATCGATGGCAGTGGCAACGCTGGCTCGACCGGTACGCCCCTCGGTGCGGCTGGCAATCCAGCCGGCGCTGGCCTCAACGGCTCGGTTGGCGGCAACCGTGCCGGTTCGAACGGTCAGTCCGCTACCACGGCCAACAATCCGGTCGGCGATATGCCCAACGGTGTCGATGGCAGTGGCAACGCTGGCTCGACCGGTACGCCCGTCGGCTCGACTGGCAGTCCAGCCGGTGTCGGCCCCAACGGCTCGGCTGGCGGCAACCGTGCCGGTTCGAACGGTCAGCCCGCTACCACGGCCGGCAATCCGGTCGGCGGCACGCCCAACGGCATCGACGGCGGTGGCAACGCTGGCTCGACCGGTACGCCCGTCGGCTCGGCTGGCAATCCAGCCGGTGCTGGCTCAAACGAAGCGATCGGCGGCAACCGTCCGGATGGGCAGCCTGTCACCACGGCAGGCAACGCCGGAACGACCGACGCGCCTGCCGATACGGCTGGCAATCCAGCGGGCGAAACGGCCAACAACACTGGTGGCAGCAGCCGGTTTGGCCGCCTTCTTGCCTACCTGTCCGGCGATCGGGCTGGTGACTCTCCCGACGCAGCCGCTGGTGGTAACACGCCGTCGCGTGACCTGCCCACAGACGGCGATCCGGCCGGCAAGACTCCCGTTGGCACAACCGCTGGCAACGGCACCAGTCCGAACGGCCAGCCCGCCGCCGACAAACCGGTCGATGGATCCCCCAGTGGAATCGACAGCGGCAATGCCGGATCGACTGGCGCGCCTAACACGGCCGGCAATCCGGCTGGCAATACGCTCAACGAAACGGCCGGCGGCAACCGCGCCGGTTCGAACGGCCAGCCCACCACCATGGCTGGCAACCCGGCCGACGGGACTCCCAACGGCATCGACGGTAGCGGCAACCCCGGAACGGCTGGCACGCCTGCGGGCGCGGCTGGCAACCAGGCTCGCGAAGCTGCCAACGAGACTGGCGGCAGCAGCCGGTTCAGCCGCCTCCTCGCCTATCTGACGGGTAGCCGGGCTGGTGATTCTGGTGACTCTCCCAGCACGATCGAAAGCGGTAGCGCTGGAACGGCCGGCGCGCCTGCCAACACGGCCGGCAATCCAGGCCGCAAGGCACCCATTGGCCTAACCGCTGGCAATGGTACCGGCTCGAACGGCCAGACCACCGTCATGGCCGGCAATCCGGTCGGCGATGCTTTCAACGGTGTCGACGGTCGCGGCAATGCCGGAACGGTTGGTGCGCCTGCCGGTAGGGCCGGCAATCCATCCGGCAAGGCACCTTCCGGCGTAACCGCTGACAACGGTACCGGTTCGAAC
>NZ_JBFNQD010000004.1:0-327508 GCF_040797145.1 Labrys neptuniae | reverse complement strand
CAGCCAGGCCACCATCATGGCCGGCAATCCGGTCGGCGATGCTTTCAACGGCATCGACGGTCGCGGCAATGCCGGAAAGGCTGGTGCGCCTGCCAACGCGATCGGCAATCCAGGCCGCAAGGCACCTTCCGGCGTAACCGCTGACAACGGTACCGGTTCGAACAGCCAGGCCACCATCATGGCCGGCAATCCGGTCGGCGATGCTTTCAACGGCATCGACGGTCGCGGCAATGCCGGAATGACTGGCGCGCCTGCCAATGGGGTCGGCGATCCTGCCAACTATGGCCTCAACGCAACTGGCGCCAGCAATGGCGCCGAGCTTGGCAGCCAGCGCGTTGGTATCGCCGACAATCCGGCCGGCGGCGCTCTCAGCGGAGTCGCCGGCGGCACCGGAACCGGCTTGAACGGCCTGTCCTCCAACACGGTGGGCAATGCAATCGGCCGTGCCTTCAACGGGACCGACGGTAACGCCGGTTCAACCGGCAGGCTTGCCTATCTGACCGGCAGTTCGGTCGGCGTTGCTGCTGGCCAGGCGGCGAGCGGCGATAGCACCGGATCGAACGGTGTGGTTGCAGGCCTGGTCTGCAATGTTGCTAACACCAACAACAAGGATGTCACTGGCATGTTCGCTTCCACAGCCAATACCGCGACGGGCGGTGCCACGAACCGCAGTGCCGGCACCAATGGCGCCAATGTTCGCGGACCGAACGCCGAGGCGGTGCCCGCAATCGAAATCAAGGACCTCGCCAGTATCAAGGTAATACGGCCGGTCTATGATGTCTCGGAGTCCGATGTTGATGAACGGCTCAAGCGGGTCGCCGAAGCGGCGCGCTCCTACAAGCCGAAGAACGGCAAGGCCGCCGAGGGCGATCGCATCACCATTGATTACGCTGGCAATGTCAGCGAGGTCATTCCCAACGACACCGGCACCAACCGTCTACTGGTGCTCGGCGCCAAGAATTCCATCCCGGGCTTCGACGACCAGTTGATTGGTACGAAGGCAGGGGATGAGAAGCAGGTCAATGTGACGTTCCCGAAGAACTACCAGGTCCCGTATCTGGCAGGCAAGCAAGCGACCTTCAACGTCACGGTCAAGGAAGTGGCCAGACCCGGCGAGGCGCTGCTCAATGACGAGACTGCGAAGCGCTTCGGGGTGGATTCACTGGCGCGCCTGCGGACTGTCGTACGTGGCCAGATCGAGAACCAGTTCGGCTCGCTGACGCGACAGAAGGAGAAGCGGCAACTGGTTGAGCAACTCGAGGCTTCCTATCAATTCCAGGTGCCCTCGAAGTTGGTGGAGGCCGAGTTCAACAACAACTGGGCACAGGTCAACCGTAATCTCCAGGCCTCGGGCCGCACCTTCGCCGATTTCGGCCTAACGGAGGACAAAGCGCGTGCCGAATATATGCAACTGGCAGAGCGGCGCACGCGCCTCGGCCTGATCCTCGTCGAGATCGGAAGGAAGGCGAACATCTCCGTTTCGAACGAGGAACTGCAGCGCGGACTGCTCCTGCAGATCGGCCGGTACCCGGCCAATCAGCAACAGCATCTGCTGGCTCTCTATCGCTCCAAGCCACAGGTGTTGAATGCATTGCGTGCGCAAATGTTCGAGGACAAAGTCGTAGACTATCTGCTCGGCCAGGTTTCTCTCACCGAGAAGAAAGTGAGCAAGAAAGAGCTGATGGCAATCGATGCGACGGCCAACGCCAACGTTGCGCCGAAGCCAGCCACAAAGGCGACCGTGAAAACGAAGGCCAGGTAATGCGGCTATGCGACTGTTGCGAAGGCCGCCCCCCGGCGGCCTTCCTTGTCTGCAAGAGTGTGCCGGTCGGGCGTCGAATTCGAACGTCGAAAGGCCCCGTTGTTTGCGTGTCGGCATCGACGCCAGCGTCCATCGTGGTCAATGGCGTGGCGCCGCGCTCCTGGGTGAGATCTTCATTCTGGAATTCGCGGCGTGGCCGGACCGTTACCGAATACGAACTCTGGCTGGGGAAGGCCGCAGCTTGTCCTGCCTTAGGGCTATCGATGGACGGGAACAGGAAGATGTAAATCGACGGCCTCTCGGTCGTCGATAGTTATCCTGAATGATGCGGAGAAGGCGGTCGATCGAGGAGAAATCCAAAAAGGTTCTGAATAGTGTTGCCGAAAATCATTATTATCTTTGAATATGAGCTTTACACTAGCGTGCAATTGTCTGAAAATCTGAGACGGTGCGGCGATAGGGTCCACAATGCTGCGCAAATTAAGAAAAACGTCAATCATTTCGACATCAACACAAAAAGAAAGACTGAACATGCTCGAGGATGACACGAGTTTACTCGACCTGACCGCCGACATCGTCTCAGCCTATGTCGCCAATAACCAGGTCGCCACCGCTTCCCTGGCAGATCTGATCAGTTCGGTGCATGGAAGCCTTACCGGCTTGAACGATCCCAAGCCGGTTGAGGCGGATAAACCACCAACGCCGGCGGTTCCGATCCGGAGATCCGTCACGCCCGATTACGTGATCTGCCTGGAAGATGGCCTCAAATTCAAGTCGCTCACCCGGCATTTGCGAACGGCGTATGATATGACGCCGGACCAATATCGCGAGAAGTGGGGGCTGTCGGCAGATTACCCGATGGTTGCGCCGAACTATTCGGCCCAACGCTCTCGCCTGGCCAGGGAGTTTGGTCTCGGCCAACGGCGCCAGGAGGCAGAGGTCATATCAGTAACCCCTCGCGCTCCGAGCAAGGGCAAAAGGACAAAGGTGTCGTAGGCGAGTATCGCTCGCATTGGGTAAAATAATGCCCATCGAGATCCATAATCAAACAGCTGGAGAAAAGGGTGATTGCCCCAAACCGCACCTTTACTCCAAATTTTTGCTTCGATGCGTCTTTGCAATTCCCGATGATATCGAATCGCAAACGCTTCAGGTGGTCGCCACCAGTCGCGACCACCGCCGCACCAGGTAATTGTGCTCGTCCATCGTGGTGTTCCAGACGGCGATCGAGTTGGCGCGCTGCCGGTAGGATCCGCCATCGCGCACGGATCCGGCCTGGATCGTGATGGTGCCGTCCGGGCCGGGCAGGTCGGCCTGCGTCGGCAGGCCTTCATACCAATAGGACCATTCGTCCGGCGTCAAATGGTCCCGAACCCGGGCGGGGATCGACATGTAATAGCCCTGGCGGGCCATCATTGCGCCCGGCCAGCCCGACAGCCACCAGTTCAGATAGTCATAGGCGATGTCGAGCATGCGTCCCGACAGGTTGCTCGAAAGGCACAGGCCGCCATGCCAGGCTCGATAGCCTTCGCGGGGCACGGCCTCCATCACGGGTACGTTGCAATGGCGCAGGGCGGTGATGCCGGGCGACCACATGCTCTGGATGACGACGCCGCCATTGCGCATCAGGCTGGCCGCCTCCGCCGCGGTCTTCCAGAAGCCGGCGAAAAATCCGCTTCGGCGCCGTTCGATCAGGATGCCCAGCAGGGTGTCGATCTCCTCGGTCGACATGTTGCCGATGTCCTCGAAGCTCATCAATCCCAGCGACTGGGCGGCGAGAGCCGCGTCGAACACCCCGATCGCCGGTTCGTCGACCAGGGCCGCCTTGCCATGCCAATGCTCGTCGAGCAGGGCGCCCCAGGAGACGATCTGCTCGGCATCGCCATTGGCGAGATCCGGCCGGAAAGCGAAGGAATCGAAATTATGCGTGGTCGGCAGCATCGAGAGCCAGCGCGAGGGCGTCGGGCCCAAGGCGCGGTTGGGCTGGACGAAGAGCTTGGTCACGGGCGCATCGCCGAAGCCGATGCGAGCGCCCGGATCGAGTCGCCCCGTCTTGGTCAGGTCGGTGATTTCGTTCCAGAGCCGGATGCGCGTGAGATCGATGGGCTGGATGGCGCGCCAGTACCAGACGATGTCGAGGTTGTGGAAACACTGGTCGTAGACGTCATAGCTGCCGGGTTCCGCCGCCGCCTTGTGCTGGGCGGTGATGAAGTCCTGGGTATCGAAGACGACATTGATGCCCAGATCCGCTTCGGCCCTGAGGCGCAGTCCCTCCAGATGCGAAATCTCGGTTCCCAGCACGCGCAGGGTCGGTCGCTCCGCAAGGTGCAAGGCGGGGGTCGAGGGGCGTACTTCCAACGCGTCTCCGGTCATGGAGAGCTCGAACGGCGGGGTGGAGGCAATGACATTCGAAATCGCTTGATCATGATTGCTGCGACACGGGAGCCGCCAATCTGTTGAAGGCTGCCAGGGAGCGTCGGATCAAGCTGGAATCGAGGTCATCCACGATGAAAACGATGCGCGAGCGCCGGTCGTCATCGGGCCACGCCTGCATGTGTACGGGTGTGTGCACCAGATGCTGCACGCCGTGGAACGCTACCGGGGCACACTCGCCAGCCAGGTTGAGCATGCCCTTTACCCGCAGGATGCGATCGCCATGCCGGTTGAGCAGCATGGTCAGCCAGATGCCGAAGGCCGTCCAGTCGAGCGGTTCGTCGACCGTGACCACGAAGGAGTGGATGCGCTCGCCATGGCGCGTGCGATCGCCCGGCCCGTGCTCATGCCTGGGCTGGCCGGCCGTCTGGGGGGCGAGGGGGTCGTCGCTTTGGAAGGTCTGGCGGAACCAGGCGCGGGTCGAGCGCTCCGGCCGGCCGGCGGCAGCCGAACCGTCCTGGCCGAAGAGCGAGGCGGCATCGAAATCGCCATCGGCGGCTCGCAGGATCGGTGCATCCGGATTGAAGCGCGCCAGCCGGTCGAGGAGCCGGGCGACCGTCACCTCGTCGGCGATATCGGTCTTGGTCAGCACGAGCCGATCGGCGATCGCGGTCTGGCGCGTCGACTCGACGTGGTTCTCGAGCTGGAACCGGCCGTTCACCGCATCCACCGTCGCAATCACCGTGCCCGGCCGGAAATGATGCCGCAAAACGGGGTCGGCCTTGATGGTCGAGAGGATCGGGAAAGGGTCGGCCAGGCCGGTGCTCTCGATCACCAGCCGATCGAAGGGCGGAATGTCGCCGCGCTCTCGCCTGGCATGGATGTCGCGGATCGCCTGGGCCAACTCGCCGCGGATCGTGCAGCACAGGCATCCCGAGGGCAGCAGCACCATGGTCTCGTCGATGGCTTCGAGCAGATGGTGGTCGAGCCCGATCTCGCCGAATTCGTTGATCAGCACGGCCGTGCGGGCCATGGCCGGGTCCGACAGCAGCCGCCGGAGCAAGGTCGTCTTGCCCGAACCGAGGAAGCCGGTGAGCAGGTGGACCGGGGTGAAGGCCGGGGTGTCATCGGCCATGGTGCTTCTCCATCGCCTCGATCACCGGCAGGGAGAGCGGATCGCAGGCGCGCCGGGCCAGCCTTTCGGCCGCTGGCCACAGATGGCCGAGATCGTCGATGATCTCGGTCTTGCCGGTCTTGGTCGACAAGAGGAAGGAAGCGCCCTGCCAGTCGGAGAGGGTCATGCCGAAGGGTTTCAGGACCTGGCAGGCGATGCGCACGCGGTTCGCGCGCTCGCGGCGGCGATCGATCCTGTCGCCATTGCGCGTGAAGACGCCCGGCCGGGCCACCGCATCGGCCCAGTGCTCATTGCCACCCAGAATGCCGCAGAGCGAACACATGCAGATCTTCCTCGTTGCGGCGCCTTGTCCGGCAATGGTGATGGCCGGGCCCAGGATAGGAGGCCCGGCCTCCTTCGTCACTTCTTGCGCGGAAAGCGCTTGGCGAAATCATCGGCCATTTCGTTCATGGTGACGAACTTCACGCCGGGGTGCTTGGCCATGTGCGCATAGAGGCGTTCCAGCATCATCAAGACCTGCGGGCGGCCCGACACGTCGGGATGGATGGTGATTGGGAAGACGGCATAATCCATCTCGCGATAGACCCAGTCGAACTGGTCGCGCCAGAGCTGCTCGATATCGTGCGGATTGACGAAGCCGTGGCTGTTGGGCGCCTTCTTGATGAACATCATCGGCGGCAGGTCGTCGAGATACCAGGAAGCGGGGATCTCGATGAGGTCGGTCTCATGCCCCCGCTTCAGCGGCACCATCCAGTCCTTCGGCTTGCCGGAATAGTCGATCTTCGTCCAGGAATCACCGACACGCACATAATAGGGCGTGAAGTCGTTATGCATCAGCGAATGGTCGTATTTGATGCCGCGCTCGAGCAGCAGCTCATTGGTGACGTTGGAGAATTCCCACCAGGGCGCGACATAGCCGGTGGGGCGCTTGCCGGAGAGCTTGGTGACGAGATCGATGCACTTGTCGAGGATCTCGATCTCCTGCTCGCGCGTCATCGCGATCGGGTTTTCATGGGTATAGCCGTGGATGCCGATCTCGTGGCCGGCGTCGGCGACGGCCTGCATCTGCTCGGGAAAGGTTTCGATCGAATGGCCCGGGATGAACCAGGTCGTCTTGATGCCGAAGCGTTCGAACAGCTTGACCAGGCGGGGGGAACCGACCTCGCCGGCGAACAGGCCGCGCGAGATGTCGTCCGGCGAATCCTCGCCGCCATAGGAACCGAGCCAGCCGGCGACCGCATCGACGTCGACGCCGAAGCCGCAGAGTATTTCCTTTGCCATGGGTGAGGTCTCCTCATTTCATGTTGAAATCGATGCTTTTTGAAAGAACGATCTGTCAGGCGGCTGGAATGACCGTGGCCTCGGCGGCATTCCAGGCCAGCACGACCTCACCCCCCGGGGTGAAGAGGCCCGGCGGGTATTTCTCGACATGTGCCTCCAGCGAGACCGCCCGGCCTCCCGGAAGCTCGACGGACAGATGCGAGATATGCCCGACGACATCGAGGCGCCGGACTGTTGCCGCAACGGCATTGCCCATCTCGGTCCCGCGCCCGTCCGAGGCCGAGCGGACTTCGATGGCTTCGGCCGGGACCACGATCTTGGCAGCACTGCCATTGGCCAGGGCGCCGTTCGCCGTGCCGCGCAGGATGCCGAGCGGGGTATCGACCACCACGCGCCCGTCCTCGACACCGCCGACGGCGCCGTCGAGAATGGTGTTGCGGCCGATGAACTGCGCCACGAAAGGCGTGTTCGGCCGGGTGTAGAGCTGGTGCGGCGGGCTGATCTGCTCGACGCACCCCTGGTTCATCACCACGATACGATCGGACAGGGCGAGGGCCTCGGACTGGGCGTGCGTCACGAACACGAAGGTAACGCCGAGCCTTTTCTGCAGCAGCTTCAATTCGTTCTGGATCGCCTTGCGCAGATTGGCGTCGAGCGCCCCCAGCGGTTCGTCCAGCAGGAGGATGTCAGGCTCGACGACGAGGCCGCGCGCCAAGGCGATACGCTGGCGCTGGCCGCCGGAGAGCTTGTCGGGGCGCTTGTCGGCGACATCCTCGAGGCCGAGCGTGGCCAGGATGCGATCGACCTTCGCGTCGCGCTCGGCTTTCGCCAGTCCCTTGACCTCGAGGCCGTAGCCGACATTGCGACGCACGGTCATATGGGGGAAGAGCGCATAGTTCTGGAAGATCATCGAGGTCGGGCGCCGTTCGGGCGGCACGTCGTTGATGCGCGTTCCCTTGATCAGCATGTCGCCGGAGGAGATGGATTCGAAGCCGGCGATCATGCGCAGGGTCGTCGTCTTGCCGCAGCCGGAAGGCCCCAGGAAGGCGATGAATTCTCCCTTGGCCACGGCGAGGTCGAAACCGGCAACGGCAGGTGTGCCGTTGTCATAGACCTTGCCGACCTTGATGAGTTCGAGATCATGGACCATCGCGTCAAACTCCGCGGTAGGGGCTAGGGACACGGGCGAAAAGCGGTGCCTTTCGCCCGGATCGTGATCAGGCGTTCAGGAACTCGTCCCATTTCTGAATGAGATGGTCGTAGGCATCCGGCCACTGGTGCCAATAGGCGACGTTGGCGGCCCGTTCCGCCAAGCTGCCGCCATCGCGCAGGTCGCCTTCCTTGATGCCACGCTCGGCAGCGCCGACCCAGGGCTTGCCCTCGTACCAGAAGGCGTATTTCTCCGGTGCCATCTCGCTTTTGATGTTGGTCGTCGGCGAGTAATAGCCCTGTTCCGAAACGGTGATGCCGGGCTTGCCCGAAAGCCAGTAGTCGGCGTAGGCGGCCACGGCTTCCTTGTTGGCGGAGCCGGCGATGAGCGAGGGGCCGATCGCCCAGGCGCGGTAGCCTTCCTTCGGGCGGGCATATCTGCAGGCCTTGCCCTGGGCCTTGACCGCCATTACGGCCGGCTGCCAGGCGTCGCACACCACCATTTCGCCGGAAGCGAGGAGATTGACGAGCTCGCCGAAATCGCCCCAGAGCGCGCGGAACTGGCCTTCCTTCTTTTTGGAAACCAGGAATTTCGCAGCCTCGTCGATCTCGGCTTCCGAGGGATTGCCGGGGTTCTTGACCGCCGACAGGCCGAGCGAGTTCATGGCCATCACGGCCTGTCCGAAGGCGATCAGCGGATCGGTGTTGAGGCCGGACTTGCCCTTCCATTTGGGATCGAAGATGGCCACCCAGGTGTTGGCCTCTTCATCCGACAGGACGTCCGGATTGTAGCCGATGGAGTCGTAATTATAGACGGCCGGCACCATCCACAGCTGGCTGTGGGCATCGTCCTGCCAGATCTGGCCGGTGATCTGGGCCTTGGGATCCCATTTGTCGCTCGGCTTGGTGAAGGTATCGCGGATATTGGCCCAGTTCTTCAGCGACGAAGCTGCAATCGGCGCGACATTGTTGGTCATCACCACCGACGGCAGGCGTTCGGCGATCACCTCCCAGCAATCATAATCCTTCGAGCCCGACAGGATCTTGGTCTGGGCATCGGGAAAGGTTGCGGCCGTGCCCGAGGTCGTGCCGACGCCGGAGGCGGCCTTGAATTCGGCCAGGATGCGTTCCTGCACCGTGACGGACAGGCCGATCGTGCGCAAGCTCTCGCTCGCCAGGCCGGTCCCTTGTGCCCAGGCCGCCCGGGAGGAGAGGAACGGCGTGCCGCCGCCCAGTGCCAGGGCCATCATTCCCGCGGATCGCTTCAGTATAGAGCGGCGCGTCATCTCGCTTCGGTCAGACATCGTTCCTTCTCCGGTTCTGGTTCATTTGCTTTTGTTTCAGTAGCGGCCCACCAGCAGGCCGCCATCGACCACCAGCGTCTGGCCCGTGAGGTAGCGGGCGCTGGAAGAGGCGAGGAAAACGATCACGTCGGCGATCTCTTCGGGTTCGCCGATGCGGCCCATGGGGATGAAGGCGCCGGCGGCCTCCGCACCCTCGGGACCAAGGGAATGCTCTTTGGAGAGAAGCTGGGCGGTGCGGATGTAGCCCGGCGCCACGCCGTTGACCCGGACACCGTCGCGGGCGACCTCGACGGCGAGAGCCCGCACCAGGCCGACGACGCCAGCCTTGGCCGAGGAATAATGCACATGCTCGTCCCAGCCATAGGCCACGCCCATGATCGAGGAGAGAGCGACCACGGCGCCGGACCCGCGAGTACGCATGCCGGGCAAGGCGGCCCGCACCACGCGGAAGATGCCTTTGAGGTCGATGTCGAAGGTGAGGTCCCACTTGTCGTCGTCGAGCCTTGCGAGCGGCACGCGGTGGGCGATGCCGGCATTGGCGACGATGACATCGATGGCGCCATGGCGGGCCTCGATATCGGCGACGAGCGCGTCGGCATCGGCGGTGGAGCGAACGTCGAGCGGTGCGAACTCGGCCGAGCCGCCCTCCGCCTTGATCTCGTCGACGACGGCCTTGCCTTCCGTTTCCAGGATGTCCGTGACTACGACGTGGTCGCCGAGCGCGGCGAAGGCCTTGGCGCTGGCGCGGCCGATGCCGATGCCGCCGCCGGTGATCAGGACGATACGTGCCTTGGTCATGATGCCGTCTTCTCCCTCTGCTCGTTCACAACATCACGTCGCCGGAATTGGGCCCAAGCGTCTGGCCGACGAAGAGGCTGGCGGCCGGGGAGGCGAGGAAGGCGACGGTCGCCGCCACCTCTTCCGGCTCGCCGAAACGGCCGAGCGGCAGTTCCCCGGCCTTGCGCTCTTTCCAGTCGTCCGAAAGCGCCTTCACCAGCGGCGTGTTGATCGGCCCCGGCGCGACGGCATTCGCTCGCACGCCGCGGCTCGACACCTCGCGGGCAAGCGATTTGGTCATGCCGATCACGGCAGCCTTGGCGCCTGAATAATGCGCGAGCTCGATCCCGCCGATCTGGCCGAGCTGGGATGCGACATTGACGATGACGCCGGACCCCGCCTCCAGCATTGCCGGCAGCACGGCCCGTATCATCAGGAAGGTGCCGCGCACATGCACGGCGAACATGCGGTCGAAATCACCGGGTTCGAGATGTTCGAACAGGCATTGGTGGACATGGCCGGCATTGTTGACGAGCAGGTCCACCGGCCCGAGCTGCGTCCTGGCCGCGGCGACGATCGCCGCGACGTCCGCTTCGCTGGAGACATCGCCGGCTGCGGCGACCGCCTTGCCGCCCGCTGCCCGGATGGCATCGGCGATGGCCTGCGCCCGCTCCGGCGCGAGGTCGTTGACGAGCACGCCATAGCCGTCGGCCGCGAGACGTTCGGCGATGGCTTTGCCGATGCCCGAGCCGGCTCCGGTGACGATGGCTGTTTTCAGGCTGGGCATCATGCCTCCTCCTGGATGGCGAGGCGCCTGCCGCGACGGACCGACAGCCCCATCAGGATCGCGTAGACGGCGAGCAGGGCGAACGAAAACAAGGTGGTGAGCACGCCGAAGGCGAAGACGTTGGGATGGATCTCGACCGAGAACGTGCCGTAGATCGCCAGCGGCAGGGTGAGGTCGCGCCCCGAGGCGAAGAGCGTGCGCGAGAACTCGTCATAGGAAAGGGTGAAGGCGAACAGCATCGCCGACAGGACACCCGGGAAGATCAGCGGGAACGTCACTTTCCGGAAGGTGCGGATCGGCGAGACGCCGAGCGACCAGGAAGCCTCCTCGACGCTCTGGTCGAAGCGGTTGAAGATCGCCAGCATGACGAGGAAGGCGAAGGGATAGGTGTAGACGACGTGGAGGACGAAGGCCGTGCCCCACCAGTGGCGGTCGACGCCGAGGACATTGGCCACCAGCGCCATGCCGAGGCCGACCAGCACGCCGGGCACCATCATGCCGAGGACGATCAGATAGAAGGCGATGCCCGAGCCCCGGAACTTCTTGCGGAAGGCCTGTGCGGAGGTCACGCCCAGGACGGTCGAGACCACCATCGTCATGATGGCGAGGACGATCGAACGTCCCAGGCTCTCCTCGATCGGCAGTGGGGCGATGCGCGAGGGCGGCGTCAGGCCGAAGAGGTGCTGGTACCAGTAGGTCGACCATTCGATGATCGGAAATTGCGGACCGCCCTCCGGCCCGGTCTGGAAGGACAGGATCGCCAGCACGACGAAGGGGCCGTAGAGGAACAGGAGGAACAGGGCCGTATAGGTGGC
This sequence comes from Labrys neptuniae, assembly GCF_040797145.1. Lineage (NCBI taxonomy): Bacteria > Pseudomonadati > Pseudomonadota > Alphaproteobacteria > Hyphomicrobiales > Xanthobacteraceae > Labrys > Labrys neptuniae. Next base: position 316,125 of record NZ_JBFNQD010000004.1, on the reverse strand, counting down.
CAGGACCGGTTTGACGCCGCGTGCCTGCATGGCTCAGAGCTCCTTCCTGAGATCGACGACGCGCAGCAGGGCAGCGACCACGGCCCCCATGACGATCGTCAGGACGACGCCGACCACGGCGGCGAAGGCCCATTTGAGCGAACCGACCTGGGTGACGATGATGTTGCCGAGGAGATTGACTTTGCGTCCGGACAGGGCTGCGGACGTGGCGAATTCGCCCAGCACCATCACCGAGACGAAGATCGAGCCGACGACCACGCCGGGCATGGACAGCGGCAGGATGATGGTGCGGAAGATGCGCCAGAAGCCGGCGCCGAGATCGCGCGCCGCCTCGATCACGTTCGGGTCGATCCGCCCGAGCATGAAAGCGATGGGGCCGACCATGAAGACGCAGTAGATCTGCGTCATGCCGATCACCACCGACAGGTCGGAGAAGAGCAGCGCCTCGATCGGCTGGGTGATGATGCCGGCCTTGAGCAGGATCAGGTTGATGGCCCCTTCCTTGCCCAGCATCGGCCGCCAGGCGAGGACGCGGATCAGGAAGGACGTCCAGAACGGGATGACGCACAGCACCAGGAGCGTGGTCTGCAGCGCCTTGTTGCGCACGAACAGGCCCACGAACAGGGCCGTGGGGTAACCGATCACCAGGGTGGCGACCAGCACCGTCAGCCAGATGCGGATCGTGGTCCAGAGGGCCTGGAGATAGGTGTCGCTCGTGAAGAAGGCAACCCAACTCTTGGTGGTGAGGATGGGCTCGATCTTGAAGGTGGTCTGCGTCCAGAACGAGACATAGACCATCATCAGGATAGGGACGAGCAGGAAGAGCACCATCCACGCGACGCCCGGGGCCAGCAGCCATAGTGTCTTGTTGCCGGACCTGCGCGGCGATGCAGCCTGCGGCGCCGCCGCTTCGCTGCCGGGAGGCGTCGTCATCCAGTCGATCTCCGTTCCGGGTCGTGGGTCAGCAAGAGCCATGGGCGTCGCTCAGGCAAAGAGGAGCGCGAGGTCGCGCTTCCAGACGAGGCCGTAGCGCTCCTGCGGCGCGTAGTCGGCGGGAGGGCGATGGCTGAGATGGGTCTCCACCTCCACCACCTGGCCGCTGTCGAGGGCAAAGAAGGAGTTCACGGCGGCGCCGCTATATTCGCTGGCGACGAAGGCGGCCTCGACGCCCGCTTCGTCGCTCGCCAGGGCCGACGATGCCGGGCGCACCTGGATGCGGTCATAGCGGACGGCATAGGCGGTTTTTCCGCCGGCAAGGCGCGTGCTGCCCTCGATCGGGAAACTGCCTGCCGGCCCGACGAAGGCCTCGCCCGAGAGTGTTCCCTCGAACAGGTTGTAGCAGTTGAGGAACCGCGCGACGGAAGGGGCGGCGGGGCGGTTATAGATCGTGTCGGCATTCGCCGACTGGGCGATCCGGCCCCGATCGAGCACCAAGACGATATCGCCCATGGCCAGGGCTTCGGATTCGCTGCCGGTGACATGCAGGAAGGTGACGCCGAGACGCTCGCGGATGCTCCGGAGCTCCGCCCGCATGCGGGACCGCAGATTGGCATCGAGGGCACCCAGCGGCTCGTCGAGCAGCACGAGGCGCGGTTCGGTCACCAGCGTTCGCGCCAAGGCCACGCGCTGGCGCTGGCCGCCGGAGATCTGGGCGACACCGCGATCCTCCAGGCCGGCCAGGCCGACCAGCTCGATCATCTCAGCGACCTTGCGGCGAATGGCAGCACGATCGGTCAGTGCGGCGATCTCCCGGTTTTCAAGGCCGTAGGCGATATTCCTGGCCACGGAGAGATGCGGGAACAGGGCAAAATTCTGGAAGACGAAGCCGATGCCGCGCCGATGTGCCGGGACATTGTCGAGGGGGCTGCCGCCGAGGGTGACGCTGCCCTGGTCAGGGCTTTCAAAACCCGCGATCACGCGCAGAAGCGTGGTCTTGCCCGAACCGCTGGGGCCTAGGAGCGACACATAGGCATTGTCGGGGATGGCGAGGTCTATACCATCCAGCGCTTGCAGGTCGCCATAGGACTTCCTGATGCCGGAAAGACGAAGTACATCTGCCAAACGAGCCTCCCAGATCGTATCATGCCACACGGACGCCCTGTTATTCCTAGGAATAACACGATCCATCTTTGCCATGATTTCAGGTGATAAATATCATGCGGGCGCAATACGTTTGCGTCCGATCCAATATTTATCAACTTGCTTAATTCAGTTCGCCTCTGCATTGCTTCTTCGGCAATGAGTGCTTGGATCTTAGTTCAATCGATTTTTGTATGCAACAATCTTTTTTGTGCATCGGCTGCCCAAATTCCGGGCGGGCATCGAATTTGGACTCTCGGTGAAGGATTGGTGGAGTCTGGGCAATTTTTGTAGAGAATTGGCCGTTTAGGCTGCGTTTTCTCGTGTTTGTTACGACATGCGACGTGCTCGTCGGGGTCGTGACGGGCGGTCGGGGGCTGGTGTGGGTGTTGAAGGGAGTGGGTGGTGACGACGAGGTCTATCGAAAATTTTGCCGAAAATCGGTGAAAATGCATTCTCCACAGCCAAAATTGCACTATAGTATGCAAAGATCATTTATCCGAATGTGGGACAGGATGTGCCAAACGCGGTAGACACGGGCAGTTCGAGCGGCGGTCTGCGATGACACCCGCAAGGAGGTCCGTTTACGGCATGCCATCGTCCAAGCCTCGCCAGACCGCCCAGCGGCGCTACGAAATCGTCGAAGACGTCTTGCGCACCAATATTGCCGACGGGCTTCTGCCGAAGGGGCTGGTCCTGCTCGAAGGGCCGATCGCCGAGATCTTCCAGACGTCGCGTGCCCCGGTCCAGAGGGCGCTGCTGCACCTGGAGGCGGAGCAGCTCATCCATCGTTTCGATGGGCGCGGCTATCTCGTTGGGGCGCCGGGACGGCGCATCGCCCCGGTGCGCACCGATATCAAGACCCTGGGCCTGGTGGTGCCCGAGGCCATCGACGAGGCGCTGCAAAGCCGGTCGACCTGGGAGCGCATCTATGATTCCATCGAGGCGGACGTCGCGGCCTGTGTCGTGTTCGGGCAATATCGTATCATCGAGATCGAGCTGGCGGATCATTTCCATGTCAGCCGCACCGTGGTGCGCGACGTGCTCGGACGCCTGCAGGAAAGGGGGCTGGTGCATAAGAACCAGAGTTCCCACTGGATCGCCGGCCCGCTCACGGCAAAATCGATCAAGGACCGCTTTGCCCTGCGGCGCATCCTCGAGCCTCCCGCCCTGGTGTCGGCGGCGCCGCGCATCGATCGCTCACGTTTGACCGCCTTGCTCGAAAGCCTGTCCGAGGCTGAAAGGACCGAATCGGATGCCGATCTGGTCGAATGGGAGGATCTGGAGACGAAACTGGTCGAGACCTGCGTGATGGCCACCCCGAACGAAAGGCTGCGCGACCTGATACGGGACAACCTGTTGCCGGTGGTTGCCTCGGAGCGCCTGCTGCGCCAATTCGGCCTGCCGCGCGATCGTATCGCCATTGCCGAATATCGCCTGATCGTCGAACTGCTGGCGCGCGGGGCCATCGATGCTGCGGCTGCGATGTTCGATGCACATTTGGAAGAGGCGAAGAACCGCAACATCGCCCAGATGAAGATCGTCGCGGTGATCCCAGCCCCGCAATCGATTGCGCCTTATCTGACCAGGATCGCGGAGTAAATGTCTCCTCGGCTGCCCGCTGGCCTTCCCGAGCGCGGATTGCTGGCATCCGCAGCCAAAATTGCCATGGAAAACCGCCCAGTCGAGATCGAACCTGGGCGGTTTTCGTGTCTGGAAACCTGCACCTCATGGGGGTACTGGCTCTCAGTGCCCAGCCAGGAGCAGAGAGACCCTCGAAAGATCTCCGCCGGGCGGCGGAAGATAAAAGAGGTTTGCCGGGAAGGCTGGTCAGTTTTGTAGATCGGCGGGCACCTTGCCCCCATTCGCTGCCAGTTTTGCAATGACGGCCTTGTGCAGCCAGATATTCATCGCAGCGGAGTCCGACGTATCGCCCGTATAGCCCAACTCTCCGGCCAGCTCCTTGCGAGCTGCAAGGCTGCTGTCGAGCTTCAGGGCTTTGAGGAGATCTACAATTGAGCGCTTCCAGTCGAGGTTCTGTCCGCTGGCCTTGACCGCTTGATCGAGGACGGCAGCAACGTCGACGGTGCTCGGCGGAACGGCCGAACCGGATGGTGCAGGAGCCGGACTGGAAGAGGGTGTTGGAGCAGAGGGTGTACCGGCGGGGGCCTGGGGGGCCTCTGCAGCCTTTGCACGACCGAAGATGGCGTTGCTGATTGAATCGAAGATGCCCATGCTTCTATCTCCGTTGAATGAAACTTCGACTGCTGCGCTTGAACTTGACTGATCAATGCTTGGACGCGCCGAAATGTTCCCCTAGGGCCACTGTGCGCCGGGTTTTGCCGGGCTGCAACAGTGCGGTCCGATCAGCTCCAGGCATGCAGAGGCGGATTGACGTCATTCAGCGCGTAATTTCCAAGAATGGCATACTTCCAGCGAACGGGATCATGGAGCGTATGCGTACGGGCATTGCGCCAGTGCCGGTCGAGGTTGTGAACGCCCAGCGTCGAGCGTGTGCCGGCCAGTTCGAACAATTTGTTGGTGGCCTGTAGCGCCGCTTCCGTCGACAGGATCTTGGCTTCGGCAACCGCGATCTGGGCCTTGGCCACACTTTCGGCCGTGGCGTCGGCAACGGCCCTGTCCACGGCAAGGCCCGCTTTCTCGAGAAGCGCCTCGGCGGCATGAAGGCGCAAGGTGAGGTCGCCGATCGCCTGGATCGTGTAGGGGTCCTGCCAGGCGTGATCGAGGCCGCTGTCGATCCAGGCCCTGGAGCCGCCCCTGACGAAGGCGATGGTATCCTTGATGGCTGCCTGTGCGATGCCTGTATCGACCGCCGCCTGGATGATCTGGAAAATCGCGCCGTCTGCCGTTGGGCGATCATAGCCCCGATAGCCCGGGACCAGATGGGTCTTCGGTACTTTCACGTGGTCGAGGATCACCGTGCCGCTCAACGTGGTCTTCTGGCCGAAACTCGACCAGTCGTCGATCACCGTGAGGCCGGGGGCGTCGCGCTCGGCAATCGCATACCAGGCCCGGCCTTCGCCATCGAGCGCGACGATCGGCACCAGATGGGCGAGAAGCGCGCCGGAGGAATAGAATTTCTTGCCAGTGACGACGACATGGTCACCTTCATCCTTGAACGTCGTCTCGAAATCGGCCGCCCGCTTGGAGGAGAATTCGGAGAAGGCGTTGCCGAACCTGGTTCCGCCCAGCACTTCGGCGAACAGCAGCTTCTGCTGGGCCTCGTCGGAGACCGTTCGGATGGCGGCGACGACCCCGATATGGTTCTGCGTGATCTGCCCGATCGAAGGATCCGCCGCCGAAATGATCTGAATCACGCGATCGATGGTGACATAGGAAAGCTCGGGTCCGCCGAAAGCCTTGGGGACATTGAGCGACCACAGGCCGCTCTGGGAATAGGCGTCGAGTTCGGCGACCGGCCAGATGCGTTCGCGGTCGCGCTCCGATGCGCCTTTGGCGAATTGCGCCGCAAGATCTTCGGCAACCGCAATCGCTTCGGCGTCGCTGCGGATGATGTGCGCCGGTTCGGAGGGACGGGGGAGGGCAGATACGCCTTCTGCGACGATGTCCGGAAATGCTTTGGCTTGAGCTGCTGTCGTCATGGGCCGATTCCTAAGATGAGGGTGAAGATCAGTCCGCGGTCGAGACCGCGGATGGGCCGGCGAAGGAAGTCCGCCCGAGATAGATGTCCTTGAGATCGGCACGGCCCCTCAGTTCGGCAGCCCGTCCTTCCAGGACCGAGCCCCCCGAAGCGAGCAGCACCGCGCGATGGGCATGGCGCAGAGCCACGGCGGTGTTCTGTTCGGCAAGAAGAATGGACAGGCCCTCCGACATATTGAGGGCGGTGAGCCGTTCGAAGATGTCCTGCACTACGAGCGGTGCCAGCCCCATCGAAGGCTCGTCCAGCACCAGCAGGCGTGGCCTCGACATCAGGGCGCGACCGATTGCGGTCATCTGCTGCTCGCCGCCCGAGGTCAGGCCGGCGATCGTCTTTCGCTTCTCGCGCAGGCGCGGGAAGATCGCATAGACGCGCTCCAGGTCACGCGCCAGTTCCGGGCGGCTGGAGCCGCGTGCCAGCCCGCCAGTAACGAGATTGTCCTCCGTGCTCAGCGAGCGAAAGCAGTGCCGGCCCTCGAGCACCTGGACGAGCCCCCGCCGCACCAGGGCGGAGGCGCTGTGCCGGTTCACCTCCGCGTTGTCGAACCGGATCGTCCCGGCGATCAGCCGGCCGCGCTGGGCCGGCAGCAGGTTGGAGACCGCCTTGAGGGTCGTGGATTTGCCGGCCCCGTTGGGGCCGAGCAAGGCGACGATCTCTCCCGCCGCAACTGTCAGGCTCACGCCATTCAGGGCGACGATGGCGCCACCGTAGACAGCTTCGATCGCATTGACCGCAAGCAAGGGGACTGGTTCGGACATCGAGGACCTTGGCATCGAATACCTTTCCTGGGGTGCACCGCTGCGAAAGGGCGAGGGGACGCGCCTCAGTTCGAGGCGGCCTTGTCGGCATCCGCCTCGGTTCGAGGCTTGACCTGATGCTCGGCGGCATAGGCCGCGGCGGATTTTTCGATGATCGGCCGCAGCAACGCCCAGTCGGGCGCGATCCAGTCGGATACCACCTTCCACTTGGCGCCATCCCATTGCTGGAAGGTGACGAGGCCGTCGCCTTCATGGTTCTTCCAGGTCACGTTGATGGAGTGGAAAAGCCCCTTGGCGCCGAGAGCCTCCACGCGGGCCGGGTCGAGCTTGAGATGTTCCAGCCCCCAGCGGACCTCGTCACCGGTGAGGGTGCGATGGCCGAATTTTTCCTGGGCGATGCGAATGGCCTCGACATTCAGGATGCCGTTCACGATGCCCAGATTGTGATAGACGCTGCCGATCCGCTTCTTGTCGTCGAGATTGCCCTTGCCTGCGCCATAGACGGTTTTGACGATTTCCTGGACCACGGGATATTCGGTGCCGGACGCCTGGGTCGTGATCGCGACATATCCCTTGGCGGCGGCACCCGCGGGCAGGACGTCCTCTTCCGAATTGGACCAGACATTGCCGACGATGTGATCGGCAGGAAAACCGACCTTCTGGGCCGTCTTGAGCGCCACGGGGTTCATGACTCCCCAGCCGCGCAGCACCACGTAGTCGGGCCGCCAGCGCCGGATGGTCAGCCATTGCGATTGCTGCTCGTTGCCAGGGTGAGGCACCTCGATCTGCTGCAATTCGAAGCCGTATTTCTTGGCCAGCAGCTCATAGATCGGGATCGTCTCCTTGCCATAGGGCGAGCCGTGATAGAGCACGGCGATCTTCTTGCCCTTGAGACTGTCAACCCCGCCGAACTTGCCGGCGATGTAGTTCACGATCCCGGAGGTTTCGCTGTAGGGATTGAGCAGCAGGGGAAAGACATATTTGAACACGCTGCCATCGGTCGAATCCGTGCGGCCGTGATTGATCGTCAGCAGGGGAACCTTGTCATTGGTGATGCGGTCGATCATCGCATAGGCGATGCCGACGGAAAGCGGGTTCCAGGTCGCGATGTCCTTGTGGCTTTTCTGACGTTCGTAGCATTCGACACCCCGTTCGACTTCATACTGGGTCTCGCATTCGTCCCAGGTCAGCTTGACGCCGTTCACGCCGCCGTCGCGAGTGTTGATGAGATTGAGGTAGTCGATGAAGCCGCCGAAGAAGCCCGTGCCGCCGGCTGCATAGGGGCCGACCCGATAGCTTTGCAGCGGGAAATACTGCTCGTCCGCACGAGCCTGCGAATGGGCGAAAGGCAGAGTCGTGAGGGCGAGGGCTGCAGCCATTGTAGTTGCGCGCAGGGCGCCGGCGAGGCGAAATGAAAGGGACGGCATGGTGGCTCCGGGGTTGGCAGGCGAGGATTGGGAGAAATCGCGGTCAGCGGTGCGGGCGGATCTTGTCGAGGGTGCGTCGACACAGCGCCGACAGGCCGTCCGGCTCGGCGATGAGAAAGACGATGATCAGCGCGCCGAGCACGATGCGCTGGCTCATGTCGAGCGCGCCTGAATCGAAGGTACTGCCCAGCAAGGCGCTGCCCAGGCGAGACAGGATCAGGGGGAACACCACGATGAAGGCCGCTCCGAGGAATGCCCCGCGGATCGTGGCGAGCCCGCCAATGATGATGATGAACAGGATCTGGAACGAACGATCGAGATCGAAGCCGGCCGGTTCGACGGTCCTCAGATAGGCGAACGCCCACAGCGATCCGGCAATGCCGATGATGAAGGAGGACAGCACGAAGGCGAGCAGCTTGGTGCGCAGCACGGATACGCCGATGACCCGGGCCGCCAGCTCGTTGTCGCGGACAGCGATGAAGTCGCGGCCGGTCTGCGTCTTGACGATCCGGGCGGCAAGGCCGGTGACGACAACCACGATGGTGAGCGTGAACAGGTAGCGGCCGGCCGGGCCTTCGAGCGGGAAGCCTGCCACGCCGAGGGGCGGGGCGTCGATGACACCGGACGGATTGTCGTTGGAAAACCAGCTGAACTTGGTCAGCGCCCATTGCACGAAGAACTGCGCCGCCAAGGTGGAAACTGCCAGGTAGAAACCACGCAGCCGCAGGCTCGGCAGGCCGAAGACGAGCCCGATCAGCGCCGCAACACCGCCGCCCAGGACGATGCTCGCGACCAGGGGCAGGCCGGGGATCCGAAGGTTGAAATTATAGGCGGCGAAGGCACCCACCGCCATGAACGCAGCGCTGCCCAACGAAAGCTGCCCGGCATAGCCGGTGAGCAGATTCAGCCCCAGGGCAGCCAGCGACAGGGCCAGGAAGGGGGTCAGGATGGCATCGAACACATAGCTGCTGCTGACCAGCGGGATCACGCCATAGGCGAGGATCAGGAGTACCGCGGGAAGGATCCAGGAACGGCTGGGAGCTTCGGCGTTCTCGTGGTTGGAAGCGGTCAAAGCGGTCACGGTTCACGCCCTTTCCACGAGCTTCTGGCCGAACAGGCCAGCGGGCCGCACCAGCAGAAAGACGAGCGCCGCCACATAGGCGAACCATCCTTCGATGCCGCCGCCGACGAAGGGGCCGAGATAGACTTCCGAGAGCTTCTCGAACGCGCCGATGAGCAGACCGCCGACGATGGCACCCAGGATCGAGTCGAACCCGCCCAGGACCAGGACAGGCAGGGCCTTGAGCACGACGAGCGAAAGGGAAAACTGGACGCCGAGCCTCGAGCCCCAGATCAGCCCTGCAACCAGGGCGACGATACCGGCGGCGGTCCAGACGGCAGCCCAGATCCGTGGCAGCCGCAAGCCGACCGCATAGGCCGCGAACTGGTCGTCGGCAACGGCGCGAAAGCTCAAGCCGATGCGCGTGAAATTGAAGAATGCCGCCAGGATCGCCACCAGCGTGGCGGCAACCCCCGCCGCGAAAAGGTCGAACTGGGAAATCAGCACGCCGGCCATTTCAAACGGGGTATCGTCGATCCCCAGATCGAGCGCATGGACTTGGGTGCCCCATAGAAGCTGCGCGGCGCCCTCGATGACATAGGATAAGCCCAGCGTTGCCATGAACAGCGTGATCGGCGGCTTGTTGACCAGCGGGCGCAACACGGCCCTCTCGATCGCCAAGCCGAGCGCGGCCATGATGGCGAGTGATATCGCCATCGCCGCGATGAAGGGGACGTCCCGCTCGATCAGGCTGACGAAGGTGAGGGCTGCAAAGAGCAGCATCGCCCCCTGCGCGAAGTTGAGAACGCCCGAGGTCTTGTAGACAAGTACGAACCCGATCGCGACCAGCGAGTACATCACGCCGGAAAGAAGGCCTCCGACCAGCACCTCGACCAGGAAGGCCCAATCAAAATCGGCCATCACGCACCATCCCGGTCGTCGTGCGCCACGCCGAGATAGGCATCGATCACGGCCTGATCAGCCTGAACCGCCTGCGGGGTGCCGTCTGCGATGAGGCGGCCGTGATCGAGCACGACCACCCTGTCGGACAGATCCATGACCATGCCGATGTCGTGCTCGATCATCACGATCGTCAGGTCGAACTGCCTTTGCGCCTTGCGTATGACCTCGGCGATCTCGGTCTTCTCGGCAGCCGTCATGCCTGCCATGGGCTCGTCGAGCAGCAGGATGCGAGGCTCGGCCACCAGGGCCCGGGCCAATTCGACGCGTTTTTGAAGGCCATAGGGCAGGGTTGCGACCGGGCGGTTGCGAACCGGCTGCAAGTCCAGGAAATCGACCATGCGCTCGGCGCGCTCACGGGCGTCCTTGTCTTCGCGACGTGCCTGTCCCAGACCCAGGATCTGGCCGATGAAACCGGCGTGCCGCAGGGCAGCCCGCCCCATCAGGACATTTCCAAGCACGTCCAGCCCGCTGAACAGAGCCAGGTTCTGGAACGTGCGCGCAACACCGAGCGTTGCGAGTTTGGACGCCGGCACCTGCCGGAAGTCACGGCCGGCGAGGCCGATATGCCCGTGGTCAGGGCGATAGATGCCGCTGATGACGTTGAGAAGCGAACTCTTGCCGGCACCATTCGGTCCGATGATGGCCCGGATTTCGCCGAGCTCCACCGCAAAGCTGACATCCCCCAGCGCCGCAATGCCTCCGAAGGACAGGCTGATATGTTCGAGCGTCAGCGCAGCCTGTCGCCGAGCCGGTTCGGTCTTTGGCGTCGAGGGTGTTGCAACGGCCTCGATCGGTGGCACATCCCGATATGACGGGGCAGGCTGCAGCACTGCGCTGGTTGCCGTGGTCATGAGCGTGTCTCTGCCCGTCATCCCTGCCGATGGCAGGGATGCAGGATGGAACGGTTGCGGGGCGGGAAGGAACGGAGCGCGATCACTCGGCCGCGACAGCCACGGGCTGCGCCGCTTCGAGCTTGCGGACCAGGGGGATGACCTCGCGGCCGAAGAATTCGACCTCCTCCTGGAAATGCAGGAAGCCCAGCAGGATCAGATCGGCGCCCGCCTCCTTCAACGCCAGGATGCGTTCGGCGATCTGTTGCGGCGTGCCGATGAGGTTGGAACGGAAGCCATCATTATACTGCACCAGGTCCTGGAAGGACGATTTGGCCCAGTTGCCTTCGCCCTCCGGAGAGGCCTTCCCGGCATTCTTCACCTCATGGGCAAAGCCGTGGACCGCCTCGGGGATGGCCTTTGCAATGATTTCGTCCAGCACGGCCTTGGCTTCGGCCTCGGTATCGCGGGCGATGGCAAAGGCATTCACGCCGACCTTGACCGAATGCCCGTTCTCGCGCGCCTTGGCCTGGATGTCGTCGACCTGCTTCTTGATTTCCTCGGGGGTGTTGCCATTGGTGAAATACCAGTCCGATACGCGAGAGGCCATGTCCCGCGCTGCGCGCGAGGAGCCGCCCTGGAAGATCTCGGGCTGCGGATCGATGGGTTTCGGCTTCAGGCTGTAGTTGCGGAAACGATAGAAATCGCCATTGAAGGTGAAGCTCTCCTCGGTCCAGATGCCGCGCAGCGAGCGGATGAATTCTTCCGACCGGCGGTAGCGCTCGTCGTGGTCGAGCCAGGGCTCGCCGATCGCGGTGAACTCGCCGCGAAACCAGCCGCTGACGATGTTCACGGCCACCCGGGCGCCGTAGATGTTGTTGATGGTTGCGATCTGCTTGGCGGCGACGGCCGGATGCCAGGGGCCCGGCAGCAGGGCCACGATCAGCTTGAGGCGCTCGGTCGAAGCGAGCAGGGCTTGGCTGAAGGTGAGGGGCTCGTGCTGATTGTCCGCACCATAGCCCGCCGTGAAGCGGATCTGGCTGAGCGCATAGTCGAAGCCGGACCGTTCGGCGATCTGGGCAAGCTTGCGATTATAGTCGATTTCCCAGCTCGTACGTTGCTCGATCGAGCTGATCACCAGACCACCCGAGACATTGGGCACCCAATAGGCAAACTTGATCGGTTCTCGTTGACGCTCGACTGGCATGGTGGATCCTTGGTTTTATGGCGGGGTCAGGCGGTGGCAGGGAACGGAACGACCGTTCCAGACCCCTGCGGGTGGGAAAGGCGCAGCTGGAGGCGGGCTTCGCTGACGGCGCGATCGATGCGCCCCGAAACTTCGGCACTGGCCAGGGCATGATCGGCAAAATCGCCCTCGAGCGCATAGACGGTGGTCGGGAGCGTGATGGCCTTGAAGAAGGCAAACAGCGGCCGGAACTGGTGGTCCATGGCTAGGGCATGCAGCGGGGTTCCGCCGGTTGCCGCCACCAAAACCGGCCTGCCTTCGAGGGCACGATAGTCGACGAGGTCGAACAGGTGCTTCAAGGCACCCGTATAGGAGGCGCGGTAGATGGGGGACGCGACGACCAGCAGATCAGCGCTTTCGACCGCGTCGATGACCTCTCGCGCACGCCCGGTTCGCGGACCCTTTGGATGCGTCGCAAACAGGGCCGCGGCATCGCTCGCCAGTTCCACCAGCTCGACCTGCGCGAAATGTTCGAAGCGGGCGAGGATGGTGCGCACCAGTCCGGTCGTTCGGCTGGGCAGGCTCAAGCTGCCGGATATACCGAGAATTTTCGGACGATGATCGGGCACGGTGCGTTCTCAGATTAAAAAATATTCTGTTTATATACTCTATATAATTTATATACTGTCAAGGGGCGGAGTCCTGGCTGCGAGAGCCGAGTTGCGCCCCTCTCGACCCGGGCCGGGCTGACACTACATCAGTATGTTTCTGCGTGGCTTGATCGCAGCCGGGAGGTCATCGCTGCCAAGGAGAGCAAGCATTTCCCGTTCGATCGTCCGTTTCAAGGCGTCCAGCGGCAATGCGTTCGGTTCCAGGCCGAACGGTTCCTCGAGCTGGTGGCCGAGAGCGTCAAGCCCGAAGAACGTGTAGGCGACGAGCAGAACCGGAAGCAATGCCCACCAATCCAGGGAGCCGGCGAGGGCGAATGGCAGTGTCACGCAAAAGATGAGGGCCGTTCGGTGGAGCAACAAGGAATACGCAAACGGCACAGGCGTGTAGGCGATGCGTTCGCATCCGCCCTGCACCTCGGTCAGGGCGCCGATCTGCTGTTCGATGACCGAATAGTGGATGGGATCTATCCGCCCTCTATGCATCAGCGTCAGGCAATATTTGCCAATCTGTTCAAGGACGGCATTTGTGAGATTGGGATTGTTCGATGCGGTGCCGAGATCGAACCAAGGCGTGATGGCCTTCAATTCGTCCTGGCCCCGCAGATGGGCCGCCAGGCCCGCGGAGAAAGCGCATAATCCCTGGAGGAGGAAGCGCCGGTCATCGGTTTCCAGGGTGGAGGTTTGGCGCGCGAGCGATCGACAGGCGATGATCAATTCGCCCCAGAGCCTGCGTCCCTCCCACCAGCGGGCGTAGCAGGCATTGTTGCGAAAGCTCATGAACACCGACAAGGCGATGCCGATCAAGGTGAAGGGAATGGCACTGATCCGCGCGAAGATGCCTGGATGTTCCTGTGCCGCATAAATCGCCAGCACGCTGATAAATGCGATTGCGAGGAGACGGGGCGCTATGCGTGGCAAGATGGAGCCGTTGACGGCGAATAGGATGTCCCTGAAGCTGGGCTTTGAGCGCAGGATCATGCAGCCGTCCCTGTCATCGCGATCTCCTCTTTGTGCGGGCGCCTGCCTGCGGGACTGGATGCCGTCGATCGTCGAGAAACTCGGTGCCGTCCAGACAATGGCCATGGTCGAGGGGGCTATGGCAGCGAGCGAGGGTGGGGACTCTCCGATCTTGGGCGGTTGTTCTGAAGGCATCATTCGTGCCACCTCCGGGCCGGACGAAACGTCAATGACTTGGTACCGGAAATCCACGATTTCTTGGACATTTTGTCCATGCAAAATGGACAAAATGTCTATAGATTTCAAATAGATAGAGTGTTTTACTATGTGCTCGACAGTTTCCGCGGAGCGGTTTCGAGCATGGCCGACAACAAGCCTGAATATAAGACGTACCATCATCCGGCAGGGGGCTGGGGCGCTGCTGCAGCGACTGCCAAGGTGCTGTTGGAGCAGAGCGTCGTCACCAAGGGGTCGCGCGCGCTGCTCGCCATGAACCAGCCCGGCGGCTTCAAATGCCCGAGCTGCGCCTTTCCCGATCCCGACCACAAGAAGACCCTCGAATTCTGCGAGAACGGCGCCAAGGCGCTGGCCTTCGAGGCGACCAAGAGAAGGATCACCCGGGAGTTCTTCGAAAAGCACACCGTCTCGGAACTCATGGAGCAGTCGGACTACTGGCTCGAAATGCAGGGCCGGCTGACCGAACCCATGCGTTACGATGCGGCGTCCGACCGCTATGTCCCCTGTGATTGGGAGGTCGCCTTTGCGCTGATCGGCGATCACCTCAAGGCGCTCGAAAGCCCCCATCAGGCGGAGTTCTACACCTCGGGGCGCACGCCCAACGAGGCTGCCTTCCTGTATTCCATCTTTGTCCGGGAATTCGGGACCAACAATTTTCCCGACTGTTCGAACATGTGCCACGAGCCGACGAGCCGCGGCCTGCCTGCTTCCATCGGGGTCGGCAAGGGCACGGTTGTGATGGAGGACTTCGAGCACGCCGAGGCCATCTTCGTCATCGGCCAGAACACCGGCACCAACTCGCCGCGGATGATGACCAATCTGGTCGAGGCGCGAAAACGCGGAGTGCCGATCGTGGCCGTCAACCCGATGCCGGAAAGGGCGCTGATACGCTTCACCGAGCCGCAGGATGTCGTGCAGATGGCGACCTTCGGCTCGACGGCGATCGCGAGCGAATTCGTCCATATCCGCATCGGGGGGGACCTCGCCCTGTTCAAGGGCATGATGAAGGTGATCTTCGAGCGCGAGGCGCAAGGCGAGAAGATCATCGATGCGGATTTCGTCAGCCGGCATACCGTCGGCCTGGAGGTGATCCGCGCCGATGTCATGGCGCAGGAGTGGGCGGATATCGTGGCGATCTCCGGACTGGCGGAAGACCAGATACGCCGCTGCGCCGAGATCTACATCCGTTCGCGCGCAACCATGATCTGCTACGGCATGGGCCTCACCCAGCACCAGGAAGGCTCGCGCCTGCTCCAGCAGGTCGTCAACCTGCTCCTCCTCCGGGGCAATTTCGGCAAGCCGGGTGCGGGCATCTCACCCATTCGCGGCCATTCGAACGTGCAGGGGGATCGCACCGTCGGCATCGATGAAAAACCCTCCCAGGACTATCTGGACCGCGTGCGCGACGTGTTCGGCTTCGAGCCGCCCCGCCATCACGGCCATCACACCGTCGAATCCGTGGAGGCGATGGAAAAGGGCACGGCCAAGGTCTTCATCGGCATGGGCGGCAATTTCGTTCGCGCCATTCCCGACACCGACAGATCCTATGCGGCGATGCGCAAGCTGGCCCTGACGGTCGGCATCGCCACCAAGCTCAATCGCGGCCATCTCGTTCACGGACGCGATGCGCTGATCTTGCCCGTCATTTCCCGGTCGGAGGTGATCCATACGGCAGCCGGCGAACAATTCGTGACGATCGAGGACTCCATGTCGAACGTCACCGCCTCGCGCGGCGTGCTGACGCCTGCCAGCGCCCATCTGCTGCCGGAAGTGGAAATCGTCTGCCGCATGGCCATCGCCAGCCTGCCCAACAGCAAGGTCGCCTGGGCGAGCTACATCCACGACTACAATCTCATCCGTGACAAGATCGCCGAGGTCTATCCGGACATCTATGCCGGCTTTGCGGAAAAGGTAAAGGATCCCAAGGGCTTTCATCTCGATGTGCCACCACGGCGGCGGGTCTGGCCGACGCCGAACGGCAAGGCGAATTTCCTGCTTCTGCCCGGTCTCGACGTGAATGTCCCGGTCGCCGACCCGTCGATGCTGCGGCTGGCCACGGTCCGTTCGCATGACCAGTTCAACACCACCATCTACAGCAACAATGATCGCTATCGCGGCGTCTACAACGACCGCATGATCCTGTTCATGAATGCCGAGGATCGCGCGGCGCGAGGTCTGGACGCAGGCTCACGCATCGCGCTGGAGACCATCAGCGACGACGGGGTCATGCGTCGCGTCGAGGGCCTGACGGTGCTGGATTATCCGATGCCCCGCGGGGCCGTGGCGGGATATTACCCCGAGCTCAATCCGCTGCTGCCTCTCGAATATTACGACAAGATCAGCGGGACTCCGGCCGCCAAATCGATACCGGTACGCGTCGTCGGGGCGTAGGGCGAAATGCGGTCTCCCGGAGCCGCGACCTGTCTCCGGCTCTTTGTTTCGGCGCGTCTTTGCGATCCTTGGTGATTCAACCAAATCGCAAAACGCTTTGGCAAAAGGGTCCCCGGCGCCAGCCAATCCCGGGGACGGTATCTTTCGGCTTCTTTGAGGGGAGGGGGCGTTGCTTGGGCAACTGGATGCGGTGATCTTGGCGCGTGCGCAGTTCGCCTTCACGGTGTCGTTCCACTTCATCTTTCCGGCGTTTTCCATCGGGCTTGCAAGCTATCTGATGGTGCTGGAAGGGCTGTGGCTCAAGACGGGCAAGGGCGTCTATGCCAATCTCTATCGCTACTGGCTGAAGATCTTCGCCGTCGTGTTCGGCATGGGCGTCGTGTCAGGCCTGGTGATGTCCTACCAGTTCGGTACGAACTGGTCGGTCTTCTCGACCAAGGCGGGCCCGATCATCGGCCCGCTGATGGCCTATGAGGTGCTGACCGCCTTCTTCCTGGAAGCCGGCTTCCTCGGCGTGATGCTGTTCGGCATGAGCAAGGTCGGCCGGGGCCTGCACTTCTTCGCCACCTGCATGGTTGCTCTCGGCACACTGATCTCGGCGACGTGGATCATTGCCGTCAACAGCTGGATGCAGACGCCGGCGGGGTTTGCCGTCAATGCCAGCGGGCAGTTCGTACCGGCGGGGTCCTGGCTGCCGATCATCTTCACGGCCAGCTTTCCCTTCCGCCTGGTCCATACCGTGATCGCCGCCTATCTCACCACCGCCTTCGTGGTGGGAGGCGTCGGCGCCTGGCACCTGCTCAAGGACCGCGGCAATGCCGGTGCGCGCAAGATGTTTTCGATGGCGATGTGGATGGCGGCGATCGTGGCGCCTATCCAGATCCTGGCGGGCGATGCCCATGGCCTGAACACGCTGGAGCATCAACCTGCCAAGGTGCTGGCCATGGAGGGCGACTACCAGCCCAGCCCCAATGGCGCGCCCCTCGTGCTGTTCGGCCTGCCGGACAACGAGGAAGGGCGCGTGCGCTACGAAGTGTCGATACCGCATATCGGCTCGCTGATCCTCAGGCACGATCCCTATGCACCGCTTCCGGGCCTCACCGATTTTCCACGGGACCAATGGCCTCCCACCCCCATCATCTTCTGGTCGTTCCGGATCATGGTGGCGCTCGGCTTCGCCATGCTCGGCATCGGCCTGTGGAGCCTGCTCGCACGCTTGCGGGGCAGGCTCTATGACTGGCGCTGGCTGCATCGCGGCGCCGTGGCCATGGGACCGGCAGGCTTCGTCGCGGTGATTGCCGGCTGGGTGACGACGGAAGTCGGGCGGCAACCCTTCACGGTCTATGGCCTGCTGCGAACGGCCGAATCCCATTCGCCGCTCGCTGCGCCGGCCGTTGCCGCCTCGCTGATTGCCTTCGTGCTGGTCTATTTCAGCGCTTTCGGGGCCGGCGCCTATTATCTGTTGCGCCTGATGGCGAAGGCGCCTGGACGTGGCGAGAGCGAGCCACCGAACCTGCCGCAACGCGCGGCCGGTATCACGCCCGCAGCAAGCGTCGGCGTTCCCATGGCGGCGAAGGATTGATCGGGATGGGCAGCATCGATCTCACCATCTTCTGGGCGGCGGTCATCGGCTTTGCGGTGATGGCCTATGTCGTCATGGACGGCTTCGACCTCGGTATCGGCATCCTGTTCCCCACCTTCGCCGTGGGCGAGGAGCGCGACCAGGCGATGAACTCGATCGCACCGGTGTGGGACGGCAACGAGACCTGGCTGGTGATGGGCGGTGGCGGCCTGCTTGCTGCCTTCCCGCTGGCCTATGCCATCATCCTTCCGGCCACATATCCGCTGATCATCGCCATGCTGCTCGGGCTCGTCTTTCGTGGCGTCGCCTTCGAATTTCGCTGGCGCGATCCGCGCCACCGTCCATTCTGGGACACGGCTTTCTGTCTTGGGTCGGTCGTCGCGGCGTCGGCACAAGGCGTGACGCTCGGTGCGATCCTGCAAGGCGTCCATGTCGAGAACGGGGCCTATGCCGGCGGCTGGCTCGATTGGCTGAGCCCCTTCAGTGTGTTGACGGGGCTGGCCGTGGTGACCGGCTATGCCTTGCTGGGGGCGAGCTGGCTGATCTGGAAGACGGAAGGGACGAGCCAGCGCCATGCCCGCCACCTGGCGTTCTGGCTGGGCGTCGCCACGCTCCTAGCGCTCGGCGCCGTCAGCGCGGCCACGCCATTCCTGCATTATGATTATTGGCGACGCTGGTTCGCCATGCCCGGCGTGCTGCTTACGGCCCAGGTGCCGCTGCTTGTGGCGATCTGTACGGCGACCTTCTTCTGGAGCCTGCGGCGAGAGCGGGAGCGGCTGCCCTTCCTGATGGCCCTGGCGCTGTTCCTGCTCGGCTTCATCGGGCTGGGGATCAGCATCTATCCCTATGTGGTGCCGCGCGCCGTGACGATCTGGCAGGCGGCGGCGCCGCCGGAAAGCCAAGCCTTCATGCTTGTCGGGGCCCTTGTCATCATCCCGCTCATCCTCGTCTATACCGGCTGGGCCTATTGGGTATTTCGCGGCAAGGCCGGCGTCCATGGTTATCACTGATGGCTCCGCAGGCGCCCTTCTGGAAACGGTTCGCCTGGATGGTTGCGATCTGGGCCGCCAGCATCGCCACGCTTGGGACGGTGGCGGCGGTGATCCGGCTATGCCTTCTGCGCTAAACCTGAATGGATCTTCTTGAGCCGGATCGGCGTTGGACAGTCGGGAACAGGGCTCATGCAGCCCGCAAGTCTCTGCCTTCGGGGAATACAGCATAGCGGCATTCATATGGAAGCATCCGACAGGGAGGCGAAATGACCAGAAGAGCCAAGCCCGAGAACGACATTCATGGGTCACCGGAGCCGGCAAACGCCTCTGAGCCAACAGCGAAGGCGACGGACCGGGGCGATCCATTCGCGGCCGGACCGGCTGAGGATGCCGCAGCGGTCATCGCCAGGCTCGAGACTGACAATGCCGCGCTGAAGGATCGATTGCTGCGGGCCCTCGCTGAAACCGAGAATGTCCGCCGCCGGGCCGAGCGTGACCTGAACGATGCACGCCAATATGCCATCGCGAAATTTGCCGGCGACATGCTGGCGGTGGCCGACAATATCGAGCGCGCGATCGCCAATGTGCCGGCGCAAGCCCGTGAAGGCGACGAGGCGGTCAGGACGCTGATCGAAGGGGTGGAGCTCACGGAAAAAGAGCTGCTGCGTGCCCTGGAAAGACATGGTGTCAGGAAGCTCGATCCCCTGGGAGAGCGCTTCGATCCCAATTTCCACGAAGCCATGTTCGAGGTGCCCGATCCCTCGGTGCCGAGCGGCACCGTCAGCAAGGTCGTCGACGCCGGGTATTCGATCGGAGCGCGCTCCTTGCGCCCGGCCAGGGTCGGCGTTTCCAGCGGCGGACCGAGGCAGCCGGCGGAACCCGGAGCCGGAAGGCAGCCCTGACGGCCTGGCCGGCTCTGCCTGAGGACAGTTTGTCCGGCGTCGAACGGACAGGTTGTCCCAATGGGCTGAAACCTTTCCGATAAGTCTTTGATATTGCTGCGCATCCAGTCTGGCACGTCTGTTGCTGTCGCATCAGGACCAGCGTCTGCGAAGGGCGCCCACTGACGGGACATCATGGCATCGCATTCGACGATATCCGGCCGTTCGCCACCAGGCGGCCAATCCGCTGCCTGAGACGCCCAGGCAGCGTCAACGACGAGAAACGCAGAACACACAGTCCAAAATTCAATAACAGGGAGCACCTTCATGGCAACGATCATCGGAATCGACCTGGGAACGACCAATTCATGCGTTGCAGTCATGGATGGCAAGAACACGCGTATCATCGAGAATGCCGAGGGCGCGAGGACCACGCCGTCGATCGTCGCATTTACCGGCGATGGCGAGCGTCTCGTCGGGCAGCCGGCCAGGCGGCAGGCGGTGACCAACCCGACCAACACGATCTTTGCGGTCAAGCGCCTGATCGGCCGACGCTATGACGATCCGACCGTGGAGAAGGACAAGGCGCTGGTCCCCTACAAGATCGTCAAGGCGGCCAATGGCGATGCCTGGGTGGAGGCCCAGGGCAAGGCCTATTCGCCCTCGCAGATCTCGGCCTTCATCCTGCAGAAGATGAAGGAGACCGCCGAGGCCAATCTCGGCGAGAAGGTCACGCAGGCCGTCATCACGGTTCCCGCCTATTTCAACGATGCGCAGCGGCAGGCAACCAAGGATGCCGGTAAGATTGCGGGGCTTGAGGTGCTGCGCATCATCAACGAGCCGACGGCCGCGGCGCTTGCCTACGGGCTCGACAAGAAGAAGCAGGCCAAGATTGCCGTCTACGATCTGGGTGGCGGCACGTTCGACATCTCCATCCTCGACATCGGCGACGGGGTCTTCGAGGTGAAGTCGACCAATGGCGACACCTTCCTCGGCGGCGAGGACTTCGACATGCGCCTGGTGAACTACCTGGCCGACGAGTTCCAGCGCGAGCAGGGCATCGACCTGAGAAAGGACAAGCTGGCCCTGCAGCGGTTGAAGGAGGCGGCGGAGAAGGCCAAGATCGAGCTCTCCACCATCACCCAGACGGAAATCAACCTGCCCTACATCACGGCCGATGCCAGCGGCCCCAAGCATTTCCAGATCAAGCTGACGCGGGCGAAATTCGAGTCCCTGGTCGAGGACCTGGTGCAGCGAACCATCGAGCCGTGCCTCAATGCGCTGAAGGATGCGGGGCTGGCGGCCAAGGACATCGACGAGGTCGTGCTGGTCGGCGGCATGACCCGGATGCCGAAGATCCAGGAGATCGTGCGCAAGATCTTCGACAAGGAGCCGCATAAGGGCGTCAATCCCGACGAGGTCGTCGCGGTCGGTGCCGCAATCCAGGCCGGCGTGCTGCAGGGTGACGTCAAGGACGTCCTGCTTCTCGACGTCACGCCCCTCTCGCTCGGGCTGGAAACGCTGGGCGGCGTCTTTACGCGCCTCATCGAACGCAACACCACCGTTCCGGCCAAGAAGAGCCAGGTATTCTCGACCGCAGAGGACAATCAGAACGCCGTCACCATCCGTGTCTTCCAGGGCGAACGCGAGATGGCGGCCGACAACAAATTGCTTGGCCAGTTCGACCTGATGGGCATCGCGCCGGCTCCGCGCGGCGTGCCCCAGATCGACGTGACCTTCGATATCGACGCCAACGGCATCGTCAATGTTTCCGCCAAGGACAAGGGGACCGGCAAGGAGCAGCGCATCCAGATCCAGGCGTCCGGCGGCCTCTCCGAAGCCGACATCGAGCGGATGGTCAAGGATGCCGAAGCCCATGCCGCCGAGGACAAGAAGCGCAGGGAGACCGTGGAAGCGAGGAATAGCGCGGAGGCCCTTCTGCATGCGACCGAGAAGGCGGTTGCCGAGCATGGCGGCAAGGTAGCCGAGGCGGATCGCCGGGCGATCGAGAATGCCATGGCCGATCTGCACGAGGCGGCGAAAGGCGAGGATGCAGCCGCGATCACCGCCAAGGCGGCCGCCTTGCAGCAACTCTCGCAGAAACTGGCGGAGGCGGCCTATGCGCAGCCGCAGCCGGGCGCATCGCCCGATACGACTTCTCATGCCGGCGGAGACGATGTGGTCGATGCCGAATTCAGCGAAGTAGACGACAATGATGCAAAGAAATCGGGTTGATCCGACGGCAGGTATGCAGGCCGATCCTGCCGTGAAAGGCATTTTGCTCGCCAGGCGAAGCCTGCCTGACTGGCCGGTGAAAATGCTCTAGCATCGAGGGCCTGCGCCGGGCCGAGTCCCGGCGTTTCCAGCATCGAACGGAGGCGCGATGGGGCGCCTCCTGAAACCCGTGAGCCGTCAAACCGCAAAACGCCGTGGACATGCTATCGGAGTAAGTTGTGAGAAATCCTTACGAGGTTCTGGGTGTTGCCCCAGCGGCATCGTCGGCCGAAATCCAGAGCGCCTATCGCAAGCTTGCGAAGAAACTGCATCCGGATCTCAATCCCGGCGACAAGAGCGCCGAGGAGAAGTTCAAGGAAGTCGCGGGCGCCTACGACCTGCTCAGCGACGCCGACAAGCGCAAGCGCTTCGACAATGGCGAGATCGACGCGAGCGGTGCGGAACGCCCGCCCCAGCATTTCTACCGCGAATATGCGGGCGCCGATCACGACCATCCCTATGCCGATGCCTCCGGTTTTGCCGACTTCATGGACGGGGAGGACGCGTTTGCCGAGCTGCTGAGGCGCGGCCAGCGGGCGCGTGCCAACCGGCGCGGCCAGGATCTGCACTATCGGCTGCCGATCGAGTTCGTCGAGTCGGTCATGGGAGCGAACAAGCGCCTCACCCTGCCGGACGGTGGTACGCTCGATGTGAAGATTCCGCCCGGCCTGGTCGATGGACAGACCCTGCGCCTGAAGGGCAAGGGCGCGCCGGGCGCCGGTACGGGCGGTCCCGGCGATGCCTTGATCGAGGTGGAAGTCCTGCCGGATAAGCGCTTCACGCGCGAGGGCGACGACATCACGCTGGAATTGCCGATTTCGCTGTCGGAGGCCGTGCTCGGGGGGCGGGTGCGTGTTCCCACCCCGAGCGGCGATGTAACGATGTCCGTGCCGAAAGGGGCGAACACCGGCACGACCCTGCGTCTCAAGGGCAAGGGGGCGCCGCGTCGGGGGGGAGGACAGGGCGACCAGTTCGTCAGGCTCAAGATCGTCCTTCCCAAAGGGCCCGATCCGGAACTCGAAGCCTTTGTTTCGAACTGGAAGGGCAAGGACTTCAATCCCCGCGAGGATAGAGCATCATGAGCATGAACAAGCAGCAATTTCTGGCGAGTTCCGGCATCCAGGTGCAGACGCTCGAACTCTGGCTCGAGCAGCGCTGGCTCATTCCCCGGCAGACGCAGGCGGGGGTGCAATTCACCGAGATCGACATTGCACGCGCGCGCCTGATCCAGGATTTGAAGAACGATATCGGGGCCAATGACGAGGGTATCGACGTTATCCTGCATCTGATGGATCAGCTCCATGGGCTGCGCCAGGCCCTGGCGCAGCTGCGTGGAGATCTGCAGGAGCGTTCCTAGCTAGAGGCAGGGGGAGAGTGGCATGAACGAAAGCCCAATGGCGTCCGAACCGGGGATCGATGTCCTCATCCTGCAGGCCCTGGTGCGCAAGCTCCTGGCCAAGGGCCTTCTTTCCGCCGACGATGTACGCGCCTTGCTGTTCGAGGCAGCGACCCGCCTCGACATTGACGGCAGCCAGCAGACGCCCCAGGCCGCCCGGGAGATGGTGGAAGAGAGTTTGGCGCCCGCATTTCTGGGGGGCTGACGGT
Source organism: Labrys neptuniae (assembly GCF_040797145.1). Taxonomy (NCBI): domain Bacteria; kingdom Pseudomonadati; phylum Pseudomonadota; class Alphaproteobacteria; order Hyphomicrobiales; family Xanthobacteraceae; genus Labrys; species Labrys neptuniae. The sequence goes on along the minus strand of NZ_JBFNQD010000004.1, from coordinate 292,553 downwards.
TCCTCATGTCTGGCCAGGGTGCGGTTGGGAAGGAGTATTGATGTCCGAGGATCCCGCTCACGATACTGCCGGCCCTGCCGCGGATCCACAATTCGGGCCGTGGCTGGCCCAGGCTTCGATCCTGGTCGTCGACGACGAACCGGGCATGCGCAATTTCCTGGTCAAGATCCTGGGGCCGCGCTGCAGGCTGATCGCCGAAGCCGCGGACACCAAACAGGCGTCCCAGAAACTCGACCAGCAGCATTTCGACGTGGTCATTCTCGACAATATCATGCCGGGACAGAACGGCCTGGATTGGCTTGCCGAACAGCGAGCCGTCGGCTTCTTTGCCGATGTCATCCTGATGACGGCTTATGCCGATCTGGACACCGCGATCGGTGCCTTGCGGGCCGGCGCCGTCGATTTCGTGCTCAAGCCATTCCGCTCCAACCAGCTTCTCAACGCGGTTGCTCGCTGCCTCGACCGGATCAGGTTGCAGCGCGAGAACGACGTCCTGCACCATGAGCTGAAATCGCCAGGCCATCAGATCTTCCTGCGCAACAAGCTGCTCGGTGACTCCAGGGCGATCCAGAATGTGCGGCAGACCATCGCACGCGTTGCGCCCTTGCCGACATCGGTCCTGTTGACCGGCAAGTCGGGAACCGGAAAGGAAGTCGCGGCGCGCTCGCTTCACTCGCTTTCCGGTCGTTCAGACAAGCTTTTCGTGCCCATCAATTGCGGTGCCATCCCGGCGGACATGATCGAAAGCGAATTGTTCGGCCATCTGAAAGGGGCCTTCACCGGTGCGGGCAGGGCGCGGGAGGGGCTTTTCATGCATGCCCAGGGCGGCACGGTGTTCCTCGATGAAATCGGCGACCTGCCCTTTTCGCTGCAGACCAAGCTGCTGCGCGTCCTGGAAGATCGACGTGTCAGGCCGGTCGGTTCGGAACGCGAGGTTCCCTTCGACGCCCGCTTCATCTTTGCCACCAATGCCGATCTTCCCAAGCGCGTCGAGGCCGGCAGTTTTCGCGCCGATCTCTTCTTCCGTATCAATGTCGTGCAGATCCATCTGCCGCCGCTGAAGGATCGCGGCGATGACGTGCAGGAACTCGCGGCCTTGTTCATGCGCGAATTCGCCCAGCAGCTCGGCATGCCTCCCGTCGCCATCGACGACAGGGTACGCGCTGCGCTGGCACGCTATGACTGGCCGGGAAACATCCGGGAACTTCGCAACCTGATCGAACGAACGGTGATCCTCGGCGGTTTTCCTGAGGATATCGAACGCATTGCCAGTGACGGCGATGACGACAGGGGCGGCCAGAGCCTGGCCGAGGTGGAACGGCGCCACATCCTGTCGGTCCTGCGTGAAGTCAAGGGCGATCGCGAGGAGGCTGCCCGCCGCCTCGGCATCTCGCGCAAGACCATCGATCGCAAATGCGTCAGCTGGAATGTCTAGGGACCAAGCCCCGAGAGCCCGAAGAAGAAGATCGGTACGCTATCGCCTGCTTGCGATCGCGCTCGTGCCCATGCTCGTGATCCTGCCATTGCTGCTGGGCATCAGCCTCTATCGCTGGAATGCCCGGTTCGATGCCATGGCAATCTCCAAGGTCAATGACGACTTGACGATTGCCCATCAGTATATGGCCCGTATTCTCGAAAATACGGATTCCCGGCTGGCGTCGGTGAGTGAATCGGCGCGTTTCCAGAACCTGCTTCAGCAAAACGGTTATCCGAACGCGGCGTTTACTTCGCTTCTCAAGGAGATCGCACAGGCGCGCCAGTTTGATTTCCTCTATATCGTCGACGACAATGGCCGGATACTCGCGAGCGCTTATGCCACGGCATCGTCCTCCGTGCGTTCGAGCTGGCCGATCATCCGTTCGGCCCTCGAAGGGCACTCGAAGACGGCCGTCGATGTTTTCGAGGCCGAAGAGCTTGGTGCCTTCTCCCCCGATCTCGCCGCACGAGCGCGTATCGAGATCGTGCCCACCCTCGGCAGTACCGCCGCCACGCCCTCCCAGGAAAGCCGCGGCCTGGTGCTCCACTCGGCCACGGCCTTGACATTGCCGGATAGTCGGCGGGCAGCCCTGGTCGGCGGCACGCTGCTCAACCAGAATCTTGCCTTCGTCGATACGATCAACGACCTGATCTACCATGAGGCCGGCCTGCCCGAGGGGAGCCAGGGCACGGCCACGCTGTTCCTGGGGGATATTCGCATCAGCACCAATGTGCGTTTGTTCGAAGGACAGCGTGCAATCGGAACCCGTGTTTCGGAAGTCGTGCGCAATGCCGTGCTCGACCAGGGGCGGACATGGCGCGACAGCGCCTTCGTCGTCAGCGACTGGTTCATCTCTGCCTATGAGCCCATCATCGACAGCTACGGCCGGCGGGTCGGCATGCTCTATGTGGGTTTTCTGCAAAAACCGTTCACACAGGCCAAATATGAGACCTTGCTGACGCTTGCCGGGGCGTTCCTGCTGGCGGTGGCGGCAACGGTTCCCCTGTTCCTGATCTGGGCAACCAATATTTTCAGGCCTTTGGAGCGGATGACGGGCGCGATCTCCCGTGTTGAAGCCGGCGACCTGTCCGCGCGAACCGGTCATGTGAAGACGAAGGACGAGATCGGCGAGGTGGCTTTTCACCTCGATCATCTCCTCGATTTGCTCCAGCAACGCGATGCACAGCTGCGTCACTGGAACGACGAGCTCAATCGCCGTGTCGAGGAACGTGCCCACCAACTGCACCAGGCCACCATGCAGCTGGAAAACACCACCAAGCAGCTCGTGATGTCGGAGAAGCTTGCGGCGATCGGGGAGATCAGCGCGGGCATTGCCCATGAAATCAACAATCCGATCGCCGTGATGCAGGGCAATCTCGAGGTGATCCGCGAGCTGATGGGCGCCGAAGCTGAAAAGGCCAAGGTGGAGTTCCGCCTCATCGACCAGCAGATGGCGCGCATCAGCGAAATCATCACCAAGCTGCTGCAATTTGCCAAGCCCCAGGAATATGCCGGCTATACCGAGCATTATGCCGTCGCCGCCATCGTTTCCGACACACTGCCGCTCGTTCAGCATCTCATCAGGAAGACGACGATCACCCTGGAGCGGGAGGATCGCGCGTCCCGCCTGATCGCGATGAACCGCACCGAATTGCAGCAGGTCCTGGTCAACCTGCTCGTGAACGCTATTCATGCCATGCCGCATGGCGGGCGCCTTCTCCTACGCAACCATGACAGCGACATGGATGGCTGGGCGGGGGTGGCCATCGAGGTTGCGGACACCGGCGCCGGTATTTCGGCGGAGGTGATCGAAAGGGTGTTCGACCCGTTCTTTACCACCAAGACGCGCGAGGGCACCGGACTTGGCCTCTCGATCAGCCAGATGCTGGTGACGCGGCAGGGTGGCAGGATTTCCGTATCGAGCGAGCCGGGCAGGGGCACGACATTCCTCGTCTGGCTGCCGGAAGCCGGTTGATGCCGCCTCGATGATGCGGACATTTTGTCCGTTGCCTCTTCGACATAGTGTCCGTCGCCGGTGGACGCGAAGTTCTATCTGATTGATTTCGCTTTCTTTTCAAATTGGCACGCCTGTTGCTCCTATGGCTGGGCAGCCGTGCCGGCGCGCCGAGGGGCATGCGAACGGATCGTGGAGGATCGAGGTCATGGGGAGGATGCCGCGCTACGATATCGGGGGGCCTGCGGCCTTCATGCTCGCGCCCCGTCGAACAACAGGTGTGTCGGTTTCCACCGCTCTCGTTTCGACCAGTTGTCTCTGCCTTGAAGGATGGCTCGATGAACGTTGATAAATATACCGATCGCGCCAGTGGCTTCATCCAGTCGGCGCAATTCCTCGCTTCGCGTGAGGGCAATCCGCAACTGACCCCTCTTCACGTGCTGAAAGTCCTGCTCGACGACAAGGAAGGCCTCGTTTCGGGACTGATCGACCGAGCTGGCGGCAATTCGCGCGCGATCCTGCAGGCGACCGAAGACGCTCTGGCAAAATTGCCGAAGGTCTCCGGTACGGGGTCAGGACAGGTCCATCTGGCCCCTGAGACGGCGCGCCTCCTTGCTGCCGCGCAGAGCACGGCGGAAAAGGCCGGCGACAGTTTCGTGACGGTTGAACGCTTGTTGCAGGCGCTTGTCGCGGACAAGAGCGGCGAGGCGGGCAAACTGCTCGTCGAGGGCGGTGTCGACCCCCGCAACCTCGGCGCGGCCGTGGACGCACTGCGCAAGGGCCGTACCGCCGACAGCGCGTCGGCCGAGAATGCCTATGACGCCCTGAAGAAATATGCCCGCGACCTGACCAGAGCAGCACGGGACGGCAAGCTCGACCCGGTGATCGGCCGCGACGAGGAAATCCGCCGCACCATCCAGGTGCTGTCGCGACGCACCAAGAACAACCCGGTCCTGATCGGCGAGCCCGGGGTCGGCAAGACGGCGATCGTCGAATGCCTGGCGCTGCGCATCGTCAACGGCGACGTGCCCGAGAGCCTGCAGGACAAGAAGCTGCTTGCGCTCGACCTCGGTGCCCTGATTGCCGGCGCGAAATATCGCGGGGAGTTCGAGGAGCGGCTCAAGGCGGTGCTGCAGGAGGTGACGAGCGCCGAGGGCGGCATCATCCTGTTCATCGACGAGATGCATACCTTGATCGGGGCCGGCAAGACCGACGGTGCCATGGATGCCTCCAACCTGCTCAAGCCGGCTCTGGCGCGCGGCGAGCTGCATTGCGTGGGTGCGACCACGCTCGACGAATATCGCAAGCATGTGGAGAAGGACGCCGCGCTGGCGCGGCGCTTCCAGCCCGTTTTCGTTTCCGAGCCGACGGTCGAGGACACGATTTCGATTCTGCGTGGCCTGAAGGAAAAATACGAGCTTCATCATGGCGTAAGGATCGCCGACTCGGCTTTGGTCGCGGCAGCCACGCTGTCGAACCGCTACATCACCGATCGCTTCCTGCCGGACAAGGCCATCGATCTCATCGACGAGGCTTCGGCCCGCTTGAAGATGCAGGTGGATTCCAAGCCGGAAGAGCTGGACTCGCTCGATCGCGAGATCGTTCGTCTGAAGATCGAGCAGGAAGCGCTCAAGAAGGAGACGGATGCCGGCTCCAGGAGCCGGCTGCAGACGCTCGACAAGGACCTTGTCGAGCTCGAAAAGAAGTCGGCCGACCTGACCTCGCAATGGCAGGCCGAAAAGAGCAAGCTCTCCGACGCGCAGAAGATGAAGAGCGAGCTGGAACAATTGCGCACGGAACTTGCCAATGCCCAGCGCAAGGGCGAGTTCCAGCGGGCGGGCGAACTCACCTATGGCCGGATTCCGGAGTTGGAGAAGAAGCTGGCCACCGTCGAGGCCAGCGAGAATTCGTCGATCAGCGAAACCGTGACCGCCGACGACATCGCGCAGGTGGTCTCGCGCTGGACGGGCGTGCCCGTCGACAAGATGCTGGAGGGCGAGAAGGACAAGCTGCTCCATATGGAAGAGATGCTGGGCAAGCGTGTCGTCGGGCAGGCGCAGGCCGTGCGGGCCGTCTCGACGGCCGTCCGGCGCGCGAGGGCCGGGCTGCAGGATCCCAACCGCCCCATCGGGAGCTTCATGTTCCTGGGGCCGACCGGTGTCGGCAAGACCGAACTCGCCAAGGCGCTCGCGGAGTTTCTGTTCGACGACGAAACCGCGATGATCCGCATCGACATGTCCGAATATATGGAGAAGCATTCGGTGAGCCGCCTCATTGGGGCGCCTCCGGGCTATGTCGGCTATGACGAGGGCGGCGCGCTGACCGAAGCCGTGCGGCGCCGGCCCTACCAGGTCGTGCTGTTCGACGAGATCGAGAAAGCCCATCCCGACGTCTTCAACGTCCTCCTGCAGGTGCTGGACGACGGCCGGCTGACGGACGGGCAGGGCCGCACCGTCGATTTCCGCAACACCCTGATCATCATGACCTCGAACATCGGCGCGGAGTTTCTGGTGAACCAGGCCGAAGGCGAGAAGACGAGCGCCGTGCGTGAACAGGTGATGGCGATGGTGCGGGCGCATTTCCGTCCCGAGTTTCTCAACCGGGTCGATGCCATCATCCTGTTCCACCGCCTGCAGAAGAGCGAAATGGGACGGATCGTCGAGATTCAGTTTGCCCGCCTGCGCAAGCTCCTGGATGATCGCAAGATCGATCTGCTGCTTGATGCCAAGGGGCGGAACTGGCTGGCTTACAAGGGATGGGACCCTGCCTATGGCGCCCGACCGCTGAAGCGGGCGATCCAGCGCTACGTCCAGGATCCGCTTGCCGAGATGATCCTGGCGGGCGAGGTCGGCGACGATATGAAGGTGAAGATCTCCGCCGGCAAGAAGAGCCTCACCTTCAATGGCAAGACTCCGGAAATCGTGGACGAGGATGAGTTCGAGGCGGCCTGAAGCTCCCCAATGTCATCCGATCGATAGCTGTATTGCGTATGGGACCAACAAAGGAGAAGGTGTGATGAAAGAGCAGATCAAGCCAAATATGGACGTGATCGGAGCCGATGGCGTGCATGTCGGGACGGTGGATCGCGTCGTGGGCGATCGTATCGAGCTCAAATTGAGCGACAGCTTCGGAGCGCATCGAGGACACCACCACTATATCGAGCTCGGTTTCGTGGCTGGGGTCGAAGGCGAGAAAGTCAGGTTGTCCGCCAATGCCGACATTGCCGTGACCCTCGAAGAAGAGCAGTCCGGGCGTCCCGTCGATTTGGGCTGAAGCCCATCAGCCGCCGGATGGATAGCCGTATGGAGTCGAGTTTGCCCTCTATCGTTTCGCAGCCTGTCGTAGCCTCCCTGACGGGCAGTGCGATATTTCTGGTGGTGACGGTCCAGCCTGGCGCGGAGGCGGAGGCGGCGATCCGGGCGTTGTGCGCGGATCTGTCGGGTCTGTTGCGGGCGGTGGGGTTCCGGGACCTGGAGGGGCGGCTGTCCTGCGTGATGGGCCTGGGCTCGCAGATGTGGGACCGTCTGTTCGGGGCGCCCCGGCCGAAGGAACTGCATCCCTTCCGCGAGATCCATGGTGTGCATCATGCGGTGTCGACGCCGGGGGACATCCTGTTTCACATCCGCGCCCGGCGCATGGATCTTTGCTTCGAACTGGCGGCGCAGATCATGGCGCGGATCGGGGAGGCGGCGGCCAATGTGGACGAGGTGCACGGCTTCAAATATTTCGACGACCGCGACCTGATCGGCTTTGTCGACGGCACCGAGAACCCGGTCGAGCAGGCGGCGGTGGATGCCACCCTGATCGGCGAGGAGGATGCGGCCTTTGCCGGCGGCAGCTATGTGATCGTGCAGAAATACCTGCATGACCTGGCGGGCTGGAACCGGCTGCCGGTGGAGATGCAGGAGAAGATCATCGGGCGTGCCAAGCTGTCGGACATCGAGCAGGAGGATGCGCTCAAGGCGCCCTATGCCCACAATGTCCTGACCTCGATCGAGGAGAATGGCGAGGCGGTGGAGATCCTGCGCGACAACATGCCGTTCGGGGATGCGGGCAAGGGCGAGTTCGGCACCTATTTCATCGGCTATGCCCGTTCGCCCCGCCGGATCGAGCAGATGCTGGAGAACATGTTCATCGGCCGCCCGCCGGGCAATTACGACCGGCTGCTGGATTTCAGCCGGGCGGTGACGGGTTCGCTGTTCTTCGTGCCCTCGGCGACGTTCCTGGACGATGTGGCGGCCGCTGCCGGCGCACCGGCAGCGGGCGAGGCGGCCCCGCCGGAGCCCGAGCCGGCACAGAATCCCGGTTCACGACCGTCCGGCGGCGATGGTTCGCTCGGCATTGGATCGCTCAAGAGGAAGGCAGACCATGAATAATCTCCATCGGGAGCTGGCACCGATCTCCGAGGCTGCGTGGGGGCAGATCGAGGAAGAGGCGGCGCGCACCCTCAAGCGTCATCTGGCGGCGCGGCGGGTGGTCGACCTCGAGGGCCCGCAAGGCCTGGCGGCCTCGGCGGTGGGAACCGGGCATGTGCGCCCGCTTGCCGGGTCTGGCGAGGGCATCGAGGCGGTGCAGCGGGAGGTGCAGGCGCTGGTCGAGCTGCGCGTGGGCTTCGAGCTAGCCCGCTCGGCGATCGACGATGTGGAGCGGGGGGCGCTCGACTCGGACTGGTCGCCGCTGAAGGAGGCGGCGCGCAAGCTGGCCTTTGCCGAGGATCGGGCGGTGTTCGACGGCTTTGCCGCGGCCGGGATCGGGGGCATCCGCCCGGGTCTCAGCAACCCGGCGCTGACGCTGCCGGCCCAGGTGAAGGCCTATCCGGATTTGGTGGCGCAGGCGGTGAGCCAGTTGCGGCTGGCGGGTGTGGAGGGCCCCTATGCGCTGGTGCTGGGGGGCGATGCCTATACGGCGGCGGCCGGGGGGCAGCGATGACGGCTATCCGGTGTTCCACCATGTCGAGCGCCTGGTGGACGGGCCGGTGATCTGGGCCCCGGCGATCGAGGGCGGGCTGGTGCTGACGACACGGGGCGGGGATTTCGAACTCTGCGTGGGCCAGGACATCTCCATCGGCTATGCCAGCCATTCGGCAACGGCGGTACAGCTCTATTTCCAGGAAAGCCTGACCTTCCGCCTGCTCACGGCCGAAGCCGCCGTCGCCCTCCTGCACGCCAAGAAATAGCATGGCGCCGGCAGAAGGCGCGCTCCATGCCGGACGGGGCTTCAGCTTCTCAAGCGCTCGCCCCCTGGGTCGAAGGCAGGCTCGGCGAGGATGCGCGCCTTGCGCGAGGTGCCCAATATGGCCACCGTCACGACATCGCCGGGCTGGGCCAGATCGGCCTTGACGTAGGCAAGGGCCAATGACTGGCCGACCCAATAGCCATAGCTGCCGGAGGAAACCTGTCCGAGCGGGGTGCCGTCCGGCAGGAAGACGGGCTCGCCGCCGGTGGCGTCGGCATCCTCGGTCTCGATGGCCAGCGTGACGAGCCGATCGCGCGCCGGGTTGCCGGCGATGGCCGCATAGGCATCGCGATTGAGGAACTCGCCCTTGTCCAGCTTGATCAGGCGGGCGAGACCGGATTCCTGGGGCCAATATTCGGGTGAGTATTCCCGGCCCCAGCTGCCATAGCCCTTCTCGATACGCAGAGACGTCATCGCCCTCGCACCGACAGGGCCGGCGCCGAGTTCCTTTCCGGCCGCGAGCAAAGCGCGATAGAGCGCTTCCTGGTCACCGGTCCGGCAGTGAAGCTCCCAGCCGAGGTCACCCGTGAAGGAAACCCGCAGGGCCACCACCTCGATGCCGGCTGGATTGAGATGGCGTGCCTGCATGAAGGGGAAGGAGCCGTTGGAAAGGTCTTCGAAGGTCAGGCCCTGCAGGAGTGCCCGCGCCTTGGGGCCGGCGACGCTGAACCCGCACAGGGACTGCGTCATCGAGCGGAACAGCGTTCCCTCCGGCAGCGGCACCGCATTGAAGAAGCGCTGGTGATAGCGTTCCGCCATGCCGGAACCGAAGACCATGTAGGAATCATCGGCGAGCTTGGCGACCGTGAAGTCGCCGGCAACGCCGCCTCGCCGACCGACCAGGGGGGTGAGACGGATCTGGCCGGTCCGGTTCGGCATGCGATTGGCGAACAAAGCGTCGAGCCACGCCTGAGCACCCGGACCGGTGACTTGGTATTTGGCGAAATTGGAGATGTCGATGATGCCCGCATGCTCGCGCAGCATGCGCGCTTCCCGTCCCACCGGTTCCCACCAGTTCTGGCGCGTGAAACCGGCGGTCTCCTCCCGGGGCTCGCCCTCGGCGGCGAACCAGAGCGGATGCTCCCAGCCGAAATTCAGGCCGAAAACCGCGCCCATGCTCTGCTGCATCGCATAGGCGGGGCGCGTGCGCACCGGCCGGCCGGCGCTGCGCTCCTCATTGGGAAAGTGGATCTTGAAGCGATGACCGTATTGGTCGCGCACCCGGGCCTTGGTGAAGGCCTTGTCGGCCCAGGAGCCGAAGCGCGCGAGGTCCCAGGCGAACATGTCGAGGGAGGGTTCGCCCTCGATCATCCATTCGGCCGCGAGCTTGCCCATGCCGCCCGACTGGGAGAAGCCTGGGATGATGCCGTTGCAGCAGAAATAGTTCTTCATTTCCGGCACCGGGCCGAACAGCACGGCGCTGTCGGGTGACCAGATCATCGGGCCGTTGATCACGCGGCGGATGCCGGTCGAGCCGAGCACCGGTACGCGCTCGATCGCCCGCATCATATTGTCCTCGATGCGGTTGAGGTCGTCGGGAAACAGCTCATGGCCGAAATTGGCGGGTGTCTCATCCTCGGCCCAGAACCGCATGTCGCGCTCATAGGCGCCGACCAGCAAGCCCAAGCCTTCCTGGCGCAGATAATATTCGCCGTCTCGATCGGCGACCGAGGGCAGGCGCCGATCGAGCGCGGCGATCTCGGGGATGGTCTGGGTGACGAAATACTGGTGCTCGGTCGGCATCAGCGGCAGGGTCAGCCCGGCCATGGCGGCGACCTCGCGGGCCCACAGGCCGGCGGCGTTGACGACCCATTGGGTGCGGATATCGCCCTTCGGCGTGCGCACGATCCAGCTGCCATCGGGCTGGGCCTCGGTGCCCGTCACCGGCGTGAAGCGGTGGATTTCGGCGCCGCGCCGGCGAGCCCCGGCGGCATAGGCGGCCGTCACCCCTGATGGGTCGACATTGCCGCCTTCGGGCTCGAACATGATGCAGCGTATGCCCGAGAAATCCACGAGCGGATGCAGTTTTTCGGCTTCGTTGCGCGAGACTTCATAGAAGTTCATGCCATAGCGGCGCGCCTTGGCCTCCTGCAGCCGCAGCTGGTGCTCGCGCTCGACGGTCTGGGCCAGGTAGAGAGAGCCGGGCTGGAAGATGCCGCAGCCCTGGCCGGTCTCGGCCTCGAGCTCCTTGTAGAGCGCCATGGTGTAGTGCTGCAGGCGGCTGATATTGGTGGAATCGTGCAGGCCGTGAATGTTGGCGGCCGCATGCCAGGTCGATCCCGAGGTCAGTTCGTCCCGCTCCAGCAGGACGATGTCGGTCCAGCCGAGCTTGGCGAGGTGATAAAGGATCGAACAACCGATCAAACCGCCGCCGATGACGACGGCCTGGGCATGGCTACGCATGGAACGAACTTCCCGATGAACACTCATCCGGCGATGATCGGCTGCCCTTGGAAGGTCCGTGGCAGGGCGATCGCCTGACCGCCCAAGTCTAGGCAGCGGTGGGCAGGGCCGGTAGGCGGCCTTCCGGGCAAAAACACCGGGTTCGGCGAAGAATGACCAAATAAAACGAGGTCATTGGCCTCGCGATCTTCGCTTGTTGCCGAACCTGTCAGACCTAGGATCAGCTCGGGGAAGTCTATCGCTGGATCATCTCAGGCCATGTCGGCCCTGGCGCGGGCCAGGATCCATTCCTTCACGATCTTCACCACGCTGCCCTTGGATGAGGCATTGTCGGAAAGATAATAGCCCCAGGGGCTGGGCGGGCGCACGGCGAAGGGTTCGGCCAGGAGCCCTCTCTTCAGGAAGGGCCGGGCGAGCGAAAGTTGCACGGCGACGCAGCCCGCGCCCGCCGCCGCCAGCTCCAGGGCGATGTTGGAGGAGTTGGTGCTGAGATATTTCTCGTGGTCCGAGGTCTCGATGCCGAGGGCCGTGCCCATGCATTGCCAGTATTCCTGCCGGCTGTGCACGAAGATCCAGCCTTGCCGGAGGATGTCGGCGGGGGAGCGGATCGCATTCGGCCCCGACAGGAACTGCGGTGCGCAGAGCAGAGCGAGGCTCTCGTCCCACAGGGCGAGCGCCGCTGGCGGCTTGTTGTCGAAACGCCGCGCCGCGATGGTGAGATCGGCGGCCGGCTCGCTGGGATCCTCCCAGATCGTGCCATGCAGCACCACTTCGATATCCGGATGCCTGGCATGGAAGGCGGCGATGCAGCCCGCGAGCCAGTTGGTGGCCAGCGTCGCCGGGCAGGAAATCACCACCGTGCGATTCCTGACAGAGGCGAGGATGGCTTCTGTGGCGTGGTCGATCTGGTCGAGCGCCTGCCTGAGCGTCGGCAGGAAGGCCTCGCCCATTTCCGTCAGCTTCAGGCTGCGTGGATAGCGCACGAACAATTGCCGGCCGATATAATGTTCGAGCGCCCGCACATGGGTGCTGATAGCGGCCTGGGTATAGCCCAGTTCCTTGGCCGCCTCGGTAAAGCTCAGATGGCGAGCCGAGCATTCGAAGGAGCGGATGTAGTTGAGCGGAGGAGGGGGCTTCATGGCAGCTCTTGATGTTTGCCGGAAGCTAGTCCGACTGCCTTGGCCGGTTCAATGCCGTTTTTCGCCATGACATCATTTTTTTTGGGCAATGCCGCCAAACTAATCGCGTGAAAGGCTCGTCCCGCCGCACCTATCATGCCGAGTTGTCGGATGAATAAAACAGGGTGGGCGTAGCGGGTATGACACAGGACAGGCGTAGCGGGGGGCGCCGATCGAGAAGCATGCGGGGCGGGGGCATTCCCCAGCTGCCCTGGCAGCGCGTGTCGAATCCCTATTCACCCATGCAGATGCTGGATGAAGAGCGCATGGAGGTGCTGCATCGCAGTTCGATGCGCATCCTCTCCGAGCTCGGCATCCGGGTGATGAGCACACGGGCGATGGATCTGTTCGAAAAGGCCGGCGCGATCGTCGATCGCGAAAGCCAGACCATCCGTATCGACGAGACGCTGGTGAAGGAGGCGCTCCGCACCGCTCCGCGCCGCTTTACCCTGACCGGCCGCAATCCCGACAAGCAGCTCGAGATCGGCGGCAATGCGCTGGTCTTCGGCCTGGTAGCCGGGCCGCCCAACGTGCATGACCGCATCAATGGCAGGCGAGCAGGCAATCTAGCCGACTATGAGAACTTCACCCGCCTGGCGCATTATTTCAACGCCATCCATATCCTGGGCAACCAGGTCTGCGCGCCGATCGAACTGCCGGCCAATTCGCGCCATCTCGACACCTACAAGGCCAACCTCTCTCTCAGCGACCTCAGCTTTCACTGCAGCGCCATCGGGCGCGGCCGGGCCATGGACGCCATCAACATGATGGCGATCGGCCGCGGCATCACGCTGGAGGAGATGCGCGCTTCGCCCGGCGTCATCACCATCATCTCCGTCAACTCGCCGCGTCTCTTCGACGACGCCATGGCGGACGGCCTGATGGCCATGGCCGAGCATGGCCAGCCGGTAACGGTCACCCCCTTCACGCTGATGGGCGCGATGACGCCGGTGACCCTGGCGGCTGCCCTGTGCCAGCAGAACGCCGAGGCCCTGTTCGGCGTGGTGCTGACGCAGCTCGTCAATCCGGGCACGCCGGTGATGTACGGGGCCTTCACCTCCAATGTCGACATGCGTTCGGGTGCGCCGGCCTTCGGCACGCCCGAGAACACCAAGGCCAACATCATCGCCGGCCAGCTCGCGCGGCGCTATGGCCTGCCCTACCGCACTTCCAATGCCAACGCCTCCAATGCTGTTGATCTTCAGGCCGCCTATGAGACGGAGATGGCGACCTGGGGCGCCGTCCTGGGCGGGGCCAACCTGATCTATCACGCCGCCGGCTGGCTGGAGGGCGGCCTCACGGCGTCCTATGAAAAGCTCGTCCTCGACGTCGAGATCCTCCAGAACATGATGGAGTTCCTGCGACCCATGCCGTTCGAGGAGGACGATCTGGGCTTCGAGGCGATCAAGGCCGTGCCGGCCGGCGGGCATTTCTTCGGCAGCGAACACACGATGTCGCGCTACGAAACCGCCTTCTATCAGCCGATGCTCTCCAATTGGCAGAACTATGGCAGCTGGCAGGAGGCAGGGGCGCGTGACGCGCTTGAGCGGGCGACCGGCCTCTGGCAGCAGGCCTTGCGGGAATATCAGGAGCCCGCTTTGGACGAGGCCGTTCGCGAGGAGCTCGAGGCCTATATCACGCGCCGGCGCACGGAGATCGGCGCCGGGGAACCCTGAAGGGATCGATGCCATGGAGACCAGGCCGAGCGAAAGGCAGGCGGGCGAGGCGATCCGCTTTGCCGTGCTGATGTTCCCGGGTTTTCCCCTGATGGCATTCAGTTCGGTGATCGAGCCGCTGCGCGCCGCCAACACGCTGTCGGGCCGGCGCTGCTATTCCTGGATCACGGTCGGGCCAGACGGCGCCAAGGTGCGGGCCTCCAACGGCATCGACATCGAGCCGGATTTCGGCGTTCGGAATGCACCGTCCGTCGATCGCATCGTGGTGTGCTCGGGCGGCGATGCCGATCACCTGGTTGCCGAGGATGCCATGGCCTGGATCCGCCGCAACCTCCGGGCCGGCGCCGATCTCGGATCGGTCGCCGACGCGGCTTTCCTGCTGGCGCGGGCCGGGCTGCTCGACGGCCATGCCTGCACCCTGCATTGGACCAGCCAGCCGGCTTTTCGTGAGGCTTTTCCGGGCCTCGACATGCAGCGAGACCTCTATGTCATCGACCGACGGCGCTTCACGGCGGCGGGCGGGGTGGGCAGCCTCGACATGATGCTTGACATGATCGGCCGCGACCATGGCAGCGAGCTGTCTTCCGGCGTTGCCGAATGGTTCGTGCACAGCCCGCTGCGGTCGAGCGTGGACCGGCGGCTGATGCCCCTGCGCCTCAGGACTGGGATAGGCGACGAGCTCGTGCTGGCCGCGGTGGCGATCATGGAGGATTGCGTCGAGGACCTCCTGCGCATGGATGCGCTGGCGCGGCGCCTCGGCGTATCGGCCGACAAGCTCGAGCGCTCCTTTCGCACCGAGCTCGGCGTCACGCCGAACCATTACTACCGCAGCCTGCGCCTGAGGCGCGCTGCCGACCTGCTCACCCATTCGAGCCTGCGGGTCGGCGAGGTGGCGCTGGCTTGCGGCTTCAACAATGCGGCCAATTTTTCCCGGGCCTTCCGCGACAGCTTCGGCTATGCGCCCCGGGGCGTGCGCCAGCGCAAGTCGATCTCCGGGGAGGCGCCCCGGATATGACGAGAAGGGTCACAAAAGACCGTCCAGCGGAATTGCGCATAGTTTTCGCGGAAAGCGCGCAAACTATGCGCGCGCGGGTTGGTCACTGTTCATGGACAGGAGAACGTTCATGAGCATTGTGGTTTTCGATCCGGATCGCGTCGAAGATGTCGACTTCAAGGATCGCATGCGCCATCCGGCGGCCGCGGATCCGGCCGGCGGCATGTGGCTTTCCGACACCGAGCCTTCCTTCATCGATGCCGATGCCCTGCGCAAGGGGCGCCTTGCCCGGCTGCGCCGATGGATGGCCGAGGCGGGGTATGGCGCGGTCGTGCTGTTCGACCCCTACAACCAGCGCTACGCCACCGGCTCGCGCAACATGTTCGGCTATTTCCTGCGCAATTCCACGCGCTATTTCTTCATCCCCACCGAGGGACCGATCGTCCTGTTCGAATATCCGCAGAGCTACCATGTCTCGATGGTGCTCGACACGGTCGACGAGGCACGGCCTTCCAAGCTCGTCTGGTCGTCGGTGTCGGGCCGGGACGACGAGACGGCCGGCCCCTTCGCCGACGAGATCACCGAACTCCTCAAGACTCATGGCGGCGGGTCGATGAAGCTCGGCCTCGATCGCTGCAGCCATCTGCAGGCGCTGGCGCTGCAAAAGCGCGGCTGCGACGTCAGGGATTGCCAGGGCGAGATCCTGGCGGTGCGTGCCGTCAAGACACCGGAGGAGGTCAAATGCCTTCAGGTTTCGATGGCCGGCGCCGAAGCCGCCGTCGCCGCGGTGCGGGAGGCGATCAAGCCCGGCGTTTCGGAAAACGACCTCTTCGCCATCATGTATCACGAGGTGATCCGGCAGGGCGGCGAATTCATCGAAACGCGTCTGCTGAGTTCGGGTCAGCGCACCAATCCCTGGTTCAACGAGGCGAGCGGACGCAAGATCCGCCCGGGTGAACTGGTGGCCCTCGATACCGACACCATCGGCTGCTACGGCTATTACTCCGATTTCTCCCGCACCTTCCGCTGCGGTCCGGGCAAACCGACGACCTATCAGAAGATGCTGTACCGCATGTCCTACGACCAGGTGCAGCACAATATCGGCATCGTGAAGCCGGGCATGGCCTTCCGTGAGATTGCCGAGAAGGCCTGGAAGATTCCCGAGCGCTTCGTCGACCAGCGCTACACCTCGGTGATGCATGGCGTGGGCATGCATGGGGAAACGCCCTTCATCGCCCATTCGATGGACTACGAGACCTATGGCCGCGACGGGCACCTTGTGCCCGGCATGGTCGTCTCGGTGGAAAGCTATATCGGCGAGAAGGGCGGGCGCGAGGGCGTCAAGCTCGAGGACGAAGTCCTGATCACCGAAACCGGGACGGAACTCCTGTCACGCTTTCCCTATGAAGACGAATTCCTGGAAGGGCAGATCTAAGTGAAACGGACGCTGCATATCGACCGCAACCGGATGGCCGCCATCTTCATCGATCTCCAGGAGGAGCATCGGGCCGACCCGCGCTATCTGGTCGAAGGCTATGCCGGCGTCCTGGCGCAGGCGCGCCGCCTGCAGGATGCGGCTCGCCGGCATGGCGTGCCGCTCTATCACGCCGCCTATGTCGTGGATCCGGCTGCACCTGGCCGCCCGTTCCATCCATTGCAGCCCGACGGGCGCTCGGCCTTCAGCGACAAGGACGATCCGCGCATCGCCATCTGCACCGAAGTGGCGCCGGCGCCAGGGGAAGCGGTCATCTTCAAATCGGAGCCGAGCCTGTTCGGCGCTGCCTCGCCGGCGGAAGAATTGCGGCGTAAGGGCATCGAATGGCTGGCCATCGCGGGGGTGTGGACCGAGGCCTGCGTCGATGCGACGGTCAAGGATGCGGTGGCCCTCGGCTTCCACGTGCTCCTGGTCAAGGATGCCTGCGGCACGGCCAGCACGGCCATGCACCAGACAGCCATCCTCAACCTGGCAAACCGGCTCTATGGCGGCGCGGTGGTGTCGACCGACGAAGCTTGCCATCTGATGGCGGGCGAGCCAGTCGAGGCCTGGCAGGTCAAGGGCTCGGTACCCCTGCGCTTTACCTACGAGAACGCCTCCGGTCTCTACGCGGAACTTTGAGGAGTGATTTGCAGCTACGAACGGCGGCAACAAAACGAGGATTGCGGCACAACGGCATGATGGAAATCCTGACTTTCATCTCCGACAATCTCCATGTGATCGGTGCCAGGGCACTCGAGCACATTTCCATCGTCTTCGTGGCGGTTGGCATCGCCATCGCCACGGCGGTGCCGATCGGCATTGCGATCACCCAGTCCAAAACCGCCGCCGACGCCGTGCTCTACCTCGCCTCGATCATGATCACCGTACCGTCCATTGCGCTGTTCGGGCTGATGATCCCGCTGCTTTCGCCCCTCGGCCACGGCATCGGCTATGTGCCGGCGGTGATTGCGGTGATCCTCTATTCGCAGCTTCCGATCATCCGCAACACCTATACCGCCATCGCCAATGTCGATCCGGCCTTGCGCGAGGCGGCGACAGGCATGGGCATGAGTACGGTTCAGAGGCTGCGCCAGGTCGAGATTCCCCTGGCCGTGCCGGTGATCATGGCAGGGGTGCGTACCGCCGTGGTGATGAATATCGGGGTGACCGCCATTGCCGCCTATATCGGCGCGGGCGGGCTCGGCACCTTCATCTCGCGCGGCATCAGTCAATCCGATCCCCGGCAACTGATCACAGGAGCCTTGGCCGTGTCCCTCCTGGCGATCGCCGCAGACCTGCTCCTTGCTCTGGTGCAGTGGCTGCTGACTTCCAAGGGCATCAAGGGCGGAGCGAGCCGATGATCCGTCTCGAACATCTGACAAAGACCTTCGAAACCGCGGGCAAGCCTTTCGTCGCCGTCGACGACATCAATCTGGACCTGCCGGCGGGGGAGATCTGCGTGCTGCTGGGACCGTCGGGCTGCGGCAAGACGACGACCATGAAGATGATCAACCGCCTGATCCAGCCCACCGGCGGCAAGGTCTATATCGACGGCAAGGATACCAGCGCCACCGACCCGATCCAGCTCCGCCGCTCGATCGGCTACGTCATCCAGCAGATCGGCCTGTTCCCCAACAAGACCATCTGCGAGAACATCTGCGTGGTGCCCGATCTCCTCGGCTGGGACCGCAGGAAATCGCGTGCCCGGGCGGGCGAACTGCTCGAACTGGTGGGCATGCAGCCCGACCTCTTCCTCAGCCGCTATCCGCGTGAACTGTCCGGCGGCCAGCAGCAGCGCGTCGGCGTGCTGCGCGCGCTCGCCGCCGATCCGCCGGTGATGTTGATGGACGAGCCCTTCGGCGCGATCGACCCGATCAATCGCGAGGTGATCCAGGACGAGTTCCTGAAGATGCAGCAGGCGATCCGCAAGACCATCATCTTCGTCTCGCACGATCTCGACGAGGCGGTGAAGATGGCCGACAAGATCGCCATCTTCCGCAGCGGGCGCCTGGAGCAATATGCCAGCCCCGACGCATTGCTGGCCAGGCCGGCCAATGCCTTCATCGAGAATTTCCTCGGCTCCGACCGGGCCCTCAAGCGCCTGCGGCTCGTCACGGCGGGAGAGGCGATGGCCGCGGAGTTCGATGCGGTGCGGCCCGAGGATCCGATCGCGCTCGCGCTCGATAAGATGCAGGCTTCGGGCCAGCACGCCATCATCGTGGTTGCGGCGGACGGCAAACCCGAAGGCCTGCTTGCACTGGACCGCGCCAGGGCCGCGACCGGGACTGTCGGTGACCATGCGCGCCCGGTCGAGACCACGGCCGCGCTCCATTCGGACCTGCGCAATGCGGTGGCCTCGATGTTCGCCCAGGACATGCCGGTGCTGCCCTGCGTTGACGAGGCCGGGCAGCTCAGGGGCGTCCTGACCTATCGCTCGATCGTCGCCAGCCTCAGCCATGCCGGAGAAGCGGGATGAGCGGGCCTGCGGCAGCCATCGCGACCAGTCCGGGCAGAGGGCGTTCACACCTCTTGGTACCGCTCGCGATGTGGGCGGTGCTGCTCGCCATCTGCGTGTGGCTGTGGCTCAGCGGTATGGCGGGCGAGATCCTCGCCTATTGGGACGATATCACCTATCTGAGCGTGCAGCATATCGAGCTGGTGGCCTGGGCGGGCGGGCTTGCCATCCTCACCGCCGTTCCCGTGGGCATCCTGCTGTCGCGGCCGGCCCTTCGGCGCTTTTCCGAATTCGTGATGCAGGTCTTCAATCTGGGCAGCACCATCCCGACGCTCGCCATCCTCGCCTTGTCGATGACCTGGCTCGGCATCGGCACCCTGCCATCCGTGTTCGGGCTGTGGGCAGCGACCTTGCTGCCGATCGTACGCAACACCTATGCGGGGCTCAGGGCAGTCCCGCCCCATCTCCTGGAGGCCGCGCGCGGCATGGGCATGACGCCGCTGCAGACCCTGTGGCGGGTGGAACTGCCCAATGCATTGTTCGTCATCTTCGGTGGCATCCGCACCGCGCTGGCGATCTGCGTGGGCTCGGCCCCGCTCGCCTTCCTGATCGGGGCGGGGAGCCTGGGCGAACTGATCTTCACCGGCATCGCCCTCGACGAGCTGCCGATGATGCTCGCCGGCGCCATTCCCACCGCGATCCTGGCCGTGCTCACCGATTTCCTGGTCGGCCGGCTGCAATATTACCTCGTCCCGCGAGGCATCAATCCGCTGCGCTGAACAGCGGCAACAAGCAACAGAGGGAAAAGACGATGACAATGCTGAAGAAACTGGGCAGGAGCGTGTGTTCGGGCGTGTTTTCAGCCGTCGTGCTGGTGGCTGCCGGGGGCGTGGCCCTGGCGGCCAATCTGACGGTCGGCGGCAAGGATTTCACCGAGCAGCAGATCATCGCCGAGATGACGACGCAGCTTCTGACCGCCAAGGGCTATACGATCGACAAGAAGAACGGCATGGGCACCAAGATCGTCCGCGCTGCCCTGGAGAACGGCGAGGTCGATCTTTACTGGGAATATACCGGCACCTCCCTCGTCACCTTCAACAAGGTGACCGACAAGCTCTCGCCGCAGGCGACCTATGATCGGGTCAAGCAGCTCGATGGCGAGAAGGGGCTGGTCTGGCTGGCGCCTTCCAAGGCCAACAACACCTATGCCATGGTGGTGCGCAAGGACAACCCGAAGACCGACGGGCTGAAGACAGTCTCCGACATGGCCGCTGCCTACAAGGCCGGAACGGCGCTGATGATGGGCACCACGGCCGAATTTCCCAAGCGCCAGGACGGATTGCTCGGCCTCCAGAAGACCTATGATTTCGAGGCCGGCCGGGCCAACGTCAAGCCGATGGACCTTGGCCTTGCCTACAGGGCTTTGGCCAACAAGGATCTCGACGTCATCTCTGCCCAGGCGACGGACGGCCAGATCGCGGCGCTGGGGCTGCGCGTGCTCGCCGACGACAAGGGTTTCTTTCCCAACTATGCCCTCACGCCTGTGGTGCGCAAGACCGTGCTCGACGCCCATCCCGACCTGAAGCCGACCCTCGAGGCGCTCTCGGCCAAGCTCGACGACGCCACTATGCAGAAGCTGAACGGCGAGGTCGACGTCGACAAGAAGACGGTCGAAGTCGTCGCGGCCGATTTCCTCAAGCAGAACGGCCTGAAGTGAGCCCGATGGGCCGGCCCTGACAGGGCTGGCCCCATTCTTCCCAAATTTTCGCGCCAGTGCCGTCCGAGGGCGGCCGGCAGGAGGACAGACCATGATCAGCATTCTGCCGAAGCGCGCGATCGCCGCCTTGTGCGTCGCAGCCTCCTTCGTGGTGTCGACGACGGCCTTTGCAGCCACGCTCACGGTCGGCGGCAAGGACTTCACCGAACAGTTCCTGCTGGCCGAGATGACCAAGCAGCTCCTGGAGAGCAAGGGCTATACGATCAACAAGAAGGACGGCATGGGCACCAATATCGTGCGTGCCGCCCTGGAGAACGGACAGGTCGACCTCTACTGGGAATATACGGGCACCTCGCTGGTGACCTTCAACAAGGTGACGGAGCCGCTCTCGCCCGAGCAGACTTATGCCAAGGTCAAGGAACTGGATGGCGCCAAGGGGCTGGTCTGGCTCGCCCCCTCCAAGGCCAACAACACCTATGCATTGGCGATCCGGCCGGGCAACGCCAAGACGGACGGTCTCAAGACCTTTTCCGACCTCGCTGCCGCCTACAAGGACGGCAAGCCGGTCCTGCTCGGGGCCACGGCCGAATTTCCCAAGCGCGAGGACGGCCTGATCGGCCTGGAGAAGAAATACGGCTTCAAGGCCGGCCGTTCCAATCTGCGGCCGATGGAGATCGGGCTCGTCTATAACGCCCTCGCCAGCGGCGACATCGACGTGGCCACGGTGGGCGCCACCGATGGGCGCATCGCTGCCATGAAGCTGACCCTGCTCAAGGACGACAAGGGCTTCTTCCCGAACTACGCACTCGTCCCGGTCGTCCGCCAGGCCACGCTCGATGCCCATCCGGACCTGAAAGCCACGCTCGAAGCGCTGTCGGCCAAGCTGGACGATGCCACCATGCAGACGCTGAACGGCGAGGTCGACGTCCACAAGAAAGCGATCGAGGATGTCGCCAAGGCCTATCTCAAACAGACAGGATTGCTTTGATTTTGGTGGGCACCTGGACTTGCACGATGAATTACCGTCATTGCGAGCGCAGCGAACTAATCCAGGGCTTCGGACGCAGTGTTGGTAACCTCTGGATTGCTTCGCTGCGCTTGCAATGACGAGCGAACTGCCGACGAGACCTCACCTCATGCCTGCCTGCGGTACCCGATAATGACGCCGGACTACACTCGACTGATAGACGCCGAAACCTGGGGCTTCATCAACCGGACGAATGCCTTCTATCCGCCTGAGGCGGTCGACTGGCCGATCGAACGCAACCGGGAGGTCTATGATCGGATGGCCCGGGCCTTTCATGCCGGTCGTCCCCCCGGCATAGCCGTCGAGACCACGGCTGTGGAGACACCGAGCCATGTCATCCCGATCCGGATCTATTCGACAGAACGTGGCAATGATCGCGCGACGATCCTCTATTTCCACGGCGGCGGCTTCGTGCTGGGCGGCCTCGACAGCCATGACGACGTCTGTGCAGAGTTCTGCGCGGCAACAGGACTGGCGGTCGTCTCGGTCGACTATCGCCTGGCGCCCGAACATGGGGGAACGGCAGCGCTGGAAGATGCCATCGCCGCCTATGACTGGGTAACGGCCGGCCTCGAACGTCCGGTGGTGCTGGCGGGCGATTCAGCCGGCGGCAATCTCGCCGCCTGCCTGGCAGATCATGTGGGCAGAGAGGGGCGGGGACCGATCGGGCAGGCGCTGATCTATCCCCTCTTGGGAGCCGATATCGACAAAGGTTCCTATCTGACCCATGCCGAAGCGCCCCTGCTGACGACCCGCGACGTCCTCTATTATCGCGACGTGCGCAGCGGCGGCATTGATTGCAGCAACGATCCGCGCTTCACGCCACTCGCGAGCTCGAGCTTCCGTCATCTGCCGCCGACCGTCGTCGTCACGGCTCAATGCGACCCGCTTTCTTCCGATGGCGAGGTCTATTGCGGCCGGCTGCGCGTCGAGGGCGTGCCTGCTTCCTGGCACGAGGAGGAGGGCCTGCCGCACAGTTTTCTGAGGGCCCGCGGGATGTCATCGCGGGCCAGGGCGGCGATGGAACGCATCACCCAAGCCCTCACGACACTGGCGGTCGGGAAACGGGCCTAGGCAAGGCGCCGGCAGCGCCACCCGCATCGATATCAGGAAGGAACGAGCAATATGGTCAAGATCTCGCAGGTGCGCGTCCGGCCGCTGGTGCTGCCCCTCAAGCAGCCCTACCACTGGTCCTATGGCATCAGGGAGAATTTCGCCGTCAATCTGATCGAGATCGAGGCCGACAATGGAATGGTCGGCATCGGCGAATGCACCGTGGCACCGGACCAGGCCGGGACGGCGGCGATCCTCAGGCGCCTGACGGGCCATCTGGTCGGCCAGTCCCCCTATGACGTCGCGCCGCTGATCGCACGCATCTTCCACCAGGAATATCTCGGCCATGGCGCCAATATCATGCGTGCGGCCAACCAGATGTTCTCGGGCGTAGACATGGCGACGTGGGACCTGCAGGGCAAGCTTGCCGGCCTGCCGGTCCATCGTCTCCTTGGCGGGGCCCATCGCCCGGCCGTCGGCTATTTCTACTTCCTGCAGGGGGAGACCGCCGAAGAACTGGCACGTGACGCTGCTGAGGGCCGGGCGCGTGGGGAGCGCGTCTTTTACCTGAAGGTTGGCCGGGGCGAGAAGCTCGACCTCGAAATCACCGCGGCGGTGCGCCGCGAAATCGGCGATGCGCGCCTGCGGCTCGATGCCAATGAAGGCTGGGGCGTGCACGAGGCGATCAACATGTGCCGCAAGCTGGAGAAATTCGAGATCGAGTTCATCGAGCAGCCGACGGTGAGCTGGAGCATCCCGGCCATGGCGCAGGTGCGGGAATCCGTCGGCATCCCGATCGTCGCCGACCAGGCGGCCTTCACGCTCTACGACGTCCACGAGATCTGCCGCCAGCGCGCTGCCGACATGATCTGCATCGGGCCGCGCGAAATCGGCGGCATCCAGCCCATGCTGAAGGCGGCGGCTGTCGCCGAGGCGGCGGGGCTGAAGATCTGCATCCATAGTTCGTTCACTACCGGCATCACCACCTGTGCCGAGCACCACATCGCACTTGCCATCCCCAATCTCGATGATGGCAATCAGATCATGTGGCAGCTGGTGCAAAAGGATATCGTGGCCTCGCCTGATCTCGACCCGAAGCAGGGCCGGATCGAGGCCCTCCAAGGGCCGGGCCTCGGCTTCGAGCTCGACGGGGATCTGATCGGGGACGGCGAGAGGCGATTTGCGCAGGCGGCGTGAAGCTGGCAGGTCGCTCGCCGATGGAGCGCAACGGCCTTGGTATCGTGCCTTTGTGCGCCCGGTCAAAGGCCGAGCGCGACTTTTCGCCCGTCGAAGAAGGCATAGGGGGCCTGGCGCGGCGCGGCGCAATCGCCGATCTCGACATAGGATATGCCCTGGGCCGCCAGGTCCGATGCAAGCCAGCTTGCCGGCAAGTTGGTCATGGCCAGCACCAGGCTGTCGGCTGCAATAAACGACCGTTCGCCGCTGTTATGGTCGATGATCGTGGCGCCCTGGCCATGCCATTCGGCAATGCTGACCTCGACCTGCCAGGTGACGCCGAGCTTCTTGAGTGTCCGTCGCAGGGGAACGTCGGCGGTGGTGCGCTGCAGTTCCTTGCCGACAAAGGCGTCCGGCGTGAGGATGGTGACTTCGTGGCCTTCCTCCGCCAGCTTCCAGGCCGTTCCGCCGCCGCGCCAGCCCCCGCCTTCGTCGAGCAGCAGCACCCGTTTGCCGGGGCGGGCCTGTCGGCTCATGACGGCCTCGATCGAAAAGACATTCCCCTTATCGATGCCGGGCAGCGTCTCGATGGCTGGAAGGGCCTTCTGGAAGCCGGTGTCGGGCGGCAGGGAGCCAGTGGCAAGGATGACGGCGTCCGGCGCCATCACCGCCACGTCGTCGGCCTCCATATAGCAGTTCAGGCGGACATCGACGCCGAGCTTATGCAGCTGGCGTTCATACCAGGCAAGGAGATCGAGGATCTGGGCGCGGCGCGGCTGCAGGCCGGCGAGCAGGAAATTGCCGCCCAGCCGGCTTGAGGCCTCGGC
The DNA here is from genome assembly GCF_040797145.1 of Labrys neptuniae. Classification (NCBI taxonomy): domain Bacteria; kingdom Pseudomonadati; phylum Pseudomonadota; class Alphaproteobacteria; order Hyphomicrobiales; family Xanthobacteraceae; genus Labrys; species Labrys neptuniae. The sequence continues at coordinate 267,904 of NZ_JBFNQD010000004.1, read as the reverse complement.
CAGCGTTACCTTGTGCCCGCGCTCGGCGGCGACGCGGGCGGCCTCAAGGCCAGCCGGTCCGCCACCCACCACCAGGACGTTCCTTGGCGTGGTGGCCGGCTCGAAGCGGTCGCCGCCCCACATGAACTCCCGCCCGACGGAGGGATTGATCAGGCAGCTGATCCAATAGTCGCGCGAGCGGCGTCCCCAGCACATCTGGTTGCAGGAGATGCAGCCCCTGATGTCCGCGGCGCGATCTTCGCTGGCCTTTCGAGCCAGATGCGGGTCGGCGATCTGGCCGCGTACGATGGAGACCAGGTCGGCCGAGCCTTCACTCAGCACCGTTTCGGCATTTTCGGGCGTGCGGATATGGCTTTCGGCAATGACGACTGCATGCGTCGTCACGGCCTTGATCCTGGCCGCCAGATCCGCACCGAGCTTTTCGGGATAGAGAAAGGTCGGCATCAACTTGTGAAAGTCGAGATAACCGCCGGAACCACAGGTGACGTAGTCGATCAGGCCTTGGCGGTCGTGCAGGCCGACGATTTCGGCCAGTTCGTCGCGGCTGAGCGCGACGCTGTAGTCAGGCTCGTCGCTGATGGCCAGGCCGATGATGAAGTCTTCGCCGCATGTCTCGCGGATGCGGGTGAGGATTTCCCGCGACAGGCGCATGCGGTTTTCCAGCGTGCCGCCCCATTGGTCCTGGCGGCGATTGGTCCAGGGCGTCCAGAACTGGTCGACCAGGCCGAGATAGGCGGCCCAGACCTCCACGCCATCGAAGCCTGCGGCGCGGCACCGACGCGCGGCCTCAACGAAGCCCTCGATCGTCTCCCAGATCTCGGCCTCGCTCATCGCATGCGAGCCGTCGCTGTCATGATAGCTCGGCAGGCCCGACGGGGACCAATGCGGATGGAAGGAATTGTCGGAATCGCCATGGGCGCCGATGTGGTAGAGCTGCTGGATGGCGACGGCACCATTGTCCTTGATGGCGCCGACGAGTTTTTTGAACGGGGCGATGACGCTGTCGTCGCAGGGGCGGAAATTGCCGCGGGTAAGGATGGCGGCGGGGTGGACGGGCATCGGCTCCACCACGATCATGCCGGCACCGCCCTTGGCACGCTCGGCATAATAGGCGGCATGCCGCTCCGTCGGCAGTCCGTTCACCGCCATGTTGGCAGTGTGGGTGCCGAAAACGATCCTGTTCCTCAGCGTGCGCGTGCCGATCGTGAGGGATGAAAACAGGCGGGGGAACTGCTTGGACACCGTGGCCATCCGGCGGGTTGAGAGGGGGGCGAGGGGCAGAACGTTTGGCTCGGCCCCCCGGATTTCTTGCCTCGGCTGCCGCCCGTCAGTGCGAGGGCACGACGGCGGCAGCGAGCTGCCTGAGATTCACCACGCCGATGGGCTTGCCCGCCGGGTCGAGGACGGCGACGTCGTCATGCGGCTGGTGAGCGAGCAGCCGGATGGCGCCTTCCAGGGTGGAGCCGGACGAGACCGTCATGCCCTTTGTCTCGTAGCCCTCGGCGAGGGGGGACATGATCGCGTCCACCTGGATGACGCGGCCGCGATTCACTTCCTTGACGAAGTTCTCGATGTAGTCGTCGGCCGGATTGAGCACGATGTCCTGGCTCGTGCCCTGCTGGATCACCTCGCCGTCGCGCAGGATGGCGATGCGGTCACCCAGCCGCAGCGCCTCGTCGAGATCGTGCGTGATGAACACGATCGTCTTCTTGATCTCCCGCTGCAGGTCGAGGAGCACGGATTGCATGTCCATGCGGATGAGGGGATCGAGCGCGGAAAAGGCCTCGTCCATCAGCAGGATCGGGGCGTCGTTGGTAAGCGCGCGGGCGAGGCCGACGCGCTGCTGCATGCCCCCCGACAGCTGGTTGGGATAGCGGGCCTCGAAGCCGCTGAGGCCGACCCGCTCGATCCAGCGCATCGCTTCCTCGACCTGCCGGGCGCGCGGCACGCCCTGCACTTCGAGGCCGTAGACCGTGTTCTCCAGGATGGTGCGGTGAGGCAGCAATGCAAATTTCTGGAAGACCATCGCCGTCTTGTGCCGGCGAAACTCGCGCAATTCGCGCTGGTTCATCTTGACGACGTCCTCGCCGCCGACCAGCACCTCGCCGTCTGTCGGATCGACGAGGCGGTTGATGTGCCGGATGAGCGTGGACTTGCCCGATCCGGAGAGGCCCATGATGACCTGGATGCCACCGGCCGGCATACTAATGTTGATGTTGCGCAGGCCGAGGACATGACGATGCCGTTCGTTGAGCTCGGCCTTGGTCGCGCCCTGCCGAACGAGCTCAACCATCGCCTTGGCATTTGGTCCGAAGATCTTGGAAAGGTTACGGATATCGATTCCATACTGGTTCGTGCCTTCAGCCATGGACTGTCTCCCGGTGCTTCTGGAGGCGGCGGCCATAGGCCTGGCTCACCCGGTCGAAGATGACGGCGATGCCGACGATCGCCAGGCCGTTGAAGATGCCGAGGGTGAAATACTGGTTGGCGATGGCCTTCAGCACCGGCTGGCCGAGTCCCTGGACGCCGATCATCGAGGCGACGACCACCATGGCGAGCGCCATCATGATCGTCTGGTTGATGCCGGCCATGATGGTTGGCAAGGCAAGGGGAAGCTGGACGTTCTTGAGTTTCTGCCAGCCGGAGGATCCGAAGGCGTCGGCCGCCTCGAGAACATCCTTGTCGACGAGGCGGATGCCGAGATTGGTGAGGCGGATGATGGGTGGAATGGCGTAGATGACCACGGCGATCAGGCCGGGCACGCGGCCGATCCCCAGCAGCATGACGACAGGGATGAGATAAACGAAGCTCGGCATGGTCTGCATGACGTCGAGCAGGGGATTGACCGTCTTCTGCAGGCGGTCATTGAGCGACATCAGAATGCCGATGGGAATGCCGATCACGATGGAGAGCACCGTTGCCACGAAGATCATCGAGATCGTGCGCATGGTGTCGTCCCACATGCCGAAGTAGCCGATCGCCAGCAGGGTCACGAGGCAAGCGAGCACCACCGCCCAGCTGCGGCTGGCGAACCAGGCGATGGCCAGGATGATCAGGATGATGACCGGCCAGGGCGTCTGCGTCATGAAGCGCTCGGCCTGCATCAGAAAATACTGAAGCGGCGAGAAGAAGCTCTCAATGGCATCGCCATAGGTGCGTGTGAACGCGCGGAACCCCTCGTCGATTGCCTTCTTGAGGTCACGAAGGCTGTCGTCGTTCATATGGGGAAACTTGTAGAACCATTCCATCGGATAACCCCTCTTCGCCGCGATGGCAGCCCTGTTGTTCTTGTATGGGCGTCACGAAAGCGGCGCGCGCGATGCGCGCCGCCTTTTTGCCATCAGAGCGCGGCCTTGATCTTGTCGGCCGCCGCCGGGGAGACCCATTGCGTCCAGATGTCGGGATTTTCCTTCAGGAAGTGCTTGGCGCCGTCCTCGCCATTGGCCTGGTTGTCGGTCATCCAGGCCATCACCTTGTTGACGGTATCGTTGTGCCAGGCGCGCTTCTTCAGATAGTCCATGACGTCGGGAGTGACGCGTTCGGAGAACTTCTTGGCGACCAGCGTGTAGACCTTGTCGGGAACCCAGGCATTGGGCTTGGGATCGGCACAGTCGGCGACGGTATTGCAGCGCTTCCACTCTGCCTCGTCGCGCGGATAGCCGTTGTCGAGGCGCACCATCTCATATTTGCCCAGTAGCGCAGTCGGCGCCCAGTAATAGCCCATCCATCCCTTCTTGCGTTCATAGGCCTTGGCGATCGAGCCATCGAGGCCCGCCGCCGAACCGGTGTCGACCAGCCTGAAATTGGCCTTCTCGGCATTGTAGGCCTTGTAGAACTGCGCCGTCACCACGGTGCCGCCCCAGCCCTGCGGGCCGTTGTAGATGGCACCCTTGCTGGAGTCCTCGGGGTCCGGGAAGAGTTCGGGATGCTTGAGGGCGTCGCCGATCGTCTTGATGTCGGGATGGGCATCGGCCACATATTTGGGAATCCACCAGCCCTGCACACCGCCATCGGGCAGGGAGATCGCGGCCGTGATGAGCTTACCCTCGTCCATGCCGCGCTTGACCACGTCCGGCAGGAGATCGATCCAGGCCTCCGGCGCGATGTCGGGCTCGCCCTTCTCGGACATGGAGGTAATCGTCGGCACCGTGTCGCCCACCGTGATCTCGGCGGCGCAGCCATAGCCGTTGTTGAGGATGAACTTGTCGATGTTGGATAGCACTTCGGCGCTCTGCCAGTTCATGCTGGCAATGGACACCGAGCCGCATTCGGCCGCCTGAGCCAGCGATGTCGGCCCGGCCAGGCCGAGGGCAAGGCAACTCGTCAACAGTAGTTTCTTCACGGTCATATCCCTCTGCTTCAGGCGGCTTTGTCAGGCTGTCGGTGCGCCGCCGTCACCGTGCCCCTTGCAGCTAGGTCGACAGACCCATGCTGATGGATTTCCGGAACGCCGCGGCGAGACCCGCCCCGACGGCTTCGTCGAAGCCGTTCGCCTGCATCGCCTCGATGGCGGCGGCGGTGGTGCCTCGGTAGTCGAGAAACACCTCGACCGTGTCCGCCGGGTCATAGCCATTCTTTTCGAACAGCCGCCCCGTGCCGATGAGAAGCTGGGTCACGGCCTGCCGGGCCACTTTCGCCTCGATGCCGTGGGCGGCGGCGTGACGCGCCATCGCCGTAGCCAGCAGCGCCGGAAAGGCGGGGCCTGAGCCGGCAAGGCCGGTCAGATAGTCCAGTTCGCTCTCGCTCTCGAGTTCGGCACCGGTGCCGCAGGCCTCGAATATCCGGCCCACGAGGCGGCGCTCCTCCGCCGATACCGCCGCAGAGGCAACCCAGGGCGTGAAGGAGGCCCGTACTTCGGCCGCGGCGTTGGGTAGCGAGCGCACCACCCGGTCGGAGCCAACGCCCGCAACGAGCTGTTCCAGGCGAATGCCCGCCATGACGGAGATGATGAGTCTGCCCGCCGCCTCGATGTTCAGCGCCGGCCAGTCCACCGGGCGCACGCTGACGACAATGAGATCGACGCTGTCGGCGAGGTCCTGATTGTCCCGGGTCCAGCGTGCGCCGGGAAAGCGGGTCGGCTCGCCGCTACGGAGGGAAAGGACCAGATGCTCGGGTGAGGTGATGCCGGCATTGAGCAGGGCCTGGACGATGGCGCCGCCAAGCCAGCCATTTGCGCCGATCACGCCGATTTTCAGAGGCTCTCTCATCGTGCGTTGCTCATGGGGGTGGCGCAGAACCAGGGCTGGCGATGAGACGGCCACGGTTTCTCCGGTTGGAAAGCGCCGCCGCTCATGGACGGGGACATGCTGCCATAGGTATCCGTTTAGAAGCAATAAAAATGTACACCATTGTCAAAAAACATGACTAGTTCGTTAGCTCATGATTGACACTGGTGTACATTCTGCCTAGCATTTTCGACGCATATGCAACGCTGGACACCGAGCCATGTCGAACGATCCCCTCCTGCAACCCTTTCAGCTCAAGCATCTCACGCTGCGCAACCGCATCATCGTGACCTCGCATGAGCCGGCCTATCCCGAGGACGGCATGCCGAAGGAGCGCTATCGGGCCTATCACGTAGAGCGGGCCAAGGGCGGGGTCGCCATGACCATGACGGCGGGCTCCGCCGCCATTTCGAAGGACAGCCCGCCGGTCTTCAACAATCTGCTCGCCTACAGGGACGAGATCGTCCCCTGGCTCAAGGACCTGACCGACGCCGTTCATGAGCATGGCGCAGCGGTGATGATCCAGCTTACGCATCTTGGCCGCCGCACGCGCTGGGACAAGGGCGATTGGCTGCCTGTCGTGGCACCGTCCCACCAGAGGGAAGCCTCGCATCGCGCCTTTCCCAAGAAGCTGGAAGACTGGGACATCGCGCGCATCATCAAGGATTTCGCCGACGCGGCCGAGCGCATGAAGGCCGGCGGCATGGATGGCATCGAGCTCGAGGCCTACGGCCATCTGATCGACCAGTTCTGGTCACCGCTCACCAACGAACTGGATGGCCCCTATGGCGGATCGCTCGAAAATCGCCTGCGCTTCGGCTTCGACGTATTGAAGGCCATTCGCGAACGGGTCGGGCCCGACTTCATCGTCGGCGTGCGCTACACGGCCGACGAGCAGCTGGAAGGCGGCACGACCAAGGAAGAGGGGGTGGAGATTTCACGCCGCCTCAAGGACAGCGGCCTGATCGATTTTCTCAACGTCATCCGCGGCCATATCGATACCGATGCCGGGCTGACCGATGTCATTCCGATCCAGGGCATGGCGAACTCGCCGCATCTCGATTTCGCGGGTGAGATCCGCGCTGCTACGCAGTTTCCGACCTTCCACGCCGCCAAGATTCCGGATGTCGCCACGGCACGTCACGCCATCGCCGCCGGCAAGGTCGACATGATCGGGATGACGCGTGCCCACATGACGGATCCGCATCTGGTCCGCAAGATCATCGAAAAACGCGAGGACGACATCCGGCCCTGCGTCGGCGCCAATTACTGTCTCGACCGCATCTACCAGGGCGGGGCCGCCTATTGCATCCACAATCCGGCCACTGGCCGCGAGCTGACCATGCCGCATGCCCTGCAGCCGGCGGCAGTCCGCAAGACCGTCGCCATCGTCGGCGCCGGTCCGGCGGGCCTGGAGGCGGCCCGCGTCGCTGCCGAGCGGGGGCACCGGGTCGTCGTCTTCGAGGCTGCCGGCAAGCCGGGCGGGCAGGTCAGGCTCACCGCCCAGAGCCCCCGGCGCAAGGAAATGATCAGCATCATCGAGTGGCGCATGAGCCAGTGCGAGAAGCTGGGCGTGACCTTCCATTTCAACAGCTGGGCGGATGCCGACAGCATCGGGGCCGAGAAGCCGGACGTGGTGATCGTCGCCACGGGCGGGCTGCCGCATACGGAAGTGCTCTCCAAGGGCAACGAGTTCGTCGTCTCCGCCTGGGATATCATCTCCGGCGATGTCAAACCCGGTTCCAACGTGCTCATCTTCGACGATGCCGGCGACCATGCCGGCTTGCAGGCTGCCGAGATCCTGGCGCAGGCCGGGGCGAAAGTGGAGATCATGACGCCGGACCGCTCTTTCGCGCCCGAGGTCATGGGGATGAATCTCGTGCCCTATATGCGTTCCCTGCAGAAGCTGGATGTCACCTTCACCGTCACCTACCGCCTTCTTGCCGTCGAAAAGGCGGGAAACCAGCTGGTCGCCCAGATCGGCAGCGACTATGGCGGCATTGTCAGGCAGCGCAGCTTCGACCAGATCGTCGTCAATCACGGCACGATCCCGCTCGATGACCTCTATTTCGAATTGAAGCCGTCCTCGAGCAATCTCGGCGAGATGTCCTACGAGCAATTGATCGCCGGCCAGCCCCAATCCGTGGTTCGCAACGGGGAGGGCCAGTTCCAGCTCTTCCGCATCGGTGATGCGGTTGCTGCTCGCAATACCCATGCGGCCATCTATGATGGCCTCAGGCTGGCCAAGGATATTTGATCGCGAGGGTTTCGATGACGCAGCGGAGCATGGTCCTTCAGAATTTCGTCGATGCAGCCCGGGAGGCTTTCGGTCAATTCGTGCAGGACCCCGAGGCACGCCGGTCCATCGGAGAGATCTTCAGGGTGCTGGAAGAGCCAAGAGAGGCAAGAGCAGGCGCTGGCGCTCGCCTTCCGGCTTGCGAGCATCTCGATCAGGCTCTTGGGCTCGAAACAGGGCACACGACGCTCGTCAGGCTGCTGGAATGCTTCAGGGCGGTCGAGCCCGACCTCCAATGGCGCCGACGTCCGAACAATGACGGCACGGCCAGCACCAATTTCGAGGACGGGCACGCCAATGCGATGCTTCTGGGCCCCGGTGGCCTGGAGGAACGCGGGGACGTCTGGCTCGGCGTGTCGCTGATGGCGCCGAAGGTACGCTATCCCGACCATGACCATGCCCCCGAGGAGGTCTATCTGGTAATGTCGGACGGCGAGTTCCGGCAGGGGGAGGGAGACTGGTTTTCGCCAGGGATTGGCGGCTCGTTCTACAACAGGCCCGGTATCAGGCATGCGATGCGCTCGCTCGACACGCCGCTATTCGCCTTCTGGGCCTTGCAGGCGGGTAACCGGCCCTGAGGGAGCCCTGGGCTGATCGGGCTCCGAAACAAGTTACGCCCTGAAGTCATGCCTGGCGTGGAACCGATCGAGTTCGCGCTGTTCAGGCCGGACACCGGTGAAGATCTCGACATATTCGGGAATGCGCTTCATGCGAACGCCGACATCTTCCTGCGTCTGCATCGAGATATAGCCGATCTGGGTGAGATAGGTCGTCCGGGCCCGCACGTCGGCCGTGATGGCGGTGTAGCCGAACCGTGTGAACATCTGCGCAAGCGCTTCGAGACGGATCTGGTCGGCAGTCCTCACTTCAGCGAGGATGTCCGAGGATTCGAGAGCCCAGCTGCGTACGGCGAATTCGAACTGGGCGTCGAACAGGCTCTTGTCGATCCAGCAATCATTGACATTGAGCATCGCCTCGGCGATCGATTCGGCATAGGCCTGCGCCTGCTTGACGAGGTTGCCGGTGTTCTTGTCGCGCCAGCGCGCGATGAGGGCGCCGAGGAGTTCCTCGCGATCCTTGAAGAACCAATAGAAGCTCGTGCGCGACAGGCCGAGTTTCTTGGCCAGAGGCAGAATCTTGACCGTACTGACCCCGGATTCGAGCAGGAGTTCATAGGCCGCCTCCAGCCAGACTTCTGCCGAGCCCCGCCAGCCCGTTTCGCCCAAAACCTGTTCCATGAAACGCCCCCATCAAACGGCAAATCGGCGATCAGGCGAAATGCACATAGATGTCGAGCATAGCGTCAATTATGTCGATTTAGTAGACATAAATGTACAGGTCTGCAACCGCATTCGGGCGCCTTGTCGACCCTGATAGTGCCCCATTGCCGGGACGCGGCAAACCAGGACTGCGATGGACACACATGAATGCCCTCCCGCTTCCGGTTGGGAAGGTACTCAAGTCATTGTAGCATCTTGGACCGAAATCGCCTCTTCCCGGGATCGCAGGCATCCTTGGCCCTGGCGCTGGCGTGTCGATCCCCGAATCGACATCTTTCTTTCAGAGGTCTTTCAGCAAGCGCGCCATTTCCAGGACTATCGATCTGGAGATCGACAGTCCAATTCGGCAACATCCTCGTATGGTCAGCACTTATGGGTAAGGATGTCTGCGATCGGCACGGCCATTGCGGTCGGTAGGATCCGCGCCGGGGGGCTATCTGTCGATCACCAGGTCGCTCAGCGGCTTCGAGCAGCAGGGCAGGAAGAAGCCTGCCTCGACTTCGCGCTGGCGAATGCCGCCATTGTGCTGCATGTCGACGCTGCCGCTGACGAGCTTGGATTTGCAGGTGCCGCACAGGCCGTTGGCACAGGAGGAGGGCAGGCGGATGCCGGCCTTCTTGGCCGACGACAGCACCGTCTGCCCGTCGGCCACCTCGATGGTGCGCGACTGCTTGGCGAACTCGACCTTGAAGGCTCTCGCCTGTGGCAGGACTTCGGCTGGCGGCTCCTCGACGCCGGCACCGTCGAAGCTCTCCTCGTAATAGTTTTGGGCGGGGCTTCCCAATTCGGCGCTGAAGGAGCGGACAGCCTGCATGAAGGGCGCCGGGCCGCAACACATGATGACCCGATCCGCGAGATCCGGAATGGCCAGCGACAGGAATGCCTTGGATAACCGCCCGGTCAATCCCGGCCAGGATGGTTCGCCGGTGACCTGCTCGGGAAGCAGGATGAGCCGCAGGCCTTTCAAGCGGTTCGCCAGCACGCCGAGCTCGTCACGGAAGACGAGATCGCGGGGCGTCCTGGCCGCATGGACGAAGACCACGTCCGCGGCTTGCGCGGAGTCGGCAATGTCCCTGACGATCGACATCAACGGGGTGATGCCCGAGCCGCCCGACAGCAAGGCAAGCTTGGCCGGCGCTGTCGCCGGCCGCACGAAGGCGCCAAGCGGCCCCATGGCCTTGACCGTCATGCCGGCAACCAGATTGTCGTGCAGCCAGTTCGAGACGCGGCCGCCCTCGGTGCGCTTCACGGTGACGGTGATGGCCTTTCGCCTCGCCGGCGAGGACGACATGCTGTAGCAGCGGCTTTCAGGTAGGCCGTCGATCTCCAGTTCGAGCGACAGATGCTGGCCTGCCTCGAAATCGAAGGCCTTGCCGTCGGGTGACAGGAAGGTGAAGCTCTTCACGTCATGCGTTTCGTCATGGACATCGACGCACAGGAGCTGGTCGAATGCTTCGGCGTGCAGTGCAACGGCCATACCAGCGCCAGTCTGCAACGAGCTGTCAGTAGCCATTGGCGCGCATCCGATCGATGTACCAGGTGACGAAATTGTCGAGCTGGCCCTCGGTGAAGGGGGAGTAGGGACCGGGTTCATAGGCGGGGTCGACGACGCCCGAATAGGAACGGGCGACCAGTTGCGCGTCCTGTTCGTTGGTGGCGACCCACACGCTGGTCAGCTTGTCGAGATCGTAGTCGCGGCCCTCGACGGCGTCCTTGTGCACCAGCCACTTCGTGCGGACGAGCGTCTCGTCGGCGCTGAGGGGAATGATCATCGTGCACACGGCATGGTCGCCCATGAAATGATGCCAGCAATTATGGCCCCACAGATGCACGTCGCCGAGATCCTTGCGTGTCATCGAGCCGAGGAGCTTGGACGAGGCGGCAGTGGCGTCCGGCGTCTGGGATTCGCCGGCACCTGCGATGATAAGGCGCTGCGTACGGAAATTGGTGGCGCAGTCGACGAGTTGCTCGACGGCTGCCGAGGGATAGCCCTCGGCCTCCCAGGCCTTAGTACGCGCCTCGTAGAGGGCCTGGTGCTGCTCGGCCTCTTCCCGGTCCTCGGGGCTCAGGCTGGCCGGATCGAAGCCGAAATCGAGATCGATGAAGGAAACACAGAGCTCGGGATGATTGGACGAGCAGTGATAGCATTCCCGGTTGTTCTCGATGGTGAGCTTCCAATTGCCCTTCTCGATGATCTCGCTCTGGAAGGCGACCTTGCTGTTGGCGATATCGTAGGGTGCCAAGCGCTCCCGCATCACGGTTTCGAGCGTGCCGATGTCTTCGGGGGGATTGTCCGAGAGGCAGACATAGATCAGGCCGCCGATCGAGCGGAAATGGACCGGCTTGAGGCTCTTGCAGGTCTTGTCGAAGCCCGTGCCCATATGTGGCGCAAAGGCAAGTTCGCCATCGAGCTCATAGGTCCACTGATGATAGGGGCAGACGAGCTTGGAAACGATGGACGTGCCGCTGTCCAGCAGGCGGGCGCCGCGATGGCGGCAGACATTGTGAAGCACCCGGATCTGGCTGTCGTCGTCGCGCAGCAGGATGATGCTGGAGCTGCCGAGATCGATCACATGGGCGTCGCCCGGCTCGGGAACGTCGCACTCCAGGCCGACATAGATCCAGTGCCGGCGAAAGAACACGTCGAGATCTGCCTTGAAGACATCCTCGCGCGTGTAGAGACCGGCGGGGAGGGCATGGCCCGGCATGCGCTGGTCCAGGAGGGGAGAGATCGCAGATGAGAATGTGTTGAGCATGAGTTTTCATCACCAGATTTGGCCCCATATTGCGCGCATGAAACCGCCCTCTCAACGGCATAAATGTTTACGTTTGGCATAACTCAATGTAATGCGTATCTACGCTGCCCTTCTATGCTGCCGTGGGCTGTGAAACGCCTTTCTGGGCAAGAGTTTCCGAGAGCTATGAGCCATGGCCAATCTGCGGCGAAAGCTTCCCCCGCTCACCGCGCTCACCGCCTTCGAGGCGGTGGCGCGCCTGGGCGGCTTCACCAGGGCGGCGGCGGAACTGGGCGTTACCCAGGCGGCGATCAGCCGCCAGATCCATCTCCTGGAGGATATGTTCGGCTTTCCCCTGTTCCGGCGCCTGCACAGACGGGTCGAATTGACGGAGAAGGGAAGGCAGCTTTCGTCCACGGCCACGACGGCTTTCAATCTCATCGCCGAGACGATCTCGGATTGGTCAAAGGAGGAAGCGGAGGACGACCTCGCCATCGCGGCGACGATCGCCTTCTCCCATTTCTGGCTTCTCCCCCGCATTTCCTCGTTCTCGAAAGCCCATCCCGCCATCAGGCTGCGCATCATCACGCAGGACAATGCCGTCAAGGTCGATGGCGAGGACGTCGACCTCGCCATCCGCTTCGGAAGCGGTTTCTGGCCGGATGGGGACGCCGAATTCCTCTTTCGCGACGAGATCTTTCCCATCTGCAGCGCAGACTATGCGCAAGAGATCGGTCAGATCGAGCATCTCGCCCAGCTCACGCGCCATCCCCTGATCACCAATGACACGGCCGATCCCACCTGGACCAATTGGGCCGAGTGGTTTGCGGCGTTCTCCGTGCCGATGCCGAGCAAGGGCTCGGGCATGCATTGCAGTTTCTACACGGAAGCGATCTATGCCGCCTTGAACGGCCACGGCATCGCTCTTGGCTGGCGCCGGCTCGTCGAGGACCTGCTCGCGCAAAACCGGCTGGTCAGGCTGACGAACGAAGCGATCGTCACGCAAAATGCCTATTTCTTCATTGCACCCCGGCGCAAGGCGAGGAAGACGGCCGTCGACCTGTTCACAGACTGGTTGAGGCAGGAAGCGAACGCTCCCCAACCGCAAAGCCAGGACCGGTTCGATCAGCTCAGGCGAATTTGAATGAAGGCTGGAAGATCTCCTCGACCGGGGGATGGCGCCAGGTGCGCAGCGGATATTTGTCGATCAGCCGCTCGAACTGGGCCTGGGCTCGCCGGCGATAGTCTTCCAGATCGATGCCCGGCAGTTGCCGGTCGCGCATCACCACCCGACCGTTGATGATGGTGGTCTTGAAATCCCGGCCGGTGCCACTGAGCATCATGGTCTGGATGGGATCGATGACCGGGCCGAGCTCGAAGGCCCCGAGCTCGAACAATGTCATGTCGGCCTTGGCGCCGGCGGCAAGCCGGCCGAGATCGGGTCGCCCGAGGGCGTCGGCGGCCACCAGGGTGGCAGCATTGTAGAAATCGGCCGAAGAACAGGCGGCGACATCGGCGTCGGCGACCCGGCACAGGCTGATGCCGATGCGCATGTTCTCGACCATGTCGGGCGGAAAGGTGTCGGTGCCCAGGCCGATCGGAATGCCCTGGCGCTTGAGGCGTGCGAAGGATTCCATCGCGCCGCCATAACGCGAGAGCACCAGCGGGCAATGGATCAGGGCGGCACCGGATTGCGCCAGCAGGCCGATATCGTCGCCGGTTCGCGCCACCTTGCTGTGCCCGGTCAGGTAGACGCCATGGGGCAGCAGCGAGCGCCTGGAAAGGAAGCCGAGCGAGGCCAGCCATTCCACCGGCGTCTTGTCGTGGCGCTCGACGATCGTCTCGAACTCGTCCATCCCCTGGCAGCAATGCAGGCGGATCGGGCAGTCGAGCTCGTCGCGGATGCGGGCCGAGCGCAACAGCAATTCGGGGGTGCAATTCTCGATGCGGTCGGGCGCCAGCATGCCGCGGATCAGCCCACCATGCGCGCCGTCATAGGTGCGGACATAGTCCCTGGCCGTCTCCAGCCCCTTGAGGCCGCGTTCCTCGTCCCAGAAGGTATCGAAGCTGCCGTCCTGGCGGATGACGGTGACGCCGGTCATGTAGCAGGGGCCGAGATAGGCCCGGATGCCGATCTCGGCCGCGCTGTCGGCCGAGCGGGCGAACTCGTCATAGGTCTCGGCCCATTGCCTATAGAACATCGAGGTGATCGGCAGGGCGGTGGTGATGCCGTTGCGCACCAGCTGCGCGAAGGCATATTTCATCTTGAAGGTCTGTTCCTCGGTTGAATACATCTCGATCGGACCGGCGGCGAGATAGTCCTCCGGCCAGACGCGCCCCTTCGCCCAGTCGGGCTGGTTGTCGAAGGCGAGGATGGTGGTGTCGAGATCGCCCAGGGCGTTGAGATCGATGAAGCCCGGGCCGAGAATGGCATTGCCCCCGTCGATTTCCTCGTCGATCTCGCCCTGATAGCCGCGCCCGACGAAGACAATGGTATCACCGCGATAGACGACTTCGGCATCGACGAGCGTGCGATGCTGCTCGCCGTCGAAGCCGATCACATAGCGCGCTTTCACTCTGGTGGTGGTCATGGTTTCCGGTCCGTTCGGGATGAGATGCAAAGGAGAGTCAGGGCGTCATCGGCCCAGCCCAGCGATTGAGGCCGATCGGCGTGGCGAGCGCTTGGCGGTACATGCGCCGGTAGTGGGGTTCGAGTTCGTCGGCGGCGGATTTGCAGCGAGCCATGTAGCCGGCGAATTCGCCGGCCAGAAGTCGAGCTTCCTGTTTGAGGGCGTCCTCGTCGACGGTGACCAGGCGGCGGTTCTCGACGACGATCCGCCCGCCCACCATCACCGTGGTGACCGAGGAGCCGTTCTCGCAATAGACGAGCTGGCGCTTGAGGTCGTTGAGGGGCGTGAAGGCGAAGCTGTCGAGGTCGAGCAGGATGATGTCGGCCTGCCAGCCCGGTGCCAGCCGCCCGGTCGGGCGGGGCAGGCGCATGGCCCTGGCGCCGGCCGAGGTCAACGCCGTCAGGATCTCCAGGGGCAGGGGCCAGCGGTCGAAATCGGGGTCGGCGACATTGTGGACCAGGCCGGCGACCTTGCCGACGGTCCATAGATTAATGCCGTCATCGGTGGCCGCCTCGTCATTGCCGAGGCAGACATTGATGCCGCGCTGGCGCAGGCGCCGGAACGGCATGATGCCGCTGCCGATCTTGAGGTTGGACACCGGATTATGGGCGATCGAGCAGCCGGAATCGGCCAGGAGCGCCAGATCGTCCTCGTCGATCCAGATGGCATGGATGACCATGGCCTGCTCGTTGAGCACGCCGCTCTCATGGGCATGGCGGATCAGCGACTTGCCGTAATTGACCGCGCCGAGCACGCGCTGCAGGCGCGTTTCCAGAATGTGCATGTTGTAGGGCAGGTCGCGCTCGCGGGCGAGGGCGCCGAGTGCCGTGAAATAGGAAGGCGTGACGCGCTGGGGCGCCGAACAGGAGACGGCGCAGCGCAGTCGCCCCCTGGCGCGCCCATGCCAGCGTTCGAGGAAGCCCTCATAATGGGCGAGCAGCTCGCCGTCCGACATCAGGGGCACCGCTTCCATGCGCTCGCGCAGGTGGGGCGGCAGCAGGTCCTTCAGGAAGGGGTATTTGGCGTGCTCGACCACATTGGGCTGGTCCAGCGTCACCGTGGCCCTGATGCCGGCATCCTCATAGGCCTGCATGACATTGTCGACTTCCGTCTGCGTGACGACAGGCACGAAGAAGCAGTCGTCATGCACGGAGGTCACGCCCTGGCGCAGCATTTCCATGGCGCCGAGCATGGTGCGCACATAGGCAAAACGCGCGGAGACGACCTCGCGCATCAGCGGCGGTACTTCGTAGAGCATGAACAGCTCGAGCGGCCAGTTGTCGAGCGCCCCCTTCATGAAATTGGCGGGCGAATGGAAATGGCCGTTGACCAGACCCGGCATGGCGAGCTTGCCGGCGGCCTCGATCACCCGCACCCCGCTCGTGGTGACCTCAACCGCAAGATCCGGGGCGATCGCCTCGATGGTGTCGCCGCGGATGAGGATGTCGGCCCTCGAATACTCGCCATCGGCTTCGTCGAGCGTGAGGACGCGGGCATCCTTGATCAGGGTCAGCATGGCCTCAGTGCTCCTTGTCGGCCGGATCGGCCCGGTGCTTGACCAGCTGCAGGCGCGTCTTGGGATCGAGCGAGTCGCGCAGGGAATCGCCGAGCAGGTTGAAGGCCATCACCAGGATGGTGATGGCGAGGCCCGGGATGGCGGCGATATGCGGCGCCACGAACACGAAGCTGCGGCCTTCGCTGGTCATGATGCCCCATTCGGCGATCGGCGGCTGCACGCCGAGGCCGAGGAAGCTCAGGCCCGCGGCGGTGATCACCACGGCGCCGACGATGGTACAGCTGTAGACGACGGAGGCGGCCACCACGTTGGGCAGCATTTCCACGAACAGGATCTTGAGATCGGGTGTCGCCATGGCACGCGAAGCCTCGACATAGGCAAGGTCTCGCTCCTGGCGGGCCGCCGCATAGACGACGCGGGTGTTGTAGGGCACCAGGGTCACCACCAGGGCGATCATCATGTTGACCAGGCCCGGGCCCATCAGGGCCGCCAGCATGATGGCGAGCAGGGCCATCGGGAAGGCGAACAGCACGTCCATCAGGCGCATGATCACTTCGCCGAGCCGGGGATACCAGGCGCCGATCAGGCCGAGCGGGATCGAGATGGCCGCCCCCAGGAACACCGGGATGACGCCCGAGATCAAGGTGAGGCGCGCGCCATAGATCAGGCGCGAGAGGATGTCCCGGCCCTGCTGGTCGAGCCCCAGCAGATGGCCCGGCGTGCCAGGCGGCATCAGCCGCAACGCCGGATTGGCCTCGTTGGGCGGGAAGGGAGCGAGAAGAGGCGCGAAGATCGCCAGGAGCACCAGCACGATGATGATGCCGGCGGCGATGCGGGCGACGGGATCGCCGAGCACGCCGCGCCAGACGAAATAGAGATTGCCGCGGCGCTGCGGCGAAAGCTTGCTGGCCGGCGCCAGGGAAGGAACCGCGGTCATGGCAGCCTCACCGTTGCTTGGGATCGAGGGCGTGGACGACGACGTCCGAGACGAGGTTGCCGAGGACGAAGACGATGGCGACGGCGAGCACGCAGCCCTGGATCACCGGCACGTCGCGCTGCATGATGGCGTCGAACAGCATCAGGCCGATGCCGGGCCAGTTGAAGATGATCTCGGTGAAGATCACGCCGCCGAACAGATAGCCGATCTGCAGCCCGCCGATGCTGGCGAAGGTCGGCAGCGTGTTGCGCACGCCGTGGCGCAGCACGATCTGCCGGCGGCTGAGGCCGCGGGCGCGGGCGGCCAGGATATAGGGCTGGCCGAGAACGTCGAGCATGCGCGAACGGGTAACACGGGTGACGACGGCGATGGAGGAGGCGGCGGTGGCGACTGCCGGCAGCACCATATGATGGAGCAATTGCCCGAGACCGCCAGGATCGATCATGTTGTACATGCCGGAGATCGGGAAGAGTTTCCATTTGAAGCCGAAGAAATAGAGCAGCACGATGCCGAGCCAGAACACCGGCAGGGAAGCCAGCACCAAAGTGAGGGCTACCACCGACTTGTCGGTCAGGCTGCGGAAGCGCGGGGCCGAGATCACGCTGAGGCCGAAGCCGCAGGCCAGCACGATCACAAGGCTGCCGGCCATCAGGATGAGCGAGTTGAGGATCTTGGGCAGCAGGATCTGCACCACCGGCAATTGCTGCGAGACGGAATTGCCGATGTCGCCGTGCAGGAGATGCCACAGCCAGCGCAGATATTGCAGGATCAGCGGCTGGTCGAGGCCGAGGCGCTGGCGCAGGGCTTCGAGCTGCGCTTCGGTGGCCATGCGCCCGAGCAGCGTCAGGGCGATGTCGCCGGGAATGAGCTGGAGCGACAGGAACACCACCAGCGTCACGCCGAGCAGCACCGGGATGGCATAGAGCAGCCGGTTGCCGGCAAAGGCGAAGATGGACATGGCAAAGCCCTTCATTGGCACATCTGGCCGTCCCCACCGAGCCTTCGGATTCACGCATCTCGACCCGGCCGGATGGAACGCGGAGATCCTTCCCCGACTTCGGGGAAGGTGCCGGTGTGCAGCACCGGCGGATGGGGAGAGTGGCGCGACATGGACCAATTGGCAGTCCTGAGCGCCACGCTACCCCACCCGAGCCGGCTTTGCCGGCCCACCCTCCCCGAAGCCGGGGAGGGATCGTTGCGCTTTGCTCGTCTCGGCGTCGATGCGCGAACACCGAAACCTCGGCGGCGGCGACTGGACGAAGGTTGTTGCTACTGCTTGGTGATGCCGGTGAGGTCGAACCAGTGCTGCGGCGCCAGCACGAAGCCCTTCACCTCGGGCCTTGCCGCATAGACGGAGTCGGCCGTGTAATAGGAGGTGAAGGCCATGTCGGTGGCGATGGCGTCGCGCACCTCATGCAGCTTCTTGTCCATAGCCTCGGCCGAGGCGGAACCGCGGGCTTCCGACAGCAGCGTGTCGATCTTGGGGTTGTTGTAATAACCCGAATTGCAGCAATTGGGCGGAAGGGCGGTGGTAGCAACCATCTGGTCGAGCCAGGCGAAGGTGCTCTCGCCCCAGGAGGCCGAGGTCAGGCCGGTGCCCTCGCGCATGCCCTTCGACATCATCTCCCAGAAAGTGTTGTTGTCGAACATCTCGATGCTGGCCTTGATGCCGACCTTCTCGAAGTCGCGCTGCAGCCATTCGGCGTCACCCTTGGTGTTGACGTCGGCGCCGGCGCCGAAGGTCCAGTCCATCCTTGTGGTGAAGCCGTTGGGGTAACCGGCCTCGGCCAGCAGCTTCTTGGCGCCTTCGGGATCGTAGTTGCAGTCCTTGTAGCCGGGATCGAAGCCCGGACCGCCGGGATTGAGCACGCCGTAGGCCGGGCGCGCCAGGCCCTTGCGCTGGTACTTTGCCATGTCGTCGCGGTTGATCGCCATGCAGGCGGCCTTGCGCACGCGCACATCCTTGAAATGCTCGTCCTTGTGGTTGAGCCAGAGCACATAGATCATCGGGCTCTGGCCCGAGATGATCTGGATGCCCTGCTGCTTGAGGAAGTCGAGTGAATCGGGGGAGGGGGTGCCGATCACGTCCACCTCGCCGCCGACCAGCGCCAGTTCACGCGTGGCGACTTCGGGAATGCCCCTGAAGATGATCTGGTCGGCCTTGGGCTTGCGCGCCGGATCCCAGTAATTGTCGTTACGGGCGATGACGAGCTTCTCGCCCACCACTCGCTCCACGAATTTGAAAGGGCCGGTGCCGATGGGATGCTGCTCGATCTTGTCGTTGCCATAGGTTTCGACAGCGGTGGGACTGATCATGCGCGGCGCACCGGAACCGCCGGCGGCCATGCGGCGCAGGAATTCGGCATTGGGCTGCTTGAGATTGATCTTGAAGGTATAGTCGTCGACCACCTCATAGCCGGCGAGGTCCTGCCACATCCAGCCCATCAGGCCAGGGGAGACGGGCTGGAAATATTTGAAATTCTTGTCCGTCATGCGGTCGAGATTGAACTTCGCCGCCTGGGCGTTCCAGGGCGTGCCGTCGTGGAACTGGACGCCCTTGCGCAGGTGGAAAGTATAGCTCTTGCCGTCGGGCGAGACGTCCCAGCTCTCGGCCAGGGCCGGCACGATCTTGGGCGCGATATCGGGGCCCTTGGTAAGGTCCTCCTCGACGAAGGTCTCGAACAGATGGCGCACGACCTTGAAGGTGTTCCAGGTGCGCGAGGCATGCGGGTCGAGGCGGCTGAAATCCGATTCCACCGCGAAGGTGATGGTATTGCCGGCCGCGAACGCCTGCGGCGTCCCGAAGGCCGCAAGACCGCCGGCGACCAGTGCCGCCGCCGTCACGCCGGCGCGCAGCAGGCCCTTCCAGGATCTGTGCGGCCTCGTTCGTTCGTTGCGATGCTTTGTCGTCATGATGGTTCCCCTCGTGATTTTTGATTGTCGTTGGGATGGTGTCTGGACGTTCAGGGCCCGCTATGGCGGAAACAGGCGACCCCCCTTTCGCCGGTGAGAGCCGTCAGTGCCGGTGCCGATCGGGTGCAGGGCTCGAAGCGTTCGGCGCAGTTGCCTGCATAGATGCAGCCCGATCCCGTGAGCCCGGCCGTGCCTTCCAGATCCTCGGCCCGCTCGGCCGCCTGTTCCCAGCGCGAGTCCTTGCGCAGATGCAGCACGGTGCCTAGGAAGTCGCGGGTGAAGGGATGAAGCGGCTCGGCATAGACCTGCTGGCTGCTGCCCTCTTCGAGCACGCAGCCGCGATACATCACCATGGTGCGGTCGCAGAACTGCTTGATGATCTTCAAATCGTGGGAAACGAACAGGAAGGTGAGATCGAGCTTCTTTCTCAGCTCCGCCAGGAGGTTGAGGATCTGGGCCTGGATCGAGACGTCGAGGGCCGAGACCGGCTCGTCCAGGAACAGGAATTCCGGCTCGAGCGCCAAGGCGCGGGCGATGGCGATGCGCTGGCACTGGCCCCCGCTATATTCGTGCGGATAGCGATAGGACTGGCGCGGATCGAGGCCGACGAGTTCGAGCAGTTCGTCGACGCGCCGGTTGGCGGCCACGGTCGCGACGCCGAAATTGAGCAGGGGCCGGGCGATGTTCTCAGCCACCGTGCGCCGCGGATTGAGCGATTGCAGCGGATCCTGGAAGACGATCTGCAGCCGGCGGCGATATTGCCGCATCTGCTCGCGCGAGAGGGCGCGCAGGTCGGTGCCGCCATAGCGCACTTCGCCGCTGTCGGGCTCGATGAGACGCAGGATGATGCGCCCGAGCGTCGACTTGCCCGATCCCGAGCCGCCGACGCAGCCCAGGATCTCGCCCTTGGCGATGGTCAGGCTGACATCGTTGACCGCCTTGGTGCTGGCGGCGGGCCGACGGAACAGGCCGCCCTTGCTGACGCTGAAGGTCTTGTTGACGGACCGCACCTCGATCAGGGCAGGGCGGGTCATTGCGGCCCTCCCGCAGCGGCGAGATGGCAGCGCACCATCCGGCCCGGGCCGGCCGCACGCCACTCCGGCAGCTTCTGGTGGCACAGTCCGATCGCCTGGTCGCAGCGCGGCGCGAAGCGGCATCCGGGCGGCGGCGCCAGCAAATTGGGCGGCTCGCCCTTGATGAAGGTCATGGTGTCGGCCGGGGCATCCGGATCGGGAATGGATCGGATCAGGGCCTTGGTATAGGGATGCAGCGGCTCGGCCAGGAGCTCGTCGATCTCGCCGGCCTCCTGGACATGGCCGCCATACATCACCAGCACTCGGGTGGCGATGGCGCGGACCACGCCGATATCATGGGTGATGATGACGATCGGCAGGCCGGTTTCGCGGCTGCGCTTCTTCAGGAGCAGCAGGATCTTGGCCTGGACCCCGACATCGAGGGCGGTGGTCGGCTCGTCGGCGATGAGGAGTTCGGGCTTGCAGGCCAGCACCATGGCCAGGCCGATGCGCTGGCACATGCCGCCGCTGAGCTGGTGGGGATAGCTTGCCAGCACGCGCGGAATGTCGGGAAAGCCGACTTCCTGCAATGCCTTGGTCGCGGCGGCGCGGGCGCCCTTGCGGCCGAGGGCCGGATCGTGGCGCAGCAATGTCTCCGTGAGCTGGAATTCGATGGTGAAGGAGGGATCGAGCGAGGCGCGCGGGTTCTGGAAGATCATGCCGATGGTCTTGCCGCGAACCGTCTCCATCGCCGTCTCGTCGAGGCTGAGAAGATCGCGTCCGCCGATCTCGATCGAGCCGCCGAGATAGCGCCCGGGCGGCGAGGTGATCAGCCGGATCAGCGAGAGGGCCGTCACGGTCTTGCCCGAGCCGGATTCGCCGATGATCGCCAGGATCTCGTTGCGATGGAGATCGAAATCGACGCCATCGACCGCCACCACCATGCCTGCCGGCGTGGCAAACCCGGTCTTGAGATTGCGCACCCTGAGGACGGGGTGGTTATCGCCATCCATCGACATCTCCCTTGCAGGCGGTTCTGTCGGATACGATTCAAAGCCTCACATGTATACAATTATGTGTCAACAATGAAATTCAATCTATGGATGTATTGCATCCGAAGGGCCGAGCGCGCCGAATTCACCGACTTTCGCGCCGCGCTTCTTCCTGCCAAGCGGAGATCCCTGATCCGATCTGGCGCCAGAGGTTCGGCCGATCGCACTCATGCGCCGGACGGCGTGGGACTGTCGATGCGCATCAACGCCATTGACGCTCGTTGGAAATCACATAAAGATACAACATCGTATACAATACTAAGAACAAGATATTCCGCCGCCTGAGGAAGCCCATGCGCATCAAGCTGATCAATCCCAACACCACGGCATCGATGACCGAGGCGATGCGTGTCAGTGCCTGCGCCGTGGCTGCGCCCGGCACCGAGATCGTCGCCGCGACCTCGCGCTCGGGGGCGGCTTCGATCGAGGGCCATTTCGATGAAGCCATGAGCGTCATCGGCCTGGTCGACGAGATCCGCGACGGGCCGCCGGCCGATGCCTATGTCATCGCCTGCTTCGGCGATCCCGGCCTGCTGGCGGCGCGCGAGATCACCGACGCTCCGGTGATCGGCATCGCCGAGGCGGCCATGCATGCGGCCGCCTTCGTGGCCACCGGCTTTTCCGTGGTCACCACGCTGGAGCGCACGCGCATCATCGCCGAGCATCTGGTGCGCAATTACGGCATGCAGCATCATTGCCGCCGCGTGCGGGCGACGGAACTGCCGGTGCTCGAGCTCGAACAGCCGGGCACGCGGGCGCGCGACGTCATCCTGGCCGAATGCCTCAGAGCGCTGGAGGAGGACAAGGCCGGGGCGATCGTGCTCGGCTGCGCCGGCATGGCGGGCCTGGCCGACTATCTCGAGGACAGGCTGCAGATTCCGGTGATCGACGGCGTCTGCGCAGCGGTCAAATTCGCCGAGGCCCTGGTCGGCATGGGCCTCAAGACCTCCAAGCATGGTGATCTCGCCTACCCGCTTGCCAAGCCCTATGCCGGCAAGCTGGCCGCCTACGCGCCCGCCGGCTGGCGGGGGTCAGCCCAGCGGCCGGAAGAGCGATTTGAAGTCGATGCGGGCCGGAACGTCTGACAGGTCGACCTGGGCCTCCACGTGGCGCAGATGGTGCTCCATGTTGCGGGCGGCATCCTCGCCATCGCGCTTGGCCAGGGCATCGACGATGCGCTTGTGTTCGTCATAGGCGCAGGGAACCGCGCCGGGGGATTCATAAAGGGCGATCACCAGCGAAGAACGCGAGACGAGCTCATGCACGAAATCCTTGAGAACGTCATTGCCGGCCAGGGAGGCGAGTTCACGATGAAAGTCTCCCGAAAGCTGCAGCCGCCGGCGCTTGTCGCCCTGTTCCTGGGCCCGGGCCTCGGCTTCCACTGCGGCCCGCAGCCTGATGATCTCCGCATCGGTGATGGTCGCGGCCAGGCGGCGGATCAGGATGCACTCGATCTCGCGCCGCGCCTCGAACACCTGCCGTGCCTCCTCCACCGAGGGCCGGGCCACGATCGCACCCTTGTTGGGAATGAGCTCGACCAGCTTCTCGTGGGAGAGCTGCTGCAGGACCTTTCGGATCAGTGTGCGGCTGACGCCGAAGGCCGTGGCGAGCGCATCCTCCTGCAAGGGGGTCGCCGGACGAAGCTGATGGTTGATGATGGCCGAATAGATCTCCGAATGGATCCGCTCGTCGGCCCGTCCGCGGCGCTTGGGGGCAGCAGGCACTTGCTTGGCGAGAAGCCCGGACGATGGAGGCATGGTGTGGCCTTGCGATTTGACTCTAGGGAGGAAAACAAGTGTATTCTACATTGTATATTATCGAGTTGGAAACAACCTCTGTTGCGGCGGCCGCAGCCAAGGCGCGACGCCCTGATTGCGAGGCGGCATGACCAGCGCGCACGATGAAGCAGGCAGGGCGACGCCGTTGCCTCCGCCGGTGCTGGAAGTCCGGGGCCTGCGCATCGAATTTCCGGTGCGTACCGGTACGCTGGTCGCCATCGACAATGTCTCCTTCGATATCGCACCGGGCGAGATCCTCGGGGTGGTCGGCGAATCGGGCGCGGGCAAGTCGATGACCGGCAATGCCCTGATCGGGCTCCTGCAAGCGCCGGGGCGTATTGCGGCCGGCAGTATCCATCTGAGTGGCGAGCGCATCGACAACCTTCCTCCCCATCGTCAGCGCTTGATCCGCGGTCGTCGCATCGGCGCCATTTTCCAGGATCCGTTGACGAGCCTCGATCCGCTGTTCACCGTCGGGCGCCAGCTGACCGAAACCATCCGCACCCATTTTCCGGCCCTCGGTCGCGAGGAGGCTCGCAGCCAAGCGATCCGCCTCCTCACCGAAGTTGGAATCGCCGATCCCGTCAATCGTTTCGAGCAATATCCCCACCAGTTTTCGGGCGGCATGCGCCAGCGTATCGTGATTGCCCTGGCGCTGGCGGGGGAACCGGAGCTGATTATCGCCGACGAGCCGACGACGGCGCTCGATGTCTCGATCCAGGCCCAGATCCTCGCTTTGCTGAAGCGCCTGGCGCGGGAGAAGAACACGGCCATCATGCTGGTGACCCACGATATGGGGGTGATTGCCGAGATCGCCGACCGGGTAGCGGTGATGTATGCCGGCCGCGTGGTGGAGATCGGCCCGGTGGAGGCCGTAGTGCAGCGGCCGAGCCATCCCTATGCAGCCGGCCTGATGGCTTCGATTCCCTCGTTGGGCCGCCAGGTCGAGCGTCTGGCCCAGATCGACGGGGCGATGCCGCGCCTGGGCAACTGGCCGAAAGGCTGCGCCTTCCATCCGCGCTGCCGGCAAAACGGGCCGCGCTGCCAGGCCGAGAGTCCCCGGCTCGCCAGTGCAGGCGCCACCACGGCAGCCTGTTTCTTGCATCAAGGCGGTACGACGCTCTGACGATCGCGAGGGAATGCTGTTTCCCGCGTCGTCGAAACTCGTCTCCAACGTCGTCGTACAAGATTGTATACTCTATATAGTACAAATTTGTAGACGGCTGTTGCCGCTTATGGAATGATCGCAGTGGCCGATCCGAGGATGGGCAGGGGAATGGATCGTCTGCGGCGAACGGTGTCACCGACCGTCCGACAAGCAGCCGGTCGCTTGGTGACGAAGCGCGAGACAACAACAAAGCCGCGCCGTCGTGACCGCTGACGAAGGACCGTTTAACCGGGAGATATCCGTGAAGACCTATTTGAAGATCCTGCTGATCGCTTCGTGCGCCGTGCTGGCCACGGGAGCAGCCAGCGCCAAGACGCTGCGCTTCGCCGAAGCCCAGGAAATCAGTTCCATGGACCCGCATGCGGCGCGAGACGACTTCACGCTCAGCCTGCTCAGCAATGTCTATGAAGGATTGGTGCGCTGGAATAAAGACCTCAAGCTCGAGCCGGCTTTGGCCGAGAGCTGGGAGGCCGTTTCGGACACCGAGTGGCGGTTCCATCTGCGCAAGGGCGTCAAGTTCCACAATGGCGACCCCTTCACGGCCGATGACGTGATCTTCTCCTTCGAGCGGGCGGGCGCGCCGGGCTCACCCTTCGCCGGCCTGCTTGAGCCGATCGCCAAGATCACCAAGGTCGACGACCATACGGTGACGGTGACGCTCAAGCGCAAATATGCGCTGCTGCTCAACGATTTCGCCGGCTGGTACATCCTGGACAAGAAGTTCCAGGAATCGGTCGGTGCCACCAAGCCGATCGACCTGTCCTCCAACACCGGCGGCGCCATGACCACCCAGGGCATCGGCACCGGGCCGTTCAAGCTGGCTTCGCGCCAGCCCGATATCCGCACCGTGCTGGTCAAGAACGAGGACTGGTGGGACAAGCCCCAGCACAATCTCGACGAGATCGTCTATACACCGATCACCAATGCCGCCACCCGCGTCGCCGCCCTCTTGTCGGGAGAGGTCGACTTCATCCGCAATGCACCCCCACAGGACGTGGACCGCATCGCATCGACACCCGGCATGAAGATCATGCGCGCGCCGCATCTGCGCTCGATCTTCTTCGGCATGGACCAGCAGAGCAAGACGCTGCCGGGCAGTGGGGTCGAGGGCAATCCGCTTGCCGATGTCAGGGTGCGCAAGGCCATCTACCAGGCCATCGATATCGAGGGCATCAAGCGCAGCATCATGCGCGGCAATTCGCGCCCGACGGCCGTGCCGCTCGCGCCCGAGCTGCCCTTCTACGACGCCAGCCTGGACGTTCGCTTCCCCTATGACGTGGCGGCCGCCAAGGCCCTGCTGGCGGAAGCGGGCTATGCCAAGGGCTTTACCCTGCCGATGGATTGCCCGGCCGGCTCCTTCATCAATGACGAAAGGATCTGCCAGGCCACCGTCGGCATGCTCGCCAAGATCGGCATCAAGGTCCAGTTGACCATGCACACGCCGGTCCAGACCGATACCGAACTGCCCGCGGGCAAATATTCCTTCTACATGCTGGGCTGGGCCGGCCTGCCCTCGATCGATGCCTACAACATCATGTCGGCGACGATCCACACGCCGACCGGCGATCTCGGCACCTGGAATCCCAAGGGTTATTCCAACCCCAAGGTCGACAAGCTGATCGAGCAGATCGGTACCGAATATGATCCGGCCAAGCGCCAGGCCATGATCTCGGAAGTGGTGAAGATCCACCGCGACGAGGTCGGCAAGATCATGCTGCACCAGCAGTTCCTGACCTGGGGCATGAGCGACAAGGTCAATGCCGTGGTGCCCGCCGACGAGTATACGCGCTTCTGGTACTACACCATGAACTGAGGCGCGCGAGGGCAGGCGCCTGCCGCATCTGCTCCGGCCTTCGCTTTGCCGCATGATGTTTTTTCCGGGTCCCCCGAAACTGTCCGGCATCATGCGCAAACGGAGGGGCGGTATCTCCCACCGCCCCTCCGCAAGTTCCGAGCCGTACTGACGAGGTAGCGCCGCACCTCACCCTACCTCGCTTGGCTCTTGCGGGGAGAGGGTAGGGGTGAGGGGCAGCACAATCCGGATTCATTACCGTTGGGCCGCAGACTTCGTCCAATTTTTCGCATTGATGCATCTTCCTCATCGAAGGGCCGATGGGCTCTTCCGGAAAATGCGCCAGGGATCGAGAGACCCTCATGATCTCCATGCTCGCAACTCGTCTCACCAGCGTCATCCTGGTCATGCTGGTCGTCACCGGGTTGTCCTTCTGCATCTTCAACTTCCTCGGCGACCCCGTGAACAACGTGCTCGGCGTCAATGCAACGCTGGCGCAGCGCGAGGAATTGCGGGCCGCCCTCGGCCTCGACCAGCCGACGATCGTGCAGTTCTGGCGTTTCGTCGAACGGGCCGTGGTCGGCGATTTCGGCGTTTCCTACCGCAACAGGCAGCCCGTCCTCGACCTTATCCTCACCCGCCTGCCGGCGACGCTGGAGCTGGTCTTCGCGGCGACCCTGACCGCCCTGCTGGTCGGCATTCCCATGGGGGTCTACACGGCCTTGAGGCCGCGCGGCTGGCTGAGCCGCCTGTTCCAGATGGGCTCGCTGCTGGGCATTTCCATGCCGCAATTCCTGATCGGCATGCTGCTGATCCTGGTCTTTTCGGTGGAGCTGCGCTGGCTGTCGGCCTTCGGGCGCGGCGACACGGTGCGGATCGGCTGGTGGACCACCGGCTTCCTCACGGTGAGCGGCCTCAAGGCCCTGATCATGCCAACCATCACGCTCGCCGTCTTCCAGGTCTCGATGATCATGCGCCTGATCCGCGGCGAGATGCTGGAGGTGCTGCGCTCCGATTTCATCAAGTTCGCCCGGGCACGCGGCCTGTCGGACCGGGCGGTGCATCTCACCCATGCGCTACGAAACAGTCTGTTGCCGGTGATCACCATCGTCGGCCTGCAGATCGGCTCGCTGATCGCCTTCGCCATCGTGGTCGAGGCAGTGTTCCAATGGCCGGGCATGGGCCTCCTGATCCTGCAGGCGATCGAGTTCGCCGACTTTCCGGTGATGGCGGCCTATCTCGCCTTCGTCGGCTTCAGCTTCGTGCTGATCAATTTGATCGTCGACCTGACCTATCTGCTGGTCGATCCGAGATTGAGGGTGAAATGAGCCAACTTGCCGCCATCGTCAGAAGCGTGGCTGCCAGCGAACTCGCCTGGCGCTTTCGGACCTCGCCTGCCGTCATCATAGCCACGATCATCTTCGGCCTTCTGGTGCTATGCGCGGTCTTCGCCAACCTGATCGCACCGCATGATCCCTTCGATCCGGCCACCCTCGACATCATGGATGCGCGCCTGCCACCGGTCTGGTCGGAAGGAGGGAGCGCGCGTTATCTGCTCGGCACCGACGAGCAGGGGCGCGACATCCTGTCGGCGATCTTCTACGGCATGCGCATCTCCCTCCTGGTCGGCGTCGCGGCCGTGCTGTTCTCGGTGACGCTGGGCGTACTGCTCGGCCTGCTCGCCGGCTATTTCGGGGGCTGGGTCGATGCCGTGATCATGCGCCTGGGCGATGTGCAGCTCTCCTTTCCCACCATCATGATCGCCTTCTTCATCGATGGCGTCGCCAAGATCGTGATGCCGGCGGCGCTGCGCGAGGACATGCGCTTCTACGTGGTGATCCTTGCCATCGGCGTCGCCGATTGGGTGCAATTCGCCCGCACCGTCCGCGCCACCACCATGATCGAGCGGCGCAAGGACTATGTCGCCGCCGCGCGGATCTCCAAGGTATCGAGCTTCAGGATCGTGCTCTCCCATATCCTGCCCAACACGATCGGGCCGGTGCTGGTGCTCGCCACGCTGGGCCTCGGCGTCGCCATCCTCACCGAGGCGATCCTGTCCTTCCTCGGGCTCGGCATGCCGCCATCCCAGCCCTCGCTCGGCACGTTGATCCGCGCCGGAAACGACCTCCTGCTGTCCGGCGAATGGTGGATTTCGCTGTTCCCCGGCGCAGCGCTCGTCCTGCTCGTCCTTTCCGTCAACATCGTCGGCGACTGGCTGCGCGATGTCCTCAATCCCCGTCTTCGTTGATGCCCGAGTTGTGAAATGACTGATCTTCTTCTCGCCAATATCCGCCCGGACGCCAGGCAAAGCGCCGACATCCTGATCCGCGGCGGCCGGATCGCCGCCATCGGCCGCGATCTCGACCGGCCCGAGGGTGTGCCGGTGGTCGACGGCAAGGGGGCCATCGCCATCGCGCCCTTCGTCGAGGCGCATGTCCATCTCGACAAGATCCTGTGGGGCCTGCCCTGGCACTCCATCAACGTGCCGCCCTCGCTCCGGGCGATGATCGACAACGAGGTCGCCATCCGCAAGGACCTGCCCTGGGGCGTGCCCGAGCGTGCCGGCAATCTGATGCGGCGTTGCGTGGAAATGGGCTCGACCCATATCCGCAGCCATGTCGATATCTCTACCGGCTACAAGCTCGACAATCTCCATGGTGTCCTGGAAGCCTGGGAGAAGGTGAAGCATGCCGTCGGCCTCGAACTCGTCGCCTTTCCCCAGACCGGCCTGATGATCGACCCCGGCACCGCGGAACTGATGGAGGCAGCTCTGGACGAAGGCGCTTCCGTCATCGGCGGTATCGACCCTGCCACCATCGACGCCGACCCCAAGGGCCATCTCGACACCATCTTCGGCATCGCCAGCCGGAAGGGTGCCAAGATCGACATCCATCTGCACGAGCCGGGGGAGCTCGGCTTGTTCGAGCTCGGCATGATCGCCGAGCGCACGCGGGCGCTGGGCATGCAGGGGCGGGTGGTCGTCAGCCATGCCTTCTGCCTTGGCGACGGCCCGGCCCACAAGGTGCAGCGCATGATCGACGTGCTGGCCGAAGCCGGCATCGGCATCATTTCCGCCGTACCGGGCGAGATCGGCTTCCCGCCGATGTTCGAGCTCGCCGCGCGCGGCGTGCGCTGTGCCGTCGCCTCGGATTCCCTGCGCGACACCTGGAACCCGCATGGCGACGGCGACATGCTCGACCGCTGCTGGCTCCTGGCCTACCGCACCCATTGCCGCGCCGATGCGGAGCTGCTCAGGGCCCTCGACATGGGCACGCGTCGCGGCGCCGATCTGCTCGGCCTGGAAGGCTATGGGCTCGAGGTGGGCTGCGAGGGCAGCCTCGTCCTGATCGCGGGCGAGAACCTGGCGCAGATCCTGGTGGATCGTCCGGCGCGCGCACTCGTGGTGAAGCGGGGCCGGGTGGTGGCCGCCGACAATCAGTGGATCGACGGCGAGGTGCCATGAAGCAGGACAACGCCGCCGCGCTGGTCGAGGTCACCGATCTCTCCAAGACCTTCGACGTCTCCGCGCCCTTCCTGCAGCGCGTCGTCACCCGCGCCGGTCGCAAGCTGGTGCGGGCCGTCGACGGCGTGAGCTTCTCGATCCCGCGGGGCACCACCTTCTCGATCGTGGGCGAGTCCGGCTGCGGCAAATCCACCATCACCCGCCTGATCGCCGGGCTGGAGGCGCCGAGCGAGGGCCGCATCGACTTCGTCGGCCAGGGCGGCAAGCCGGTACACTTGCAGATGGTGTTCCAGGATCCGGTCGGCAGCCTCAATCCGCGCTGGCGCATCGGGCGCAGTATCGCCGAGCCGATGCGGCATCTGCCGCGGGCCGAGCGCCGTGCCCGGGTCGGTGCCCTGCTGTCGACCGTCGGGCTGGCGCCCGGTGACGGCACCAAATATCCGCATGAGTTCTCCGGCGGCCAGCGCCAGCGCATCTCCATTGCCCGCGCCTTGGCTGCCGAGGCTGAATTGCTGCTTCTGGACGAGCCGACCTCCGCTCTCGACGTCTCGGTCCAGGCGCAGGTGCTCAACCTGCTCAAGGACCTACAGCAGCGCCTCGGCCTGACCTACCTGTTCATCAGCCATAATCTGTCGGTGGTGCGCTTCCTGACCGATCGCATCGGCGTGATGTATCTCGGCCGCCTGGTGGAGGAGGGGCCGGGCCGCACCGTGTTCGACAGGCCGCGCCATCCCTATACGCAGCTGCTGCTCGAGACGATCCCTGATATCGAAAACCCCAACCGCGACCGGGCACCCCTGGCCGGCGACCTGCCGAGCCCGCTCAATCCTCCGCCGGGCTGCGCCTTCCATCCGCGCTGCCCGCTGGCCATGGAGATCTGCAAGCGCGAGCGGCCTGAGATGCGCATGGTCGAAAGCGACGTGCGCGTCGCCTGCCATGCGATCGATGTCGGTAGCGGGCAGCCGGCACAGGCTTGAAGCGCAGCGTGTTTGGCGGTGCTCCCAAAACGCAAGGGCGGCGGACCGTCAGCATGCCCCTGGTGGGAGCCTGATCGTCATGTTCCTGCCGCTTCCAGCGATATCGCGATCCACAGCGGGCCGGTACCCCGCCACGCCTAAGCCCTCATCGACTTTTCGGGCGTTGCCAATACGGGTCGGGACGACGTCACGAACGGTGGGGGTGCTGGGATTGGCACGGTAGATCCCGATTCACGACCTATTCCTGTATTTGGTGCGATGGATACGCCGTTTCCGCCGGCGAGACCGGGACCTCAAACAATCGCAGCCGAGCAAAAGGAAACTGGCGCAGTCCCCGGGGGAATAGTCCTCCACGCAGAACCTGCGCAACAATCAGGCCATGACATCTTGAGAAGGAACAGGTCTCATGAGCAATCCTGCAATCGGTGCGATAGGTGGTGCTCTCCCATCATCCAGGCCGGATTCTCCTGTCGCCCTGTCGCATCAGGTATCGTTCGACGCGGCTCTCGATGAAGCAAGGACGTCGGTATCCAAGACGTCCGCTCCGAAGAAAACCTTCGCCTACGCCAACACGCCGATCCACCAAAGGCCGATCAGCGAGCCTGAGCCGGATCACACAACCGTGCTTCCCGAAGGCAGCGATCCGTCGGTGGTGTCATCATGGTGGGGCACTCTGTCCACTGAGACGCGCCAGGATCTGATCGCCAATCACACCGACGAGCTTGGAAAGCTCAGAGGTTTGCCGGCCGAGGACATCGACAAGATAAACAGGAAGCGCGTCAATCTGGATATTGCCAGGGACCAGGAAAGACTTTGGGAAATCCCTAACGAAATTCAAGCGCTGAAAAATGCCGTGCCGAGTGGGGAGGCAGGAAGAGACGGAGTAAACTATCAGGAGAAGATCCGGGCGTTGAAAGATGAGCAAAGCCGCCTGAGAGGTGAACTTTCAATTGCCAAAAAAATCCACATTCAGATGGAGATGCTCGATTCACAAGGAGGATCGGAGGCCTATCTTCTTACATATGATCCTGCAGATGATGGACGATTTGCCGTAGCCTTGGGAAATCCTGATACAGCTCACAATATAGGTGTTCTCGTTCCCGGCGTCAGTCATGACGCCAAAAAAGAAGATGGGATCGGATCTCAGTTCCCGACTGTGACGCAGGGCCTCTCTCTCTTTCACCAGATGAATTTCGAGGGACAACCTAACGCTAAAAATTCCATCATTGTCTGGATGGGGGCGGATATGCCCGACAATATTCCTGCAGGCATAAATGGAACTTACGGCGATAGTCGTCATGGCGCGCAAGCGCTAAAAGAGGATGTCACCGGATACGAAGTGGCGAGGACGAATCCCCATAGTCACATCACTCTTATTGGACACAGCTATGGGTCTTATATGGCGAGTGTAGCCATTCATGAAAATGGTCTTCGTGTTGACGATCTTGTCGTAGTTGGCTCGCCTGGAGTGGACGGGACCAATGCAACCGAGCTTGGTTCGCAGGGACATGTCTGGGCAGCGCGTGCCAAGGGAGATGACGTGGTGCCTCAGGGGTGGCTCGCCGATAGTGAGCCGACCGACAGGAACTTCGGTGCCATAACTTTCTCAACTGAAGGGGCTGAGGGCCATGGTGCATATCTGGACAACGGAACGCAGTCATTAGTGAATATCGCCAGGATCTCGACAGGAAAAACAGGCGATGTTGTAACTCGCGTACCCGATGAATACGGTACGATATTTTTTAAAGACAATGCGGACATAACCAGGCAGTGGAAGACGTCTCAGGTATTTCAGGCATTGAAGTGATTTGACCTTCTTGTTGGGGAGGCGCCGCGTGCGGACAGAATGAGCTGCCGCCGCCTTCTGTTTGCCAATGCTGTATGATGGCTGCTCGCCAAGCTGAATTGGGTGTGGTCTGGCGTAGCGTCATCCGTGTTCAGTGGTTCGCGGAGAAGGCCTGAGTTGCCTGCGGCTGGCGACGTGCCAGCATATAGAATGCGGCAACATGCGTGATCATCAGCAGGGGTACGTAGAGCATCGGGATCGCGTAGGCGGCGCCCAACGCCCCGGCGAGATCCGGAAGGCCGAGCTGGTTGCCGTGATAATAGTCGACGATGATGTCGATTGTTCCCGCGACGTTGAAGGCGACCACGAAGCTCCAGAACAGCGGGCGTATCCTGACCATCACAAGGGCCAGCATGGCCAGCAAGCCGGTGGCGAAGTCGCCATAGGCGGCGAACTCGGCAAAGCCGCTGGGCAGATTGGGACCGACCACACCCGGAACGAGGAAGACGAGCCCGAAAAACCGAAAGCTGTGCAGGGTTGCGATGGCACGTTGCGCCTCGACCCTGTCCATCGACCGGAGCCTCGGCCAGCCATAGGCACCGAAACATAGCAGCCATGGCACATAGCCCAATACCAGATGCAGCAGGAAGATGGTTGCCGGCGACATGTGGAGCCCTCTCACGGGTTGACGCGATTGCCCGGCCTTCGGGCCGGAACGCTTCGAAAACGCCCCTCAAACTATGCTCCCTTTCGATGAGCGCATATCTGCGATAATGTTGATGTGCTATGAAGCAAAACTTCACAGTCAGACACAGCGCGCTGGACGGTGTGGAGGCGTTCTTGAACGTCGCCCAGCACCGCAGTTTCCGTCGCGCGGCCGCCGCGCTCGGGGTGACACCGTCGGCGATAAGCCAGTCGGTACGGGCGCTGGAGGCGCGCCTCGGCGCAGCGCTTCTCCTGAGGACGACACGCAGCGTCGGGCTGACCGAAGCCGGCGAACGCTTCTTGTCGCGGGCAAGGCCCGCCTTCGAGGAACTGGTTGCCGCAAGCGAGGTTGCGCGCGCGCTCGGAAGCAGGCCGACCGGCCTGCTGCGCCTTGCCGTGCCCCCTGGCGTGGTGTCGGTTTTGCTCGAGCCGCTGATCGCATCCTTCTGCCAGGCTTATCCGGAAATCGAGGTAGAGATCGCGGCGAGCGGGGAACTGATCGATCTTGCGGCTCAGGGATTCGATGCCGGCATCCGGATGGGGCAGTTCATTGCGGCCGACATGATCGCGCTGCGCCTGACGCCTGCGTTCCCGTTCGTGGTCGTCGGCAGTCCGGAATATCTAGTCAAGCGCAAGGGCCCCGAGCGCATCGACGATCTGCGCCAGCATGCCTGCATGCGGATGCGCCGCTCGGATGGATCGATCGCG
Organism: Labrys neptuniae; assembly: GCF_040797145.1. NCBI lineage: Bacteria > Pseudomonadati > Pseudomonadota > Alphaproteobacteria > Hyphomicrobiales > Xanthobacteraceae > Labrys > Labrys neptuniae. Next base: position 233,930 of record NZ_JBFNQD010000004.1, on the reverse strand, counting down.
CCATGGCGTTTTGTCGAGGGCAATAGAACGGTGGAGGCGATCGTCTCAGGGCCGCTGATCGCACATGACTTTCCCACCCTCCTGGGCGCGGCGATCCGGGGGCTGGGACTTGCCCACTTGCCCGGCCCGCTCGCCAGGGCGCCGATCGCCGAAGGTCGATTGCAGGCGGTGATGGTGCCTTACGCCATTACCGTGCCTGGCGTCTTTCTCTACTATCCGGACAGACGGCAGGTCTTGCCGAAACTGCGCGCCTTCATCGACCATATGAAACGCCAGAGCACAACTTCGGATCTTCGAGACGACGGGTAGATCGAGGCGGATTTCCGGGCGACATGGATCTTTGGGGCCGCCGCGGCACTTGTCGAGATTGTGGACGAACTTCGCAAAGTCCTTCGCACTATCGGTTCAGGCGGTGCGACTATTCCGCATGCCGAGATAGGTCAGGGGCGGGCTGCCGAAGGCGCGCTTGAACATGATCGTGAAGGCGGCAGGGTTCTCATAGCCCAGATCAATTGCAACCGTCGTGACGGGGTCACCTGCGGCCAGGCGGGGCATTGCGCACAACAGGCAGGCCTGCTGGCGCCAGGCCAGGAAGCTGAGGCCGGTCTCGCGCCGAAAGAAGCGGGTGAAGGTGCGCCGGCTCATGCCGAGCGCCGTGCTCCAGTCGTCGATCCTCTCATGAATGGTCGGCCGCTCGACGAAGCGTCGGCAGCGAAGGGCCAACGCCCCATGCGATGGATAATGCAGGGAAAGCGGCAGCACCGGCATTTGCTGCATTTCGTGCCGTATCAACTCCATCAAGGCGCCCGAGCGGCTGTCGAGGTCATATTCGAGCGGCAGGTTGAGCGCCTCGGTCAACAGGCTTCGCATGAAGGGCGAAATGGAGACGACCTGGCAGTGGGCGGGCATGCTGGGAACCGCGTCGGGTTCGAGATAGAGGCTTTGCATGCCGACCGCACCGACCATGCGCACGTGATGCGTCGTGCCGGGAGGAATCCACATGCCGCGCTGCGGGGGCATGACCCAGGTGCCGCTCGGCGTCGCGAGCACGACGACGCCGGACGCCCCCGAGATCAATTGTCCTCGTCGATGATGATGGGGCGGGACGATGAAGCCGTCGGGATAATCGCGACCGATCGCGATGATCGGTCGGGGGATATGGTCGACCGTGTCGATATGGACATCGCGCATGTTGGCCCACTCTCGTAGGAATATGGCCCAACATTGGTGGCAGGCCGTACGACCTCTCGGTACGCTGTTGATAGGCCGTGCGCAAGATTTTCGCGCCGATCGACCATGGCTTTCTCTGAGGATCTTCCGTGTCTACCCAAGATCTACCGCGTCAACGCATACATCCGCAGCCGCAGAAAAATACGAAGACGGTGTTCTCCGTCCTGTGGGCCGCAAGTTTCTGTCACTTGCTGAATGACATGCTGCAGGCGCTTCTGCCCGCCGTCTATCCGATCCTTCAGGGTAATTTCGAGCTCACTTTCGCGCAGGTCGGCTTTCTGACCTTCATCTACCAGATCACGGCGTCGCTGTTTCAGCCTTTCATCGGCTACTATACCGATCGTCGGCCCCTGCCATATTCCTTGCCGGTCGGCATGACTTCATCGATGTCCGGCTTGTTGACGCTCGCCTTCGCCCCGAACTACGGCGTCCTGTTGATCGGTTCCATGCTGCTGGGACTTGGCTCCTCGATCTTTCATCCGGAGTCCTCGCGTATCGCTCGCCTGGCATCGGGCGGGGCCCATGGGCTGGCGCAATCGCTGTTCCAGGTCGGCGGCAATTTCGGCTCGGCGCTCGGTCCCCTGGCCGCCGCCTTCTTCGTGCTGCCGCGTGGGCAGGCCGGCTTGGGCTGGTTCGCGCTCGCAGCTCTTGCCGGCATCGTCATATTGACGGCGCTCGGGCACTGGTACCGGCTCAACGGCCATGCCAGGCGGCCGTCACACAAGGCACCCACCCATCATGCGACCTTGTCGCGTGGGCAGGTTTCGCGGGCAATGGCCATATTGATCGCGCTGCTTTTCTCCAAATATATCTATCTCGGCAGCTTCACGAGCTATTACATCTTCTATCTCAAGGACAAGTTCGGCCTGGCCACGCAGACGGCCCAGATCTACCAGTTCGTGTTCTTCGCGGCGGTTGCGGCCGGTACGATTGCCGGCGGGCCGATCGGCGACAGGCTTGGCCGGAAGGTCGTGATCTGGGTTTCCATCCTGGGTGTGCTGCCGTTCTCCCTGCTGCTGCCGCATGTCGGATTGATGGCAACCGCCGTGCTGAGCGTGATCATCGGCTTTGTGATCTCCTCGGCCTTCCCTGCAATCGTGGTCTATGGGCAGGAACTGATGCCCGGCCGCGTCGGCATGGTCTCCGGCCTGTTCTTCGGCTTCATCTTCGGCATCGGCGGCATCGGGGCGGCGGCGCTCGGCACGCTGGCCGACTGGACGGGCATCAATTTCGTCTTCCAGCTCTGCGCCTTCCTGCCGGCACTCGGAATTCTCACGGTGCTCCTACCGAACCTGCGAGAACCCAAGCCGCTGCATGCATGAGAGTTGCTGGCAGTGCTGCTTGTCCTGGACGTGCGGCCGGCGCGCTCGCTGCAGTTGTTCTTCGATGGTGAGGCAGTAACTGCCAACCCATCACCACTTGCGTGCTCCAGCGCGCATCGGCCAATTCGGTGACCAGGAAGTCGGCCGGTGCCGAGACCTTGGCGACGGCACGCGAACAAGTCGGCCGCGCGGTCGCTCCAGCCATGCCTGGCGCCCAGGCGCAGGAAACGGGAGCTACGAAACCATCTGCCGGCCTATTCGCTCCCGCGCTGCCCGACGCCACTACCCCGGAGGTAGTTGGGCGACCCCCAGCAAGTGGCTTTACTCCCCTCGACACGAACGATGCCGTTCGCCAGAAATGACGAGGAGCCAACATGCCATCCTATCCCATCCACACCGCCGCCACCGCGCCCGAGGAGGCGCGTCCGGTTCTCGGTGAACTCGCCAAAACCTTCGGCGTGATCCCCAACATCGCAGGTGCGATGGCAAACTCGCCGGCGCTGATCAAGGCGTTCGCCGGCCTGTTCCGGCAGGTTCATTCCGGTACGTTCACCGAGGCGGAGATCCAGATGCTGCTGCTGACCAATGCCGTCGCCAATTCCTGCGATTGGGCGGTGGCATTCCACACCATGCTGGCTCTGAAGGAGGGCCTCGCGCCTGCCGATGTCGAGGCGGTCCGCAGGCGCGGCATCCCTGCGGATGGAAGGCTGGCTGCGCTGTCCAGCCTGGCCCGGAAGCTGATCGAGAGGCGCGGCCATGTGAGCGACCACGATGTCGAAACCTTCGTCGACGCCGGGTTCCATGGGGAGCAGGTGTTGGAGATGCTGGCCGTGACCGCGGCCTCGACGATCACCAATTATGTCGGCACCATTGCCCGGCCGCCACTCGAAGGCTTCTTGCAGCCGCATGCCTGGCGAGCCTGACCGACCACATCGCCGGCGCCGTGCCCTGGGCACGGCGCACTCCCATCCAACGACGTTTCCGAAGGGGCTTGGCCATGTCCATGCAGGATGCGATAGCCACGCCGCGGGGTGGCCAAGTGGGCGCCCTGCTGCGCCACTGGCGTGATTTGCGCCGCAAGAGCCAATTGGAACTCTCATTCGACACGGGCGTGTCGCAGCGACATCTCAGTTTCATCGAGGTCGGTCGCACGGTGCCCAGTCGCCAGATGCTGATCGACCTCGCCACGGCTCTGGACATGCCCTTGCGCGACCGGAATACGCTGCTGCTGGCTGGCGGTTACGCGCCCATATATCGCGACGGTGCCTGGGACGGCGTGGAGATGCGCAGCATCACCAAGGCCCTGGAGCGTATGCTGTATCAGCACGAACCATTCCCGGCCCTGGTCATGGATCGCTATTGGAACGTGCTCATGACGAACCGATCTGCGCCGCGCCTCTTCAGCCGTTTCACGGATTTGTCGGTGCGCAAGGCGCCGCGCAACCTGCTGCATCTGGTTTTTGATCCAAATGGCCTGCGCCCCTTCATTGCGGATTGGCCGGCTGTGGCACGAAGCCTGATCCAGCGTGTTCATCGTGAAGCCGTTGGACGCATCATCGACGACAAGGTCAAGGAACTGCTGGCGGCGCTTCTGGCCTATCCGGATGTCGAGCCCGCCTGGACCTCGCCCGAGGCGGCAAGCCCCCTTGCGGCGATGCCGGTCATCCCGATCGGCCTTGTCAAGGACGGCAGGGTGCTCGACTATTTCTCAATGGTCACCACCGTTGGTACGCCCCAGGCGGTCGCCGCCCAGGAACTGCGCATCGAATGCATGTTCCCGGCTGACGAAGCGAGCGAGGCTTTTCATCTCGAGATACTGGGGCGGGACTGACATGGAGTTAACCGAGGGCGAGCGAGATTCAGTGACGTTTGAGCGAGATTCAGCGACACTGAGCGAGGTTCAGTGACATTCCAGGGCCGTATTGGCCTTGAAAGTGAAAGGACAAGCAATGGCCATCGCCAAGAACACGATCTGCGTATGGTACGACAAGGAAGCCGAGGCTGCGGCCCGCTTCTATGCCGAGATCTTTCCCGACAGCACGGTGCATGCCGTCCACCGCGCACCCGGCGACTACCCGTCAGGCAAGGAGGGCGACGTGCTGACGGTCGAATTCACCGTTGCCGGCATTCCTTGCCTCGGCCTCAACGGCGGACCCGCGTTCAAGCACAGCGAAGCCTTTTCCTTCCAGATCGCCACGGACGACCAGGAGGAGACGGATCGCTACTGGAATGCCATCGTCGGCAATGGCGGTCAGGAAAGCGCGTGCGGCTGGTGCAAGGACAGATGGGGCATCTCCTGGCAGATCACGCCGCGGGTGTTGACCGAGGCCTTGGCTGCCGGTGGCGCGGAAGCCAAACGCGCCTTCGAAGCGATGATGGCGATGCGCAAGATCGACGTCGCGGCGATCGAGGCGGCTCGTCGGGGCTGACGATGCCGCCACCCGTTGGCGGAGATCACCCTGCGATCTCCATATGTTATTTTATCGTGATATGTCAGTATGTTGAGTCGAGATATTCGACGATCGCCTTCACGTCGGATTCGGCGATCGGCGCCTTGTAGGTCTTGATCATCTTGTTGACTTCGGCAGCCCAGAAGGCCTGTCCCTTCTTCGGCGGCTGCGTGCGGATATAGTCCGCCGAATGACAGGCGGTACAATTGTTCTGCGCGGTTTCGAGGTTCGGCCCGTCCTTGAATTTGGAAGCCTCGTCGGGAAGCTGGTAGGTCAGCGGCCGGGCGAAGACCAGGGAGACAGGCAGCAAAGCGAGGGCGGCTGCCAGTGATGCGGTGACGATACGTTTCATCATGGCTCTCCTCAGGCTGCCGTGACCTTGGTGGCTTCGACGCAGTTGCGCATGTAGCCGGCCGGGTTCCACAGCGGCTTGTCGGGCTGGGTCTTGCCGTCATTGCCGGTGGCGCGCACCTTGAGCACATGGGCTCCCGGCTCGAGCCGAATATCGGTGGTCCACTCCCGGAAGGAATAATTGCCGAGATCCTCGCCGAGGCGTGCCGGCAGCCAGGTGGCGCCGTCGTCGGTCGAGATGGAAACCTGCCTGATGCCCGAGCCGCCATCGAAGGCGAAGCCGCGCAGCTTCATGGGTGCGCCGGCCGGCACTTTCTGGCCGTCGAGCACGCTGGTGATGAAGGAGCGCACATTGAACCGGTTGATCGGCACGGTCTTGTCCGGCGCCTTGCCGGGTTCGGTACAGGCGCAGGCATTGTCGGGAATGCGGTAGGCGGATTTCATCCAGAAGCCCTCGAACACCTTGTCGAGCACGGTGATCTCGTTGAGGTGCTTGAGCCAGTAGGTGCCGTACCAGCCCGGTACGACCAGGCGCACCGGGAAGCCGTTCAGCCAGGGCAGGTCCTCGCCGTTCATGGCATAGGCCAGCATCACCTCGCCGTCGCGGGCATGGTCGATGTCGAGGGCCTTGACGAAATCGGGCGTATCGGGCGCAGCCGGACCGTCCAGGCCGCCGAACGATACCTGCACCGCGCCGGGCTGCACGCCGGCCTTGTCGAGGACGGCCTTGAGGGGAACGCCCTTCCACCTGGCATTGCCCATGGCGCCATTGGCGAGCTGTCCGCCGGCGACGCGCGGTTCGACGAAGCCGCGGCTGTTGCCCGAGCACTGGTGGGCGGCCACCATTTCGATCGGCTCGAAAGCCTTGAGGTCATCCAGCGACAGGGAAAGCGGCGTCCTGACCAGCCCCTTGACCTCGACCCGGTAGGTCTGGGGATCGATCCCGAGCGGGATGTCGGAGAGGTGGTAGCGCACGAAGAAGGCGTCGTTCGGGGTGATGATGCCTTCATTGAAGATCTGGAAGGGCGTTTCGAGCTGCGGCGGGCGCTCGGTCAGCCCGATCAGGGGGCGCTTGCCGGGATATGTCACCAAGGGGCGCTCGCCATTGGCAAAGGGCAGGGTGACCGTCTCTTCCGCGTGGGCGAGAGGCGGCAAAATCATTCCGCTTGCCAAGGCGGCGGCAGTCGAGCCGCCCAGCTTCAGGACATTGCGTCGGCTGATCATGGTCACCTTCCTGGGGTTATCGTTGGTGGTGTCGTGCGGTCGTTTGCGCAGATATGCGGGCGTTGACTTGACCGGAAAAACGCGAGGCCGGCCGCCTTGTTCCTGTCCCATGCCTCAAGGCTTGGGGTCACCGTCACCGCCATGGAGGAAGGACGCAGTCGGCTGACGCATGTCGGCCGCCTGGAGCGTGGTGACCGCGATCATGTGATAGGCATCCTCGGCGCTGCAGCCGCGCGAGAGGTCGTTGGCAGGCTTGGCCAGCCCCTGCAGGATCGGCCCGATGGCGCTCGCCCCGCCGATGCGCTGGGCGATCTTGTAGCCGATGTTGGAAGCGTCGAGATTGGGAAAGATGAAGACATTGGCGCCGCCGTGCAGGGGTGAGTTCGGTGCCTTGGCGGCACTCACCGCTTCGACGAACGCACTGTCGAACTGCAGCTCTCCGTCGATGGCAAGATCGGGATCGGCGGCATGGGCAAGGCGCGTCGCCTCCACCACCTTGGAGACGCGTTCGTGCGAAGCGCTGCCGATCGTGGAGAAGGACAGCATCGCCACCTTGGCCGATACGCCGGCCAAGGTCTGGTAGGAGCGGGCGGACACCCGCGCGATATCGGCGAGCTCTGCCGCATCGGGATCGATGACGAGGCCGCAATCGGCAAACAGGAAGGCGCCCTTCTTCACGTGGTAGGGCTGGCACAGCATCATCAGGAAGAAGCTGGAGACCAGGGCGGCGCCGGGCGCCCGGCCGATGCATTGCAGCGCCGCGCGCACGGTATCGGCGGTGGTCGCCACGGCGCCGCCCACCGTGCCGTCCGCTTCGTCCTCGCGCACCATCATGGCGGCGAAGGTCAGCGGTGAACGCAGCGCCTCGGCAGCCGCATGCGCGTCGACGCCCTTGGATTGGCGCAGCCGGTGATAGGAGGCGGCCAGGCGAGGGGCGAGCGGCGAGGTGGCCGGGTCCTCGATGCGGATCTCTTCGCTTGCGGCGCCGGCTTCGAGCAGACGCTGCCTGATGATGTCGCCGCTGCCGAGGAGGATGATCCGGGCGATGCCGTCCCGGCTCGCCCGCAAGGCGGCCTCGACGATACGGGGATCCTCGCCCTCGGCCAGGACGATGCGCCTGGGTGCGGCCTTGGCCGCGGCGATGATGCGGTCGAGCGGTTTCATGACACATGCCCCAGGAGATACATGCCGGCGAGGATGAAGAGGGCGAGGAAGACGGTCTCGGCGACGATGAGGGCGACCGCGTCACCGCCGACGTCGAGCACCCGGCGTAGCGCCGTCTTCATGCCGACGGAGACGATGCCGGCCAGCAGGGCCCAGCGCGAGACCTCGGAGCCCGCTTCGGCGACCACCCGCGGGATCAGGCCGGACGAATTGATCGCGGCCAGGATGAGGAAGGCGATGACGAAGCCGGGCAGCAGGGGCGGGCGGCCGGAAGCATCGTCCGGGCCGGCGATATTGCGGGTGGCCAGCGAATAGACCAGCACCACCGGTGCCAGCATGGCGACGCGGATGAGCTTGACCAGCGTGGCCGCCTCGCCGGCCTCCGGCGAGACGGAAAAGCCCGCCCCGACCACCTGGGCGACGTCGTGGATGGTGCCGCCGAAGAAGATGCCGGTGGCGCGCGCATCAAGCCCGATCGCGTGGGCGAGGATCGGATAGACGATCATGGCGATGGTGCTGAGCACGGTGACCGAGAGCACCGTGAAGATCAGATTGCGCTCGGAGAACTCGTTCTTGGGCAGCACGGCCGCAATGGCCATGGCGGCAGAGGCACCGCAGATCGCCACCGAGCCGCTGGTGATCAGCGCCAGCCGCCAGCCCCGGCCGAGCACCTTGGCGGCCAGCAGGCCGAAACCGATGGTGGCCGCGATGGCCGCGACCAGGAGGAGGATGGTGCCGGCGCCGAGCCCGATCAGCAGGTCGACGCTGATGCGCATGCCCAGCAAGGCCACGCCGAGGCGAAGCACCTTCCTGGCGCACAGGTCGATACCGGGAACGCAGCGCCCTTCCTCCGACAGGAAATGCAGGGCGATGCCGAGCAGCAATGCCATCAGCATGGCCGGCGCGCCATAATGGTCGGACAGGAACTGGGCGGCAATGGCGGTGGCGCCGGTCACCGCCACGCCGGGCCAATAGCGGGCTGCCGCCGAGGGAAACCCTCCGAACCGGCTCGGCGTTACGGCTGAGGTCGTCATGGGCGCGTTTCCTGTGAGATCGGGAACTGGCGTGCGGCGCGAAGGGCCTGCCCGGCTTCGGGCAGGCCGCGGCCGGTCAGGCGCGCTGCTGCGGGCGCATGTCGGCGCGGTCGATGCCGGCGACCGGCACGGGCTTCTTCATGGCGTCGCGCCGGAAGGGTTCGCCCAGCTCCTGGTTGAGCACGACCTCGACGAAGGTGGTTACGCCCCTGGCCTGATCGTCGAGCGCCCTGGCGAGAGCCTCGGTCAGGCCGGCCGGCGTGTCGACGCTGACGCCCTTGAGCCCGCAACCCTCGGCCACCTTGGCGTAGCTGAGATTGGGGTTGAGCTCGGTGCCGACGAAGTTGTTGGCGTACCACAGGGTGGTGTTGCGCTTTTCCGCGCCCCATTGGTAGTTGCGGAAGATCACCATGGTGATGGCCGGCCAGCCCTCGCGGCCGATCGCGCCCATCTCGTTCATCGAGATGCCGAAGGCGCCGTCGCCGGCAAAGCCGACCACCGGCGTGTCGGGACAGCCGATTTTGGCGCCGACGATGGAGGGGAAGCCATAGCCGCAGGGGCCGAACATGCCGGGCGCCAGATATTTGCGGCCCTGCTCGAAGCTTGGATAGGCATTGCCGATCGCGCAATTGTTGCCGATGTCGGTGGAGATGATCGCCTCCTTCGGCAGCGCGGCCTGGATGGCGCGCCAGGCCTGGCGGGGCGACATGCGGTTGGGCTCGCGCCGGCGGGCACCGTCGTTCCACTCCGTGCCGGGATCGTCGTCCTCATGGTCCATCGAGGAGAGCTGCTGCAGCCAGGCCGAACGGGTCTGGTGAATGGTGGCCACGCGCTCCTTGCGGCCCGTATCGCCGGCCGCCGGCGACAATTGCGCCAGAATCTGGCCCGCCACCTGCCTGGCGTCGCCGCAAATGCCGACGGTGACCTTCTTGGTGAGGCCGATGCGGTCGGCGTTGATGTCGACCTGGATGATCGCAGCCTGTTTCGGCCAATAGTCGATGCCGTAGCCCGGCAGGGTCGAGAACGGGTTGAGGCGGGTGCCGAGCGCCAGCACCACGTCGGCCTTGGCGATCAGTTCCATCGCGGCCTTGGAGCCGTTATAGCCGAGCGGCCCGACGGCGAGGCGATGGCTGCCTGGGAAGGCGTCGTTGTGCTGATAGCCGCAGCACACCGGCGCATCGAGCCGTTCGGCCAGCGCCATGGACTCGCCGATGGCATTGCCGATGACGACGCCGGCGCCGTTGAGGATCACCGGGAATTTCGCCTCGGACAGGAGCTTGGCGGCCTGGGCGATCGCCTGCGGCCCGCCGGCCGGGCGTTCGAAGCGGACGATCGCCGGCAAATCGACATCGATCACCTGGGTCCAGAAGTCGCGGGGAACATTGATCTGCGCCGGAGCGCAGCCGCGCCAGGCCTTCTCGATCACCCGGTTCAGCACTTCGGGAATGCGCGAGGGATCGCGCACCTCTTCCTGATAGCACACCATCTCCTCGAACATCGCCATCTGGTCGACTTCCTGGAAGCCGCCCTGGCCGATGGTCTTGTTGGCCGCCTGGGGGGTGACCATCAGGAGCGGGGTGTGGTTCCAATAGGCCGTCTTCATGGCGGTGATGAAGCCGGTAACACCGGGACCATTCTGGCCGATCGCCATGGCCATGGTGCCGGTGGCGCGACTGAAGCCGTCGGCCATCATGCCGGCATTGGTCTCGTGGGCGCAGTCCCAGAACTTGATACCGGCCTTGGGGAACAGATCCGAAACCGGCATCATCGCCGAGCCGATGATGCCGAAGGCATGCTCGATGCCATGCATCTGGAGGACTTTGACGAAGGCTTCTTCCGTGGTCATTTTCATGGCTTGGTTCCTTTCGGAGGGGTAATCCGGTCTTGAGAGAGATTTAACTTTCATTTGTTATTTCAAATAGGTATATTGGTTTTCAGAACCAATTTGATCGGTAGGCACTCTAGAAGATCTCATCCTTGAGGTAGTACCAGCGGTACATGCCCCACTGTCCCAGGCGCCTGAACGGCGTCAGCAGCCCGTGGCCCGGCAGCGGCGAGGTGAAGATCGGCAAATCGAGGCCGCCGCCCTTGCCGGCGACCATCTGGGCCATGCGGCGGCCGGCCTGCGCCGAGTACATGACGCCGTTGCCGCCATAGCCCATGGCGTAGAACAGCGGCTGGGCCGGGTCGGGGCGGAAGATGCGCGGCATCATGTCGTGGCTGACATCGACCCAGCCCCACCAGGAATAGTCGATCTCGATGCCGCGCAGGATCGGGAACTTCCGGTAGAGCCCTTCGAGCAGCAGGTTGAGATGCTTGGGATTGGCCGCATCGCCGCCGGTGATGGCGCTGCGGCTGCCGATCTGCACGCGGCCATCGGGGAGCATACGGTAGTAGTGGCGCAGGGTGCGCGTGTCGGTCAGCGGGATGTGGGTCCTGAAATTCAGCGCCTCTCGCTCTTCCTGCGTGAGCGGGCGGGTGACGACCGAGTTGGACAGGATCGGCATCAGCCGGTGCCGGGTCAGGGGATGCAGCCCGGGCGAAGTGTAGCCGGCCGTGGCGATGCAGACGGCGCGGGCGCGTACGGTGCCGCCCGGCGTCCGCAGATGATGGACGCCGTTCTTGAACTCGCAACCGAAGACGGGGCTCGACACATGCACCCTGGCACCGAGCTTGCGCGCCAGCTTCAGATAGCCGAAGGCGAGCTTGGCGGCATGGATGCCGATGCCGTCGGGCTCGTACATGGCGCCCTTAGCCTCGGCGTCGCGCACGAAATCGCTGTGGATCTCGTCGCGGCCGACCATGCGGGCACGGTAGCCGAACACCTCGTTCAGCAGCTGCGTTTCCTTCTCCAGCGCCGGCATCATCTTCTCGCGATGGGCGATGTAGAGATGGCCGCCATCCTGGGGCTCGCAGTCGATCTCCGGCGAGCGGATCAGTTCTCGGAACAGTTCGAAGGCATCGGCGATCTCGCCATGGAGCTTTTTGGCGACATCCATCCCCCAGCGCTCGATCCATTGCGAGCGCTTCAATCGGCCCGAGGAGATCTGCGCCTGGCCGCCATTGCGAGTCGAGCAGCCCCAGGCGACGCCATTGGCTTCCAGCACCGTCGCCTTGATGCCATGTTCCCTGGCAAGATGGATGGCGCAGGACAGACCCGTATAGCCCGAGCCGATGATGGCGACATCGACATCGAGGTCTCTGGTCACGGGGCCATCGTCGGCGGGCGGCGTGCCCGCCGTGCCGATCCAGTAGGTCGGCGCATAGTCCTTGCCGGTGCCCGGATCGGGGGCATGGATCGGATCATAGGCCGGATCGAAGGGCTGTCTTGGCGCCGTCGTCCTGGTGAGCAGCTGGTCCATCGGATTGTCCTCCCGCGCTGAGCTCAGCCCTGCGCAGCCTGCGGCGGCCGGTTCTTGCGGAAGGCCTGTTTGCGGATGATCTTGCCGTCGGCGAGGGTGAAGAGGTCGCAACCCTCCGCCTCGATGCGGCTGCCGTCGGCCTGGGTGCCGGAGAAGACCCATTCCGAAACCGCCCGGTCGTCATGGACGAAATGGCTGTGATGGGCCCAGCGCGCATCGGGCATCGCCTGCCACACAGCGCTGAAGGCATCGGCGATGGCCTGGCCGCCGGAAAAGCGGGTGCCGTAGACTTCCGGCCCGCCGACGGCGTCGAACACGCAGTCCGGGGCGAAGAAGGCCATGACGCCGTCGATGTCGTGCCGGTTGAAGGCATCGAAGAGGCGGGCAAGATCGGCTGCGGTCATCGACATTTCAGTTTCCTCGTATTTTCGCGGCGGCCCTTCGGGCAAAGCTTCGCCGTGAGCCGGCTGGGGCGGCCCGTTGGTCTTGTTTTCAAGTTGGTCCGGTGCGGCGCCGGCGTCGGGCGATCAGCCCAGGGTGGGCACCCTCAAGTACGGTTGCGCGGCCGTCAGATCTTGCCCTTCCAGGGGATGAGCGCCTTTTCCAGGTGGCGGATCAAAAGGTCGAAGGCGAAAGCGAAGATGCCGATGATGAAGATGCCCATGATCACCGTGTCGCTTTCAAGATTCTCGGCCGCGTTGAGCACCATGAAGCCGAGGCCTCGGTTCGCGGCGACCATTTCGGCCGCGACGAGCGTGGTCCAGCCGACGCCGATGCCGATGCGCATGCCGGTGAAGATCTCCGGAAGGGCGGCCTTCAGAATGACCTGGCTGATGACCTGGCTGCGGGTACCCCCCATCGCATAGGCGGCATGGATCTGTTCGGTCGAGACCGAGCGCACGCCGGCCCGGGCCGCGATGGCCATCGGTGCGAAGATTGCCAGATAGATCAGGAATACTTTCGGGAACTCGCCGATGCCGAGCCAGATGATGATCAGCGGCAGATAGGCGAGTGGCGGCAGTGGCCGGTAGAACTCGATGATCGGATCGAACAGGCCGCGTACGAAGCGGTTGACACCCATCAGGATGCCGATCGGCACGGCGGTGACCAGGGCGAGCAGGAAGGCACCGACGACGCGGCCGAGACTGGCCATGGTGTGTTCGGCGAGGGTCGAGTTGGAGACGCCGTCGGTGAGCGCCAGTACGAACTTGTCCCAGACGGCCAGGGGGGATGGCAGGAACAGGGGCTTGACCCAGCCGGTTTCCGTGACGAGGAACCACAGGGCGATCAGGACGATGGCGGTGGCCAGGCTGATCAGGCCGCTGCTGCCGTCGCCGGGGGCACCGAAGATCTTGCCGGGCTGGACGGGCCGCGCCTTCAGGACACCCTCAAGCATGGGCTGCCTCCGGATTGGCGCGCTCGTCGCCATAGATGATGCCGAGTACTTCTTCACGCATCCTGATGAACTGGGGGCTGGACTTGATGGCACGGGCGTTACCCTCCGCGAGGAACTGGCGATTGAAATCGAGTTCGTAGGTGTGGGTGATGCGGCCGGGGCGCGGCGACATCACGATCAGCCGCGACCCCAGGAACAGCGCTTCCTCGACGCTGTGGGTGATGAAGAAGAACATCTTGTTTGTGAGCTGCCAGACCTTGAGCAGCAGTTCCTGGATGGTCTCGCGGGTCAGCGCGTCCAACGCCGCCATCGGTTCGTCCATCAGGAGCATGGCCGGGTCGCAAGTCAGGGCTCTGGCGATGCCCACGCGCTGCTGCATGCCGCCCGACAGGTGGTAGATCATGTGGCGATGGAAGTCCTGCAGGCCGACCAGGGCCAGGTTCTTGGTGGCGAGCTCCCGCCGCCTGGTCTTGTCGACGCCGCGCAGCTTGAGGCCGAACTCGGTGTTGTCGATCACGTTGAGCCAGGGCAGCAGCGCATGTTTCTGGAACACCACGCCACGGTCGGCGCCCGGACCGCTGATCCGATTGTTCCCGAGTGAGATCTCGCCATCGGACGGCGCCATGAAACCGGCCATGATGTTGAGCAATGTGGTCTTGCCGCACCCCGATGCACCGAGGGCAACGACGAAATCCCCGCTGTTGATGCTGAGATTGACGCCCTTGAGGGCTATGACAGCCTGGTCCGAATAGAGGCCTGGATATGTCAGGCTGACGTTCTTGACACTAAGCGTTTCCATAACGAATGCCTCCCGGCAGCTTGGTCACGGGGCGCGTTGGATGTGCTGTCGGCCGCCCGGAGCAGGGGTTGCACGGGCGATCGACGGTGTGTGCGATCGGGCGCTCTATTTGGCCGCGCTCTGGGCAAAGCTCGCATTCACATAGGGCGCGTAGTCGTCGAGCGACTTGCTGATCTGTTTCTGCTCGACCAGGAACTTTGCGCTCGCATTGAGGGCGCGCACCGCGCCGCCGCCGAGCCAGGTATCCGAAGCCTGTTCGGCTGCATTGGGGAAGGAGAGCAGCTTCAGGGCCTCGACCGTGCTGGGGCCGTTGCCCCCGATCAGCTTAACGATGCCGCGGACCTGCGGGGAGTCAGCCGTCCACGCCGCCTTGTTGGCGTTGTAGTCGGTATAGGCCTGCGCCAGGACCTTGGTGAAGGCCGCCATGAGTTTGGGATTTTCCTCCGCCCAGCCCTTTGAGACCACCAGGCCGTCGAAGGTTGGTACGCTGGCGGCGCCGATGCCCTCGGAATCGGCGATCACCTTGCCCGATTTCAGGATTTCCGACAAAGCGGGCGGCCAGACATAGGCGGCATCGATGTCGCCGCGCTGCCAGGCGGCCACGATCTGCGGCGGCTTGAGATTGAGGATGTTGACCTCGCGCGGGTCGAGCTTCCAGACCTGCTTCATGCCGACCAGAAGATGGAAGTGGGAGGTCGAGACGAAGGGAACGGCGACCTTCTTGCCCTTCAGGTCCTCCGGCTTGGTGATGCCGGAACCCTCTCGTGCCACCAGCGCTTCGGACTTGCCGATATTGTCGAGGATCCAGAAGAGCTGCAGGTCGACCCCGCGGGTGGCGGCCGCGGCGGTGCCGGTGGAGCCGATGACGCCGATCGGCACGTCGCCCGAGGCCAGCGCGGTGGTGATGTCGCCGGCCGAGCTGAACTGGCGCCAGTCGATCTTGTAGCCGGCCTCCTTGGCGGCGGCGTCGAAGCGGCCGTCGGCGATCGCCGTCACGAACGGGCCGACGATCTGCTGGTAGCCCACCACGAGATTGGTTTCGGCATGGGCGAAGGCGGCACTGAAGAGACCGGCGGCCACCGTCATGGCGCCAGCCATACGCTTGATCAGTTGCATGATCATTCCCCTTTGGCTTGCGGCAACCGGGGGTCCCGGTGCCACCGGCTGTTTTGGCCGGATTTTCACCGGTGCCATCAGACCCGGTCTTATTGGCTTAAGGGATAAATCACGCTGGCCTGTTGCCTTAGAGCCAGTTGGCAAGTTGAATGAGTCCAGTTTGCCGGAGCAAGGCGTGCCCGCACACCCACCGCCGCTCCAGGACATCGCAATACGCGCCAGGGATGGGCAGGATGAGCCAGACGACGGTTTCGGAGACGATTTTCTTCGTCGACAAGGCGAGCCGGATCGGGCTCCAGGCCCAGATCCGCGAGACCGTGGTCTCCTCCATCCTGGCGGGGCGCCTGCGCCCTGGCCTACATCTGCCGTCGACGCGCAAGCTCGCCGCCTATCTCACCATTTCCCGGATCACGGTGACGCTGGCCTATCAGGAGCTGGCATCGCAGGGCTATATCCAGGCCTCGAGCCGCAGCGCCTATCGCATCGCCGACAACCCACCCTTCAACACGCTGGAGATCGCTGCGCCTTCGATCGCGACGGAGCGGATCGACTGGAGCGCCAAATTGCGCGCGAGCTTCATCGTCGCCAAGCAGATCCGCAAGCCGCTCGACTGGCGGCGCTATCCCTATCCCTTCCTCTATGGCCAGATGGACAGCTCCCTGTTCGATCTCAATGCCTGGCGCGACTGCGCGCGGCGTGCTCTGGCCCGCGAGGATTTCGAGCTGATGGCCGGCGATTTCGCCGCCGCCGACGATGCCCGGCTCGTCGACTATATCTGTTCTCGGACGCTGCCCAGCCGCGGCATTCGCGCTGCGCCGGACGAGATCCTGGTGACCGTAGGTGCCCAGAACGCCTTGTGGATCGTCATTCAGCTCCTGCTGGGCCGAGGCTCCCGGGCAGTATGCGAAAACCCATGCCATCCCGACATGAGCGCCTCCCTGCAGTTGAGCGGGGCCGACGTCACCGCCATCGACGTCGACGAGGAGGGGCTGCCGCCCGAGGCGCTGCCCGAGCAGGTCGACGCCGTCTTCGTGACGCCGAGCCATCACTGTCCCACGGGAGCTACCATGCCCGTCGAGCGGCGCGTCGCCCTGCTGGAGGCAGCGGCCCGGAAGGATTTCATGATCGTCGAGGACGACTACGAGTTCGAGATGAGCTTCCTGGCCCCGCCTTCGCCGGCGCTCAAGGCCTTCGATCGCAGCGGACGGGTCCTCTATGTCGGCAGTTTCTCCAAATCCCTGTTCCCGGGCCTGCGGCTCGGCTATCTGGTTGCGCCGGCGGCGTTCATCCGGGAGGCAAGGGCCTTGCGCGCCCTCATGCTTCGCCACCCGGCCGGCCACCTGCAGCGCACCGTCGCCTATTTTCTCGGGCTCGGACATTACGATGCCCTCGTCCACCGCATGCGCGGGGCTTATCACGGACGCCACATCGTAATGGCGGAGGCACTCAGGGAGCAGGGGCTGGTGATCGCCGGTTCCGCTGCCTTCGGCGGCAGCTCCTTCTGGATCGCGGGTCCCGACGGCCTGGATGCCGACCTGTTGATGGCGGACCTCAAGGAGGATGGCGTGCTGATCGAAGCGGGCTCGCCCTTCTTTGCCAGGAACGAGGGTCCCTGCCGCTTCTTTCGCATGGGCTATTCCTCGATCCACCGCAGCAGCATCGCGCCGGGGGTAGCGCTCACCCGCAACTGCATGGACCGGCTGCGACCGAGGTCATGAGCCTTTCCGAAGTCCCCGTCACGGCCAAGGTTGTTACGTGACCGAGCGCCCGTGAGACGAGCAGCTTCGGAACCAAGTTCCTCAACATCGGTTCCAACAGGGACGATCTACCTGTCACGGCAGGCAAGGGCGGTGGGGATGGCGACAAGCGGCAAGAAACAGGCAGCCAAGGTAAAGCAGCCGCATCTAATGCAGGCCATGGCCGAGCCCTTGCTGCACGACGATGAAGCGGAGGGCTTCGTACAACAGGCCATCCAGGACCTGTGCGCCTGCGATGTGCCGTTTCTGGTGGCCGGCACCTTTGCCGTCAGCGCCTATACCGGCATCACCCGCCTGACCAAGGATCTGGATATCTTCTGCAAGGCGGGCGATGCCCAGCGCCTGCTCGCCTATTTCCAGGCCGAGAACTACGCCGTCGAGATCGAGGACGATCGCTGGCTCGGCAAGGTTTTCAAGGGCAAGAAGTTCTTCGACGTCATTTTCGCCTCGCCCAACGGCACGATGCCGGTGGGAGACGACTGGTTCGAACAGGGGCGCAAGATCCATCTTTACGACTGCAAGGTCGGCATCGTCGGACCGACCGACCTCATCTGGTCCAAATGTTTCGTGCAGATGCGTCATCGCTATGATGGGGCCGACGTGGTCCATCTCATCCTCAAGACGCATGCGCAGATCGACTGGCAGCGCCTGCTCGCGCATATGGAAGTGCATTGGGAAGTGCTCCTGATGCATCTGCTCAATTTCCGCTGGATCTATCCATCCGAGCGCGACGTCGTCCCGGCCTGGCTGCTGACGGAACTGCTCGACCGGCTTGGCGCACAGCGGCAATTGCCGCCGCCACAGATGAAGATCTGCCGGGGCCGCATGTATTCACGCATAGACTTCGAGATCGACGTCAAGGAATGGGGGTTTGCCGATGTGGGCGGGGAGGGGGACCGCCGCTCTTCCAAGGGACGCAGAAGCGATGAATGACAAGCCAAAGGCCATCACGGTGGCGGCCCTGGCCGACCTGCATGTCAAGGACACGCCGGCAGACTCCTATCGCGATCTCTTCAAGGAGATTTCCGAGGCGGCGGATGTGCTGGTGCTGGCCGGGGATCTCACCGATCTCGGCAAGCCGAAACAGGCCGAACATCTTGCCGCAGACCTCGCCGCCTGCAGCATTCCGGTGGTCGCCGTGCTGGGCAATCACGACTATGAGGCAGGCGAAGCGGACAAGCTGGCTGCGATCCTGGAGGCAGCGAAGGTACACCTGCTCGATGGCCAGCATGTCGAGATCGAGGGAGTCGGCTTCGTCGGCGTGAAGGGATTTGCAGGTGGCTTCGGCCGCTTCATGTTGAGTTCGTTCGGCGAACCCGCCATCAAGGCCATGGTGGCCGAGGGCATCGATCAGGCGATGCGCCTGGAAAATGCCATGCGGCAGGTCCGCGCCGATCGGGCGGTGGTGGTGCTGCACTACGCGCCGATCGTCGAGACGGTGCAGGGCGAGCCGCTCGAAATCTATCCCTTCCTGGGGTCTTCGCGGCTGGCCGAAACCATCGATCGCTTCGAGGTCAGCGCGGTCGTTCACGGCCATGCCCATCGCGGGGCCTATCAGGGCAAGACGTCGCGCGGTGCGCCCGTCTACAATGTGGCGGCCCATATCGAAAAGCCGACGGGACGACCATACGCCTTGCTCGAGATCTGAGCGCGCCGGCGGCTTCTATCGCAGGATCGGCTTCAGTTGCGCCTGCACGCCCAGCAGGGCCGGCAGATAGCGTCCGGTCAGATCCGCCACCGGGCCGGACGCCGGCAGGCCGGTGTTCAGCGCCGCGATCACGCGGCCGCGGGCATTGAGGAGCGGCACCGCGACCGAGCGCAAGCCTTCCTCGACCTCCTGGTCGATGGCGGCATAGCCCTGGGCCCTGACGCGTACCAGTTCGGCGATGACCGCCTCGGGATCGGTCAGGGTGCGCGACGTGCGGGCCGGCAGCCTGTTGGTACCCAGAATGGCGCGGGCTTCCGGTTCGGGCAGTCCGGCCAGCAGTACCCGACCCATGGAAGTGCAATAGGCCGGCAGACGCGAGCCCGGCATCAATACCACCGACATCACCTTCTTCTGCGCGGCACGGGCGACATAAACGATCTCGCTGCCATCGAGAATGGAAACCGACGAGCTTTCGCCGATCTCCTCCGATAGCCTGTCCAGCATCGGCTGCACGATCTGCGGCAAGGGCATGGTCGCCAGGCAGGCCGTGCCGAGCCGCAGGATGCGCGGCGTCAGGGTGAAGAACTTGCCGTCATAGTCGGCATAGCCTTGGTGGGCGAGCGTCAGCAGGCAGCGCCGCGCCGTCGCCCGGTCCAGCCCCGAGGCGGCCGAGACTTCGGAGATGGACTGGCGCGGGCGTTCGGCGGTGAAGGTCTCGATCACCGCCAATCCCTTGGCCAGGCCGCCCATGATGTCGCGCTCACTGATGGCCATCGGAGTTCCTTGTGCGATATGTAAACAAATATCATCATATCGCACAAATTGGATTTACGGAATGCACCATCGCGCTTAATTCTGCGCCTCGAGACCGCGTTCGGACCATGGATGGATGGAGATGGACAAGACAGTCGCGAACCTCGCCAGCGCCGTAGCTAAGATCGAGGACGGAATGACGGTGATGATCGGAGGCTTTGGCGGCGCTGGTTCGCCGATCGAGCTGATCCACGCCCTGATCGACCGCTATCGGGCCACGGGGCACCCCAGGGACCTGACGGTGGTGAACAACAATGCCGGCAACGGGCATGTCGGCCTTGCCGCCCTGATCGAAGCGGGCATGGTGCGCAAGCTGATCTGCTCCTTCCCACGCTCGGCCGACCCGGTGGTGTTCACCGACCTCTACCTTGCCGGCAAGATCGAGCTGGAACTGGTGCCGCAGGGCACTTTGGCCGAACGCATCCGCGCCGGCGGTGCGGGCATCCCCGCTTTCTATACGCCGACCAGCTTCGGCACCGATCTGGCGGCGGGCAAGCCGGTTGAGGAGTTCGAGGGGCGCTCCTATGTGCGCGAGCGCTGGCTCAAAGCCGATGTCGCGCTGGTGAAGGCCGAACTCGCCGATCCCTATGGCAATTTGACCTATCGGATGGCGGCACGGAACTTCAACCCGCTGATGTGTATGGCCTCTGCCGTGACCATCGTACAGGCCAGCCGGATCGTAGCTGCGGGCGAGATCGATCCGGAGGCCGTCGTGACCCCCGGCATCTTCGTCCAGAAGATCGTCGAAGTGCCGCATCCGCATCAGGAAGAAGACCTGAATCGCGCCAATGCCGCCTATCCGCTGGAGGCCTGAGATGAGCAGATTGTCGAGCAACCAGATTGCATGGCGCGCCGCGCAGGACATCGCTGACGGCGCCTATGTCAATCTCGGCATCGGCCTGCCCGAGAAGGTGGCCCAGTATCAGCCCGCCGGGCGCGAGGCGATCTTCCACACCGAGAACGGCATCCTGAATTTTGGCGAGAGCCCGGCGCAGGGCGAGGAAGACTGGGACATGATCAATGCGGGCAAGAAGGCGGTGACGCTGAAGCCCGGTGCCGCCTTCTTCCATCATGCCGACAGCTTCGCCATGGTGCGCGGCGGCCATCTCGATGTGGCGATCCTCGGCGCCTATCAGGTCGCCCAGACGGGTGATCTCGCCAACTGGTCCACCGGCCCGAAGGGCGTGCCCGCCGTCGGCGGTGCCATGGACCTTGTGCACGGCGCCAAGCGCGTGGCCGTCATCACCGATCACGTGACCAAGGACGGCCAGCCCAAGCTGCTCGAGCGCTGCACCCTGCCGCTGACCGGGGTGGGCTGCGTCACCCGGGTCTATACCAGCCTCGCCGTCGTCGACATCGAAGGCGGTCGGTTCGTGCTGCGAGAGAAATTGCCCTCCCTTTCCATCGACGAATTGCAGGCCGTGACGGGAGCAAAGCTGCATGTTCCCGGTCCGGTTGCCGATCTCGTCGTTCCGGAGTTGTGACATGACCGAGGTTTTCATCTGCGACTATATCCGCACACCGATCGGCCGTTTCGGCGGTGCGCTGGCGCCGGTTCGGGCCGACGACCTCGGCGCCGTGCCGCTGAAGGCGCTGATGGCCCGCAATGCCGGCGTGGACTGGCAGGATGTCGACGACGTGATCTTCGGCTGCGCCAACCAGGCGGGAGAAGACAATCGCAATGTCGCCCGCATGTCGCTCCTTCTGGCGGGACTTCCGGTGGGCGTTCCCGGCACCACCATCAACCGGCTTTGCGGCTCGGGCATGGATGCGGTCCTCGCCGCAGCCCGCGCCATCAAGGCCGGTGAGGCCGGTCTGATGATCGCCGGCGGCGTGGAATCCATGTCGCGCGCGCCCTTCGTGATGCCCAAAGCAGACAGTGCCTTTTCGCGTCATGCCGAGATCCACGACACCACCATCGGCTGGCGCTTCATCAATCCGGCGATGCACAAGGCCTATGGCACCGACTCCATGCCGCAGACCGGACAGAACGTCGCGGATGATTTCGGCGTGACCCGCGAAGCGCAGGATGCCATGGCGCTGGCCTCGCAGCAAAAGGCGGCGGCCGCGCAGGCCAACGGGCGGTTGGCACGGGAAATCGTGCCAGTCACCATCCCGCAGCGCAAGGGCGGTCCCGTGATGGTGGAGCGCGACGAACATCCCCGTGCCACCACGGCCGAGGCGCTCGCTAGGCTCAAGCCGCTGTTCGAGGGCGGCTCGGTCACGGCGGGCAACGCCTCGGGGGTGAATGATGGCGCCGCCGCCCTGATCCTGGCCTCGGAAGCGGCAGCCCAGGCTCATGGCCTGACGCCGATCGCCCGCGTCCTCGGCGGTGCGATGGCCGGCGTGCCGCCGCGGATCATGGGCATCGGTCCGGCGCCCGCGTCGCAAAAGCTGATGGCGCGACTGGGGTTGGCGCAGGGCGATTTCGATGTGATCGAACTGAACGAAGCCTTTGCATCGCAAGGACTTGCCACCCTGCGCCAGCTCGGCATTGCCGATGACGATCCGCGCGTGAACCCGAATGGCGGTGCCATCGCTCTCGGCCATCCGCTCGGCATGTCCGGCGCGCGCATCACCGGTACGGCGGCACTGGAACTGGCCGGCAAGGGTGGCAGGCGCTCGCTCTCGACCATGTGCATCGGGGTGGGGCAGGGCATTGCCATCGCGCTTGAGCGCGTTTGAGGTCCGGCTCCCAATCGCTGTCTGCACCCCTCTCTACGCTGCTTACGGTCACGCCCCGTACGAGGGACGTGACCACAACGTATGCGACGGCGATTGCCATCAACTCGGATCCACTTGCAGGAACGACAGCACCTCCGCCACGAATTCCTGCGGAAACTCGATATTGCTGAGGTGGACGGCGGGCAGCACCTTCAGCCGAGCCCCGGGAATGGTGGCGGCTATCTCCTCGCTCTTGCCGAGGGATGTGACCGTGTCGAACTCGCCGGCGATGACCAGAGTGGGGGCGGCGATCAGGGCAATGGTGCGGCGCAGGTCGGCGTCGCGTACGGCTGCCCAGTTGCCGGCTAGGCCCTGGCGCGACGTGTTCAGCAGCATCTCCCGGAAGGTTCGGATGGCTCGCCCATTCGCTGCGATCATGGCCTTCGGAAACCAGTTGCCGAGGAAGGTTTCCGCCGTCTCCGCCATATCCGGCGCGGCCAGCACCGCGGCGATGGCCTTGTCGAAATAGGCTGCAGGGCCGAGCTGGGCGGCCGTGTTGCTCAGGATCAGGCGCTCGATGCGCTCCGGGGCATGAATGGCGAGCCACTGGCCGACGAAGCCGCCCAGAGACAGGCCGAGGAAATGCGCGCGCTCGATCCCGAGCCAATCCATCAGTTCCAGCACGTCGCGGCCGAGCCGGCCATCGGAATAGGCGCCGGGCGGGACGTCCGAGGCACCGTGACCGCGGAAATCATAGCAGATGACCCGGAAATACTGCGACAATGGCGGGATCTGCAGATCCCACATGTGCAGGGTCGTGCCGATGGAATTGGACAGGATGAGCGCCGGGCGGTCTTCCGGGCCGTCGGTCGTGTAGGCGATCCTGACGCCGTCCCCGGTGGTGAAGAACGACGGGGCTGCCGGCTGTTCGCGATCCTGCATAGGCAGGCGGGCGGTGGCGTTGGTCATAGCGTGAACCTTTCATGCCTGTTCTTTCCGGCGTCACTGCCGGGCCCAGGGAGGCGAAATCCGCCCTCCTCGATGGGGTGTTCAGAAATTAAGGCCGCGCAATTTCGATAAAAATTGAAAAGATATTACGATCATTGTAATAAAAAATGACAATGTATGCATTCACGCTTCAGGAAATCCAGTGCTTCGATGCGGTGGTCCGCGAAGGCGGCTTTCAGGCTGCGGCCGTCGCGCTCAATCGCTCGCATGCGGCGATATTTGCGGCGATTGCCAAGCTTGAGGCCAATCTCGGTGTCCTGCTGCTCGACCGCAGCGGCTATCGCGTCTCCCTGACCGAGGCAGGCCGCTCGTTCCATCGCAAGGCCCGGTCCCTGCTCGGCGAGATGGAGGCACTGCGTGTGCATGCCCGCCAACTCGCCATGGGCGAGGAGACGCATCTGCGTGTCATACTCGGCGACACCTGCCCCTTGCATGAAGGCCTGCAGCTGCTGGGCGGCTTCTTCTCGCAATGTCCGCAGACACGGCTGGATCTGCATTTCGAGACGATCGGTGGCCCGGCGGAACGGCTTTTGGAGGACGAGGCCGATGTGATCCTGCATTGGATCGAGAAAGGTGATCCGCGCCTGGAATGGATCGATCTGGGCCCGGTATCATTCGTGCCGGTGGTTGCCCCGGGGTTTTTGCCGTTCGCGCCTACACGCCGGATCTCGCTCGATCAAATGCGTGGCCTCACCCAATGCATCATCCGCGATACTGCTCGGGCGGCGGCGAAGATGAACTTCTACGTCATGGAAGGCGCGCCGCAATGCACGGTCGCCGACCACGCGATGAAGAAGGAGGTCATCATCCGTGGTATGGCCTGGGGACACCTGCCGCGCTTCATGATCGAGCAGGAATTGCGCGATGGACGCCTTCTTTCCATTGCCGGAAGCGCCTTTCCGGGGGTTGAAACCGACCTGGTCGCCGCGCGGCGACGCGATCGCCCGCACGGTCCCGTCGCCAATCGCCTGTGGGACTATATCGCGACCCACGCTCCTGCTTTGTGGGCGAGCTAGGACGGCTTGTGCCCCTTGGAAAAATACCCGGGCCATGCGTTCCGCAGCTTCAGCGCCTTTTCCGATACGCCGCGGCCATTCTTGATGGTTCCATCAAATTGTAGGAGGCCTCAGGCCGATTCCTCATATCGGGCTAGGTTCCGGTTCAAGACCTCCAGGACCCTGTCCCGGTCCGGATCGCGCGCGCCCTTGAGCCAGGCGATCGAAAGAGGCAGCTTGTTGGTCATCGTGCCCGGTTCGACGGCCAATGGCACGAAGGCGACGCCGCTGACCGCTAGGCGGGCGGTCCATTGCGGCACGATGGCGATGCCGATCCGGGCTGCCACGAGATTGACGATGGTCTGCTTCTCATCCGCCAACTGCGCGACCCTGGCCTGAAGTCCCGCTTCGGTGAACAGCTTGATGGTGAGGTCGTGGCTGTGGGGACGGGATCGCCGTTCCGGCACGATGAGTGGCTCGTCCTCGAGTTCATGGATGGTGACATGGTTCCGCCCCGCCAGGCGGTGCTGGACCGACATCGCCACCACCGCGGTCTCGTGAAACAGCCGGACGGTCTTGATGTGAGGGTCGATCACCTCCGGGGGCCGGATGAAGGCGAGATCGATGCCTCCGGACAGCAAGCGGGGCAGGAGTCGGATGGTCTTGTCCTCGATGAGCTGGGTTGCCATCTCCGGATGAACGGCTCGAAGGTCCTGGAGCAGCATCGGCAACAGGCCAGCGGCAGCGCTGTCGATTGCGCCGATCCGCAGCGGTTTGGCCGGGCTCACGCCCATTGCCCTGAAACGGGTCACGATGTCGTCGGACTGGGCGAGGAGCTGGCGTGCCTGGGGCAGGAGCGTCGCGCCCTCGCTGGTCAAGCTGACATTGCGCGTTGTGCGCAGCAGCAATTGCGTACCCAGCGATTCCTCCAGGAGCCGGATATGCCGGCCCAGTGAGGCCGGCAGCATGCCGAGCTTCTGCGCGGCCCGGCCGAAATGCAGCGCCTCTGCCACCACGACGAAACACCGGAGTTGGCCGAGCTCCACGATCTCCTCCTAATTATATAAAATAATTATATAATCTTGGGAACATTGAAGTCCAGGCCTCCTCCGCGGGAAAACGATGGACAAGCGCAGCAGATGCGCCTTGCAAAAAAATGGGAGGAGATTGTCGTGGCAAGCGAGCTGGAAAGTCGTGTCCTGCGCAAGATTTCATGGCGCATCGTGCCCTTCATCATGCTGCTTTACTTCATTGCGTTTCTCGATCGCGTGAATATCGGCTTTGCCGCGCTGGAAATGAACAAGGATCTCGGCTTCTCTTCGACTGTTTTCGGCCTGGGTGCCGGCATCTTCTTCCTCGGCTACTTCCTGTTCGAGGTGCCCTCCAACCTCATCCTCGACAAGGTCGGCGCGCGCATCTGGATCGCGCGGGTGATGATCACCTGGGGCCTCATTTCCGGCCTGATGGCCTTCGTGCAGGGGGTGGCGGGTTTCTACATCCTTCGCTTCCTGCTCGGCGTCGCCGAAGCCGGCTTCTTTCCGGGCATCATCCTCTATCTGAGCTTCTGGTTTCCCGCCCGCCGCCGCGCCGCCGTCACGGCGATCTTCATGGCGGCGGCTCCCCTGTCCACGGCTCTGGGCTCGCCGATCTCCGGAGCGCTCATGGAAATGCACGGACTGATGGGCCTGGCCGGATGGCAGTGGATGTTCCTGATCGAAGCCGCGCCGGCGCTGGTCTTCGGCGTCGTCGTGCTGTTCTATCTCACCGATCGCCCCGAAAAGGCGAAATGGCTGACGGAGGAGGAGCGCGCCTGGCTGGTCGCAACCATGGCGGACGAGCAGAAGGCCAAGGGCGCCAAGGCCCATCACAGCATCTGGGCCGGCCTTGCCGATATCCGCGTCCTCGCCCTTGCCCTGGTCTATTTCGGCACTTCAGCCGGCTTGTATACGCTTGGCATCTGGGCGCCCCAGATCATCAAGGAGTTCGGCCTGACCTCGCTGCAGGTCGGCTTCCTCAATGCCATTCCCGCCGTGATGGCCGTCATAGCCATGGTGATCTGGGCTCGTCATTCCGACCAGACCGGCGAGCGTACCTGGCATGTCGTCTTCGCCTGCCTGCTGGCGGCGGGTGGCCTTGCCTTCGCGTCCGGTGCCGGCGGGGTCGTCACAGTCCTGATCGCCCTGACGCTGGTCAATATCGGCATCAGCTGCTCGAAGCCGCCGCTGTGGAGCATGCCGACCCTGTTCCTGTCCGGCCCGGCTGCGGCAGCGGGCATCGCCACGATCAACTCCATCGGCAATCTCGGCGGCTTCGTCGGTCCCTCGATGATCGGCTGGATCAAGGACGTCACGGGCGGCTTTGCCGGCGGGCTCTATTTCGTCGCCGGACTTCTGGTGCTGTCGGCCGTGCTGACCCTGGTCCTCGCCCGTTCGGCCGCCAACACACCGGATACGGCCAACACCAATGCCGCCGGCCAGCACCCCTGATCTTCTCTTTTCCCACGGAGCACACAAGATGCGCGAATATTCGATCGCAGCCATTCCCGCCGATGGCATCGGCCCCGAAGTCATCGCAGCCGGCACCACGGTGCTGGCCGCCCTCGAAAGGCGCGACGGCGGCCTGAAGTTCAATATCGAGAATTTCGACTGGGGTTCAGACTATTACAAGAAGCACGGCGTGATGATGCCGGCCGACGGGCTGTCCAGGCTCAAGAAGTTCGACGCCATCTATTTCGGCGCGGTCGGCGCGCCCGACGTCCCCGACCACATCACGCTGTGGGGACTGCGCCTGCCGATCTGCCAGGGCTTCGACCAATATGCCAATGTGCGGCCGACCAAGATCCTGCCGGGGATCACCTCGCCCCTGCGTCAGTGCGGGCCGGGCGATCTCGACTGGGTGATCGTGCGCGAGAACTCGGAAGGCGAATATTCCGGGCATGGCGGCCGCGCCCACCGGGGGCTTCCCGAGGAGGTCGGCACGGAGGTGGCGATCTTCACCCGCGTCGGCGTCACCCGCATCATGCGCTATGCCTTCAGGCTGGCCCGATCGCGGCCGCGCAAGTTCCTGACTGTCGTCACCAAGTCGAACGCGCAGCGCCACGGCATGGTGATGTGGGACGAGATTGCCGCCGAGGTCGCCGAGGAATTTCCGGACGTGACCTGGGACAAGATGCTGGTCGACGCCATGACGGTACGCATGACGCTCAATCCCCGGAGCCTCGATACCATCGTCGCCACCAATCTCCATGCCGACATTCTTTCCGATCTTGCCGGAGCGCTTGCCGGCAGCCTGGGCGTGGCGCCCACGGGCAACATCGATCCCGAGCGGCGTTTCCCCTCGATGTTCGAGCCGATCCACGGCTCGGCCTTCGACATCACCGGCAAGGGCATCGCCAATCCCGTTGCGACCTTCTGGACGGCCGCCCAGATGCTCGACCATCTCGGCGAGGCGGAAGCCTCCGCCAGGCTGATGCGGGCGGTGGAAAGGGTGACGGGATCAGGCATCCTGACGCCCGACGTCGGTGGCACCGCCACCACCAAGGACGTCACCGACGCCGTGATTGACGCGATCCATTCGTCCAACGCCTGAATGACCGGGTGATGATCATGACATTGCCGGGGCTTTCGACTCGAATGAATCGCCGGAATATCCTGGCCGGTGCCGCCGCGGGTGCGACGGTGTTTGCAATGGGTCTAGGCAGGAGGGGTGCCGTGGCTGCGGAGGCTCTTGAAGGCGTGAAGACGCTGACCTTCGACGTGCAGGGAACCTGCGTCGATTTCTACCGGCCTATCATGCGCATGGGTGAGGCGCTCAACCGCGCCAAGGGCATCGCGGTGGATTGGGCGCGTTTGTCGGCCGAATGGCGCGATCTCTATCGCCGCACGCTCGACGAGGTCATTGCCGGGCAGCGACCGTGGATCCGGGTGGACGCGATCTATCGCCAGGCGCTCGATGTCCTGCTGGAGCGCCATGCCTTGTCGGGGCGTTTTTCGATCGCGGAGCGGGACGAACTCAACACGGTCTGGACGAAGCTCGATGCCTGGCCCGACAGCGTGGCGGGGCTCGACCGGCTCGGACGCAAATACGTGACCTCGACCCTGTCGAATGCCGGCATGGCGGCGGTGGTCGCCGTGGTCAGGCATGCCGGCCTGCCGTTCGACGCGGTGCTCACCGCGGAACTCGCCCGCAGCTACAAGCCGGCTCCGGCCGTCTATCAGCTCGCCGTCGACTATCTCGGCTATCGGCCCGACCAGATCATGATGGTCGCCTGCCACAAATACGACCTCAAGGCCGCCAGGGCTTTCGGCATGCGGACCGCCTTCGTGGCGCGGCCGCAGGAGTTCGGGCCGGATGCCCGGCCCGATGTCTCGCCCGAGCCCTGGTTCGACGTCCATGCTGGCAGCTTCACCGAATTGGCCGACAGGCTCGGCGCCTGAAACAGCTCAGGCGAGGGCGGATCGGGCCGCCTGGCGCCGCTGGCGGCGCCATTCGAGCAGGATGGCGAGCAGGGTATAGCCGGCGGCGAGCGCCCACAGGCCGAGGAACTGCACCCTGACATCGTCGATCGAGGCGCCCATCTCGACCACCTGGGTCATGCCGGTGATGGCCATGCTGCCGGGAATGAGCTGGGCCACGGCGCGCAGGACGGGCGGCACGGCCTCGATCGGCCAGGAAAAGCCCGAGAGAAAGAAGAGCGGCATGCCGAGGGCGGCGGCCGTGAGCTGCACGGTCAAAGGCGAGCGCAGCATCAGCCCGATCACCATGCCGAGCGCGCTGACCGACAGCACGAAGGGCAGGGCGAGAAGCGCGATGGTGCCGAGGGCGCCCAGCCGGGGAATGTTGTAGAAATAGGGAAGCACGATGAAATAGAACGGCACCAGGAGCGCGGCCACGGCCAGGTAGGCGGCGAGCTTGCCCAGGACCGTGGCGGTTGCGCCGACATTGGGGATGCTCTGGCCGGCGACGCCGGGCATGCCGGCGATGGTGGCGAGCAGGCAGACCGCGATCAGCAGGGTCTGCTGCATGATGATGGTGAAGGCGCCCGGCAGCACATAGGTCGCATAGCCGCCCTGGGGATTGAACAGGGGAATGGAGACGAGCGGCATCGGGCTGGTCGCCGAAGCCGCGACTGCCGGGTCGACGCCCAGCCCGATCAGGCGAGCCGTCTCGACTTCCGTGCCATAGCTGCGGGCCACCGTATTGACGGCGCCGGCGACGCGCGAGTTGATCAGAAAATAGCTGGCGTCGGAATAGAGGGAAATCGGCGAGGCGCGGCCATGCAGGAGGTCGCGCTCGAAATGGAGCGGGATCACCACCGCACCGGAGAGCGTGCGCTTGAAGACTTCGCGCTCGGCGGTGGCGAGGTTGGGCAGGGCCATCGCCACCGCGACGTCCGAGGAGGCATCGAGCCGCCGCGCCAGTTCGCGGCTGGCCGTGGTGCCGTCGAGGTCCACCACCGCGATCGGCACGTCGCGCAGCGCCTCGTTGCGATAGGGCTGGGGATAATAGACCGCATAGATCAGGGCGGCGACGAACAGGGTCGAGAAGATCGCCTTGAGCGCGAAGATGCGTCCCAGCTCGTGCCTGAAGGTCTTGAGGATGCCGCTCATGCCCGCGCCTCCGCCCGCGCTGCCAAGGCGGCCCGCTTTTCAGCCTGGGTATGCCGGCCCATCAGCTCCAGCTTGAGGCCGGACAGCAGCGCCAGGCCGATGACGAAGGCGAGCAGGATCGCAATGGGATGCAGCGACAGATCCGGCGGCGTGCCCCGCAACGTCTGGTCGATGCGGGCGGTCAGGTACCAGGTGCCCGGCAGTCCGGCGCTCCACCAATAGGCGAAGGCGTTCATGCCCAGGCGGGGGAAGCCGATCCCCATATAGCCGAAGGCGGGAGAAACGATCAGCGTTGCCAGGCTGAGGGCGGAGGCGACGGGCTTGATGAACAAGGTCAGCACCAGGCCGTAGAACTGGCAGGCCAGGATATAGAGCGTGCCGGCCGCCAGCAGCAGGAAGGGATTGCCGCGTAGCGGCAAGCCGAGGAGGCCGAACAGGACGGCGTCACCAAGGCCGAGCACGCCGAGGAAAATCAGCGTGTAGGGCAGCATCTTGCCGGCCAGGGCCGGCCATAGCCCCTTGCCCAGCCGGCGCAGGATGCGCAGGCGATGGCGCGTTTGCGTATCGAGGCCGACGGCATAGACCGAGGACAGCACGATCACGATCTGCAGCACGGCCGGCATGATGCAGGCGAGCAGGAAATGGGCGTAGTTCAGGGTGGGATTGAACAGGGCCTGCGTCTGCACGGGGATCGGCGTGATCGCCTGCTGCGCCGCCGCTGCGAGCGTGCCCCGGCTGGTCCGCAGCGAGATGCGCACGGCCCCCTCGACCGCCGGCACGGCGTTGTTGACGCCGCGCGAGGCAAGGCCGCCGGGGGTCATCAGCTGATTGTTGTAGAAGAACACCACCTGAGGCTGGCGCCCGGCAAAGACATCGCGCTCCAGATTCTTGGGCAGCATCAACAGGCCATAGATCTGGCCGGACTGGATGGCCCGCTTGCCTTCGCCGAGATCGGCGACGCGCATGCCGATCGCCGTGTCGGGCGTGGCATCGACGGTGCGGATGACCTGGCGCGACAACTCGCTGCCGTCGAGATCGAGCACCGCGATCGGCAGGCGGGTCACCAGGCCTGCGCTGAAGGTCACCGACAGCACGCCGATCAGGATCAAGGGTATGATCGTGGTCAGGCACAGCAGGAAGGGGCGGCGGCGCAGCCAGGCGAACTCCCGGCAGAACACCAGCCAGAAGCCGGCTCTGATGCGGCCAATACCGGTCATCTCAATGGCCTTGCCGGTTCCAGGCCGCGATGACGCTCATGCCCGGGCGCAATCCCTCCACGCGATCGACCGGCTTGGCCCGGACTTCGAAGGTGCGCAGGTCGAAGTCTCCGGTGGCCCGGGTGGCCCGCCATGTCGCGAACTGGCCCTGTACGTTGATGGTGGTGACATGGACGGTCAGCGTCTTGGCACCCAATGCAGGAATGGTGACCTCGAACTTGTCGCCGACCTTGAGCCCGGCCAGTAGGTCCTCGCGCAAATTGAAGGTGAACCAGGGCTCGTCGAGGTCGATGAGTGAATAGATGGGTGCGCCGGCACTGAAATTCTCGCCGAGTTCGGCGACCCGCGTGGTCACCTGTCCGGAGATCGGGGCCTTGATGGTCATCTCCGCCACATCGGCCTCGCGCTGGCCGAGGCTGGCTTCGGCCTGCTTGACCTGGGCGGCCGACAGGGCCTTCTCCTCGTCGCTCGCGCCCTTTTCCGCCAGCCGCAACTGGGCCTCGGCCGCTTCCTGCTTGCGGGTCGCGGCCTCGAGATTGCGCGTGGCCTCATCGACCCGCTGCTGGGGTGTGTTGCCGCTCCTGACTAGCGCGGCCTGGCGATTGGAGACTTCCTGGTAGAGCACGACGTCGGCCTTCGCCGCAGCGAGGTCCGCCCGGCGCGCGTCTATCGTCTCGGCCCGCGTGCTGTTGACGCGTTCGAAATCGGCCTTGGCGACGTTGAAGGCCGCCCTCGCCGCCAGCAGGCCGGTATCGAGCTGGGGGCTCTCAAGCTGGGCGATCACATCGCCTTGCTTGACATTATCCCCAACATCGACGGCCAGCTTGGCGATGCGGCCGGCCACCCGGGAACTGATATCGACCCGGTTGGCCGTGACTTCACCCTGCACCACCAGCGGGGGAGGGCGTGTGGCGAACCAAAGTACCGCTCCCAGCGCGACGAGAGCGCCAGCGCCGATGATCGACCGAAAAACTGCACGTCCCTTGGAGTCAGTCGCCACGAAACATCCCCCGCAACCAGGTGAATCGCTTGGAAATCACGTTCATTCCCAAGACCGATCTACGGCCCAGTCGCAGAATTGATCAAGCCCGATCAGTGCCTGGACGTAAAAAATGCCTTCTGTCTTGTCTATTCCAGGCAGATGACGTTTCGTTAGCAGTCACACTATCGGTATTCTATCAATTTGAAGCAGAATATTACCTTCCTGTTCTGCCTCGCCGAAAGCGGTAGACTGAGACCTGATACCAAGGAGAACTCACCGTCGCTGCCGGAAAAAAAGCGATGGGCGAGCGTTGCCGCGCTTCAGCTCGTTCCCGCCAGCGCCAAGGCATCGGCGCCGGCGGCGATACGTGGAGGGCAGGACGGGTCGTTCGCGGCGTGCCATACCGCTTCCGCGACGTCCCGTGCCTTCGTCGTTGCGGTTGCCTTTCCCCATTCGGCAAAGACGTTCTGCGCCAGCTCGGCATAGGCATCGGGGATGCCGTCCTGCATGCGAGTTCGCGCATTCTCGCCAAAGCGGGTTTCCGGTGCACGTCCGGGCAACACCAGGCGAACGCGTACGTCGAAGGGAGCAAGCTCGAGCGCCAGCGATTCCGAGAAGGCATTCACCGCCGCCTTGCTGGCGCTATAGACGGCTAGCAGCGGAAAGGGCCTGTAGGTGACGCTTGAGGTGACATTCACGATGACACCGGCCCGGCGCTGTCGAAACTGGGGCAGCAGGGCCTGTGTCATCGCGATGGTGCCGAGTGTGTTGGTCTCGAAGACCTCGCGAATGTCATCCATCGAAGTGCCTTCAAGGGCGTTCAGCACGCCGATACCGGCATTGTTGACCAGGACATCGACCGGCCCCGCGGTTTCCACGGCCTGGCCGATGCTGTGGGGATCGGTGACGTCGAGGGCCAGCAGGCGCATATGCTCGGAGCGTGGCAGGATCTCCTCGCGCGGCATGCGCATCGTGGCGATGACCTTCCAGCCACGGTCGAGGAAATAGCGGGCCGTTTCGAGGCCGAATCCGGATGAGCATCCGGTAATCAGGATGGTTTTCATAAGGCTTCCACAAAAGGGTTGGCGGAGCCGGAAAGCTAGATCGCGAGGCTCGGACTTGCTACAATGAGAAATCCATATTTCATTTGCAGAAGTCCGAATTTGACTGATCCGCTTGCTGAAATCGTCACGCTGCTCCAGCCGGAGGCCCGGTTTTCGAAAATCGTCGGTGCGGCGGGGCCGTGGCGCGTGCGCCGTACCGAGGCCGGCCGGCCGTTCTACTGTGCGGTCCTCGAGGGAGTATGCCGCCTCGCAGCCGATGGACAGGAGCCGATCGCGTTGCAGGTCGGCGATTTTGCGCTGATCCCCGCGGCCTATGGTTTCGCCATGTCGAGCCTGGCTCCGATGGCCTCGAATGTCGCCGACAGCACACCGATTTCCCTCGGTGACAATGAATTCCGGCTCGGCCTTCCCGACGGGCCGCCTGACGTCGTGCTGCTGGTCGGCTACTGCCACTTCGCTTCGCCGGATGCGGCCTTGCTGGTTTCACTGCTGCCGCAACTCGTCCATGTGCGCGGCGAAAGCCGGCTCGCAACCCTGGTGAAACTCGTCGGCGAGGAATCACGCGGGCTGCGACCGGCGCGTGAGGTCGTCTTGGCACGCCTGCTGGAAGTCCTTCTCATCGAGGCTCTACGGTCGACAGCCCGCACCACAGCCTCTCCCGGACTCCTGTGCGGCCTTGCCGACGGGCGCCTCGCGCCTGCGATCCGGCATATGCACGCAGATCCGGCCCGTCCGTGGACAGTGGCGCTTCTTGCACAGGCGGCAGCCCTGTCCCGTTCGGCTTTCTTCGAAAGGTTCAGGCATGTGGTCGGTGTCTCGCCGATGGAGTATCTGCTGTCCTGGCGCATGGCACTGGCCAAGCGCCAGTTGCGGAATGGAGAGGGCGGTATCGCCGAGATTGCCGAGCGGGTGGGCTATAGCTCGGCGAGTACGTTCAGCGTTGCCTTCAGCCGGCATGTCGGCCTGCCACCTGCTCATTACGCCCGAAAGTATCAAGGGAAGCGTGAAAGCACGAGCTCCGAGGAAGCCTTCCCGGCGGCCTGACGACGATGCACATGCAATGCCGTATTGCCCTGTTGCGCCATCGTGCTTGAGCCCCGTTGTCCCGGAGGCATTTTGTCACGGCGAAATCACGAGATCGTGCGAAAATCGAGATACTGCCAGTACCTGCCTTAGGAGGAGCTGGCGGGTGACAGGTCCTAAGACACGACCTTGCCCGGCGTTCAAAACGTCGGGCTCTTTCTGAATGGAGCGGAGGCAGCGAGCCATTTGCCTGTGCCACCGGGAATAGCCTGCCGGTGGCTCGCCGATGACATTCTACGCGA
The DNA here is from genome assembly GCF_040797145.1 of Labrys neptuniae. Taxonomy (NCBI): domain Bacteria; kingdom Pseudomonadati; phylum Pseudomonadota; class Alphaproteobacteria; order Hyphomicrobiales; family Xanthobacteraceae; genus Labrys; species Labrys neptuniae. The sequence continues at coordinate 199,400 of NZ_JBFNQD010000004.1, read as the reverse complement.
TCCGAACGAATGGCGTCTGCGGGGTGGCCTGGTGTCTTTGGCAAAACTCCGAATCCGCATTGGGTGCCGAAAGCCGGGATTGAAGCCTCTTGGGGGGAGGCTCAGCATGAGCACTGGTACTGTCAAATGGTTCGATCCTGCCAAGGGATACGGCTTCATCGCGCCCGATAATGGCAGCCGGGATATCTTCGTCCACATCACCGCCGTGACGCTCTCGGGCCTTGGCGAGTTGCGCGAGGGACAAAAGGTGAGTTTCGAACTCGTCATCGACCGTAAGACGGGCAGCTCGAAAGCGGGCGCTCTGAAGCTCTGCTGAGGTCGCCGCCACGGTGCCGCCTTTAGCCGCCAGAGCGGCTCTCCATCGCAACGCAAGCTCTCCATCAATTTGCCGTCCTCCACCGACATGCATGGCGAGTAAAGGAAACGTAACGCTTCCAGGCTAGCCTGACCCCATGCCGATTGCGGCCGTGCTCGCCTGGTCTTCGCATCGCCTGGTGCTGCGCCTTCTTCGCAGGCCGGTTCGGCGAAAAGAGGGAAAGAACTCACGATGGCTCGGTTGGCGCACATGCTCAAGGCGACCCCTCGCACCCGCAGAATGGAGATCCTGGAAGCAGCCTTTGGGTCGCGCTTTGGAAGGCCGACAAGCTCGGTGCGGCCGAAATCCAGGCTGGCGAAGGGCGTGGGCGTCGCCTGCCTGTTCTTCGGTGCCGCCATCGCCGGCGGATCGAGTGGGGCCCTGGCAGCCGGCATTCCCTCCTGGCTGATGACCTATGTCGGCGAGGGGCAGGGACAGATCGCCTTGCCGGTCCTGCAAAGAGCCCGGGCTCTCTATATCCAGAAGGCAAGCCAGGGGGCCGTCAGCAACCCCTGCTACTTCGCCATGGATGCGACGCGGCCCAACGATCCTGGCAGTTCGGGTGGACGCTTCTACATCATCTGTGAATCCCAGCATTCCTTCCGGGCCATTTCGGCCGGGCATGGCGGCGGCCGCAATCTGAGAGGCGTGGCGGACTTTTCCAACGGGCGACGCTGCGCCAGGCATTTCGGCAATGCGCAGGATTCAGAACTGACGACCGGCGGTTCCTATGTGACGGCCGAAACCAAGACCTCTTTCAAGGGCTATTATCGCGTGGCGGCGAACCAGGACGCAGCATTCCTGCGATCCTTCATCCAGTTCGATGGCGTGGGCGAGACCGCCAATGCCCGCCAGCGCGCGATCGGGGGCCATGCCGCCGTCGCCCTGAAGGGCGTGTGCCTGCGCAAGGCTCCGAGTAGCCCCTATGCGAACCAGGACGGTTATGTTCCCTTTGGAAAGCTGGTGGACTATGCCGGCGGGCGCAGCAATGGCTGCACCAGCTGGTCGCTCGGGGATGTGAAGCAGATCTTGTCCATGGTGAAGGACTATCCGACCACGCTGTATATCTATCCCGAAGCCGCCGACGTCAGCAATGTCGCGCGCGCGGTGGCAGCCGGTCAATCGCCTGCCCGGGCCGGCCTCTATTGGAATGCTGCCTGCCTGAGGGAGATCGGCGCCCCCAAATATTGGTCGCGACAAGTCCTCGAACCGGTCCTGGCGCAATACAAGCTCGATCATCCCGCTCCGCCGCCGCGGCCGACCCCGATCTGCGAAGGCAGCGAATGAGCGCGGCTGCGAGGCCCGCTGCGGTCAGCGCTGGCAGCGCCAATAGCGATGGCCGTCCCTCGTATAATAGACGCGGTGGCAGCCGACGGCACTCGCTGGCTTCCGGGTGATCTGCCGACGGGCTTCGCTAGGCGGGGCCGGAGGTGGCGTCGGTGGAGTTTCCGCGCTCTCCGCCGTTTCGGCAGGGGTTTCCGGAGCCTGTGCTGACTCGGCAGGGGCGGAACCGATCGGCAGCATGGCCTGCAGGCCACGCAGGCGAACCCCGACGACCTTTGCGATCTGGCGAGCATCCTCCTCGTCGCAGGCAAGCTGGGTGAGCTGGGTGAGGGCAGACATCTGGCCGATCACCAAGGCGGCCTGCACCGGCGCGACAGGCAGCGGTCCTCGCTCGATGCGCATCAAGTCCATATTCGCGGAGACCAATGCGCGCTTGATGTCGCTGCAGCTGGCGCCATCGGCCCAGGCCGAGGCGGTGCCCAAGCAGGCGATCAGGCCAGCGCAAGACAAGGCGAAGGCAATCCTCATTGGTGAACTCTCCAGATCGGAGGATGATATTGACGACTTTCTTGAAGTCGTTCAATCGTCAGCCCGTCATGACGGTGGCTATTCCTGGCAACTATGAGGCCGGCCTGGGTCTTCGTTGCGGCAGACGAGGATTGCGTGATGTTTCCGAAGGAACTCCTCGAGGCCAATCGATGGCTCGGCGGAGCGGTGCCACCAGTGCCCTGCCTGGCTGCCTATGGCCTCGGCCTGCATCCGGGAAGAAGAGGGACTGCCTTTTTCTTAAGCATATCGACAGTCTTATACGTGATGGTCGAAGGCCGGGCCGGTCGAATCGCCAGCACTATCGGTGTTGCCTGAGGATAGGCCCAAAGACTTGCCCAGCATGGCTTTACATGGGTGGAAATTTGCTTGAGTGTCACAGACTCACCGCGGCAATAGGGTCCACAACGCTGCGGTCACTAAGAAAACTTCACTCACTTTGAAATCAACACAACAACGAAAGTGGCTCAACGTGCTTGAAGCTGACACGAAACTGGTCGACCTGACGGTCGATATCGTCTCTGCCTATGTGGCGAACAATCAGGTCTCCTCTTCGTCCCTTTCCGAACTCATCAGATCGGTACATGGACGGTTGAGCGATCTGAATACTGGAAGGCCAATCGAACCCGTCGTTGCGGCAGCGCCGGCGGTGCCGATCAAGAAGTCCGTCACGCCCGACTATGTCATCTGCCTGGAGGATGGACGCAAGTTCAAGTCGCTGAGCCGGCACCTGCGCAGCGCCTATGACATGACGCCGGAGCAATACCGCGAGAAATGGGGGCTGCCCGCCGACTATCCCATGGTGGCACCGAATTACTCGGCCCATCGCTCACGGTTGGCAAAGGAACTCGGTCTGGGTCAGCAAGGCCGACAGACCAAGGAGAAGGCTCCGGTTCGCACGGCGCGGGGCAGGGCCAAGAAGGGCAACGCCTAGGGCATTTTCCAGAAAGGTCGACAGGCTTTTCGGTTAAGAAAAAGTGTTGAAACAAGGGGATGGAGAAAGGCGTGGTTTGTAAGGAATGCGCTTTGACACTGGCCCTTTGTTTCGGCGCCCCCTTCCGGGTTCCAGTGACGTCTTCCAAATGCAGCCGCTTCGAAGCGAGGTCGATCGTCCATCCCTCGGCAATTCTGCAGCAGCGCTTTCGCCTGCAATGACTTCCTTGCTCGCGGAGATCGACGCGAGACGGCAGTCTTAAAAGGTTGGTACACCTTTCCGATCCCCCTATGGTAGGCGCATGGAGAGACCATGCAGGATTCCCGGCAAGGCCCGTCCATGGGCCTTGCCGGGAATCCTGCAAATGTCTGGCATGCTGCAAACTCCTCTCGATCGTCCTGGTGGCTCGGTCAGGAGAAGTAGCTTAGGGGAGAGTGATGCGTGACCGGTGAAGTCATCTTGTTGGACGGCCTCGGCATTGTGGCCAGCGATCTGGTCGAGCCGGGAACAGTGGCGATCATGCTACGTGGCGGCGATGTGCAGGTCGTGCCGGTGAGAGAATTGCGGGCGACCGTCAACCAACTCGGGAGCGACAAGATCGAGGGGCTGTCGATGGCCCCTTCCGACTTCACGCAGGTGCAGGCCGTGATCGAACGCCGTAAGGCCGATGAGGATGGCGGGGACAAAGACGAGTAGTCGCCGAACCACGCCGGCTTTCAACCGAGCTTCCCGGCCGCCTCGCGGATGGTCCTGAGCAGAATTGTGAAGGCGGGGTGGGCCACCATGTCGGTGCGCATGGTCAGGCCGACCGGTCCCTTGGTATCACTGGTCTCGATCGGCAGGGTCCTCAAGGTGGCTTCCTCGATGTCGTTGCTGACCACACCGTGCGAGATGACCCAGATCGCATCGCTCCGGCGCACGAAGGCCCGGCCGAAGGAATCCGACACCGTCTCGATTTCCGTCGGCACGGTCGCGACGCCATTGGCGATGAAGATGCGCTCCACGAAGGGGCGGATGACGGAGCCGCGCGTCGGCATCAGCACGGGGTAGGCGCCCATCTGCTCGAACAGGTTGCCACCGCTGTTCAGCAGCGGATGTCCAGGACGCACCACGAACACGACCTGCTCCGAATAGAGGTGCTCGAAGAAAAAGCCCGTCATCTTGTCCGGCGCCGCCAGGCGCCCGACCACGAGGTCGAGTTCACCGATGCGCAACTGCTCCAGGAGGACGCTGTTTTCCCCGGTCACGATCTTGACGGTGACGCCGGTGTCCTCCTTGAGGAAGAACTGCATGGCGAGCGGCATGATATGGGCCGAGACCGTCGGCAGCGCGCCGATGCGAAGGGGCGGCCCCACCTTGGCGCCGGCCAGGGCGACGGAATCGATCCCCTGCCTGAGGGCGCTGACGGCGAGACCGGCATGCTGCATGAACACTTCGCCGGTCCGGGTCATCCTGATGCCGCGGCCGTCCCGTTCGAACACGCTGACGCCCAAGGCTTCCTCGAGCTCACGGATCGTCTTGGTCACTGCCGGCTGGCTGACATGCAGCACACCGGCCGCCTTCACCACGCTTTTCTGGCGCGCGACTTCCAGGAAAGTCTGAAGATGGCGGAACTTGACACGGCTGTCGATCATGGCGATCCATAACCCAGCAGTTAAGATAACGCTAGAAAATATGATTTTACCAAACCAATAGCGTCATCCATCTTCGTGGAGAGGAGACGGCCGTGCAGTTCATTTCCATCGGCGGCATCACGCTGCATTTCGACCACAGACCGGCCGGGCGGGGCGGGCGGCACCTCGTCTTCATCAATTCGCTCGGCACGGATCTGCGCATCTGGAACGAGGTAGCCGGCGCACTTGGCGGCTCGATCTCGACGCTCGTCTATGACAAGCGCGGCCATGGGCTATCCGACCTTGGCGCCACCCCCTATGCGATCGAGGATCATGTCGGCGATCTCCTCGGCCTGATCGATCATCTCGGCATCGAGGACGTTGTGCTGTGCGGCCTTTCCGTCGGCGGCCTTATCGCGCTTGGCCTCGCCGACCGCCGGCCGGAGATCGTCGGAGGCCTGGTGCTGTGCGACACGGCGCACAAGATCGGTACCGCCGATGGCTGGAACAGCCGCATCGCTACCGTTCAGGAGGACGGGATCGCCGCGATCGCCGATACCGTGATGAAATTGTGGTTCACGCCGCGTTTCCATGCCGAGCGCAAGGCCGAACTGGACGGTTGCCGCAACATGCTTACCCGTCAGTCCGTGGCGGGCTATGCCGCGACCTGCGCGGCGATACGCGATGCCGACTATACCAGGACCGCCGAGGCGATCGCCGTTCCCACACTTTGCATCGTCGGCGATCAGGACGGTTCGACGCCACCGGCTCTGGTGCGCTCGATGGCCAAGATCATTCCTGGCTCGCAATTCGAGGTCATCACCGGCGCCGGCCATATTCCCTGCATCGAGCAACCCGCCATGCTCGTTGCCCTCATCACCCAGTTTCTCGCACGCCTGCCATCGGAGTGATCCTGCAATGAGTGTTCCGGCGCCACGCTCGGCCAGATATCGCGAGGGCCTCGCCGTTCGCCGCGCCGTGCTCGGCGATGCCCATGTCGACCATGCGGAGGGCGTTTCCACCGAATTCGACCGCCCGTTCCAGGAACTGATCACCGAGGCTGCCTGGGGAACAGTATGGTCGCGTCCGACCTGGACGAAGCGGGAGCGCTCGATCGTCACCCTCGCTTTGCTGGCGGCACTCGGCCATGACGAGGAAGTGGCGATGCATGTCAGGGCGACCGCCAATACCGGCGCGACGCGGGAGGACATCTGCGAGGCCTTCCTGCATGTGGCTGTCTATGCCGGTGTGCCGGCGGCCAACCGGGCCATCAGGATCGCCAAGCAGGTATTCGCCCAGATGGACGAGGAGGCAGGAAAATCCGATGTCCGCTGAACGCACCGACCTCCGGCCCGAGACGGGCGCCTTCTTCCAGCGCGATAGAAGCTGGCATCCGCCGGCCCTGACGCCGCCCTACAAGACATCCGTGCTGCGTTCGCCGCAAAAAGCGCTGCTGTCGCTCGACAATACACTGTCCGAGATCACCGGGCCGGTGTTCGGCCATGATCTTTTGGGACCGCTCGATGATGACCTCATCCACAATTTCGCCAGGCCGGGCGAGAGTGCCATCGGCGAGCGCATCATTGTCTACGGGCGTGTCCTCGACGAGCGCGGCAAGGGTGTGCCGGGTGCACTGCTCGAATTCTGGCAGGCCAATGCCGGCGGGCGCTACCGGCACAAGAAGGAAGGCTATCTCGCCGCGCTCGACCCGAATTTCGGCGGCTGCGGCCGCACCATCACCGATCAGGACGGCGGCTATGCCTTTCGCACCATCAAGCCCGGTCCCTATCCCTGGCCGAATGGCGTCAATGACTGGCGCCCCGCCCATATCCATTTCTCGGTGTTCGGCCATGGCTTTGCCCAGCGCCTGATCACGCAGATGTATTTCGAGGGTGATCCGCTGATCTGGCTCTGCCCGATCGTGAAGACGATCCCCGACAAGGCCGGTATCGAAAGCTTGATCGCAGCCCTCGACATGCAGGCGACCATCCCCATGGACGCCCGCGCCTACAAGTTCGACATCGTGCTGCGCGGGCGCCGCTCGACGATGTTCGAGAACCGGCTGGAGGGCAATTGATGGTTCAGGCTCTCGACCGCTTCAAGGAAAGCCCCTCGCAGACTGCCGGTCCCTATGTCCATATCGGGTTGACGCCGAATTTCGCGGAGATAGCAGGCGTCTATGACCATGACCTCGGCGATGTCATGGTCAACGATGCGACCAAGGGCGAGCGCATCAGCGTGCGGGTGCGCGTGATCGACGGCCTGGGGACGCCACTCAAGGATGCGCTGGTCGAGATCTGGCAGGCCGACCATGCGGGTCTCTACAATTCGCCGTCGGAACGGCGCGGCAAGGCCGATCCCCATTTCACCGGCTGGGGCCGTAAGGCGACGAACATGACGACCGGCGAGTGCGTGTTCGAGACGGTCAAGCCCGGCCGGGTACCGTTCAAGGATGGCCGCCTGATGGCGCCGCATCTCACCGTCTGGATCGTTGCCCGCGGCATCAATCTCGGCCTGCACACCCGCCTATATTTCGCCGATGAGGCGGAGGCGAATGCCGAGGACCCGGTGCTGGCCCGCATCGAGCATCGCCATCGCGTCGCCACGCTCGTCGCGGCGCGCGAAGGGGATGCCTATGTCTTCGACATCCACCTGCAGGGCGAGCACGAAACGGTGTTCTTCGACATATGACAGTCTCGCCCCTAGATCATCCCGTTCTTGCCGCCCTCTTGGGCGATGAAGAAACGGTGCGCCAGTTCTCCTTCGAGGTGGAGATGGCGGCGATGCTGGCCTTCGAGCTTGCCCTTGCCGAGGCGGAAGCCGAGGAGGGGGTCATCGAAGCCGATGTCGCCGCGACGATCGCCGCCGCCCTGGCCTCGTTCGTCCCCGATCTCGAGGCGCTCAGACGCGGCGTTGCCCGTGACGGCGTCATCGTGCCGGAGCTGGTGCGCCAATTGCGTGAGGCGGTTGGGACGCCCGCCAGCGACAGCTTGCATTTCGGCGCCACCAGCCAGGATGTCATCGATACCGCCCTGATATTGCGGTTGGTGTCGGTTTTGCAGCGGCTGGATGACCTGTTGGTCGAGATGGTCGCGAAACTGGCTGGCCTGGAACTCGAATTCGGCAGCCGCAGGCTGATGGGCCGCACCCGTATGCAGGCGGCGATCCCAATCACTGTCGCCGACCGTATACAGGCTTGGCGCGAACCGCTGGAACGGCACAGGAAACGGCTGGAAACCCTGCGGCCGGCATTGCTGGTGGTGCAGTTCGGCGGGGCCGCAGGCACGCTGGACAAGCTCGGGGCCAAGGCCGCTGCCGTCCGGGCCCGGCTCGCGGCTCGCCTCGGCCTCGGCGATGCCGCGCAATGGCACAGCCAGCGTGACCGGCTCGCCGATTTCGCCAATCTATTGTCGCTGATCACCGGAAGCCTCGGCAAATTCGGCCAGGATATCGCCCTGATGGCCCAGGATGGCGGCGAGATTGCCTTATCGGCGGGTGGCGGGTCCTCCGCCATGCCCCACAAGCAAAATCCGGTGGCGGCGGAGGTGCTGGTCACGCTCGCCCGCTTCAACGCCACCCAGCTTGCCGGCATGCATCAGGCCTTGCTGCACGAACAGGAACGCTCGGGCGCCGCGTGGACATTGGAATGGCTGCTTCTGCCGCAAATGGCCGTGGCGGCCGCGGCGTCGCTGCGGCTGGCGGGGGAACTCGCCGCCCAGATCGACAGTATCGGTGTGCTCGCCGACAGATAGTCGCGATCCCGAAGCAGGAATGGAACGAAAACCGACCCGGGCCTGCCGATGGCATGGAACTCGCGGCGATGAGGGCAGGAAATGCGCACACAGGTGGTCATCATCGGCTCGGGGCCTTCCGGCCTGCTGCTTGGACAATTGCTGGCCAATGAGGGCATCGCCAATATCATCCTCGAACGTGCCAGCCGCGATCATGTGCTCGGTCGCGTGCGTGCAGGCGTGCTCGAGCAAGGTACGCTGGATCTCATCGACGAAGCCGGCGCAGGCGAGCGCATGCATGCCGAAGGCCTGCCGCATGAGGGCATCTCGCTGGCCTTCGACGGCAGGTTGCACCGCATCGACCTGGCGGCCCTGACCGGCGGCAAGCGCGTGATGGTCTATGGCCAGACCGAGGTGACGCATGACCTGATGGACAAACGCGAGGCAGCCGGCTTGGCCACCATCTACGAGGCCGGGAATGTCGAGCCCCACGACTTCAGTGGCGAGGCGCCCTATGTCACCTATGAAAAGGACGGCGTCGGCCATCGCATCGATTGCGACTTCATCACCGGCTGCGACGGCTTCCACGGCGTCAGCCGCAAATCGGTGCCGTCGACCGCGATCAGGACCTATGAGCGAGCCTATCCCTTCGGCTGGCTCGGCATTCTTGCCGAGGTGCCGCCGGCCGGCCACGAACTGATCTATGCCAACCATCCCAGGGGCTTTGCGCTGTGTTCGATGCGCTCGACCCATCGCAGCCGCTATTATGTGCAGTGCCCGCTCGATGACAGGATCGAGGATTGGAGCGACGATCGCTTCTGGGATGAGCTGCGCCGGCGGCTGCCTGCCGAGGCTGCGGCCGGCATCGTCACCGGAGCCTCCTTCGAGAAGTCGATCGCGCCACTGCGCTCCTTCGTTGCCGAGCCCCTGCGTTTCGGGCGACTGTTCCTGGTCGGCGATGCCGCCCATATCGTGCCGCCTACCGGGGCGAAGGGGCTCAACCTCGCCGCAAGCGACGTGCGCTATCTCTATTGGGGATTGCGAGAGTTCTATCGGGAGAATTCATCGGCTGGCATCGATGCCTATTCGAGCCGGGCGCTTTCCCGCGTCTGGAAGGCGGTGCGTTTTTCATGGTGGATGACGACGATGCTTCATCGCTTCCCGGATACCGACGATTTCGGGCAACGCATTCAGGAGGCCGAACTCGACTACCTCGTTCATTCGCAGATGGCGTCTGCGGCGCTTGCCGAAAACTATGTCGGTCTTCCCTACTGAAATCGCTTAGCCTCAGCTCCGTCACATATCCTGTAGGTTATGTTTCGAGCGCTTGTTTTCATTTTACATTACCAATCAACACGTCACATTTGACCAATATGGAAAGCCTGCGATCGGCGTGCCCGAAAAGCGCTGGTCCGGCTTTGGGAGGAAAGAATGAAAAAATCCGTTCTCGCCGCCAGATCTGTTTTCGCTACTTTGGCGATGGTCATGCTGTCCGGTGGTGCCCTGGCCGAAACGATCAAGGTTGGCGTCATCGGTCCGTTCTCGGGGCCCTTCGCCATTCAGGGCAAGAATTTCAAGGCGGGCATTGACGCCTATCAGGCCCTGCACGGCAGCAAGGCCGGCAATGACGACATCCAGATCATCTATCGCGACGTGCCCCAGGCCGATCCTGCGCAGTCCAAGGCGCTGGCCCAGGAACTCGTGGTGAAGGAAGGAGTCCAGTATCTCGCCGGCTTCTATTTCACGCCGGACGCCATGGCCGTCACCCCGCTGCTGAAGCAGGCCAATGTGCCGCTCGTGGTGATGAATGCGGCAACATCAGTCATCGTGACCAAGAGCCCGCTCGTGGTGCGCACTTCCTTCACCACCTGGCAGACCTCCGCGCCGATGGCCAAGGTCGCCAAGGAGCGCGGCGCCAGGAAGGCGATCACGGTGGTCAGCGATTACGGCCCCGGCGTCGATGCCGAGAACGCCTTCAAGACCAGCTTCACCGGCGTTGGCGGCGAGGTCGTCGGCACCATCCGCATGCCCCTGTCGACCAACGATTTCAGTCCGATCATGCAAAGGGTCAAGGATTCCGGCGCCGATACACTGTTCGCCTTCCTGCCGTCGGGGCCGACCACGCTCGGCTTCGTCAAGGCTTATAACGAGAATGGGCTGGCCAAGGCGGGCGTGAAGCTGCTCGCGCCCGGAGACCTTACCCAGGAGTCGGACCTGCCGGCGCTCGGCCAGGCGGCTGAGGGCCTGCTGACCACCTTCCATTATGCCGTCTCGCATGACTCGGCCGAGAACAAGAAATTCGTCGAGGCGGCTCGCAAGGCCATCGGCAACCCGAGCGAATTGTCGTTTCCGGCGGTCGGAGCCTATGACGGCATGCATGTCATCTACAAGATGATCGAGGCGACGGCTGGCAAGCAGGACGCCCAGAAGGCCGTGGATGCCGTCAAGGGCCTGGCCTGGGAAAGCCCGCGAGGACCCGTCTCGATCGACCCTGAAAGCCGTCACATCACCCAGAACATCTATCTGCGCGAGGTCGCCAAGGCCGAGGACGGCAGCTATTACAACAAGGAAATCGCTACTTTCGAGAAGCAGGGCGACCCCGGGCTGGCGGCTTCGAAATAGCAGCCGCTCATCGAGAGCCTCGGGCGGGCGCAAGCGGCATTCTGATGAAAGTATCTTCCGATGGATCTCAATTCATAAAATGCTTCATGAAAAGGAAATAGAGCGAACAACGATTTGAGAAAATCGTTATTCCTCCAATGCTGGATGAGGCCATGCAAACCATTCTCAGCGTGGGTATCGATGCCCTTGCCTATGGCATGGTGCTGTTCGTTATTTCCATCGGGCTGTCCGTGACCATGGGGCTGATGCGGGTGATCAACCTTGCCCACGGCGCGTTCGCCATGATTGGCGGTTATATCGCGTCCTACGCCGCACAATCACTCGGCCTGGGATATGTCCTGGCCATCATGCTGGCCATCGCGGGCACGGTGGTGATCGCCCTTCCGTTGGAGCGTCTGCTCTACCGCCGGCTCTATGGGGCGCCCGAACTCACCCAGGTGCTGATGACCATCGGCATCACCTTCTGTGTCATCGGCATCGCCAATTACGTCTTCGGCCCCACGCTCAAGACCATTCCCTTGCCGGAAATGCTGAGTGGCCCGGCGGATCTCGGCTTTCGCTCGATCGCCGCGCATAAATTGTTCGCCATCGCCTGTGGCCTGGGCGTTGCCCTGGCCCTTTGGTATCTGATCGAGAAGACCGGTTTCGGCATTAAACTGCGTGCCGCGGTGGACAATGCCGCCATGGCTGCTTCGCTCGGCGTGCGCACCGGAACCGTCTACGCCGTCAGCTTCGCGATCGCCGTCGGCCTTGCAGCTTTTGGCGGCATTGTCGGAGCCGAACTCCTGCCGATCGAGCCCTATTATGCCCTGCGCTATATGGTGACCTTCCTGGTGGTGGTCTGCGTCGGCGGAGCGGGCTCGATCCCCGGCGCCTTGCTGGCCTGTCTGGTGCTCGGTCTGGTCGACACCGCCGGCCGCTATCTCCTGCCTGAATATGGGGAATTCTTCTTCTATCTCGCCGTGATCGCCATCGTCTGCGTTTTCCCGCGTGGCCTGATGGGCAGGAGCGCCTAGATGGAGATGGCGGAGAACAAACCTATGGCCGGCCGGGGAGAAACATCGCAAACCAGTTGGCTGAGGCGCGACCTGGCCGGTCTTGCGGCCATCCTAGCCTCCGCCGCCATCGGCTATGTGCTCTTTCCGGATAATCTGGCGCTGCTGACCCGCATCCTCTCGGTTGCGCTGCTCGTGCTTTCGCTCGACCTCGTCACCGGCTTTTGCGGCGTCGCCACGCTGGGGCATGCGGCCTTGTATGGTGCCGGCGCCTATGCCGCCGGCATGGCCGCCGTGCAGTGGAACGTCACCGATCCCCTGGCGATGCTCGCCATCTCGGCCGTAGGCGGTGCGCTCGCCGGCCTGGTCTCGGGGGCGGTGATCCTGCGCGGGCACGGGCTCGCGCAATTGGTGCTGTCGATCGCTGTGGTCCATCTCTTTCATGAAGTCGCCAACAAGGCCTCGGCCTATACAGGCGGCAGCGATGGTCTCTCGGGCATCTCACCCGACCCCGTCTTCGGTCTGTTCGAGTTCGACCTGTGGGGCCGTACCGCCTATGGACTGGGGGTGGCTCTCCTCCTCGTCGTCTTCATCCTGCTCAGGCTGTTGGTGCGCTCGCCCTTCGGCATGCTTTGCCGCGGCATCCGGCAGGACCCCGTGCGCATCCGCGCCATGGGTGCCTCGGTGCAGGGCACGCTCTTGAAGATGTATGTCATCTCCGGCGCCGTGGCCGGCCTGGGCGGCGGGCTCAACGCACTTTCCACCCAGGTTGTCGGCCTCGACAGTCTGAGCTTCACCCTTTCGGCCGAGGCCCTGGTCATGCTCGTGCTCGGCGGCACCGGCTCGCTCTACGGGGCGCTCGTCGGCACCATTGCCTTCATGGGCTTCGAGGATTTCGTTTCGGCGGCCAATCCGTTCCATTGGCTTACCATCATTGGTGCCCTGCTGATCGCGGTCGTGCTGTTCGCGCCGCGTGGCCTCTATGGTTCGGCTGCCGCACTGCTTGCCCGTTTCAAAGGGAGGGGCGGATGAGCGCGGTGTTTCAGACCCTCGATCTGGAGAAATCCTTCGGCGGCCTTGCCGTGACGCAGGGCCTGTCGATCACCTTGAACGTCGGCGACCGTGTCGCCCTGATCGGCCCGAACGGTGCCGGTAAGACCACCTTCGTCAATCTGGTCACCGGCCATCTCGTGCCCAATTCCGGCAAGGTGGTGCTCGCCGGCAGGGACGTCACCGGGCTCGGACCGACGGCGCGCGTCCGCCGGGGTCTGGTACGCTCCTTCCAGGTCACCCGGCTCTTTCCCGACATGACGCCGCAGGAACATTTGGCTCTTGCCGTCATGCAGCGCACGGGCCGTGCCAGCCGTCTCTTCGGCCACTATCGTGCAAAACCCGACGTGATGGCCGAGGTTGACGAATTGCTGGCTACACTCGGCCTGACAGCCATCGCAACCCGCCCGGTCGCGGAAATCGCTTATGGCCAGCAGCGCCTGCTCGAGATCGCGCTGGCGCTGGCGCTCAAGCCCAAGGTCCTCCTGCTCGACGAGCCGGCCGCCGGCGTGCCGCAAAGCGATACGCCCCGCATCGAGGAAGCGCTGGCCTGCCTGCCTGCCGATCTCGCCGTGCTGATGATCGAGCACGATATGGACCTCGTCTTCCGCTTCGCCAAGCGCGTCATCGTGCTCGCTGCCGGCGCCATCATCTTCGATGGTTCTCCTGTGGAGGTGACGAAGGATGCGCGTGTCCGCCAGGCCTATCTTGGAAACTATGCCCATGAGAAGCAGTCAGCATGACCGCAACGCCGCTTGAAATCAGCGATCTCAGCGCCGGCTATGGCCCGACCCGGGTGCTGGAGAACATTTCCTTCGCCGTTCCCGCCGGTGGGCGCCTGGCCGTGCTCGGGCGCAACGGCATGGGCAAGACGACATTGCTCGCCACCATCGCCGGACAGACCCGGCGCTATGGCGGCACGCTGCGCCTTGGCGGCAGGGATATCAGCCCGCTCGACAGCGCCTCGCGCGCCCGCAGCGGTCTGGGCTATGTCCCGCAGGCCCGCTGCATCTTCGCCTCGCTGACGGTGGAGGAGAATCTTTTCGTCGGCCTCAAGAACTGCGGCCGCCCGGCGATCGAGGAAGCCTATGCGATGTTTCCGCGCCTCAAGGAGCGCCGCAGGAATCTCGGCTCGCAACTTTCGGGAGGCGAGCAACAGATGCTCACCACGGCCCGTACCATTCTGGGCCGGCCAACGGTGCTGCTGCTCGACGAGCCGCTGGAAGGGCTGGCGCCCGTCATCTGCGAGGAACTGATGGCCGTGTTCTTGCGCCTCGCCGCCGGGGGCGAGATGACCATCCTGCTGGTCGAGCAGCGCATCCAGACTGCGATCGACTTCGCCGATCATGTCGTCATTCTGGAGAGGGGCCGCATCGCCTGGTCCGGCGCCTCGGCCACGCTTTCCGAGCAACCGGAGGTGATCGAGCGGCTGCTCGGGGTCGGCGGGCTGCATTGAGCATGACCCGCCGCCCGGGTAATTCCGGGGTCGTCAGGCGTCCAGTTGCACCACGCGCAGATAGGGCGTCAGCGTAGTCCAGCCCTGCGGGAAGCGCTCGCGGGCCGCTTCGTCGCTGAGGCTCGGCGAAATGATCACCGGCTGGCCGGGCTCCCAATTGACCGGGGTGGAGACCTTCTGGGCATCGGTCAGCTGCAGGCTGTCGATGGCGCGCAGGATCTCGGCGAAATTGCGCCCGGCGCTCGGCGGATAGGTCAGCACCAGCCTTACCTTCTTGGCCGGGTCGATCACGAACACGGCCCGCACGGTGACATTGGCATCGGCCTCGGGATGGATCATGCCGTAGAGATGCGCCACGGCGCCGTCCGCGTCGGCGAGCAGCGGGAAATTGAGGGCATGGCCCTGGGTCGACGCGATATCCTCGCCCCAGGCGGCATGAGCGTCGAGCGGATCCACCGACAGGCCGAGCACCTTGACGTTGCGCTGGTCCCATTCGGGTTTCAGGCGGGCGACCTCGCCGAGTTCGGTGGTGCAGACCGGCGTGAAGTTGCGGGGGTGGCTGAACAGGACACCCCAGGACTCGCCCAGCCAATCATGGAAGCTGATGCGTCCTTCCGTGCTGTTCTGGATGAAGTTGGGGGCGATCTGGCCGAGCTGGATCGACATCGGGGCTTTCCTTCCTGGATTATGATGATTCAGGCGTTGAAATCGCGACCGGCCTTCACTTCCGCCACATAGCCGGCGCGGATGACGAAATCGCCGAAGCGCTCGCCTTCCTGCCGCTCTTTGGCGAAATGGCCGAGCGTCTTGTCGAGGGCCGCGAGTAGGGCGGTCTCGCCGACATTTTCGAGATACATCTTGTTCAGCCGCTGCCCGTGGAAGCCGCCGCCGAGATAGAGGTTGTATTTGCCTGGGGCCCGGCCCGTGAGACCGATCTCGGCGATATAGGGACGCGAGCAACCATTGGGGCAGCCGCTCATGCGGATGGTGATCGGCTCGTCCGTCAGGTCGTGGCTGCGCAGGATTTCCTCGAGCTTGTCGAGCAGATGAGGCAGATAACGCTCGCTTTCGGCCATGGCGAGACCGCAGGTCGGCAAGGCCACGCAAGCCATCGAGTTGAGCCGCAGCCCGCTCTCGCCTTTGCTGGCGCCCAGGCCATATTCGGTGAGCAGCGCTTTGATGCCGGCCCTGGCCTGTGGCGCGATCTCGGCGATGATGAGGTTCTGGTTGGGCGTGAGGCGGAAGCTGCCGGTATGGATCCGCGCCACCGCGCGCAGGAAGTCCATCAGGGCCCGGCCGGGGTGGTTGGCGATACGGCCGTTCTCGATGAACAAGGTGAGGTGATGGCGGCCATCCTCGCCCACCTGCCAGCCCAGGGCATCGCCATTGGCGGTGAAGTCGAAGGGGCGTGCCGGCTGCAGGCCGAAGCCGAGCCGTAGCTCGATCTCGGCCGTGATCCAGTCGAGGCCACGGTCGTCGATCGTATATTTGAAGCGGGCGTGCGAGCGGTCCCTGCGGTCGCCGTAATCGCGCTGGAGGCCCATCACGGCATCGCAGACCGCCAGCACCTTGTCCGCCTCGACGAAGCCGATCACGTCGGCAAGGCGCGGATAGGTTGCCGACGCCTGGTCGGTGCGGCCCATGCCGCCACCGATGGCGACGTTGAAACCGGCCAGCTTTCCACGCTCGGCGATGGCGATGAAACCGAGATCCTGCGCATAGACGTCGATGTCGTTGATCGGCGGAATGGCAAAGCCGATCTTGAATTTCCGAGGCAGATAGGTCCGGCCGTAGAAGGGCTCCTCCGGCTCGGACGAAGCAACGCGCTCCTCGCCATACCAGATCTCGTGATAAGCGGGCATACGGGGAATGGCGTGGTCGCTGGCCTGCCGGGCGTAGCGGTAGACCTCGGCATGCAGCGCCGACAGATGCGGGTTCACCGAGGCCATCACGCCGCGTGAATCGTCGCCGCAGGCCGCGATCGTATCGAGCAGGACTTCGTGCAGGCCCTGGAGCGTGGCCTTGAGATCGTGCTTGAGCAGCCAGTGGAATTGGAAGGTCTGGCGCGTGGTGAGCCGCAGCGTCTCCTGGCCATAAGCCCGGGCCAGCTCATCGAGCTTGAGCCATTGCGCGGGCGTGCACACGCCACCGGGCAGGCGCACCCTTGCCATGAACTGATAGGCCGGCTCCAACTTCTGACGCCGGCGCTCGTCGCGCAGGTCGCGGTCGTCCTGCTGGTAGATGCCGTGGAACTTCATCAGCTTGGTATCGGTGGGCGTGACCGAGCCGGTCAGCCGGTCGAGCAGACTGGTCTTGATCGTGCCGCGCAACTGGTCGCTGTCGGCTTTCAGGGCTTCGTCGGGACCGAGGTGTTCAAGCGATTGCGACAGGTCGCGGCTGCGGTCGGTGGGGGCGATGAGATCGGTCATAGCAGCCTCAATAGACGTCGCGCCGGTAGCGATGCTCGCGCTGCAGGCGCTGCAGATAATCGTCGGCGGCATCCGCGCCGAGGCCGCCTTGCGTGGCGATGATCGAGCGCAGGGCCTGGTGCACGTCGGGGGCCATGCGGCTGGCGTCGCCGCAGACATAGAAGGAGGCGCCTTCCTCCAGCCAGGCGAAGATGTCGCGCGCCTGTTCCTTTAGCCGGTGCTGGACATAGATCCTCTCATGTCCGTCACGGGAGAAGGCCACGTCCATGCGGGTCAGCACCCCGGCGGACAGCATGGCCAGCCATTCGCTCTGGTAGAGGAAGTCTGTGCGGAAATTGCGCTCACCGAACACCAGCCAGCTGCGCCCGCTGCTCGCGCGTGCCTCGCGCTCCTGCATGAAGGCCCGGTAGGGCGCCACCCCCGTGCCGGCACCGACCATGATGATGGGCACGTCGTCGGCAGGCAGGCGAAAATGCGGATTGGCATGGATATAGACCGGCAATTGTTGGTCCGGCTGGCCGCGATCGGCCAGATGCCCCGAGGCCACGCCGGAACGCGGCTCGCCTGCCAGCTCGTAGCGGACGGTGGAGACCGTCAGATGGGCCTCGTCAGGCGCGGCGGACAGGCTCGAGGCAATGGAATAGAGCCTCGGCTGCAGCGGCCTCAAACCGGCGATCAGCATCTGCGGATCGAGGCCTTTGGCCGGAAAACGCCTGACGACGTCAAGGATGTGGTGCCCGCGCATGAAGGCAGACCGGTCTTCGACCGAGGCAGGATCGCCGAGGCGCCTCAGGGCTTCGGCACCGGTGATTCCTGCCCAATGCTCGATGAAACGCGGCGTCAGCGCGGTGATCTCGACATGGCGGGCGAGCGCCTCCTGGATCGCAAAGGGCGTATCCTTCACCGTGACCGTCGCTGCGCCGTCGAAACCGAGCTCGCCGATCATGGCCTCGACCACAGCCGGATCGTTGCTCGGCATCAGCCCCAGGCAGTCGCCGGGCTCATAGGCCAGTCCCGAGCCTTCCAGGGAGATCTCGACATGGTGGGTCTGCTTGGAGGAACCACGCCCGCTCAGAACGAGATTGTCGAGGATGCGTGCGGCGAAGGGATTCCGCTTGTCGAAGCCAGTGCTGGTGCGCGGTTCCGCCACTGCCGGGGAGCCGGCTATCGTCGAGGCCGGCTTGGCCATGTGGCTGAGCACGTTGGTCATCCAGGCCGCGGCCGGCTCGTCATAGTCGACGTCGCAGTCGACGCGCGGCTGCAGTCTGATGGCGCCGAGTTCCTCGAAGCGCCGGTCGAGGCGCTTGCCCGCCTCGCAATAGCGTTCATAGGTGGAGTCCCCCAGAGCCAGCACGGCAAAGCGCAGCCCCGGCAGTCTGGGCGCCTTGCGGCTTTCGACGAATTCGAAGAAATTCGCTGCCGGCTGGGGCGGGTCTCCTTCGCCATAGGTGCTGGCAATCAGAAGGAGATCCTGTTCCTCCTTCAAGCCGCGCAGTTTGTAGTCGGCCATGTCGAACAACTGGGGCGAGAACCCCTCGGCCCTGGCCCGCTCGGCAAGACTTGCCGCGAGGGCGCTGCTGTTGCCGGTCTCGCTGCCATAGAGGATGGTGATCCGGCGGCTGGAAGCGGCATCTTGTTGCGTCGGCACGAGAGGGGTGTGCGTTCCCCAGTCGCCGGCCTTGAACTCGATGCCGGCGAAGAAGCCGCTCAGCCATTGCAACTGCCGGTTGTCGAGCGTGGTGGCCAGCGTCTTGATCTGGTGCCATTGGCTCTCGGACAATCCGGGGCCCCGAAATTCGGTCATGCTCATGGCGGGTCGATCCCAAAGACAGGGCCTGCCACGGAGACGGCAGCACCAATCAACAAAAATAGAGTGTTGTTTTTTCGATCACCTAAACAATCCTGGCATTTGATTTAAATGCATACAAACGCATTTTCTTGGCAAATAAATCCAAATTTTGTGCAATTAAATTTGGGTCGCGGCAGGAGCTTGCTGGTTCGCCAAGCCACCTGATCAGCGCGTCGCGCCTATCGGATCATGTCGAAATCGATATCGCCGTATTCGGCAAACAGATCCGGGCGTTGCTTTCGCAGCAGCCGGAGGTTTTCGAACATGCTGTCGAGCTGGAATTGGAGGGCCGTGACAGCGGCCTGCTCGCTTCTGGTTTTCAAGCCTTGATAGATCGCGCCATGTTCGGCGATCACGACGTCGAAGCTGTTCTCGAAGGCAAAGGCGAGCCGCCTGACGCGGTCGAGTTGCCCCGTTGCCGCATGCAGAATGCGCCAGCTGTTGCTGATGCCGGAGATTTCGCAGATCAACTGATGGAAGGCATGGTCGAGAGCGAAGAATTCATCGGTGTCGTGCCGCTTGGCGGCCTCGTCCTGCAGGGACAGGGAATGCTCGAAATCCGTGGCCCGGGCCGGGACGAAGTGCCGGGCCGCAAGGCGGGTTATCCGGACCTCCAGCGTTTCGCGGACGATCTGGCCGGTGAGCACCTCGCCGATGTCGATCGCGGCGACGCGAGCTTGCCCCTCAGGCTCGATGACGACGAAGCGTTCGTTTGCCAGTTGCAGGATAGCATCCCGCAAGGACGCAAGGGATACCGACAGTCCGGCGCAGATCTCCTCTTCCCGAACGGCCTCCCCCGGTGCCATCGCCATCGCGATGATGGCGCTCCGCAGAGCTTCATGGATCTGGGTCGTCTCGGACTGGCCTGTATCCAACTTGACGGCTTTGAAGAAGTCGAGGGTCGATGTCATCGCCTACCCCCTGCGCCGGATTGTTGCGGCGGACTATTCCGCTCTTGTTTCAATAAAACACCGCGCCGAAGCGATTGACAACTGTATATTACAAAAGATTGACCCAATTTTATCGGAAAAATTACGAAAATATACTATAAAACGATTAATCCTATGACGTGTACACGCGGTGTGGCCGACTTTGGCGCTCAATTCAAACGAAGGACAATCCCACCTGCGGCCAGCACGCCGACGACGACCCAGGGTGGCGTTTTCCAGACCGTGAGCAGCAGGAAGCCGGCCAGCGCCAGCGCAAAGTCTCGCGGCGAAAGGACCGCGCTGGTCCAGACGGGGGAATAGAGGGCCGCAGCGAGGATGCCGACCACGGCGGCATTGGCCCCGCGCATGGCCGCCTGTGCTGCAGGACGCAAGCGCAGTGCATCCCAGAAGGGCAGCATGCCGTAGACCAGCAGCAGGCCCGGCGCGAAGACGGCGACGAGGGCGATCAGCGCGCCGGCAATGCCGCTCGGCGCTGGTGTCATGACGGCGCCGAGATAGGCGGCAAAGGTGAAGAGGGGTCCCGGCATGGCCTGGGCCAGGCCATAGCCGGCAAGGAAGGCCTCGTTGCCGACCCAGCCGGGCGCCACCACTTCGGCCTGCAACAGAGGCAGGACGACATGGCCGCCGCCGAAGACCAGCGCCCCGGAGCGGTAGAAGGCATCGAACAGGGTGATCGCGCCTTTGAAGGCCGAGTCTCCGCCCGTCGCGCCTGCGAGCAAGACAGGAATGAAGAACAAGGCGGCGAACAGGGCCAGGGCGACAATGCCCTTGCGTGGCGATACCACAAAGCCGAGGCGGCCGACGGGAGCGCTCTGTCCGCTGCGACAGAGCCAGAGCCCGGCAAGCGCACCGATCACGATGGCGCCGATCTGATTGAACCAGCCTGCCGTCAGGGCGGTGATGGCGACGGCCACCAAGGCAATGCCGACACGTTCCCTGTCCGGCGTCAGGGTTTTGGCCATGCCCCAGATCGCCTGGGCGACGACGGCGACGGCCACCAGCTTCAGGCCGTGAAGCGCGCCTGCCGCCAGGGGACCGGCAAGGGCCGACGCGCCGAGGGCAAAGGCAGTCAGGATGACGGCCGAGGGCAAGGTGAAGGCAAGCCAGGCCGCGAGCCCACCCAGCAATCCGCCACCACGCAGGACGCCCAGGCAGAAGCCGACCTGGCTGGAGGCGGGCCCCGGTAGGAACTGGCAGAGCGCAACGAGATCGGCATAGGCGGCTTCACTGATCCAGCGGCGACGTACCACCACTTCATCGCGGAAATAGCCGAGATGGGCAATCGGTCCGCCGAAGGAGGTCAGCCCGAGCTTGAGGAAGACGCCGAAGACCTCCCGGGGTGAGCCGTCGGCAGGTCCGTGCATGGCCGGTAGGCCTTGCTCCTGTCCGGTCTCGGAGGATTGCGCAGACGCATCAGGCCGCTCGGGAGGATCCGGTAGTCCGTCGGCCGCCATTGCCACAGTGCCCGTCTTTTCGAAAACCGTTGTCGTTTATCGATATAGAGGCGGCAGGTTTCGGGTCAATGACGGTGCCGATGGTTTGCGGCAGCGCGCCTGTCAGCGCGCGCCCCAGGTGTCGCTCAGCTTGTAGCCGCCGGGCCAGGGGTCGGAGGGGTCGAGCATGTGCTGGTGGGTGCCGGTGATCCAGGCGCGGCCCGAGATCTCGGGCAGCACCGCCGGCCGGCCGCCGACTTCGGTGGTGCCGACGATGCGACCCGTGAAGGTCGAGCCGATCACCGAAACCGCGGTCAGGCTGTCTTCCTGCGTCATCTGTCCGCGGGCATGCAGCACGGCCATGCGGGCCGACAGCGCCGTGCCCGTCGGCGAACGGTCGACCTTGCCCGGCTGGATCGCCACCGCGGCTCCGGCGCGCAGGCCCTCGGCCGTGCGCTCGACGGCGCCAGCGAACAGGCAGAAGGAAAAATGCTTCCAGTCGGGGTTCTCGGGATGGTGGAAGCCGAGCGCCGCATTGGCGGCGTTGGTGATGCGCACGCCGAGCGTGGCGATGTCATGCGCTTCGTCGGGCTTCAGGCTGAAACCCAGGGCGGCTGCATCGACGATGACGAAACTGTCGCCGCCATAGGCGGTGTCGACGGTGAGCGTACCTAACCCTTCAACTTCGAGCTTTGCATCAAGCTTGTCGGCGAAGCTAGGAAGATTGCGTACGAAAATACGTTCTGCCTTGCCGTTCCGGCACTCCGCGCGGACGCGGACGAGTCCGCCGGGAGCCTCCAGCGTGATCTCCGTCACCGGCTCGTGCATCGGCAGGATACCGCTGTCGAGCAGCACGGTGGAGACGCAGATCGAGTTCGAGCCGGACATGGGCGGGGTATCTTCCGGCTCCATGATGATGAAGGCGGCATCGGCCTCGGGATGCTTGGGCGGCACCAGCAGGTTGACATGGCGGAACACGCCGCCGCGCGGCTCGTTCAGCACGAAGTTGCGCAGGGCCTGGTCGCGGGCGATCCAGCGGCTCTGCTCCCAGATGCTGTCGCCCGGCGGCGGGGTGACGCCGCCGACGATGACGTCGCCGACCTCGCCTTCGGCATGGGCGGAGATCACGTGGATGGTTTTCGTGCTGCGCATGGAAAAGTCCTCAGGAAAGCCAGGTGGGGAGACGATGCGGGGCATGACCGGTCAACGCCGCGGTCACGCAATCGGCGAGGCTGCCGAGGCGCACGGCGCGGCCGGAGAGACCCGGGCCGTAATGGGCGTATTTGCCGGAATTCGTCATCACGGCCCGGGTCCGCGTCGGAAAGACCGGTTCTGAAATCGAGCACCAGCACAGGTCGGGCAGGACCTGCACGCCGCTCTCCTGCAGGCGTGCGAGGGTGCCGTCGCCTTCCGCTTCGCGGATGACCTGCTGTCCGGCGGTGACGATGACGGCGACATCGGCAAGACGCCTGCGGCCCGCCAGCGCCTCGGCAAGGCCGCGGCATTCGTCGAGCGAGGCATGCGGGCTGCCGATGGCGACGAGCTCCACCTGTTCCGGCCCTTCGTTGAGGCGCTGCCAGGCCGCGGCCATGTCGGCGCGCGTGATGACGACAGTGTCGGCGTCATCGGCTGCGGCACCGTCGGCCTCCGGCGTGACCCCTTCGACATGCAGCATCGGTGCGGCCGAGGTGGTGCCGAAGGCGGCACAGAGCGCCTTGAGGTCGTCCCGCGAGGGGCCGGCCTTGGCGAGGCCGCGCAGGAGCGGGATGCGTTCGGGCGCGGCACGGCCGGCGAGATAGCCGATCAGCGGCCAGAAGGCATCGTCCACCTGGTCGGGGAGTTCGACGTCAATGAGACGGCGGGCCTCGCGGTGCCGGTCGAGATAGACGCCGGACAGCGGCGCCCGCCCCGTCACGGCGATGCAGAGGTCGAGGAAATCGGGATGCTTGGCGGTCCGTGCGCCGAGCACGGTATTGGCGAAGATCACCGCATTGGACTCGGCCCAGGCGATGGCTTCGCCCGCATGGGGAGCGCTGTCGAGCAGATAGGGCGAGCAGGTGAAAGTCGGCCGGCAGCCCATGCGGACATAGGCATCGGCAAGGCGCGCGGCCGGCGCGCCGAAGGCGGGCGGCACGCCCTGTTCCCGCCAGTTGGCGTGGTCGACCGAAATGGCGTTCATCGTGGTAGGCACGCGGACACGAGCGCCCATCTCGGCCATCTTCTCGGCAAAGGTCAGGTTGGCGGGGCTGGCATAGATACAGCCGTCGATATGGCCCTGGGTAACGTCCACAAGCCCCTGGGCGCCCTGCTGGGCGGCCATGGCGCAGATGATGCGCATGGCCTGCTGCGCAGCCGGTCCATCCCGTCCATCGAGCATGGCGTGATCGGCCTCGGTGAGGTCGAGCGTCGTGGTGGCAGGAGGTGCGAGAGGCAAGGACAGGCCGTCGATCTCGATGGCTGTCTCGCTGATCCGCGCGGACTTTGCCCGCGCCAGGGCCGCGAAAGCCTCGGGCGCCAGGCGCAGCACGGGCAGAGCCCTGCCGAAGAGCTCGGCGGCGATCAGCGCTCCCAGGGTCAGCACGTCCTCGGGCTCGCAGAAAACCAGTGCCGCAGGTGCCCGCCCATTGAGGACGAGGTCGAGCAGCACGCCCGAACCCGTGCAGGAACCCCGGCTGGACGGCATCATCAGGATGCCGCCGGTGAGGCAGGTCCCGTGCAGCGGATGGTGCACGTCGATCACCCGCCCGGTGGCGGGATCGACACCGCCCCAGAAGCTGAGCGCTTCCTGGCTGGCAATGACGGGCCCGTGGGCGGAGCCTGCGAGGATGCTGCGCGCGGAAGGGGAACTGCTCATTTCAATACGAAACCGGCTTACTTGACCACGAAACCATGGGCGAAGGGGTCGCGATCGTCGATGAAGATGGTGTTGATGCCGGTCATGCGCGCCCAACCCGCGATGGAGGGGATGATCGCCGCGCGGCCGGCGACCTCGGTGGCCGCCTCGATCCGTCCCTTGAACAGCGAGCCGATGATCGATTCATGCACGAAGTCGTCGCCGACCTTGAGCTTGCCCTTGGCGGCGAGCTGCGCCATGCGGGCGGACGTGCCGGTGCCGCAGGGCGAGCGGTCGATGGCCTTCTCGCCATAGAACACAGCATTGCGGGCATGGGCGCCTGCCTGCGTCGGCTTGCCCGTCCACTGGATGTGGCTGAGGCCCTGGATCTCAGGGTGTTCGGGATGGACGAACTCGTATTTGGCGTTGAGCGCGGCACGCAGCTTCGGGCTCCAGCCCACCAGTTCGCCGGCGGTGTGGTCGGCCATATCCAGGAAATTCTTCTGCGGCTCGACGATGGCGTAGAAATTGCCGCCATAGGCGACGTCGACCACGATCTCGCCCAGTCCTTCGACCTCGGCCGTCAGGCCCTCGGCATGGAGGAAGCCGGGCACGTTGGTGAGGCGCACTTCCTCCACGAAGCGGCCTTCCTGGCGGTAGGTGATGTCGACCTTGCCGGCAGGGGCGTCGATCGAGAGCTTGCCGGGCTCGCGCGGGGTGATCAGGCCGTGCTCGATGCCCATGGTGATGGTGCCGATGGTGCCGTGGCCGCACATCGGCAGGCAGCCGGAGGTCTCGATGAACAGCACGGCGACGTCGCAGTCCGGACGGATCGGCGGATAGAGGATCGAGCCCGACATCATGTCGTGGCCGCGCGGCTCATACATCAGGCCGGTGCGGATCCAGTCGAATTCGCGCAGGAAATGGGCGCGCTTTTCCAGCATGGTCGCGCCTTTGAGAAGCGGGCCGCCGCCCGACACCAGGCGGACGGGATTGCCGCAGGTGTGGCCGTCGATGCATGAGAACGTGTGGTTGGCCATGGCAGGACCTTTTCGTCAGAAACGCTGAGGCGAGAAAGAAGCGATATCGATGGCGGGCTTGTGACCGGTCAGGAGGTCGGCGACGATGCGCGCCGTGCCGGCCGACTGGGTCAGGCCGAGATGGCCGTGGCCGAAGGCATGGATTACGCGGGGCGTGGCGCGGGAGCGGCCGATGGCGGGCAGGCTGTCGGGCAGGGAGGGGCGGAAGCCCATCCATTGCACGCCGCCTTCCGGCTTCAGGCCTGGCAGGAAGGCCTGCGCCTTCTTCAGCATGGCTTCCGAGCGCCGGAAATTCGGCTTGAGTTCCAAACCGCCGAGTTCCACGGCGCCACCGACGCGGACGCCCGTCGACAAACGCGAAACGACGAAGCCATGGCCGCCAAAGGTGATCTGGGTGCGCAGATCGAGGGAACCGGGCGGCAGCGTGGTGTTGTAGCCGCGCTCGGTTTCCAGCGGGATGACCTCGCCGATGGTCCGGGCGATCCGGTGCGAGAAGGCGCCTGCAGCGAGCACCACCTTGGCGGCCCGCCGCACGCTGCCATCCGCGCCAAGGATTTCGACGCCACCTTCGAAGGGGGTGAGAGCCTTGACCTCCGCCCGTTCGACCAGTCCGCCGTTCGCGCGCAGGTGCTCTGCCAGTGCCAGCGTATAAAGTTTGGGATCGGCGATGGAGAACCAGCCGGGTGTGAAGGTGCCATGGCTGAAGCGCGGGGCCAGCCCCGGCTGAATCTCGGCCATGCCGGTGGCGTCGAGATGACGGAATTCGATGCCATGGGCCTGCCGGGCATCCCAGCCCGGCAGTGAGGCCTCCAGCTCCGCCTTGCTCTCGTAGACCTGCAGATTGCCTTCCTTGCGCAGCATCTGAAGCGTGCCGGTCTCAGCCAGGAAGGGCTCGAGCTCGGCCTTGGACAGATCCATCAGAGCCGTCTGGGCCGCCGTCGCATGTGCCACGCGCGAGGCCGAGCAGGCCCGCCAGAAGCGGAACATCCAGGGCGCGATCCGCAGCGCATAGGCCGGCGGCACGCTGAGGGGCCCGAGTGGGTCCATCAGCCATTTCGGCGCCTTCCTCAGGATGCCGGGCGAGGCGAGCGGCAGGATATCGGTGAAGGCAAAGGCGCCGGCATTGCCGGCGGAGGCGCCGGCGGCCGGGCCTTCCCGGTCCAGCACCGCGACCGAGAGCCCGCGCGCCTTGGCGGCGATGGCGGAGGACAGGCCCACCACGCCGGCCCCGATGACGATGACGTCGAGATCCGAACTCACCGCACACTCGCCAGGAATTTCTGGGTTTCGGGGTTCTGCGGCGCACCGAAGAGCTGGTCCGGCGTGCCGATCTCCGCCATCACGCCCTGATGGAAGAAGGCTACCCGGTTGGAGACGTCGCGGGCGAACGCCATTTCATGCGTGACGCAGATCATCGTCATGCCCTCTTCGGCCAGCATCTTGAGCGTGTCGAGCACTTCGCCGACGAGCATCGGGTCGAGCGCTGATGTCACCTCGTCAAACAGCATATATTCGGGCGACATCGCAAGGGCCCGGGCGATCGCCATGCGCTGCTGCTGGCCGCCTGACATCCGGGTGGGATAAACGGAGAGCTTCTCGGCCAGCCCGACATGGCTCAGCTGCTTGACCGCGATCTCCTCGGCCTTGGCCTTGGCCATGCCGAGCACCTTGCGCGGGGCGAGCATGACGTTTTCCAGCACGGTCAGATGCGGAAAGGCATTCCACTGCTGGAAGACGATGCCGACCTTCCGGCGCAGCTTGTTGAGGTCGGTGCTCTTGGCATGGACCTCGGTGCCGTCGATGGTGATCTTGCCCGCATTGATCGGCTCCAGGCCGTTGATGCAGGTCAGCAGCGTCGATTTGCCCGAGCCGGAGCCGCCGATGATGCTGACCACCTCGCCCTTGTCGACGGTGAGATTGATGCCCTTCAGCACTTCGAGCGAAGCGAAGGATTTGCGGACGTTCTGGATCTCAATCATTGGGGGACCACCGTCTTTCGAGATAGCCGCCGAGACGGGCGATGGGAAAGCTGATGAGGAAATAGATGGCGCCGCAGATCATCAGGATGAAGAGCGGTTCCTGCAGGCGGGTGACCAGGATCTGCGAGGCGCGCAGGAGCTCGATCAGGCCGAGCCAGAGCACCAGGGCGGAATCCTTCATGACGCCGAGCGTCAGGCCGATCCAGGAGGGCAGGCTGACGCGGATGGCCAGCGGCGCCACGATGTAGCGCATGTCCTGCCACCAGCTCATGCCGAGCGAACGCGCGGCCCGGCGGGTGGTCGTCGGCACCGAGGCGATGCCGCCGCGCACGATCTCGGTGCAGTAGGCGGCCGTATACAAACTCAGCACCACGCAGGAAGTGGTGAAGGGCGGCCAGCCCAGCTTGGCGATCGACTGGAAGGCATTGACCAGCACGAGCTGGATGAGCAGCGGCACCGAGCGGAAAATGTCGAGCAGGAAGGTCAGCGGCGCCGACCAATAGGGACCGAGCTGGACGCGGATCACGCCGAAGAGGATGCCGAGTACGGTTCCGGCGGCGACCGAGACCGCGGTGACCGCCAGTGTCATGCCGGCGCCTTGGGCCAGGAAGGCGAGATCGCTCCAGGTCAGGGTGGTGTTGAACATGATCGACCCCCTCAATACCGGAACATGCGCCAGGCAAATGCCCGGGCCGCCAAAGTGACGGCCTTGGCGATCAGGTAGTAGATCACCGCGGCCAGCGCGAAGAATTCGAAGGTGCGGAAGGAGCGGGCATTCAGCTCCTGGGTGACGCCGGCCAGATCGGTATTCATGCCCACGGTGACGCCGAGCGAGGTCATCAGGATGGCCCAGACCATCTGGTTGGTGGCGGGCAGGAAGGCGACGCGCAACATCTGCGGCAGCATGATCAGACGGAACGCCTGCAGCGAGGTCATGCCGAGCGAGCGGCCGGCGCGGGCCTGCGTGTCGGGAATGGCCTTGAGGGCGCCGCGGAAATTCTCGGCCAGGTAGCCGGCATTGTTGAAGGCGATGCCGACGAGCAGCGCGGTGAAGGGCGTCAGGTGAATGCCGAAATTGCCGAGGCCGAAATGCGCCATGTAGATCTGGAACAGCGCCGGCGTGTTGCGCGCTACCTCGACCCAGGCCGTGGCGAAGCCGCCGAGAAGGCGGTTGCCGGACAGGCGGAACAGGGTGAGGACGATGGCGATGGCAAGGCCGATCGCCATCGACAGGAGGGCGATCTGCAAGGTGACCAGGGCGCCATCGAGCAGCTGCGGCAGCGCTTTCAGGGCCTGATTCCAATGGAAGGCATATTTGAACATGCCGTTTCACCTCTCGAGCGGGATCGGCGGCGCGAGGCTTGGCGACGCGCCGCCGGTGAAACGGTCAGGTCAGCGGTAGGAGCCGTTGACGGTGAGGTTGGGAACGTTTTCGTCCACCCACTTCTTGTAGAGTTCGGCGTAGCGGCCGGTGCGGACCTGCTGGTTGATGAACAGGTTGAGGTAGTTGATCAGGCCGTATTCGTCGCGGGCCGCGAACAGCGCGACATAGTCGATGTCGAAGGGTGCCTTGCCGACCACGGCGATGCCGGGGAACTTGCCGGTCTTCACATTGGCCTGGGCCACCGTGGAGGTGGAGACGGTGGCGTCGAGCTGGCCCTGGCTCAAGGCGAGGAAGACGTCGGCCTGGGTCTGGTAGGGACGGAATTCACCGCTGCCCCAGGCCTTGACCTGCTTTTCGAGCGCGATGGCTTCATAGGTGCCGGCGGTGGCGCCCACGACCTTGCCCTTCATGCCCTCGAAGGACTTCACGCCCGACTTTTCATTGGCCGTCACCGCCATTTCGAAGGCGAAATAGGGGATGGTCATGCCCACCGTCTTGGCACGCTCCAGCGTGTCGGAGGTCGAGGCGACACCGACATCGACGCGGCCGGACATCAGGGCCGGGATGCGCTCGGGGAAGGGGGTCTCGACGATCTCGGCCTTCACGCCGAGGGCCTTGGCGAGATCGTTGCAATAGTCGACGTCGAAGCCGATCGGATTGTTGTTGGCATCGCGCGAGCCCATGGGCGGAAAGTCGAGCACCACGGCGCAGCGCAGCGTTCCCGAAGCGATGATGTCGTCCAGCTTGTCCGCCTTGGCGGGGCTGGCCATGGCGATGGCGGCCATGAGGCCGAAGGCAGCGACCGATTTCCTCATTCTCACGCTCTCTCTTTGCTTTGGCTCGTGTTTTTCACGGCGCAGCCACTATTGCGTTTTCGAGCGCGAAATCAACTAAAAATACAACATGAATACAAAAAGAATTTTATGTGTGGGCATAAATTATTCCGACGTGGTTCCGCCCCCCCTGCCATTAAGGTCGCGTAGCCCCCCGGTGAGCAATTACATTCCGACAGTGCCGCCGTTCCCGGCGCAACCGGAGGCCGGCCGGGGACGGCAGATGCCGTCATTTGCAACGATCGAGGGTCCTGCCTCGAGGTTCAGCCGTCGAGGTCCTCGGGCAGCAGGCCCTGCGGCAGGTTCTGGTAGGCCACGGGACGCAGGAAACGCCGGATCGACAGAGTGCCGACGCTGGTCGCACCGAAATTGGTCGAGGCCGGATAGGGGCCGCCATGGACCATGGCGTCAACGACCTCGACGCCGGTGGGAAAGCCGTTGACGAGCACGCGCCCGGCCTTGCGTTCGAGGATGGGTAGCAGGCGGCGTGCGGCGGCGAGATCCGCCGCTTCCATGTGGATGGTCACGGTCAGCTGCCCCACGAAGGCGCGGGCCAGCCGCTCCATGTCCTCGGCCGACGACGCTCGCACCACCAGGCCAAGCGGGCCGAATACCTCCTCGCCGAGGGCGTGGTCGGTAAGGAAGCGCTCGCTGGAGGTCTCGAACAGGCTCGGCGAGACCTCGCGGCCCGACATCGGCGTCGCCAGCAGGGGACGGACAGCGTTGCGCTCGGACATGCGCGCCTGGCCTTCATGGTAGGAGCGGGCAATGCCGTCCGACAGCATGGTCTGTGGC
The DNA here is from genome assembly GCF_040797145.1 of Labrys neptuniae. Classification (NCBI taxonomy): domain Bacteria; kingdom Pseudomonadati; phylum Pseudomonadota; class Alphaproteobacteria; order Hyphomicrobiales; family Xanthobacteraceae; genus Labrys; species Labrys neptuniae. Next base: position 169,289 of record NZ_JBFNQD010000004.1, on the reverse strand, counting down.
GCCACCTTGCCGAGTGCTTCGGTCGTAGCGGCGGTGAAGCGGTCGGCCTCGGGCCCCTCGATCACCACGGCGATGCCGGGGTTGGTGCAGAACTGGCCCGCTCCCATCGTCAGGGAGGCAGCCCAGCCCTGGCCGAGAGCCTCGGGCCGCGCCTTGAGCGCTTCGGGCAGCAGGAACATCGGGTTGACCGAGCCGAGCTCTCCGAAGAAGGGGATCGGTTCGGGGCGGGCTGCGCACAGATCGAAGAGCGCGCGGCCGCCGGCGAGCGAACCGGTGAAGCCGACGGCCTTGATAAGGGGATGCTGCACGATGGCCTGGCCGATCTCGCGACTGTTGCCCTGGATCAGGGAGAACACACCCGGATGCACACCGCTTCTGCGGATGGCGGCATCGATGGCCTCGGCGACGATTTCTCCCGTGCCGGGATGAGCGGAGTGGCCCTTGACCACCACGGGACAGCCTGCTGCAAGTGCAGCGGCGGTATCACCGCCGGCGGTCGAGAAGGCGAGGGGGAAGTTGGAGGCGCCGAACACAGCGACCGGGCCGATGGGGCGCTGCATCATGCGGATCTCGGGCCGTGGTGCTGGCTGGCGATCGGGCAAGGCCACATCCACACGGCGATCAAGATAACCGCCCAGCTCGATATGATCGGCAAAGAGCCGGAGCTGGCCGATGGTGCGGGCCCGCTCTCCCTGCAGGCGCGCGGCGGGCAGGCCGGTTTCCTGGCTGCCGATCTCGGTGATCGCCTCGCCGCGGGCCTCGATCTCCTCGGTGATGACGCGCAGGAAGGCGGCGCGCTCCCAGCGCTTGGCATAGCCGAAATACCAGAATGCTTCCTCCGCCGCTTCGCAGGCTCGGTCCACCAGGGCGCCGGTGCCGACGGAAAACCGGTGCGCCGGCCCATGGGCGGGGGAGGATGCGAAGAAGCCTTCGCCTTCGAGCCAGTCACCTGCGACAAGATGCTTGCCTGTGGGAGTGAAACCCATATGCCATTCCTTCCGGACCTTGCGAGGGAAACGCGAAATTCAAACGCGCTTGTCGATTATATGTATACACTATGTATTTTTATCGGCAAGCCGTGATAGGCTGAGACGACGCGAATGACGAGGAAAGGCGAGCTATGACGGACGGGCGTGTGTTGACGACGAAGGAACTGAGCGAGCAGGTGGAAGCGATCTTCCGCAAGGCCGGCTTCAATGCAGCCCAGGCCGGCGCCGTGACGCGCGTGATCGTCGCCGGCGAGCGGGACGCCTGCAAATCGCATGGCATCTATCGCATCGAAGGCGCCTTGCGCACGGTGAAGGCCGGCAAGGTCCGCCCCGACGCCGAGCCTGTCCTGTCGGCAGAGGACGCCTCCGCCGTCGTCAAGGTCAATGCTAGAGGTGGCTTTGCCAATCCGGCCTTCGAGCTTGGCCTGCCCCTCCTGGTCGAGCGCGCCCGCCTCTATGGCCTGGCCGCGCTGGTGATCAATGACTGCACGCATTTCTCGGCGCTCTGGCCCGAAGTGGAGGCCGTGACGGAGCAGGGCCTCGCCGCCCTCGTGATGTGCCCGAGCTACTCGGCCGTGGCGCCCACCGGCGGCAACAAGCCCCTACTCGGCACCAACCCCTTCGGCTTCGGCTGGCCGCGCCAAAACAAGTCACCCTATGTCTTCGACTTCGCCACCTCGGTTGCAGCCCGCGGCGAGATCGAGTTGCACCGTCGGGCCGGCAAGCCGCTGCCCGAGGGCTGGGCGATCGATGCCGAGGGCAAGCCGACGACCGATCCGGTGGCGGCGCTTGCCGGCGCCATGCTGCCTTTCGGTGGTCATAAGGGCTCGGCGATCGGCACGATGGTCGAACTCCTGGCCGGCATCATGATCGGGGATCTCACCAGCCCCGAAGCGCTGGAAGCCCTGGGCACTACCACCCTGGCGCCGGCCCATGGCGAATTGATCCTCGCCTTTTCGCCCGAGAAATTCGCTGCGGGGCGGCCAGGCGATCCCTTTGCCCGAGCCGAGATCCTGTTCGAAACCATCGTCGGGCAGGGCGCCAGGCTGCCATCCCAGCGTCGCTTTGCGGCGCGTGCCCAGTCGGAGGCGGAGGGCATCGTCCTCAGCGCCGCCGAAGTCGATGGGCTCGACCGGCTGCTGGCGCTCGGCCTCGACGCGGTGGATTGAGGGGGGCTGGTCTTCAGAACCAGCCTTTTCAAGGTGTTTGGAACGAACCGGGAAAGGCTGGGATAGGGCAGCACGACCCTCATCCGCCTGCCGGCACCTTCTCCCGCAAGGGGAGAAGGGGATGATTTTTCAAGGCGCTGCGCTCGACAATCGCCTTCTCCCCTTGCGGGAGAAGGTGCCCCGAAGGAGCGGATGAGGGGGCGCGGTGGCCTGTCCCAATCCTTCAAGCCTTCTGCCAAAAAAAGAGGCGGGTCCGAAGACCCGCCACCAATCGTCTCGCCGTTGTCACGATGCCGTCAGGCGGCGCATTTCTGCACGGCGCCGGGCAGGCGGCTCCACTGTGCGTACCAGGTGTCGAACAGCTTGAGCTGGGTCTCGGCATAGCCGCGCTGGCTGTCGGACAGCATATCGGTCTCGTTGAAGTTGAGGGCGTATTCCTTGTCGCCCTTCACCACCATCATGTGCTTGAAGAAGAGGACCAGGTCCGGCCCTTCGTCGAAGGAGGACAGCACGGCCAGGGCCTGCTCCAGTTCCTGGGCGCGCTGGCGGGCGTCGACGTCACCGGCAGCGGCGGCCTCGGACAGCTTGCACAGATGGATCACTTCCTTGGGCAGGACATTGCCGATGCCGGTGATCGCGCCGGTGGCGCCGCAATTGACGAAGCCGTGGAATACGGCGGTATCGACGCCGATCATCAGGGAGACGCCGTCGTCGCGGCTCGTGATGTTTTCGGCCGCATAGCGCATGTCGGCCGGGCCGCCGAATTCCTTGAAGCCGACCAGGTTGGGATGCTCGGCCCGGAGGGCGAAGAACAGGTCGGCGCGGGTGGCAAAGCCGTAGTAGGGGCTGTTGTAGATCACGGCCGGCAGATCGGGGGCAGCGGTCAGGATGGCCTTGAAATGCTCTTTCTGAGCCGCGACGACCGAGCCGCGCGACAGGACGCGCGGGATCACCATCAGGCCCTGGGCGCCGACCTTCTGGGCGTGGGCGGCATGGGCCACGGCCGAAGCGGTGTTGACCGCGCCGGTGCCGACGATCACCGGGACGCCGGCCCTGACCAGGCGCTCGACGCCTTCCATGCGCTGGGCATCGGTGAGGAGGGGCCAGTCACCCATCGAGCCGCAATAGACCACGGCCGACATGCCCTCTCCGATGAGTTGCTTGCCCTTGCGTACGAGGGCCTCGAAATCCGGGCTGCGATCCGCCTTGCACGGGGTCATCAGCGCGGGAATGACACCGGAGAAAATCTTGGCCTTCATCTCGGGCTCCTCTGTTGGCCGGGGGGATAGGCTCGATCGCAGTTCCAGATGGGCGCCGATTCCTATCGTCGGCACCTTCATACGCCTTTGTATTTTATTTGTCGACAAGAAATCGACAAGAGCGCCAAAGAAACTGGCTATCCCGGTACGAAATTTATCCTAATGCCTTGTTTCAAAGGGTCTTTATCTGTCTCGACATGATGCTGCGCAAGGCGTTTCAGAGGGCGATTTCGAGCCGGCGGTCGCGGACCAGCAATTTGCGGATCTGCTCGACGATCTGCTCGGCATGGATCTTGGCGAGCTTGTCGGAGAGGTCGACGTCGCGTGCCACGATCGCCGCGATCATATCCTCATGCTCGTCGACGAAGCGCCGCGGCAGTCGGTCGTCGAAGGATTGATAATAGAGGCGCAGGAAACGCCGGTTCTCGTCGAGCAGCCGCTTGAACAGGCCGGTGAAATAGGGATTGCGGCCGGCTTCGGCGATGGCCGAATGAAAGGCGGCATTGGTGGCGATCATCGCCAGCGCGTCCTGGGCCGTGACGGCGGCGGCGAATTCGCCCTGGCGGGCGCGGATCGCCTCCAGGTCCTGCCCGCGGTGATGCTCGGCCGCCAGCCTCGTCGTCACCCTGTACATCAGCACCAGAGCGTCGAAGAACGGCGACATGTTGAGGAAGTCGATGCTCGACACCATGGTCGAGCGGTTGGGGAGGGTGTCGATCAATCCCTCGCCCGCCAGCCTTACCAGGGCTTCGCGGATCGGCGTGCGGGACATCTTGAAGCGTTCCGCCAACTGGACTTCGTCGATCGGGCTGCCGGGCGGCAGCACCAGATCGAGGATCTCGTCGCGCAGGAGGTCATAGACCATCTTCACGCCGGAGCCACGCTTACGCTCCGCGGAGCCGCCCTTGCTCTCCGTGGCCGCACCACCCGCTGCTTTCTTCTTCATTCTGGAATCCTCTTGTCGACAAGAGGGATAAAGGCGGGCGTGGACGCGATCAACCGTTTCGCGATGAGGGGTGATACCGCGGCAGAGTCGGCGGGGATGTCCGGCGTTAGGTGGCGGCTAGAAACAATCGAAGATAACAATTATGTTTCAAGGTACTCTGTGTATTCTCTAATCATATAAGTGAGGTGAGTTATCCTCGTACGGCAGCGCGGAAGGCAGCTGCGAGTGCGGCGAGTGCCTCGTGTGGCCGGCCTTGTCTGACTCGGCTGTGCAGCAACACCGGCAGACGCGGCAATTCGGGCAGGCCAAGCCTGGCACCAACCTCGACGGCCCCGAGGGGCAGCATGCGCGGCGCCAGGGCGGCAACGCCGAGCCCGGCCATCACGGCTGCCGTCACCGCCGCCACCCCGCCGCCAACGAAACTCTCGCGCCAGGGCAGGCCGGCGTCATCAAGCAGACGGCCGGCCATCGCGCGTACGCCGCAGGGTTCGGCCATCGTCGCCAAGGGCAGGGGTTCATCCGCCCGCTTCTGCCAGTCGGGTGCGGCAAACCAGCCGAATCTCTCCTCGGCGATCACCTCGCCATCGCTTCGGCCGGCATGCAGGCGCACGATCACGGTGTCGAGCTCGCGCCGGTCGAAGCTCTGCAAAAGGTCGCCCGAGGACCCGATGCGGATCTCGATCAGAAGCTGCGGGTCCTGGGCGTTCATGCGCGCGATCAGCGCCGGCAGGTCGGGCCCGGCGACATGATCACTGAGGCCGATGGTGAGGCGCTGGCGCGTGGTCGCAAAGACGGCGAGCGCGCGCTCATGTCCGGCCAGGAGTTCTCGGGCCGGTTCGAGAAAGGCGGCCCCTTGGGGTGAGAGCTGTACATAGCGGGGGGTACGCTCGACCAGGCGGCAGCCGAGCCTTTCTTCCAGCCGCTTCAGTTTCAGGCTGACGGCGGCCTGCGTCGTCTGCAGGACCTCGGCAGCCCGCGTGAAGCTGTCGAGGTCGGCGATGTGCACAAAAGCCCTGACGGCATCGAGATCGAGCGGTCGCTCTATCATTTCCATCTCTTATTACTGATATGCGTATTCATAGAATATCAAAATGAGTGAGCAGCATCTAGGCTCCGATCGGATCACAGAGGAGAAACTCCATGCCGCTTACACACATCGCGATGCGTGCCGGAAAGCCGCGAGCCTATCGCCAGGCAATCTTCGATGGCCTCTACCAGGCCATGCGCGAGACCTTCGACGTGCCCGAGGACGATCAGTTCATGACCATCACCGAGCATGAGGCTGATAATTTCCGCTATGGCGCCCACTATTTCGACGTTGCCCGCAGCGACGACCTCGTGCTGATCCAGCTCACCGTAAGCAATACGCGTAGCGAGGCGCAGAAAAGGGCCTTGTTCCGACGGATCGCAGAGCGCCTTGCGGAGAATCCAGGCATTCGGTCCGAAGACGTCTTCGTCAGCCTCGTCGAGGTTGCCAAGGTGAACTGGTCCCTCGGCCGGGGCCTGGCGCAATATGGCTGAGGCGAGCGGCCAGGGTACGCCGCACGTCAGATATCCCCGTCGTCCCTGAGATGATCGGCGAAAGTCGATCCGCGATACGCTTGCCGGAACAATCCGGCCTCGGCCAGCTGCGGCACGAGATCCTCGAGGGCCAACCGGAGTGCTTCGGCCGATCCGCCGGGCAGGATGACGAAGCCGTCGATCGCGCCGGCACTTGCCCATTGCCGGACCTGCCCGGCGGCGTCCTGCGCCGTTCCGATGACGCGCCAATGCGCCGAGCCGATCACCTCGGGCCGCGTCAGAAGTTCGGCGACCGTCGGCTGTTCGTTGCGGATCAGGCGAAGCAGGAGGTCGGCATGGGTGCGGCTGCGCAGTGCCGGGACCACCTCGGGCAGATCGGCCGCGGTGACGCGGCGGTCGTCAGGCCAGTATGAGAGGTCGAGGCCCGTCATGTCCCGGATCGCCTTGAACTTGCGTCCCGCATCGGCACGGGCATGGGTCTGTGCAAAGAGTGCCCGCGCCTCACTCCGATTGGAAGCGAGATAGAGGCTGAGGCCCGGCAGCACGCGAATGTCCTCGGCTCTGCGGCCATGGCCAAGTGCACGCTGCCTGAGATCGTTGCGCAACTCCAGCGCGGCTGCCATGTCGGGGGTCGAGGCGAAGATGGCGTCGGCGACCGAAGCGGCGAAATCGCGCCCCGTCGGCGAGGCGCCGGCCTGGATCAGCGGAATCGAGGATGTGCCATAGGCCGGCAGATTGAGTGGCCCCTTGACGCTGAAACGGGCGCCCACGTGATCGATCGGCTGTACGAGGGCTGAAACGGCATAGCGGCCGCTCTCGCGATCCTGCTTCAGGGCGTCCTGCGGATAGCTCACCCAGAGCCGGCGCACCACCTGTGTGAATTCGGCTGCACGTGCATAACGTTCCCCGGCCGAGGGCATGGCCGGCAGGCCGAAATTCTCGTTGCCGTCCAGTGCCGTGACGATGTTCCAGCCGACCCGGCCCTTGCTCAGCCAGTTGAGGGATTGCAACTGGCGCGCCACCACATAGGGCGAATTGAAGGTGGTGGAGATGGTGGTGAGCAGGCCGACATGGCTGGTTTCGCGCGCCATGGCCGCCAGCAGGATGGTGGGATCGAGACTGCCGAAGCCGGGGCCGGTTTCAAGCGCCTGGGGATCGAGAAAGAGGGTGTCGGGCCGGAACACGAAATCCAGCCTGGCCGTCTCCGCCCGCCGGGCAATGTCCAGATAGAATTCTTCAGAGTAAATATTCTCGATATTGCTGTCTAGGCGCCGCCAGCCATCGCCACTTAGCCAGGTCGGAGCCAGAGAAAGGCCGATGTGCAGTCTTCTTTTGGTTGTCATATTCTATTACCAGACCTCCAATTGGTGCAATGTTGAATTGTTATAAAGTATCTTGGCTTCAATTTTAGAATTGCGTGATGATTTACCGTAACTTAATCTGTATTCAAGCGTGATTTGCGTTGGGTGATTACACGGTGCTCAGGACGAACAATGTGGTGGCCGGCTATGGCAGGCAGCCCGTCTTGCGGGGAGTGTCGGTCGATTTCGAGCCTGGGCGCCTGAATGTCCTGATCGGCCCGAATGGTTGCGGAAAATCGACCCTGCTGAAAGCGATCATGGGCTTTTTGCCCCTGAGCGCCGGCGAGATCACCCTGGCGGGACAGTCGATCCGGGTCATTGGGCGCAAGACGCTCGCTCGCGAAATTGCCTATCTGCCGCAGGACAGCCACTGTCCCGACTATATGACGCTGGGCGAGCTGATCGAATTGGCCGGCTATGCCCGGACATCGGCGATGGCGGGCCCGAGCGTGCGTGACCGGCTGCTGTTTCGACAGGCCCTCGAGAGAGTAGGCCTTGCCGACATGGCACATCGGCCGCTCACCTCGCTCTCCGGCGGCCAAAGGCAGCGCGCCTGGATCGCCATGGTGCTGGCCCAGGACACGCCCATCATCCTGATGGACGAGCCGGTGAACCATCTCGACCTGAAATATCAATATGCCGTGCTGGAACTGGTGCAGAGCCTCGCCCTCGAGCAAAGCAAGACCATCGTCATGGTGCTGCACGACATCAATCTGGCGACGACCTTCGCCGATGAAGTGATCATGCTGCATGACGGGCAGGTCGTGGCCAAGGGACCCGCCGGGCAGGTGATGACCTCCAGCAATGTCGGGCAGGTCTTCGATCTCGACGTCGACATCTTCGAGCGGCAGGGCAGGCTCGTCTGCCTGCCGCGTGTGCAAGCGGAAAAGCCGGTCGCAGCATGATCCGGCGCTGGCTCCTTCTCGGCGCGGCATGCGCAGTGCTCGTGCTGCTCGTCGTCGCCAATCTGAGCTTCGGGGCGGAGGCGATTCCGCCATCCGAGGTTGTCGCGGCGGTCCTGCGTTTCGAGCCGGCGAGCTATGACGACTATGTCGTCATCTATCAGAGGCTGCCACGCGCCTTGATTGCCCTCTATGCCGGCGCTGCAACGGCTTGCGGCGGCCTGGTGCTCCAAGGCCTGACCCGCAACCCGCTCGCTTCCCCCTCGACCCTGGGCATCAATGCCGGCGCCACGGCCTTTGTCGTCGCCGGGGCCTATCTGTTCGATTTCGGCCTCGATGCGCAGGGCCTCGCCGCCCTGACCGGTGCCGTCGTCGGCTTTGCCGCCAGCCTCACGGTGGCACGGCTCGCCGGACTCTCGCATGATCCGCGCGGCCTGGCGCTCATCCTGGCCGGCGCGCTGGTCTCGATGTTCTTCATCGGCATTGCCAATGCCTTCCTGCTCTCCGATCCGGCCCGGCGCATGGATTTCCTCGGCTGGGTGAACGGCAACATCAACCATGTCTATGCCGACCGCCTTCTGCGCTTCTGGTGGATCGGCCCGATCGCCCTGATCGGGCTGCAATTGCTGGCACGGCCGCTCACCTTGATTGCCCTGGGCGACGGCAAGGCGGCCTCGCTCGGTGTCGACGTCACCCTCGTTTCGCGCCTCGCCTTGACGGCCGTGGCCTGCGCCGCCGGTTCCGCCGTGGCGATCTGCGGGCCGATCGGCTTCGTCGGCCTGGTGGTGCCGCATCTCGTCCGTCCCTTCGTCGGCGGGGGATTCAAGTTTGGCCTGCCGGCCTGCGCCGTCTGTGGCGCAGGCCTGTGCCTGCTCGCTGACCTTGCCGCGCGCGAGGCCTTCAAACCCTATGTCCTGCACACCGGCGTGCTCCTGGACCTGATGGGCGGCGTGGTCTTCGCCCTGATCGTCCGGCGCTATTATCTCGGCACGGCCGCAAGGAGCCCGTCGTGAAGCTGGCGCGGGCTGTCGACGGCAAGGCCGTGCTGCGTTGGCCTGGTGGCCTGCAGATCCGGCTTGGCAATCTCTATGCCGGCTTCTTCCTGATCGTGACCGCTGTCGCCCTGGCGGCATTGTCCCTGGGCATGGGATCGATCAAAGCGGGGCTGGGGGACCTTGCCGCTGCCCTCGGCGCCGCCCCGCTCGATCCCGACAAGGCCTATGCCTTGTGGGATGTCCGGCTGCCCCGCATCCTCACAGGTTTTCTCGCCGGCTGGCTGGTGGCGATGGCGGCTTCGATGCTGCAGTCACTCACGCGCAATCCTCTCGCCGATCCCGGCCTGCTGGGACTCAGCCAGGGCTCGATGATCATGATCATGCTGCTCCTGATCTATGCTCCGACTGCATCGAAGGCCCTGATCCCGCTGGCGGCGCTGGGCGGAGGGCTCGGCGTGGCCCTGGCCCTGCTTATCCTGGTCGGGCGCGAGCGTTCGAACGGCCTCGCCATCCTCTTGATGGGCATCGCGATCGAGACTGTTCTGTCCTCCATCGCTTCCCTGCTCATCCTCTATACGCCGAGCGAGACATCCTACGCCTTGTCGAGCTGGCTGGCGGGGTCGCTGTTCCAGGCGAGTTGGACCGGGATCGCCGCCCTGGCTCCCTGGTTCCTGCTCAGCCTGCCCGTCGCCTTCCTGGCCGGGCACGCGCTCGGCCCCTATGAGCTCGGCGAGGAGATGGCGCTTGCTCTGGGCGAGCCGATCGACCGGTCGAGGCCGATCGTACTCGTACTCGCAGTGCTGCTGGGTGCGGCTGCCGTCACCGCTGTGGGCCCGCTGATGTTCCTGGGTGTGCTGGCGCCACAGCTCGTCGGCTTCCTTTCACCCGCGCTGGCACGGGCGAGGCTGTTCCTGGCCGGGTTGATGGGCGGGGTCCTGGTGATATCGGCCGACGGGTTGACGAGGGCGGTGGCTGGCGAGATCGCCATGCCGCTCGGGCTGAGCCTCACCCTGGTTGGTGTGCCGCTCTTCATCCTCTCCCTGCGCCTGAGGGCGCTCAAATTGTTTCGGACACACTGAAAGGCAAGACCATGCGCAAGACCATGCGATGGGCCGTTTTGATCCCGGCCATGTTGGCGGCACAGATGGCTTTGGCTGCGGACCGCGCCGTGACCGACGATACCGGGCGCTCCGTCACCATTCCCCAGGATCCGAAACGGATCATCGTGCTGCATGAACCCCTTCTGGGGCTACCGCTTCTGGACCTCGGCGTCGACATCGCCGGCAGCTACGGCCGCTCCGAAGACGGGCGGATGCTGACCGCCGTCGATTTCATCGATACGGTGCTGGCGAGAAAAGCTCCCAAGCCGACCGGCATCGGCGCTGTCGGCCAGATCGATCTGGAAAAGGTGCGCAAGCTCGATCCGGACCTGATCATCGGCACCGAGCGCGATGTCGACAAGGCCGGCCAGCTTTCGGCGATCGCGCCGGTCTATCTGCAGAAGGCCAGCACCGGCAGGACGCGCGGTATCGGCGTCGAGGAGGATCTGGCCAGGCTTCTTGGCCGGCAGGATGCATTCGCTGCGCGCAAAAAGACCTATCTCGACCGGGTCGCCGCCCTCAAGGCCAAGCTGCCGCCCAGCGAGCGGGAGCGGACCTATATGGCCGTCATCGTGCATGACCAGGTCAATCTGGTCGGTGAGATCTCGGGCGCGATCCAGGCCCTGGAGGATCTCGGCTATCACCCCGCCAAGGTGGAGGGCATGGGGGCAGGCAAGGGCCTCGGCTCGATCTTCGCCACGCCGCTGAGCCCGGAGATCTTCGGGCGGGTCGATCCCGACCTGCTGGTGATCATGAACAGCTATGCCGAAAAAGACCGCTCGGAAGCGGCGATCCGCGCCCGGCTCGGCAAGATCATGCCGGGCTGGGACAAGTTCCTCAAGCCGGCGCGGGAAGGGCGCATTCTCTATCTCGACTCCGGGGAGGTCGCCACCCCCACCATCGCCAGCGCCGAACACACGCTCGACGCCTTCGCCGCCAGGAAGGAGTGAGCCAGGCTCCGCAGCGGCGGCAGGGTGGGGCGTAGAGAGCAACGCCTTCGTTCCGATCGCAACTCGCCTCGCCGGCTCTCAGCACTCCGGCAGGTTGACGGCAAGCCCGCCGGTCGAGGTCTCCTTGTATTTGAGATTCATGTCGATGCCGGTCTGGCGCATCGTCTCGATGCAATTGTCGAGCGGCATGAAATGCTTGCCGTCACCGCGCAAGGCCAGGCTGGCGGCGCTCACCGCCTTGATCGCGCCGAGCCCATTGCGCTCGATGCACGGCACCTGTACGAGGCCCTTGGCCGGATCGCAGGTCATGCCCAGATGGTGTTCCAGCGCGATTTCGGCCGCGTTCTCCACCTGTTCGTTGGAGCCGCCGAGCGCAGCGCAGAGGCCTGCCGCCGCCATGGCCGAAGCCGATCCGACCTCGCCCTGGCAGCCGACTTCGGCCCCCGAGATCGAGGCATTGTACTTGATGATGCCACCGATGGCGGCGGCGACCAGCAGAAAATCGCGGATGCCTTCATGGCTCGAGCCGCGGCAATGGTCGCGGTAGTAGCGGATCACGGCCGGCACCACGCCGGCCGCCCCGTTGGTGGGCGAGGTGACGACGCGCCCGCCGGCGGCGTTCTCCTCGTTGACCGCCATGGCATAGATCGAGATCCAGTCATTGACGACATGGGGCTGTTCGAGATTGCGGCCCTGTTCGGCCAGGAGCTGCTGGTGAATGGTGCGCGCACGGCGCCGCACCGACAGGCCCCCCGGGAGGATGCCGTCCTGCCGCAAGCCGCGATCGATGCAACCGTCCATCGCAGCCCAGATCGCATCGAGCCTGTCGTCCAGCGTGTCGCCATAGACGAGGTGCTCATTGGCCCGCTTCATCTCGGCGATGCTGAGATTGGAGGAAGCCCCCATCGCCAGCATTTCGGCAGCCGTGCTGAAGGGATAGGGAAAGCCGAGCGCACCCGGTTCGTCGGATGAGGCCGCATCCCTGTTGCGCTGGGCTTCGAGCTCTTCGGCCGACAGGACGAAGCCGCCGCCGATCGAATAATAGGTCCGGCTGAGAAGCAGCTCGCCATTCGCATCCGTGGCGGCGAGGACCAGGCCATTGGCATGGCCGGGCAGAGGCGGACCATAGTCGAAGACGAGGTCGGTGTCGGGGACAAAGGTGAGCGGCGGCAGGCCGGGAAGTCTGATCACGCCCGCCTGGCGGAGCTCGGCTTCCTTTTCCTGTGCCAGGTCCGGGTCGATGGTGGCAGGCAGGAATCCCATCAGTCCGAGGATGACGGCCCGGTCGGTGGCATGGCCGTGGCCGGTGAAGGCGAGCGAACCGTGCAGGCTGACCTTGAGCCGCAGATCCGTCATGGCGGATTTATGCTCCACCAGAGCCCTCAATTCGTCCAGGAAGCGTCCCGCCGCCACCATCGGTCCCATCGTGTGAGACGAGGACGGCCCGATGCCGATCTTGAAGATGTCGAAAATCGACAGAAACATGCCTGGCTCTCTACTCAAGGCAGGCGATCCCGAAGATCGCCTGCATCCAGCGTGGTCATTGAAGTGTTTTCCAGAAAAGTTGATAGACTTTTCGATCAAGAAAACGCGTCAAAACAAAGAGTTGGAGATAAAGTGCGATTCAGAGAAATCGCACTTTGCTCTAGCCCTTATTCGGCGGCCTCGACATAGCTTTCGAGCGGCGGGCAGGAACAGACCAGGTTGCGGTCGCCATAGACATTGTCGACGCGGTTGACCGGCGACCAATATTTGTCGACCCGGAAAGCGCCGGCCGGATAGCAGGCGATCTCGCGGCTGTAGGAGCGGTTCCACTCGCCCACCAGATCTTCCACGGTGTGTGGGGCATGTTTGAGCGGGTTGTCTTCGGGATCGAGCTTGCCCGCCACGATCGCCTCGGCCTCCGCCGCGATGCCGAGCATGGCCGCGATGAAGCGGTCGAGTTCGGCCTTGGGTTCGCTCTCCGTCGGTTCCACCATCAGCGTACCCGCCACCGGCCAGCTCATGGTCGGGGCATGGAAGCCGCAATCGATCAGCCGCTTGGCGATGTCGTCGACGCTCACGCCGGCGCGGTCCTTGAGCACGCGGGTGTCGAGGATACACTCATGCGCCACCCGGCCCCTGGCCGAATAGAGGATCGGATAGGAAGACGCGAGACGGCTGGCGATGTAGTTGGCGTTGAGGATCGCCACCTTGGTCGCCTGGGTCAGGCCCTCGCCGCCCATCAGCAGGCAATAGGCCCAGGAGATCAGCAGGATCGAGGCCGAGCCATAGGGCGCCGAGGATACCGCGCCCTTCTCGCCGCTCTGCGGCAGGGTCGGCAGATAGGGCGCCAGGTGGGCCTTGACGCCGATCGGCCCCATGCCCGGACCGCCGCCGCCATGCGGGATGGCAAAGGTCTTGTGCAGGTTGAGATGGCTGACGTCGGAGCCGATGTCGCCGGGGCGGGCGAGCCCGACCATGGCATTCATGTTGGCGCCGTCGAGATAAACCTGGCCGCCATGGGCGTGGGTGATCTCGCAGATCTCGCGCACCGTCTCCTCGAACACGCCATGGGTCGAGGGATAGGTGATCATGCAGGCGGCGAGATTGGCGGAATGGGCCTCCGCCTTGGCGCGGAAGTCGGCCACGTCGATGTCCCCGTTCGGTGCGACGCCGACGACGACCACCTTCATGCCGCACATCTGCGCGGAGGCGGGATTGGTGCCATGGGCCGAGGTCGGGATCAGGCAGACGTCGCGATGATGGTCGCCGCGCGCCTGGTGATAGGCCTGGATGGTCAGGAGGCCGGCATATTCACCCTGTGCGCCGGAATTGGGCTGCATCGAGAAGGCGTCATAGCCGGTGATCTGGCAGAGCTTGGCCTCCAGATCGGTGATCGCCTCCGCATAGCCCTGGGTCTGGCTATCGGGGGCGAAGGGATGCACGTCGGCGAACTCTGGCCAGCTCAGCGCCGCCATTTCGGCGGTGGCGTTCAGCTTCATGGTGCAGGAGCCGAGCGGGATCATCGAACGGTCGAGTGCGAGATCGCGATCGGCGAGGCGGCGCATGTAGCGCGTCATTTCCGCTTCGGCGCGGTTCAGATGAAAGATCGGATGGGTCAGATAGGGAGACGTCCGCTCCAGGGCGTCGGGCAGCCGATAGTCATGGGTGAGGTCATCGTCCTTGCGGTCGATGCCGAAGGCGCGCCAGATGGCTTCGGTATGGCCGCGGCGGGTGCGCTCGTCATAGGCTATGCCGATCTTGCTGGTGCCGACCCGGCGCAGGTTGATGCCTTCGGCTTCGGCCGATTTCAGGATAGCGCCCTGGACTGCACCGACCTCGACCGTCACCGTGTCGAAGAAGGTCGACGGCTCGACCTTATAGCCCTGGCTTTCCAGGCCCTTGACCAGCCGCACCATCTTGCGATGGACACGCTCGGCGATCGCCCTGAGCCCGGTCGGGCCATGGAACACCGCATACATCGAAGCCATCACCGCCAGCAGCGCCTGGGCGGTGCAGACATTCGAAGTCGCCTTTTCGCGGCGGATATGCTGCTCGCGCGTCTGCAGCGACAGGCGATAGGCGCGGTTGCCGCGCGCGTCGATCGAAACGCCGACGATGCGGCCGGGCATGCTGCGCTTGAGCGCGTCGCGCACCGCCATATAGGCGGCATGCGGGCCACCATAGCCCATCGGTACGCCGAAGCGCTGGGTCGAGCCGATGGCGATGTCGGCCCCCATCTCGCCGGGCGCCTTGAGAATGGTCAGGGCGAGCGGGTCGGCAGCGACGCAGGCCAGCGCCTCGGCGCCGTGCAGCGCCTCGATCACGCCGGTGAAGTCACGCACATGGCCATAGGTGCCGGGATATTGGAAGATCGCGCCGAACACGCCGGCCGGATCGAGATCGGCGAAGGGGTCGCCGACCACGACGTCCCAGCCGAGCGCGGCGGCGCGGGTCTGGATCACCGCAATGGTCTGGGGATGGCAATGGTGGTCGACGAAGAAGGCGTTCGCCTTGGACTTGGCGGAACGCCGGCACAGCGCCATCGCCTCGGCGGCCGCGGTGCCTTCGTCCAGCAGCGAGGCATTGGCGACGTCGAGGGCGGTCAGATCCGAGATCATCGTCTGGAAGTTCAGCAGGGCCTCGAGGCGTCCCTGGCTGATCTCCGGCTGATAGGGCGTGTAGGCCGTGTACCAGGCGGGGTTCTCGAAGATGTTGCGCTGGATCGCCGGCGGCGTGACGGTGCCGTAATAGCCCTGGCCGATCAGCGAGATCATCACGCGGTTCTTGTCGGCGACCTCGCGCAGGCGGTTGAGCACGCCGTGCTCGGACAGTGCCGGCCCCCAGGCGAGCGGCGCCTTCTGGCGGATTGCCGCCGGCACGATGGCATCGATCAGCGCATCGAGGCTGTCGGCACCGACAGCCTTCAGCATTTCCGTCATCTCGGCCGGGGAGGGGCCGATATGGCGCCTGTTGGCAAAATCATAGGGATCATAGGTGGTTTCGGTGTGAGACATCGTGCCCTCTCAGAGCAAAGAGCGTTCGAGACCGAACGCTTGTTTGCTCCAACTCCTTGTTTCCAAGCCAATTCAAAGAATTGGCTCGAGCGTCTTTGCGATACTTGACGATTTCGTCAGATCACAAAATGCTCTAGCCGATATGGGCCTTGTAGGCGGCCTCGTCCATCAGGCCGGCCGCGTCGTCGGCATTGGCGAGCTTGAGACGGAAGAACCAGCCACCGGCCTGCGGATCGGAGTTGACGAGGGACGGGTCATTGACGATGGCCTCGTTTACCTCGACGATCTCGCCGTCGAGCGGGCAATAGACGTCAGAGGCGGCCTTGACGGACTCGACCGTTGCCGCGACATCGCCCTTCGACAGGCGCTTGCCGACACCGGGCAACTCGACGAAGACGAGGTCGCCGAGCTGCTCGGCGGCATGACCGGTAATGCCGACCGTGGCGATGCCGTCGGCGATGTCGAGCCATTCATGGTCTTCGGTGAATTTCGTCATGGTGGGCCTCTCAGCTGCGCTTGTAGCGCGGGGTGATGAAGGGAAGGGTGGCGACGACGACCGGCAGGCGCTTGCCGCGCACCTCGGCGAAGAGCCGGGTGCCCGGTTCGGCGCTGGCCGTGGGAACATAGCCCATCGCAACGGGAGCGCCGAGGGTGGGGCCGAAACCGCCGGATGTGACGCGGCCGATCGGCGCCGGCGCCGTTTCATCGATGAAGAGTTCTGCACCAGCTCGGATCGGTGCGCGGCCTTCGGCGGCGAGGCCGACGCGCCGGCGTGGTGCGCCATGCTCGAATTCGGGTAGGATCACTTCGGCTCCCGGAAAGCCGCCTTCCCGGGCGCCGCCGGTGCGCCGCACCTTCTGCACGGCCCATTCGAGCGCCGCCGCGACAGGCGTCGTGGAGGTGTCGATATCGTTGCCGTAGAGGCAGAGCCCCGCTTCGAGCCGAAGGCTGTCGCGTGCGCCAAGCCCGATGGGATGCACATCAGGATCGGCGAGCAGGGCCTTGGCCAGCTCTTCCGCCTGGGCTGAGGGTACCGAGATTTCGTAACCGTCCTCGCCCGAATAGCCCGAGCGGGAAACCAGGCAGGACACGCCGAGAATGGTCAGCTCCCTCACGTCCATGAAAGCCATGGCGGCGGCCTGCGGCGCAAGCTTGGCCAGCGCGGCCTCCGCGGCAGGCCCCTGGAGGGCAATGAGCCCGCGGTCCGTGAGTTCCTCGATCTCGCAGTCCTCGGACAGATGGGCACGCAGATGGGCGATGTCTTGGCTCTTGCAGGCCGCGTTGACGACGAGGAAGAGATGGTCGCCGCGATTGGCGAACATCAGATCGTCGAGAATGCCGCCCCTCGCGTCTGTGAAAAGCCCGTAGCGCTGGCGCCCCGGCTTCAGCCCAAGCACATCGACCGGGACCAGCCGCTCCAGTGCCAGAGCGGCATCCTCGTATTTCCCGGATTTCGCGCGGAGCACGACCTGGCCCATATGGCCGACATCGAACAGCCCGGCCAGGGCACGGGTGTGGAGGTGCTCCTTCGCCACGCCCTCGGGAAACTGCACCGGCATGTCATAGCCTGCAAATTCCACCATTCGGCCGCCAAGCGCGGCATTGAGCGCGGTCAGCGGCGTCTTTCCAAGGTCATTCCGGTCAAGTTCGTTCCGGTCGTCCATGGGCATGTCCTCGGTGGTGTTCTTGTCAGATCAAGTCTCTTAAATGCCGGTCCACGTGCAGGCCTGGCATCCCGGGCCGCCGGTTGCGCCGACGTCTCCGGATAGCCTGGATATGCCAGATCGTTTGACATTGCAGAAATTCATAGTTCAAATGTTAGAATTGATAATTCTCATGATAATGCCATGCAGAACATTCCCACGGAACTCCTGCGCACCTTCGTGAAGGCCATCGATTCCGGCAGCTTTACGCGCGCCGGTGCATTGGTCGGCCGCAGCCAGTCGGCGGTGAGCCTCCAGGTCCGCCGGCTTGAGGAAATCGTGGCTGCGCAGCTCTTTCAAAGGGATGCGCACAAGCTGCAGCTCACCCAGGAGGGAACGTTGCTCGCCCAGTTCGCGCGCCGCATCCTGGCCTTGAACGACGAAGCGCTTGCCAGTATGCGCCAGCCCAAGGTTGCGGGGCGCATCCGGCTGGGTGCCCCGCATGAATATACAGCTTCGCTGCTGCCGGACTTCCTGGGCAAGTTCGCCCAGTCCCATCCGAATGTGATGCTGGAAGTGACGAGCGACCTGAGCAAGAACCTGCTCAGCCGCCAGGCCGATGGCGACCTCGATCTCGTGATTGCCTTGCATGACGAGCCGAACCTGACGGAGGGACGCCAGATCTTCACCGAGCCGCTGGTATGGATGACGAGCGCCGACCATGAGCGCCACACCCAGAGCCCTTTGCCCCTGGTGGTGGCACCGCCGCCCTGCATCTACAGGCGCCGCATCCTGGAAACATTGAACGGGCTCGGCAGGCCTTGCCGGATCGCCTATCTCAGCTCGAGCTATGACGGCATTTCCGCCGCCGTGCGGGCGGGGCTGGGCGTGACGGTGATGGCGGAGAGTGCGGCGCCGTCGGGCGTGCGCATGCTCGGCGAGCGCGATGATTTCCCGCCGCTCGGCCATCTAGAACTCAGGCTGCACCGGCTTGCCGGCAATTCGAGCGAGGCGATCATTCGCCTCGAGGACTATATCGCCGAGAGCTTCGCCGATACCGAACTGGGACGGGGCGGGCGGCCGCGAGCCTTGCCCCTGCCGGAATAGCAACGGCCGATCCGAGAGAACCCCGGATCGGCCGTGAGGAGGGCTTGTCGCAGCCCGCTCAGAACGTTCCGCGCAACCCGATGCCGATCATGCGCGGCGCGGTCATGGCGGCCTCGACAACCGGAGTTGCGGTAGCGGTAGAGCGGTTGATCTGTCTGAAGGTCGCTGCGCGCTCGTCAAAAATGTTCTTCACATAGCCATAAATCTGGGCGTGCTCGCTGAGCTGATAGCTCACACGCGCATCTGCGATCGTATAGGGCTTGATGGAGAGGTTCGCCGAGTTGGCATCATCCGAGTAATAGCCGTCGAGATGGCGCAGGTCCGCAGAGACGTTGAGTTTGGGGGTGACGTCCCAGCTCACACCGAGGCTCAGCATGTAGCCGGGGGCCTTCTGGAACTCGTTGCCCTGATATTTTGGCTCGCTGGTGATCTTGTCGATATTGGAGACGAGCGCCCCGAATCCGGCCTTGAGCCGGACATTGTCGAGGATGCGGTAATCAAAGCCGAGTTCGGCGCCATAGGCGTGCGCCTTCTCGGCATTCACCGTATAGAGCTGGGTGAGATTGTTGCCGGGGACCGCAACACTGACGAAACGCTGAGCATCCTTGAAATCATTGTAGAAGAGATTGCCGGTGACAAACAGGCGATCATCGAGGAAATGGGCGCGGGTGAACAGCTCGTAGTTCCACACTTTCTCAGCCTTGAATCGCCTCCAGGGATCTTCGCCCGCGGGTGCGGCCGTGTTGAATGAGACACCGCCTGGATTGAAACCGCGGCTGACCAGGGCACCGACAGTGATCTTGTCCGTCAACTTGTAGGCGAGCGACAATTTCGGCAGCAGGGCATCGAAGCTCTTGTCGTAATCGATGGGTATGACACTTAGGCTGGTGAAGCCGTCGCGCTTGACGGTATCATGCTCGTAGCGCAGACCCGCTGTCAGGAGCCAGCGTTCGTCGAACCTGCGATTGACTTCGGCAAACACGCCGACATTGTCCTTGGTGTCGTCGAAGCTCGACAATCCAGGTTGCCGTTGTCGATTAAGCAGGATGAGCGATTCATCCGAGGTGGTGTGGGCATAGTAAAGCCCGACGACGCCGTGCCAGACGTCCTTTTCCTCGCCGAAATTGAGCTTCAATTCGTTGGAGATGTTCTTCTGGGCAATGTCGGCGCTGCCGTTTGAGCGCGGTACGCCGAAGCGATCATAGCGCGACTGCGAATACTGGGTCTGGTTGGAGAGCTTCATGCCGTTCTGAAAATCATAGTCCAGATCGAAGATCACCGTATTGGTGCGCTGCCGGAAGCTCGGCATCTGCAGCGTGCCGCTCTTGAGATCGTCATAGGGCAGAAAGGCTGCTTCCAGGGTCGGCCGGTTCGTGTCGGTATGGGCAAGCGTCAGCTTGGCCTTAAGGCCGGGAATGGCCTGGGGCTGCCAGAGCAGCTTGGCGCGCAGGTTCAATTCGTCGAAGGATTGGTCCGTCTTGCCCTTGGCGAAGGTGGGGGCAATGTAGTCGATGAAGGTGTTGCGACCCCAATAATCCACGGCGATGCGCGCCGCAAAATCCTGGCTGAGCGGTCCCGACAGCATGAAGGAACCGCGCCTGGTGTCGTAGCTGCCATATTCCATCTGATAGGCTGCTTCGGGCTTGAAGGTCGGATCCTTGGTCTTGACTAGGATAGCACCGGCGATGGCATTGGCACCCTGCGACGTGGTCTGCGGCCCGCGGAAGACCTCGACACTGTCGACATCCCAGATCGAGGTGCCGCCGTAGAGATACTCGTAGAAGCTCAGATAGTGGCCATCCACATTGATGCTGGCGCGCGGCACGGTGCCGGACAGAAAGGCGATCGAGCCGGCATTGGGCCCCTGGGTATCCTGGCCGCGAATGGATGGCGCGCCGGTCGTGCCGATCGGCACGAGGTTCGGCACATCGTTGAGCGCCTCCGACAGGGAGTTTTCGCCCGTCTTCTCGGCGAGGTCCTTGTCGGTCAGCACGCTCACCGAGGATGCGGTCTCATCGAGGCTGCGCCGGATCTTCTCGCCGGTGACATAGACTGGATCGAGCTCGATCGGCTCCTCGTTGCCCGCCGGACGATTTTGCGCAGAGGCCGGCATCGTCAGCATGGCAGACAACACCATCGCACTCGCGCCGCACAGAAAACGACTTGTCAAACCTGTAACCACGGCAGCCCTCCACAGCCCAAACAAACGCATGCCGCGCAATGCGCGGCCTCGATGTGCAATCTAGGAGGCGAAGTGCAGGCGCAGTCAATGTAATGGAAGTATATTATATTGATTGACGAAGATATGTGATAATAATGACACAATTTATTGTGCAGTTTGGTAAAATTCTAGATTTTAATTAGAGTATTATTGTAGTGTTATGATTGCATGAATTATAAGAATTCAAAATTGTACGTAATTTGGAGCGGGTAAGCCCTATCGAAGGAAAGGCGGGGGAACGCAGACGCTGCGTTCCCCCGCCTCTGTCGCTGTGGCATGGTTCTGGCGATCCCTGCTCTTTCAGGGACGGAGCGAGCCCGTCAGGCCGGCGCCTGAAACGCGTCGATGGCAGGCCGCAGGTCGACAAGCCGCGTACTGGCACCGCCAGGTTCGGCGAAGTGGTGGAAGATCTTCAGCACGGTCTGGCGGATCAATTCGACCTGCTGCGGGTCGTAATGCTCGGAGCGGTAGGTCATCATCACGCGGATGCAGCGCTCTTCGCCGAGTTTTTCTTCCATCACCTCGAATTGCAGGCCGAGCACGGATTCATGCCGTTCGGGATCCACCTGGCGGAACTCGATCCTGCTCTCGTCCTCCAGCGTGAAAGCGCCGTTGAACTTGTTCTTGGCATGAAGCTGGATGAAGACTTCGAACAGATGTTCCTGCTCGCGCACGATGCCCAGCGCCTCCTCGACCAGGTCGATGGGGATGTCGGTATTGGGCAGGGAGCCGTTGATGGTGCTCTTCACCTGGTCGATCAACTCGGCCACCGTGCTTTCGGGCGAAAAGCCGACCCGATGCGCCACCACCGTGGTGAAATAGCCGATGGTGTCGAAGTAGTCGGGCTCGTTCCGGCCCGAGGCCGAGGTTCCCACCACCAGCTCGTCCAGGGAACCGAGAAGATGCAGGGAACTGGCGATGGCCGCATAGACCACGTTGAACAGCGAGGCGCCGTTCGCCTTGGCGAGGGCATAGAGCCCCTCGGTCACAGCGCTTTCGAGCTTGAGCTCCACCCAGCCACCAGCGTTGGACGGGGAGCGGGACGCATCATCGCTGGCCGCAGGCCGTGGCAGGATCTGCTGGTTGCGCGGTGAATCGCGCAGCATGTCGGTCCAATAGGCGAGATGCGCCTGGTTCAGACCGGCTCCATGCTGGAGACGCGCGAATTCATGGAACGGCGCCGGCTGCTCGGCCCAGATGGGCGCCTTGCCCGCCGCCCGCTGGCGATAGGCATGGCCGAGCTCGTCCATCATCAGGTTCACCGACCATTCGTCCAGCACCATGTGATGGAACAACAGAGACAGAACCTGCTGGCCACTCTCCTCCTCGATCAGGAAACGCAGCCGCAGCGGCAATTCGTGGGACAGGTCGAAGCGGTAAGCGGCTTCCTGGTTGCGATCGCCAGCCTGGCTTTCATGCGAATGCCAGAACCATTTGTAGGCTCCCAGATCTTCCGGTGCCACGATGAGCTGGCCCACCGTCCCGTCTTCCTGCTGACGGAAAAGGGTGCGCAGACCCGAATGCCGCTCCAGCACGTCCTGGAACGCCCTGGCGAAGATGGTTTCGTCGACGCGGTCGAGGAAACGCAGCGCAAAGGGCAGGTTGAAGATCTCGCCGAAACCGAAGGCGGCGTAGATCTTCCACAGCGAGTTCTGGGCCAGCGACAAAGGAGCCATGAGGGCGGAGCCGTCTGCCGCTGTGGGGACGCTTGCCTCTTGCTCGACATCGTGGCGTCGGGCGAGCCCGGCGAGGCCTGCCGCCGTCGGGTGGCGGAAGAGGTCGTTGAAGTTGACCTCGATGCCGTGCGAGCCCAGCAGGCGGCCGATGACGCGGGTGGCGATCAGCGAGTGGCCGCCATGATCGAAGAAATCGTCGTCGGCCGTCATTTCCGGCGAGGAGAGGGCCTGGCGGAACTCGGCCAGGATGATCTCTTCGATCGCATTGGCCCCCTTGTCGGGCGGGGCCGATGCAGGCGATGCGGATATATCAGGCTGGGAATCGAAAACGGCATGTCCAAAGCCCGCTGCCCCAAGCAACGGCGCCGTGCCTGCAAGCATGCCGGCAAAGCGCTCGAGAACAAAGGCACCGGCCGCCGTCGAAAGGGCCTGGCCGGCCATGAGCTCGAGCGCCAGCCGGTCTTCCCTCGCAGCCCGCCCCAGGCCCAGGGCCAGATCCGGCCGCGCTGCGAGGGAGGGCAGGGGCAGGCGTTCGACCGATATCCCGTCGAGCGGAAGGACGAACGCGGGGTCGGTCAGCCAGGTCACATAGGCGTGCGGGCGTGGTGCATCGTTTCGTTCGGCTTGCGGACGCAGGTCGAGCGTACCGACATCCGGGCTCGCCATGCCGGCGAGGATCCGCGCCATCGCGTCCTTGGTATCAGCCACGTCCCGCGGCAAGATGATCCGCAGGAAGCGCTGCGCGCAGAAGGGCAGGGACAGGTCGAGCATGTCGGTCGCCGGCCGGCGAGGCAGGCTCAGATCCACGGCGGCGCTATCGCCGAGCTGAGCCAGGAACCGTCCGAACTGCAGGGCCACGGCGGCGATCAAGGCCGATGGTGTAGGTTGTGGTCCGGCCAGCGCCGAGAGGCTGGCCGTCTCTATGAGGGTACCGCAGCGACCCGCCGCGCGGGCCATCAGGCTTCGTTCCAGCAGCGGCGCCCGGGCAAAATCAATCAGGCCCGGCGCTTCGTTGCCGCCAGTCCTCAGCAGCCAGGGCACCGGCGGCGCGCTGATTTCGGCGTCCACTGCCGGCTCCATCTCCGCGACCTCCGGTGCGGCCTCGCCGCCGGCCGAGCCCCCCATTGCGGACGAGATGCCATTGTAGGAATGGGAGACCGCTTGCAGCAGGGTTCTCCAACGGATGACCCCGCCCAGGATGCGGTGAACCATGAAGCCGAGGATCGTCGCTTCGCCACTCAGCAGGACCAGGGCACGGATCGGGGCATCCCGTTCGAGATCCCAGGTCGCGCCCTGCTCGGCCAGCAGCGTATTGACCGCTTCAGCGGTCGTCTCGACGCGGCGGATGTGAAGGCAGGACGAAACTTCACTGCCGGCAGTCTTCTCCAATTCACCGTCGGGGCTGAAACGATAGCGTACATTCAGCTCCGGCAAGGCCTCGAAAGCACGGTAGAGGGCCGCGACCAGTCGGGGCAGATCGGGTGCGCCATCGAGCCTGAAGGCGATCACATGCTTCAGCACGGCATCGGGATCCTGCTGCTGGCGCAGCCACAAGGCTTCTTCCGCCTGGGTCAGCGCCATCGTCGAGTGGTCCGGCCCGTTCTGAACCACGCTGTCGAGACGCGGCATTTCTTCGACCGACAGCAAGCGGGCTGATCTTTCCGCCATCTCAATCTCCATACGTCCGGCGTGTGCCGGAACAATTCATCTTCGTTGTCAAAGGGCTGCTGCTCGTTTGCGTTCGATGAGGGCATTCCACGCCCGAACCGTCGGGGTAGCGGCCAAATCGGCATAATCGAGCCTGACGCCGGCCAGCCGCGAGATCGGCCCGATCAGAGTCATGATGGCGAGGGAGTGCAGGCCGATCTCGATCAGGTTGAGCTCCTCGGGCACATCTTCGGGCGCGAGATCGAGGACCTCAGCCACTTCCTGCCGGATCCGTTCCAGCGATGGCATTCGTTCGGGAGCGGCCTCCCGCATCCGAACGGACAGCGCGTTCTCAGTCGTCATGATGGTCATGCACCGCGGTGGCGCCGCGCCGCCAATAGCCTGATGCCCGCACCCATTTGGGCAAGGCCCCGCGTTCCCCAATCAGAAAGCGGCGCAGCTCTTTGGCCTGGAGCGACTCGCAGGCGATCCAGGCATGGTAGTCGCCGGCCGGAAATTCCGCCTGTTGCACAGCTTGGAGCAGGGCGCCCGTTTGCCCGGCATGGGCATCGCCGCGGTGGGCCCAGACGACCGTCGCGTCGGCGGCCGTATCGAGCGGCAGGCGATCCTGCCTGCCGTCGACCTCGATGAAGGCCAGCACCCGTGCTCCGGCCGGCAATTCATCGAGCCTTCTGGCGAGAGCGGGCAGGCCGGTCTCATCAGCGATCAGCAGATACCAGTCGAAGGCGAAGGGGATGACGAAAGAGCCACGCGGCCCGGCGATCCAGGCTTCGTCGCCGGCCTTCACGCCGGCGGCCCAGGTGCTGGCGGGGCCCTCGTCGTGCAGCACGAAGTCGATGTCGAGTTCGCCGGCGGCGGGATCATAGCGCCGGGGCGTGTAGTCGCGGGTGATGGGTTTGGGCTGATCCTCCCGCAATTCCATGCCTTCCGGCCCGATATGGGGCAGGCTCGGGCGGCTCTCGCCGGGCGCAGGAAAGAACATCTTCACATGGTCGTCGAAACCCAGGCTGGTAAAGCCCTCCAGTGCCGGGCCGGCCAGGGTGATCCTCGTCATCGAGGGAGCAAGCCGCGTCACCCGGCGCACTTCGAGCTGGCGCAGGCGAACTTCGTGGCGGACGCGTTGGGGAGAGCGGTCCTTTTCGCTCTCCGGGGCGGTGGCAATGGTCATGATGTTGCAAATCCTTTGAGATCAGGCGCCCAGCGTGGCGCCGCCGTCCACGACTACGTCCTGCAAGGTGACGTGGCTGGAGCGGTCGGAGGCCAGGAACAGGACGACGTCGGCAATCTCCTCGGGTGAGGCGAGCTTTCCGAGCGGAATGCCGAGCTTGAAATGCTCGGGCAGGCCGGCCAGCAGCCGCTGCCCATCCGAGGGGTTCTTGAACATGCCGCGCAGCATCGGGGTGTCGGTGGAACCGGGCGAGACCACGTTGCAACGCACGCCAAAAGGGGCGAGTTCCAGCCCGACGCAATGGCTGAGGCTGACCATTGCCGCCTTCGAGGCGCAATAGGCGGTCATGCCAACCCGCGGCACATGGGCGGCATTGGAGGCGACGTTGACGATCACGCCCGAACGCTGGCGTTTGAACAGCGGGATGCAGCGGCGCATGAGGTAGAAAGCGCCGCTGACATTGACACCGAAACAGGCCTGCCAGTCGTCGAGCGTCAGGTCCTCGGCCGCTCCGAGCCGCAGGACGCCGGCGGCGTTGACGAGAATGTCGAGGCTTCCGGACTCGCCAAGTATACGGCCGCATACTTCGTCGACCTGCCGGGGATCGGTGATGTCGAGCGCGATAAGCTCCGCTTCGGCATTGCCATTCCCGCCTGCGTTGGGCGCGGCGAGGTCGAGCCCGACCACCCTGGCGCCCTCAGCGCGAAAGCGTTCGGCCACACATCGTCCGATACCGCCGGCCGCGCCCGTGACCAGCACGCGCTTGCCGGCGAAATTCCATGACGTCATCACGTTCATCCGGTCACGCCGCAATGGCCTGGGGTTGCTTGCTCTCGATCAAGGACCACCAGGCATTGAGTGTGGGAATGCGCGTGAGCTCCTCGAAGCGCACGGCGACGCCACGCTCCTTCAGCTCCGAGGCCAGCAGCATGACCTGAACGGAATCGAGGCCGTAATAGATCAGGTTCTCGTCCGGATCGAAGTCGACCTCCTCCTCGATGAGCGCACGCACACGCTTGACCAGCCAGTCCCGGCTCAGGGTGGGGGCGGCCGTGTCGACGAGGCTTTTGGTGGTGATGACGCTGCCGCAGCGCGTCGCCACGTAGCGTAGCGCCATCAGATGATCGTCCGGCGAGAAATCGGCGACGGCATCGCCGACCAGGAAGGGCTGGATGTCGTTCATGAAGGCATCTGCCGAGGTGATCATGCAGCCGATATGGGCGTAGACGCCACCGACCAGCAGCTGGTCGCGGCCCCATTGGCGCAGAAGGGAAAGCAATTCCGAGCGCTGGAAGGCGCTGTAGCGCCATTTGGTCAGCACTGTGTCGCCCTCTTCCGGTGCAAGGGGCGCCACGATGGCCTGCAGGGCCGGGTCGGCCGTGGTCAGGCCCGGCCCCCACATGTCATTGAGCAGGGCCCGGTCCGCTGCCGGCTGTTCGTGCGGCTGGGCGGTGTAGACCACGGGAACACCGCGCTCCCGCGCCCATCGCCGGATGGCGACGAGATTGTCGACGAGCTGGCGCACCAGGGCGCCGTCAGCATCGTAGAAACGCAGGAAGTAGCGCTGCATGTCATGGATCAGCAGTACCGCGCGGGCCGGATCGGGCTGCCACTGCGTGCGGTTGGCGGGGAACGCCTCCGGCGTGGGCATGGGATAGTCGGTGATGGAGGGAATGGCCATGGGGCACCTTCGTCAGGTCGATAGGGAAACGGGTGGGTTTTGCAGCTGCTGGCGCAGCCGGTTCTTGTCGATCTTGCCGACCGGGGTCAGCGGCATGGTATCGATGAAGCGGAAGCGGTCCGGCAGCTTGTATTCGGCCACGCCCTGGGCGATGAGATGCTGGCGTAGCGCCGAGGGCGGCAGGCCGGGCTTCCTGGCCACCAGGAAGGCGCAGCTCTTTTCGCCCAGCAGCGGATCGCTCATCGCCACCAGAGCGGCCTGCATCACCTCCGGATGCAGCAGCAGCAGGTTCTCGACCTCCTCGGAGGCGATCTTCTCGCCGCCGCGGTTGATCTGGTCCTTGATGCGGCCGACGACGCGCAGATAGCCCTGCGCCGAGCGCTGAACGAGA
This sequence comes from Labrys neptuniae, assembly GCF_040797145.1. Lineage (NCBI taxonomy): Bacteria > Pseudomonadati > Pseudomonadota > Alphaproteobacteria > Hyphomicrobiales > Xanthobacteraceae > Labrys > Labrys neptuniae. Next base: position 142,043 of record NZ_JBFNQD010000004.1, on the reverse strand, counting down.
TCGCCCGAATAGTAGAAACCGTCGACGTCGAACACTTTTTCATTGTGCTCGGGGCTGCGGTAATAACCCCGGAACGTGTAGGGCCCGCGCGTGGCAAGCATGCCGGTCTCGCCGTCGGGAACGTCCCGTCCTTCTTCATCGACGACCTTGACCTCGTCATCGGGACTGATCGGGCGCCCCTGCGTGGTGAAGACGAGTTCGTCCGCGTCGTCGAGCCTGGTGTAGTTGACCAGGCCTTCGGCCATGCCGAACACCTGCTGCAGGGCACAGCCGAGCTTTTCCGGCACCTGCCGGGCCAGCGCCTCGGCGAAGCTGGCGCCGCCGACCTGAATGAGCCTGAGGGAACGCAGGGCCGCCTCATGTCCCGGCACGACCTGCAGCCAGAGCGCCACGGCCGAAGGTACCAGCGCCGCCATGTCGATGCCGTGCCGCTCGATCAGTGCGAAACAGCCGAGCGGCTCGGGATTGGCGGCCATGACGACACAGCCGCCGGCATGGAACACGCCCAGCGTGCCCGGCGAACTGAGCACGTAATTATGACCCGCCGGCAGGGCACACAAGAAGCGTGTCTGCGGCGAGAGACGGCAGATCTCGGCACTGGCGCGGACGGAATAGTCGTAGTCGTTGTGGGTGCGGGGAATGAGCTTGGGCGTGCCCGTGCTGCCGCCGGAAAGCTGGAAGAAGGCGACTTCGTCCGCCCTGGTGGGCGTACCGCCATGGGAGGGAGCCCCGCCCTCGGCGAGCCAGAGGTCGAGGCTAGTGTCGGGCGATGTTTCGCCCAGCAGCAGGACCTGGGCGAGCGCCGGGGAAATGGAGCGCAGTTCGCCCATAAAGGTCTCGTCGCTGAAAAGCTCGTGCCGGCGAGCGGCGATCAGCAATCGGGGCTGGATCTGCCGCGCATAGGCACTCATTTCCAGCCGCCGGTGGCTGTAGAGGGCGTTGACCGGCGCGACGCCGATCTTGAGCAGCGCGAAGAAGACGATGTGGAATTCCGCGACATTGGGCAATTGCACCAGCGCAGTGTCGCCATGGCCGAGGCCGAGGGCGCTCAGGCGGGCGGCCAGGTTCGAGGCCAGCCGGTCGATCTCGGCATAGCTGAACCGGCGTTCGCCGCAGATGAGTGCGAGGGCGTCGGGGCGTTCGCGGCATTGCTGGTCGAGGATACGGGTCAGGGGCTGGTCGAGCCAATGGCCGCGTTCCCGGTAGCGCTGCGCCAGGCTTTCCGGCCAGCGCACGAAGTCGACGTTCATAGCGTAACCTGGTTGGGTCTGAAGGGATCGTGTCATGCCGCCAGGCCGCAGGCGTTGAGCATGGTCTTCAGCTTGGTCTGGGTCTCGGCCCATTCGGCCTCGGGCTGCGACGCCTCGACGATGCCGGCGCCGGCAAACAGGCGAACGACTTCCCGCTCGACGATACCGCAACGTAGGGTGACGACCCATTCCCCGTCGCCCCGGCTGTCGCACCAGCCCACCATGCCGGTGAACAGGCCGCGCTCGAAAGGCTCCACGAAACGAATGAGCTTGTGGGCCTGGTCGGTGGGCGTGCCGCAGACGGCCGGTGTGGGGTGCAGGCGGCAAGCCAACTGCAGCGCGCTCATCTGCGGATCGATGAGCCGGCCATGCAGCCGCGTGGACAGGTGCCACAGCGCGGCGGTGCTGATCACGGAAGGGGAGTCCGGAATCACCAGTTCGGTGCAATGCGGTTCGAGCACGCGGCGGATGTCGTCGATGACCACGCGGTGCTCGTAGAGATCCTTCGGCGATCGCAGCAGGGCATCGGCGGCGGCCTGATCAGCTTCCGGGAAGGGCTGGCGCCGCGCCGAGCCGGCCAGCGGATTGGAAACGAAGCGATCGCCCTCCTTCTGCAGCAGCAGTTCCGGGCTGACGCCGATCAATTCCCCGCCATCGGGCAGCGGCACGCGGAACTGATAGCCGCTGGTGTTCTGCATGCGCAGGCTGTCGAGCAGGCCATCCACGTCCACGGATCCGGCAAACCGCAATTCGCGCATGACCGACAGCACGACCTTGCGAATGTCGCCATGACGAAAGTTCAGGATCGCCTGTTCGACCGCCTTCTTGAAGCCGGGCTCGTCGGGAATGCTGCGCTGGTCGAGCAGGGCCGGCAGCCGGTCCGTACTACCAGCGGTTCGGGGCGCTTGGCGTTCCCGCCATTCATAGACCTGCGGCACATAGAGGCAGGATGGCTCGCGCATGTCGAAGGGAATGGCCCCCATCACGATAGGGTTGTCCTGGCCCTCGGTCCGCGCCTCGTCCAGCGCCTGGCGCACGCTGCGCTGGAACTGGCTGCCCCAGTCCTCGCCCCCGCGGGCAGGCATGCTGATCAGCCGACGCGGCCCGAAGGAGCGCAGTTCTCTGCTTCCGGTACTGAATAGTAAATTGCTACCGCTTGCCGAGGAGATAGTTTTCTCATCAGCATACATTGCAACGGCCCCAGCCTGCATAACTACTGCCCTTATTGTAATTCCTATAATCAGGATTTGCACTCTTTTGAATGGTTCTTTACTGCACACTATATTTTCAATGTGTGCGATTGACCATTAAATTTACATGATTATATTTCAGGTAGATTGTCAATATCGCGAATTTGAGATGAGAGAACTAACCATAATGCAGGCCGCCTACTGGGTAGGGCGGCAATCCGCTGCCGCGATGGGTGGCGTCGCGGCGCATCTCTATGCGGAATTCGATCACCAGGGGCTGGACGTGGGAACGCTGCGGCGGGCGGTGGAACGTCTCGGCGAAATGCATCCGATGTTGCGCCTGCGCGTCAGCGCCGACGGCCTGCAGGCTGTGGATGGCGACGGCCCGGCGCTGGAGGTCGATGATCTCAGCACCCTCGGGGAGGAGGCCGTCGCCAAGGCGCTATCGGCCAAGCGTCAGGCCAAGACCAACCAAAGCCTGCCCATTCATCTCGGCCGGGTCTGCGACCTCAGCCTGAGCCTGCTGCCGGGCGACCGCTGCCGCCTGCACGTCGACACCGACATGATCGCCGTCGATCCCCAGAGCTTTCGCCGGCTGATGGAAGATCTGGCCCGCTTCTATGAGGATAGCGATATGCCGGGCCAGCCGCGGCAGGCCTCCTATTTCGACTATCTGACCCGTATGGAGGCGGATGGTGAGCTGGCGGCCCGGCGCGAGAGAGACCGGGAATGGTGGCGCTCCCGCCTCTCCGAGATGCCGCCTGCCCCCGCCTTGCCCTCTCCCGAGGAGCCACAGGCAGGGATATGCAGCGATCGCCTTGCCGCGCAGCTCGGTCCATCGGAGCGCGAGGCGCTGACCCGGACGGCCCGGCGGCATCACCTGACCCTTTCAACCCTGATGCTCGGGCTTTTCGCCGCCGTGCTCGGGGCAAGCACGCCATCCCGGCGCTTCCGCCTGAACGTGCCGATGTTCCATCGCCTGCCCTATGCGGATGGCGTGGATGAGATGATCGGCGAGTTTTCTAATCCGTTGATCCTGCCGGTTACCCGCGTCGCAGGTGAGTCGGTCGAACATCTGTGCCGGCGCATCGGGGCCGAGATGACCCAGGCGATCTCGCATGCCGCCTATCCGGGGCCGAGCATCATGCGTGATCTCTCGCGCCTTAATGGCGAGGTGCAGCTTGCGCCCGTGGTCTTCACGGCAGGCCTCGATCTTCGTGGCAAGCTGTTCTCGGATCGGGTCACCCGGACCTTCGGCGCCATGGGCTTTGTGATTTCGCAGGGGCCCCAGGTCGCGCTCGATGCACAGGTCGTCTCGGCCTATGGCGGTATCCTGATCAATTGGGACGTGCGCCTGGACGCCATTCCCGAGGCCTGGGTCAAGGCGATGTTCGAGACCTATCTCGCCTGCGTGAGACATGTTGCAACCGTGCCCGAAGCCTTGAGCCAGCCCGTCGAAGCTGTGTTGGCCGCCTGCGTCGAAAGCAAGCCTGCCGCCATCAGTCACACCGGCCGCCCCGCGGCTCCCGAGGAACCTCGTTCAATGGCTCATTCTTCAGCTCCCGAAAGGGCGCTCACCCCCTTGCAGCGCGCCTATCTCCTCGGCCGCGGCGACCAGTTCCCACTCGGTGGCGTCGCCATGCAGGAATTTCGCGAATATCGCGGCAAGCTGGCTATCGACGAATTCAAGACCCGCCTGCACGCCCTCGTGCGCACTGTGCCCTGCCTTCGCAACCGCATCGACGCCGAGAACCTGACCCAGCACGTCGATGACGAGGCGAGGCTCAATCTCGATGAGATCGACCTGCGCGGCCTGCCAGCGGCCAAGGCCTGGGAGAGGATCGACGCCATGCGGGAGAGCTATGCGCACCATCTGCATGATCTCAGCCTGCCACCCTGGCACATGCTGGTGTTCCACCTTCCCCAGCCGCAGTCCGGGGAGGGGAGTTACCATTCCCATGCGGTGTTCGCCCGTTTCGACGCCCTCGTCGTGGACGGCCGCTCGATCGCTACGATCCTGCGTCAGCTGTTTGGCTCGGCTCCCCTCGCAACGAGCTCCCTCCTGGCGCCGGCGGCAGACCGGACGCTGTCGGCACAAGCCGAGCGAGAGGCGGATGCGGCCTATTGGACGCGCAAGCTGGAAACCGCCTCCGAACCGCCGCGGCTGCCCTGGAAGCGTCCCCTGGCCGAGATCAGGGCCTCCCGTTACGAACGCCGGAGCGTGACCGTGCCGCGGGACGATTTCGTCAAGCTGACCAAGGTCGGCGCTGCCCGAACGCTCTTCCGCCATTCCGTCCTGACGGCGGTGATCCTTGAAACCCTGGCGCATTGGACAAGCGAGGGGGGGCTCTGCGTCGGCGTTCCCGTTGCCCTGCCGACGGGGCCGATGGGCAATGATTCCACCTTCATCGTTGTCGACTATCGGGCCGGGGAGGGCACTTTCGACGACCGTGCCCGGCGGCTGCAGGCCGACACGCTCGAAGGCCTGGAGCACCTCGCCTTCTCGGGCGTCGATATCAACAGGGTCCTGATCAACCGCCATTCCGAAGGGCCGGCCCTGCCGGTGGTCGTCACCAACGGACTGTCCTGGGAAACGCTGGCCGAGGACAGCCCGGTGCGCCTGCATGGCGGTGTAACGCAGACACCGCAAGTGGCGATGGATATCCGGATGTCGATGGACGAACACAGGAACCTGGTCCTGTGCATCGATCATGCCCGCGAAGCCATCGACGGTACGGTGGTCGAGGCTATTCTGGAGGCCATGGCCAGGGCGATTGCAGCGGTCGGCCGGCGTGGCGAACTCGTCCTGCCGGCCGGCGATGTCCTCGACCTCAGCCATTACAGCCATAATGACAAGCCGACAAACCTGGCGCCTGCCGGCTTCCTTGCCCGCATCGCCGCGCATCTGTTCGGAGGCACCATCGCCAAGGATGCCCTGATCTGCGGCGAACGACGGATCTCCTATGCCGAACTCGGCGACCATGTTTCGCGCATCATGGCAGGCCTGCGCGAGCGCGGCCTCAGCCGGGGAGAGGTGGTGGCGGTCTGCCTTCCGCGCAGCCCCGAGCATGTCATGGTCACGCTCGCCTGTTCCCTCCTGGGGTTGGTCTGGGTCCCCATCGATGTGGGATCGCCGCCGGACCGTGTCGGCTATCTCCTGCAGAACTGCCGGGCGGCGCTCGTGGTCGGCCTCAGTCTCGCACCCGGCATCGGGGCCTTGCCCGTCGAGGCGCTGCTCTCAGCCGAGGTGGCAGCAGACGGGCTGGCCGCACCGGAATTCTTGAACGAACTGTCAGCCAGCGAGGACGCTGCCTATTATCTCTATACCTCCGGCACGACCGGCAAGCCGAAATGCGTGGTTGTCGCCAACAGGGCGACCTGGAACGTCATCGACCACACGCTGCAATTCTGGGGCATCGGCACCGAGGATGTCTTCATCTCCGTCACGCCGCTGCATCACGACATGTCAGTGTTCGATATCTACGGCGCCCTGTGCGCCGGTGCGAGCCTGGTCATGCCGGCCGTTGGCGAGGAGAAGGACGCCATCGGCTGGAACCGGCTGGTTGAACGGCATCGGGTTTCGGTGTGGTGCTCGGTTCCCGCCATCCTCGAAATGCTGCTCGCCTGCCAGCGCGGCGAACAGCTGAAGTCGCTTAGGCTGATCGCGCAGGGCGGCGACTACATCAAGCCGACGGTGATCGAGCAGTTGCGTCGTACCCACCCCGCCACCAGGCTGATCTCGCTGGGGGGCCCGACCGAGACGACCATCTGGAGCATCTGGCACGAGATCGGCCCCGATGATGCCGCCATCATTCCCTATGGGCGTCCCTTGCCGGGCGTGAGCTATTTCGTGCTCGACGAACGAGGCGAACATTGCCCGCCGCATGTCGTCGGGCGCATTCATACGGCCGGCGTCGCTGTCGCGATTGGCTATCTGGAAGATGGCGGGCTTAGCCAGAACGACTTCGTCTCCATCTCCGCCGAGGACGGACGGCAGGTTCGGGCCTTCAGGACGGGCGACCGCGGCTTTTATCGACCTGATGGCACCTTGATTTTCGCCGGCCGGGTCAATGGCTATGTCAAGATACGCGGTGTCCGGGTTTCGCTGCCCGACATCGAGAATGAACTCGCAGCCCATGGCTCGATCAAGCATGTCCTGGCCGTCGATTATCCCGTCGGCGATGCCGGCGAGTTGGCGCTGGCAGCGATCTATGTGAGCGAGGCGGGATCCGGGCTTCCCGTCGGGGAACTGCGCGCCTTCGCGCGCCAGCGCCTGCCCGAGACCCATGTTCCCATCCGCTTCCTTCGCGTCGAGGCTCTACCGCTCTCGGCCAATGGCAAGCCGGACCGCAACCGCGCCAGGCAGATCCTGCTCGAATCGGACGCAGCCGAAGGTGGCGGGAACGGTGCAATTCGCCCGGTTCCTGCATCGCCGTCCTCCAGCGGGCGCATCCTCGACATCTATCTGAGCGTGCTCGGTAAAGCGCGCCAGGATGGCCACGACGAGGGAGTGGATTTCGTGTCGATGGGCCTGCTGCCGTCGCATCTGAAGACCGTCGCCGGCCGTATCAGCGGCGAGTTCGGCGTGAGCCTGACTGCAGCGCACCTGCTGCGCTGCCGCAATGCAAGGCAGGTCGAAGCGTTGCTGGCTCGATGAATGCGCCGAGATCACGGGTGGCCGTCCCGACACCCGACACCCCATTCCAATATTCTGGATTTTTTCGATGCCGATAGAAGACGCCCCCCTCGACTGGATGAAGCTGACACCGCCGCAGTTGGATTTCTGGGAAGAGTTCAGCTTCCATCCCGACCAGCCGCTCTCCACCGTCGCCCATTATCTCGACATTGAGGGGGCAGTCGACGTTTCGGCCCTTTGCCGGGCCATTGCCCGCACCGTTCACGAAGCCGATATCCTCGCGGCGAGCTTTGCGGTTGCCCAGAGCGACGGGTTGCCGCGCCAGTGCCTCGACCCGCGGCGCCTGCCCGAGGTCAAGCAGATCGACCTCACCGATCGCCCGGATCCGGCGCGGGCGGCCATGGGCCTGATGCAGGCCGACATTCGCGCAAAGCTCGACCTCACGCGTCACCCGCTTTCGGCGCAATGGCTGCTGCGCATCGGCGAGAACCGCTATTATTGGTACATCCGGGCCCATCACATCATCCTCGATGGCTTCGGTCTCACCTTGATCGAGCAAAGATGCGCGCAGCTCTATGCCCATTTGCTGGGTCATGCCGGCGCCGGGCGTCCCTTCGATCGCTTTGCCAGTTTCCTGGCGGAGGAGGAGGCCTATCGCACCGGACCGCGCTTCGCCGAGGATCGCCGGTTCTGGCAGGACTATCTCGCCGGTCCCGGTTCGCTGCCGGTGGTGGACAAGGCCGGCGAGGGCTACGGAGCGGAGGGCCTGCAATCGCATGACAGGCTGCCGGACGATCTCGGCCGTATCCTGCGGCAGAGCGCGACCGAACTGGGCATCGCCTGGCCGGATCTGCTGGTCCTGCTGACCGGCCTGTATCTCCTGCGCCATGGCTCGGAGCAGGAAAGGGGCGGCAAAGGGCGGATGACGCTGTGGCTGCCCTTCATGAGCCGCTGGGGTAGCGTGGGCGCCAACATACCGGCCATGCTCTTGAACATCCTGCCGTTCCGCCTCGCCGCCAGCGGGGAGGAGCCGCTGGCGGTCCTGCTGAAGAGAGGAGCCAAGGACCTGCGCCGCCAGCGCGCGCATGGGCGCTACCGGATCGAGCATATTGCCATCGATTGTGGCCTGCCCGCGGGTTCGCGCTTCTTCTTTGCGCCGCTCGTCAACGTGCTGCCATTCGACCAGCCCGAATTCTCCGGTTGCCGGACAAGGCGCCACGTGCTGGCCAGCGGCACCGGGGAGGGCTTCAGCGTGACCTATCGTGCCGAGGACGATGCCGGTGCGCTCATACTCGAACTCGATGCGGATTCCGCCATCACCGGCCGTGATGCTTTCGAACGCCATCGCTTCCAACTGCCGGTCTTTCTCCGCCAGGCCCTGGCACCGCAGACACGGTCCCGTCCGGCGGGAGAGCTCTATGGCGAGGCCATGCCGATCGCCAAGGCCGGATAGCAGGCGCCGGCTCTTACCTCCCCTGGAGGGGGAGGGTAAAGAGTTGGCATTCCCTCACAGCTCATGCTGGCACCTATGAGCAGGGGTGCTTGCGTTCTCCCAGCAAGAGGAACCCTCAACGCTTCTTCAGCGCCTCGGCCAAGGCTGCACCGAAAGCGCCCTGTGCAGCCGGCTTGTCGGGCCGGCCCTGGTTCTGCCGAGATGGATTGGGCCTGGCCTTGTCGTCGCGCCTTGCGGGCTTGTCGGAACCCGACTGGCCGTCCCGCCGCATCGACAGGGCAATACGCTTGCGTGGGATGTCGACCTCGACGACCCGCACCTTCACGACGTCGCCGGCCTTCACCACTTCATGCGCATCCTTGATGAAACGATCGGCCAGTTGCGAGACATGCACGAGGCCATCCTGGTGCACGCCGATGTCGACGAAGGCGCCAAAGGCCGCGACATTGGTGACGGTGCCTTCCAGCAGCATGCCGGGCCTGAGGTCCTTGATGTCATCGATGCCGTCGGCGAAGGTCGCCGTCTTGAATTCCGGCCGGGGATCGCGGCCGGGCTTGTCCAGCTCGGCGATGATGTCACGCACCGTCGGCAGGCCGAAGCGTTCGTCCACGAAAGCCTGCGGATCGAGCTTTCTGAGGGCGGCACTGTCGCCCATCAGCGCACGCACGTCGCGCCCGCAGGCGGCGACGATCTTCTTGGCCACGCCATAGGCTTCCGGATGCACGGCGGAGGCGTCCAGCGGCTCGGCACCATTGGGGATGCGCAGGAAGCCGGCGCATTGCTCGAAGGCGCGCGGGCCCAGGCGGGAGACCTTGAGCAGATCCTTGCGGCTGGCGAAGGGACCGTTGGCATTGCGATGCAGCACGATGCCTTCGGCGAGCGAGGCGCCAAGACCGGAGACGCGGGCAAGCAGCGAGGCCGAAGCGGTGTTGAGGTCGACGCCGACGGCGTTGACCGCGTCCTCCACCACCCCGTCCAGCGAACGGGCCAGGCGATATTGGTCGACATCGTGCTGATATTGCCCGACGCCAATCGATTTCGGCTCGATCTTGACGAGCTCCGCCAGCGGGTCCTGCAGCCGCCGGGCGATCGAGACCGCCCCGCGCAGCGAGACGTCGAGATCTGGAAATTCGGCAGCGGCCGTCGCCGAAGCCGAATAGACCGAAGCACCCGCCTCGCTGACGATGACCTTCAGCGGCTTGGGCGCCGGCAGGGCGGCGAGCATCTCGACCACCAGCTTTTCCGTCTCGCGGCTGCCGGTGCCGTTACCGATGGCGATCAGCTCGACGTTATGGCGGCGGACGAGGGAAGCGAGTTCGGCCTGGGCGCCGCGCACATCGTTCTTGGGCGGGAAGGGGTAGACGGTGGTGGTGGCCAGAAGCTTGCCGGTGCCGTCGACGATCGCGACCTTCACGCCCGTGCGGATGCCGGGATCGAGGCCCATGGTGGCGCGGGAGCCGGCCGGCGCCGCGAGGAGCAGGTCCTTGAGGTTGCGCGCGAAGACCCGGATCGCCTCCTCCTCGGCCCGTTCGCGCAGATCGCCCATCAGGTCGACATAAAGGTGCAGTGAGAGTTTGACGCGCCAGGCCCAACCGACGACCTCCAGCAACCAGCGGTCACCCGGAAGGCTGTCCGCGATCGCATAGGTCTGGGCGATCATGCGCTCCACCGGCTTCACCGCCGAGGCATTGTCGGCGTCGACCTCGATGTCGAGCGACAGCACCTCCTCGTTGCGGCCGCGCAGCATCGCGAGGGCGCGGTGGCTGGGCACGCCCGACCATTTCTCGATATGGTCGAAATAATCGGAGAACTTTGCGCCGGCCGCCTGCTTGCCGTCGATGACGAGGGCGCGCAGGAAGGCCTGCTCCTTCATATAGCTGCGCAGTCGTCCGACCAGTTCGGCATTCTCGCTGAAGCGCTCGACCAGGATGTCACGCGCGCCTTCCAGGGCCACCTTGGCGTCGGGGACCTCGTCGCCGAGATAGGCCGCCGCAAGCTCCGCGGGCACAGCCGCCCGGTCGGCCAGGATGGCCTCGGCGAGCGGCCCCAGCCCGCGCTCGCGGGCGATCTCGGCCTTGGTGCGCCGCTTGGGCTTGTAGGGCAGATAGATGTCTTCAAGTTCCGCCTTGGTGGCGGCAGCGGCGATCTTGGCCTCGAGCGCGTCGTCGAGCTTGCCCTGCTCGCGGATGGAGGCAAGGATGGTCTCGCGCCGGGCCTCGAGCTCGCGCAGATAGGCGAGGCGTTCGGCGAGATCGCGCAACTGCGTGTCGTCGAGCCCGCCGGTCACCTCCTTGCGGTAGCGGGCGACGAAGGGGACGGTGGCGCCTTCGTCGAGCAGGGCAACGGCAGCCGTGACCTGCTGCGGCTTGGCGCCGATCTCGGCTGCAATGATCGTGGCCAGGCGCAGGCTGGCTCCGGTGGCGTGTTGCTTGCCGTTCATGCGCTCCTCGCTCGACAATGAGTCGCGCACCATAGGCAAGGTGGCACGGGATCGCCATGCCCGCGATCGGGGCACAGTGCTTCTCCACAGCCAGCCGATCTCGATCGCACCTCTCTTTCCACCAGCTTTTCAACCACCCGACGCCGATGGCCTGCACCACGTTGCGCGATTTCCCGAACAAGCTTGCCTCAATAAAATCGATGTGATTTATTCGCGTGGCGTCACTGCGCCACCATGAGGCGGAACCGATCCGCCCGATCGAGGAAACACCCCAGGGAGAAACAAGATGCGCAAGCGTCTGGTTGCCGCGTTGCTCGCCTCGGCCGTTGCCTTCGCAACCGCCTCGTCACAGGCCGAAGACCTCGTCACCAAGAGCCGGATCGGGCCGGCCGATGCTCCGAAATCACTGACCTTCCGGCTCACGGGCGACGGGCCTGACAGCACCGACCCGGTCTGGGCGGAGGGTTACAAGAAGCTGTTCGGCGACTTCATCCAGCGCCATCCTGGCTGGAAGATCGAGCTCGAACGCATGTCCGACAATATCGGCCAGGAGCAGGCCCGCATGCTCGAACAGGCCAAAGCCGGGCGGGGCCCCGATTGCGCCGCGGTGGATTCCTTCGTGCTGGCCCTGTTCATCGGTGCCGGCGTGCTCAAGCCGCTCGACGCCTATTTCACCAAGGACGAGGTCAACGATCTCTTCCCCTTCGTGCGCCAGGGCATCACCGGCAAGGACGGCAAGATCTATGCCTGGTGGTGGGATACCGATCTGCGCGTGCTCTACCGCAAGAAGGACGTGGTGCCGGACGCCCCCAAGACCTGGGACGAACTGAAGGCGGCAGCTCTCGCTTCCAAGGAGAAGGGCATGGAGGGCCTGCTCTTCAATGCCGGGCGCTGGGAGGCCACCACCTTCGACTGGCTCGCCAATTTCTGGAGCCAGGGCGGCAAGCTCGTCGACGACAGCGGCAAGCCCGTTTTCGCGGAGGGCGAGAACCGCGAGAAATTCCTCAAGGCTGTCAAATACTTCAAGGATCTCGTTGATTCCGGCGCGGCGCCCAAGCGCGTCACCACCATCATGAATTACGACGAGCTGAACGCCGCGGCCGCAGCCGGGACGACGGCGCTGTTCATCGGCGGCAACTGGCAATATGGCCAGCTCAAGACCATTCTCGAGCCGGAAGCCTTCGAGCAATGGACCTTCTCGGAGATTCCGGGACCGACCGCCGGGCAGAATGCCACCGGTACCGGCGGCTGGACGGTCGGAGCCTTTGCCAACGATCCGGAGAAGGTCGCCATGTGCGCGGCCATCGCCAAGGAAGTCTATTCGGGGCTGGGCAACGCCCTGCAGCAGCAACTGCCGACCTCCAAGGCGCAATATGACAAGTTCGACGTCTTCAAGACCGAGGCGAACAAGGCCTTTGCGGCGGCGCTCACCCATGGCCAGGCCAGGCCGGGCGTACCGATCTATGCCGAGATCTCCAACCAGATCCAGGTGATGATGGGGGATGTGCTGGCCGGCACCAAGACGCCCGAAGAGGCGCTCGATGCCGCCAATGCCGCCGTGCAGGCAGCCTATACCCGGCAAAAATAAGGGAAGGACAGCCGAACCCACAAATTGGTGCCAGACAGGAGAGGGACGCCATGTCGACGACCAGGGCCGCTATCGCCGCCGTGCCGCGCCGCCAGCGCGGGCTCGGCCTGGCCGGGCGGATCGACACCAATCCCTTCGCCTGGCTGGCGCCGGCCGTGCTGCTGCTCGCCGCCTTCTATCTCTATCCGATTATCGACGTCTTCCGCCTGTCCCTGACCAATGCGACGCTGCTCAGTTCCGAGGAGCGCTATACGCTCGACACCCTCTACGCCATGCTCGGCAATGCGGCGCTCGGCGATATCCTCCTCACCACCTTCGTCTTCTGCGCGGCGAGCGTGATCGGCCAGCAGGCGGTCGGCTTCGGCATCGCTTTGGTGGTGGTCCGCGGCGAGCGCCGCCGCCTGCCCGGCATGACGGTGATCCGCACCATCGTGCTGATCGCCTGGGTCATTCCCGGCATCGCCAACGGCTTGATCTGGCAGATGCTGTTCTCGGAGGCGCCTTTCGGGGCGATCAACAGCGTGCTTCGCATGCTGCATATCGCCCCGGTGGCCTGGCTGTCCGATCCGGGCAACGCCATGATTTCGGCCATCATCTCCAATGTCTGGCGCGGCACGGCCTTTTCGATGATCGTGTTCTACGCCGCGCTCAAGGGCATCGATCCTACGCTCTACGAGGCGGCCAATGTCGACGGCGCCAATGGCTGGCAGAAATTCCGCTTCGTCACCCTGCCGATGATGCGCAGCGCCATCCTGGTCAATTCGATCCTGATCACCATCCAGACGCTCAATACCTTCGACGCCATCATCTCCCTCACCGGTGGCGGGCCCGGGCGGGCGACGGAAGTGCTCTCGCTCTTCACCTACAACACCGTCTTCCGCAATTACGACCTCGCCGGCGGCAGCATGCTCTCCGTGCTGATGCTGGCGATCAGCCTGGCGTTGGCCCTGTTTTACGCCGCTTTCCTGCCACGCTGGGAGGATCGGACATGAAGGGCGAGCGCCGCGAGAAATGGGGCGATGTCGCCACCTATATACTGGCCGTGCTGATCGCCGCCTTCTTCCTGACGCCGCTCCTGTGGCTGCTGTCGCTGGCGCTGCGCTCGCGCCAGGAGGTGTTTCTGGGGGCAGCCCGCTTCATCCCCAAGCGCCCGACGCTCGCCAATTTCGAGCAGGTGCTGAGCGACCCCGCCTTCCTGGTCTATCTGTGGAACGGGTTGAAGCTCTCGGCGCTCGGGGGGCTCGGCTGTCTCGCGGTGGCAGCGCCGGCCGCCTATGCCTTTTCACGCTTCTGGTTCACCGGCCGCTCGGTCCTGATGATGGCGATCCTCGCCTTCCAGATGGTCTCGCCCCTGGTCATCCTCGTACCGCTCTATCGCTATATGAGCGATCTCGGCCTGCTCAACAGCCATTTCGGCGTGATCATGGTCTATATCGCCGTGGGCATTCCGATGTGCACCTGGCTGCTCAAGAGCGCCATCGACGCCATCCCGCGCGAATTGGAGGAGGCGGCCGCCATCGATGGCTGCAGCCGCTTCGGCATCTTCTGGCGCATCACTTTGCCGCTGATCACGCCCGGCATCGCTTCGGCCTTCATCCTGATCATGATCCTCAACTGGTCGCAGTTCCTAATCCCCTTCCTGCTGCTCAACAAGGATCCGCAACTGCCGATCGCGGTGGCGATCTTCAATTTCGCCGGCACCTCCAACGCCTCCACCACCCAGGTGCTGGCAGCCGCCTGCCTGGTGGCGGTGGTGCCGGCCATCATCGCCTTCGTGGCGCTGCAGCGCATGGTGGTGGGAGCGCTGACTGCCGGAGCAGTTAAAGGTTAGATCATAACATATTGTTTTATCTAGGAGTTTAAGATGTCTCTTACGATCCAGCAGCGGATCGCCCGCCTCGATGTCCGTGTGCTCGAGCTCGGCTTCTGGCGAGAGCACGAAAAGGTCGCCGTCGAAGGCTGGACCTTCGATGGCGAACCGATCGCCCTCGGCGCCGACTGGCCGAGGCGCGACGGCGTCGTGCATTTCGCCGCCAAGGCCGAGGTGCCCCAGTCCTGGCCCTTGGAGGAGGTCCGCCTGATCCTCGATCTCGGCGGCGAGAGCCTGGTCACGCTGACGAGCGAGGCCGGGCAGAAGCGCTACGGCCACGATCCCTACCACCAGGAATATCCGGTGCCCGGCCGGCGCTTCTCGATCGAGGCGGACAGCGTGGCCCGGCTGCCTTTCGGCGAGCCCGTACCCGAGCCACACCTGGTGGCGGCACGCTTGGCGCGCATCGAACCCGCCGTTCACAAGTTGCGCCTGCTGCTCAAGCAGGTGTCCGAGGTGGCGCACTTCCTGGGTGAGCATGAAGTCGTGCCGCATCTGGTGGGCGCGGCCGAGCGCACCTTCGCGACCCTCGACTGGCCTTCGGCCACCTCGGACTATGTCGCGCGCATGGGCGACTACACCCAGCAGCGCTCGATCTGGCAGTTGCCGGCCCTGAAATCGAACCCCGACGGCCTGCGGCAGGACCATCGCGCCAGCGTGGCGGCGGCGCATGATGCGCTCGTCGCCGAATTGCGCGCCCTCAAGGTCCGCTTTCCCCAGCAGGGCAAGCTCGGTATCACCGGCCATGCCCATATCGATCTCGCCTGGCTCTGGCCCTATGACGAGACGCGGCGCAAGGCGCGCCGCACCTTCCACACGGCCCTGCGCCTGATGGAGCAGTTCCCGAGCTTCGTCTTCAATCAGTCCACGGCTGCCTATTACGCCCAGATCGAGGAGGACGATCCGGCGCTGTTCGCCGATATCGTCGCGGCGGTGAAGAAGGGCCAATGGGAAACCATCGGCGGCATGTGGGTCGAGCCCGACACCAACATGCCGACGGGCGAGAGCTTCGTGCGCCAGATCCTCTACGGCCAGCGCTACTTCCAGCGCCAGTTCGGCGTGCGCCATCGCGTCTGCTGGCTGCCGGATTGCTTCGGCTTCTCGCCGGCCCTGCCGCAGCTGCTCAGGCAGGGCGGCATGGATTCCTTCTTCACCATCAAGGTGAACTGGTCGGAGACCAATCGCTTCCCGCACGACCTCTTCTTCTGGGAAGGCCTCGACGGCAGCCGGGTGATCGCCCACACCTTCGACAATCCGCTGCATGGCTATAATGGCTCGACAGAGCCGGCGGCCGTCATCCCGACCTGGAAGAATTTCCGCCGCAAGGACATCCATGACGAAAGCCTGCTCGCCGTCGGCTATGGCGATGGCGGCGGCGGCACCACGCCCGAAATGCTGGAGCGCCAGGCCCAGCTCGCCGATTTTCCGGCGATCCCGGCACTCAAGCCGGTCCGGGTCGAGGATTTCTACGCTCGTATACACAACGAAGTGCCGGCGGAAAAAATCCCGGTCTGGTCGGGCGAAATCTATCTCGAACTGCACCGGGCCACGCTGACCACGCAAAGTCACACCAAAAAGCTGCACCGCCACGCCGAGAGGGCCCTGATCACGGCAGAGACCGTCGCCTCGCTGGCGGCACTGCTCGGCGGCCCTCTGCCCGACAGCCTGGAGCCGGCCTGGCACAAGGTGCTCAAGAACGAGTTTCACGACATCCTGCCGGGCTCGGGCATTCGCGAGATCTACGAGGATGCCGAGCGCGAGCTCGGCAAGGCGCTGGCGACGGGCCGGGAAGTGCAGAAAGCCGGGCTCGCCGCCGTGGCGGCGCAGCTTCCCAAAAGCGGGTCGGCGGACGTGCTGGTGGTGGTCAATCCCGACCTTCATGCGCGGCCCATCCGCTGCGAAATCGACGGCGCTCCCCTGGCGCCGGAAGGGACGCTGCCTCCTCTGGGCATCGCTGTGCTCGATCGTGCCGGACTGGTGCCGACCTCGGGCCTCACGGTCTCGAAGACCGGCCTCGAAAACCGCTTCGTGCGGGTTGCACTCAATGGCGACGGCACGCTCGCCAGCCTTTACGACAAGCGTGCCGCGCGCGAGGCGCTGGCCGGCCGCGGCAACCAGCTCTGGGCCTATGCCATGGACAAGCCGCGCAACTGGGATGCCTGGGACATCGAGGACGACTACACTGCCAATGGCCAGGAACTGACGGCGGTGGAGGCGATCGAAATCGTCGAGACCGGTCCGCATCGCGTTGCCGTCAGGATCGTCAGGCGCTTCCGCGACTCCACTATCGCTCAGACATTGCGGCTGTGGGCCAACTCGCCGCGCCTGGAAATCAGGACCGATCTCGACTGGCATGATCGCCGCGTGCTGCTCAGGACCCTGACGCCGGTGGCGGTGCGCTCGGACTTCGCCACTTTCGAATGCGCCTTCGGCGTCGTAGGGCGTTCGACCCGCGACAACACCTCCTGGGAGAGCGCCCAATATGAGGTGCCGGCCCATCGTTTTGCCGATCTGTCGGAACCCGGTTTCGGCGTCGCCATCCTGAACGACGCCAAATATGGCCACAGCGTAAAGGGTAACGTGTTGGGGCTGAGCCTGGTGCGTGCGCCCATCTATCCCGATCCGCTGGCCGATGAGGGCGAGCAGAGCTTCACCTATGCGCTCCTGCCGCACCAGGGCAGCTGGCATGAGGGCGGCGTACGCGAGGAGGCGCTCGATTTGAACCAGCCGGTGCTGGCACTCGCTGCCACCGGCCTGCATCCGGGGTCGCATCGGCCGCTCGCCGTCGAGGGCATCGCGGCCGGGCTTGGCGGTCTCAAGCGGGCGGAACAGGGTGGGGGGCTCATCCTGCGCGTCTATGAGCCCGCCGGCGCCCGCGGTGCCTTCGCCGTCAAACCGGCCGCGGGCTGGCGGCTCGGCGAGGCCGTCGACATCCTCGAAGAGGCGGTGTTGCGGGCCGATGGCCCGGATCTCAAGCCCTTCGAGGTGCGCAGCTGGGTGCTGAAGAGGGAGTAACTTTCCGGGAGGGCGGACGTCCCTACGATACTCAAGTGAGTGTCGGACGATCCGCCTTCTCTTCATCGAGCGTCCCGTTTTCAAGAGCGGGCGACGACGCCCGCGCTCCCAGGAGAATGCCCGCGCCGGGCGCCACGGTTGACAAGATGGGATAGCGTGCGGCTTGATCGGTCCGGATATGAAATCCTCCCTCCTGCCGGGCGAGCTTGCCGGCTCCAATTCCGGCCACGCCGCCAGCCACAACCAGGCTGTGATCCTGCGCACCATCCGCTGGAGCCAGCCGATTTCGCGCACCGAGCTGGCGCGCCGTTCCGGCCTCAGCAAGCAGGCGGTCGCCCGCATCACCGAAAAGCTGCTCGATGACGGGCTGATTATCGAGGCACGCCGGCGCTACGGCATGCGCGGGCAGCCGGCGATCGAGCTGGAGATCAATCCCGAGGGCTGCTTTTCGGTGGGCATCGGCCTCGGGCGCGACCATCTCACGATCGTCGCCGTCGATGCGCTCGGCACGGTGCGTGACCGGCTGCATCGGGAGGTGCGCTATCTCTTGCCCGACGCCTTCTTCGCCGAGGTGAAGGAGGCTCTCAAGACCTTCCGGCGTCGCCATGCCATCGACGAGAACAAGCTGGTCGGCATCGGCCTCGCCATTCCCGACCTCCTGGGCGAGATTCCCTTCATCGGCATGCCCGAGGCCTATTCCATCTGGGAAGAGACGGATATCCGCGCCCGCTTTGCCGCCTTCACGGAACAGCCTGTCTTCATCGACAATGACGCGACGGCCGCAGCGATCGGCGAGCTCACCTATGGGCTCGGCGTGGAGATCCGCAGTTTCTTCTACATCTTCATCGGCGCGGGGCTGGGTGGGGGCATCGTGCTCGACGGCGCCTGCTATCACGGCTCGAGCGGCATCAGCGGGGAAATCGGCTGGCTGCCGCTATCGCCGGCGGGGGGGCGGGAAGGCGACGGCGTGCAGCCGCTCGGCCAGCTCGTCTCGCTGCTGCAGCTCTACGATTTTCTGGCCAGGCACGGCATCGCCGTCGCGCAGCCGCAGCAATTGCTGGCCCTCGACGAACGCGGTCGGGATCTGGTGGTGATCTGGCTGCGCATGGCCGCCCGGCATCTGGCCGAGGCAGCCATCGACATCGGCCTCCTGATCAATCCCGATGCGGTATTGATCGGCGGCCGCCTGCCTGTGACCTTGATGGACAAGCTGCTGCTCTTCGTCCACGAGGAACTCTCGCGCGATCCAAGGCCGATACCGCCGGTCTATCGTGCCGGAGGCTCGGAAGATGCAGCGGCGCTGGGGGCGGCAACCATGCCGCTCGCCCATGCCCTCAGGCTGGAGGCGGCCGATCCGGCCCAGCGGACGCGTTCGCCCTTGCGGGCCCGCGATCTTCGCTAAGGCTCTGGCGGACAAGGACGGTTCGGCGCATGTCCGGCAGCAGGATATCGAGGAAGGGGATCGCCGCGATCCCTTGTGCCACGCCCTGCTCGGAGAGTGTACTGCAGCGGATTTCCGGCAGCCAGAACGGGTGTGTCGGGTCGATCATCCGGCTCCGGCGCAGCACCTGCAGGCGTGCGGCAAGCGCTTCCAGAAGCAGCGTCGGCAAGCGGCCGCCCACCACGATCAGGCGCGGCCCGATGAAGGCTGCCATGGCGATGATCATGTCGGTCAGATGCTCGGCGGCATCGTCGAGCCATTGCTGCACGGCAGGGTCCGACAAATCATGGCTGGGCAGGCGGCTGGTCGCTGCTACCTCGTCGAGATAGCGCCCGTCGCGGCCGGTGCGCATCAATCCGACCAGGCCGGCCTTGTGCTCGGCGCCGTCGAAGACGGTGCCGCCGATGATCATGCCGGCGCGCACGGCGGCGCCGAGCAGGATGAAGACGAAACTGTCATCTGCCGTTGCAATGCCGGATTGCCTCTCGCTGATCGCCGCAGCGACCGTATCGCGTTCGACGATGGCCCGGTAGGGAGCAAGCGCGGCCCGGATCGCTTCGGCATGTTCGCCTGCCGTCACGCCGATGCCGAACAGACGGCCGCCCGGTGCCGTCGCCGAGAGCCGGGAGATCGCCCGCCGGATCCAGGCAGTGGCTTCGGCTGGCTCGCTCTCCGCGGCCGGCGCTTCCTCGGCAAAGAGCGGCGTGCCGGCAAGATCGGTGGCGATCAGCCTCGCCCGTGCGCCGGCAAGATCGACCCCGATCGACACGGCGCTGCCCCGGCGAATGGCAAAGCGGTTCGAGCGCCCCGAGCTGTTGGTCTCGATCAGGCCTTCGCCGGTCAGGCGGCGCAGGATGTTGGCGATGCCCGGCACGGTGAGGCCGGTGACATGGGCGAGTTCGAGCCGCGTCATCGCCCCGCCGCGCCGCAATGCCTCCAGAGTGACGCGCAGATTGTGATCGGCTGCCTGCACCAGATTGAGGCCCGAGGTCTGGTCGCGCCTTTCGGGAAAGCGCGCGGGAAGCGGGGGGCTGCGATCGATCGGCATGGTTCTTCGTCAAAGGTCGCTCGGGATGAGGCTGCGTGAACGATAACCTATCGGCGCCCGCCAGGGCAGGGCCGGTTTATGGGAGAGGGCCAAATCCATACGGGTTCTCGCTTAAACCGGCCGCAAGAACCCTGGCGTTATCGTCATCGAATCGTGGCGCGGCCGCCATGTGTCGAACGCTCACTCGACCGTGTCCGAAGGAAAACAGCCAATGGCGCACGATGATCGCACCAAGATCATTTCCAGAAGAACGCCTGAATCAGCGGCCATGCTGGCAAGCGTCCAGCGGGCGATGGCGATCACGGCGGCTCTCAACCGCTTGACGTTCAACGATGCGGATGAGGTCCGGACGCTGTTCGGCGACCTCATCGGCCGGAAGGTGGACGACAGCTTCATGCTGATCCCGCCATTCTACACGACCGGCGGGACGGACATCCGCGTCGGGCGCAACGTTTTCATCAATCAGAACTGTACGTTCTACGACCTTGGCGGTCTGGATATTGCCGATGATGTGATGATCGGCCCGAATGTAAGCATTCTCACGTCCAGCCATCCCCTCGAGCCTTCGCAACGGCGCGCCTCCGTCATCGCAAAGCCCGTTGCGATTGAGAGAAATGTCTGGATCGCTGGCAGCGTGACGATCATCGGCGGGGTGACGATCGGCGAAAATTCGGTTGTTGCGGCGGGTTCCGTGGTCACCAGGGACGTGCCCCCGAATACGCTCGTCGCAGGCAATCCGGCCAGGGTCATTCGCTCGATCGGCGACTGAGCGTGCGTCCACGGGGATGCTCACGGGTTCCAGCATCGCAAAACGCCCCGCAAGACGGCCATTGGGGCCGATCAGTCCCCGCGAGAGGCGCCGGCCTGCAAGGCAGCCTGGGGACTGCGGATGAAGAGCCAGGAGCCGATCCCGTCGGTCCCACCGCCTTGTTCGTCCTCCAGCCAGCCGCATTTGCGATAGAAGTTTCGTGCCACCTGGTTACGCGTCTGGCACTTCAGCGACAGGGCCGGGCCGTATTGCCTGACGGCCTCGCCGAGCAAGGCGGCCCCGACGCCGCAGCCGGCGAGGTCGGGATCGACATAGAGGTGATGCAGGAAATTCTCAGGCGTGTAGACGGCGGCGAAGCCGGCGACCTGGTTGCGCGCCTCGGCCACCAATATTCTTTCGCCCTTCGTGACCTCATCGAAACCAGGGCCGTCGAAGACGGGCCAATCGGCCCAGTAGAAGGCCTGGCGGCCGGCCTTGCACAGGATTCGGGCGCAAGGCTCGCGGTCGGTGGCGCTGAAATCGCGGATGATGACGTCGATCGGCACGCGATCCTCCCGTCTGGAGCGATCATTGGGGCGGGTTGCTTTCGCCAACCCTGGAGCAGATGCGTTCGAGCGCAAGCCTTGCCCGCGCTCTTGCACCTTGTTTCAGGCGTCTTCGCGATTCCCACCGATTCGTCAAACCGCAACCGAACCAGGAGAGGAGGCAGCCATTGCCGGGGCGGAACCGTGATCCGGCGCGCGGGACGAAAGCCCCGCGACATCCGCACATCCCTGTTCATGGCAGTCTCACTCGACGTCGAACTTCACGCCCTGGGCGAGCGGCAGGGTGCGGCCGTAATTGATGGTGTTGGTGGCCCGGCGCATATAGGCCTTCCAGGCGTCCGAGCCGGACTCGCGCCCGCCGCCGGTTTCCTTCTCGCCGCCGAAGGCACCGCCGATCTCGGCCCCGGAGGGGCCGATATTGACATTGGCGATGCCGCAATCGGAGCCGCGCGCCGACAGGAAGGTCTCGGCCTCGCGCAGGTCGTTGGTGAAGATGGAGGAGGACAGGCCCTGCGGCACGTCGTTATGGAGCTCCAGCACCGTGTCGAGATCGCTGTATTTCATCACATAGAGGATGGGGGCGAAGGTCTCTTCCAGCACCGGGCCGACCTGTCCGGGCATTTCCACCAGGGCCGGCGCGACGTAATAGGCATCCTGCAGGCCGAGAGCGACGCGTCCGCCGCCATGCACGCTGCCGCCCGCTTCCTTCGCGGCCGCAAGCGCCTTCTGCATGGCCTTGAAGGCGGCTTCGTCGATCAGCGGCCCGATCAACGTGCCTGCTTCCAGCGGGCTGCCGATCGAGACCGAGGCATAGGCGCGCTTGAGGCGCGGCACCAGGGCCTCATAGACGCTGTCATGCACGAAGAGGCGGCGCAGGCTGGTGCAGCGCTGGCCGGCCGTGCCCATGGCCGCGAAGGCGACGCCGCGCAAGGTGAGGTCGAGATCGGCCGAAGGGCAGACGATGGCGGCATTGTTGCCGCCGAGCTCCAGGATGGAGCGGGCGAAGCGCTGGGACAGGCGCGGCCCGACCGCCCGGCCCATCGCGGTGGATCCGGTGGCCGAAACCAGGGGAACCTTGGGGTGGTCGACCAGGAGTTCGCCGATGCTACGGTCGCCGGCGAGTACGCTGATGAGGCCTTCCGGCGCGGCATCGCCTTCGGCCGCGAAGCGGGCCAGGGCGCGCTCGACCAGCGCCTGCGTCGCCAGGGCGACCAGCAGGGTCTTCTCGGAGGGTTTCCACACCACGGCATTGCCGCAGACCAGAGCGAGGGCCGCGTTCCACGACCAGACCGCCGCCGGGAAATTGAAGGCCGAGATCACCCCAGCGACGCCGAGGGGGTGCCAAGTCTCCATCATGCGATGGTCGCCGCGCTCGGTGGCGATGGTGAGGCCGTAGAGCTGGCGCGACAGGCCGACGGCGAAGTCGCAGATGTCGATCATCTCCTGGACTTCACCCAGGCCCTCGGAAGCGGTCTTGCCGACCTCGATCGAGATCAGCCGGCCGAGCGCAGCCTTGTGGGCGCGCAACTCCTCGCCGAGCAGGCGTACGAACTCACCGCGACGGGGAGCGGGCACGTTGCGCCAGGTGCGGAAGGCCCGATGGGCGGCTTCGATGCGCGCCAGCGCCTCCTCGGTGCCGATGGCCGGCACGGCGGCCAGGGTCTCGCCGGTGATCGGCGAGCGGGCCGGGAGGCTGCCGCCGGTGTAGAGTTCAGGCCTGACGCCGATCTGGTCGAGCAGCGCGATGGTATCGGCGGTGACTGACAAAGGCACGGCAGAGTTGCGAAGCGGGGCGTTCATCGGGTGTCTCCAAGTCTGGATTGGTGAAGTCTGGATTGGCGAAACTGGGGCTGGGACGACGGAGCAAGGCTCTCCAGATGCGCGAGGAGGGCCTGTGCCGGATGGCGGGGGGCATAGCCCTGGCAGCGTTCGGTCTGGCAGCGGCAGGAAAAGCCGGTGGCGAGCACCGCCGAGGGCGCAAGGCCGTCAAGGCGTGGTGCCCAGCTCATGGCGAACAGGCCCTTCGACATCTCGACATGCTCGGCTTCGTGCCCGAACAGGCCGGCCATGCCGCAGCAGCCCGTGGCCGGCACGGTGAGCTCGAGGCCGAAATGCTTGAAGATCCGGGTCCAGGCCTGGCCGGTGCCGGGCCTGGCCGTCTTCTCGGTGCAATGGGGTAGAAGGTGAAAGCCTGCGGTCCCGGAAGCGGAGAGGGCCTGTCCCAGCCGACCGCTTTCGAGCGCCTGCGCCAGGAATTCGTCGAGGCCGAGCACGGCGAGAGGCTCCCCCAATCCGGGCCCGACATATTCATGCCGGCCCATCAGCACGGCGACGGGTTCGATGCCGACCACCGGCAATCCCGTGGCCAGCAATGCGCTTTGATGGGCCCGGGCCGCGCCGGCGACCTTGCTGAACGCGTCGAGCATGCCGAGGGCATGCAGCGCCTTGCCGTTGGCGGCAGGAGACGCCAGGTGCACCTCAAAGCCGAGCCGCGCCAGCAGGCCGGCGACGGCATCGACCACGCCGCCGTCGAAGGAACTGGTGAAACTGTCTTCCATCAGGATGACGGCGTTCGGCCCGGCGCCGGCGGCAAGCCCGCCGAGGTCGCGCGGCTGAAGGCGGGGCGCCGCTGCCGGCACCGACAGGCGCGGCAGGTCGGTGAGGCCGGTCCAGCGCGCCAGGCGCGGCGTCGCCATCAGGCGCAGGCCGAGATTGGCGATTCCGGGAAAGCGCCGGGCCAGAGCCAGGCCGGGCTCCATCGCGGCGACGATGCGATGGCGCAGCGGCCTGCGGCGGCGCGTGAAGTAGCGCTGGAGGAAACGCGCCTTCATGGCGGGAATATCGACCTTTACCGGACATTGGCTGGAACAGGCCTTGCAGGACAGGCAAAGATCCAGCGAAGCCTTGAGCTCGTCCTCGATCTCGGCGGCGTCCCGGGCTTCGGTCGGTTGAGTTTCGATGACCGAGGTCGAACGCGCCCATTCACGCAGCATCGCCGCCCGGCCCTTGGGCGAATGGCGGCGGTCGCGGGTGAATTTGTAGGACGGGCACATCGGATCGTGCTTGTCCCAATTGAAGCAGGCGCCATTGCCGTTGCAGGCGATCGCCTTGTCGTAATCGCGCTGCAGCGGCGCGGCGATGGCGCGGTCCTTCTCGCCGCGCAGCGGCACGGCATCGATGCGCTCGACCGGATGAAGGACGGCATCGGCGCTGGCGAGCTTGCCGGGATTGAGCAGGTTCAACGGGTCGAAGGCCCTCTTCAGGGCGCACAGCTCCTCATAAAGCTTGCCGCCGAAGAAAAAGGGCGAATATTCGCCGCGATAGCCGCGGCCATGCTCACCCCAGAGCAGGCCGCCATGTTTCTTGGTCAGGGCGGCGACGGCGTCGCTGACCGGCCGGATCAGCGCGGCATCCTCAGGCAGGCGCATGTCAAGGGCCGGGCGCACATGCAAGCAGCCGACATCGGCATGGCCGAACATGCCATAGGCCAGGCCGTGACGATCAAGGATGGCGTAGAGCTCTTCCACATAGGGCGCCAGCTTCTCGGGCGGAACGGCGGTATCCTCGACGAAAGGCGTGCCTTGCTTGCCTCCGCCAAGACGACCGAGCAGCCCGACGGCCTTTTCGCGCAGGGACCACAGGCCGGCGATGGTCTTGGGGTCGGTGACGACCTTCCAGTCGAGAACGGCGTCCGGCTCGGCTGCGAGCAGGTTCGACAAGCGGGCCAAAGCCGCGTCGATATCGCTCTGGGCCTCGCCGACGAACTCCACGAAGTTCAGCCCACCCATCGGCCTGCCGTCATCGCGTCCCAGAACGCTTTCGATCTCTCCCCACACCACGTCCTGCCTGGCGAGGGACAGGATAGTGTCGTCCAGAATTTCGATCGCCGCCGGCTCGGCCTGCAGCAGGCGCTGGACGTCGACGAGGGCCGCCTGGAACGTGGCGTAGCGAACCGGCACCAGGGCCCGGTAGGCCGGGCGCCTGCGCAGCCGCAGGGTCAGCCGGGTGGTGAAGGCGAGGGTGCCTTCCGAGCCGGCCAGGAGATAGGACAGGCGGAACAGCCCATCCTCGCCGAGCACCTGCTTGAGATTGTAGCCGGTCAGGCCCCGGTTCATCTGCGGAAAGGTCGAGGCAATCAGCTCGGCGTTTTCATCGACGACCCGCAGGACTTCGCGATGGATGCGGCCGGCAGCGTCCTCGCACCGGGCCAGTTCGCGGGCTTCCGCAATCGGCATCGCCGCGACCTGGACGGTCTCACCATTGGCGAGAATGATCTCCATCGCCTCGATATAGTCGGAGGTCTTGCCATAGATGCGCGAGCCTTTGCCGGAGGCATCGGTCGCAACCATGCCGCCCAGCGTGGCGCGCGAGGCGGTGGAGACGGTGGGCGGAAAGAACAAGCCGTGAGGCTGCAGATAGGCGTTGAGCTGGTTGAGCACCACGCCCGGCTCGACCGTTACCTTTTGCCGTTCGAGGTCGAATTCGAGGATGCGGTTCATATGACGGGAAGTGTCGACCAGCACCCCGCGCGTCAGCGACTGGCCGTTGGTGCCGGTGCCGCCACCGCGCGGCGAGAGTGGAATGCGATGATCAGCCGCCAGCCGGACGACGCGGGCGATATCCTCGCTATCGCGCGCAAACAGCACAGCAGCCGGCTCGACCTGGTAGATGCTGTTGTCCGTGGCATGAACGATGCGGGTCGCGCGATCGCGCGCGATGTCGCCGGCATAGCCGGCAGACACCAGCGCGGACAGGAAAGCATCGAGGCCCGACGGGACGGCCTTGTCCTCGACCTGCACTCTCATATTCATGGCCGCACCGATCCCTACGCGATGGCCATCATCGCCAAATGGGGATCGCCGAGCTGTGCGAGGGCCAGATCAAGCGATCGCTTTTCAGTGGCGGCATAGAGGGCGAGTTCGTCCTGGACGGGGGCACCAAGGGCGCGTTCGAACTCGATGCGGTTCGAGCGCTCGCCATAATTCTGCTGCTCGTCGGTGCCGAGGTTCGATTGGAAGATGCCGGCGGCGCTGACGGGCAGAAAGTCCTCGTAGACGATCGGGTCGAAGCGCAGGAACCCGGCCTGGACCAGTTCGTCGACGCTTGCGGGAAGCCGCTTGCGCTGCCGAGCGGCGAGGCCATGTTCGGTCGCTGAATAGCGGAAATAGGCCAGGCCTTGAGCACGCAATTCGGACCATTCGTCGGGAAAGGCGCGGAAGCGCGCGGCAAGCTGCGACTGGTAGTCGCCGGCATTGGCGCCACTCTGGCCGACGCGGACATCGGAGCGCGCATCGGACAGCAGGGTGTCGTAAAGCCGGCGCCCCTTCGGGGTCAGCGCAATGCCACGCTGCTCGATCTCGCCGAAACGGGCGGTGTGCGTGCCGTCACGATCATCACCATTTTCGGCGCGGAACTCGATCGACTCCTCCAGTGCCTTGAAACTGGTCTGGCGCAGCAGGATGGCGCAGTTGCGCCGGGGGGGCCCCTCGATGACGGCCTTGGGCGTGATGCCGCGGGCGGGCATGCCGGCCTGCACGGCGTCGATATCGAGGGTGCGCGGCGTCAGGTGGTTGATATGCGGGCCCTTGAAGCTGACGACGTCGGCGATCAGGCGATGGGCATCGTGCAGCTTCTCATAGGTGCCGAGCGAGACCGTGGCCTTGGCGTGCCAGCGGAAGGTCTCGAGCGCTTCGGCGACGAACTCCTGCGCTTCGTCCGGCGTCAGGCCGCCCAGCATTTCGGAGCGGGCGACCAGTTCGAGCGCGCGCACCGTGAAGATGCGCCGCCCCGCCAGGATGCGGGCTGCCTCGGCGCGCAACGCCTCGTCCTCGATCAGCTCGAGCCGGAGCAGCGAGGTGAAGACGCGGAAGGGATTGCGGCGCAGGCTGGCATCGTCGATCGGGCGGAAGGCGGTGGAGTGGACGGGAACGCCGGCGACCGAAAGATCGTAATAGCCAACGGGAAACATGCCCATCACGGCGAAGACGCGGCGAATGTCGAACAGTTCCTTGGCTGTACCAAGGCGGATGGCGCCATGACGCTCGACGCTCAGACGGGCGAGTTCGTCATGGCGCGTCAAGGTCTCCCGCAACGCGCCGTCCTCGGCGAGGGTGGCCGCGTTGACGTCGGCGACCAACTCCATGAGCGTGCCATATTGCGGCACCTCGCTACGATACATCCTCGACATGGCCGTCGAGAACAGGGTCCGGATCTCGTCTGGATGCAAGAAGGTCTGGCTGGCCATGTCCCGGGCTCCCATTGCGTCTCGATTGGGTGACGATCTCATTCGCAATCGTCATGTTATCGAGCTTCATGCGCCGGTAGACACAGGTTGGATACCAATGTTATTTCAACAGTTCATACCGAACGGGAATGAGCGTGGTTGCGAGCCAAGCGGGAGCCCAATGAAACGACATTGCTGGCGGAAGTGCCCATCGATAGCCCGGCCTCCGGGACGGCTCATGCCTGTTCGCGGGTGAGGCGATGCAGGGGCCACGCCGTTTTCTGCCTTCGATTTCCCTGCTCTGTGCCTTCGAGGCGGCGGCGCGCACAGGCAGCGTGACAGCCGCAGCCAGGGAGCTCAACCTGACACAAAGCGCCGTCAGCCGTCAGATCAAGCTTCTCGAGGAGCAACTCGAGGTCGAACTGTTCCACCGCGAAAAGCAGACCATCAGCGTCACGCCCGGCGGGGAAGCCTATGCGCGTGAAATCCGCGATGCCCTCCGCAAGATCGGCACCGCCTCGCTGATGCTTCGGGCCAATCCGCTGGGGGGAACGCTCACCCTGGCGATCCTGCCGACCTTCGGCACGCGCTGGCTGGCACCGAGGCTGCCGCAATTCCTGTCGCACAACCCCGGCATCACCATCAATCTGGTGACGCGCCTGTCCTATTTCGATTTCCGCCAGGACCCGGTCGATGCCGCCATCCATTTCGGTGGTTCGGACTGGCCCGGCGGCGAAATGGAAAAGATCCGCTCCGAGACCGTGGTCCCCGCCTGCAGCCCGGCCTTGCGCGATCAGCACGGATTCCAGTCCGCCGCCGATCTCCGCAATGCCTCGCTGTTGCATCTGACCACCAGGCCCGATGCCTGGGAGCGCTGGTTCGCCCTGCATGGTGCGCCGGCCCAATCGGTGCGGGGCATGCTGTTCGACCAATTTGCCACGGCCGCCCAGGCTGCGATCGCAGGGCTCGGGGTCGCCCTGCTGCCCGAATTCCTCATCCTCGAGGAGCTCGAGACGCGCCGGCTGGTCCGAGCCCTCGACTTGCCGATGGTGAGTGCGGAAGCCTATTATCTGGTCTGGCCCGCCGACCGTGCCATGCATCCGCCCCTGCTGGCCTTTCGGCAATGGCTCCGTACACAGGCCTCGCCCGAAGGCGAATAGACGGTCGTCTTGGCGATCAGTTTCAGTATACTAACTTAAAAAATATATATAACTATCTGATTTATATATCATTCATGAAATTAGAGACGCATGTCAACCATGTGGGCAAGCTGGGCGCCCACTTCATAGCCGGTTTCCTTCAAGGACCGGAAGGCGGCCGGCATGAGATCGGTTCTTGCCAGCGGCAACTCGGCTTCGCTTATCGTGCCGAGGATATGATCCGCCAACGCCCGGCCGAAAACGGTGCCCGGGGCGATGCCACGGCCATTATAGCCGGAAAAACCGATGGCCTGCGGTCCGTAGCTGTGGAAGCGGGGCAGGGCATTGCCGGTCATGCCGATCTTGCCGAACCATTCATGCTCGAATTCCACATGCGCGAGGCCCGGGAACAATTTCCGCAAGGCGCGCTTCGCCCAGTTCTTGTGGATGGCGGCGCCGGTTTTGCTCAGCGCGCCCACGCTGCCGAAGACCAGTCGCCCGGACTGATCCATCCGGAAAGACGAGAGCACGGTGCGGGTGTCCCAGACGCCCTCGCCACCCGGCAGGATCTGCTTGCGCAGTTCCGGCGCGAGGGGAGCGGTGGCCAGATTGAAATAGGGCAGATGCACCTGCTCGTTGCGCACCTTTTCCCAGGGTCCCTGACCATAGGCGTCGGTCCCCACCACGATCCAGGCCGCCGTCACCTGCCCCTGCGGGGTGGTTACCACCCAACGGGCGTCGCGATGCTCGACCTCGATAACAGGGCTGCCCGTGTGAATGTGGCCGCCCTGGCGCAGCACCGCATCGGCAAGGCCCCTTGCATAAGCCAAGGGCTGTAGCGTGCCGGCTCTTCTGTCGAGAAGAGCGCCGGCATAGGCCTGCGTGCCAACCCGCCTTGCGGTTTCCCCGGCGTCGAGAAGCTCGACCGGAGCCCCCCGCTTGCGCCACTGACGGGTACGTTCTTCGATTTCCTGCAGCCCCTTGCGCCCCACGGCGCAATGCAGCGTGCCATTGGTTCGGAGCTCGCAGGCAATATCGTGATGGGCGATCAGATGCTTGACCACGGCCGGTGCGTCACCGAGCATCTGCAAAAGGCGTTCGCCATAGACCGGCCCCAGTTCTCCCGGCAGATCCTGCGGCATGACCCACATGCCGGCATTGATCAGGCCGACATTGCGGCCGGAGCCACCAAAACCGATCTCGACGGCCTCCAGCAGATGCACGCATGCACCAGCCTGCGCCAGATGCAGGGCGGCCGACAGCCCCGTATAGCCACCGCCGATGACGGCGACATCAGCGGTAAGGGATTGGCGGAGCGGTTCGGTTTGCGGGGCGCGGGGAGCGGTCTTTTCCCAGAGGCCGTGGGAGCGCGGATCATTCAGCACGGTAGGTCTCGCCAAGAGATGCGGTGGCCGACACAGGCAATGTCATTCGCTGCGGGCCCGAGGGCTAGCCCTATCGCTTTCTTTCGGGCCCCGATATCCACGATTGGGCAAGAGGCCATTCCAGTTTGGAATGGCCCAGCGTGCTGGTCGCACAAGGCAGCATGCCGCCCCCGCACGAGTGCCGAGGTTGCTGGGCAGAAAATTGCTTTTGTCGGGCAAGGGAGGGAGCGTCATTGCTCCCTCGACCCTTCTGGCTAAGATCATAGCCTGATCTCAGTGCCCTATGTGGAAATCCTATATTTCCTGGGAGATTCCGGTATCAGGGCGCAGTCAGGCACTGGCCTTGGTCACGATCGGGGCAGCCTGCATCTCTTTGTCCTGCGTCAGATCCTTGAGGAAAGCGTCGCACCAGTGCGAGACGTCATGCTCGAGCAGGAAATTCATCATGTTCTGCCAGCGCTCGCGTCGCTCCTGCAGCGACATGCTCAAGGCACGGGCAATCGCATTGGCCGTGCCCTCGGTATCGTAGGGATTGACGAGCACCGCGCCTTTCAATTCACGCGCGGCGCCGGCAAAGCGCGACAAAACGAGGACGCCCGGATTATCGGGATCCTGGGCGGCGATGAACTCCTTGGCAACCAGGTTCATACCGTCGCGTAGCGGCGTGACCAGCCCGACCCTGGCAATCCGGTAGAGTCCGGCCAGGATGTGGCGTCCGACTGAGCGATTGACATAGCGGATGGGAACCCAGTCCAGCGTGCCCATGGCACCGTTCACCCGGCCGGCCTCCTCGGCCACCATTTTCTGCATCGTCTCGTATTCCGGTACCTCGGAACGAGATTTCGGTGTGATCTGCAGATAGGTGACCTTGTTGTGGTAACCCGGATAAGCCCTCAGGAAGCGCTCGAAGGCATCGATGCGCTGGGTCAGGCCCTTGGAGTAGTCGAGCCTGTCGACGCCGATGATGAGATCGCGGCTTTCCACGCTCTGGCGCGCCTTGCGGACGGCACTGTTGCCGATCGCGACCTGCGCCATCTGGGCGAACGACTTGGTTTCGATGCCGATGCCATGCACGGCAGCCTTGAAATGCAGGCTATGATATTCGAAACGGCCGTCCCCCAGGTTCCTGGCGATGCCTTCGCGAGCGAGATAGCCTGCGAAATTGTCGAGATCGTAGTCGGTCTGGAAGCCGATGAGATCGTAGTGGGAGAGGCCTCGAATGATCTCCTCGTGCATGGGCATGGCGGCGATCACATCGGAGGGTGGCCAGGGAATATGCAGGAAGAAGCCGATGGTGTTCTTGATGCCCATCTGCCGCAGTTCGAAGGCGAGGGGGATCAGGTGATAGTCATGGACCCACAGGATGTCGTCCGGCTGGATCAAGGGTGCCAGGCGATGGGCGAACAGGCGGTTGACGCGAAAATATCCCGCCATTTCCTTGCGGCCATATTCGGCGAGATCGAGGCGATAGTGGCAGATCGGCCAGAGCACCCGGTTGGCGAAGCCGTGATAATATTCCTCGACATCGGTCTCGGTCAGGTCGGTCAGCACATAAGAGATATTGCCCTGCTGCTGGAACCGGGGGGGAGGGGGCTCCGCGCCAGGGCTGGATTTTCCGGACCATCCGAACCAGATGCCGCCACGCTCCTGCAAGGCGGCGTTGAGGGCAACCGCCAGGCCGCCGGCGGGAGCATCGCCGTTGCGCGTGGGGACGGGAACTCGATTGGAAATAACGACAAGTCGACCCATGGGAACTTTCGAATATTGATGATTGAATTGAATTAGGCTGCAGTGCGGGCGATCAGGGTCCGCAGAGCTGCTGGCGATGATATCAACGCGCGAGCACCTGTTTGGGTCCCCGCCGATCCGACACGGATCGACTGGCCGCCGAGGCTGTTGACGGTTTCGAACATCGCCTCGTCGGTGAGATCGTCACCGATCGCCAGGGGCATCCTGCCTTTGAACGGCGCTTCCTGCAGGAAGGCTTCCAGCGCCTTGCCTTTGCTGGCACGCGCGGGGCGCAGTTCGACCACCATCTTGCCGTGCTGCAGCGTCCAGCCGGGAGCAACAGGCGCGAAACGCGACATCAAGGCCTCGACATCGTCCTTGCGGTCGGCCGCAAGGCGGTAATGCACCCCAACCGCCGCGCCCTTGTCCTCAAACACGACGCCAGGCCACGCGCCGGCCTCGTCGGCAATGTCGCGCTTGAGCTGCTCGAAAGATGCAGGGACGGAGAGGCTGTCCACCACGCCGGACGCATCGCGCCGTTCGGCGCCATGCAGCCCGGCAATGGGGAAAAGATGGGGAGCAAACAATTCGTCGGCGAGCACGATGTTACGGCCGGTGACCAGCGCCATGGCGCCACCCAGATGCCGTGACAGGGCCGCGAGGTCATCCGGTAGAGTCGGCGGCACGAAGATCGACAGCGGCGTCGCGGCAAGATCGATCAGCGTGCCATCAATATCCAGGAAAATCGCCCATTTATCGGGCTCAGATAAGGCTGATGCAAAGACCGTTTCACCAGCCGAGGGCGAATTGCCGAGGCTGTCCCGGCTGTTTCTTTCCTCATACATGGCCCTTTAGGTAGGCGCGGAGTGCGGCCAGGGCAAGAAAAAAAGCCTCGATGCAACGGAGAGGCGCCGGCACGCCATGGTCACCAGGGCGCGGAGCCAAGCTCATTTGCGTCGTACGAAGCGTTCCAGTACGACCGCCGGCAGATAGCCTTCATGTTGAACCTGGCTCCATGGCATATGCCGGAAGGACTTGCCCTGAGGCCGGACAAAACCGTTGAACAGGGCGCCGGCGCAATCGGGCCCGGTATTTGGATTGCCGATGGTTACCAACGCCTTCGGGTCCTGTTCTCGCAGCAGATCAATGAGATCCGCCACAGTCATGGGTTCCGGCAAAACCGGCATTTTTTTCCCCTCTCCCACCAAGAATGTGCAAAGACATTCCAGGCGCCCCCTCGGAGGGTGTATTACGATACCTCCGAATGTCGAGATGCAACTACGCCGATACATGGCGTACCAAAAAGCCCGACGCAACTAGGATATCCTTCAGGCGCTTCGCCTGAAAGAGGAATCGTAACGACAGAATCCTTCTCATCTTCTTGGTAAGCAAAGAGAAAGTGCCATTTCGTCAGATCGGTTGATGGTGCTGCTGATACTCTTCTTAGAACGGGCTGGCCGCAGGCAGGCCGCCGTCGCTTGGACAGGCCGGGTTTGATTATACCTCTTGTCTGTCGAATCGGGTTTTAGACCATATGGTCCAGACATGATGAGGCGTCGGTTCGCTTGAAAACAGGTCGCGGGGTCCACCCATCACCGGCAAGAATAGCCTCTATCGCACATCATGCCTGCGCTCAGCGCAGCACTGCACTGGCAAGCTGCGCGCGCGAGCGGACGCCGAGCTTGTCATAGATGGCCTGGGTCTGGTTGCGGATGGTGGCCGGCGCGCTGCCCAGCATCTGCGCCGCCTGCTTGTGGGTTGCTCCACCGGCGAGCAACTGCGCCACTTCACGTTCGCGCGGGGAAAGGCGATCGAGCCTCGACAGCAACGAAAGTTCCAGCCTTATGAGGCTCGACTGCCGGCCTGCTTCGCTATCCCGGCGGCAGTTCACCGCCACCCCCTCGCGCTCGAACAGATGGATGCCGGGATGCAGCGCGACCTGGCGCAGCGGCCGGGGCAGGCGATCGCCGCTCCAGCCGGGCCAGATGGTCCTGAGGAAGTTTTGGGCCTGATCCAGGCCGAGATGGGCGAAGCCGGCCTCGTCGACCACCAGCGTCGCCCGTCCACCTGATCCATCCGCACTGCGCCGCTCGAAGGTAGCCTGCAGGGCCAGGAACAGGTGGTCGACCGCGCATTGCAGGAGCTGCAGGTCTTCCCCGTCCCAATGCGGATCGTGGCAGCGGGTGCGGTAGACCGAGACGAAGAAGGTGGTGGCGGCCCCCGGCCGGTTATGCATGGCGGAGGCCCATTTGCGGATGCCGTAGCGCTCCGACAATTCGGCCATCTCGTCGGTCTGCCGGGGTTGTCCGCGATCATAGATGCAGACGCGGCCACGATCCCGGCGCAAGGCGGTGGCGACCAGGTCCTGGCTGGCCATGGTCGACCAGAACGGGGCAAAGCCCTCAGGAAGGCCGAGCGTGGAGGAGGCCGGCACGGTGGTGCGATCGTTGAGGAAGCGAGCCCAGCCATACCAGGCACAGTCGAAACCGAGCAGGGGGCGCAAAAGCTCGAGGGCATGCGCGGCCAGGTCGAGATCGGCATCCTTGTCGGCGCGACGGCCGGCCCGGTGAAGATCGACCACGAATTGCGAGAACATGGACAGTTTGGAGGTCACATGCACCGGCCCCGGATGGAGGATTATGTATTTTCGATGATAGTAGCCGTGGACGAAGCTCGTCACAAGGTTGCTCCCCCGCGCCCATAGTGCATCTGCACCATTCCCGCCTCGTCTGCATGCTCTAGCCTGCCTGAAAACCTGCAGACGAGGGAGAATTGTGATGACCACGGGATGGGTGTGGCATGAGCGTTTCGGCTGGCACGACACCGGCACGGCGGCCGGCTTCCTGAAGGGCGAATTCATCCAGCCCCTGCAGCATGTCGAGTCGCCGGAATCCAAGGCCCGCTTCGCGTCGCTGGTGGAGGTTTCCGGCATCGCCAAGGCGCTGAAGCGCATCGAGATCACCAAGGCGAGCGACGAGGACATCCTGCGCATCCACACCAGCGAGCATCTCGACAGGATGAAGGCGCTCAGTGCCGATATTCGCGGCGGCGACATGGGCGACGGCGTCTCGCCCTTCGGTTTTGCCGGCGTGGACCTGGCCTGCTTGGCCGCCGGCGGCACCATCAGCGCCCTGCGGGCCGTGGTGCAGGGCGAGGTCGCCAATGCCTATGCGCTGGTGCGCCCGCCCGGTCATCACGCCCGCCCGGAGAAGGGCATGGGCTTTTGCATGTTCGCCAATGTCGCGGTGGCGATCGCCCATGCGCGGGCCAAGCTCGGCATCGAGCGCGTGGCGGTGGTCGACTGGGACGTGCATCACGGCAATGGCACCGAGGCCTGTTTCGAGGCCGATCCCGACATCCTCACCATTTCGCTGCACCAAGACGGCAATTTCCCGCCCGATACCGGCAAGGTCGCCGATCGCGGCGTCGGTGCCGGGAAGGGGGCAGCGATCAACATTCCCCTGCCGGCCGGCTCGGGCGAGGGGGCTTATCTCGATGCCTTCGACCGGGTGGTGCTGCCGGCGATCGCCCGCTTCAAACCCGATGTCATCCTGGTGGCGAGCGGCTTCGATTCATCCAATGCCGATCCGCTCGGCCGCATGATGCTGGTTTCCGGCTCCTATCGCCGCATGACCCGCCGCCTGATGGATCTCGCCGCTTCGATCTGCGGGGGCCGGCTGGTGATCAGCCATGAGGGCGGCTACTCACCCTTCTACGTGCCCTTCTGTGGCCTGGCCGTGGTGGAAACGCTCAGCGGCGTCGAGACCGGGGTCGAAGATCCTTACCAGACCTTCTGGAAGGACCTGCCCGGACAGACTCTGCAGCCACATCAAAGGGCCTTGGTCGATGCAGTAGTGCAGGCTTGCGGGCTGTGACGCGCTGGCCGGAGCATCCTGCACGATAAAGAACAACAAGAACGGCGCCGGTCGGAGGCCCTGACCAGGGCTTTCGCGACGCGCTTCCCACCCCAGAGGAGAATGTCGAGATGGGAGGACGAAATGGAGAGGCAAGCGACTGACTTTGGCCGGGTCCGCCGCCTGTTGCTGTGGCTCAACCTGATCATCATGCTGTTTCCGCCGATCCATCTGGCGATGGCGCGCGGCAATCTCGGCATGGCGATGTTCTTCTTCATGGGCAGCGGCCTGTTCCTGGTCGTCAGCCTGACCTATCTGCACCGGGCGAGCCCGGATCGGGAAGAGGAGTAGGGCCATGGACTTCCTGATCGGCTATGGGCTGCTGGCCCTGTTCTTCATCGGCGTCGTCGTGGTGCTGGAGCGCACCCGCCAGCAGGGCCGGGACTTTACCGACTATGCGGTGGCGGGGCGCTCGTTCGGTTCGTGGTTCCAGACCATGGCCTTTCTCAACACCTGGCTGCCGGGGACGATCTTCATCGCCTTCGCGGGGCTTTCCGCCTCAGCCGGGGTAATCGGCTATTACGTGATCTCCTATTCGCTGCTCGCCGTGCTGTTCATGTTCCTGATGGCGCAGCGCGTGTTCGACTGGGGCAAAGCCTTCAACCTGCGCACCCAGGCCGATTTCGTCGGCATGCGCTACAATTCCACCAGCGTGCGGGTGATCGCCGCCGTGATCGGCGTGGTCTCGGCCTTTCCCTGGCTGGTACTCGCCTTCCAGTCGCTCGGCCTGGTCTTCTCCTATCTGTCCTTCGGGGCAGTCACGCCGACGACGGCGGTCTTCGTCGGCATCACCGTGCTGGCTATCCGGCAGATCTGGACAGTGCGGCTCGGCATGCGCGGCATCGTGATCTCGGACATGATCCAGGGCATCTTCGCCTATGGCGTCGGCGGGCTGGTGGCGCTCGGCCTGATCGTCTGGCTGCTGTCGCAGGGCCTGGGCTTTGCCGGCCTGCCGGAGAGCTTTGCCAGCCTGCCGGGCCTGAACAGCGAACTCGGCCCGCTCTACTATTTCTCGCTGGTGTTCACCGGCGCGATGGGCTCGTGGTGCTGGCCCGATATCTTCGTGCGGTTGTTCACGGCCAGGAGCGCCCAGGCGGTCCGCAATTCCGCCCTCAAGGCAGCGCCGTTCATGTTCGTGTTCCTCGCCATCATGCTGACCATGAGCATGCTGGCCTCCCAGCTGCCGGAGGTAGCGAAAGCGCCGGACAATGTCTGGTTCCTGACGGCCGGGCATGGCGGGCCGTTCGTGCTGGCGCTGGCGGGCGTGGCCGTGTTCGCCGCCACGGTCGGCAATGTGAATGCCATTACCGCAGCCGTCGGCACCCATACCGCCCAGGACATCATCCATGTCGGCGGCGCGGACGAGGCCACCAACACCCGCACCGCGCGTATCACCATCATCCTCGCCACCCTGCTGGCGGTGGCCGGGGCGGTGGCGACCGCCAATGTCACCGCGGGGCTGCTTACGCTGGCGCTGGCCTCCTATCAGGGCATCGTCCAGCTGGCGCCGGCGCTCTATCTCGGCATCTTCTGGCGGCGAGGCAATGCCGCGGGTGCCGCCAGCGGCATGATCGCCGGCTTTGCGGTGGCGGTGGTGCTGCAGTTCCTCTATCCCGTCTCCATTCCGGCCCTGGCGGGGATGACCTCGGGCGTGGTCGGCCTGATCGTCAACACGCTGGTCTATGTCGCCCTGTCCTACGCCTTGCCGCAGGACGAGGCCGAGCGCCGGCGCATCGGCCGGCTCTTCGACGGTGTCGCCGAAGAGGTGAGCAGTGATCTGCCGGCCGGCAAGACGCAGGCGCGGCCGATCTGACGAGCCCGGTATCCCGCGCCGCAAGACACCGGCGCGGGAATCTCGTTCGAGCTTCCTGCAGACGGGGCTCTGCTGTCCCTGAAAGCAGCAGCTATTTACGGCCTTGAACGTCCCGAGGCCGCGTCGCCGATCATCTGACGGTTCGGCTCCCCTGCAAGATCGAGCACGATGCTGGTGCCGTCCGACACGCGCTTGCGCAAGGCATCGGAGCGGCCGGACCCCAGGCGCAGCCGCTCCCGGCGTTGAAGCGATTGCAGCCTTGATCGCGGCAGGCCGAGTTCGCGTGCCAGGAGGCGGTCCAGGCGGATCCCCGCCGGCAGGTCCATGACGAGTTCGACATGCAGGATGGACCAGACATCCGGCCGATCGAGCACCTGCCTGAGGATATCGATCTTGTCGCATTCCTCGATATGGAAGGCATGCGACCGCAAGGCTGCGAGATCGAAGGCCTGGCAACGGATCCAGATCGGGTCGTTCGTCTGCAGGGCGGCGAGCATCGCCGGCGGGATGTCCCGCACCGACCGGCGTTCGAACAGCGGCCTGTTCCAACTCTTGTCGCAAACCGGGCATTTGTAGATGAGCCAGGCATCGAGCCGGCGGCCATTGGCGTTGAGCCTTGCCTTGCCGCTGCATTGAAAGGGCCTGATGACACCGCATCCGGCGCAAATGAGCAGGGGTCGCGGAGGGATTTGGGGTGTGATGGTCCAGCGGACCTTGAGAAGATTGCACATATCGTCTCGGTCTTCCGCGAGGAAGTCCACCGGGACGGCGATCGGAGAGGCCCGTTACGGGCACGGCATGGCGATGTTCGCTGGGGAAAGAGCTGGGGCAGCGGCCTGTGCGCATGGCACAGTCGGACAAGCCAGACCGGTCTCGGACCACCACCCAGTGAACATGATCATCCGTTGGGCTGCCGGCTGGCCGCCCAAACGGATGGGATGGAAAGGAAGAGACCGGTATTTACTTAGGCAAAATCGAACCTCGGCGCCCCAACGCTTGTCGATGACGTGCGTAGTCGACCGGAAGCCTTCTGGCAATCTGGCAGTGATGAAACGGCAAAAAGAAACCGCCGCACGATCCGAAGATGTACGGCGGCTGCCTGACGTCAATTGCCGAATAGTTCGCCGGTCAGTGCTCGGTGCCGGCGGGCAGGGGGAGCGGTTCGGCCTTGCCGACGATGAAGGCATAGGAAAAGGCGCCCAGGACGGCAAAGCCCGCGGCCAGGGCAAAAGCCGGCGTGTAGTCGCCGTGGAACATGTCGAGCAGGAAGCCGAACATGAAGGGGCTGATGATGCCGGCAATGTTAGAGGCGAAGTTCTGGATGCCGCCGATCGAGGCAACATGGCGCGAACTGGGCGCCACGTCGGCGGGCAGGGACCAGATCCCTGTCGCGGCTATCGCCAGGCTGGAATAGGAAATCGCCAGGAAGAACAGGGCCAGATAGATGGAGGAGGCGAACGCAGCGGGCAGGATGGCAGCCCCGCCCAGCAGGCCGCCGACCATCACCACCTTGCGCACCTTGGTGACGTTGGCGCCATGACGGATCAGGCGGTCGGCATAGGCGCCGGCAATCCAGGCCGTGACCACCGCGGCAAGGCCGGGCAGCATGCCGAGAGTACCGAGTTCCTTCAGGTTGAGGCCGCGGGCATTCTTCAGATAGTCGGGGAACCAGGTCAGGAAGAAATAGATCACGAAGTTGAGGCAGAAGAAGCCCAGCATCATGCCCCAGACCGTGCGGTAGCCGAACAGTTGCGACCAGCGGATCTTCGTCGCTTCGCTGTCGTCATTGGCCTCGGTGCGTCCGCCATTGTCGGCAATATATTGGCGCTCAAGGTCGTTGGCGCCGGGATGATCGACGGGATCGCGATAATACCAATACCAGACGAGCGCCCAGACGACGCCGACCACGCCGAGTATGATGAAGGAATAGTGCCAGGTCGCGACGACGAGCAGGCTGGTGACGATGGGCAATGAGAGCACCGTGCCGACCCGCGAGCCGGAATCGATCACGGCGGTGGAGAAGGCGCGCTCGCCCACCGGAAACCAGCGTGAGGCTGCTTTGGTCGCCGCCGGATAGGCCGGCGCCTCGCCGGCGCCCAAGGCGAAGCGGAAGGCGAAGAAGCCCCAGAAGCTGCGGGCGAGGGGGGTGAGCGCCGTGAAGATCGACCACCAGATCGCCGCGATGGTGAAAGCCCGACGCGAGCCCACCTTGTCGGTGAACCAGCCGGCGATCAGCATCATGCCGTCATAGGCCCAGAAGAAGGCGCCGAGGATCAGCCCCTTCTGGGTATTGGTGAGATTGAGGCCGAGATCCGCGTCGATATAGGGCAGTGCGACGCTCATATTGGCCCGGTCGAGATAGTTGATGACCAGGCCGACGAAACACAGCGTCAGGATGATGTAGCGGGTGCGGGAGGCGCCGGAAGGGGCCTTCTGATTGCCGGCCCGCGCGGGCGTGCTGGCGGCTGTCGTGTGCATGATCGGGGTCCTCCTCCCGTGAGCGTTTGTTCGTGGCGTCCGTCACGACCTTTCTGAGTGGCCGCAATTCATTCCGAGGGCGGTTCGCCTAGGCGGCGAGCCGCGAGCAGGACCCAGGTCCTGGAGATGAAATCAAGCACGATCCACCGGCCTCCCTGATGAAGAGGGCGGGGATGTCTAGACGAGTGTTGAAAGGCGATCACGCTTCACGGTGCGCGCAAATTGCTGACCGGCACCGAAGAGGCCCACAACCAGCTTATATGCCGGCCTTGCCACATTTTCCTCCCGTCCAACTTTGGCCGAACTCTTATTGATTGCGCAATCATTTTGCAAGTTCTATCTTTCTTCTGGGAAACGCCACCAGAGCTTCAAGATGAAAAAACCCAAGAAACGCCCGGGCAAGAAACGTATAACATTGGTCGAGATTGCCGAGGCTGCGGAAGTTAGCGCTATCACGGTGTCGCGTGCTCTGCGCAACCCGCAATCGGTCTCGCACGAGCTCAGGCAACGCATCCAGCAGATCGTCGACGATCTTGGATATGTGCCTGATCCGGCGGCAAGTGCGCTGGCCTCGGCCCGAACGAATGTCATCGGCGTGCTCATTCCGTCGGTGACCAACAACGTGTTCGCGGATGTGATGCGCGGGATCTATGCCGAGGCGGAGGCCACCGCCTTTCGGGTGCAGTTGGGCAACACGCGCTATTCCCTGATCGAAGAGGAGAAGCTGCTGCGGGTGTTCCTCAGCCAGCGCCCGGCGGGCCTGGTCGTGGCCGGTATCGATCAATCGGAGGCAGCCCGGGCCCAGCTCCTGCAGGCCGAATGCCCGATCGTCCAGATCATGGAGGTCGGTCCCGATCCCGTCGATATGATGGTCGGCTTCTCGCACCATCGTGCCGCCTTCGCCGCCACAAGGCATCTGGTCGAGCGCGGCTATCGGCGGATCGCTTTTCTGGGCGCGCGCATGGACCCGCGGACTCAGAGGCGTCTCCAAGGCTTCGTCCAGGCGCTGGACGAAGCCGGCCTGCTCGATGAGAAACTCATCGTCACAACGCCCCGGGCCTCCACCGTGTCGCTGGGCTGCGAGTTGATGTCCGACTTGCTGGCGCGCGCGCCCGACGCCGACGCCGTGTTCTGCAACAATGACGACCTTGCGGTTGGCGTGCTCTTCGAGGCTCAGCGCCGTCGCATTGCCGTTCCCCAGCAATTCGGCATTTGCGGTTTCAACGACCTCGAGATCATGGCAGTTGCAAATCCCGGCCTCACCAGTGTCCGGACCCATCGCGAACAGATGGGAAGAAAGGCCATGCGGATGCTGATTGACAGGATCGATGGAAAGCATGTCGAACCGCGGCTGGTCGATCTGGGCTATGAATTGGTCGCGCGCGAGAGCACGGCACGCAGCGTGGGTAGCCCGTCACCGACTTGAGGATATCGATGGACGGCCGCGCTCCTGGCCCAATGGACCCGTGAAGCCAACCGGTGCCGTTCGACCGCTTCGTCAGCCCGCAAAGCGATAGTCCTGCAGGGATGTCGGCTTCATCTCGATCGAAAAGCCCGGGGCGAGGGGAGGCATATAGGCGGCATCGCGGACCACGCAAGGCACCTTGAAGTGCTCATGCAGATGGTCGACATATTCGATCACCCGGCCTTCGCGCGTGCCCGATACGCAGACGAAATCGATCATCGACAGGTGCTGGACATATTCGCACAGGCCGACGCCGCCGGCGTGGGGACAAACGGGGAGATCGTACTTGGCGGCCATCAGCAGGATCGCCAGGATCTCGTTGACCCCGCCCAGGCGGCAGGCATCGATCTGCACCACGTCGATGGCACAGCGCATGATGAATTGCTTGAACAGGACGCGGTTCTGGCACATCTCGCCGGTGGCGACCTTGACCGGTGCGACGCCTTCGCGGATCTTGCGGTGGCCCTCGACATCGTCCGGGCTGGTGGGCTCCTCGATGAACCAGGGCTTGGCAAAGGCGAGCTTCCGCACGCTGTCGATCGCCTGGTCGACTTCCCAGACCTGGTTGGCGTCGATCATCAGCTGGCGATCGGGACCGATCACCTCGCGGGCGATGCGCAGGCGGCGGATATCGTGTTCGATGTCGCGGCCGACCTTGAGCTTGACATGGTTGAAGCCGGCATCGACGGCTTCCTGGCACAGGCGACGCAGCTTGTCGTCGTCATAGCCGAGCCAGCCGGCCGAGGTGGTGTAGCAGGGATAGCCTTCGCGCTCGAGGACGGCGATGCGCTCGGCCTTTCCAGCTTCCTTCTCGCGCAGCAAGGCGAGAGCCTCGTCCGGGGTGATACAGTCGGTCAGGTAGCGAAAATCGATGGCGCGCACGAATTCCTCGGGCGACATGTCGGCGACGAGGCGCCAGACGGGCTTGCCGGCCATCTTGGCGAGCAGGTCCCAGACCGCGTTGACCACCGCGCCCGTGGCCAGATGAATGGCGCCCTTGTCCGGGCCGATCCAGCGCAGCTGGCTGTCCGAGGTGACGTGGCGCCAGAAGACACCGAGATCGGCCT
Organism: Labrys neptuniae; assembly: GCF_040797145.1. Classification (NCBI taxonomy): domain Bacteria; kingdom Pseudomonadati; phylum Pseudomonadota; class Alphaproteobacteria; order Hyphomicrobiales; family Xanthobacteraceae; genus Labrys; species Labrys neptuniae. The sequence goes on along the minus strand of NZ_JBFNQD010000004.1, from coordinate 99,586 downwards.
GGACCTCCTCCAGGGAAAGTCCGACGACGAGGTGGCGCATGGCCTTGATCGCGGCGCAGCAGATCTCGTTGCCACGGCCAATGGTAAAGGTCAGCCCATGCCCTTCGAGACCGGGCCGGTCCGTCTTCAGGATGACATAGGCGGCCGAATAGTCGGGATCGGGATTCATCGCATCCGATCCATCGAGCTGCTGGGAGGTCGGAAAGCGTAGGTCGAGCACTTCGATGTCGACGATCTCGGTCATTGCGTGTCCTCCGCTCGGATTGTGGTCGCTATTGCAGCTCTCGACTGTCGTCTATTCTGTTCAGATCGTCACGCCGCCATCCACCAGGACGGTCTGGCCGGTGACGAAACGGGATTCGTCCGAGAGCAGGAAGACCACCATCGGGGCGATGTCGTCGACACTGGCGAGCCGGCCCATCGGCTGGCGGGCGATGAAGTCCTTCTCGGCCTGTACCGGATCGGCTGCAGCGGCAATGCGCCCGCGCAGCGAAGGCGTGTCGACCGTGCCGGGGCAGATGGCGTTGCAGCGAAGGCCCTGGCGGACATGGTCGGCGGCCAGGGCCTTGGTCAGGCCGATGACGGCAGCCTTCGAAGCGCCATAGGCCAGGCGGTTCGGGAAGCCTTTCACCGAGGATGCCATCGAGGCCATGTTCAGGACAGCACTCGATCCCGTTTCACCCGCGCGATGCAGGAGGCCCGGCAGCAGGGCCTTGATCAGGCGGAACATGCTCTTGACGTTGAGATCGAAGCTGAAGTCCCAATCTTCGTCGCTGCATTCGAAGATGCTGCCATTGTGGACGAAGCCGGCACAATTGAAGAGTCCATCGAGGCCGGGCAGGGACCGGCCCAATTCGGCGATGGCGGCGGGATCGAGCACGTCGAGCCGACGCGTTTCGATACGGTCATCCGCCGCAGCGAGGGCTGCCAGCGCCTCGTCGTTGAGATCGGTAGCGATGACACGGGCTCCCTCGGCTGCACAGGCCAGGGCCGAAGCGCGGCCGATGCCTTGCCCGGCAGCCGTGATCAGGATGCGTTTGCCGTCCAGGCGCATGAGGCGGTCTCCCATCGAGTTCGTGTCACTGCGTGCAGTTCATTGTTGACGGACCAAATATGAACAATATATTCATATGTCAACAAAAGAGAGGGAAGCGCTTTGCCAAGACAACCAAGGGAGCAGGAGGAGGGATCGAGCCGGGAGGCTCTTTATCGGGCACCGGCGCTCGACAAGGGCCTGGACATCCTGGAACTGCTGGCCAGCCGCTCCGATGCACTGACACGGGCGGAAATCGTCAAGGAGCTCGGCAGAGGCGCGAGCGAGATCTATCGCATGCTCGAACGCCTGGTTGCCCGCGGCTATGTCTATCGCTCGGCGGAAGGGGATCGCTTCGCCTTGAGCATGAAGCTGTTCGTGCTGGCGCAACATCATCCGCCCATACGCCGGCTGACTTCGCGGGCCGTGCCCTTGATGGACCGGTTTGCCGAGGAGTCTGGCCAGTCCTGTCATCTCGTCATGCGGGAACGCGACGAGGCCGTGGTCGTAGCCCACGCGGCGGCTTCCTCGGACTGGGTTTTCACGGTTCGCGTCGGCACGCCGATCGATCTGTTGACCACGGGCTCAGGCCAGCTTCTGCTGGCTTTCCAGGACCCGCAGGCCAAAGAGGAGCTGCTGGTTCGCTGGAAGGATAGCGAGAGGGCGACGATCTACGCGGGGCTCGAGGCGCAGCTCTCCTCCTATCGCAAAGCCGCGTACCGCATCGACGAAAGCCAGCAGATCTTCGGCGTGAATGATATCAGCGTGCCGATCCTCTCGGCCGAAAGACACGCCCTGGCAGTGCTCACTTGTCCCCATATCCGCCGAACGACCTCGGAACAGCCCGATGTCGAGCGCACGCTCGTCCTGCTGCAACGGATGGCTGAATCCCTCAGCCTATAGTTTAACTTTAGATATATTATGTAAAATATTGTAATAATTCAAATTAATTAAAAATTTATTCAAGGCCCTGGGGCGATGTATCTCGGGCGACGCGTGCATTGGCTCATGTTCTTGCGAGCCAGGTCGGCATAGCGAGGCGCGCTTCTTACGGACGATACGGACAGGCACGTTCGAGCGCCGGCAGGTCGTCGAAAGTTTCAATCCTGAACCGTCCCGGCATGCCGATCCGTCTCCAGTTGCGGACCACAGTGCGACTGCGCCAAACAAGGTCGGCTGGACGATCACGCCGTAGAAGCGCGCCATGTTGCGCGACGGGTCGGCTCACTGAGGACAAAGCATAGCGGGCGGGTCATCGCACATGCCGCAGTCTTGCGAACCGCCTATATGGGGTCCAGCGCCTTTCTTGAATCGCTCATGGCTGAGTGGCTCAAGATATTGATTATTGGTGCCCGTCGATCGAGGCGAGCCGAATTGCGCGGCCTTGGCAGATAGCCGCCAAAAGCCCGGTTTATCGGGCTTTTGGCCAGGCTGGGGAATGGATTTATATTCCATAAGATATGTTATGCGAATAAAGTCGGTAGCGCCACGATGGAAGGGCCACCCCCTCCTCATTGGACGGGGTATCTTTTCAGAGGCGCTGCCTCGGCGCGCGACAGCTCGCGAAGCGATCACCGTCGAGGCGATACAGGTCTAGGATTTGCCGGTCTCCTTGCCAAACACGAACTCACCCGTGGTTCCATCGCTCAAGGTGAAGGAGCCAGACCCGCTCATTAGACTTGGCCCATTGTGAACGGCGGCATAGCCTTTGCGGCCATCGCTGCAAAGAACCGGAACATAGATCCTTTCCCTGACTCCCGACAGAGCATATGTACCGGAGCACGAAAGCCTGCCATTGCTCACCGAGTAGGAGCCCTGGGTTTGCTCTATACGGACAGATCCATGCAAAATTCCACCGAGGCCCTTGCTTATGACGGCAACAGGCAAAGTTTTTACCGTTCCTGGGGAAGTTCGGATCGGAGTTGCACAGCCTCCAAGATTCGTTGCAACAAGAACCGTGGTAATAAGAAGACACGCAACGGCAGGATGAACGCGCATGAGACCCCTCGAGCAAGAGCGAGGGTGAATTCGTACTATGACTGATATCGCAGGGGCAACTGGCTCCTACCGCACTTTGATCTGTGCCGCTTCAAGAACGGGCGGCGTCGATGTCGCCGCCCTCGCCTGGACTGCTTACTTGCGGAGTTCGGTCCAGATCTTCTTGTAAAGTACATCGACCTCCGGAGGGCACATCAAAGCCACGGTGCCGTGCGCCTTGGCTTCCGCGGGAACGACGATCTCCGGGGCGTCCCGCATCTCGGCCGGCATGAATTTTTCCGAGCCCGCGATGCCGTTCGCATAATGGTGGAAGACCGAGTTCAACGCGGCGTTCTCGGGATCCATGATGAAATTCTGGAACAATTTGGCGTTGTCGACATTCTTGGCCTCCTTCAGCACCGCTACATTGTCGGACCAGTAGGTAAAGCCTTCCTTGGGATAGCCGTAATGGATCTCGGGACGCGCGAGGCGCGTGCGCAGGGCCGCGCCGTTCCAGGTCAACGAGGCCTTGAAGTCGCCTGCCCCCATCTTTTCGATGGCATTGTATTCCATGGCGATCCAGTTCGGCTTGGCAGCCGTCAGAAGGTCACGGGCTTTCCTCAATACCTGCCTGTCGCCGGTACATTGCTCGCCGCCGACATAGCGGATGGCGGCTGTAACGACGTCCTTCATCTCCGGAACGACGTTGACCTTGCCCTTCAGCTCGTCCGGCGTCTTGAAGATGATATCCCAGGTGTTGATATCGCCCTTGTATGTGTCGGTGTTGACCACGACGCCGATCGTGCCCCAGGCCCAGGGCACGGAATATTTGCGGCCGGGATCGAAATCGGGATTGGCCCATTCCGGCGTGACGTTCTTGAAATTCTCCATCTGGCCAGGATTGGTTTCCAGCAGCAGTCCCTCCTTGATCCAGATCGGCAGATATGTCTGCGAGGGCACGACGATGTCGAAGCCGGAGCCGCCTTGGCGAGCCTTGGCCAGAGCCGTATCGTTGGAGTCATAGTCGGTGATGGTGACCTTAACCTTGTATTGCTCCTCAAACTTCTTGATGAGCTTGGGGCTGGTGTAGTTTCCCCAATTATAGATGTTGAGCTCGCCTTCAGCGTGAGCAACACCGGTCATGGCAAGAAGCACCAGCACCGATTTCGGAATGGACCATTTCAAATACACGGGGGATTCCCTCCAACACATTGCTCGAACTATCTGCCGTGAGGCGCCCGAACAGTCCAGAGGCCCAGTGTATGACTGTGGAAATATAGTCTGACCTATTTGACGCAGGCCTCGCCTGCGGCCAGATAGGTTTTGGCCAATCCGGAGCAGCGAAGATGGATCGGCTGCGAACTCGACGGTCTATTGGAGCCACAAATCCGGGAGCGCCGCGTCGCGTTTGCCCAAACGAGCCGCGAGTTCAAATGCCTCAGCAACGGGTGCCTCGGCCAGCCCGGCACCAAGCTCAATTTCAAAAAGTTGAGGAAATTGGCGGATCGGGCTGCACCTAGCGCCCAAATCCTGCCAGGGACGCATAGCCGCGCACGACGCGCTCGCGCTCCTCATGGGTTGCGACGGCTTCGATGTCGTCAAAGCCCTCGGGTGCCCTGGCTTCCACCATGTCGATCACGCCTTCCGGGCCGCCCTTGCGGTTTGCCAGGACTATCTTGGCGGTAACGGGCCGCCGCTCTGCATCATAGGCTGTCAAAGCCGCCTCGATCGTATCCGCGGCGCGGAGATGTTGCGACAAGGAGCGGGCATCGAGGATGGCCTGGCTCGCTCCGTTCGAGCCCACCGGATACATCGGATGGGCAGCGTCTCCCAACAGGGTGACGCGCCCGAACGACCAGCGTGGGAGCGGATCCCGATCACAATTGGGATATTCGTAGAATGCGTCCGTACCCTGGATGATCGCGGCTGGATCGACATAATCGAGGTGGAAGCGGTCACGGACGAATGACAGCACTTCTTCGAGCAAGCCCGGCCTGCTCCAGTTCCCCAGGGAGAGCCCCTGCGTCCGATCATGGCCCGCCCGAGCCATCACCGCCCAGTTGGTGAGAAGATTTCCTGAATTTTGTTTATATTTTTCAATTGGATAGAAGACGAACTTCGCAAAGTTTCCACCAGCGATCGCCATGGTGCGGCCGTCCTGCCATTTCGGCCAGGGGGTGGCCCCGCGCCAGAGCATGATGCCGCTCCAGATCGGCTGCCCCTCCCCGGGATGGAGCGCGGCGCGCACCGCCGAATGAATGCCATCGGCACCCACCAGCAAGTCGCCGACCGCTTGTGCCGGCCTGCCGTCACTGTCCGTCAGATGGACCGTGACGGTATCGCTGTTCTGCTCGAAACCGTTCACTCGACATCCCGTGCGGATTGCGCCCGCCCCCATCCGCTCGATCACGGCTCGATGGATCAAGCCCAGCAGCCTGCCTCTATGAATGCTGAACTGAGGCGCGGGAAGGCCCGCCTCGATACCGCGCAACTCACGCCAGACGACCTGCCCGAACCGGTTCGCATAGATCAATTCGCGCGTCCGGACGCCGGCGGCATCAAGTTCGTCGATCAGCCCTAGTTCCGTCAACAATTCAACGGCATGCGGCAACATGTTGATGCCCACGCCCAGCTCTCGAACCTCCTTTGAAGCCTCGAAAATTTCAACGTCGATCCCAACCCGATGAAGGAATAAGGCCGTGGTCAGCCCGCCGATGCCTGCTCCCGCAATCAATGCCTTCATCATTCTTCTCCGTGTTGAGAATATGCATATGACAGCGGAAAACCTACCGCCTCAAGATCCAAGGTCGTCGGTGGTTATCCGAGCCAGCCCGTCTTGCTCTCGCAGCAACGATCCTGGGCACAAATCTTCGCATTCTCCGCCATTGCTTGTTTCGAAGACGAAGCAGCGCGCGCTTTACCGACATCTGGCGAGAGATATTCTCACTTCTGGGCCACCCCTGCCCTGTTCCCTTTGGCCAGTCTCGGCTGCCACGTTGCGCGACAGGGCTCGACGAGGCTAATTGGCTTGCAGGCCGGAGGCACACTGGCATGGCATTTGCGATTAAAACCGAGATACGGGATCCGGACGCGACAAGCTTCAGCTTCGGTGCGCAGAAGACGATGTATGGGGGCAAGCATATCGCTGCCGACGATATCATCTTCCTATTTGCCAGCGAAAATGAGGGTGGCCGGGGGCTGTTCGCCCGCGGCATCGTGATCTCTGCCGAACCGATTGCGAGGAAACAAAATGTCCTGCGGCAAACCCCTCGCGTAAGCATTGTCGTGCGCTGCACGGCGTTCGCCCAAAGACCGCTCGGACGCCGCGAACTCAAGTCTTTCGGCACCTGGCAGGATGGCCAGCCCGGCACAGAGCTCAATATCAAATTCTATCGGCAGGCGACGAACAAGATCGTCGGCATCTCGGACGAGGCAGCAGCTTTCCTCGATCGCTTCTTCGAACATAGCGAGAAGGAGCCAGGGAAGGATCCAGATAAATGATAAAAATCAATTGCTTGCCAGGAAAATATCTTAATCCGAAGCAAATGTAACGGCTTCAGAAAATTTACGCATATGGCTCCGCTTATTCCCAGCGCGCAAGAATATATGATGACGTCCTCACCAACTGCTTCATGCTTCAGGTGTGATCATCCTGCTCGGGCATTTGCCCAAAATAGGCATTGGTCAGAGCCACGACCTCGGTTCTGTTGCGGGCATTCAGGCGCTTCATGATGTTCCTGACATGCACCTTCACCGTGAACTCGCTCATCTCGAGTTCGGCCGCGATCGCCTTGTTCGGCAGCCCCTTGCGGATCAGGCCGATGACTTCAAGTTGCTTTGCGGTCACCAGATCCCGCAGCGATCTCCTGCCGTCAGACAGGGGTGCGGGCTGGGTCCGAGACTGCATCACGCTGTGGGAGGGCACGAACATGCCGCCGCTACGCACCAGGCGGATGGCTGCAATGGCGACATCGACATTGGAATCCATGGCAATGAAGCCACTGGCCCCGTGCTCCAGGGCCTTCGCAACGTCGCCGGCCGATCTCGTATCGGAAATCACCACAACCCGAATGCCGGGTGCGGCGGCCAGCACTCGCCTCACCATTCGCTCGACCGCGATCGTGGTCTCCCGCACGCCCGTGACGCACAATAGGGCGACAGAGGCCCCCTGCCCCTGCCGGCCCCACTGTTCGACGTCGGCATAGCCCTCCACGGCCAGGCCGGTTTCTGAGCCTGTGAGGCAGTGCATGAGGCAGGTTCGGGTCAAGGTATTGGCACAGATCACGACGATATGGGCACTGGCGTCCCGATAGATCTGGGCGACAGGCGCCGACGCCCCATGATCGAGCGGGAGTTCGACAGCGACGTCCTGCTTGTCGCCGACCGGCTCAATCGGTTTGCGGGACGCTGAGGAAGATAGAGTCATATAGCGCGGTCCCAGCAGATTGGTGGAGACTCAACGAAGAGCGGAATCGCCGGCCCGTGCACTTTCGCACAGCCATCGCCTCAGCAGAGCGTGAGGTTGCTTGAACGACAGAGCAATGTCAAATCCGAATATGAAATTGACATTTTAAAGTCCGTGGGTAAAAAGTTACTTCTCAGAGACAGTATCCAAGCTTTCATGCCCAGATCCCTGCATGCCCGCCGTGTTTCGTCAGACAGCCAGGAACGTGGCGTCAAGACGCGCCAAAATCTGATCGAAACGGCCGGGCGGGTCTTTGCCGACAAGGGCTACCATGCGACGACGAGCCGGGAAATTTGCGACCTGGCCGGCGTCAATACCGCGGCGGTCAACTATTATTTCGGCGGCATCCGGCCGCTCTATGAAGCGGCGGTATCGGAGGCGCGGCGCGAGGTCGTCATCCCGCCCGAGGCCTTTGCAGCGATCCTGGAACATGAAGAGCCCCTGGATCAGCTCAAGGCCTATTATGGCTTGATGGCCCGGCGATTGTTGTCACCCGCCGAACGCTCGTGGCAGATCAGGCTGGTCACCCGTGAGATGGTGATGCCCACGGTTTCCGCGCTGATCGTGGACGAGGACTTCCTGGCGCCCCAGGTTCATTGGCTGCGCGATCTGCTTGCGCGCATGCTCAATCGCCCGCAGGACCACCCCGACATTGGAAGGGCAGAACTGGCGCTCAACGCCCCTTTCATGGTCCTGGCAACGGTGGAACGCGGTGTGCTGGAAGCCATCGCCCCGAGCCTGGCGGAGCGTGAACGGGAGATCGAACCAATGTCCCGTGCACTGGAGACATTCGCGCTCGCCGGTCTCCAGGCCCTGGCGCGCAAATGCTCCAGCCACTAGACAATTAGCGCATTCCGTCTTCCGATCGAGCCGAAGGGCGCCAGCTCTCTTACAGGCCGGTTGCCGTGGCAGCTCGATTGCGGCCGGACCTCTTGGCGTCATACATCGCCTTGTCGGCGGCCTCGATCAGTCTTTCGGGCTGGTCGTCGCCAGCGGGAATGTGGGTTGCCCCGCCAACGCTGATGGTGACCTTGTCAGCGATCGGCGAGGCTGCGTGCGGTAGCCCGAGCGCCTCGATCGCCTGCACCACCTTCTTCGCGAGAAAGACGAGATCACCAGCCGGGGTTTGCGGCAGCACCACGGCGAATTCCTCGCCCCCCATGCGTACCGCCAGGTCCTTCGGACGCTGGAAGGCGCTCCTCACCGCCGTCGCCACGGTTTTCAGCACCTCGTCGCCGGCAAGGTGGCCATAGGTGTCGTTATATTGCTTGAAGTGATCGACATCGATGATCAGCAGCGAGATCGGCTCCCTCGCGCGCATGGCCTGGCGCCATTCGGTATCGAGATATTGATCGAAATAGCGCCGGTTGCTGAGGCCGGTCAGGCCATCGACATTGGTCAGGCGCTGCAATTCGAGATTGGTCTCCATCAGCTCCTGCTGGCTTCGACGCAGGGCGCGATAGGCCTCGTCGCGCTGGATCTGGGTCAGATAGGCAGCCGAATGGTAGCGGATACGGGCAATCAGCTCGATCCGGTCGGGCAGCTTGACGAGGTAGTCATTGGCGCCAATGCGAAAGGCTTCGCTCTTGACGGTCGCCTCCTCCTCGGTCGAGAGCACGATCACGGGAATGGCCTTGGTGGCGGGATCGGAGCGATACTGGCGGACCAGCGTCAGGCCGTTCACGTTCGGCATCACCAGATCCTGCAGGATCACCGTCGGCTTCACCCGCTTGGCGACGGCCAGGGCTTCCAGCGGGTTCGAACAATAGTGCAATTCGATCTCGATCTCGTCGATCAACGCCCGGCGAATGGCTTCGCCGACCATGAGCTGATCATCGACCAGAAGGACCATGACCGACTGTTGGATGGTGTCGAGGGACGCGGCGCCGTGGGATTTGACGTCTGCTGGCTGGCTCATGGGGCAATTCCTCTTCTCAGGCGCGGAGAGCCGAGCAGCTCGGTCAGACGCGGGGCGATTCTGTCCAGCGGCAGAATGTCCGTCGCGGCATCCAGGGCGGCAGCCGCCTTCGGCATGCCGTAGACTGCGCTCGTGGCCTGATCCTGCGCGATAGTGTGATGTCCAAGTTCGCGGAGCGCTTTCAGGCCGCGCGCCCCGTCCGATCCCATGCCGGTCAGCAAGACGCCGGTCACGGGGCCAGCCCACAAACGCGCGACGCTGTCGAAAAAGACGTCTACGGACGGCCGATAGACCTGATCGATCGGATTGGGAGTATAGCCCAATTGTCGGTTTACCTTGAAAACCAGATGATTGTCGGTGCCGGCAACCAGGACCTGCCCCGGCAAGGCCCGGTCCCCCTCGCCTGCCAACTGGACTGGAAGGGGGGAATGCTGGCTGAGCCAATTGGCAAGCCCCGGCGCAAAGCGGGCATCGACATGCTGAACGATAACGATGCTGGCAGCGAAATTGCCGGGCAGTCCTTTCAGAACGGTCGCCAACGCGGTAGGGCCGCCGGCCGACGCTCCGATCGCGACAAGGTGCTGGGCCTGTGAGCGGGCATGGTCGACTGGCTTTTGCCTGGCATTGCCTTCATTGACCAGATTGGCGATCACATCGATTTTCGCCAGCAGAGGACGCGCGCCCCACCGTGTCTCGCGCGAGCCGAGCAGCGGCGTGTCGACCGCATCGAGAGCTCCCTCCCCCATCGCCGCGAAAACCCGGCCCGCATTGGTCTCGACATCGGCGGTCACGATCAGGATGGCGCAGGGCGACTGGGCCATGATCCGACGGGTGGCTTCGATCCCGTCCATGCGCGGCATGATCAGGTCCATCAGCACGAGATCGGGTCGGTCCCGGCTGCACAGCTCCACCGCCTGCACGCCGTCGGCTGCGACCCAGGCAAGCTGATGCTGGGGCGCCATGGCGAGTACCCGGCGCATCGCTTCCACCGCCAGGGGCAAATCGTTGACGATCGCGATCCTCATGCAACAGCCTCGCCAATCAGATCCACCACCGCGTCGATCAAAGTATCATCCTGGAAACTGCCTTTGGTAAGATAATAATCCGCTCCGGCATCCAGGCCGCGCTGGCGATCCTCCGCTCGATCCTTGTAGGATACGATCATCACTGGCAAGGATTTGAGATCCGGGTCCTGCCGGATGCGGTGAACCAGTTCGATCCCGTCGATACGCGGCATGTCGATGTCGCTGATGAGCAGATCGAAGCGGCCATTGCGCAAGGCATTCCAGCCATCCATGCCGTCGACGGCCACTTCGACCTCATAGCCGTGATGATCCAGCAATTTGCGCTGTAATTCGCGCACGGTGAGGGAATCGTCGACCACGAGCACGCGCTTGCGCCTTTCCTCCTGCCGGCCTACCAATTTCCGCCCGACCTGAGCAAGCTGATCGGCGGAGGAGAGCTTCTCCATGGAGCGGATGATGTCCTCCACGTCGATGATCAGGAGCGGCGAACCGTCCTCCATCAGGGCGGCGGCACTGATATCCTTGATCTTGCCGAGGCGCGGATCGAGCGGCTGAACCACGAGTTCGCGACCGCCGAGGAAGCGCTCGACCACCAGGCCATACATGGCGCCGGGGCTGCCGACCACGACGATGCGCAATTCGCCGTCCGCATTGTCCGCCGGCGCGCAGCCGAGAACCTGATCCGCGCCGACCACTCCGACCAGTTGTCCATCCAGGCTGAAATGCTGCCGTCCTTCCAGGGTCTGCACCTGATCGCTCGCGATCTTGATGGCGCGTACGATATGGGCGAAGGGAAAGGCGTAGGGTTCGCCGCCGATTTCCACGATCAGAGAACGAACCACCGAAAGCGTGAGCGGCAATTCCAGCTTGAAGCGTGTGCCTTCGCCGAGTTCGGAGGTTACCCGCACCAGGCCGCGGACCTGGCGGATCATCTCCTGCACGACGTCCAGCCCTACCCCCCGCCCTGAGATGACGGTGACTTCTCCCTTCATGGAGAAGCCGGGCAGGAACAGGAATTCCAGCAACTCCTGGGCACCGAGTTTGCCTGCCGTATCGGGGCTCGCGAGGTTGCGTGCAATCACGGTTTGCCGGATCCGTTCGAGATCGACGCCGCGCCCGTCGTCGGAGACGGTGATCTGCAGCGTGCCCGCCCGATGCGAGGCTTCCAGACGCACCACGCCTTCCTCCGCCTTGCCGGCGGCAAGCCTCTCACGGGGGCTTTCGATGCCATGATCGAGGGCGTTGCGCAGGAGATGGCCGAGCGGAGCGTCGAGCCTGTCCAGGATGTCCCGATCCACCAGCGTGCGCTCGCCAACGATCTCCAGCCTTACTTTCTTGTCGAGTTCGCGCGCAATGTCGCGCACCATGCGAGGATAGGCAGCGATGCCGTCGGAGAAGGGACGCATGCGTATCGCCAGCGCCTGGTCGTAGAGCCGGTGGGCGAGCGTGGTGGCCTGATGGTCGGTGGTTTCCAGTTCCCCCAGGCGTTGAGACAGATGCTGCCGGCATTCCAGAAGGCGCTGCTGAGCCTTGTCGAGAGCCATCCTTGCCCGTTCGTCCAAGGCGTGGGTCGGCAGGATGGCGCGCAGCGACTCCAAGGCGGTGGCGGCTTCGAGCTGAAGGCGCTTGAGACGCTGCAGGGATTGGCCAAAGGGCCCCAACCACCGCGACTCGACCAGCGACTCGCCGGCAAGGTCGAGAAGCCGGTTGAGATTTTCGGCACTGACCCGCAAAGCGCGGTCGGTCGATGCGGAGGCCGCGTCGTCGGTTGCCGGCACGGGCATGGGGGCGGGCTCGGATACCGGCGCCGGCTCGGGCGTTTGCGGGCCTGCGTGCGGCGGCTGGTTGAGCTCCAGCACGAACTGGTCGGCTTCGGCCTGCCAGGCCTCGTCTCGTGAGCCACTTTCGAGATCCGGCGATCTGGCAAAAGACAGGAGCAGGTCGACGCCGCGCAGGAGCACGTCGATGCGGTCATGATCCAGTCGCGCGCCGTGCTGCTGGGCCAGGACGAAAAGATCTTCCATTGCGTGTGCAATGGTCACGGCGGCATGGATCTCGACGATGCGGGCAGCCCCCTTGAGAGAGTGCGCAGCTCGCATGCAGGCCTCGATCTGATCGGCCCGCATCGGGTCCTTGTCGAGCGTCAGCAAGGCCGTCGTCAGGGCTTCGGCCTGTCCTTCCGCTTCGATGCGGAACAGGTCTCGCATGGAGAATTGGCTGAGATCCTGGGTCATCGTGCCAATCCTCGACCGAGAGCCTCAAACAGTGCATGCTCATCGAGCCGGCCGACACTCCTGTCGCGCCAGGACAGCAATCCCCGGGTGAAGCCGGAGCTCGACTGGGCCACGGTTGCCGGTACCGGCTTCAGATCCGCCTCCGTATAGAGATGGGTGTACTGAACCTCGTCGACCGGAAAGGCAAAGCGCGAACCGGCGTGGTGCGCGACGATCAGCCGACCCTGCGGCGAATTCTGTTCCGCGCCGATGAGCAACTGGGCGATCGAGACGCAAATCACCAGTTCACCCCGCACATTGACCAGGCCGAGCAGCGCGGGATTGCGCCGGTGTGGCAGCGAATGAATGGGGCGCAGGCCGGTCACCTCGTCCAGCACCAATGTGGGCAGAGCGAACCATTCGCTGCCCAGGCGGAAGACCAGCACCGATTGGGAATGCGACGAACGCGCGATTATGCCCGCTCCGGCCGGTGTAACGGCGGCTTCCCCTCCCTCGGGAATGTCGCGATCGAGCAGCTGAGAGGCCGCTCGTGAAAACACCTCGCAATTGTGGCAATGCGCATGACGCCGAAGTTCGGGGCACGATTTGTCGCCCCGTACGCCGATCCGTTGCCAGCAATTGTCAATCGCCGCAGAGGGCGCGTCGAAGGCCAGGCTCGTCATCGCACTCTCCGTTTGTCCAGACGTCGCAGGCGCTCATCAAGCAGTTTGGCACCGCCATGGTCGCCCTGTTTCTTGAGCAGGAGGGCGAGATGGCCGAGCGCCTCGGCATTGGCGGGATCCAGATAGAGGGCCTTGCGGTAATAGCGCTCCGCCGCGCCAAGATCGTTGGAGGCATCGCTGATCAAGCCCAGCAGCGCGAGAGCATCGGGGGTTGCGCCGTCCCGACGGATCAGCGCTTCGCATCCCAGTGCGGCCTCCTGCAGCCGCCCCCGATCCGCCAGGAGGCGCAGTTCCTCGAGATTTGGCAGCGCTGCTTCCCTCTTCTCCTCGTGCCGAGGGGATTGAGGCAGAACGGGCCTTGACTTCGCCAATGGCGGCGGTTCCCGCCGCGGCCGATGTATGGGCGGCGATGGCACCGGCCGGGCTTGGGTGGCTCCCGGCTTGGCACTTTCCCTGTGAAAGGCGAACGCCATCGGAATCTTGGCCGAGGTGAAGCCGTTGGCTCCCATCAGCCCTGCCTCCGAATGGCCGACAAAGGCAATGCCATCAGGCGCGAGCAAGCGTCGGATCACGCCGATGACATGCTTTTGCGTTGCTCCATCGAAATAGATCAGCAGGTTGCGACAAAAGACGAAATCGTAGCCTGCCGGATCGGCATGGAAATCCGGGGCGACGATATTGCCCTGGCTGAATTCCACGGGAGCACGAACGGCGTCCCGAAGCCTATGCCCATCCTTCGTAGCGTCAAAATAGCGGTCGCGGAAAGCCAGGTTTTGTCCCCGGAACGAGTTGCGGCCATAGACGCCCTGCCTGGCAAGGGCGAGCGAACGAGCGCTGAGATCGATGGCATCGATGCGGAATTGCCCGGCAGTCAGGCCCGCGTCGAGCAGCGCCATGGCGATCGTATAGGGTTCCTCTCCGCTCGAACAAGGCAGGCTGAGGAGCCGCAAGGGGCGAATGGCATCCGCTTGGGGGAGGCCGCGCATCACCAGCCGTGCCAGGGCTGCAAAGGCCTGGGCATCGCGAAAGAACCAGGTTTCGGGAACGATGACCGCCTCGATCAACTCCTGCACTTCCTCATCGGAATTCTGCAGCAGTTCCCAATAGGCCTGGATGTCGCCGAGCTTGCATGCCTTGCAGCGCGCCGCCACGGCGCGCTCGATCGCCGACGACCCAATCGAGGCCGCGTTCAGCCCGATGGCGCGTCCAAGGAATTGTTCGAAGCGCGGGTCGCTCATTGGCTGGTGACCGGCTGGCCGCGAATGGCCGCCAGAAGCGCGACAGGAAGCAGGTCTTCCAGTTCCACACGCTGAACCAGGCCATGCGGACCCGGGGCGAAAGGGGCGAATTCCGCCGGATCCAGCCGCAGCATCTCCGTGGCTTTTTCTGCGATCAGACCCAGCAACACTGTATCGTCCTGGGGGTGGCGCATGACGATGATGCGGGTGCTCAAGCGCCGACGCGCCGAGCGGCCGAGTTCGAGGGTACACAGATCGATGACCGGTACGAAGCGGCCGCGATATTCGAAGGAGCCGGCCACCGCGTCCGGCGCCCCACGCACCTTCTTCAATTCCGTCAACGGCACGACTTCGACGATCCGCTCGATCGCCATCGCAAAGCCTTCATCGCCGATCCGGAAGTAGAGGAAGAGCATTCTCGGTTCCGTCGTTCCTGGAGCAAGGTACGCTTTGGCGAAAGCGCATGGCAGCTCCAACTCCTTGTTTCCGCACGCCGTTGCGATCGCGACGAATTCCGTCCTGCCGCAAACCGCTTATTGCCTCAGGCCATCTCGAGCTTGAAGCGTGCGATGCTCCCGCTCAGATTGCTGGCGACATGGTTGAGTTCATCGATGGCCGAACTGGACTGGCGCAGGGATTCCACTGTCTGCTGCGTCGCTTCGGTCAGCTGGATGAGCGCCTCGCTGATCTGCTCGGCGCCCGTCGCCTGCGCCTGCATGCCTTCGCTGACGGATTCATAGCGCGGTGTCAGCGCCTGCACTTGCGTGATGATTTCGGAAAGCTTGGCACCGATCTCATGGACATCCTGGAGGCCGCGCCGCACTTCCTCCGAGAACTTGTCCATGCCCATGACGCTGGCCGATACGGCGGACTGGATCTCCTTGACCATCTGCTCGATGTCGTAGGTGGCGACGGCGGTCTGGTCGGCCAGGCGCCGAATTTCCGAGGACACCACGGCAAAGCCACGCCCGTATTCACCGGCCTTTTCCGCTTCGATCGCGGCGTTGAGCGACAACAGGTTGGTCTGGTCGGCCACTTTGGTAATCGCCGTGACCACCTGGTTGATGTCGCTGGCCTTTTCGTTCAGCACGGCGAGCTTGGCGGTGATGGAGCTGGCGGCGCCCATCACCTGGTTCATCGTGTCTTCCATATGCGCCAGTTCGACCTTGCCCCCGGACGCCAGATTGGCGGTATGCTCGGAGACCGTCACGACGTCGGACATCGTCCGGACCAGTTCCCTGGAGGTTGCAGCGATCTCGCGCGAGGTCGCCCCGATCTCCGTGGTGGTCGCGGCGACCTCCGAAGCCGTGGCTTGCTGCTGCTTGGACGTCGCCGCAATCTCGGTCATCGAGGTGCTGACGCGGATGCCCGAGCGCTGGACCTGGCCGACGAGTTCCATCACTTCGTCGGCCATGCGGTTATAGCCTTCGCCGAGATCGCCCAACTCGTCCTGTCGAACGATCTGCATGCGCTGGGTGAAGTCACCCTTGCGCATGGTGTCCATCAATGTCTTCAACTGCAGCAGGGGCCTGGTGATGGCGCGCAACAGCGAAAAGCCCGCGACGGCGGCGACCACCAAGGCCAATGCGAAGGCCACTATCATGGCGCTCAGCAGGGACAGGATCTCGTTGCCGACAATGTCCGGCATGGCGAAGGCGCGTTGCTGGTTGAACGCGATCACGTCGGTAAGGTTCTTGAAGGCCGTGTTGAAGGCTGCATCGACGCCCGAAGCGGCAGAGGCCCTGGCCTCCCCATTCCCACCGGCCTGTTTGAGAAAGCCCTCCTTCAAGCTCTGATAAGAATCGACCGAGTCCTTGAAGCGCGAGAAGAGCTGCCGATCGGCGTCCGCAATGATCGTATCCTCATAGCCCTTAAAAAGCTGAACCATCTTGGTTCGGCCATCGGCAAGCTGATCTTCGGTCAAGGGCTTGGCTGTCGCCTCGCGCGACATGACGAAGGCAAGATAGTCTTGAAAAAGCCCGTCCTTGACGAAAGCGGCCTGTCGTAGCCCGGCCACGGAGTCCGACTTGAGGCTGGTGACGTGGTCGTCGATCGACTTGAGCTGCCAATAGGCAAACAGTCCGATCGCCAAAACGACCAGGAGGATAATGCCGAAACTCAGCATTATACGTGCACGGATAGTCACTTGCTTCATGAAAATAGCCGCATCATCTCAGTCTTGCAACGATCAGCACGTCGAGCATGGTAATATGGCTCGACCGTACGACGAAATCCGTAGGGAAGGTTACATCGAAATGTACGATAAGTAAGGTCAGATCCGCAAATGGAAGCATGCCGGACCAACGGACGCTGGCGCCGACGCCATACATGATTCACCCCCCACCCGAGCGATCTCCTGGCGACGCCCTCATTCGAAGCGACGGATTCCCGGATTCGCTCCGGCGATCATCGGTCGATTCAGGCAACGCGGCGGGAGCAAAATTGCCCCTTGCGACCTTTGATCATGCTCGTCATTCGCTATCGATGCGTACATGTGGCAAGATATGCCGGAAAAACATTAATCGCTTCATAATGAACGACTTACTTCCAAAACATGCTTTTGCGAAGGAAGGCGCCCCATGCATGCCTGACGGATGCGACACGTTCCGGCGAGGCTTCGTTCAGGGGTCCGTGTGATGGCTGGGCACATCGAAGGCTTCCAGTGCCGTCGACCTGGCTCGAGGACCCATTGTCCCGATGCCCTCCTCGTCAGATCCGTGTGCGGCGATGCCAGCCGTAACTCCTGATAGCGGGAACATCCCCCCTGCCCTTACCCCGTTAGTGCCGTCCTCTGATAAATGAGATAAAATTGCATATATAATATACGTTTCTTCGCTATTTCAAATTTAAAGATTATTTTGGTTTTATTTCTTCAGTGTAATATAGTAATAATCAGAATTAAAATTTGAATATTTTTGAAACTCATATCGATGAATTTAAAATTAGAATAATTAAAATATGCGCTCGTTGACTTGAGTTAACAGATATTGTTAGGCGGGCCGACTTTTTCTAAAGAAAGCTTGGGGCCCGTGAATCTCAAATCCCTCCTCCTGGCATCCGTGTCACTTGTCCTGGCGCCCGGTGCCGTCCACGCACAATCCAACGGCGCTGCACCGATCGAGCTCGATCCGGTGGTGGTCGAGGGCAAGGGCCGCGGCGGAATACCGGGCGTGATCAACACCACCGGCTATGTCGCGACGTCCGGCCGGAGTGCCACCAAAACCGATACCCCCCTGCTGGAGGTACCGCAGTCCGTCTCCACCGTGACGCAACCCCAGCTCGAGGAGCGCAAGCCGCAAAATCTGCTCGAGGCGATCGCCTACACCCCTGGCGCCGTTGTGGGCATGTACGGCTTCGACTCCCGCTATGACGGGTTCATGATCCGCGGCATCGACATGACCAACACCGGCGTGTTCCGCGACGGGCTCAGGCAACTCAACAGCCCGAATGGTCTGTTCCGGCTCGAACCTTACGGGGTGGAGGCAATCTCCATCCTGCGCGGCCCCGCCGCCTCCATCTACGGCGCCAGCAGCACGGGCGGTATCGTCGACATCATCTCCAAGCGCCCAACCGAGACGCCGTTCCGCGAGATCGAATTGCAGACAGGGTCCTTCGGCCGGCTCCAGGGCAATTTCGACCTGTCCGGGCCTCTCGATGCCGAGAACACCGTGTTCTATCGGCTGACTGGCGTCATTCGCAATGCGAGCGCCGAAATCAGCGCCGGCCGGGACGACCGGATCTTCATCGCGCCGGCTATCACCTGGAAGCCGAACGACAAGACCAAGCTCACGGTGCTCGGCGAATACATGGATTCCACCGTCGGCGGCACCCAGGCCTATCTCAACACCTATGCGCCCTATGTCGACGGCCAGGGCAATGTCACCGACAAGTCGACCGGTGCCACCAAGCAGTTCGTGGGCGACCGGCGCTACAACGACTTTCGCCAGCAGCAGGGGCGCGTCGGCTACGAGTTCGAGCACAAATTCAGCGACGCGCTGATCCTGCGCCAGAATGCCCGCTATTCGCAGCTCGGCACCAACCAGGAATACTACTATTTTGGTCCCGGCCTGACACGCGAGAGCACCGCCGGCTTCGCCAGCGATACCAGCCTGGAAAGCCACTTTGCCACCGGCCCGGTCGAACACACGCTGCTGACGGGCCTGGATACCAGCTACCTGCACTACCGCTCAGGGGAAGGATATGGCGGGGTGCCGCTCGGGGTCGACCCGCCGCTCACCACCCAGTCCAAGCAGACACTGGCGATGACCGGCATCTACATCCAGGACCAGGTCAAATGGCAGAACTGGCGCCTGACCCTCGGTGGCCGGCATGACTGGCTTTACAGTCGCTTCAGCACGGGCACGGTCGGCAGCGGCATGACGCAAAGCAAGAGCCGCGACACCAAGTTCACCGGCCGGGCGGCCTTGAGCTATGTCACCGATTTCGGCCTCGCCCCCTATGTTGCCTATGGCACCTCCTTTACGCCCAATCCGGGGACGGTGCTCAATGGCAGCGTGGCCACGCCCACCACTGGCGAACAGACGGAAATCGGCGTCAAATACGATATTCCCAACATGAACGCCTCGCTGCGTGCCGCCGTTTTCGACATGCGCCAGAACAACGCCGTGGTCTATGAGGTCGTCGATGGTCTCAACAAGCAGGTCCAGCTCGACGTGCGCTCGCGCGGCGTCGAGATCGAGGGTGTGGCCTCGCTGACCAACGGGCTGAGCGTCCAGGCTTCGTATTCCTACAACGATGCCCGCATCCTCAAGCTCACGCCCGATACGGAGGGGAACCGGCTCTCGAGTGTGCCCTATCACATGGCCTCGCTCTGGCTCGACTATGCCTTCCAGGAGGGGCCTGCCACCGGTCTCGGCATTGGCGGCGGCGTACGCTATGTCGGCTCGAGCCTGGGCGACAACCTCAACCGCGCGATATTTGAAAACAAGCCGCGCACCTTCGTCGATGCCTCGATCCGCTACGATCTCGAGAACATCAATCCCAAGCTGACGGGCATGCGCGTGCAGGTCAGCGCCACCAATCTGCTCAACGAGGTCAAGCAGGTCTGCACGGTCGGTTATTGCTATTTCGATGAGGGACGCAAGGTCATCGCCAGCCTGCGCTATCGCTGGTGAACGACATCAAGCCGGGCAGGTCGGCAAGGCGCGCATTGTCTTCCCCGCTTGCGGTCGTGCTCGGTGTCGGCGGCCTCTATGTCGGCCAGAGCATCATTGGCGGGCTGACCTTCATCGCCCTGCCGAGCGTGCTGCGCGAGCGCAACCTGCCGCTCGACCAGATCGGCCTGCTCTATCTGGCCGTGCTGCCCTGGGCCTTCAAGTTCCTCTGGGCCCCGGCGGTGGAGCGCTATCGGTTGCCGCCCACGGGGCATAGCCGCTCCCGCTCGATCGTGCTGGTCGGGGGCCTGATATCGGCCGTCGGCCTCATCCTGTCAGGGCTGATCGGGCCGACCGGCTTCATGCCCCTGCTCGCCGTGCTGCTGCTGATCGCCTTCGCCACCTCGACCAGCGACATCGCCTGCGACGGACATGCGGTGGAAACCCTGTCCGAGCGCCATCATGGCTGGGGCAATGCGGCGCAAGTCGGAGGCGCCTATCTTGGGTCGGCGATCGGGTCGGGGCTCTTCCTGGTGCTGGTCGCCCAATGTGGCTGGGGTGTCGCCTGCTTTGCCATGGCGGCCCTGCTGATCGTGCTCGGCCTACTCTTCGTGATCTCTCCGGCGCCGCCCTCGCCCGGGCGGGACCATCGGCCTTCCTTGCGCCAGGCGCTGCGGCGCAAGGACATGCATCTGGGCCTGGCATTGGCAGCGGTCAATGTGATCGCCCAGAAATGGGGTGTCAGCATGCAGGGTCCCTTCCTGATCGATAGTGGCCTCGACCTCACCTCGCTCGGCATCGTCAATGGCATTGGCGGCATGGCCGTCGGCTTCGTCTGCGCCCTGATCGGTGGTGCCCTCGTGCGGATGTGGAGTGCGCGGGTCGTCTTGGCGCTGGCTCTCGTCCTGCAGGCCCTGGCACTGTCGGGCCTGGCCTACGCCGCCTGGAAAGGTGATGTCGGCCAGCCCCTCCTGCTCGTCCTCGCCCTGGCGAGTTCGTCCGGCATTATGGCACTGGGCTTCGTCGCGCTCTATGCCCAGTTCATGGCGGTCTCGGATCCACGTCAGGCCGGGATCGACTTCACGCTGCTACAATGCATGGACGCATTGGTCAGCATGGCCGGCGGCATGGGATCGGGCTGGATTGCCCAGCATTCGGGCTATGGGCTCTATTTCGGCCTGGCGGCGTTGCTCGCTTTGGCCGCCGCACCGATCGCCGCGATGCTCAGCCATCGCGTCGCTGCACGGTCCGATATCCGAAAGGGCCAGCGGGAGGCGCTGGCCGGAGTTCCATCCGGCCAATGATCGCATCCCTCGCGCCCTGCTTTGCCGGAAATCTCCACTGGTACAAGGAGACCTTGGCGCTCCCGGGCACACATGGCGGCGCCATTGCCGGTCGTCGACTGCTCGAAAAGGGCGTGGCGGAAGAACTGATGTCGCGATTTGCCGGCACCTATCCAGGTGGCGACCGCAACGCCCTCGTCTCGATGTGGACGCAATGGCATTTCGGAGCGCTAGTCATCCCAGCGACGGCTGCAATCCTGCTGCTCGACCGGGAACTGCCCGTGGATCTCGATGCGATCGGCATCGTTCCGCACGAAAGCGGGCGTACGGCGGCGCTGGTTATTCCCGATGACGGCAAGCCGCATCCCGGCAATGCTACAGAACGCTTTTCGCGCTTGTTCGAGGGACATGTCGAACCGCTGATCCACAGTTTCGCCGGACAATTCGGCGTGTCCAAGCGCCTGCTGTGGACCAATGCCGCTGCCATTTTCGAGTGGACGTTGCAGCAGGCGCTGGAGGTGGGGGCTCCCTGCCCCGCCGCCCTGGAGGAAGGCCGCGTCTTGCTGCGGCAGCGCTGCGGCGGCGACGGCCGGCCCAATCCGATCTGCGGAGCGATATGCTATCCCCTGGAACAGGGGCAGCCTGTGCGTCGACGGAAAGTCTGCTGCCTGCGCTATCTACTCCCCGGCGTGGAGGATTGCGGCAGCCTGTGTCCGCTGCCGCCAACAAGCCGGCAGCAAAAAAGCGCTTCCGCTTAGCACTATAGTCGTGATTTGGTGAGACATTGGGCGTGCATCATCGCAATCGCAGATAAGACTATTGCCCTGGAGCAAACGCCCAGGCGCGCGTTATCCCAGCTTCAGTGCATGATCTCGGCGACCCAGGCGCTGTCCGGGCCACGGGCAAAATAGATACGGATCTGGTTCGCCTGCGCCTGGGGCACGTCCTTCACCATGGCTGTGCAGGTGACGCCCGGACGACCGACGGCCGGCACACAAGTGTTGATATGGGCAGTCTGTTGCTGCTTGGCGGCCAGCGCGGGTATTGCCCGCATGGCGGCAGTTGCCTCTGCATCGCTCGGTTGATCGAGGAGCAAGGCGGTCGCGGACGCCAGGAAAACGAAAACCAGGCCATCCGCCAAAATCCGGTTGATCGGCACGGCGGCCTCCTGTGTTCAACATCGGAAGAACAGGCGGAGTCACGCTTATAAACCAGCAAGGGGGCAGAAATCGGATGGCGTGTTCCGGCTAAGCGGTGCCGGACATGTCCGGCGGCACCTCTGACGTGCCAATGTGGCGGTTCAACCGGCGATATTCACCGGGCGGCAGGCCGAAACGCGCCCTGAAGCTCCGCGAAAACTGGGCCTGGTCGGTGAAACCCCATTGATAGGCGATCTCGGCAGCGGTCTGACCATTAGCGGGATTTTCGAGCGCGGCGCGGCAGGCCGCCAGCCTTTGATCCCGGATCCAGCCCGCCACCGTCTGGTCGGTGTCGCGGAACAGATCATGCAGATAACGGATGGAAACCCCGCAGGCCCGTGCGACCATTTCGGGATCGAGGCGCCAGTCATTGAGGTGGGCGCGGATATAGGCCTCTATCCGAGCGAGATGGGCCTCGCGCACCGTCGAACTGCCCGATGTCAGGATGCGCTCATCCGCCTTGACGGCCAGCACCAGGAGATCGATGAGCTGGCGCCCCACGGCATTACGCGCCTCCTCATCCAGCGCCTCGAAACGCTGAGGCAGGAGATGCAGCATGTCGGCGAACAGGCCGCCGGCGCCATTGGCTGCGTCGAATTGCAGCGAGCACAGCCTGTCTGGACTGCGGATGCGCTCCGACAATGGTTGGGACGCTACCTTCAGCACCCAGAGATCGGCCGGGTCGGCATGGCTGAATTCATAGGGCTCGTGACTGCGCTCAAGGAAGAAGCCACCGGGCGAACAGCGCACCTCGCTGCCGCATTGGGAAAAATTGACCTGGGAGCGGGTCGGCACGGTCACCAGGAACTCTTCCTTGCGGGCACTGCGGAAATGATGCGGCAGGCGCAGATATTGCAGTCCGTCCGAAGACAGCCGGGAGATCGACACGTCGCCGAACTGCCAGATGGTGAGATCGCCGAAGAAATGATCGGGATGGCGGAACGTCAGATCGAGCGGAAAATAGGCTCCGGCGATGGCCTGGTGCCAGTGCCGGCTCCGGTCCATGGTACGGGTCGCGCTCGTGGTGACGGAAGTCTTCATGACGGCTCCGCGGAACGGCTGCCGAGACTAGGCGCGAGAGGCGAGGTTGGCAATCGCCCGGCCCCGCCGTCCGGCCGATTGTGCACTCAGCGTCAAACCATTGCTCTCTCCCTGCAAAGACGGCCGCCGCCAAACCTGATTGGCTGATGGTGACGACGGTGCGCAGACGCCGCTGCAGGGGATCATGCGGAGAAGGAACTCTTCTCACGCCTTGTCGGCGGCTGGCCGGAGCGTTTCGCGATTTTGGCGGCATCGCCAAGAACCGCAAAGACGCTTCAGCCAATCCGCGGGATTGGCTTGGAACCAAAGAGTGAGAGCAAACAAGCGTTCACGCCTGAACGCGCTTTGCTCAGGGGAGGATGGATGTCCACAGAGCGAGTAAAAGTTGATCCCATCACGCTGTCGGTGGTGCGCGGTGTTCTGGAGACCACTCAACGGGAGATGACGCTGGCACTGGAAAAGACGGCGCGCTCTTCCGTCTTCAACCTGGCGCACGATTATTCGACCGCCCTCTTCAACGCCCGCCCGGAGATGATCCTGCAGGGCCAGGACATTCCCATCCACCTCGGCTCCCTGATCCCGGCCATGAAGGCCGTCGCCAAATTCTTCGGCGACGACATCCATGAGGGCGATCTCTTCCTGCACAACGATCCCGCCTTCGGTGGCAGCCACGCCATCGACACCTGCATGTACAAGCCGGTGTTCTATCGGGGCGAACTGGTCTACTGGACCGTGTGCAAGGGCCACCTCACCGATATCGGTGGCCCCGTTCCGGCCGGCTACAACCCCAACGCCACCGAGATCTATGCCGAATGCCTGCGCATTCCGCCGGTGAAGATCTGGGATCGCGGCAAGCCGCGCGAGGACGTACTCAACCTGATCTTCTCCAACATGCGGGCACGGCGCGACCAGGAAGGGGATTTCCGCGCCCTGATCGGCGCCTGCCAGGTCGGCGAGCGGCGCCTGACCGCCCTGCTCGACAAATATGGCAAGCCGACCGTCGATGCCTGCATCGACACACTGCTCGACATGGCCGACCGGCATATGCGCTCGCTGATCGCGAGCGTTCCCGACGGCACCTATGAGGGCAAGGCCATCCTGGAGGATGCCGGGCACGGTTTCGGCGACTTCGAGATCGGCGCCAAGGTCACCATCACAGGCGATGCCTGCCACATCGCCATCTCCAGCCCGCCGCAGGTGCCTTATTTCATCAATTCCTACGAGGGAAATTCGCATTCGGGCGTCTATCTCGGCCTGATGATGTTCGCCGCCTTGCCCCCGCCCTACAATGAGGGGCTCTATCGCTGCGTGAGCGTCGATTTCGGGCCGAAGGGCACGCTGTGCAACGCACAGGAACCTGCCCCTCACATGAACTGCACCACCACGCCGATGGAAACGCTGACCGATGCGGTGCGCCTCGCCTTCGAGAAGGCGATGCCCTCCAAGGTCGCGGCCTCCTGGGGCCATGCCAACGGGCTCAACATCGCCGGCAAGGATGGCCGCACCGGCGAGGAATTCGTGACCATGGTGCTCGCCACCATCATTTCGGGCGGCGGCGCCACGCCCCAACAGGACGGCTGGCACGCCGTCGGCCCGGAATGCTGCTTCGGCGCCCTCACCTCAGGCGACGTCGAGCTTCTGGAATATTCCTATCCCATCATCATCCATCGTTATGCGCTGATGACCGATTCAGGCGGCGCCGGCAAGTTCCGCGGCGGCTCGGGTACGGCCTGGGAGGTCGAGCCCCTGACCGGCGACATGCTGTGCATCGGCTTCGGCGAGGGACGGCGCATTCCGGCCATGGGCGCGGCCGGGGCCAAATCCGCCCTCGTCGACAAGAAGGTCGGCCGCGTCGAGCTGCGGCGCGGCGGTGAGGTCACGGTCGAGCGCAAGAACATCATCGAGACCATCAAGCCCGGCCAGACCATCACCAATCTCAATCCCGGCGGCGGCGGCTATGGCAACCCGTTCGAACGCCCTGTCGACAACGTGGTCTGGGACGTGCGCAACGGCCTCGTCTCCCTCGAGGGCGCCCGCGCCGACTACGGCGTGGCCATCAAGGATGCCGAGACGCTGGAAGTCGACCTCGCCGAAACCCGCCGGCTCCGCGCGGCCTGAAAGACACGATCATGGAACATGCTTTTCGTCTCGGCATCGACGCCGGCGGCACCTTCACCGATTTCGTCATCGCCAATCGCGCCAGCGGCGACGTCAAACTGTTCAAGGCCCTTTCCACGCCTTCCGACCCGACCAGGGCGATCGAGAATGGCCTCAGGCAGATCGCCGAGAACCTGGGCACGACGCCTTCTGCCATCGTGTCCGACTGCGACCTGTGCATCAACGGCACCACCGTCGGCCTCAATGCCCTGATCACCCACCGGGGCGGCAAGACCGGGCTGATCTGCACGGCGGGCCACGAGGATTCCATCGAGATCCGCAACGGCCACAAGGAAGACGGCTTTCGCTACGATCCGGAATATCCGGCGGCTACCATGCTGGTGCCGCGCTATCTCAGGCGTGGCGTGCGCGAACGTGTCCTCTCGGACGGTTCGGTGCGCACCCCGATGCAGGAAGAGGATGTGCGCCAGGCCTGCCGCCTGTTCCTCGCGGAGAAGGTGGAGACGGTAGCGATCTCCTTCGTCTGGTCCGTGCTCAATCCCGGGCATGAGCGCCGCGCCGCCGAGATCGTGCGGGAGATGATGCCCGAGGCGATCCTCACCGTCGGCAGCGAACTCTATCCGCAGATCCGCGAATATACCCGCACCTCCACCGCGGTGACCAATGCCTATCTGGCCCCGGTGATGCGGCGCTACGTGACGGCGGTCGATCGCTATTTCCGCGATCTCGGCGCCAGGCAGCCCGTACGCTATTTCCAGTCCAATGGTGGTCTCGCCGTCGGGCAGGTGATGACCGACCGCTCCGTCTACGCCATCAATTCAGGCCCGGCCTCCGCCCCGCAGGCCGGCCTCTATGTCGGCGCGCCCTTCGGCAAGGAGAATGTCATCACCGTCGACATGGGCGGCACCTCCTTCGACATCACGCTCACCCGCAACGGCCAGACCAACCTCAACAAGAACATCGACTTCCTGCGCTACCGGGTCGGCGTTCCCATGATCCAGGTCGAGACGCTCGGCGCTGGCGGTGGTTCGATCGGCTGGATCGACAGCCTGGGTCTGCTGCAGGTCGGTCCGCAATCGGCAAGCTCGGAACCCGGCCCGGCCTGCTACGGGCGCGGCGGAGCCGATCCAACGACCTCCGATGCCAATCTCGTGCTCGGCTATCTCAATCCCGAGGGCCTGCTCGGCGGCAAGCTGCCGCTCGACGTTGCCAAGGCCCGCGAAGCCGTCGCCAGGGTCGCGGAGCCGCTCGGCATCAGTATCGAACAGGCCGCCTATGGCATGTTTACGATCGTAAACAGCGGCATGGTCAACGGCATCCGGCGCGTGTCGGTCGAGCGCGGCTACGATCCGCGCGACTTCGTTTTGGTCGGGGCCGGCGGCGCCACCGCCGCCCACATCACCGCTCTGGCGCGCGAGATGGGCATCGACACCATCATCCTGCCCAAGCTTGCCTCGGGCCTGTGCGCCTTCGGGCAGATCATCTCGGACGTCAAATACAATTATATGGCCACGGCTCCACTGCGCTTGGATAATGAAGGCGCCTGCGAAAAGATCGACACGCTCTTCGGTGAGATCGAGGCACAGGGCGTCCGCCACCTGGAGGTGGACGGCTTTGCTGCCGACCGCATCGCCATCAAGCGCAGCCTGGAAATGCGCTATGTCGGCCAGGTGCATGAGTGCACCGTCGACATCGACAATTTCAGGATCGACGAAACCACGATCGACAAGGTCAAGGATGCCTTCCACGCCCGCCACGAGGAACTCTACACCTATAGCGAGCGGCACAACCCGGTCGAGGTGGTGAATATCGAATCCACCTTGTACGGGCTGATCGAGAAACCGAGACCTCCCAGGCTGGAGGGAACCGGCAGTCTGGAACTCGCGCTCAAGGGCAAGCGGCCCGCAATCTTCCAGGCCTCAGGCGAGGTAACGTCGACACCTGTCTATGACGGCTCGAAGCTGGGCGTGGGGGTCTCCGTTGCCGGGCCGGCCATCATCGAAGAGGTCACCACCACCATCGTCATCGAGCCCGGCTGGACTGCAGCCTTACACGAAAGCGGCAGCTATCTGCTGACCTGCAAGGATTGACCGGCGATGCCCCCTCTTCCTGCGCTCCTTCCGTTTGCGGCCCTGTCTCCGCTAGCGATTGGGCGGCAGGAAGAAGGCCTGGCGGAAATAGGAGCGGAAGGCCTCCATGGCGGGGGTGAACGCCGCGTCCCGCCGCCAGGCCAGGCCGACATCCATCGAGGGGATCGGCTCGGTCGGCACGATCGTCTCGATGCGCTTGCCCTCCAGCGACCAGGGCCTGAGCACCATGTCCGACAGGATCGCCACTCCCTGCCCGTCCGCCACCAGCGAGCGCACAGCCTCGACCGAGGAGGTTCGCAGCGTCACGTTCGGCCGGAAGGAGGACAGGCTCCAATAGCGCAATGCCGTGTGGGCGGCTTCATCCACGGTCAGCATGATATAGGGCTCCTCGGCGATCTCCTTGAGGCTGACGGTGCTTTGCGCCAGCAGCCGATGACGGGCCGGCACCCAAAGCCGCCGGCGCGAGCTCATCAGCGTCTCGGTGGTCAGATCGGGATTGATGACGTTGGAAGTCAGCAGCACAGCCATGTCGTAGCGATTGGCCAGCAACCCGTCTTCGATCGCCTCGCGGTTGAGCTCGAAGAGCTGGATGTCGAGATTGGGCCAGGCACGGCGCAGGCGGCCGAGATGGTTGGGCAGGAAATAGCCGATGACCGTATAGGTCGCCGCAACCGTCAGCCGGCCGGCGAAATCGTTGGCGGGCAGGAGCAGGCTGGTGGCCTCCTCGACCTTGTTCAGGATCTCATAGGCATGGAACAGGAACTGGCGGCCCGCAGGCGTCATGTCCATGCCCTGGGTGGAGCGGGTGAACAGCTCGACGCCGACGATCTGTTCCAGCTCCTTGATGGCGGTGGTGATGGCCGATTGCGAGATGCCGAGCTCGCCCGCAGCCTGGGACACCTGGCCATGCTCGGCCGTCGCCACGAAATAGCGGATCTGGCGCAGACTGACCGGCATGAGCGACTCCCTTCGCGTTTCAGATCGATATCTACATCAGTATTTGAAAAATCGATAGACATACGATTGCTACTCGATCGCGTCTCCTTGGTACCCGCCCATCCATGTCAAAATGGCCATATGCCGATGGAATCCAAACGAAGTCAGGAAATTCTCAACTTCTGAAAATCAGATATCAATCATCTGATTATATAATTTTTCAATCTACCCGTCTCGCCGTAACGTCAGAGCAAGACCGGCGGCGATGCCGGCGCAGGACTAATTACAGAGGGAGGCTGGCTTGGCGCTGGCTGCAGTCGACATCAATTGCGACATGGGCGAAGGCTTCGGCCAATGGCGCCTGGCGGAGGCGGATGACGCCGCCTTGATGGAACTCATCAGTTCCGCCAACATCGCCACCGGCTTTCATGCCGGGGACCCCTCGCTGATGGACGCCACCGTGCGGCTGGCGGCCCAGCACGGCGTCGGCATCGGCGCCCATCCCGGCTATCGCGATCTCCAGGGCTTCGGCCGCCGCCGCATCGAGGGAGCGCCCGAAGAGATCGTCAACGACATCGTCTACCAGACCGGAGCGTTGCGGGAATTCGCCCGCCGCCACGGCGCCAGCCTGCAACATGTGAAGCCGCATGGCGCGCTCTATATGGAGCTGGCTGTCAATGAGGAACTGTCGCGCTCCTTCGTCCATGCAATGCAGGCCACCGCTCCCAACGCTTTCATCTATTGCATGGATGTCTCGCTGACCCATCGCGTCGCCGTCGAGGCCGGCCAGCCGGTGATCCGCGAATTCTATGCCGACCGCGACTATGGCCGTTCGGGCTCCATCGTATTCACCCGCCGCACCGGCAAGCTCGATCCGGCTGCGATCGCCGACAAGGTGGTGCGGGCCTGCCGGGAACAGCGGGTACGGACCGTCGAGGGCGACGACATCGACATCGCCTTCGATTCCATCTGCTTTCACTCCGATACGCCCGGCAGCCTTGCCATCGCCCGCGCCATGCGCGCGGCCCTGGTCGCCGATGGCATCAAGATCATGCCGGCGAGCGAACTCGCCCACCTGCCCAGAGCCATCACGAGGGGATGAAGAATGGCAATTTCGCAGATCATGTCACCCTTGCCCGGTGTCTTCTACAGACGCCCCTCCCCTGACAGCCCGTTCTTCAAGGAGGACGGGGAGTCCGTCGTGGCCTCCGATGTCATCGGCCTGATCGAGGTGATGAAATCCTTCCACGAGGTCAATGCGGGTATCGGCGGCAGCAATATCCGCTTCCTGGTCGACGATGGCGATGCCGTGATGGCCGGGCAGGTTCTCGCCGAGGTGGAGGCATGAACATCCGTTCCGTCCTTATCGCCAATCGCGGCGAAATCGCCGTACGCATCAATCGCGCGGCCAAGGCGCTGGGGCTGCGCACCGTGCAGGTCTACAGCGCCGCGGACAAGGACTCCCTCGCCGTTCGGCTTGCCGACGAGGCCATCGATATAGGCCCCCCGGCCGCCAAGAAATCCTATCTCGACATCGAGGCCGTGCTTGCTGCCGCCAGGGCGGCCAAAGTCGATGCCGTGCATCCGGGCTATGGCTTCCTGGCCGAGAACGCCGATTTCGCCGATGCCGTGGTGGCGGCGGGCATGAAATTCGTCGGCCCCGCCGGCTCCGCGATCCGCCTGCTCGGCGACAAGGTCGCGGCGCGGACCGAAGCCGAGAAGGCGGGCGTGCCCACCGTGCCGGGCAGTGGCGGGCGCGTCGCCGATCTGGAAGCGGCCGAAGCGATCGTCGCGCGCATCGGCTTTCCGGTGATGATCAAGGCCGCGGCCGGGGGCGGCGGACGCGGCATTCGCGTCGCCGCGGACATGGACGAGTTCCGCCGGCAGTTCCCCCAGGCTTCCGCCGAGGCGGCCGCTGCCTTCGGCGATGGCGGTCTCTATATCGAGAAGGCCATCGAAAAGGCGCGCCATGTCGAGGTGCAGATCCTCGGCGACGGCCGGAACTTCGTGCATTGCTACGAGCGCGAATGCTCGCTGCAGCGCCGGCGCCAGAAAGTATGGGAGGAAGCACCCGCCGTCGGCCTGTCGCCGGAGGTGCGCGAACGCCTGTGCCGGAGTGCAGTCGCCCTCGCCCGCTCGGTCGGCTATAGCGGCGCCGGCACGGTGGAATATCTCTATGACGAAGCCAGCCAGGACTTCTATTTCATCGAAGTAAACACGCGCATACAAGTCGAGCATCCGGTGACGGAGATGGTCACCGGTCTCGACCTGGTCCAGGAGATGCTGCGCATTGCCGGCGGCGAGCCGCTCTCCGTCCGCCAGGAGGACATCGCCGTCGCCGGCCACGCCATCGAATGCCGCATCAACGCCGAGGATCCGTTCAAGAACTTCATGCCCTGGCCCGGCGTGGTCTCGGGATTGTCGGTGCCAGAGACGGAGGACATCCGTTTCGACACCATGCTCTTTGCGGGCTATGCGGTGCCGCCCTTCTACGACTCCCTGCTGGGCAAGCTCGTCGTGCATGGCGAGGACCGCACGGCCTGCCTGGCCACGCTTCGGCAGGCACTGGCCGGCCTGAAGATCGAGGGCATTCCCACCACCATTCCCCTGCACAAGGCCCTGGCCGCCGACGGCGACGTCGCGGCGGGGCGTTTCCACACACGCTTTCTCGAGGGCTGGCTGGAGAACCGTTTTGCGCCGCCGCCAGCCGAACCGGCGAAGGAGGCCGCCCGATGAAAAGCCGATATTCCTTTGGCGGCGATGAGCACCTGTTCGTCGAATGCGACGAGAGCATGTCGCTGGAGGCCTTCTTCAAGAGCCTATCCATGACCCGCGCCATCAGGGAGGCCGGCATTGCCGGCGTCACCGAGATCTGCCCGGCCAATGCCTCCTTCCAGATCCGCTTCGATCCCGATCGCATCAAGCCGGACGACATCCTGGCGGAGGTGAAGGCCATCGAGACCGCGGCTGCGAAGTCAGAGCCGATAATCGGCACACGCATCATCGAGATCCCCGTGTTTTACCAGGATCCCTGGACGCATGAGACGCTGATGCGGTTTCGCGAGCGCCACCAGGATCCGCAGGCCACCGATCTCGAATATGCCGCCCGCATCAACGATCTCGCCTCGGTCGAGGATTTCGTCACCGCCCATAGCGGCTCGCCCTGGTTCGTCTCGATGGTCGGCTTCGTGGCGGGGCTGCCCTTCATGTACCAGATGGTCGAGCGGCAAAGACAGCTCCAGGTCCCCAAATATCTGAGGCCCCGCACCGACACGCCGAAGCTGACGGTCGGCCATGGCGGCTGTTTTTCCTGCATCTATTCGGTGCGTGGCGCCGGCGGCTACCAGATGTTCGGCATCACGCCGATGCCGATCTTCGATCCCGAGCAGAAGACCGGCTATCTGCGCGACTTCATGGTGTTCTTCCGGCCGGGCGACATCGTCAAGTTCAAGCCGATCGGGCGCGACGAGCATGACGCGATCGCGGCCGACGTCGCTTCCGGCCGCTATGCGCCGCAGATGCATGAGGTCACCTTCGACCTCCGGGAATTCCAGAAGGATATCGACGGCTACAACGCCAGGCTGGAGGGCATGATCCATGGGCGTTAAGGTCCTCAATCCAGGCCTGTCCACCACCATCCAGGACCTTGGCAGGCCGGGTTATTTCCATCTCGGCATTCCCGTCGGCGGGGCAATGGACCGGCTGGCCCTGCGTGCCGCCAATCTCCTGGTCGGCAATGACGAGGGGGCAGCCTGCCTGGAGGCCGTGTTCCTCGGCCCCGAACTCGAATTCACCAAGGATGCGACGATCGCCATCACCGGCGGCGAGATGCCGATCAAGATCGGCGGAGTCGAGCAACCCTCCTGGACCGCCCTCAGCGTCAAGGCCGGCCAGACGCTCAGCTTCGGCTTCCTCAAGGCGGGCGCACGCATCTATATCGCCGTCGCCGGCGGCTTCGACGTTCCCCTGGCGCTCGGCAGCCGTTCTACCTACGTGATCGGTGCTCTCGGCGGTTATAAGGGCCGCGCCTTGGCCAAGGGGGACGAACTCGCCATCGGCGAAGCGGGCGCGGTCAAGGAAGGGCGTAGCGTGCCCGAGCCCTTGCGCCGCCGGCCGGGCACACCGGCGCAGCTTCGCGTCCTGCCGGGCCTCTATTGGCACCGCGTCCAGGAGCAGTCGGGACGCGCCTTTTTCGAAGACCAATGGAAGGTCGCGCCGGAAGCCGACCGCATGGGCTATCGCTTCCGGGGCGGGCGTCCACTGCACTTCGTCGAGCGGGAGCCGCCCTTCGGCGCGGGATCGGATCCCTCCAACATCGTCGACAGCTGCTATCCCTATGGCTCGATCCAGGTGCCGAGCGGCACCGAGCCGATCATCCTGCATCGCGACGCCGTGTCCGGCGGCGGCTATTTCATGCTCGGCACCGTGATCTCGGCCGACATGGACCTGATCGGCCAGATGCAGCCCAACACGCCGACGCAATTCGTCGAGGTCGACATGGCCACGGCCCTGGCGGCACGCGCCGAACGCGCAACGCTGCTGGCCTGTATCCGGGCCGTGCTGGCCTCCAGCTAGAACCCTTTGCTCCAGCTCCCGGTCGAAGCGGCCAAAAAGGCCGCCGACCCAAGAACATCCAAAAACATCACCATCCAAGCACGACATCGCTCCACAATCAGTGAGAGGGGAACCATCATGGCAGGCACCGTCACGGCCGCCGAAGCCGATACGCTCGACTATTCCAACCGGGCCGTTCCGCCCGATGCCCGCATGCCCAGAATGGCCCTGACCATGGCCTGGTGGGCCGTGTGCAGCGCCGTGTTCTATATCGTCGTCGGCGCGGCCCTGGCGCTGGGCTTCGGCACCCGCAACGCCATCATCGGCATGGTCATGTCGGTGATCGCCTATGGCGTGATCAACGCCGTGCTCAGCCGCTTTGCCATTCGCACCGGCCTGTCCGTCGCCCTGTTCTCGCGCGTGCTGTTCGGCAATGTCGGCGCGGGGCTGGCCACCCTGATCTTCTGCGCAACCGCCATCTACTATGCCGTGTTCGAAGGATCGGTCATCGCGGTCGGCATCCACACCATCTTTCCCGGCGTGTCCTATGCGATCGCCGCCCTGATTGTGGTGCTCTATTCGGTGCCGTTGATCTTCGGCAGCATCCAGACCTGGCTCGACAAGTTCAACGGCGTGCTGCTGCCCTTCTATATCCTCGGCCTCGTGGTCGCCGTCGGTCTGGCCATCGCCGAATATGGCTATAGCGACAAATGGCTCAATCTCGGCCCGGCCGGCGGGGCGCCGGCGAATGGCTGGTGGTCATGCTTCGTCTATTACATGGGCGTGTGGGTGCTGATGATGTTCACCTTCGACTATGCCCGTTTCGGGCGGCAGGAAGACGCCGGCTACCACGCCCTCTTCAATTTCGGCATGCCCTTCTATGTCATGGTGTTCCTGGTCAGCGGCCTGTTCGGCATGTTCATGATCGGCACCGTGCCCGATCTCGGCGCCGTCAGCGAAGTCACCGTCCTGCTCGCTTTGCTCAAGCTGATGGGCGTTTGGGGCCTGCTCTTCGTCTGGGTTACGCAGACGCGCATCAACACGGCCAATTATTATCTCGCCGCCGTCAATATGGAGGCCCTGGTCCAGCTCTTCGGCAAGCTGCCCTTCGGGCGCATCGGCTGGGCCGTGGTCGTCGGCCTGATCGTCTATCTCCTGATGCTGGCCGATGTCTTCGCCTATCTGCTGCAGGCGCTTGCCTATCAGGGCATCTTCGTGGTGGCCTGGGTCGCCGTGGCCATGGCCCACATTCTCAGCGACCGCTATCGGCGCCTAGCCGGCGATACGATCGAATATCGCTCCAGTCACGTGCCCGCCTTCAACCCACTCGGCCTGGCCGCCTGGTTTGCCGGCGCGGCCGTCGGCATCGGCCTGCACCTGTTCGGTGGCGCCTATGCGGAGTTGTCGGCACCGGCAACGGCCGTGGCCGCTTTCTGCATCTATACGGTGGGTCTTAGCTTCGCCCGCCGCTCCTGGTTCCTGGTTGCGGATTGACGCGAACAATCGCGAGACCCGGCTGGGTGATCAGCCGGGAACTTGCACGGGTGGTCGGTTGCACCGCTTGGGAACGATCGGCCCCGACAGGCGTTTGATTGCAAGATGCGCACGCGTCAACCGGACCTGGCAGTAGAGGGAACAGGGATGGTTTTTCCGGTTTCCCGCCCTGACCAACGAAATGGTAGCCGAGCCCTTGTCCTGCCCGTGCGTATCGCCTCGGCTCGTGAGGCAGGGGCTGATTTCGGGCGCGTTCCGGTTGCTGCCGGAGTAGAGTGGTCAGATTTTGCAGGAGTCGCATGGAGGTCCTGTCCCGGGTGGTGTTCACCGTAGCCAGCATCTGCCTGATGATGTTGGCGGGCGGTCTTGTCGCGATAGCCGGATTTCGGGTCTTTCATGCCGCCTATTACGATGGCCAGTTCGACAACACGCTGCTCGATTCAATAGGCTTCGTGGTGGTCGGCGTCGCGGTCTTCGACGTGGCGCGCTATTTCCTCGAAGAGGAGGTGCTGCGCGCCCGCGAAATGCGCAATGCTGTGGAAGCTTGCCGCAGCTTGACGAAGTTCATGTCAGCCATCGTGATCGCAGTTTTCCTCGAGGCTTTGGTAACGGTGTTCAAGGTAGCCAAGCAAAGCCCGGAGCAATTGCTCTATCCGGCGCTCCTGCTCTTCGGCGGCACCGCGATGATCGTGGGCCTTGGCGTCTATCAAAAGCTGTCCGTCAGCGTCGAGCGGGAAAGTCCGGCAGAACCCCGCAAGGAAAAGGCCGAGAGCAAGCGCAAGACCGGAGAGCGGCAAGCAGAGCCGAGCTAGGCCGGAGGCTCGTCTGGCGTCGCAATAGACATGACTGCGCGACCGCTCGTGACATCCGCGACCATCTGCCGAACATCGACCAGATCCTGTTCGCGGATCGCGGCGACAAACTCGCTTCCCGTCGCAGTATAATCCTGCGTCAGGATCTGCACCGCCTCATGGGCGGACAAGCGGGCCTGTACCAGCGCCAGGTCGGTAAAGGCGCAGGAGATGCGTGCCTCGACCCGTATGACGATCGGCAGCTTTTCGGCAGCGCGCAGGCAGGCGGCAGCCGTGCCGCCGTAGGCCCGGATCAAGCCGCCGCTGCCGAGCAGCACGCCGCCGAACCAGCGCGTGACCACGACGGCGACACCATCCAGGGCCTGGCCATCTATCGCCTGCAGGATCGGCTTGCCGGCGGTGCCGCTGGGCTCGCCATCATCGTTGAAGCGGTAGAGGGGGCCGACTCGCCAGGCCCAGCAATTGTGATTGGCCGCCATGTCGGAATGATCCCTGATGAAGGCCTTGGCGGCCTCTTCTCCCGACACGGGAGCGGCCGTCGCCAGAAAGCGGCTTTTCTTGACCTCCTGTCTGAAGGTCTCGATTCTCTGAAGGCTGAACAAATCCGGCATGGCTGCAATCTAAAGCATTTTCCGGAAAAGCTGACAGCCATCCCTCAACATAAAAAATATCGTTAGAACAATTGGTTATTGATAGATCCCAATGTAAGGAAATGGCAGGTCGTATCCGTGCGGACCGTTTTGCGCCAAATCACCGCGCTCAACCATGGCGGGGGGAGCCCACCATGTCGACGGCATGCGATCCGGCAAGGCCGCTCGCCGCAGAAGCATGCGATGGCGCAACTGCGCTCGCCCAATGCTCATGCGGTGACAACAGGCACAAGCTTTGGCCTGCTTCGTAAACCCAAAATCGAAAGCATGATGTGGGCACCGTTCTGCATCGATTGACTTGACCGGGCGTCACTGCTGTAGTCGCCGGCAGCCTGGATGTTCTCAAAAAAGGGATTTGGATGAGCACGAGGATACATGTAGCGGCGCTGGCCGGAGCGGTCTTGAGCCTGTTCCAGCTTTCAGGCGGAGCCTATGCAGCCCAATGCGGCAAGACTGCAGCCGGCTATGAAGCATGGAAGCAGGAATTTTCCGCCGAGGCACGCGCCAAGGGCGTCGGTCAGGCCGGCATCGCCGCGCTGATGAGCACCCATTACGCCACAGCCACCATCAACGCCGATCGCGGCTTGAAGAGTTTCCGGCTGTCCCTGGACCAGTTCCTTGCCAAGCGCGGTGGCAACACGATCGTTGCGCGCGGACGCCAGCTCAAGAAATCCCAGGGTGCGTTGTTTGCCACTATCGAGCGCCGTTACGGCGTGCCGCCGGGACCGCTGCTGGCGATCTGGGGCATGGAGTCGGGCTTTGGTGCCGTCAAGGGCAACCAGAACATGCTCTCCTCGGTGGCAACGCTGGCTTATGACTGCCGCCGCCCCGAATTCTTTACCGACCAGCTCTATGCCGCGCTCAAGCTCGTCGACAGCGGCCGCTTCACGGCGCAGACCCGCGGTTCCATGCATGGCGAAGTGGGCCAGACCCAGTTCATGCCCAAGACCGTACTGCAATATGGCGTCGGCAATCTCGACACCGCTGCGGGTGCCCTCGATTCGACCGCCAACTATCTGAAGGCCCATGGCTGGAGTGCCGGCCAGGGCTACCAGCCGGGCGAGCCGAATTTCGGGGCTATCCAGGCCTGGAATGCCGCCTCCGTCTATCAGCAGGCTATCGCCCATATCGGCCAGCGCATCGACGCCCAATAGAAAGTCCCGCTGGGGTGGGTGCGAGAACCGCGAGCTCTTTCACCCAGCCGCAATCGACCACCGGTCCATGACGCCGTGGAGCACCAGCTTCCACGGCGTTTTATCTTGATTGACCTATGATCCGAAAGAATGGCCTTCATCTCGGCCTGTTGCCCGCCACTGCATGCCGCGCCCGCGCCGCTACGTGCCTTCGGTGGGAGTCGTTCGCTCCCCTGCCCGCCCGACAGAATGTTCCATCGCCGATATAAACTAAGCCCTTGCGCTAAGTTTTGAAGGCTGATAGTTAGCCTTGAGGATAGGTAATGGGTTTTCACCCACATCCCGAAAAACCGGGGTCGAGCTGCGAAAGGTGATGTCATGAAGCTGGTCTTGATGGAATTCTTGTCCCTCGACGGTGTGTATCAGGGGCCGGGAAGCCCCGATGAAGACACGACCGACGGTTTCACCCGCGGCGGCTGGTTCGTGCCCTTCATCGATGATGCCTTGATGCGTTCGGTGATCGCCTGGGTCACCGAGGCCGATGGCTTCCTGTTCGGGCGCCGAACCTATGAGAATTTCGCGCGCGACTGGCCGAAAATGGATGATCCGAACGATCCGGTCGCCAGCAAGCTGAATGGCGCTCCGAAATATGTGGCCTCGACATCGCTCGAACGTGCCTTATGGGCTCCATCGACCATCCTGTCTGGCGACATTTTCGACGGCATCGCCGCCTTGAAGGCCAAGCCCGGTCGCGAGTTGCAGATCCATGGCAGCGGGCGGCTCGCCTACTCGCTATTGGCAGCCGGATTGGTGGACGAGCTAAGGCTCATGGTTGCTCCCGTCGTACTGGGACAGGGCCGCAAGCTCTTCAGAGATGGCGGGCAGCCTCTCGGCTTCAGGCCGTCGAAGGCCGAGGTGACGCCGGCTGGCCTCACGATCCAGGTCTATGAGAAGGCTGGAACACCCACCTTCGCGACTTACAGTCCTTCGTGATTTGCCGGACCGAGACGGGCCGAGATGGGCCAGGCTCCGCTGGACGAGAGGCGCCGAAATGCCGCGATATCGCCACCGCGCCGAAACAAACGGAAATCGCAGGTTAAGGCAGCACGGGCATGCTGGTGGCCTCTTTCACCGGAGCCAAGCCGATGCTCGAAAGTGTGCTGCTTGCCTTGCTGTTCTCCTTCGTGACCTATTATCTCACCTTCGACCTCTGAAGGGAGGTCGATGCTCCCGTCGATCAACGCCCCGCTTCAGCCAGGATCGGATAGAGTGAGGCGACCAGCGCCAACGCCATCACCACGTTGAAGACGCGCAGCCGCACAGGTTCCGACAGGAAACCGCGCAAAGCGGTCCCTGCTGCCGCCCAGACCAGCAGGCAGGGGCCATTGGCCAGAACGTAAATGGCCGCCACCACCAGGACATAACCGAAGAAGCCGTCGACCGGCGTGTAGGTCGCAATCGCGCCGATCGCCATGATCCAGGCCTTTGGATTGACCCATTGGAAGGCCGCTGCCTGGAAGAAAGTCATCGGTCGATCCCGGCCACCCTCCGAATCCGGCCCGCCCGCTCTCGCGATCTTCCAGGCGAGATAAAGGAGATAGGCCGCGCCCCCATAGCGCAGCAGTGTGTGAAGGAACGGGAAGGCCGTGAACAAGCCGCCTATGCCGAAGCCAGCGGCGAGCACCAGGATGCAGAAGCCCAGATTGATGCCGAGAAGGTGAGGCATGGTGGCCCAGAGACCGTAATTGGCGCCGGAGGCCAGCAGCATCGTGTTGTTCGGCCCCGGCGTGATCGAAGTGACGAAGGCATAGAGGATGAAGGCGGTCAGCAGGTCGGATGTCATGGCAAGGGCCGTCGGTTCCGCAGGGAATTGACGGCACCATAGAGGCGTGACACATTTTCGAAATGCATAATAGTGTCATGTGACACAATTAACGAGTCTACCGTGAAGCTTGCGTCGCCCTGGGAGCCACGCCTGACACCAGGCGACGACCCGCCATTCGAGCGGCTCGCCGCGGCGCTTGCCGACGACATCGCCGCCGGCCTGATCGGCGCCGGCGACCGGCTGCCGGCCCATCGCGATCTTGCCTGGCGCCTCGGCATCGGTGTCGGCACCGTCACCAAGGCCTATGCCAAGCTGGAGCAGCGCGGCCTGGTCAGATCCCTCCACGGCCGCGGCATGTTCGTGGCAGGCACGTCGGCCATGGCGACCGGAAGCATCGACCTCGGCATCAATGCTCCGCCGCAGATGTTGAGCGACAGGTTGCTGCAGGCGACATTGTCGACACTGGCAAAGCGCCTCGATGCCGAAACGTTCGGGGCTTATTCCCATCCTGCGGGGCGCCCGGAGCATCGCCGCCTGATGGCACGCTGGCTGGCCAGATGGGGCGTCGACGCCGGACCGGACCGTATAGTGCTGACCCATGGTGCCCAGCACGCCCTCGCCATTGCGATGGCCATGGCCTGTCCGCCGGGAACCCATCTGCTGACCGAAGCATTGACCTATCCGGGCGGCCTGCTGGTGGCGCGGCAGGCCGGCCTCGAGACCATTGGCCTCGCGATGGACCGGGAGGGCCTTACGCCCGGTGCCCTGGCCGAGGCGCTCGGCGCCGATCACGGCCGGCACCGGGTGCTCTATGTGACGCCCACCCTGCACAATCCGACGACGGCGACGATGGGTGCCGAACGCCGCCAGGACGTGGTCCGCCTCTGCCGTGCCCACGACGTCATCATCATCGAGGACGACGTCTACGGCATTTTCGCGCCAGCCGGCGTTCGCCCCCTGGCCTGCCTTGCACCCGAACGCACCTTCCATGTCACCAGCCTCTCCAAGGCCTTGAGCCCGGGGCTTCGCATGGGTGCACTCGTCGTCCCGTCCGATCGCGTGGCCGAGGCGGAGGCGAGGCTGCAGGCGAGCAGCACCATGGCCTCGGCGCTCCAGGCCGAGATCATGGGGATGTGGCTGACGGACGGAACGGCGGAAGCCGTTGCCTCCTCGATCCGCGCAGATGCCGTCCGGCGCTCGGCCTTCGCTGCCGATCGCCTGCCCAAGCAGGCGGCGCTCAGGATCAATGACGGTTTTCACGCCTGGCTGCCGATGCCGGCCGAAGCGGCGGATCGTTTCGTCGCCCGTGCCGCGCTGCGCGGTGTCGCCCTGATGCCGGCGCGCGCAGCCATGGCCGATCCCTCAGCACCGGACGGTGGAGTGCGGATAAGCCTCGGCGCTCCCGCGATGGCTCAGCTCGACCAGGCGCTGGGCATTCTCGCCGACTTGTTCCTGCCCGAGCGGCCCGTGCTCGTCTGAGCACACAGGCGTTCAGCCACGAGCGCGCTTTGCCTTTGCAGGCCGGCGGACGGCCCTGACTTTTCCGCTTTCGCCGCCACCGCAGAAGAAACGCTCGCCCCCATCGGCTTCGAGCCCGGAGACGACCAGGCCGGCCGGCATCGCAAGGCTGTCGAGGACCGTGCCGGTGGCCGGATCGACATGCCGCAATTCGCTTTCGTCATTTTCCCAAGTGGCATGCCAGAGTTCCCCGTCGACCCAGGTCACGCCGGTGACGAAACGGTTGGATTCGATGGTGCGCAAGGTGGCGCCAGTCTCGGGATCGATCTGGTGAATCTTGCGGTCCTGATATTGGCCGACCCAGAGAGCCCCCTCGGCCCAGGCCAGGCCCGAATCCTTACCGCCGCCGGGCGCTGGAATGGTGGCGAGCACCGTGCCGGTGGCCGGATCGATCTTCTGGATGCGATCCTCCGCGATCTGGAACAGATGCCGGCCGTCAAAGGCGGTGCCGGCATGCGCGGGGACGTCGAGAGCCTTCACGGTCCTGCCGCTGTCGGGATCGAGCGAATTCAGCTTGTCGCCGGAGGCGAACCAGACATTCTCGCCATCGAAGCTGACCCCGTGCACGGCTTCGACCCCGGCGAAGGGGCCATATTCGCGAAGGATTTCTGCTGGTGTCCGTTTCATACGGCCGATCCTAGCTTTATGGCAGCGGTGCCGGGAGTAACAAGGTTGTCGCGAAACTCGGCACCGGCGGCGTCACCCAGCGGCGTGCCCTTCCACGGCCGAAGAATTGCACTTTGGCGGCCAAGGCGAGCTCGTCGAGAGCACGCTGCACGGTACGCTGGCTGGCTCCGAGTGCAAGCGCCAGGGCAGAACTGGACCAGGCCTCGCCATCGGAGAGAAATGCCAGCACCGCCGCATATTTCTCCTCCACCGGCCGGGCCAACACCAGGACCTCGCCGGTGCGGCTCGGCGCCAGCGCAAAACCGCGCTTGGTCGCATTGACGGTGGCCAGTCCCCTCAGGGTCGCACGCAGGCGACCCATTTCGACCCGCAGGCGGGCGCGATGGGACTCGTCGGCCGACTTGGCTCCGAATGCACGCGCCACCAGCTCGTCGCGCGTCACATCGCGGGGCCAGGCCTCGCCGAGTGCACGGACGAGGGCGAACAGCACCGGTCGCCGGGCAAGCGAAGTCGATTTGTCGCCATTGCGCACGACATGGCGGCAGGCATCGATCATGAAGGCTTTCGACATCTGCAAAGCCTCGACTTCATCGAGCAGGACCGGGCGTTCGCCGCCGGCCCTGATCAGGCGGGCCGCCGGCGTATCCAGGATCAGCCTGGCGCTTTCGACTTCCGCCGCCAGCGCCGGGATTGCGGCCTCGCTTGCGGCCCGTTCGGCCCGTGCCAGCGCCGTACGGGCCTGCCGGGTCTCGAGCCGACGCATCGCAATGCCGGCAACCACCAGGTCGTGGGCCGTCCTCAGGGCCGGCGGCAGCGGCGCGGGGTCGAAATTGGCAAGTTCCGCCTCGGCGGCATCCAGACGCCCGATCAGCAGCAGGCGCCGGGCTTCGAGATATCTGGCATGAGCGGCATTCACGCGATCGCCATGCTGCTCCAGCGTCGTGCGTGCGGTATGGAGGGCCTTGGCGGGCCAGCCGAGGTCACGCGAGACGAAGGCGATTTCGGCCTCGGCGACGATGCATCTCGCGCGCGCCACGGCTTGCCTGGCGCCGAAGGCGCGCGCGGCATTTCGGATCAGGGTTCGGGCACGGTCGAGGTCGCCGAGCTGCGCCATAGCGATGCCCCGCAAGGCCAATGCCGGCGCGTCGTCACGCAGGGCAACCCGGTTCAGGGCGCCGAGCGGGTCGCCGGCAGCGAGCGCACGGGCCGCGGCCGTCATCAGCGAGTCCATTCGAATCCCGCCAAGCTTGTCACTCCCATCATCCGCTGGTCCCGGACTAGCACGAAATGCCAGATCTTATCGAGAACACCATGAGTGCCGTCATGAGCCTCATTATGGGATGGCGCATCGGATGCCGGGTAATCGGCGCCGCCGGCCATTCCGAACGGTCTGCAGCCGGGGACTCATTGCAGCCTGAACGCCGCCGGCTGACCGCGATCCTACTGGTGAGCGGCCTGCTGGATCTGCGCAACATGGCGGTCGTCACGGCGGGCATCACCGTCCAAACGCCTCGCACCAAAGGGCCCGCACCCGGATGCTCGCGCCGGAGCTTCCGTGCTCGCATGTTTCAGGTCCTGCGGCGCGCGGTGAAAGCAGGAGGATCGCTGGCGGGAAAGGACTCGTCGCTCGCCTCATCGACCGCGTCCCACGGATCTTCGGGCTGCGCTGCCATGTCCCGGCGCCGGCCGGCCGCTTTCAGCGCCCCGACTTCCTGGCGCAATCGATGATTTTCATCCAGCAGCTTGGCAATAGCGACCAATCCCGCGAGTGAAGCCAGAAAGCCAAGCCTGCGCATGTTGTTCTCCTTTGCAAGCCGCAGATCCTGCTCGAAGGCCGCGGCCTCGATATCGAACTGTCCTGGCGCTGAACCTGCGAACCGGGTTCATGGTTCCCGCCGGCACCACAAAGCGGCCCGGGCTTTGCTCCACTTCGTCGCAGGCAGGAAACCTTTGTTGTCCGCCGCCGTTTCGCCTCCGACAACCATCGAGGTGCCGATCCATGCAAGCTTACGACGTGCGCGCCCTTTTTTCATTTGCCGATAGGGCGAGTCGGCTGGATAGGAGCGATCCATGGCTCGATCGCGATATCTGCTTGAGCCTTCGTTATCTCAATGGCCGCATGTTCGCCGATTGGCTGGTCGTCCTGCCCGACCATCGCCTGTCGTCCGCCGATGGTTCGCATTGTGGCGAGCCTGACGCGCTCACCACCTCCATCGATGCTGTCGAGAGGCTTCGGCGCTGTCTGCTGCCCAGGAGCAGGCTGAGCGTCAGGACGCTCGATGGCCATGCGGAACAGTTTCAGTGCCAGGTACAGTTTGGCGTCGGCACACGTGACACCGGCAGGGCGATCGTCGCCAGTTCCGAGCCTTGTGCCCGGCTGGCGGCCCTCCTTCACGCCTTCGCAAGTTCGACGCTGGGCTGGCCGGAGCCTGCAAGCGAACCAGCCAGACTGCGCTTTGCCCTGGTTGACAAATGAGCGAGCCTGACCGGAAACCGCTGCAGGACGTCGTGGCGGCGCCTGCTCGATAGACAGAAGGTTAGCGTCGCTCGTTCCCGAGCAGGGTCGCACCGACGAAGAGCCCAACGACGAATCCCAGAATGCCGGCCGAGGACAATATCGTCGCGGCCGTGCCGGGATGTTCCCTCGCCGCATCGGTCACGGCATGCGCCTGCTCGCGGGCCTGCTGGAAGGAGGCTCTCGTCTGCCCTCTGGCCCGATCCACGGCTTCGGAAGCCGCTTCGCGTGTGCGTTCCAATGTCTCGGCACCGCGATCCGCGATGGATTTGCCAAGCGCGCTGATTTCCTTGCGGAGATCGGCAATCTGCTTTTCCAGTTCCTTGCGCACATCGTCCGAGGAGATCGAGTCGGCCATCTTGTTCTCCGTTCTGGTGATCCTTGACGGTGATGGTGGATACCTGCACCGCCCTTGCCCATAACGCCCGATCAGGCGGCATGTTCCCGACACCTCACCGGCAGACAAAAAAGGCTCCCATAGGGAGCCTTGCCGTCTTGCGCATTCATCCAGGCACGAACGCGTTTTGCTCGAGCCGAGGCCCTGTGCTTAGTTGAACAGATCCTTGGTCAGGATCGCCACTTCCGTGCGATTGCGCGCCTTGATCTTGCGCATGATGTTGCGGATGTGGATCTTCACCGTGCTCTCGCTCATCTCCAGCTTGAAAGCGATGATCTTGTTGGACTCGCCACGGCGTAAACGGTCGATGACGTCAATCTGCCGCTGGGTGAGCGCCTGGCCGAGTGGCCCCTTGTCCGCAGCCGGCATGGGCGCGGCCTGCGCCGCCAGGAGGCTGCTGACGGGGACGAACTTCTCTCCTGCCTGAACCAGGCGAATGGCGGCGGCCGCCATGTCCAGATTGAAGGTCATGCCGACGAAACCCTGGGCACCCTGTTCGAGGCTGCGACGGACCAGAACAGGGTCCTCGACATCGGAGAGTACGATGATCTGGCTGTCGGGAGCCTTGGCCTGCAACCGGGCAATGTCGTCGCAAATGGCGCGTTCTGTCGCGCCGTCCCCAGTCGCGCACAGCAATATCGTCACGGGGGCGGCAGGGTCCGTCGGACGCCATTCGTCGACAGATCCATAGCCGCTCGTGCTGCAGTTCAATTCGGCTTCGGCGAGGCAGCGCGCCAGGCAGTCGCGGATCAGCGTTGCGGCGCTGATGATGAGGATCGGGATCGTCGCGACCCGGGGTGTGATGATCGGACCGGAAACGGGAGTCGGCCGCATGGCTTCATTGCGCAGTCTTGGCAGACGGTCGACGTCGACGCTCCTATAGGCGTCGGAAAGCACGGCAGCACCCATTACCATATTACCTTAAAATAGACTGCCGCTATCCAGCAGATCTCCAAACTTCATGGAGCCTTAGGGGTAATTTCATGCTGCGGATGTGCGATTTCGCACATACGACGCCGGCAGATCATCCGCTGCGATGACGAATC
This sequence comes from Labrys neptuniae, assembly GCF_040797145.1. Classification (NCBI taxonomy): domain Bacteria; kingdom Pseudomonadati; phylum Pseudomonadota; class Alphaproteobacteria; order Hyphomicrobiales; family Xanthobacteraceae; genus Labrys; species Labrys neptuniae. The sequence continues at coordinate 54,682 of NZ_JBFNQD010000004.1, read as the reverse complement.
CGGTTATGCGCACGACACTCGGACAACCATCGGCGCACGTCTGCGGCCGCAAGACACAACGGCTGCGCGGCGACAAGAATTTCCTATCTACATATCTCAAAAAACTTGGAATTCATCAGAATACTTCAATGACACACATTTACCGGAAATGTGTCATCATTAAGAAATCAAAGATAATTTTGCGACGCGTGCCGTAATTCCTATTTTCATCAAAATTATATGGGAACAATTGCAGCCATGGGTTGTTGTATTGCTCATATCTGGAGTGGATACACTCGATAACCACGGAGAAAGGTCATGACAAGCAGGTTGATGAACTTGATTGGCATATCTTTGGTGGCGCTATGGCTGCCGGCCGCTGCCCAGGCACAAGGCGTGATGGGCGGAGCCCAGGAAGGGGCGGAACGCGGCAATGACAATGCCGGGCCGATCGGCGGTATCGTCGGCGGTACGGTCGGCGCCGTGACAGGCGGCATCAACGGGTTGCTGGGGATCGAACAGCGCCCCCGCTTCCGCAAATATGTGATCGAGCGGCATATCCCCTCCTATCGCTATGAAGAACCTCTCAATGTAGGCGTCGTCCTGCCTGAGGAGGGCGTCGAATACTACGACGTACCTGCCGACTATGGCGAAGTCCGCTACAAATATACGGTCATCAATGATGAGGTCGTGTTGGTCGATCCCGGCACCCGTCGGATCGTACAGATTGTAGAGTAGCATCCGGGTCTGCGGGTGGCTCGTTCACTTTAGCCACCCGTAATAGACATCGAGGTCTTCCGGCTGCTGCAGATGCAGGGGTCGGAAGACTTCGATGTCTGCTCAAGGCAAAACGATAAATCATCAATTTATGAATATAAAATATCTCATTGATGCATAACGATTTTTAAAAGAATCAAAACAAGGATTTCCACCCTGCTCCGATGACGAAAAGTCTTGCCCAGCGGCCCATGAGCCTGCCGGCTGGGCCAGCTTATCGGCGCGGGATCATCCTCGTCCTTAACTTCAGCAAGCTGGCCGCCAGCCAAGAAAACGACACTCGCCGGCAACGAGGCGCGCCGGCCCTGGCTTGCGGCGAAAGCTGCTGGTTGGGGCCGTCCCGTCCCGCCGTTTTCCGATCCCTTCACCCGCCGAAGCGCGGTTCGGGAATGCCCCTTATGCCCAAATCATGGATGGCGAACAGGCTGCCTCGCAGCACGCCGTCACCCGGGAAGCGCGGCAAGGGCGGCTTGGCCATCGAGGTCACATAGAGCACGTCGAGATCGGGGCCGCCGAACATCACGCTGGTAACCTTCTTGACCGGCATCTCGATCACCCGGTCGACGGAACCGTCCGGCCGGTAGCGTACCAGTTTGCCGTCATAGACCAGGGCATTCCACAGGCAGCCCTCGGCGTCCACCGTCGAGCCATCGGCCGCGCCACCGCCAGAGCCGTCGACCTTGGCGAAGGTTCGTTTGTTCGATACGCCGCCGGTGTCCTGGTCATAGTCATAGGCCGAGATCTCGCCGGACCAGGTGTCGGTGAAATAGAAAATGGTGCCGTCCGGGCTCCAGCACGGCCCGTTCGAGCAGATGATGCCGCTATCGAGCCTGGTGACTTTGAAATCCGTCGACAGGCTGTAGAGCGCCCCGTTCGGCCCCTCCTCCATCGTGTCCATGGAGCCGGCGACGAAGCGGCCGCGCTTGTCGACCTTGCCGTCATTGATGCGGTTGTTGGGCAGATCCGGCTCCGGATCGTGGATGAGCTCGACGTCCCCGGTCTTGAAGTCGAGGAGGTGGAAGCCGCGCGCCAGCGAGACGACGGCGCCCGAACCGTCCTTGCGCAACGCCATCGAGCCGATCTTCTGCGGCACGTCCCAGGCCCGCAGTTCCCGGCCGTCGGCAGTGGCACGGAAGACGCGGCCGTCGAAACTGTCGATCCAGTAGAGCCGCTGCTGCTCGACATCCCAGAGCGGCCCCTCCCCCAACGTGGTCTTCACATCCAGCAGGACTTCGATACGCATGCTTGTTCCCTCTCCTTCAACCGTTCTTTGGTTTTCAGCCTCCCGGCGGCCTGCCTCAGAAATTCACGGCGTGGCCGCCTTTCAGGCCCAGCATTTCGCGGGCCTCATCCGGGGTCGCCACGGCGAGGCCGAGACCTTCGATGATCTGGCGGACCCGGGTGACCTGCTCCGCATTGGAGCGGGCGAGCACGCCCGGCCCGTTCCAGAGCGAATCCTCCAGCCCGACGCGGACATTGCCGCCCATCGCGGCCGCCATCGCCGCAACGTTGAACTGGTTGCGCCCGGCACCGAGAACCGACCAGCGATACTGGTCGCCGAACAGGCGGTCGGCCGTGCGCTTCATGTGCAGGACGTCGTCGGGATGGCCACCGATGCCGCCCTGCAGGCCGAACACGGTCTGGATGAACAACGGCGCCTTCACCAGGCCGCGATCGAAGAAATATTTGAGGTTGTAGAGATGCGCCGTGTCGTAGCATTCGAATTCGAAGCGCGTGTCATTGCCGGCGCAGGTGGTCAGGATGTGCTCGATCTGCCCGAAGGTGTTGCGGAAGATGATGTCCTTGTTGGCCAGATAGGTCCGCTCCCACTCGTGCTTGAGATCGGTGAAGCGATCGAGCATGCCGAACAGGCCGAAATTCATGGAGCCGAGATTGAGCGAGGCGACTTCAGGCGCGAAGGTCGCCGCCGGCCGCACGCGTTCCTCGATACTCATGGTCGGGGCGCCGCCGGTGGTCAGGTTGATGACGCAGTTCGAGCGCTGCTTGATCTGGGGCAGGAACCGCGCAAAGGCCTCCGGCGTCTGGTCGGGCTCGCCCGTTACCGGATTGCGGGCGTGCAGATGCACGATCGCCGCGCCGGCTTCGGCGGCGCCGACAGCCGCATCGGCGATTTCTTCTGGCGTCACCGGCAGATAGGGCGACATTGACGGTGTGTGGATGGCGCCCGTTACGGCGCAGGTGATGATGACTTTATTGCGGGCCATACCGTCTACTCACTTTCCAATGTCCTTGGCGGCTTTACGCTTGTGGGCGCGCAGAGCCATCAACTGGCGGTCGCGCCATTTCTGGCGTTCGCCGAGCTTGTCGCGTGGCAGAAGGGCGCTACGCTCGGCTTCGATGCGCTCCATCACGGGGCCGGCCCAATCGACGCGGTACTGCACCGACGGGAAGATGTTGGCGTAGATGCCCTGGTAGCGCTCGGCATAGTCACGCACGCCCCCGGGCGCGTTGAGGTCGATCGTCTCGAACGGCCCCATGAAGGACCAGCGCAAGGCCAGCCCGTCGCGCAGGCCGATATCGATGTCCTCGACGTTGGCGATATCGTCGGCAACCAGGCGGAACGCTTCCTCGAGCAGGGCCCCCTGCAGGCGGTTCATGATGAAGCCGTCGATCTCGCGCTTCATCACCAAAGGCGACTGGCCGCAGCTGCGCATGAAGTCGGCAGCCTTGTGCATGGCCTCCTGCGAGGTCCAGGGCGAGGGACAGACCTCGACCGCCGGCACCAGATAGGGCGGATTGATGGGATGGCAGACCAGGCAGCGCTGGCGGTCGGGCAGGTGCTCCATGAAGGCAGAAGGCAGGATCGCCGAGGTCGAGCTTGCCAGCACCGCCTTGGCGGGTGCCAGCCTGTCGAGATCGGCGAACAGGGTACGCTTCAGTTCGACCTGTTCGGGCGCATTTTCCTGGACGTGATCGACGTCATCGAGCGCCACTGCAAGATCGGCCTCGATATGGATGCGCGCCTTGACCTCGGCCGGCTCCGAACCACCCAATAGGTCGTTGGCGGCCAGATCCGGCAGCATCTCCTCGATGAAGGCCAGGGCTTTCGGCAGGGCGTCGGCGTCCTTGTCCCAGAGCCTGACTTCGTGGCCGGCCCTGGCGAAGGTGATGGCCCAGGCGCGGCCGATGAACCCGGATCCGATGATGGCTGTCTTCATGGGGATGTTCCCGACTGAGAGGGGACGCTCACAGGGATTCGACGTTGCCGTCGACGCCCAGGGACTGGCCGGAGATGTTGATGCCGGCCGGCGACAACAGGAAGAGGACCATGGCCGCAACATCCTCCGGGCCCGTCATGCGGCGCAGCGAGATGCGATCGAGATACTGCTTCTCCATCGCCTCATAGGGCACGCCGACCTGCGCGGCGCGGTCGCGGATCACCCCCTCCATGCGCGGGCCTCGGATGATGCCGGGCAGGATGGCATTGACGCGAATGCCCGAGGGGCCGAGTTCCTTGGCAAGGCTCTGGGTGAAGCCGATCACCCCCCATTTGGCAGCCGAATAGGGCGTGCGATAGGCATAACCATAGCGCCCCGCCGCCGAGGACAGGTTGACGATGGCACCCTCGCCGGCCTGCTTGAGCAGGGGCACGCCATGATGCGTGCACAGGAACTGCCCTGTGAGGCAGATGTCGATGGTGCGGCGCCAGTCAGCGGGCGCGATCTCCTCCACGCCGCCTGTCGGCCCGGCAATGCCGGCATTGTTGATGAGCGCGTCGAGGCCGCCGAGGCCCGCTTTTACCTCATCGAACAGCCTGGCCACCGCCTCCTCGTCGGAGACGTCGCACAGGCTGGCGCCGTGTCCGGGATGGGCGCTGCGGAAATCGGCAAGATGATGCTCGGCGACATCGCACACATGCACCCTGGCACCGTTGTCGATCAGGAGGTCGGCGATGGCGCGGCCGATGCCGGAAGCTCCGGCGGTGACGAGAACCCGAAGACCGGGCTTGAGGACAATTCCAGTCATGATATTTCCTTGTATGGCAATATGTTCAGGTGTTTTTCTCGCGCAATGTGATAACCGCGCAAAGCACAACCACGCCATAGAGAATTGCGCGTGTGGCATAGGGAAGCGTGGTACCGGCGAGCAGGGTCTGCAAGGCCGTCAGCAGCAGCACGCCGCCGATCATGCCGATATAGCGCCCTCGCCCGCCGGTGATCAGTGTGCCGCCCACCACGGCGACGGCGATGGAAGGCAGGAGATAGTCATCGCCCATGCCCAGGCTTGCCTGGCCGGAGAAGCCGGCGAGGAGGCAGCCCACGAGCGCCGCGCAGAAACCCGACAGCATATAGACCTTGACGAGGGTCGCGCCGACGGGAACGCCCGAAAGCTCGGCGGCACGCATGCCGTTGCCGATGGCGTAGACACGCCGGCCGAAGGCCGTGCGACCCAGCAGGATCGTGGCAACGAGCACGAACAGGATGACGAGGGGGACGATCGGTGTCACGCCCATCACCTGGCCGGTCATGATCCAGCGCAGGCCGGGGGCCGAAAAGCCGTCGGGCGTACCGCCGGAATAGACGAGCGCGAAGCCTTGCAGGATGCCGTTCATCGCCAGGGTCATCACGATCGGCGACAGGCCGAGGGCCACGATGCCGAGACCGTTCATGAGGCCGATGAACGTGCCGATCCCCAGAGCCAGCGGCAAGGCATAGAGCATGGCGCTGTCAGATCCCTTCATCAGGCCGGCGCTGACGATGCCGCAGAAGGCGATCGTCCATGGCAGCGAGAGGTCGAGGCCACCGGTGAGGATCACGCTGCCCTGCCCGAGCGCGAGAATGGCCAGGAAGCTCGCCAGCACGATCAGCGAATTGTAGTAGCCCCATGACAGCAGGGTGCTGCCGAGCACGAACTGGCTGACGACGAGAACGATCGCAAAGCAGGCAAAGGCCGGCAGGACGGTGCGCAGATCCTCCTGGCGGCGGATCCAGAAGCTGGGACGCGCGACTTGAGATCGTGCGGCTCGAGCGGGCTCGTCCGGCAGCCGCAGCCGCGTTTCCGGCAGGGTCAGCTGCCGAGGCAGACGCCCCTGACGCCAGGCCGACAGGCGATGGCCGCCGAGGCGCAAGGTCGAGGCGAGCACCGAGGTGCGGGTGATCGAAGCGCCGAGCACCGCCAGGATCAGGATGGTGCCCTCGACCACGGAGGAATAGAAGGCCGGCACGTTGAGGACGAGCAGGATGTTGACCACCATCATCAGCACATAGGCGCCGAAGATGGTGCCGACCGGCCCGCCGCGCCCGCCGCCCAGCAAGGTGCCGCCCACCACCACCGCCGCAAACATCTGCAGCAGCATGGGATTGCCGACCAGCGGGTCGCCCGAGCCGGTCTGCGCGCTGATGAACACGCCGGCCAGACCGTAGAGCCCGCCGGCCAGGACATAGACGAAGAACTCGCACAGGCGGGTGTCGAGGCCCGCCGCACGCGCCGCGTCCCGGTCCGAGCCGATGGCATAGATCGCCTTGCCGAAGATGGTGTTCTTGAGGAGAAGCCAGCCCAGCACCAGGAGGACGAGCATCAGAACCGGGCCGGGCAGCCAGTCGGGGATGACGTCCGCCGTGAAGAAGGCACTGAACCCGGCGGGAAGCTGGCCACCCGGCTTGTCCATCACCAGCAGCGTCACGCCCTGCAGGATGAACATGGTCGCAAGCGTCACGACGATCGGCTGAAGACGCAGGAAGGCGATGAAGAAGCCGTTGAAGGCACCCGCCGCAGCCCCGATGGCGATGCCGGCGCAGGACCATAGGAGGATGCTGGATGGATCGTCCTGCATGTGGCTCGCCAGTGTGACGTTCACCAGCGAGATCACGGCGGCGGCCGACAGGTCGAACCCGCCCGACAAGACCACGACGGTCTGGCCGATCGCGGCCGTTGCCAGCGTCGCCCCGCCCGTGGCGATGGTCGAGATGTCGTAATAGTTGAGGGATCCGCTGACGAGGCGGATCAGCCCGAGGCAGACCAGGAAAGCCGCGATGGCGATCAATGTGCCTCGATGGCGCGCCCAACGCAGGACCGCGCGCCTGGGGGGCGACGGCTTGAGGGACATATCGGCTTGGGCCGCGCTCATGATGCCTCCCGGATCGTGGCAGCGCTGCCCAGCGTGGCGCGCAGAATGGCGTCCTCGGAAATCGCGGGGCCGGTGAGATCGGCCGCAACCTTGCCGCGATAGAGCACGAGGACGCGATGGGCGAGATGGTCGAGCTCGGCGATCTCGGTGGAATGGAACAGGACGGCGCCGCCCGCGGCGGCATATTGCTGGATCAAGGTGTAGATCTCATGCTTGGTCCCGACGTCGATGCCGCGGGTCGGATCGAACAGCAGCAGCACGCGGCTTTGCGCGAACAGCCATTTGGCGATGGCGATCTTCTGCTGATTGCCGCCGGAGAAGGACTTCACGCTGGTCCACAGCGCGCGCATCTGCACGTTGAGCCGGCCGAAGACCCGGGCGACATCCCTCCCCTCGCCGGCCTCGTCGATCAGGCCGAACCTGGTATAGCGCTCGATCACCGGCAGGGAGACGTTGCGCTGCCCGTCGAGCTTGAGGAAGAGGGCTTCGGTCTTGCGGTCCTCGGGAACCAGGCTGATGCCGATGCGCGCCTCGATGGCGTCGCGCGGGGAAGTCAGCGTCACCGGCTGTCCGTCGATGCGGATCTCGCCGCGATATTCCTCCATGCCGAACAGGGCCGAGAAAAGCTCGAGCTGGCCCATGCCCTGGAGGCCGGCGACGCCGAGGATCTCACCTGCGCGCAGGTCGAAGCCGACGCTTTCGAGCCTCTTGTGTGTATTGAGGCCGTTTACCGAAAGCACGGGATCGCCGGTCAGCGCGGGCACCGGCGGCTTGGGCGGGAAGGAGCGGCCGAGCTCCCGGCCGGCGATCATGCCGATCAGGTCCTCGTCGGCGACATCGGCAAGGCTGGCGGTGGCGATATGCTTGCCGCCACGCAGGACCGTGACGCGATCGCAGAAGGCCCTCACCTCTGCCATGCGGTGGGAAATGAAGACGACCGTGACGCCATCGCGCTTCAGCCCGTCGATCAGGCCGCCCAGCCAGTCGATGTCCCGGCCGGAGAGCGTGGAGGTCGGCTCGTCGAGAAGGAGGATCCTGGGGCGGCGAAACAAGGCGCGCGCAATCTCGATCTTCTGGCGCAGGTTGAGATCGAGATCGCGCAGGTCGGTGTCGAGGTCGATCGCCGCAAGGCCGATCGCGTCCAGATGTTCAGCCACCTGGCGGCGGGCCTCGGCGCGGCGGATCTGGCCGAGCAGGGTCGGCGGATAAGGCAGCAGCATGTTGTCGAGCACCGTCAGGTCCTTGACGATGGTCAATTCCTGGAAGGCGGTCTGGATGCCGAGCCGATGGGCCGCGCGCGGGCTGCCAAGCATGGCCTGCTGGCCGAAGATCTCGAAATGGCCCGAACTCGGCAGGATCAGGCCGGACAGCAATTTGACGAGCGTCGACTTGCCGGCGCCGTTCTCGCCCAGCAGGGCATGGGTCTCGCCGGCGCTGACCTCGAAGGAGACGCCGTCGACGGCGATGGTCGGCCCGAAGGAACGGCTGATATCGCGGGCCGCGACCGCCGTTTTCGGCAAAGCCGTCTGAACGGATGGGGATGACATGCGAGCCGGTCCTGAACTCATTTGCGGTATCTGCGCGCCTCATCCTGACCGGGAGGCTCACATCGAGACCAACAAGGTGTCTCTCCCTCTCCCGCAAGAGGAGAAGGAGAGTCTCGGATTTGGACGAGGGCGCGGACCGCCCTGCCTTCAATTCTCGGGCTGGCCGACCAGCGCCGCCGACAGCCCGAGCTCGGGCGTTTCGGCCGAATAGATCGAGGCGAACCAGCCGGGGTTGGAAACCAGAGAGGGCTTGAAGGCGTTACAGCCGGCCTTCATCTCCGCCCAGCTGCCTTCCTGGCAGAGCTTGATCGTCTCGTTCGTCACGATCGGCAAAGGCAGCACCGTGTGCTTGGGAATGTCTTTGCCATCGAGCTTGGCGACGGCAAGCTTCAGGGCCAGGCCACCCGAGTAAGGCGGCGAGGCATAGGAAATTCGGGGCGCAGCCATCGGGGTATATGTGCCGTTGGCGCCTTCGACCTCGGTGCCCACCGGCAGCATCTGGATGCGGCCGCCATTCGAGCCCTCGCCGGCACAGGGCTTGAGCTTATCGGGGGTCGCGCCGGCCTCGATCTGCATGGTATTGGCGGTATAGCAGCCCACCTGCATCCACAGCCCGTCGATCTCGTCCCATTTACGGGTGGCCATGATCTTGGACAATTCGGTGCGAGCCACCGCCTGGCTCCACATGCCGACGGCTTCGTTGACGATCTTGATGTCGGGATATTTGGCAAACACCTCCTTGGCTGCCTTGGTGCGCAGCGTATCGACCGAGGTGCCGGGCACGCCGGTGATGGCGATGATGTTGCCCTTGCCGTTCAGTTTCTTGGCCAGCCATTCGGCCGTGACCCGCCCTGCCTCGCCCTGGTCGATCGTGACGTTGTAGGCGCAGGGCTCGGTGATCTCGCCATCATAGGCGATCACCACCACGCCCTTGCCGCAGGCATTCTTCACGGCCGCATTCAAGGCCGTGGGCGAGATCGGGAAAACAACGATGGCCTTGGCACCGGCCTGGACCATGGCGTTGATCTGCTGGATCTGGCGCTGGGCATTGGGGCCGGCGACCTGGACCTGGAGATCGACCTTGTCGGCCATCTCTTTGCTGGCGGCCATGGCCTTGACCATGTTGGCGGCCTCGCCCTGCCAATCATTGCCGATATAGCTCATCGACAGATAGATCTTGTATTTGTCCTTGGCTTCGGCCTGCCCGCCAAGGGCGCATAGGCCGAGCAGTCCCGCGCCCAGCAGGGCAGCACCGCGCTTCACCAGTCCCATTCTTCCCTCCCTGTCAGCCCGCTTCGTTGCGGCGGGCACTTCGACTCGTTGATAAGTCAGCTTCTGTGAGCTACTTTTGATCATAAATCAAAGATCAGAATTTTAGCAAGCCCGGTGACGCTTTCTTGGAACGGCGAACCGACCTACAAGACGAGAATCCCGTCCCGGGATTGCAACGCGGAGGTGTCATGAGCGAAATCAGGTCCAAGGCGCGAGAACCGCTCTCGGTCGTCCGCGTGCAGCGCGCCACGATGCAGGAGGACGTCTATCGCCAGGCCAAGGAACTGATCCTCAATGGCGACCTGGCGCCCGGCCAGTCGATTACCATCCAGTGGCTGGCGGATGCCTTCGGCGTCAGCGCCATGCCGGTGCGCGAGGCCATTCTACGCCTGACGGCGGAAAAGGCCCTCACGGTGGTCGCCGGGCGAAGCCTCGGCATTCCGCATCTGACCCGAGAACGATTGGCCGACCTGACGCGCACTCGCCTGGAAATCGAAGGATTGGCGGTATCCTGGGCCGCGCCCAACCTCCAGCCCGCAACACTCGCCCGGCTGGACGAACTGGTCGAAGAGATGGACAACATCAAGCCGAACAAGGAAGCCCGGAAGATCTATCTGCGCGCCAACCGGGCGCTGCATTTCGAGATCTACCAAGCGAGCGGCTCGGAGACACTGTTCGGCATCATCGAGACCCTCTGGCTCCAGGTCAGCCCCTATTTCAACCTGCTGCAGGAACGCGGCAATTTCGTCGTCTCGAATAAACACCACCGTATCCTCGTCGACGCACTGCGATCGGGAGATCGGGATGGTGCGGTTCGTGCCGTCCAGGCCGATATCGGCGACGCGGCCGATATTCTCGAAACCATTCTCTGACCGGCTGTGTTCCAGAGAGGGACCAGCCTCTTGCCGGTCCTAACCCTTTGTTTCGATGTGCATTTGCGAATCCTGGCAAGGTTGTCGGATTACAGGACGCCTTGGCGCCGGTACTTTCACGGCTGTGTCACATCGTCTGACAATAGTGTGCACCCATGCCGCAAATCGGCGGCATAGCAACCAACTTTTGACCCGGCGCCCGACACGCCGGGTTCTTTGTTGGCACGAGGCATGATCGGCATGCTGCCTGGATGCCGGCATCGCTTTCACATCCGGCCACAGGCCGCGTGAATGTCTCTTGAGCAAAAGCCATCGAGGTTGCATCCTGCCCGAGACACGATATGAACGGCGAACGACACCGGGACTGGTTTGGGCATGCAGGCGGATCTATTGAGCTTTGCCGGCGAGTGGGGAGCAGCCTTGATGCTGCTGCTCTTCTTCGTCAGTGCGGTCTCGCTGCTGCCCCGGCCCGCGCTTTGCATCGTGGCCGGTTCCGCCTATGGTCTATACGGCATCCCGCTTGCCCTGATCGGATCCATCCTCGGCGCATCCGTGGCTTACTGGCTCGGCCTCGCCGTTGGTCGCCGCTACGGGCACCGGCTCACCCGGCGCTGGCGCCTGCTCGAGCCGCTTCGTGAAGCTGTTCGGATAAGTGGCTGGCGTATCGTGCTTTTATGCCGTTTCGCGCCGATTGCGCCATCGAGCCTGGTGAGCTTCGTGTTCGGCTCGACTTCGACCGCCTTCGGCCCGTTCCTGATCGCGACCGGGCTTGGCATTCTGCCCGGCATCGCCCTGCAGGTCGCTGCCGGTGCGGGACTGCGCGCGAGCCTCGATGGACAGCTGTCGGCGCTGCAGATCGTCACTTTCGGCTTAGGCCTTTGCGCCGGCCTGGCGGCTCTCCTGTTGCTGGGGCGCAAGCTGCGGCAGGTCCTGGCGACCTATCAGCGCGAGCCGGCGGGCGAAGAGCGGATTCGGTAACGCTCAATCATGGATGCTGACGGCCGGTGCCTCAACCGCGCCTTCTTCGCCGGATTGTGGTGGCTACTACGCCCACCACCAGCAAGCCGGCCACTGCCAGGGCCATGATGCCCGTCACGCGGATGGCCGCCAGGGCGAGTATGATGGATGTCAGAGAGTGAATGAGGGCGTCGGCGATACTCAGCAAGGGCGGCGGATACCAATGGAGGGGGGGTGAATGACAGAGATCAGATCTCGATGACACCGCCAGAGTGGCATGAGAGTTGGGCGCTGATGGGGCACTTTCACGACGAGACTCGCCTTCGCTCGCCTTGCCTTATCATGCGGTAGTGGGCTCCGGACAATCGGATCACACCCCTGTCAGGCCGGTGGCTGATCTAATGGCGGGCAAGGAAGAGCCAAGAGGTTTGACCCGAACCAGATACAGGCCGGTCTTCGGCCAACATGCAGGTTCGGTATCAAGGATCACGGCAGGACCCGCGACATCCCCCCGGGAGATCGGGGAAATTCTGCTCAAGAAAATGCATCAACGCGAAGAAGAATAGAGAAACTGCGCTTCAAAGCGGTCACAGGTCCGGGCGGTGGCACTCATGACGATCGACATGCACAACAGACATCTCTCGCTGCTGCAGCCTTCCGGCGAGAAGATCCCGCGCCTGCCGCCAGGCAAGCCCAGAACCGTGCTCGTCTGTGGTGATGACGAGACCATCGATGAGCAACGCGTCTTCGCCATCCTGGACCGCCTGCTGGCGGATGAGGGAGAATTTCGTATCGTTCATGCCGGCAAGCGTGGCGCTGACCTGCTGGCAACCAAGTGGGCCGTCGCCCATCGGGTCAGGTCGATTGTCGAGCGCGCGTCCTGGCTCAGATATGGCACATCCGCGGGACCGCTGCGCAACGAGCACATGCTCAATTTCTACGAGCCCTTCGTGGTGATTGCTTTTCCGGGCGGCAAGGATTGCGCAGATCTGGTGGCGCGAGCCCGACGATCCGGTGTCCGCATCGTCGAGGCGGTTGCCTTCTGAAGCCTGCAACGCCCCGATCCCGGCGACCGGAACCGAACTCGGTTGCCCCTTCCGATTGGATCAGTGGGCGTCGCCGTCAAAAAGATCGTTGGTCATATAGGCGATTTCCGTGCGATTGCGCGCCCGGATCTTCTGCATGATGTTGCGGATATGCACCTTGACGGTGCATTCCTCCATATTGAGCTTGTAGGCGATGATCTTGTTGGACTCGCCCTGGCGCAATCGCTGGATCACCGCCAGTTGCTTGGGTGTGAAGGCCGCCTGCCGAGACACGCCTTCGTCCTGGCTTTCCTCTCCGCTGAAACCAGCCCGTGACTTCGACGGCAGCAGGCCGCTTGCCGGGACGAAGATGCCACCTGCCGCCACCAGGCGTATAGCCGCCAGGGCAACATCGAGGCTGGAGCTCATGCCGATATAGCCCCGTGCCCCCTTGCCGAGAGCCGCCACGACCAGCCGGGGATCCTCGATGTCGGAAACCACGATCACCCGAACGTCACCGCAATGTTGGGCCACAAAATCGAGATCGAGCCCCACGACCGCCTCGGTTGCCTTCTGACCCGTGACGCAAAACAGGACAATGCACGGGCCGTAGCCTTCCTCACTCTGGTGCCAATCCGCCAGACTGGCATATCCCAGGGCAGAAAAGGCAGGGGCAGCAGAGACGAGGCTGTGTATCAGACAGCTGCGGGTGAGTTGCTTGTCATCGATGACGGCAATCGTCCACGGCGCGCCCTGCCGGTCGTGTTCGGGAGCATGGGAAGTGGGGATCGGTTCCACGGGAGGAGTCTTTCAGCAAGAAAATGGACCATGAGAACTTCGGCAGCGAATTGCCGAAGTACATAGTGCGCCCCCCTGTCACGCTGGCTACCATTGGGAATGCAGCCTGCTTGGCCCGGATCGGCGATAGATCGACGAGGTGAAAACCTCAACCATCCGATTCTCTTGCGGCAAGCGCCTTAGCCGCAATCGGCCGGCAAGCTCGTCGTGAGACCAATCCCGCCAAGTTGCTCCACTCAACTCCAACCCGTTGGTCAAAGCGACTTTAGAAAACTCTTAGCTCATTTTCCATAGTCTGTCTTGGACTAGTCTGCATGGACTAATGGTCTAAGGTCGGCAACTAGCCTAAAGTAGGGTGTCATGCACGCCCCATCGCCGCTGCACTTACTCCTGATCGATGATCACTCGCTCCTGCGCGCCGGCTTGCGCCTGGTGCTCGAGCAAGGGCTGCCGCACGCCATGATCCGCGAGGCCGCCTCGATCGCCCAGGCCATTGCCGAGGACCAGATACGGCCTCATGCGGTATTGCTCGATATCGAGATGCCCGGCCTGAGCGGCATGGAAGGATTGGCCGTGTTCAGGCGACGCTGGCCAGGCGCACCTGTGATCATCCTCACCTCGCATGACGATGTCGGCACTCGGGCGGAGGCCCTCGCCAAGGGCGCGGCGGCCTTCCTGTCTAAGGCCGAGCCGACCGATCGTATCGTCGCGACCGTCGAAAGTGCCCTGCGAGGAGAGACGGCCCCCAGCGAGATCGCTCATCCGCTCGCCAGAAGCCAGGCCCAGCTCACGCCGCGCCAATACGAGGTTCTCGACCAATTGGGCCGGGGCTATTCCAACAAAGTGATCGGGCGCCACCTCAACCTGTCGGAAAACACGGTACGCGTGCACGTCCAGGCCCTGCTGGCGGCTTTCGACGTGGCGAGCCGGGCGGAGGCGGTGGCCACGGCCCGCGAACGCGGCCTGATACGCTGAATGGCAGCGCTCCTGTTCAAGCCGGTTCCCGCCCGCATCGCTGCGGAGCAGCTTCGCTTCATGCTTGGCACGGCTCCGTTTGCCTTCATCATCGGCGGCATCGGCAATGCGGCGATGGCCGTCATCTTCGCCCTGAATGCCCCCGTGCTTCCCTTGGCGATCTGGGCAGTCTGCGCTTTTCTTCCCGTGCCTTTTCTGCGCCTGCTCGCCAACCGCTTCCGTGACAGTCCGGATCCTGTTGCCGAGGCCGGTCGCTACCAGCGTTATGCCGTCCTGCTTGCCACGGCGATCGGCGTCCTGCGGGGCATATTGCCCTGGATCGCCTTTGATCAGGCTTCGCCCCTCGCCATCGCCCTGCTTCTGTGTTTCATGGCCGGCATCCAGGCTGGCTCCCTCTCCTTCATGGCGCCCGTGCTGCCGGCCTTTGTCGGCTATTCGGTCGTGTTCATCGCCATGCTCTCCCTCAAATTGGTCACGCTCGGCGATCCCATGTATTGGGGCATGGCGATTGGCAGCATATTGTTCTGCATCGCCATCATCGCTTCGGCGCGCAGCGCGTCGCAGACCTTCCAGAAATTGGCGGAGCTGCGGTTCGAGAACAACGAATTGGTAGAGCGCCTGCGCCAGGAGACGGCAATCGCCCAGGCCGCCCGCCTCGAGGCCGAAACCGCAAACCAGGCCAAATCGAAATTCCTGGCTGCCGCCAGCCACGATCTGCGCCAACCCATCCATGCCCAGGGCCTGTTCCTGGAAGTGCTCGCCCGTGGCCAGTTGACGGCGCAGCAACGCGAGATCCTGGACAATGCCCGCGCCGCCTCGAGTGCTTCGGGCGACATGCTCAACACGCTGCTCGATTTCTCGCGGCTCGAAGCCGGCGTGGTCACGGTGAGCAAGCGCTGTTTCGAACTCCAGCCCCTGCTCAACAGGATCGGTACCGAACTTGCCCCGTCGGCGGATGAAAAAGGCATCGTCTACCGTCAGCGCGATACCGATGTGATGGTGGAATCAGACCCCGCACTGGTGGAGCTGATCCTGCGCAACCTGATCTCCAACGCCATTCGCTACACCGAACGCGGTGGTGTGTTGATCGGCTGCCGGCGCCGCTCCGACCAGGTCCATGTCGAGGTCTGGGACAGCGGCATCGGCATCGCGGCCGACAACCAGCAGGAAATTTTTCGAGAATTTCATCAGCTCGGCAATCCCGAGCGCGATCGCCGCAAGGGGCTCGGCCTGGGATTGGCTATCACCGAGCGTCTCGCCCGGGCCGCCAATCATGAATTGCGATTGCGCTCGGTGGTTGGCCGCGGCAGCAAATTCGCTCTTATTCTGCCTCTTGCAGCCGGGCAGTCCGGCATGCAGGCCGATCCCGAGCCGTCCGCGTTCGCGAACGACCACACGACGCTGGGCACACCGTGCCGGATCCTCGTGATCGACGACGACGAAGCCGTTCGTGAGGGCATGTTGCGCCTGCTGAAAACCTGGGGCGCGCGGTGCGAGGCCGTGGAAGGCATCGAGCAGGCGCGGCTTTGCCTCGACCGCATGGCACCGGATCTGGTGATCTGCGATTACCGCCTGCGCGAGCAGCGAACCGGCGCGGAAGCGATTGCCATCCTCCGGGAACGGATCCCCGACCTGCCCGCCATCCTCATCACGGGCGACACCGCGCCCGAGCGGCTACGCGAAGCGGAGGCCAGCGGCATCCCCCTGCTGCACAAGCCGGTTCTGCCAGCCGCCCTCTTCGCCAGGATCCGCAGCACCTTGCCGCCTCGAGCAAAGCGGGCCCATGGCTGAACGGCGCTGGTGCCGGCCTGCACTCCCTATGTCTTTCAGCCGAACCGGTTCATTGCAAAGGGCGTCGGATCGGCAAAAGTGGGCAATCCCGCCATCATTTCCGACAGCAGTCGCCCCGTGGCGGGACCGAGCGTCAGGCCATGATGGTTGTGGCCAAAGGCGAACCACAGGCCCTTGTGGCGTGGAGCCGGGCCGATCACGGGACGCATGTCCGGCAGGCAGGGGCGCGATCCCATCCAGGGCGCAGCCTCGACACGTTGCGCGAGTGGAAATACCTCGCGGGCATGCGGCTCGGTCCGGTCGAGCTGTACCGGCGTCGGCGCGTGATCGCGTGCGGCGAACTCGATTCCCGTCGTCAGCCGGATGCCCCGGGTCATCGGCGCCAGCAGATAGCCACGCTCGATGTCGACGATCGGCCGATTGAGGACGGCGCCGGGTGCCGGATTGAAATGCACGTGATAGCCGCGCTTGACCGCAAGCGGCACGCGATAGCCGAATTTCGTGTAGAGCCGGTCCGACCATGGCCCAAGGGCAACGACGGCTTCGCGGCAGTGATAGTGGTGCTCCGGCGTCTCCAGACTCCAGCCGCCCTCTTCCTGCCGCAGGGCTGTCGCGTCGGCCTCGACGAAGCTGCCGCCATTGCGGGCGAAAAGTGCAGCATACTCCTTCACCAGCCGGCCAGGATCGGCAATCGTGGCGGGATCGCGCCAATGCACCGCACCCGCGAATACACCCGCCAGGCTCGGTTCCCTCTCACGCAGTGCGGAAGCGGCAAGGAGGTCGTAGCGCAAGCCGAATTCATCGAGCTGCCTGGCCGCCGAACAGGCCTTCTCGAAGGCCGCGGTGCTGCGATAGGCCTCCATCCAGCCGGTTGGTCGCAATTGCTCGGAAATACCGGCATCGGCCATCAGCCTGGCGTGCTCCTCCACCGAATGCTCGATCAGGGGCAGCATATCGAGGGCAGCCCGGCGCAGCCGCTTGGGCGAGGACTCCCACCAGAAGCGCGCGAGCCACGGCAGGGCCTTGGGCAGGAAGCGCCAATGGTAGCGCACATCCGCAGATAGATTCAGCCCATAGTGGAGAATCGTCGAGAGCTCACGTGGAAAGCCATAGGGAATGACGCTGGCCCGCTCGATCAGGCCCGCATTGCCGTAGCTGGTTTCCTCGCCTGGAGGACGGCGGTCGACGAGAACGACGGATCGCCCCAATTTCTGAAGATGCAGAGCAACCGAGACGCCGACGATACCGGCACCGAGCACCAATACGTCGCCCGATTGCCTGATGACCTGAACCATGGACCGCTGCCCCCAAGCAATTTCGCGGCCAAGATCTGATTCGTGGCCAAGACTTGACCGCTGCATCGTGGAGTCCATGACGGCCGGCCGTTTCCCGATTGTCCTTGCGCCAAGCGCTGTCGTGCCCGCAAGCAATTTCGTCGCATGATGCGGCAACCGCGCTGCTTTGACGCTTGGTCTGCGAGAAGGGCAGAGAACCGCACGGATCATTCGCCAGGCCTGCGCGGTTGTCCGGAGGTGTCGATGGACCGTCATCGAGCACAAAGAAGTGCCGAAACAGCGGGTTAGGTGCAGCCCTTCCCGCCTGAATGCACTTTGCTTTAGGCTCGCTCCTTCGAATCAGCACAATCTGATCGGAGTGAGACGAAATGGACCGTTCAGCGGACGAGGCCCATTGGACGCGTATTGCCGAACAGTGGATCGCCTGGGCGCGATCGCCGGGCCATGACGCTTTCTGGGCCTATCGCCAGTCATTGCTTGCCTTCATCGGTGCCGGGCAAGGCAAGGCTCTGGAGATAGGCTGCGGCGAAGGCCGGGTCAGTCGCGAACTGCGCAAGCTGGGCTACCACGTGACGGCAACGGACGCCGTGGCGCCGATGGTCGATGCCGCGCGGCAGGCGGAATCAGCCGACGCCTACGCCGTTGCAGGAGCTGCAAAACTACCGTTTGCCGCGGCCAGCTTCGATCTGGTGGTGGCCTACAATGTCTTGATGGATGTCGAGGATGTACCGGCGGCCGTTGCCGAAGCCCGACGTGTCCTCAAGCCGAGCGGCGAGTTCCTGATATCGCTGGTGCATCCCTTCCGGGACCGTGGCCGCTTCGCAGGCCCTGAGCCGGATGCGCCCTTCATCCTGGAAGGCAGCTATTACGGCCGGGTTCGCTTCGAAGGCGAAGAAGAGCATGACGGACTTCGCATGCACTTTGCCGGCTGGTCGCAACCGCTTGAGAATTATGTCTCTGCCCTCTCGCGGGCGGGCCTGGCGATTACGGCCCTGCGCGAGCCCATTCCCGATATGGAGAATGCAGACCGCCTCAGGCAATGGGCTCGCCTGCCGCTTTTCCTTTGGCTCAAGGCAAAGATCCTGGCTTGAGAAAATCCAACCTAAAATATTATTACATCAATGTAATTGATTGATATAAAGCTATAATTATAGATATGATCAGCTCTCGCAGAGGCGGCGCTGGTATCCTCTGCCCGTTCTACACGGCCCATTCGACATCCGTGGTAAAGGCGATGGTCAACCAGCGATCCCGGCTTTCGCCGCCGATCGCTTCGCCGATCTCGTCACGGATGCGGTCCCATTCCTCCAAGCGCGTGGCTGGCCGGCCGGACGGCACGATGAAATAGAGCTCGATCTGCCGACCTCGGCCAACCTTCGCGACATAGGCTTTGTGCGTCAGAAAGCCGTATTTGGTGACGAAGATCTTGGCGACGGCGTCGACATGGTCCTTGAGGGACGTCGGCGTTACCAGGAGGATCTCGGACAGGGCCTGCCTGACGGTCGAAACCGGCAGAGGAATGATGACCAGGCAGAGCAGAAGCAGGACAGCGGGATCGACATAGGGGGGTGAGCCAGTCGAAGCGCGTGCCCTCGATCGCATAGCCGATGCAGAAAGCCAGAAGCAGCGCCCCGGTGATCGAGGCTGACATGATCCAGGCCTTGGCATCGAGCGCCACGAAATCGGAGCGGATGGTCCGGTTCATCCGGGTTTCGACCACCGCCATGGCGATGCAGGCAGCCAAGGCCACGGCGGCATAGAGGATGGCATATCCGAATTGGAGATCCCTGCCGCCGACCATCAGACTGCCGATGGCATTGATCATCGCATAAATGGCCGCCCCGATGAGCATGGCGCCGTTGAGGCCGAGAACCATCGGCTCCAGATGCCAGAAGCCCATGGTGAAGCGCTCATGCAGCTTTCCCACGGCTGTGGCCGGGGACGAATTGGTGGCGATCAGGCTCGCCACAATCAGCGCCAGGCCGCTCATGCTGGCGTCGACCAGCATATAGACGCCGTCGAAGACGATGGAGAAGGAACCAGAAAGCAGGCCGAACACCACGCCGAACCCGGCTACGAAAATGGTGACGGCGATCGAGACTTTGAGAATGCCTTGTTCCGTATGCACCATCACCCCGCGCTGCCGAACGGCCAAGACCTAGCACACCGCCAAGCCATTTCGGCATCGGCACAGGTCGGCGCGACCTGCCAGGCCGATAACTCGTATCAGCCATCCAGGTCAAAAGGCGATGCCCCTTCGGGGCTACGGACGCAGTTGCCCGATGCGGCCAGAGCCCAGATTCCGGCGGACATGCCGCAACCGGCAGGTCCAGCGTTCCGCGGGTTTGGCAGCGGAGCGAGCGGCGCGAGCCGACAAAGGCCTGCGCGCACCCGCTTCGGCCGCATCCTCGGAGGAAACCTCATCTAGCGGTGTTTCCGAGGCGGGAGCTTTCTTGCGCGGAGCGGTCTTGACTTCTTCCGGCAGATTGGAAGACGGCGGTTCCTGATCGTTCCCGGGGGCCACATCAGGAGCCAGCCGGGAATGCACCGAGGGATGCTCTTCCTGCGATGCCTTGCTCCTGCGTGCCTTCCTTACCGGAATAACCCTTGCTTCCTCCGGCGGCAGCACCGGGGCTTTCGCCATTTTGCGACTGCGTTTGACGGTGTTCTTATCGCCTTTCCCGTCGCGCGCCTCGACATGGGCGGTCTTGTCCTTGGGCTCGACCACGGCCTGGGCCGAAATGGGCACAGGCTCAACAGGAGCGAGGGGCTCCTGCTTTGACGGCCCGGGCTCGGTGGCTCGAGGCTGAAAGAACTGCTCGGCATGTTGCCAGGCCTTGGATCGCGCACCGGCAGGCTCGGGCGCGTCCTCCCAAGACGACGTCGGTCGCGCGGGTGGAGAGGCCTGGGCCGGAATCGATCGCGAACGCCTGACCTCGACGAAGAAAGGCTTGGACGGGGGTTTCATTCGGGAATGTATGTTGCTTGCGAGTCGTGGAATGCGGGCAGCATTACACCCTCGATCGTGCTTGGCAAACCGCCAGATCGGTTGAAATGCGAAATATCCCGCCTTCTCCCCGTCGACAGATCGTCATACCGCGTTCCCTGCAGGATCATTGCACCTTCGCCTTTGCCTTCCGGCAGTTGAGGACGATCCCGCTCCCCTGCTCCTCCGCCACCAGGAATTCGAGAGCCAGAACAGACAAGGTCGCCACGGAACGACTGAACGAGAACAATATTCAGACTGAAGCGTTTCCCCCAAAAAGTTGATAGACTTCTCCATCAACAAGACACGTCGAAACAGGGAATGTGGAAAAGATCGATTCGGAGAAATCGCAACATGCTCGGGCATGTCGCGATGCGATGAAGATATTTCCCAAGTCGCAAAACCGCGTCAAAGCAACAAGTTAGCGCAAAAAAGCGCAGTCTTGCCGAAGGTCGAGCCATTCCAGGGAGGAATTGTCATGGCTGCCAAGGACGTGAAGTTCTCATCCGAAGCGCGCGAGAAGATGTTGAAGGGCGTCGACCTGCTTGCAGATGCGGTCAAGGTGACGCTCGGTCCCAAGGGGCGCAATGTCGTCATCGAAAAGAGCTTCGGTGCCCCCCGCATCACCAAGGACGGCGTCACCGTCGCCAAGGAAATCGAACTCGCCGACAAGTTCGAGAATATGGGCGCGCAACTGGTCCGCGAGGTCGCCGCCAAGACGTCCGACGCGGCCGGTGACGGTACTACCACCGCCACGGTTCTCGCCCAGGCCATCGTCCGCGAAGGCGCCAAGGCGGTGGCGGCCGGCATGAACCCGATGGATCTCAAGCGGGGCATCGACATGGCGGTGGACGCGGTGGTCGCCGATCTCAAAACGCATGCCCGCAAGGTCACCAAGAACGACGAGATCGCCCAGGTCGGCACGATTTCGGCCAACGGGGACGCGGAGATCGGCGAATTCCTCGCCAAGGCGATGAAGAGGGTCGGCAATGAGGGCGTGATCACCGTCGAGGAAGCAACCGCGCTGGCTACCGAACTCGAGGTGGTGGAGGGCATGCAATTCGATCGGGGCTACATCTCGCCCTATTTCGTCACCAATGCCGAGAAGATGCGAGCCGACCTCGAAGACCCCTATATCCTGATCCATGAAAAGAAGCTCTCCAGTCTTCAAGCATTGCTCCCCTTGCTCGAAGCCGTCGTGCAAAGCGGCCGCCCCTTGCTGATCATCGCCGAGGATGTGGAAGGCGAGGCCCTCGCCACCCTGGTGGTCAACAAGCTGCGCGGCGGGCTGAAGATCGCCGCCGTCAAGGCACCCGGCTTCGGCGACCGCCGCAAGGCCATGCTCGAGGACATTGCCATTCTCACCGGCGGGGAGGTCGTCAGCGAGGATCTCGGCATCAAGCTGGAGAATGTCGGGCTGCCAATGCTCGGGCAGGCCAAGAAGGTGGTGATCGAGAAGGAAAGTACCACCATCGTCGACGGCGCCGGCAAGAAAGTGGAGATCCAGGCCCGCCTCGGCCAGATCCGCGCCCAGATCGAGGAGACCAGCTCCGACTACGACCGGGAGAAGCTGCAGGAGCGCCTGGCCAAGTTGGCGGGCGGCGTGGCGGTGATCCGGGTGGGGGGCGCCACCGAAGTCGAGGTCAAGGAGCGCAAGGACCGGGTCGACGATGCGCTTCACGCAACCCGCGCGGCCGTGGAGGAAGGCATCCTGCCCGGCGGTGGCGTGGCCCTGCTGCGCTCGCTCGGCGCCCTGGGCAGCTTGAAACCGGGCAATAGCGACCAAAAAACCGGTGTCGACATCGTCAGACGTGCAATCGAAGTGCCGGCTCGGCAAATCGCGGCGAATGCCGGTGCCGACGCCAGCATCATCATCGGCAAGCTTCTGGAAAAGGACAGCTATAATTGGGGCTACAATGCCTATACGGGCGAATATCAGGATCTCGTCCGGGCCGGGGTGATCGATCCAGCCAAAGTGGTGCGGACGGCCCTGCAGGGTGCAGCGTCGATCGCTGCCTTGCTGATCACCACCGAGGCGCTTGTGGCTGAACTGCCCGGCAAGGAGGCGCCACCGGCCATGCCGGGCGGCGGTGGCATGGGCTTTTAAGGGCCGTGATATCGCGGCCAGGATAGGCTACCAGGGGAACTCGCGCCTCTGCGGGTCCGCGGTAGTGCCGTGCCAAAACGTCGCCCGCAGACTGGTCCCGGCTGCTTTTCCAGCCGTTGTGATCGGGTGATGATCGCAATGTGCGAAATCGCACTGACGAGCCCTGTCGCGTTCTGCCTTGTCGTTACGTCATGTCGACAGTTCGAGGGCGAGATCTTGGTGCGGAAAGAAACGTTGCTGGACCTTATCGAGGGACAATCCCAGGCCGGGAAGGCTGGCCGGAGGATTGCCCGTCGCCAGTACTGTTTCGCCGCCTGCATCGTCGCGACACTCGCGGTGGCCATGGTGACCACGGCCATTGCCGGCGTCTCGGCCTATCAGGGCCAGACGACCTATTGGAATCATCCGGCGCACAAGCGCGCCTCGCTGGCCCGGCCTTAGAGCAAAGCGCGATCAAGTGTGAACGCCTATTTGCTCTAACTCCTTGTTCCCAAGGCCAATCCAAAGGATTGGCTAAGGCGTCTTTGCGATTCTTGGTGATTCCGCCAAATCGCAAGACGCTTTAGAAACAGGATCTTCGGCGCCATGGGTTCGGGCACGAACGCAGTGCTGCTGATGCGTCAGGCTTTGTCGGCGAGCCAAGCCGCCACAGACGATCCCAGCTTCGATGCGGGTAAGTCCCAAGCCATGGGATTATCCGCGATCACGACCGGCGGGCGGATGCGCCGGGCCGGCCCCCAGCCTGTCTGCTCGACAATGTAGGACCAGTCGGAGGGTTGCTCGGATGCCGGCGCTTCCATAGCGACTGACTGGTTTCCATTTGAAACCACGAGGCGTGCGGTCCGAGCCAGCGATCCCCGCACCTCGCATCCCTGCCCCGTCTGCAGTCGCTCCACCAGGCCGCGGATGGCCGCTGCCGCCAGGATATAGCCCGTGGCATGGTCGAGCGCCTGTCCCGGCAGTGGTGTCGGACGATCGCGCCCTGCTGCCCGCCTGCCTGCGTCGGCAATCCCCGTGCTCATCTGGATCAGGCTGTCATAGCCCCGGCGACCCTGCCACGGCCCGCTCCAGCCATAGGCGTCCAGGCAGACGTCGATTAGCCCGGGATTGAGCTGGCGCCGGCGCGCAGAACCAAGCCCGAGGCGGGCAAGGGCATCGGGCCGATAGCCGTGAACGAGTATGTCCGCTCGCGTGAGCAACCGTTCCAGCGCATGCAGATCATCCGGGTTTTTCAGGTCGAGCCGGGCACAGCGTTTGCCGAGCACCACCTCCGGTACGGTGACCGGCTCTTCCCATCCAGGCGGATCGATGCGCAGGACCTCGGCCCCAAAGCCGGCGAGGAAGCGTGTCGCGACGGGCCCGGCAAGAATGCGCGTCAAGTCCAGCACGCGGATACCCTGCAAGGGCCGGCCAGCCGACAATGTCGCACGCAGTCGGTTGCCGCCGATGCTGCTGCTACGATGCAGCAGCGGCTCCGCATTGACGGCCCTTCCCTGTGGGTGATCGACCCATTGTTCGAGCGTGTACATGGCGGCGGCGCAGCCATTCCCGGCGACGATGGCTGTCTCCAGGGCCACGGCCGGCCATTGCTTCACCACGGCAGCCACCGCCTCGCGATCCGCTGGCGTCTTCAGGACGGCGAGGGCCGCATCACGGTGATGCGGGGCGTTCGTATGCAGCCGGATCCAGCCATCCGCCGCCTGATAATCGCCGGCTAAGGCATCCCATTGCGGCGGCATCGACCAGCCCTGGGGCCGTAACGAGGTAAGGAACCAGAATGAGGCCAGCCGTCGATCGACCTGCACGGCAGGGAATCTGCCCAGTTGCAGCGATACCAACTCGGCGACGGCGAGGCCAGCGGCCGCCACGGCAGCGCTGGCGAGATCGGTGACGTGGAATATCGAGGGCAGAGCGCCGGTACCGTTTATCGCCAGATGGCGGAGATGTGCCGGATCCCCGCCGACCGCGCGCCAGATTTCGCTGAGGAAACATGCCGCAGGAGCGGAAACCGTCGAGGAAAGCGATGTCGCGGCGATGTCGTCGTGCATGGAGGCCTCAATATGCTCTTGTTCGATGAACAACTCAGCAGACGTCAGGGCTCAGGCGTCGCCCGGTGCTGAAACCTGAAAGCGGAACCGGTAGCGCACAAAGCTTGAATGAATGACATGGCATGCTAGGTACGCTTGCCCTGCCTCCTCTCCCTCGACCGTGTCCGCGCCGCCTCCAGAGGGTGAAATTGCTATGATTTCAATGTTCTTTCTGGAATTTCTCTTCAAATCACTCAATTCGAATTGCCTGGAATCGACAGTATGAACTCGTTTGCCCGCCCCTTGGCCTTTCTGGGGATTCTGCTCTGCCTTGCCCTTTCGGCCTGCGGTGACCAGGAACCCAGCCAGCGCAAGGAATTCATCGAATTCCTGCAGACCCGCATCCTCGACAAGCCGGGCGCTCATGTGCCGCAATTGAGCGGCAATCAGAAGGACGCCTTCGGCCCCTACGTCAAGGACTATGCCATCATCACCGACTTTGCGGCAGGCCCGACCGGTGAGCCAGGCAATCTGCAGCAGCGCTTCAGCGCCATCATGGCGAAGGGCTCCATCCGTTCGATGAGCGATCTGGCGTCGCGACGCGAGGATCTGGTCGCCGTACAAAATCTCATCGGCGAGCTTGGTGGTGCCATCGACCAGGCCCTTGCCAAGGCCAATGACGCCAAGGCGCAGCTCAAGCAGCCCGAAGATCTCAAGGCCGTTTTCGACAAGGCTTATGAGCGGGACGTGACGAACGTGGCCAGCAGCGTCAAGCAGATGCTGCCGCCGGTCCAGGACATGATTGCCGCCGCGTTGCAGCTCTCCGATTTCATCGCAAGCCACAAGGACAAGCTCGAAGTCACCGGCATGATGATCACTGCCAAGGATCAGAAGACCCTGGCGTCCCTGCAGCCTCTGCTCAACGATTTCAACGCCAAGGGGCAGGCCGTGATGGCCCTCCAACAGAAATTCCGTTCTTCCATGCTCGGCACGGGAAACTGAGCCAGCCCTCCTTCGATGTCATCAGGCCATAGGTATTCAATATGCTGATCTTGCGAAAACTCATCATGATCGTGGTGGTGGCCGTCATCGCCATCGTCGGCACGGCCGGCTATCGCTGGTACGACTATGTGACGGCCGCCAAGGACCCGCTCGACGAAGTCGGCATCGAGCTCAACAGCCGCATGCCGATGGCCCTGCGCAAATGGGGGTGCTATCAGCTGCAAAAGCGTTTCGGCGACCGCTTGCCGCCTTATGGCTGCTCCAGCGGCGACGGCCGGAGCTGGATGTAACCGGCCCATCGCCTCGGTGCCCTTCCGAGAGGATGGAAGGGCGACCTTCAATCAACCGCAACCGGCGCTGACCACCCGCCCGGTCGCCGGGTTGGTGGTGATGGTGACCCGGTCCGGACGAAAATCGAAGGTGACAGCCTGGCCTGGCTTGATCTGGCGTACGATCTGGGCACCGGTCAGTTTCCTGGCCACATCATCGGTTGGCTTGGGCTGACCCACCAGGCGTTGCGCCGCCTCCGCCACGCAGGTTGGAGGCTGTCCCGGCCGTGCGGCATTGGAGGCGCAAGCCGCCAGAGCAAGCATGGCAAGGGGTAGGAATGGCAGGAGGAGTTTATACTGGCCGACAGGCATGACGAATTCCTCATGGCGGGTATCGGATCGTTGAAAAAACGATCGGATGCTGTCTTGCCGGATTGAGGGTCGGCCGTCTCACCACCAACGCAATCCAGCAGGAAGCACACATTAATTCATATATCTCAATACATTACATAGATTTTTTATTCTAAGAATCAAGGAACTATCCTGACGTTCTAGCCTGGAGGCATGACCTTGATATGGCAAGCCGATCATCCCGCATGCGTGGACACTCACCCGCGCGGCGGAGACCCTACGCACTCGGCTAAGCCATAGGACTGCAGGGTGGTCACCGCGCGACTGCTACGCGATCTCACGACCGGCAAATGAAATTGCCGATCAGATCGGCAAGGGTGTCCGGCGCATCTTCGAAGCAGTAGTGTCCCACTCCCTTCAGCCGCTCGATGGGCGCCCGAGGGAAAAGCTCGGAGAACAAGGGCAGGAAATGCCCGGCCTGGAGCGTGCGGTCCGCCTCCCCCCAGATCGCCAAAGCAGGCTTGTCGCGAATGATCTCGATGGCAGCCGGGCTGGGCTGCTCGAAGCGGTGGATACCCAGGGCAAAGCCCTCGGCCCAGCCGATTGCACCCAGGCATTCGGCCGGCTCCGAAAAAGGAGCACCATAGGCTGAGAGCCAAGCGTCGGTGACAATGGCATTGTTCTCGAAGCCGTTCAGCTTCAACGTGCTCAAAATGTTGAAGCCGAGCTGGCCAAGCACCCCTGTCAGCACACCCCCGGCATGGGCTCGAGCAATCCACTGGAACCAGGGCGACACCTGCGCATTGGCCGTGAGGCGTTCGACCAGATCGGCCTGCCCGAAGGGCGTCGGCCCATTGGCCGAGATGATCCGCCGGATCCGTTGCGGTTGCCTCGCAGCAAGTCCCATGCCGACGGGGCCGCCGAAATCATGCATGACGAGGGTGATGTTGCCGAGATCGAGGGCAAGGACGAAGCGCTCGAGATTGTCGATGTGATCCTGCAGCCAATAGCTGCGCCCTTGCGGCGTCTCGCTCTTGCCGAAACCCATGTGATCGGGAACGACCACGCGATGCGTCCGGCTCAGCACAGGAATCAGATTGCGGAAAAGATAGCCCCAGGTCGGCTCGCCATGCAGGCACAAGATGGGCTCGCCATCGCCGGGTCCTTCATCGACATAATGCATTCGAAAGCCAGCCACGTCAGTGAAGTGCGGGGCGAACGGAAAGGTCCTATCGAAGGTGGCCTCTGCCTCGATCATGAGAATGTCCATATCTATGGTTTTAGATTGAAACCATAGGTTCGATAAACCTTGTGGTTTTAATTTGCAACCGATATATTCCGAAACGAGAGCGCGGACGAGAATGGTGGACGAATGTCATGGCCAAGAGGATAAGCCACCAGGAATCCCTGTGCGGCGTCGCCCGGCCGCTGGATGCGATCGGCGATTGGTGGTCGCTGCTGATCGTGCGTGACGCCATCGATGGCCTGCGCCGGTTCGGCGAGTTTCAGAAGAATCTAGGCTTGGCCAAGAACATTCTGTCGGCGCGGCTGCGCAATCTGGTGAGCCATGGCATCATGGATCTGGTGCCTGCCAGCGATGGCGGCCCCCATCACGAATATGTTCTGACCGAGAAGGGCCGCGGCCTGTTCCTGGTTCTGGTCGCCCTGCGGCAATGGGGGGAGGATTTCTTCTTCGAGCCTGACGAAGCGCATGTACTGCTGGTGGACAAGAAGACCGCCCTCCCCGTGCGCAGGCTCGAACTTCGCGCCCAGGACGGACGCGTGCTGGGCGCACAGGACACATTCGTCCGAAGCCCACCGGGACGGATGGATGCAGAGAAGGCGGGCTGACCCCTCCTCTCGCGCAATAGGCCTTTCTAGCGTTCCTCCCGATGCGCGTTGCACCGACGCTCGCCATGAGCGGCCAGGCGTACGTGGAAATCGGCGGAGAGATCCGCCAGCGTTACCTTGGCAAACTGATCGAGCAACAATTGGCGCGCCTGGCCGAGCGCATCGTCGAGGCGGGCATTCACCGCCTGTTCGACCAGGCATTGCGCGTGGTCCTCGGCGAGACCCAGGGCGAATATGGGCGGTTCGCCGATGGCGGCATAGACATCGCGCAAGGTGAATTGATCCAGAGGTCGGGCCAGTTTCCAGCCGCCGCCATGGCCCTTCTCCGAGGTCACATAGCCCTGCTCCCGCAGCCCTGCCATGGTGCGGCGGATCACCACGGGATTGGTGTCGAGCATCCGGCCGATCTCGTCCGAGGTCAGCCCGCGTTCGGCCTGATCGATATGAAGCAGCACATGGAGCATGCGTGACAGCCGGCTATCGCGAGCCATTCGGTCCCCTTTCCTTTCAGCATCTCCGACCGGCCGCTGCACCGTGGCGATGATGGGTTGCCGCTATCCGTGATAACCGGAATTGAATCTCGTAACAATAAAAGTTGCGTTCTTCGTCGGCCGAACTATCATGTAACTTTCAATGATACGTATCTGGCAGGCGTGCCAGCAAAGGTTTCTCAACACCGGACTCAAGGTACTTCAATGACTGTGTCGCCTCTCGACCGTGCCGACCATTCCCCTCACGACGTCATCATTATCGGCGGCAGTTTTGCCGGCGTTTCCGCGGCGATGCAGCTCGCCCGCGCTCGACGCCGGGTGCTGCTCATCGATGCCGGCCTGCCGCGAAACCGCTTCGTGGAGAGCGCCCATGGCTTTCTCGGCCAGGATGGACGCCCGCCGCGCGAGATCATCGGCACCGCCCTCTCCCAGCTCTCCGCCTATCCGACTTTCAGCTTCCTCGCCGGCCAGGCCCAGCAGGCACGCCGGAGCGGGGCGTTCTTCGAAATCGAACTTGGAGGAAAAGGCATCATACGTGGCCGACGGCTGATCCTGGCGACCGGCGTCGGGGACGAACTGCCGGAGATCGCAGGCATGCGCGAACGCTGGGGCCTGTCTATCTTCAGCTGTCCCTATTGCCACGGCTTTGAAGTTGCGGAGCGCCGCCTCGGTGTCATCGCCAACCATCCGATGTCGGCGCACCAGGCCGTGCTGGTGTCGGATTGGGGGCCGACGGCCTATTTCACCCAGGGCCGGTTCGAGCCCGACGAGGACCTTCTGCCCCTGTTCCACGCCCGTAACATCGCGGTCGAGCGCAACCCGATCGTCGAGATCCTCGGCCGGGACACGGCAATCGAAGCGGTCCGCTCCGCCGATGGCCTGACGGTGCCGGTCGAGGCCATCTTCACCGCGCCGCGGACCTGTTTGACCTCGCCGCTGGCGGAGCAACTCGGCTGCCATATCGAAGACGGTCCTCTTGGGCCCCTCATCAGCGTCGACGACCAGAAGCGCACCAGCGTCGAAGGCGTCTTTGCCGCCGGCGACGTCACCAGCATGATGGCGAATGCCACGATGGCTTCGGCTGCCGGCGTGATGGCGGGCGTGTCGGCGCACCGCTCCCTTGTCTTCGAGAGCACGACACAAGGCTGATCCGACGCGTCGGGCAGAATGCAAGCGGCCGTCCACCGGATGCAAGCCATCGGGCGACCGAAGATCACATCGTCCGCGCGAGGCTGTCGGCGACGTCCTTGGCGGCCGCCAATGTCACGGCGATGTCCTCGCGGCTATGAGCCGTGGACACGAACAGATTCTCGTAAGCGCCGGGATGGAAGAGCACGCCGCGCTCCAGCATGCCCTCGAACCAGCGCCGGAACAGGTCCTGGTCGGCATGGCGCTCGGCGTCACGATAATTGTGGATCGGCTTGTCGGCGAACCACACCTGCATCAGGGGCCCAAGCCCGACCGTATAGGCGGGCAGCCCGGCCTGCTTCAGGACGAGGTCGAGGCCGGTTCTCAATTCGTCCGAGATGGCGTCCAGTTGTTCATAGGTCCCGTCCCGGCCGAGTTCGTCCAGCGCCGCATTGGCGGCGGCGACCGCAATGCCGTTGGCCGTATAGGTGCCCGCCATCGACACGGTACCGTCGGCGACCAGGCTCATGATCTCCTTGCGGCCGCCGAGCGCCGCTACCGGGAAGCCACCGCCGAGCCCCTTAGCGAACACCGACAGGTCAGGCCGGATGCCGAACCGCGCCTGGGCGCCGCCGAGGCCGAGCCGGAAACCGGTGATGACCTCGTCGAAGATCAGCACGACGTCATGCCGGGTGGCGAGATCGCGCATCGCCTCCAGATAGCCGGGCTTGGGCAGGATGCAGCCGGTGTTGCACATCACCGGCTCGGTGATGATGCCGGCGATCTCCTCGCCATGCCTGGCCAGAACGTCGGCCAGCACCTGCGCATCGTTCCAGGGCAGGATGATCAAGTTCTCTTCCACCCCGCGCGGCATGCCGGGACCCTGCGCCACCGCTTTGGGGCTGTGATCGGGTCCAGCCTTGTCGATCGGCGGATGCTTGCTCCAATACACCCCATCCGAAAAGCCATGGTACATACCCTCGAAGCGAATGATCTTGCGCTTCCTGGTGAAGGCCCGCGCCAGTCGGGTGGCATAGAGCACCGCCTCGGTGCCGGTATTGCACAGGCGCACCTGCTCGACACCGGGGACCGCGGCCACGATCTTCTCGGCCAGGACCGCCTCGTCGGCCGTCGGCAAAGCGAAGACGGTGCCGCGCTGCTCGATGAACTCCACGACGGCACGGGTTACCTTGGGCGGGCGATGTCCCAGGATCATCGGGCCAAGCCCGAGGAGATAGTCGATGTAGTGGTTGCCGTCGACATCGGCGAGCCGCGATCCTTCACCCTTTTCGACGAACAGGGGATAAGGCAGCCAGCCTGACCATTGGGCCCGGGCGGTCGAGTTCACGCCACCAGGAATGACATGGCGCGCCGTTTCGAACAGGGAGGCGCTGGTGGTGGTACGCGTGAGGGAAGGGCTGATGTAATTCACGGGATTGTCTCGATTGAGGAGGGTTTTGGCAGGCGCGTCACATGGGAACCGACGGGCGTGCGTCAGTGCTGGGCCAGATCGGCGTCGAGGAAGCCAAGGGGATGGGGCGGGCGGATCACCCGCGTGCCGGCCTGCTCCTGCTCCGAGGCAATGGTGCGGTGGAGCTCGGGCATCTTGGTCCAATGGACCTTGGGCCGGTAATGATGCTCGGCATGGTAGCCATTGTTCATCCAGGTCCAGTTGTAGACCTTTTCATAGGTGCTCACGCCCCAGGCCAGCGGCTTTTCCGGGTCGCCGCCGAAATGCTCGTAATAGCCGTTGAGGGATGACAGGCACTGGCCCAGATAGTTGAACGGCAGCATGCAGACGATGAAGCGCCAGTCGAGCAGCGCCAGCACCACATAAAAGCCGATCATCACAGCAAGTTCCAACTTGGCCTGTCGGGCCTCCCCCGGGCGCCTGAGCGCCATGGCCCGGAGGATCTCGGCCGGGTCATCGCGAAAATAGCTGAGGAAGGTATAGGCCCAGACATTTTCGGGCTTGCCGTCATGGCCATGCTTGTAGATCGAGAGGTAATCGATGGTTTTTCCGGCCTCATCGGGCCTGTCCATATTGCCGCTGTGATGGCGCATATGGACGAAGTTGTACATGGCCTGCGAAAAACCGAGCGTGATCGACAGCATGAAGCTGAAGACGACGTTCAGGGTCTGACTGGCGAAGAACGGATTATGAATGAAGTTGTGGGATATACTGTTGATATTCCAGGATATCGATAGCGAATAGATCAGCGCCAGGCAGATGAAGCTCCACCAGGACAAATGCGGGAAGGCGACGAACAACCCGATCACGGCGAGGAAATGAGCGGTCCCGAGTACGACGGGTACCCAGTCCCATGTTGAATAGTGCAGAATGCGCATCTTGAACGTTCCTGGTTCGGTCGCCTGGTTGCGGCGACCCACAGAGCGGCTGCCACACCAACCGCAAGGAACGTGCCAAGACCGCCAAAGCCTGGAATGCCCGCATTCCGCCACGACTTTCGACGTGTTGCGCGCCATAGCCGCGAATGGGAGGGCGGCCAGCGCCGCGACATTTCCTGACGCGAGCTACAAAACTTGTAGCTCGCAATTTGGAGGAAGGCCGGTGATCCGTGCCCTCGCCTGCGCTCATTCGCCGCCACAAGCCGTAACAACTGCTTTGAGAAGCGAGAGAAAAGCGGACGAGGACGCCTGCGATCCCAAGAAAGCCGACTGGCATGCATCTTGCGATGAAGGGGGCAAAACCTTCTGCCGGCGGATCGTGAAATGGCGTATCGGATATATTGCGACTTTGATGGAACGATTGCGACAAGCGACGTGACCGACGTGCTGCTGGAAGCCTTTGCGGCACCTGGCTGGCGCGACATCGAAGCCCAATGGCAGGCGGGCCTGATCGGCTCCGCCGTTTGCATGGCCCGCCAGGTGGCGCTGCTGCATTGCAGCCGCCCTGCCCTCGATCATCTGCTCGACGCCGTCGACATCGATCCTGGTTTCGTCGATTTCGTCGCCTTCTGCCGAGACCATGACATCGAGCCGATCATCGTCAGCGACGGCCTCGATTACGCCATCCGGCGCATCCTGTCGCGCGTCGGCCTGGGCGACCTGCCGGTTATCGCCAATCGCCTGATGTTCCTGGCCGAGGATCGTCATGCCATGCTCAGCCCGCATGCCTCCTCGGCCTGTCATTCGGCGGCCGGAACCTGCAAATGCGAAGCCGTGCGTTCGGCCGGCACCGCGGAGGCGCACACCGCCATCCTGATCGGTGACGGACGTTCCGACTACTGCGCGGCCGGGGTCGTCGATCTCGTCTTTGCCAAGGCAGGCCTGCGAGAGCACTGCCAGGCCAATGGCATCGTGCACCTGCCCTATGCGGATTTTGCCGAGGTCACCCGGCTCCTGGCCGAGCGGCTGCCAAACCTCGGCGCCGCCGGCTTGGCCGACCTGCCCACACATGCTCCCAGCGGCGCCTTTTTCGGACAGGAGAAGCAAGCCGTCCTGCTGGAAGCCGGCATCCCCGGCAGGGTGCTGCCATGATGCCGATCCGGGTCCTGGATCTCGACGGCAGCCTGCCCGGCCAGGGGCCGGTCGCCCGGCGCCTGCAGTCCGGCCAGGCTGTCCTGCATGACCTGCGCTCGCTTGGGCCGGCCCTGCGTCTATGGGCACGCCGCCAGGCCTATGCCGCCTTCGAGAGCTTCTGGGCCAGCCTGCCGGCCTCGTCGAGACCGGCGCTGACGCTGGTGGGTTCGGGTGATTTCCACCACCTCACCGCCAGTTTCATCGCCTCGGCTCCGGGGCCGCTGACCGTACTCCATTTCGACAATCACCCCGACTGGTGCTGGACCATGCCCCGCCGCCATTGCGGATCCTGGGTCAACGAAGCGCTCGCCCTGCCGCATGTCCAGCGCGTCGTCACCATCGGCCCCTGCAGCGACGATCTCGTGCGTCCAGATCGCAAGGGCGCCAATCTGGAGGCTCTATCGAACGGACGGCTGGAACTCTTCCCCTGGTGGCATGGTCCCTCGGAAACACGCAAGGCCGTCCGCAGCGGCGCCGGGCATGTCGCCGCCGACGGGCTGATCCGCTGGCACAATCTGGTGGACCAGGACTGGGGCGACTTCCTTTGCGCCCTGATGGAGCGTGTGCCGACCGAGCGGATCTGGATCACCATCGACAAGGACGTGCTGCCGCCGACGGAAGCCGTGACCAATTGGGACCAGGGTGGACTGCCGCTGCAACGCCTGATCGAAGCCATCAGGCGCCTGGCAGCCAATTTCAGCGTGGTCGGCGCCGATATCTGCGGCGAATACGCGCCGATCCGCCACCGCAATCCCTTCAAGCTCATCGAGGCCCGGCTCGATCAGCCGCGTTCCGACGCCGAACCCGATCTCTCCGTCAATGCCCATACCAACGAGCGGCTGATCGCCGCCTTCGAGGCTGCCCTATGAACGGTTTCGCCCTTCTGGTCCTCTTCGGCACGATCCTGTGCGATGTCGTCGGCCAGCTCTGCTTCAAGGCGGGCCTCGACGGCGTCACGGGCGGGGATTCCTCGCGGCCGGTCTGGCTCAAGGTCACGACGACGCCGTTGATCTGGCTGGGCGTGGCGACCTACGCCATCGAGATCGGCGCCTGGCTGTTCGTGCTGTCGCGTATGCCGCTGAGCGTGGCCTTCCCGCTGGCGAGCCTCTCCTATTGCGGCATCGCGCTCGCCAGCCGCTTCATTCTCAAGGAACCGGTATCGCGCCGGCGCTGGCTTGGAACCGCTCTCATCGCCGTAGGCGTCGCCATTGTGGGGACCTCGACATGAACGTCCATACCCCTATCGGCAAGTCCGAGGCCGAAAGCTCGCCGGCTCCCGCCCAGCCCCATGCCTTTCACTATGCCGGCGGCCCGACTGCCATCCTGTTGATCCATGGGCTCACCGGCACGCCGGCCGAGTTGAAGCTGGTCGCCAAGGGTCTCGTGAGGGCCGGCTATTCGGTCTATGGCGTGCAGCTTGCGGGCCATTGCGGCAGCGAGGCCGACCTCACCGCGACCGGCTGGAAGGACTGGCTCGCCAGCGCGCTCGAAGCCTTCGACCGGATCCGCCAGGACCACGACGCCGTGTTCGTCGGCGGCTTGTCGATGGGCGCGCTGCTAGCCCTACTGGTGGCATCCCACCGGTCCGACCGGGTGGCCGGCTGCCTGCTCTATTCGCCGACTATGTTCTATGACGGCTGGAGCGTGCCGCGCGGCAGTGTGCTTTTGCATGGGGCCATCCTGCTCGGGCTCGGGCGCTTCTTCCGCTTCCGCGAGAATTTTCCCTACGGCATCAAGGACGACAGGCTGCGGGCCAGGGTGCAGGCCGCCATGGAGTCCGGCCGCAGCGAAGAGGCGGGCCTGCTCTATATGCCCGGCCGCAGCCTTGCCCAGCTTCTTTACCTCATCCGGGACCTGAAACCGCGCCTGCCCGCCTTGCGCATGCCGGTCCTGGTCCTGCATGCCCGCGAGGACGACGTCACCAGCATCCGCAATGCCAATTACCTGGCGGCCAATCTTGGCGGCAATGTCGAGAAGATCCTGCTGGAGAACAGCTACCACATGATCACGCTCGACCAGGAACGTGAGCTGGTGATCGATCATTCCGTCGGTTTTCTCAAGCGTACCGAGCCCCGCCGGCTTGCTGCTCCCAGCCTGAGCCTGGCGCTCAATCGAGGACGATCATGACGCTCACCGCCGTCGTCGAAAACTCGATCACCGCCTTCGACAGCGCGGACTGGAACCGCTGCTTTCCGTCCGACCCGGAGAACTGGGCCTTCTATCGCGCCTGCGAGGAGGCTGGCCCGCCCGGCTTCACCTGGTACTACGCGGCCATCCGCGACAATGGCCGCCTGGTCGCCGTGGTGCCAGCCTTCGGCACCGAATATCGCCTCGACACCACCGTGCAGGGCGTCCTGAAGCGGATCACCAATCAGGTCCATCGCCTGCTGCCGGCCCTGCTGTCGCTGCGCCTGATTGCCTTCGGCTCGCCGGTTGCCGAGATCTGCCATCTCGGCTTCGCGCCGGAGGTGCCGGCCTATGACCGCCCGGCCTTGCTCAGGCGCATCGTCACCGCGCTGCAGGAATTCGGGGCGGCCAAGCGCTACGGCCTGCTCGGCATCAAGGATGCTCCTGCCCGGGACGACGGCCTATGGCGAGGCGCGCTCGCGCCGAGCGGCTTCACGCGTCTGCCCGGCCTGCCCACGGCCGTGCTCGACCTGCCTTACGGCAGTTTCGACGGCTATCTCGAGAGCCTGAGCAAGGCCACCCGCAAGGATATGCGGCGCAAGCTCAAGGCGTTCAAGGATATCCGGGTCGAGCAGCGCCGTAATATCGACCACGTGGTCGGCGAAGTGTCGGCTCTCTATGAACAGACCGTCGCCCATAGCGACCTGCAGTTCGAATATCTGCCGCCGGACTATTTCCCGCAGCTGCTGCGCTTTCTCGCCCCGGAGGCCAGTGTCTTCCTCTACTGGCACGACGACGAGCTGGTCGCCTTCAATTTCGTGATCGAGACCGCGGATCGCCTGATCGACAAATATATCGGCATGAACTACGCCGTCGTTCCGAAATTCAATCTCTACTTCAACAGCTGGCTGCACAATGTCCGCTATTGCATCGAGCGCGGCATCCCCGTCTACCAGAGCGGCCAGGCCTTCTACGGCCCCAAGCTGCGGCTCGGCTGCCGGTTGCAGCCCAATTGGCAATATTTCCGCCATCGCAACGCGGCAATTAACACCATATTGCAAGTCGTCGCCAAATTCGTGCGGTTGGACCGTTTCGATCCCGCGATCGCCAATCTCGTGAAGGAAGCGGCATGACCAACGCGATATCCGCCATGCGCCCGGACTACCGCAATACCCTGTTTGCGTGGCTGCTCCTGCTCGTGTTCGAGACCACCTCCCAGCTTGCCCTCAAGATCGGTGGCGAGGCGCTGGCCCATCTGCCCTTCGGCCTTGCCTGGCTCATGCAAGCGGCGAGCAATCCCTGGGTCATCGTCGGTGTCTTCGGCTATCTCGGTGCCTTCTCGGCCTGGATGGTCATCCTCGA
Organism: Labrys neptuniae; assembly: GCF_040797145.1. Taxonomy (NCBI): domain Bacteria; kingdom Pseudomonadati; phylum Pseudomonadota; class Alphaproteobacteria; order Hyphomicrobiales; family Xanthobacteraceae; genus Labrys; species Labrys neptuniae. The sequence continues at coordinate 18,062 of NZ_JBFNQD010000004.1, read as the reverse complement.
TCGCATTCCACTCAGCTTCGGCTTTCCCCTCACCGCCGTGGTGATGCTGGTGGTTGCCATCGCCTCCCACTACGTCTTTGGTGAAGAGCTCACACCCTGGCGCCTGGTCGGCATCGGCCTGATCGTCGCGGGGGTGGTCGTCATGGGAGGAGGCGACGGGTGACGATGCTCACCGTTCTCTATAAATGGTGGAGCCGGTCGATACGCTGGAAGCTCGTCGGCGTGTTCGTGATCATCAGCGTCATCCCGATGCTGATCGCGACCAAATTCGCCACGCAGGTCGTCTCCACCACCTTCGAGGACAATGTCGAGGCCTGGCTGTTCCAGACCTCGCACTTTTTCGTGGCCAACATTCTCGACCAGCGTCGGGAAACTGCCAGCATCGCCGACGTGCTCGCCGAGAACGGCAGCCTGACCGCTCTCGTCACCGGGCAGTCGCGAGAAATGCCGCCGGCAGTGTCGCATATGATCAACGCGCTCGGCTACGACCTCCTGCTGATCTCCGACAATGAAGGCAGGATCGTCTTCTCCTCCAAGCCCGCCACCAACATCACCAGCGTGCCCTTCGGCGAGGGGCAGAAGCTCTATCTCGACGTGATCGACGGTACGCCGACCCTGATGGCAGCGGGTTCCAGCACCTTCGACTATCAGGGCCAGCGCTACCATGTGCTGATCGGCACGCTGGTCGACCAGAGCTTCGTCGCCAATATGGGAGCGCTGTCGTCGCTGACCGTCCGCCTCTACTACAAGGTCAACGGTCAGTTCACGCAGGTCTACGCCTCCGGCGGCCAAGCCTCAGTGGCGTTGCCCCCGGCAACGCTGGCCGAAGTCGCCGGCAACGCCGCTGACGAGTATACATCCGCCGACATCGACGACGAAGACACCTCCATCGGCATCTATGCGCCGATCCGTGACGGCAACAATCTCATCGGCGTGCTGTTTTGCGGCCTCAGTTCGGAGTCGGGTATTGCCGACTGGGTGACGAGCAAGAACCTGTTCATCGCCATCTTCGCCTTCGGCATGCTGCTGTCGCTCGGTGCCGGGTTGATCATGTCGCGCCTGCTCACCAGCCCGGTCATCCGCCTTGCGGAAGGCGTCAACGCCATCGCGAAGGGCGATTTCACCCAACGCGTGCCGACGCGCCGCCATGACGAGCTCGGCCAGCTTTCCACCGCCTTCAACTCGATGGCCCAGCAGCTGGAGGGTCTGCGCAAGATGGAGGCCAAGCTCAGACGGCGCGAGCGCATGACCACGCTCGGCGAGGTCGCCGCCGGCCTCGCCCATGAGGTGCGCAATCCGCTCGGCATCATCAAGACGTCCGCCGAACTCCTGCAGAACGGTGCCAATCTGACCGAGGTGGAAACGCGGCGCCTCGGTTATGTCATCGACGAAGTCCGCCGCATCGACCAGCTCATCCGCGACTTCCTGGCCTTTGCCCGGCCGCCGCAGCGCATGATGGACCTGGCTCCCGTCGATCTGATCGACCGGGTTCTCGGCAGTTGCCAGAGCGAGATCGAGCATCAGAAAATCCTTGTCAACGTCGAGGATGAAAGCGGCGGTGCCCGCATCCATGTCGATCGCGACCAGATGATCCAGGCCTGCCTCAACCTGGTGCTCAATGCCCTGCAAGCCATGGAAGGAATGCCCGAACTGGCGACGGCACCCGGCCTTGCCGTTCGCCCGCGTCTCGATATCCGCATCGCCAGCGAAGGAGACGAGGTGCATTTCATCTTTGCCGATAATGGCCCGGGCATCCCGCCAACCCTGATCGACCGCATCTTCGATCCCTTCGTCACCACCAAGGACAGCGGCACCGGCCTCGGCCTCGCCCGCGTCTTCGCAGTTGCCGAGGGCCATGGCGGCTGGATCGAGGCCCGCAACGCTGCGCATGGCGGCGCCATTTTCGAACTCGTGATACCCGCATCCCAACGGAGGGCAGGCGATGTCCCAAACGATCCTGCTCGTTGACGACGAGGTGAAGCTGCTCGACGTGCTGAGCGGCGTGCTGGAGGGGCTGGGCTACCGCCCGCTCACCGCCAGCAGCGGTGCTGCCGCGCTCGAGCGGCTGGAGCAAGAACCCGTCGACCTCGTGCTCAGCGATCTGCGCATGCCCGGCATGAGCGGGCAGGAATTGCTGGCCGAGATTCACCGTCGCCATCCCTCGATGCCTGTGGTGATCATGACGGCCTACTCGACCGTGCGCGACGCGGTCCAGGCCATCAAGGATGGCGCCTTCGACTATATCGACAAGCCGATCGAACAGGAGGAACTGGCGACGACCCTCGCCAACGCGCTGCGCCTTCACGAGGCCTTGCGCGACAATGAACGGCTACGCCAGGAACTGGCGGGGCGCTACAAGTTCGACACGCTGGTGGGCAAGTCTCCGGCCTTCCAGAAGGTGCTGCGCGCGGTCAGCGAAGTGTGCGAACAGCGCACCACCGTGCTGCTCACCGGCGAGAGTGGCTCGGGCAAGGAAGTGGTGGCACGCGCCATCCACTTCAACAGCCCGCGCCAGCGCAAGCCCTTCGTCGCCGTTAATTGCGCCGCCATTCCCGAAGCGCTGCTGGAAAGCGAGTTCTTCGGCCATGTGAAGGGCAGCTTCACCGGCGCGGTCAGCAACCGTGTCGGCCGCTTCGCCCAGGCCGAGGGCGGAACTCTCTTCCTCGACGAGGTCGGCGACATGCCGCTGAACCTGCAGGCCAAGATCCTACGCGTGCTGCAGGAGCGTCAATATGAACCGGTGGGCGCGACGGGGTCGCGCACGGCGGACGTGCGCATCATCGCCGCGACCAATCGCGACCTCACCCAGATGGTGGCTGAGAACAAGTTCCGCGAGGACCTTTATTACCGCCTCGCCGTTTTCCCGATTGCCTTGCCCCCGCTGCGCGAACGCGCCGAGGACATTCCGCTGTTTCTCGATCTTTTCGCCGACGACCTCGCGCCCACGCTCGGCAAGCGCGACATCCGTTTCAGTCCCGATGCAGTGCGCGTGCTGGCCGCCTATCGCTGGCCCGGCAACATCCGCGAATTGCAGAACTGCGTGGAACGTTCGCTGATTTCGGCACGGGGCCCGGTGATATCGGCCACCGACCTGCCGCCCTACATCGCCGAAAAGCCCGGCAACGGCACGGCGCAGGATTTTCCCATTCAACTCGACGATGCCGCCGCCGCCTTCGAGCGCGGTCTCATCGTCGAGGCCCTGAAGCGGGCCGACGGCGTGCAGGTGCGCGCAGCCGAACTGCTCGGCATCAATGAACGCAGCCTTTGGCACCGGCTGAAGAAATACGAGATCACCGTCTCCAAGACGGTCGGGCCGCGCTCCTAGCGTCGCCCCATAGGAGATCATGAGATGGCTTCCACCCTGGACCGCATCCTGCTCTGGGCTTTTGCGAGGATCGTCAGCCACGGCAATCTGACGGTGGTGACGCCCGCCGGAACCAGGCTCGCCTTCGGTGACGGCAGTGGCGAAGCGGTTACCGTCCGCCTGACCGACCGGGCTGGCGTCATCGCTCTACTGACCGATCCCGACATGCGGCTCGGCGAACTCTATATGGACGAGCGCTTCCTGGTCGAGCAGGGCTCGATCTACGATTTCGTCCATCTCATCCTGCGCGAGGGCCAGAACCAGACCCATCCCCTGCCCGCGCGCCTGATCGATCGTACCCGCGCCGCCCTGCGCCGATTCCGGCTGCGCAACCTGCCGAGCCGTTCCAAGCGCAATGTCGCGCATCACTATGATCTCGATGGACGCCTCTACAATCTGTTCCTGGATGCCGACCGGCAATATTCCTGCGCTTATTTCGAATATCCGGGCCAGAGCCTGGAGGGTGCTCAGGCTGCCAAGAAGCAACACATCATCGCCAAGCTGCGGATCCGGCCACAGCACAAGGTGCTAGACATCGGCTCAGGCTGGGGTGGCCTCGCCTGCTCGATCGCCGAAGCGGGTGCAAGCGAGGTCCGCGGCGTCACCCTGTCGGAAGAGCAACTCGCCTTTGCCCGCGCGCGGCCCAAGGGTGCCGCCGAAGGCCGCGTCCATTTCGAACTGATCGATTATCGCAGTGTCCAGGGGCATTTCGACCGCATCGTTTCCGTCGGCATGTTCGAGCATGTCGGCCTTGCCCATTACGAGACCTACTTCAGGACGGCGGCCCGGCTCCTGGCCGATGATGGGGTGATGCTGCTCCACACCATCGGCTGCTCGGCCGAACCCGGCTTCACCACGCCCTGGCTCGACAAATACATCTTCCCCGGCGGCTATATTCCCTCGCTCTCGGAGATCCTGCCGGCCATCGAACGCGCCGGGCTGATCGTCACCGATGTGGAGGTGCTGCGCTTGCACTACGCCGAAACCCTGAGAGCCTGGCGCGAGCGCTTCCTGGCGCGCTGGAGCGAGGCCGAGGCGCTCTACGACGCTCGTTTCTGCCGGATGTGGGAATATTACCTTGCCGCCGCCGAGGTTGCCTTCCGCTGCGAAGACCTCGTGGTGTTCCAGATCCAGCTTGCCAAGTCCAACCAGGCCCTGCCGATGACGCGCGACTATATCGCCGCCGCGCACCCACCGGCCGCCGGCAATTTTACAAATGTAGACACGCAACTCGACAGCGCGGCCTGAGACGGCGCGCGCCAACTGCTCCCGCCCGGCTCGCCGCCGGGCAAACCTTCGAACGCAACGAACTGATGGAATAGCCGCAAGAACATCCTTCAACACCACTGAACGGTGACGACCATGGCCCATATCGTGCTGATCAATCCGCGCTTCGAGGCTTCCTATTGGGGATTGGAACATGCCCTACCCCTGTTCGACGCCAAGGCCAACCTGCCGGTCGCCTGCCTGCCCTTGCTGGCAGCGCTGACACCGGCCGAACACACCGTGACCCTGATCGACGAAAACGTCGAAGCAATCGACTACGAGCTCTGCGCCCGGGCAGATATTATCGGCCTCACCGGCATGATCGTACAGCGTTTCCGCATGCGCGAGATCCTCGACGAACTCAAGCGCCACAATTGTTTCGTGGCGGTCGGCGGGCCCTGGATCACCGTGCGGGAGGACTATTTCGGCGATGATGCCGACGTCACCTTCGTCGGTGAGGCCGAGGAAAGCTGGCCGCGCTTTCTGGATGATTGGATCCAGAACCGCCATGCCCGCCGCTACGAACAGGCCGACAAAACCGACATGAGCACGGTGCCGGTACCGCGCTTCGACCTTCTCAAGATGGACGACTACGCCGTCGGCAGCGTGCAGTTCTCGCGCGGCTGCCCGTTCACCTGCGAATTCTGCGACATCATCGTGGTGTTCGGTCGCAAGCCGCGCATCAAGACCAGCAGGCAAGTCATCGCCGAACTGGAGGCGTTGCTGGCGACAGGCATGGATACCGCCTTCATCGTCGACGACAACCTGATCGGCAACAAGAAGGCGATCAAGGACGTGCTGCGTGACGTCATCGCCTGGCAGGTCGCGCATGACTATCCGATGACCTTCGTCACCGAGGCCTCCATCGACCTCGCCGACGACGCCGAGTTGATGGAGTTGATGGTCGACGCCAATATCAGGGTGGTATTCATCGGCATCGAGACGCCGAACGAGGCGGCCCTGCGCGAAACCAAGAAGCTGCAGAACGTGCGCAAGGGCGCCACCATGCTGGAGAAGGTCCACACCATCCAGCGCAGCGGCATCGAGGTGTGGTGCGGCATGATCCTCGGCTTCGACAGTGACGATGCCACCATCTTCGAGGCCCAGCGCCGCTTCATCAAGGACTCGCGCATCGTCAATGCCATGGTGGGCATGCTCGCAGCCATTCCCAAGACGCCGCTCTATAGCCGCCTCGCCAAGGAGGGCCGCCTCGACCTCGCCGACCGGCAGCCCTACGGCACCAATGTCATCCCCCTCAATTTCAGCCGCGAGGCGTTGCGCGACGGCTATCTGGACGTAATGGCCGATCTTCACCAGCCCCAGGCCTATTTCGATCGCCTGGATGCCCTCTATCTCGACGAGCGCATCAGGCCCGAACGCTCGAGGCTGCGGCATCTGCGCCGCCATCCGCTGCGTTTGGCAAGGCTCAACCTGATGTGGATGCTCGAGGCCGCCGGCATCTTCCTGCGCCTGATGCGCCGGGTACCCCAGAAGGAACTGCGCCGGGTCTATCGCCAGCGCCTGTGGACGATGCTCAAACGCCGGCGCTCACCGGTGGTAATGCAGATCTATGCGATCAAATGCGCCATGCACTACCACGCCCACATCATGATCACCGATATGCGGGCCGGCCGGATCGTCAACTCGTTCTGAAAAATGCGGAGCAAGCCTGCGCTCGGCCTAGTACTCTACAGTTGCTTCTTTGTTCGAAGGGGATTTGGAGTGTCAGCCCCGCTCCATCACTTGATGGAGCTGTGGAGGCTGACACTCCCCTTTTCCCGTGCTCCTTCATGCAAACGCAACTGCAGTGCTAGCAGCACCCGCCGCCGCTTGCTTTCGAACTGCAGCACGCCGTCGCGCCGGCCGGTTGCTCGAGCCGATGGCGCGGCTTGCAAATTGCCGGGCGCCCTTCGAGTTTGAGGACGATCTGCTCGCCACCGGCGATTTCAAGTGCACCGACATCGAATATCTGCATGGGCTCGCCAGGCTGGCCCACCTCGAAGGTAAGCCGGGCATCCGCTTCAAGCTCCAGCCTTTCCGCGACCCGTTGCAGAATTCGTTCGAATTTGGCGACGGACATGAAATCCCCGTCGGCGGTCGCCTCGATGTCCTCGACCTGCAGGATCGTTTCTCGCCAGGCATCCGGATTGCCGCCACAATCCAGGGTGACGAACGAGCCCGCCTTGACCTCGGTGACATGATAGCCGGGCCGTATCGTCCGCTCGCCATAATGCAGCACCAGCCCCTTGCCGGCATGCGGCTTCAACGCAGCTCGGAAACCGTCGAGCGAGGCATCGCCGCCAAATTCGATCGTCAATGGGCTGGCAGAAGCGTTCATGTTGGTGTATCCATCATTTCAATGAGTCTTGAGATGTTGAGATAAAAATGGACGAAAAGCAAGCCCTCAATGCCTTCGCCGCCCTATCCCAGGAAACACGGCTGAGGATCGTCAAGCTGCTGGTGACGGCTGGCCCGGGCGGCTTGGCGGCAGGCGCGATTGGCGAGGCCATGGACGGCGCTTCCTCCTCGCGCATGTCGTTTCACCTCAGCCACCTCGAGCAGGCCGGTCTGGTTGAATCGCGCCGTGAGGGACGTTCGATCCTCTACAGCGCGGCCTATCCGGCGCTTTCCGGCCTGATCGAATTCCTCATGCGTGACTGCTGTCAGGGCCACCCGGAAGTCTGCAATCCCGCCGTCGCCTCGCTCTCGGCGTGCTGTGCTCCTCGAAAGGATATCCCCCATGCCTGACCCGCATGCGCCTTCGCACATCTACAATGTGCTGTTCCTGTGCACCGGCAACTCGGCCCGCTCGATCCTGGCCGAGAGCATCCTGCGCAAGGATGGCCGTGGCCGCTTCAACGCCTTCTCGGCCGGCAGCAAGCCCAGGGGCAGCGTCCATCATTTCGCACTGCATTGCCTGGAACGGGCTGGATATCCGATCGAAGGCCTGCGCTCGAAGAGCTGGGACGAGTTCTCCGGGCCTGATGTGCCGCAGATGGATTTCGTCTTCACCGTCTGCGACGACGCGCATGGCGAGACCTGTCCGGTCTGGCCCGGGCACCCGATGTCGGCCCATTGGGGCATCGAGGACCCGGCTCGTGTCGAGGGCAGCGACATCGAGAAGGAAACGGCGTTCGTCACGGCGCTGCGTTTTCTCAAAAACCGCATCAGTGCTTTCATCGCTCTGCCAGTCGCCAGCCTGGATCAGGCATCCCTACGCGCACAGCTCATCGAAATCGGCCAATCCGAAGGGGCAACCTCGCCCCGCAACAGCGCGGCATGACGGCCAGCATGGATATCGTCATCTATCACAATCCCGATTGCGGCACTTCGCGCAACACACTGGCCTTGATCCGGCAATGGGGGACTGAGCCCCATGTCATCGAATATCTGAAAACGCCTCCCTCACGGGCCCTGCTGGCTCGGCTCGTCGAGCGAATGGGTATCGGCGTGCGAGCGCTGATCCGGCAGAAGGGCACGCCCTATGCGGAACTCGGATTGGATTCGCCTGATCTGACCGACGATCAGCTCCTGGATGCGATGATCGCACACCCCGTCCTGATCAACCGGCCCATCGTTGTCAGTCCACTTGGCGTGAAGCTCTGCCGACCGTCCGACGTCGCGCTTGATCTCCTTCCTCAAGCAATGGCACGCTTGAGGATCGAAAAGGAGGAAGGTGTTCCCTTCCTGAAGGACGTCGCCGCAGCTCCGACCAATCCGGCCTTTGTCGCCGCCCTCCAGGCGGAAAACTTACCGGTCGACGACCTCGCCGAGCCAGGCAGCAGATTCTTTGCCTATCACACACTCGACGGCCAGCCTGTCGGCTTTGGCGGCTATGAGTTGCAGGGCGACGAGGTTCTGATCCGATCGGTCGTGGTACCGCAGGAGGCGAGAGGAACGGGGATCGGCCGCAACATCGTGCCCTTGCTGCTCTACCGGGCTTATGAAGCTGGTGCAAAGCGAGCCTGGCTCCTGACGACATCGGCATCTGATTTCTTCTCTCGCGTCGGCTTCAAGCCGGTAGAGCGGGCAGCTGCGCCCATCGCAATCCTGGCGACACGCCAGGCGTCATCGCTTTGCCCCGCCAGCGCGGTGCTCATGACCCGCAAGATCAGTTTCTGACATGTCCACATTCGAACGCTACCTGACGCTCTGGGTTGCCCTTTGCATCCTCGCCGGCATTGCACTCGGCCATTTGATGCCGGCGGCCTTCCAAACCATCGGCGCCGCCGAGATCGCCAAGGTCAATCTCCCGGTCGCCGTGCTGATCTGGCTGATGGTCATCCCCATGCTGCTGAAGATCGACTTCGCCGCCCTGCGCGAGGTCGGCCGGCACTGGCGGGGCATCGGCGTCACCCTCTTCATCAATTGGGCCATCAAGCCATTCTCCATGGCATTGCTCGGCTGGCTGTTCATCGGCTGGCTGTTCCGGCCCTATCTGCCGGCTGTCCAGATCGACAGCTACATCGCCGGGCTCATCATCCTCGCTGCGGCGCCCTGCACCGCCATGGTGTTCGTCTGGTCGAACCTGACCAAGGGCGAGCCGCATTTCACCTTGAGCCAGGTCGCGCTCAACGATGCCATCATGGTCGTCGCCTTCGCGCCGATCGTCGGCCTGCTGCTCGGCCTCTCGGCGATCACCGTGCCATGGGGCACGCTCGTCCTGTCGGTCGGGCTTTATATCGTCATTCCGGTGACGGTGGCACAGTGGCTTCGCCGTCGCTTGCTGGCCACCGGAGGCCAGGCGGGGCTCGACCATTTTCTCGCGCGCATCGGCCCCCTCTCCCTGCTGGCGCTCCTCGCCACGCTGGTGCTGCTGTTCGGCTTCCAGGGCGAGCAGATCATCGCTCAACCCCTAGTCATCGCGCTGCTTGCCGTACCGATCCTGATCCAGGTCTATTTCAATGCGGGGCTTGCCTATGTGCTCAATCGCATCGCAGGCGAACAGCATTGCGTCGCCGGCCCCTCGGCCCTGATCGGCGCCTCCAACTTCTTCGAGCTTGCCGTTGCCGCCGCCATCAGCCTGTTCGGCTTCAACTCGGGGGCCGCCCTGGCAACCGTCGTCGGCGTGCTGATCGAAGTACCGGTGATGCTGTCCGTGGTGTGGATCGTGAATCGATCCAAGCCTTGGTATGAGCGGGGTTCCTCCGCGGCCGCAGCGGAAGGACGCGATGGATGACGAACGACCTGCCCAACATCGCCGCTGATTGCGTGCAAATCCCCTCGCTCGATCGTCTGCGGCCGAAGGCGTCGGGACATCCGCCACGCATCCTGATGCTCTATGGCTCGCTGCGGGAACGCTCCTACAGCAGGTTGCTGACCTTGGAAGCGGAACGGCTCCTCAGGCATTTCGGCGCAGAGACCCGGATCTTCGATCCGCATGGCTTGCCGCTGCCGGACACCGAGCCGGCAGATCATCCCAAGGTCCGCGAACTACGGGAGCTGTCGCAATGGTCAGAGGGGCAGGTCTGGTGCAGCCCTGAGCGCCATGGTGCCATGACAGGTATCATGAAGGCACAGATCGATTGGATTCCCTTGTCGATCGGAGCGGTACGCCCGACCCAGGGCAAGACGCTTGCCGTCATGCAGGTCTCAGGCGGTTCGCAATCCTTCAATGCGGTCAACCAGATGCGCGTCCTCGGCCGCTGGATGCGAATGATCACCATCCCCAACCAGTCCTCGGTCGCCAAGGCCTATGAGGAGTTCACGCCCGACGGTCGTATGAAGCCCTCATCCTATTACGAGCGCGTCGTCGATGTAATGGAAGAACTGGTCAAGTTCACCCTGCTGACGCGCGATGCCTCGGATTACCTCACCGATCGCTACAGCGAGCGGAAGGAAGCACACGCAGCCCTTGAAGCCCGTCTCAAACTGACGGAAGTCCGATGACTCAATCCCACGCTGGCCAGTGATCACCATCATCGGGCGGCACAGATCTTTGCACTGAGGGCTTCCTACCACGCACCTGCCGTGCTGGCGGATTTCTCGCGCGACTCTTCCATGGCGCTGCGCCCGCCTATCGGAATTTCAGGCCGAAGGAATAGCTCAGGCTGAGGCCGACCGTGTTCTGGTTGAGCGAACCGAAACGCTTCGTGACCGGGCTGTCCGCGGCATCGCCCGTCAGGCGCTCGTATTTGTCATAGAGCGTCGCTTTCCAGGCCGGTGAAAACTGGTAGGAAAGCGAGGCTAGGGCACCATAGGCCTTGATGCCGGCTGAGGGGTCGTAGGGGACCACCTGGCCGTTGCGCACGGCATCGCGCTCCGTCACACCGAAGGAGGAGCGCATATAGGTGCCGTTGCCGACCGACAGGCGCGGGCCGATGGAAAAGGTGAAAGCGTCATAGGGCTGCACCCAGTCGGCCGAGAAATCGGCGACCAGCCCTTGCCCGGCCCGCAGGGCCTGGCGCACTTCCGCCCGGGCACGGAGCTGATTCTCGATCAGCCAATATTCCATGAACAGGCCGGCATCGAGCGTCGCGGGCACCGTATGCACGCCGGTGAGGTCCCGCTCATCCGATCGCGAGCGGCCGCCACGGAAATCGGCAGCGGGCCCAATGGCAAAGCCATGGCTTTCGAACACCGAAAACGAGAATGCGTCATCGGGGGCGCCCCATCCGGGTGCCTCCCCTGCTCGCCTGATGTCGAAATCGGAGGGCAGCACGGTAACGCTGGTTTTCGAGGCTCCCTCATAGGTCGGTCCATACTGCGTCCCGACCCCCACCGTCACGATCCAGTCCGGACCGGCGTCGGGCAGTGAGGAAAAGTTCAGCACCGAATAGGGAGAACGTTCATCGGCATGCACTCGCGAGCCGGGCATGAACGTGCCGGCGGCGAAGCCAAGGAAAGCCAGAACGGGCAATACTCTCGAACGCATGGACGCGGCATCCTCAAACTGGATCGTACTTGCGGCGCGTTCCGTCGCGTTGACAAGCAAAATCAGGCTAGAGGCTTAAGATTTCATGGGCATGACGCGCCTGTGCCACGGGAGAGCTCTGCCGTTCGTCACCTCGTCTTGATTGTCAATCGTCATGGCCGTGCCGGCGTCAGCTTGGCCCCCAGATAGAGACGGTTCATCAATCTGAGCTGGTCCGGCGCGCCCTGCGTCGTCGGCGCGTCCTTGCGCATCATGCCGACCATGGTCTTCATATTGTTGAGCACGACTGCGGCGATGTCGTCCGCCTCGGCCTCCGCCAGGCCTGTCGCGTTGGCCATCAGCGCCGCGCGCACGCCGGCAAGAGCCTGGGCGCGGAAGCGCAGGCGGATCTGCGTCCAATCCGTCCTGGAATCCAGCAGGGCCGTAACGGCTCGCGCCTGGGGATGAAGCTTCACCAGGAGATCGATAAGGATGTCCGCCAACTGCTCCGGCGTAGCGCCTGCCGCCTGATCGCGCACGGCGTCATAGGCAGCGGCAAGGACCGTTGCATAATGATCCATCAGCGCATCCGCCACCGCGTCCTTGCTGGGGAAGAAGCGATAGAGCGAACCGATGCGGGCATCGGCGCGCAGGGCGATCTCCGCCATGGTGGTCGCCTCGAAGCCCCGCTCCTGGATCACCTCCGCCGCCGCTTCCAGGAGTTCGGCGACGCGCTGCCGGCCGACCTCGCGCTGGGGCGCCAAGGTTTTGCGTTTCTGGCTTGACAAATTTGAGCTCATCCTCAAATACATACGCTGCTTGAGCAATTCCTCAAATAGATATCGATCTCCCCGCCATCATGCAACCCTGGCGCGAGGTAGTCGAAAACTCCGCAAAAGGATCAATCCATGCCCGCTCTGCCCGCCTCGACGACGGCTCTGATCTTGATCGATCTGCAAAAGGGAATTGTCGGCACGGCCGCCGAGCCCTATTCCGGCCCCGATGTGCTGATCAAGGGGCAGGAACTGGCCCGGCGCTTTCGGGCAGCTGGAGCGCCCGTCATCCTTGTCAATGTCGCCTTCTCCGCCGATCGCGGCGATGCCCTCAAGGCACCGGTCGACCAGCCCATGAGAATACCGCCCGGCGGATTTCCCGAGGGCTGGGCGGATCTGGCCGACGGTCTTGCAGACCCCTCCGACCTCAGGATCACCAAGCATCAATGGGGCGCCTTCTACGGCACCGAACTCGACCTGCAGCTGAGGCGCCGCGGCATCACCACCGTTGTCATCGGCGGCATCGCCACCAATATCGGCGTCGAATCGACCGCCCGCGCCGCCCATGAACACGGCTATGCCGTCGTGCTGGTGGAGGACGCCTGCACAGGCCGCGCTGCCGACATGCACGCCTTCGCCTTCCAGCGCATCTTCCCGCTGCTCGCCCGCGTGACCAAGGCCGACGACGTCACGTTGCAGCCATGACAAGCCCGCAGGTACGGTCGGGGATACGCAGCTAGAACCCTAAGACTACGGCGGGACAAGGCCATGGCTCGGACAGTCGCCATGGCCCTCCGCTGCGTCGTCGTTCAGTCATAGATCGGGAAGCGCGCGAGCAGGCCGCTCACCTCCTGGCGCACGCCGGCTTCCACAGCGGCATTGCCCTCCTCGCCATTGGCGGCGAGACCATCGATCACCGCCAATGTGAGGCGGGCGACCTCCTTGAATTCCTCGACCATGAAGCCGCGTGTCGTGCAGGCCGGCGTGCCCAGGCGCACGCCGGAGGTCACCATCGGCCCCTGGGGATCGAAGGGAATGCCGTTCTTGTTGCAGGTGATGTGAGCCCGGCCGAGCGCCGCTTCCACCGCCTTGCCGGTGAGGTTCTTGCGGGTAAGGTCCACCAGCATCAGATGGGTATCGGTGCCACCCGACACGATGTCGACACCGCCGGAGGACAGCGCTTCGGCGAGGGCTCTGGCATTGTGGACGACATTGGCGGCATAGGTCTTGAACGCAGGGGTCAGCGCCTCGCCGAAGGCCACAGCCTTGGCAGCGATCACATGCATCAGCGGGCCGCCCTGCAGGCCGGGGAAGACCGCCGAATTGATCTTCTTGCCGATCTCCTCGTCATTCGACAGCACCATGCCGCCGCGCGGACCGCGCAGGGTCTTGTGCGTCGTGGTCGTCACCACATGGGCATGGTCGAGCGGGTTGGGGTGGACGCCGCCGGCGACCAGGCCGGCGAAATGCGCCATGTCGACGAAGAGCTTGGCGCCGACCTCGTCAGCGATCTCCCGGAAAGCCTTGAAATCGATGATGCGCGGATAGGCCGAGCCACCGGCCAGGATAATTTTCGGCCGATGCGTCCTGGCAAGGTCGCGCACCTGATCGAGGTCGATGCGGTGCGTCTGCGGGTCGACGCCATAGGAAACCACGTTGAACCATTTGCCCGACTGGTTGACCGGCGCGCCATGGGTGAGGTGTCCGCCGGCGGCGAGGTTGAGGCCGAGAAAGGTATCGCCCGGCTGCATCAGGGCCATGAACACCGCCTGGTTCGCCTGGCTGCCGGAATTGGGCTGCACATTGGCAAAGCTGCAGTTGAACATCTGCCGCGCCCGCTCGCGGGCAAGGTCCTCGACCTCGTCGACATGCTGGCAGCCGCCATAATAGCGCCGCCCCGGATAGCCCTCGGCATATTTGTTGGTGAGGACCGAGCCTTGCGCTTCCAGCACGGCCCTGGAGACGATGTTTTCCGAGGCAATCAGCTCGATTTCCTCGCGCTGGCGATGGAGCTCGCGACCGATCGCACCGCTGACCGCCGAATCGGCCTTGGACAAGGTATCGTGAAAGAAATGGCCGATATCCGTGCTATCGGTTCTGACGGGGCTGTCCATGAAACTCCTCCCTTATGGCGCCCGGAGGCGCTGATATGACCATCGTCAGCCGGTCCAACCGAGCCCGGCCGAGATGCAGTTGATCGAAAGCAGCAGGGCATTGACCGCTCGCTTGGGGCTGGCGGACTTGCCGTCCTGGGCGCGGACTTCACGCAGGAGCTGGACCTGCAGGCGGTGGATCGCATCCATCTGCGGGCGGGTCTGGTCGAAATGGCGCTTGAAGGAGGGAAACCGCTCCGAAAGGGCCAGTCCGCCATTGACCTCGGCGATCATCTTGCGAGTCAGCTCATATTCGGCCGCGATCTTGCGGTAGATGCGCTCGCCAACCTCGCCGTCCTGCACCAGCGAGGCATAGAGACGCCCGATCTCCATGTCGGTCTGGTAGAGCCCCTTGTCGACCTCGTCGACGACGAGGCGAAAGAAGCGCGAGCGTTCGAACATCTGGCGCAGCAGATCGAGCCCCGCCTCGCCGCGGACGCCGACGAAGGAGTTGAGCGCGCTGCCGATGCCATACCAATTGGTGATCAGGTGCCGGTTCTGGCTCCAGGCGAAGACCCAGGGGATGGCGCGCAGGTCGGCAATGTCACGGGCGCCGAAACGCCGGGCCGGGCGCGAGCCGATCTTGAGCAGCGACAATTCCTCGACCGGGCTCGCCTGGTTGAAATAATCGATGAAACCCGGCTCGCGGATCAGGCCGGAATAGGTTGCCTGCGACATGCCGGTCAGCGCTTCCAGCGCCTCGTTGAACTCGGGATTGTCCTTGAGCTGGCTCTCGTTGCGCGACTTGACCGAATGGGCGAACACGCTCGCAGCCAGGATCTCGAGCTGGTAGAGGCCGGTGCCGCGATTGGCGAATTTCGACGATACCACTTCGCCCTGCTCGGTGACGCGCATCACGCCGTCGATGGTGCCGGCCGGCTGGGCCGCGATGGCCCGGCCGGTCGGCGCCCCGCCGCGGCTGACCGAACCGCCGCGGCCATGGAAGAAGCTGATCTTGACCTTGCGCTTGAGGCCGAGGGCAGTGATGCGCCGCTGCGCCTTGCTCAGCTCCCAATTGGATGCAAGGAAGCCGCCATCCTTGTTCGAGTCGGAATAGCCGAGCATTACTTCCTGGCGGTTGGCGAATTCGCGCACCGATCGGCGCACGATGGAAAGGCCCAGCAGCTGGTCGAGAATGTCGGGGGCGGCCCGCAGGTCCGCGATGGTCTCGAACAGCGGCACCACCCGCAGATTGATGGTGCCGCTGCCGTCGGCGGCCGTGGCTAGACCGCTATATTGCGCCAGCAGATAGACGGCGAGCAGGTCGTCACAGGAGCGCGTCATCGACAGGATGAAGGCGCCGATCGCGCCTGCACCCGGATCGGCAGAAGCCTCGCGGATGACGTCGAAGAGGTCGAGCAATTCCCGGGCTTCGTCGGACAAGGTTGCCCGGTCAAAAACCGGTCTCCGGCCCGATTGCAGTTCGGACCGCAGGCGCGCGCTCCATGGGCCGGTTTCCGGCTGCGGAGAGTCGCCTCCCGGGATCTGGCCGAACAGCTCGGCCAGCACGCGATTGACCACGGTGGAATTCTGCCGGATGTCGAGCGAGACTGTGCGGAAGCCGAAACTCTCGACCTGCTGGCGCAGGGGACGAATGAGGCGCCGTGCCGTCAGGGAGCCGCCAAGCCGGACGAGGACGTTTTCCAGCTCGCTGAGATCGGCGTTGAAGGTGTCCGCGCGGACATAGGGCTCTGCCATGGACTCGCTGCGCATGGCGCGCAGGCGCTCCAACATGCCCGCCGCGAACTGACGCAGCGGCTCTCCCGGGTTGCGGGCCATGACGGCCGATGCGGCACCCGTCGAGCGCAGGAGGCGCTCGAGGGCCTTGCCGAAATCCTCGGGAATGTCGACGACGTTGGCGCTGACGCTGAGCAAGGTCACCAGACGGCGCACCTGCTGAATGTACCAGCCGATGATGGCCTGGCGGCAGGCATCCAGCGCATAGGCCGTGGTCTTGGCCGTGACATTGGGGTTGCCGTCGCGATCGCCGCCGATCCAGGAGGCGAAATGCAGGAAGGACGGCACCTTGAGGTCATATTCCGGATAGTGGCGTGCCAGCGCCTCCTGGGCCGTCTCGTAGATCCGGGGTGTCGCCTCGAAGATGACCTCGCGGAAGAAGTGGAGGCCCCAGGCGATTTCGCGCTCGACCGAGGGGCGTTCGAGGCGCAATTCGCCGGACATCCACAACAGCTCGATCTCGCTCGCGAGATCGTTGACATGCTGCTCGCGCTCGCGCGGCGCCCAGCGATGCTGCTCCAGTTCGGTGAGCTTGCGATAGATGCGGCGGTGGATCTCGAGAACGGTGACGCGCTTGGCTTCGGTCGGATGGGCCGTCATCGTCGGCCCGACCCACAATTGATCGAGCGCGGCCTGCACTTCCTCGGCCGGATAGCCGGCGGAGGCGATCTCCCCCATCACATTGGAAAAGGAGCCGACGATCTCGTCGGCGCCGCCGACCTGCTCGAGCTCACGCCGGGCGCGCATGGCCAATAGCTCGTTGGCGATGGTGACCAGCTGGAACCAGATCCCGGTCGCCTGCAGGGCGCAGATGCGTTGCTTCTTGTCGAGCGTATCCAGCGGTTCGGTGCCGGCCAGCACCGCAGCCAGAGATGGCTCGCGTTCGCTCACGACGGATAGCAGCAGCCTGAACAGCAGGCTGCGTACATCCTCGCGGAAACTGAGTGGCCTGCTCTCGTCCAAGGCGTCCCCCGTTCGCTGGAGCAAAGCGCGTTCGAGTGTGACCGCTTGTTTGCTCTCGCTCTTTGTTTCGACGCGCCCTTGCGATTCGAGGTGACCCCATCTCATCGCAAAACGCTCTAGCCACGATCCCGCAGGCGGCCCGATACCGGCCTTTCGCCTGTTCCCCCGAATGCTTGGTTCTGGGGATTTTTGGTTGGCTTAGCAGACCGCGTTTTGCCCCGGTTGGAAACGCCCGGACGGGTAGAAATCCTGCTCGTTCGGGTGGTGGAAAGACTGGCCGCCCGGATGACACCGATTGCCCTGCCGAGCAATGACGGGCCGTCGCCTCCGTCCGGACGTGCAGGCGAAGGATGTACGGCGAGCCCGCAAAAGAAAACGGAGGCGGCCAAGGCCGCCCCCGCATGATTGAAACCACCGATATAGGCAGTTTCGAACGCTTTACCCGAAGATCAGACGAGATCGAAGCGATCGGCGTTCATGACCTTGGTCCAGGCGGCGACGAAGTCGGCGACGAAGCGGGCCTTGGCATCGTCGCTGGCATAGACCTCGGCCAGGGCGCGCAGCTGCGAGTTGGAGCCGAACACCAGGTCGGCGCGGGTGCCGGTCCACTTCACCTCGCCCGTGGCGCGGTCGCGACCCTCGAACACCTCCTCGGCCGCCGAGGTCGCCTTCCAGGCCGTGCCCATGTCGAGCAGATTGACGAAGAAGTCGGTGGTCAACGCGCCCGGCCGGTCGGTCAGCACGCCGTGCTGGCTGCCGCCGGCATTGGCGCCGAGCACCCGAAGGCCGCCGACCAGCACGGTCAGTTCCGGCGCCGTCAGGCCCAGGAGCTGGGCCCTGTCGACCAGCAGTCCCTCGGCCGGCACGCTGTAGGTGGTCTTCAGATAGTTGCGGAAGCCGTCCGCCACCGGCTCGAGCACGGCGAAGGATTCCACATCCGTCTGCTCCTGGCT
>NZ_JBFNQD010000003.1:0-709953 GCF_040797145.1 Labrys neptuniae | reverse complement strand
AAATCCTTCCATCGATGTCCCAACTGCCGCATCCGCTTCAGCGGAGCGTCTCCTTGAATCTGCCAAAGTAGTGCTAGATCCTACGGGCGCTCTCCTCCCGATGTCATCGCAGCCCCATACGCCACCGCGACCGTCGCTTCGAGCAGGAGCCGGGCGCCATCCCTGATGCTGGCGGGCTCGACATATTCGGCTTCGTTGTGGCTGATGCCGTCCCGGCAGGGCACGAAGATCATCGCTGTCGGCGCGACGCGGGCAAGGAACAGCGCGTCGTGGAAGGCGCCCGAGACCATTTTCTTGCTGGGCAAGGAGAGGCGGCCGGCCGCGGCCTCGATGGTGTCGATCATCCCGGGCGCGAAGACGCCCGGCGGCATGTCGAAGGCCATGCTGATCTCGACCGAACAGCCCTGCTTCTCGCCCTCGGCGCGGCAGATGGCCCGCACCTCGCCTTCGATGGCATCGAGCCTGATAGCCGAGGGATGGCGGAGGTCGAGGCTGAAGGTCACGGCCTTGGGGATGGCATTGACAGAACCCGGGATGGTGGCGATCCGCCCCACCGTCAGCCTGGCGTCGGCATCGGAGGGCATCACGCTGGCCTGGAGCTGATGCATCATGCCGACGGCCGCCACCATCGGGTCGCGGCGATAGGGCAGGGGCGTGGTGCCGGCATGGCCAGCCTCGCCGGTGACGGTGACCTTGAGCCAGCGCGTGCCCTGGACCCCCGTCACCACGCCGATGGCGAGGCCTTCCTTTTCAAGCGACGGTCCCTGTTCGATATGCAGCTCGATATAGCCGGACAGGGGCGTACCAAGCGGACGCAGGGCCGCTTCGGGCAGGGCCGCGAGCGTCGCGGCGAGTTCGTCCGAGAAGGAGGCGCCATCGCTGCCGGCCAGGGACTGCCATTGCGCCGGATCGGCCGCGCCGGCAAAGGCCATCGACCCCATCACGCCCGGCGCGAAGCGACTGCCTTCCTCATTGGTCCAGGCCACCACTTCGATAGGTCCCGATGTTTCCAGCTTGGCATCCTCCAGCGCTTCGAGAACCTCGAAGGCCGAGAGCGTGCCGAGGGCCCCGTCAAAGCGGCCACCGGTCGGCTGGCTGTCGAGATGGCTGCCGATCAGCAAGGGCGGCAGGCTGTCGTCGCGGCCGCTGCGGCGGATGAAGAGATTGGCGATGGCATCCTGGAAGACCTGGAAGCCCCGGGCCTGCGCCAGTTCGGCCAGCAGGCGCCGCGCCTCTCGGTCTTCCGGGCTTAGGGCCTGGCGGTTGACACCGCCCGCCGGCGTAGCCCCGATATGGGCGAAGGCCTCCAGCCGCTGCTGCAACCGTTCGGCCCTGATTGCCGGAGATGTCATCGCGCCAGCCCGGCGATGAAGGCCGTCACCCGGGCGGGATCGACCGGGTTCCACCACACACCGTCATGCTTGAGGGCGCTGGCGATGATCACGCCGTCGACGATGGAGAGGATGTCGTTGGCATTATCAGGAGTGACGCCGCTGCCCACCAGAGTCGGCAGGCCGGCAGCTTCCTTGATCATGCGGATATAGCTCAGATCCGCGGCATGGCCGGTGCGCTGGCCGGTGGCGATGATCGCATCGGCGTCGAAGAAGACGAGGTCCTTGACCAGTTCCTCCACCGGCCTGTCGGCGACGATGGCATGGGCGCCGTGCTTGACATGGGCATCGGCGAAGATGCGGATGCCGTTGGCGCGCAATCTGGCCCGGAAGCGCATGGCGCGGGCGGCCTCGCCCTCGACGAAGCCCTCATTGGCGACATAGGCGTTGGCCCATTGGTTGACCCGGATGAAGCCCGCGCCGGCGGCGCTGGCGATGGAAAGCGCCGGGATGGCGGCATTGGCGAGCACGTTGATGCCGATGGGACGACCGAGCTCGCGCCGGATGCGGTCGGAGACCACCGCCATATAGGCCGAGGTTTCCGGGCCGATGTCGTCGGGTTTGGCGAAGGGGATGTCGCCGTGGTTCTCGACGATCACGCCGTCGCAGCCGCCATGCAGATAGGCCTTCGCATCGTCGAGGCCGCGCTGATAGATGGCCTCCACCGCCTCGCCCTGATAGCGCGGGGAACCGGGAAGGGGGGCCAGATGCACCACGCCGATGACGACCTTGGTTCTGCCATACAGGCTGGTCAGCGCATCGCCGGCAGCCTGGCCGATGGGTTTGGAGGAGGGTGTCATGGCTTTTCCGTTTCCAATGTCCTGATGAGGTCGCGGATCTCCGCCTTGCTGGGGCAGGATTCCGAGGTGCCGCTGCGCCCGACCGCGACGGCGGCGGCGGCGATGGCAAGGCTGGCGGCCTCTACTGGCGTCATGCCGAGATCTATGCCGCCGGCGAAGATGCCGCAGAAGATATCACCCGCGCCGCTGGTATCGACGGCGGTGACTACCGGGGCCGGCAGGCGGCGGTTGCTTCCCGTCGTTCCCTCGGCAATGAGGCAACCCCGGGGGCCGAGGGTGACGAGAACGATGCCGGCTCCCTGCCGAAGCAGTTCCATGGCGGCTTGATCGGGGTCCTCGCAGCGGGTCAGCGCCTGGGCTTCCCCCTCATTGACGATGACGATATCGGCCTGCGGCAGTGCGGGACCTGCTGCGGCGGGCAGCGGGCTGGGGTTGAGAATGGTGCGGGCGCCGCGATGCCGGGCCAGATCCAGGCAGGCCGCGGTGGCCCGGGGCGACAAATTGCCCTGCATCACCAGGATGTCGCCGGCAGCGATCCTGTCGGCAATATCCGTTTCCGCGAGCGGATCGAAGGCTTCCGCACACAGGCTTCCGGTGACGATGATGTTCTCGCCGCCGGCGTCGACCAGTATCGCCGAGCGGTCTGTGGGCAGGGGCTTGGCCGTGAGGCGGCAGGCAAGACTTTCCGCCGCGAGGCGGTCGGCGATCCAGCCTCCCGCTGCGTCGTCGCCAATTGCCGCCCACAGCGTCACGTCCGCGCCCGTGCGTGAAGTGGCAATGGCCTGGTTGGCGCCCTTGCCGCCGATGCCGTCGGCGTGACCGGCGGCATTGAGCGTTTCGCCGGGAACCGGGAAACGCTCCAGCCGGAAGGTCGTGTCGACACAGACATTGCCGACGACATGCACCGCCATGGTTCAGCCCTTCGTGGTCGCCCAGACCAGCATCTGCTCGAACAGTTTCTTGTAGCCGTCCCAGGCGATGAAGCCCGGCGGCAGCCAATGCGGGCCGACGTCGGAGGTCCAGGCCACGGTGCGCCCCTTGCCATAGGTGCCGGTCACCAGCAACGGCTGGGAGCCGTAGTCAGAGGAGACGGTGGCGAGCACCTCGGCGCCCGGCTTGAGCGTCACCTCGTTATAGCCGAGCAGGATAGGCCATTGCGTGCCGAGACCCTGCAGGATCGGGTGATCGGCTGCGCCGGTGACGACGGGGGTATAGCCCTCCGGCACTTCCACACGATCGTCGAAGGCAAGGCATTCGACAGGCAGCACGTCTTCCACGGGCGTCTTGCGGTAGCGGGCGCCGCCATTGATGCCCTGGAAGCTGAAATAGCCACCGAACATCAGCAGGCCGCCGCCGCTCTGCACATAGTCGCGCAGGAGGCGCAGACGGTTCGGGGTGGGCTTGGAGTGGATCCAGGTATCGGGATGGAGCAGCAGCGTGTTGGCGCCGATATCGGACAGCACGACGGCATCATAGGCGGAAAGCGCCTCGATATTTTGCGGAAAATGGCGCTGGGCTTCATGCGCGGGCATGAAGGTGATGTCGAAGGCACTGTCCTTCAGGGCGGCGAGGAGTTCATCGGCGCCGGTGTGATAGGTCGCGGTCGGGAACTGGTCGAAGCCCTTGATATGGGTCGAGGTCGAGACCCAGGATTCGCCGGCGAGCAGGATCTTCTTCTTTGACATGGTCACTCCTTGGGGAAAGGGGGGAAGGCGTGGGCTCACGCAGTGGCGGAGAACACGGATTTGGGATTGTCGACGAGCATGCGGTCGATGGCGGCCTGTTCCACGCCGTGGCGCAGGAGGCGAGGCACGAAATGCTTGAGGATGAAGCCGTACCCGAAGCCGCCATAGCGGGTGAGCATGATCTTCAGGAAGACGTCCTGCGATAGCAGCAGGCGGTCGGTGAAGCCCATGTCGACCAGCGCGCGGATCGCCGTGGCGTTCTGCTCGTCGGAGGGGGACTGGGCGTCCTGGTCGGCAAAGTAATAGTCCATGCCGATCATGTCGTATTCGAGGAAGGCGCCGCGCTCGGCCAGGGCTCGCTGATAGTCGAGGTCCGCATGGCTCGGATTCATGTGGCAGAGCACGGTGTGCCTGAGATCGGCGCCCTCGGCCTCGACGATGTCGAGCACGCGGTGGCCGAGGCGCTCCCAGCCGGGCAGATGGATGGAGAGCGGCAGGCCGGTAATCCCGGCCGCGCGCGCCGAGGCGCGCAGCGACTTTTCCTCCTCGGCGGTGAAGTCCTTGCTGACGCCGACTTCGCCGATGATCCCCGCCATGATCTCAGGCTGTTCTTGTCCGCCGCCGACATCGTTGACGATGAACTGCGTCACCTCCTCGACACTCATTGCCTTCAGCCAGTCTGGATGGGTCGGCTCCAGATAGAAGCCGGTGCCCATGATGATCTTCATGCCGGAGGCGCGGGAGATGCGTGCCAGCTTCTCGGGCGCCCGGCCGATGCCGATATTGGTGGCCTCGATCACCGTATGGCCGCCGAGCGCCTGGAAGCGCTTGAGCTCGGACAGAGCGAGGTCGCTGTCGTCGAGCGAGACATTGTCGCGGTTCATATAGGGGTTCATCCGCAATTCGCCGATGATCTCGATATTCACCGCCTGCTCGGCGATCGCCTGCTCGTCCGGGTGGCACGGGCATTTCCAGGTGCGGGCGCCGTCGAGCAGGATGTGCTCGTGCATCAGGGTGATGCCGAGATCGTCCACCGGCACGGGGCCGAGCACGGTCATGGCGGTGCCGGATCGGATGCCGATCGGCTTGCGTTCGGCGGGACGGGGCTGGAACAGGTGATCCATGCTCAGTGGCTCCATGCTCAATGGCTTCTCATGGCGCCCTTGAACAGGCGGAAATTGAGCCAGATGGCGATCAGGATGATCGAACCGGTGACGATGGGTGTCAGGAAGGGCGACATATGCGCCAGCACCAGGCCGTTGGCGATCACCGCCACCGTCAGCGCCCCCAGCACCGTGCCGACAACGGTGCCGCGCCCGCCGAACAGGCTGGTGCCGCCCAGCACCACGGCGGCGATGACGTCGAGCTCGAAACCCTGGCCGGCATTGGAGGAGCCGGAGCCGAGGCGCGCCGCCAGGATGACGCCGGCGGCGGATGCCGCCATGCTGGAGAGGATGTAGACACACAGCACCACGAAGCGGGTGTTGATGCCGGCGCGCCTGACGGCCTCGGCATTGGCGCCGACGCCGGTGACATAGCGGCCGAAGGGCGTCCGGTTGAAGACGAGGAAGGCGATGACCAGCACCACCAGGGCGATCAGGGCCGGCACGGGCATGCCGAGGAACCAGGCCCGGCCGATCGCGGTGAAGGGACTCTGCGCCTCGACCGGGATCGAATAGCCTGCGGTGATCAGGAGTGCGAGGCCGCGGATCACCGACAGGCCGGCCAGCGTGACGATGAAGGCGGGGATGCGCTCATAGGCGATGAAGAAGCCCTGTATGGCGCCGATCACGCCGCCCATCGCCAGCATCAGCACGATGACGAGGGGCCAGGGAATGCCGGCCTGCAGGGAGGCCGCCGACAGGGTCGCGGCGAGCGCCAGAACCGAGCCGACCGAAAGGTCGATGCCGCCCGTGGTGATCACGAAGGTCATCGCGGCCGCCACGATCAGCAGCGGTGCCGACTGGCGCACGATGTTGAGGAGGTTGGGGGCGGTGAGGAAGGCCTCGGTCCAGATCGAGAAGACCAGGCAGACGAAAATGAAGAACAGCGCGATCGAGATGATGCTGCCGTTCGCCATCGCCTTGTCGCGCCAGCGGGCCTTGTGGACGCGCGGGCGATGGGCGGGCGTGGTGGATGAGGCCGTCATGCGCGAGCTCCGTTGTCCTTGGAGGCGTTGTCCTTGGGGGCTCCGGCGGAGCGGGCGTTGAATTTGCGGCCGACGATGAGGTTGACCACCTCCTCGATATTGGTGTCCTCGATCCGGCGCTCGGCGACGTTGCGGCCCTCATACATCACCTGGATGCGGTCGCAGACGAGGAAGAGGTCCTGCAGGCGGTGGGTGATCAGGATCACGCTGACGCCGCGGGCGCTGACGGTGCGGATCAGCTCGAGCACCGCCTCGACTTCGGCGACGGCCAAGGCGGCCGTAGGCTCGTCCATGATCAGCACGGAGGGGTTGAAGGAAGCCGCGCGACCGATGGCGATCGACTGGCGCTGGCCGCCGGAGAGGTTCTCGACCTTCAGCCTGGTATCGGCGATGACGATGCCGAGCTTGTCGAGCATGTCGCGGGCCTGCCCATGCATGCGGCGCTGATCGAGGAAGGGCACGCCGAGGATACGGTGCCGAGGCTCGCGGCCGAGGAAGAGATTGCCGGCAACGTCGACGCTGTCGCACAGCGAAAGGTCCTGATAGACCATCTCCACCCGCGCGGCGCGGGCATCGGCGGGGGAGGCGAAGGATTGTACCTTGCCGTCGATCTCGATCGTGCCGGAGTCGGGGATCACGGCGCCCGAGAGCACCTTGCTCAGGGTCGACTTGCCGGCACCGTTGTCGCCGACCAGTCCCAGCACCTCGCCGGGCCTGAGCATCAGCGATACGTCGTCCAGGGTCTGGATCGTGTTGTATCGCTTGGAGATACCGGTCATCTTGACGCGGTAGGGTTCGCCACTGTCCATCATGGTTCCGCCTGGCAATGAAAAGTCTGTCCCGAGGCTTCGGGAATGAGACTTCACAAATCTCGAAAGCTCGCGCTGCCCCTCACCTTACCTCTCCCCGTAAGAACGGGGCGAGGGGGCGCAAGCGTTGTGATCGATTCTTGAGCCCTGTCATCTCGCCCAACGGTTGGGCGAGATGAGATCTTTTCGGTATGAAATGCGCGATCGAAGTCCCCTCGCCCCGTTCTTACGGGGAGAGGTAAGGTGAGGGGCAGCGCGACCTTAATCAGGAAATCGCCGTCGGCCCGTTACTTGAACATGCCCCGGAACTTGTCGACGTTCTCCTTGGTGACGATCGTCACGGGAACGTTGATGATCGGCTCGATCTTCTCGCCCTTCTTGAGCTTGGTCAGGGCTTCCACCGCAGCCTTGCCTTCGCCGGCCGGGTCCTGTTGGATCACGCCGGTCACCCAGCCCTGGTCGATGCCTTCGATGGCCTGCTTGGTCAGGTCCCAGCCGAAGACCTTGACGCCGTCGGTGCGCCCCTGGCTGGTCACGGCGGAGACGGTGCCGAGCAGGGCGGGCTCGCCGGTGGCGTAGAGCGTGGTCATGTCGGGGTTGGCCGTCATCAGGTTCTCGGCGGCACTCAGCGCCACGTCCTGCACGTTCTGGCCGTCGACGGTGTCGAGGAAGGTGACCTTGAGGCCGCTGGCCGTCACCGCCTTCTTGAAGCCGTCCAGCCGCTGGTTCTGGATATAGGAATTGAGGGCGCCGACCACGCCGATCTTGGCGGTGCCATTCAGCTTGGCCTTGACGTAGTCGGCATAGAACTTGCCGATGTCCTCGCCCGCCTTGAGATTGTCGACGCCGACGAAGGAGACATTGTCGCCGTCGGGAATCTGGGCATCGATGGCGATGACGGGGATGCCGGCCTTCTTGGCGGCGGTGATGGCGGGCTTCACGCCATTGACGTCGATGGCGATCAGGATGATGCCGTCGACCTTCTGGGTGATGTAGTTCTCGATCGCGTCGTTCTGGGCGCTTGGAACATTGTTGGCGTTGAAGATGACGAGCTTGGCGCCGGCCGCCTTGGCGGCGGCTTCAGCGCCTTCGTTGATCTGGTTGAAGAACAGGGCCTGCTGGTTGATGGTGACCAGGGCGAAAGTGTCGGCCGAAGCGGACACCGATCCGAGGGACAGCGCCAGGGCTGCCGCCGCCGCGCAGCCGGCGAGATATTTTGAAAGCCGCATTTCAATTCCCTTCATGGATGGCCCGTGCCGGGCTCATTCTCAGTTCTGACATCCGCATCATTCAAGAGACTTGAATTCATGTCAAGTTACTTGAATGACGGTTTGAGGGATTCTTGAAAAGCCGACGGCACAGAGCCTGGAGAAGAAGTGCTTATGTCATCCCCGGCGGGACCAAAGGCCCCGGGAAGGGGATCCAGGGCCAGGGGCTCCATTTTTGCCCCTGGATTCTCTTCCCGCCGCCTTCGGCGGCGCCGGGAATGGCAGAGGTGTTTTATTGGCTCCTCGAGGTTTCCTCAGAAGGTGGCGGGCGTGTTGACCCAGAAGATGCTGGCGCGCTCGGTTCCGGTGTTGCGATACCAGTGCGGCAGTTCGGACTTGAACACGAAGGTATCGCCGACGGAGAGCTTGAAGGTGCGCTCGCCGACCATCAGCTCCACGGTTCCGGCCAGCACATAGCCGACTTCCTCCCCCTGGTGCTGGATCGGTCCGGCGCTCTCGCCGCCGGCCTCGATATGGTGGATGTTGCACTGGAGAAGATGGCCGGGCGAATAGGGGATCACCCGTTCCAGCGAAATGCCTTCGCCGCGCCGGAGCGGGTCCAGCGAGATCAGCGGGCGCGTGCCGGCGCGAAAGACGATGCCCTCCTCGCTGTCTGATTCCTCGAACATCCAGCCGATATTGGTACCGAGCACCTCGACCAGGCGATGCAGCATGGGCAGGGAGGGGGAGGCCTTGCCGTTCTCGATCTTGGACAGCAGGCTTTCCGAGCACTCCGCGGCCGTGGCCAGGGCCTTCAGCGTCAAGCCCCTCGTCTGCCGGGCTAGGCGAAGGCGGGTGCCGAGCCGCACGGGATTGGCCTGTTCCAGGGGATCGGGCTGATCGCCGGCGCGCCGTTTGAGATCGATTTTGTTCATTTCGCGATTGCCAGGATGCGTCATTGCCCGAAAGCCTAGCCGACGATTCTAGGCCACAAGCCTGCACCCTGTCCACTTCGCCGCCGGCAGCTCGGCATCAGCGCCCCAAACGGCTGGGCAGCCGGCACCTCCCATGCTACACCCGCAAGACCTTCGGTGCCCGCTTGCGGGAGAATCGGGAACGCGGTTTGAAGCCGCGACGTGCCCAACGCTGTAAGGGGGACTATCCGGGCAGGTTTCAGGCCACTCGCTCTGCGGGGAAGGCGTCCGGATGGGTGGATCCCGAGTCAGAAGACCGGCCGGAGGCGATAGATCGGCGTGCGCGGACGGCGCGGCGATTGCCATCGCAAGGGGAATGACGATGGACCCATCCAACGAGGCGCTCGCGCCCTCGGGGCCGTTTTCGCCGGCCGAACGTGAAGCCGTCTATCGCGCTATCTTCACCCGGCGGGACGTTCGCAGCCAGTTCAGCCCGCAGCCTGTGCCTGATGATGTCCTCGCCCGCATCCTCACGGCCGGGCATCACGCGCCCTCGGTCGGCTTCATGCAGCCCTGGAGTTTTCTCGTGCTGCGCTGCCCCGAAACCCGGCGCAAGGTGCAGGCTCTCTTCGAGGAAGCCAATGCCGAGGCCGTGGCAATGTTCCCGCCCGAGAAGCAGGCGCAATATCGCGCGCTGAAGCTGGAAGGCATCGTCGATGCCCCGGTCAATCTGTGCATCACCTGCGATCCCGACCGCGCCGGCCCGGTGGTGCTTGGCCGCACCCATGACATGGCGATGGACCGCTATTCCACCGTCTGCGCGGTGCAGAATATCTGGCTGGCTGCACGGGCCGAGGGGGTCGGGGTCGGCTGGGTCAGTATCGTCGATCCGGCGCGCCTGCGTGAGGCGCTGGGCATTCCCGAGCGGGTGGTTCCGGTTGCCTATCTGTGCCTGGGCTATGTGCACGAAGCCTATGCCCGGCCCGAACTGGAGGTGAAGGGCTGGCGCCAGCGCCTGCCGCCGGAGGCTGTGCTGAGCTTCGACGGCTGGGACGGCCGGCAGCCCGGCCATCCCTTGCTCGCCGCCATGCGGGCCGCTATGGGAGATGCAGGTTCATAGGATGGCTGGCGCAGGATGCGCACTGTCCCGATCGGATGAGACGGCCGATGGATTTCCTGCGTAAGAATGCGATCTGGATCATTGCTCTGCTGATCACCAGCCTGGTCTTGCTGGAGGGGCCGAGGGCGATCCTGATCGGAGCGTTCGTGGCCGCCGTCGTCGGCCTGTTCTGGCTGTTGCGCGGCAAGGCCCGCAAGCCGGCGGCAGCACGCCGGCTCGAGGCCGTGCCGAAGGTGGTTCCCCTCCCGCTCGACCGGGGTGCCGACACGGTCCGGCCTCAGGCGCTGGAGCGTGTCTCGCTCAAGGCCATCGATGATCCCAGGCTCGCTGCCGTCGTCCTGATGATCCAGCTCGTCCGCACCAATGGGTTGCTGACCCGGGCCGAACGGGACACCATCCTCGCCCTGATGAGCGACCCGCTCGGGATCGGCGACCGCGAGCGTATCTATGAGCAGGCCTTGCAATTGACGGATCGCGGCCGGGTGTTAACGCCGGTTGCCGAGGAATTGGTGCCGCTTTTCCGCGCCCGCCTGTCTTTGCCCGAGCGCCAGCAGCTCATCGACATGCTGACCGAGGTCGCCAATGCCTATGGTGAGGCCAGCGATTTGCAGCGCGAGGCGATCGTTCGCCTGAAGCGGCACCTGCTCACGCCGGATGCCGCAGCCGGGCGCTCGCTCAATTGAAATAGAAGGCGTAGCTCGCGACGTCGCCGCCGAAGATGCGCGTGGCCTGTCCCCAGGCCTCGGCGTCCATCACCTTGCCATTGTCGAGGTAGGGCAGGGCCCCCGGGCCGGTGATCCACAGCACCAGGTCGAAGTTGCCGGGCTGCTCGAACACCCTGGCGAGATTGATGCCCTTGGCAAAGCGCCAATGCGGCATCAAAAGCTTGCCGTCCAGCACCTCGTCGACCTGCCCGAGCAGCGCGAGCCACGAGTCGATGCGCTCCTGCGTCACTTCGAGGGAGGGGAGCACGCCGCTCTTCTGCCGTGGGCCGGGAAGCCATTCGTGGTCGTCGTCGGTTTCCTTGGCGATCAGTCCCCAGGTCTCACGATTGAGCCGGATCACCGTCTTGAAATGGCCGCGCACTTCCAGCCACATCGCCTTGTCGGCCACCGGCCAGTCTATGGTGTGTACCAGGCTGATCAGGTCGGCGATGGCATCGGTATCGCGCTTGCTGGTGCCGAACAGGGTCATGCCCAGTCCGTCGTCACCATCGACGCCATTGGCCTTGGCAAGGCCGCTGACGGCGCGCGGAAACAGGCTGCCGAAGCCGGCGTCCCAGCTGCGCGACATGTCGTGTGACAAGAGGGTCTTGGTCAGGGCCATCAGGAAGTTGCAATAGCCGCGCAGCCATTTGGCGTCGGCCGTGTCGAAGGCGACGATGAAGGGTTTGGGCTTGCCGGCATCGTCGAGGTCCGAGATCGCTGCGCCGATATGGTCGCGTTCGTCGATGGTGCCGTCGCCGTTCCAGTCGAAACGGGTGACGGAGAGATCGACCGTCAGCTTGGCAGGGCTGTCGCCGACCTCGGCCAGGGTCTGGTCGGCCTTTTCCAGATCGGCCAGGAACGTGGCGAGGATGCCGCGAAAGTCCCGATAGGTGATCGGCTGCGGATCGGGATTGGTGCTGAAGACGGTGCCCGACAGGCCGATCAAGCGCATCGCCGGCATTTCGGTGGCGAAGCCATATTTGTAGAGGGCCTGCGACAGATGTTCGAGCGCGCGGGCGGTGCGTACCATGCCGAGGCCGAGCCTGGCGTCGGCATTGCCGCTGGCCTTGGTGGCGAGGGCCAGCATCTGTTCGTCCGCCTCGCTGATGCGGCCCTTGCCGAGATAGCTCTGGAACAGGGCCGAGGCCGTATTGTCGGCCTTGGCCGGCACGAAAGAGACCGCCACCGTCATCGCGGCGGCCATGGCCCATGTCAGCAGATAGCGCATCGTCATTCCCGTGCAGGCGCGGCATTCACCGGGAATCGGATGGAGCCTGCCTGAAAGATCGTTGGATAGGGCAGAGGCCGCGAACGCCGCAACGGCTTTGCGGCGCCGGGGATAGAGCTTTTTCAGTACGGGCCTCAGTCGAACACATCAGCCACGCTGCCGGTCAAATCGACGCCATCCTTGAGCACCCGCAGGCGATAGGCGGCAATGGAATAGACCCCGATCAGCCAGGCATACATCAGCGGCAGGACGAGCAGCATCATGATCAAGGCGGCAATGCCGCCGCTGGGCCCGAATATCCGCGCCAGAACATTCACGATCAGGAGGTAGGCGAACCAGATCACCCAGGTCAGCAGCATCATGCCGAACAGAGGCCAGCGATATCCCGCGCTGAGATAGCGGCTGCGGCCAAGCGCGCGGATCGGTCCGATATCCTCGTTGATGCAGATGACGAAGGAAAGCAGATAGGGAAAGACCAGATAGAGGGCGAAAATACCGGCGATCAGCATGGCGACGATGACGAAGCCGGGCGGGGCGCCAATGCCGAAGAAGACCAGTCCGAGCAAAGCGGCAACCAGGTAGAGCGCGATATAGGCCAGCAAATAGATCAGCAGCAGGCCAAGGGCTGGCAAGAATCGCCTGGCACCGGCGATGCAGGCCGCCATCACGGGCTTGGCCGGATCCACGTGGCGATCATGGATCAGACGGATCAATGCACAATAAAAAGCGAGCGACAGGAAACAGGCCGCGAGGAGCAGGAGGTAGAATATTCCGATGCTTCTTGCGATAGCCGACTCGACGGCGAGCTGGTCACCATACAAGGCGGACCAGAAGAACGAGCCAAGCAAGCCG
This sequence comes from Labrys neptuniae, assembly GCF_040797145.1. NCBI lineage: Bacteria > Pseudomonadati > Pseudomonadota > Alphaproteobacteria > Hyphomicrobiales > Xanthobacteraceae > Labrys > Labrys neptuniae. The sequence goes on along the minus strand of NZ_JBFNQD010000003.1, from coordinate 697,090 downwards.
AAGAATATGGCGAAGACTGCCAGCTGCAGCAGGAGAGACCAGCCGTAGTTTCGCAGGCTGACGCCAAAGGCATCGGAGATGATCTGCCCGATGCCCAAGGGACTGCTTCCTGGATGTTCGGATGATGGCGAGGCGATTGACATGAGAGCTCCCCTTGCTCATGATCAACACAATCGGATCTTCGATCCGGCCGGCACGATTGAAAGGTCAAGGCTTCAACAGAAATGGCTGTCCGTTTCGGCAAGTAGAGTGCAATGACGCACGCTATCCTAGCGGCCTCGATTCAGAAACGGAGTCCCGTGCGTCACACCTGATACTGCGGGGAAAACCGATCTGTGTCGTCATGGCAAGACGCGCTCCAACGTTTGCGCCTGTCTGCTCCAACGCCTTGTTTGGCTGTGCCTTTGCGTTTCTCAGGGAATCCACCAGATCGCAAAACGCCTTGATGCGGGCCTGGATTGACCTTTGTAGCCCGATCCGCCACAAGGTCCGGCAATTCCTCCCGCCCCATCCGGACAACGCAGCATGGCCGCCGAAGCAAAGTTGAAGAAAGCCGTCGAGCATCATCGCGCAGGCCGGCTCGATGCCGCCGAGGCCGCTTATCGCGAGATCTTGGCCGGTCGCGCCGGGGACTTCAACGCCCTGAACCTGCTCGGTACGCTCCTGCTGCAGCGGGGCGCCAATGACGAGGCCGAGAAGGTGCTTCGCCGGGCAGTCGAGGTCAATCCCGGCAGCGCCGACGCTCAGATGCGGCTGGGGCTCGCCAATCGTGGCCTCGGCAATGAGTCGCGTGCGGAATATTGCTTCCGCTCCTCCCTGAAGCTCGACCCCAAGGCGGCCGATACCCATTACAATTATGGTAATTTGCTGGCATCGCTCGAGCGCGGTGACGAGGCGCTGCAGGCCTATCTGGCCTGCCTGAAGCTCGAGCCCAACCATGTCGAAGCCCATATTGGCCTGGGCGACCTCCTCCTGCACAACGAACGGGCCGAGCCGGCTGCCGCCCATTACCAGCAGGCCGTAGCCTTGAGGCCCTCCTCGCTGGAGGCCATTCTCGGCCTCGGCCGTTCGGCCCGCGCTCTCGGCAAAACCGAGGAAGCTCGTAAGATTTTCGAGAAGCTGGTCGAGCTCGATCCCGGGCATGCCGAGGCCAGGCACACCCTGGCCGAACTGGGGTAATCGTCGTTCCTCACCCTCCCTTTCAGGGGAGGGTGAGTTCTCATTTTACAGCTCGACGGAACTAGGCCTGCGCCGCCTTGAATTCGCGCCGGTGCGCGTGGAGCAGCGGTTCGGTATAGCCCGATGGCTGCGAGCGGCCCTCGAAGACCAGATCGCACGCCGCCCGGAAGGCCACCCCGTCGAAACCAGGAGCCATCGCACGGTAGTGGGGATCGCCGGCGTTCTGGCGATCCACGACCTCCGCCATACGCCGCATGATCTGCCTGACCTCATCTTCATCAACGATGCCGTGGTGGAGCCAGTTGGCGACATGCTGCGCCGAGATGCGGCAGGTCGCGCGGTCCTCCATCAGTCCGACGTCGTTGATGTCAGGCACCTTCGAACACCCGATGCCCTGGTCGATCCAGCGCACCACATAGCCGAGGATGCCCTGCGCATTGTTCTCGACCTCGCGGCGGATCTGCTCGGGCGTCCACTTCTGGTAGCTTGCGACCGGGATTTCGAGGATCGTCTCGACATAGGCCCGCCTGCCGCCTTTCGCCAGCGCGGCCTGCACCGCGAAGACGTCGACCTTGTGGTAATGCAGGGCGTGGAGCGTGGCAGCCGTCGGGCTGGGGACCCAGGCGCAATTGGCGCCCGCCTTGGGATGCTCGATCTTGGCTTCCAGCATGGCCGCCATCTTGTCCGGCATCGCCCACATGCCCTTGCCGATCTGAGCCTTGCCCGAAAAGCCGCATTGCAGGCCGATGTCGACGTTCTGGTTCTCGTAGGCGCCGATCCAGTCCTTGCGCTTGATGAAGTCCTTGCGGCTGAACGGGCCGGCCTCCATCGAGGTATGGATCTCGTCCCCGGTACGATCGAGGAAGCCGGTATTGATGAAGACGATGCGATGCTTCGCCGCCCGGATGCACTCCTTGAGGTTGACGCTGGTGCGCCGTTCTTCGTCCATCACCCCCAGCTTGACGGTATGCTTGGGCAGGCCCAGCACCGTTTCGACATGGGTGAAGACCTCGTCGGCGAAGGCGACCTCGGCAGGCCCGTGCATCTTGGGCTTGACCACATAGACCGAGCCGGTGACCGAATTGCGCAGGCCCTCGGACTTCTTCAGGTCATGCATGGCGATCAGCGTGGTCACCATCGCATCCATCAGGCCTTCGAAGATCTCTCCGCCATCCTGGTCGAGGATGGCCGGATTGGTCATGAGGTGGCCGACATTGCGCACCAGCATCAGCGCCCGGCCCTTGATCGAGACTTCGCCGCCATTCGGTGCGGTGAAGGTCAAGTCCGGGTTGAGCTTGCGCGTCATTTCGACACCATCCTTGCGGAAGGTCTCCGTCAGGCCACCCTGCATCAGTCCAAGCCAGTTGCGATAGGCGACCACCTTGTCCTCGGCATCGACGCAGGCAACCGAATCCTCGCAATCCATGATCGCCGAGATGGCACTTTCCAGCCGGATGTCGGCGAGGCCCGCCTGGTCGCGGCTGCCGATCGAGTGGGCCCGGTTGAAGATCAGCTGGACGTGCAAACCGTTGTTGCGAAGGAGCACGGCGTCGGGCGCGCGCGGATGGCCGCGATAGCCGATGAATTTCTCCGGTTCGAGCAACGGCATGTCGTCGACCAGAAGTGCGCCGTTGCGGATATGATAGCGCCGGGCATCCGCATGGCTCGTACCCTCGAGCGGGAAGGCCTCGTCGAGGAAAACCCGCGCCCTTGCCACGACGCGCGCGCCGCGGCCGCGGTTGTAGCTGCCGGCGGGCGGCGGGCCGCCGCCCGCGTCGGTGCCGTAGAGGCTGTCATAGAGGCTGCCCCAGCGCGCATTGGCGGCGTTCAGCGCGAAGCGTGCATTGGTGATCGGCACCACGAGCTGGGGACCTGCGACCGTGGCGATCTCCGGATCCACATTCTCGGTCGCGATGGTGAAATTGTCGCCCTCGGGCAAGAGATAGCCGATCTCGGTGAGGAAAGCCTTGTAGGCATTGCGGTCATGAGGCTGGCCATGGCGGGCGAGGTGCCAGGCATCGATCTGGGCCTGCAGTTCGTCGCGCCGCTGCAAGAGCGCCTTGTTGCGCGGTCCGAATTCACGGACCAGCGCAGAGAAGCCATCCCAGAAAGCCTGTGCCTCTACCCCCGTGCCGGGCAGTGCCTCCTGCTCCAGAAAGGACACAAGCTCGGGCGCGACGAGCAGGCCGCCGCGTGCCACGCGTGTGGCCGAGTGTCCGGCTTCAGCCTTGTCGTTCATGGTGATCCCTTATCAGTCAGCAATTGTCATGATCATGGCGAGTCTGGTTGTGGATACGCCAAACATCCCCGGTTGGGTATCGAATTTCCATCTGATGGCAATGCTGAGACGGTCACACTTTCACAGACCCAGAACAATAGGCGTTGCGGCCAAACGGCCTCTTGGCAACGGATTCGAGGTGGGCTTCATCCAGGCTGCCCACCCTTTTCTCACGGTTTGCCGGTGCGGCGGGACGCTCGCCGTCGCACATGCCTGGAGGCTGCCTTACGATGTCGGCATGCGTTTGATGCACAGCGCGCCGAGCAGCAGGGCGATGAGGAGACCGAACGCGGCGACCCACATGGCCGTGCTCATGCCGGAAAGGGAACTGCCGCCGGCACCGATCACGCCGAACACCGCAACGCCGACCGCGCCTCCGGTCTGGCGGAGGGCGTTGAGAACGCCGGAGGCGATACCGGCCCGGGTTTTCTCTACGGTGGCGAGCAGGGCGCCGATCATGGCAGGCACGGCGAGCGCCATGCCGAAGCCGATGAGCAGCAGCGGCCACCAGATATGGGCGTAGCCGGCATCTCCCCGCAGCTGCAGCGCCAGGGCGACGAAGCCGAAGGTGTCGATGGCGAGGCCGAGCACGATGGGTAGCCGGTTGCCCCAACGCACGGCCACGCGTCCGGACATGATGTTGGTGATCGCGATGAGGCCGGTCATCGGCAGGAAGGCAAGGCCCGCACTCAGGGGAGACATGCCGAGCCCATCCTGGAAATACAGGCTGAGCAGGAAAATGGCGCCGTAGAAGCTGACATTGAGCAGGGTGCCGATCAGGGCTGCAGCCGTGAAGATCGGGTTGCGGAACAGGCTGAGTGGCATCATGGGCTCGGCCGTTCGGGATTCCACGGCCAGGAATAGCGTGCCTGCCAGGAGGAAGACGGCGATGGCGCCGAGAATGGCGGGATGGCTCCAGCCCAGGGGCTCGCCCTCGATGATCGCGGCCGTCAGCGCCACCACCGTAAGGATGCCGAGAATCTGGCCCGGCAGGTCGATGGCGCGCGCATGGCGCTCGGTCGTCTCCTCGGTGAAGCGCAGTGCCATCCACAGTGCGAGCAGGCCGACGGGCAGATTGATCAGGAAGATGCTGCGCCAGCCGAACAGGGCGATCAGCAGGCCGCCGAGCACGGGGCCTGCCACCATGGCCAGGCCACCGACGGAGCCCCAGACGCCGATGGCCTTGGCGCGCTCGGACGGGTCGCGATAGGCATGGACCACCAGGGCCAGCGACGGCGGCATCAGCAGAGCGGCGCCGATGCCTTGCAGCACGCGCGCGGCAATCAGGGCGGTGCCGCTCGGCGCAAGGCCGCAGGCAAGCGAGGCGAGGGTGAACAGCGCCAGGCCGAGAAGGTAGAGACGCTTGGCTCCGAACCGGTCCCCGAGCGCACCGCCGGTGAGGAGCAGGCCGGCGAAGGCGAGCGTATAGCCATTGACCACCCATTGCAGCCCGGCGACGCCGTCCGCCATCAGGCCACGCATCTGGTCGAGCCCGACATTGACGATGCTGACGTCGAGCTGTACCAGCGCGACGCCGAGGCTGAGAGCGGCCAGGCGGGCCGCCGGACGGACCGGCCTTCGCAGGCCGGAACCAGCCGGTTCCGCCGTGGAGGTCCAAGTCTTCTCGCTTCCCGTGCTGCATGGTTCCGGTACGGCCGGCTGCAGACTGGTCATGATGAAATCTCTTCTTGGGTAATTATCGCGTCGGCGATGTCATTTAAGTATGATATTATTCATACCTAGAAGCGGTTCGATTAGCAATCGACCAATGCAGGATCCCCTCTCGACAGGGGGCGGATGGCAAGGGAGGCGGCAATATCCGACCAGGACGATCACCCCAGCCGGGAGGAGATCACTCTCGGCTCCATCTTGGCAGCGCTTGCCGATCCGCATCGGCGGCGCGTGGTGGCGACCCTCGTGCTCGCCCCCGACGGCACGGAGATCGGCTGCTCGTCCTTCGGCCTGCCCGTGACCAAGGCCACGCGCACCTATCATTTCCGCATGCTGCGTGAGGCGGGCCTGATCGGCATGATCGACTATGGCAATTGCCGCAAGACCTATCTGCGCCGGGCGGATATCGAGGCGAAGTTCCCGGGCTTGCTCGCCTGGGTCGTTGCCGAGGCGGAGGCTGCATCGGGTTGAGAATCCGCCTTCGAGAGCTGGGCGGAGATTTGAGGCTGGATCCATCCATGGGGCAGCTCCGAGAGCGCGATGCGCTTGAGATACCCTGATTTAGCAGCATGGAGGCCAAGATGCTTCGGCGGTAGCCGAAACATGCCTGTCGTCAGGGCGAGGCCTTCGCCGTGGGGCAGCCCGGCTGGTCGAACAGGGCAGCGAGCCCGCAGGACGAAGTCAGCATCTTGTCGCCGTTATGGCCCACGCCCTCGACCAGCCACAGGCTGTGGCGGGGCGTGCCGCCGTCGCGCTGGCGCATCGCCGAGACATAGGCCTCGCCACGAGCCAGGCGATAGGGGCCTTGGGCTTCGGCCATGCAGGTCTTGTCGAGTGCGGGGTGGTTGGGATCGGTGTCGGCGGTGCCAAGCAGGTAGATGACGCGCCGGGCGGTATAGGTCTTCTCCAGCGCATCCGGCGAGGGCGAGGCGAGATAGGACGGGCGGGCCTGCATGCCGTATTTCCAGTCGTCGAAGCCTGGGCAGGCGGCGGCAACATCAGGCGCTGGCCGCTTGGGAGAGAAATAGGCATAGGAGGAGGGGTTGGCGACGACATAGCGTACGCCGATGCCAGCGGCGGCGAGCGTGCTTTCGCCCTTGCCGGCAATCGCGTAGCGCTGCACGACCTGCCCACCGCCGGAATGGCCGGCGACCACCACCTCCCGCAAATGCGGGAACAGGCGGCGATCGGCAAGGCGGGCGAGTATGGCGTCGAGGGCGGCAAAGGAACTCACAGGCTTGGGGGCGAGGGCGTCCTCGCCCCCCTGCCAGCTCGTCAGGGTCCAGCGCAGCACTTCAGGCGGCAGGCCGAAGGCCTCGACGTCCACCTTGGCGAGGAATTGCGGCGCGACCATCAAGGTGGTTTGCCCGGCGGCGCCCGCAGCGGCCTGAGCCTTGAGAGCCGAGCGGAAATAGACGTCGGCGTCCCGCAGCCGGCCATGCAGCACCAGGACGGCGCGATCGACCTGCGGCAACGGCTTGGACCAGTCGGCCGAAACGTAGAGCGGCAGTTCGCCGCCACCGGGCACGGCGATACGCCCGTCGGCGATGACTTTCACCGGCTTTTCGTTGGGCGCCCGCTCGTCCTGGGCAAGGGCCGGGTTCGGCAACGTGAGGAATAGGGCCAAGAGGAGGCCACCGGGTTTCAGAATCGGCATCTCCGTTGATCTCCTGGGACCGCAGGCGTCGCGCCTGCTCTTGGAAGCTCTGAGCGTGTCGGAAAGGAAGAGCAGGCGAGACGCCTGCGATCCCAGGGGTCACAATCCTCTCGGTTTTGGCCCTCCTGTCGCCCAATCCAGGAGTTCCACGGTATGCACGATCGGCGTCGTGGTCCCCTGGGCCAGTTGGGTCATGCAGCCGATGTTGCCGGCGGCAATGATCTGCGGCCTGGTGGCGGCGATGTTGCCGAGCTTGCGCTCCCGCAGGCGCTCGGAAATCTCGGGCTGCAGCATGTTGTAGGTTCCGGCCGAGCCGCAGCACAGATGGGCTTCCGCCGCCTCCTTCACCACGAAGCCGGCCTGCTTGAGCAATGTCTTGGGCGCTGTCTTGATCTGCTGGCCGTGCTGCAGCGAACAGGCCGCGTGATAGGTTACGTTCTGCCCGGTCTCGACCGTCACCGGCAGGGCCGGCAGGGTCTCCAGATATTCGCTGATGTCCTTGGCGATGGCCGAGACGGCGGCGGCCTTCTGCGCATAGGCGGGATCGCCGCGCAGCATGAAACCGTAATCCTTGATGGTGGTGCCGCAGCCCGACGTGGTGATCAGGATGGCGTCGAGACCTTTGGCCATCTCGGCGGTCCAGGCGTCGATATTCGCCTTGGCATAGGCGAGTGCGTCGTTTTCCTTGCCCATGTGGTGGACGAGAGCGCCGCAGCAGCCTTCGCCCTTGGGCAGCACCACCTCGATGCCATGGCGATTGAGCAGGCGGATCGCGGCCTCGTTGATGCCGGGGGCGAGTTCGGCCTGGGCGCAGCCGGTGAGGAGCGCGACGCGGCCTTTCCTGGCCGTCTTCGGCGCGAAACTGCCGGGGTGCGTGGCGGAGGATGCGGAGGGCAGCGAGGCCGGGGTCAGGGCCAGCATGGCAGCGAGACGCTTGCCCTGCGGCAGCCTGGCTGCGAGGCCCGCGAAGGGACGGCCGAGCCGCGCCAGCGCCATGCTCCAGCGAAAGGCCCGGCGGTTGGGCAGGACCTTGGCCATCAGCGTGCGCAGCAGGGCTTCGCTAGCCGGGCGGCGATAGGTCTTGTCGATATGGGCTCGCGCATGGTCGACCAGATGCATGTAGTTGACGCCCGAGGGGCAGGTCGTCATGCAGGACAGGCAGGACAGGCAGCGGTCGACATGCTTGACCACTTCGGCAGTGGCCGGCTTGCCGCCTTCCAGCATGTCCTTGATCAGGTAAATGCGCCCGCGCGGGGAATCGAGCTCGTCGCCGAGCAGCACATAGGTCGGGCAGGTTGCCGTGCAGAAGCCGCAATGCACGCAGGTGCGCAGGATCTGCTCCGATTCCTTCATATGCGGGTCGGCGAGCTGGGCCGGGGAGAAATTCGTCTGCATGCGTTGATCCGGTCCAGTTATGCCGTCATTGCGAGCGCAGCGAAGCAATCCACGGGCCTGCAAGCACCGTATCTGGGGCTGCTGGATTGCTTCGCTGCGCTTGCAATGACGCGATACAGATTGTGTTTTTGCTACTCATCCCAGCCGCCCGGTATTGAGGATGTTGGCAGGGTCGAAGGCCTGCTTCACCCTGGCGCTCAGGGCGGCGAGCGGCCCCTCCTGGGCGCCGAAATGGAAGGAACCGGCCCGGAAATCGGCGCTGGCCTTGATCAGCATGGCATGGCCGCCCTCGGTCTTGGTGGCCGAGACGATCGCCTTGGCGAATTCCGCCGTTTCGGGCGCCAGCAACCAGATCAGGCCGCCGCCCCAATCGTAGAACAGCTTGATCTCGCCGAGCCAGCGCAGCGAGGCGCCCAGCGCGGCAGCCTTGGAGGGAGCCACCGAGAGACGCCAGATCATGCCGTCCTGCTGGGCCAGCGGCGCGACGTCGGCGATGTCGAACCAGAAGCTGCGGCAATCCTGCTGCTCGAGCACGGCATGGTCGCCGAAGCGCTTGAGCAGGCTGCCGAGCCGTTCCTGCCGATAGGCGATCGAGCTTTCGAAATTTTCGAGACGCAGCACCGTAAGAGCCGTACCGGAGGCGAGATCGGCCGGCACATGCGCGGCCGCCGAAACCTCGAAGGGGCTGCCGAGGCCCGAGGACATCAGGGCGATGGCCTGGCCATCGTCGAGGCCCTGCCAGACCAGGCTGGTGCTGGCCTCGGGCTTGGGCAGCACCTTGAAGATCGCTTCGGTGAGGATGCCGAGCGTGCCCCAGGAGCCCGCCATCAACTTGGTCAGGTCGTATCCGGTGACGTTCTTCATCACCCGTCCGCCATTCTTGATGGTCTCGCCCTTGCCGTTGACGAAGCGCACGCCGATCAGGCTGTCGCGGCAGGCCCCGGTAACGATCCGGCGCGGCCCGGAGAGATTGGCGGCGACTAGGCCTCCGACCGTGGGCTCATTCGGGGCGGTATCGAGGAGCCGTCGCCAGTCGCCCGGCTCGAAGGGCAGCATCTGGCCGCGGGCGTCGAGGGTCGCTGTAAGCTCCGCCAGCGAGGTGCCGGCCCGGGCGCCGATCACCATCTCGGCCGGTTCATAGAGCGTGATGCCGGTAAGGCCCCGCGTTTCCAGGATGGCGGAGGCATCCACGGGCCTGCCGATGCCGGCCTTCGAGCCGCCGCCGGTCACGGCGAGCGGGATCTTGTTCCGAAAGGCTTCGGTAACGATGCCGGCCATTTCCGCTTCGCTGGTAGGGGAGAACACCGTCATGCCGCCCAGCCTCCAGGCCGCATGTCGAGCGGGAAGACCTTGGCTGGGTTGAGCAGCCATTTCGGATCGAAGGCGAGCTTGAGGTCGCGCTGCTGGTCGAGATCGATCTGGTCGAACTGCTCGCGCATCAGGTCGCGCTTCTCGATGCCGACGCCGTGCTCGCCGGTCAGGCAGCCGCCGGCCTCCACGCAGAGTCGGAGGATGTCGAAGCCGCAGGCCTCGGCCTTCTCGCGCTGGTCGGCATCGTTGACGTTGTAGAGCACCAGGGGGTGCAGATTGCCGTCGCCGGCATGGAAGACGTTGGCGACGCGCAGGCCGTGGCTTTCGGTGATCTCGTCGATGCGCTTGAGCACCATCGGCAACTGGCCGGTCGGAATGGTGCCGTCCATGCAGATATAGTCAGCGATGCGGCCGGTGGCGCCGAAAGCCGATTTGCGGCCCTTCCAGATCGCCGCGCTCTCGGCCTCCGATTTGGAGATCTTGATGGTGGTGGCGCCGTGCTGGCGCGCCATGGTGGAGATCAGGCCGAGCAGGCGGTCGATCTCGGCGTCCGAGCCTTCGACCTCGATGATCAGCATGGCGCCGGCGTCGAGCGGATAGCCGGCATGGGCGAAGCCCTCCGTGATTTCGATGGCGAGCTTGTCCATATATTCGATGGCGACGGGAATGATGCCGGAGGCGATGATGGCGGCCACGCAGCGCCCGGCCTCCTCGGGGGTGGCGAAGCCCACCAGCATCGGGCGGGCGCCCTCGGCCATCGGCAGGATGCGCACCACCGCCTCGGTGACGATGCCGAACTGACCTTCCGAGCCGATGACGATGCCGAGCAGGTCATAGCCGTCGGCATCCACGGCGTCGCCGCCGATGTCGAGGATCTCCCCCGCCATGGTCACCAGCCTGACGCCGAGGATGTTGTTGGTGGTGACGCCGTATTTCAGGCAATGCGCGCCGCCCGAATTCATGGCGATGTTGCCGGCAATCGTGCAGGCGAGCTGGCTGGAGGGATCGGGCGCATAGAAGAAGCTCTCATGCGCCACGGCGCCGGAGATGCCGAGATTGGTGATGCCCGCCTGCACGCGTGCCAGCCGGTCCTCGAAACGCAGTTCCAGCACCTTGCTCATCTTGGAGAGGCCGACGACCACGGCGTCTGCCTGGGGCAAGGCGCCGCCGGCGAGCGAGGTACCGGCACCGCGCGGGATGACGGGAACGCCCTCCTGGTTGAGGAATTTCAAGATCGCCGCCACTTCCTCGGTGGTCTCGGGCAGCACCACGGCAAGCGGCACTGCGCGATAGGCGGTGAACGCATCGGTCTCATAGGCGCGGCGCTCGTCCTCGCTGACGATCAGGTTCGCCGGAGGCACCAGCCCGGCCAGCCCGTCGACGATCGCTTGCCGCCGCGCCATGATGGCGGGATCGGGCGGCGGCATCGGAATGCCGGTGGTCGATGGGGTGCCTTCAGGCATGGTCGGTTTCCTCCTGCAGCGCCGAATCCGGCACCGCGCCGATGCATTCAGCCTCACCAGAGCAAAGCGCGTTCAAGCGTGAACGCTTATTTGCTCTAACTCCTTGTTCCAACGCGTCTTTGCGATTCGAAGTGCCTCCTTCAAATCACAAAACGCTATAGGGGCCATTTTTACGGCCTCAAGGTAGTAATCATGCATGTCTTATTGAATTATTGCCGCCATTATCGCGCGAGCCGCATGAAATTTCGATAGACAAGGGCGGCGTTGGCCTCGAAGCCTTCGGCATGAGCCGCGATGTCGGCCTGCAGGCGCTCCATGGCGCCTTCGCCATTGGTGCGCTCCAGGGCGGTCCTGTATTCGGGCACGCAGCCCCATTGCTGCACGGCGGCATTCTCGGCCTCGACGTGATATTGCATGCCCCAGGCCCGCGGCGCGGCACGAATAGCCTGGACGGGGCAGAGCGGCGAAGAGGCCAGCACCGCGGCGCCCTCGGGCGCCTGGGCGACGCGCACCGAATGCCATTGCAGGGCCCGAAAGCGCGGGGCGAGCCCTTCGAACAGCGGATCAGTCTGGCCGGCTTGCGTCACATCGACATCGAAGACGCCGACTTCCGGTGGGATCTGAGGCCCGCAGGTGCCACCGAGCGCATCGGCCAGGAGCTGATGGCCGAGGCAGATGCCGAGATAGGGCTTGTCGAGCTGGCGCACCCAATGGCGGATGATGCGCTTTTCCTCCACCAGCCAGGGAAACTGGTCGACGTCCCACACATCCATGGCGCCGCCCATGACCCAGAGCGCGTCATAGGGGTCGAGTGCGGGGATGGTACCGCCCTCGTCGAGTTCGACCGCGTCCCATTCGACACCGTCGCGGGCGAAGAAGGAACGGAAAATACCGGGATGCTCGGAAGCGAGATGCTGGAGGACGAGAATACGCATGGCGGGATGAAAGCCGTCGAAAATCGAATGGTCAGACCATCCGACAGGCAATCATCGCTTCGTGCAAGCCCTATTGTCGCCCGCAAACCCTCATCCGGCTGGCAGGGGACCCGAAACGGGCGCGGTGCGTCGCCGCAGGCCAAGCCAGACGGCACCGCCGATCAGAAAGGCAAGGCCGCCGAAGGTCGCCAGGCTTGGCGGATGTCCCGGCACCTCGCTCCAGCGTGGCGAGACCACGTCGGCGGTGTTGAACGCCTCGCCGCTGAAGCGGCAAAGCACCAGCGAGGCATTGTTCCTGACCATGTCGAGCCCGACCTTGTCGACCAGGGCGCGTATCTCGGCACGGTCGCTGCGCGTCTGCCGAAGCTGGAGGAGCAGGGCCTGCGTGCCGGCGAGATAGGCATGGCTGCACTCGTTGAAGGGGCTTTCCTCGTCCTTCAGGCTACCCGGCACCAGGCCGCGGAAGCAGAAGAAATACTGCCAGTCGACGAAGGCGCGCAGCCGGCGCGCGGTCTCGTCGAGCCCGGTCTGGCGGTCGGCGAGGGCAAGGATGTCAGGCATGTTGGCGGCGATCACCGCCATCTGGCCATGGGTGAGGTTGGGGATCGGAATGCCCGCTCCCGTACCGTCGCCGTCCGAGGCCTGGCGATGGGCGAAGGCGGAATTCGCCAGCAGGACCAGCAGCAGCGCACCGACGAGGCGGCCCGCCAGGCCGAACACCCTGCCATCTGTGCTTCTGCCCGTCATGCCATCCCACCTTTGATCGCCCCTGCTTCGGAGAGCACCTCTCCGGCGAGGCAAACCGTGATATGGCCTGCCTGTCAAGTCGGCTCGATCATGCCGAACAGGCTGACGAGGATGAGCACCCCGGCCCCGAGCATGAGCTCCGCGGCGGTGAGACAGCTCAAGAGCCACAGCGACCTCGCTCGCGCCAGGCGGATGCGAGGGACAAGGAAGTAACGGTTGGTCAGGGCGAGGGCGGTCATGACGCCGACGAGGCCGATCTTGGCTGCGAGCAGGGCCTGGTAAGGCGAAGACCAATCAGCCGGTGGGTGCCCGAGCACGAAGGCCGTGTTGGCGATGCCGGTGACGACCACGAGCGAGACGGCGACATGGCCGGCGGTCGAGAAGCGGCGTAAGGCCTGGCCGGCGGGGGGGAAAGGCGAGGCCTCCCCGAGCATCGCCAGACACGGAAGGAGAGGGATGAGGGCGCCGAGCCAGGCGCCCGCCGCGAGCAGATGCAGCATGTGGTTGCCCCTCTGCAGCAGGCCAGGCCAGCCGCTCATCATGGCGGCGTGACCGGTCAGGGCGAGGCTGGCGAGAAGCAGGCCCGAGCAGAAAGCGAGTGCGGGCAACCGGCGCGGTCCGAGCAGAAACACGGCAGGCAGACACGCTGCAAGGGCCAGTCGCCATTGCCAGGCGCGACCGAAGCTGCTGTCGGTCAACACCGAGGTGATCAGGGCCGGGTTGAGCGTGTCGGCCCAGCCGTCGCCGATCTCGCCGCTTTTCAGCAGGAGCCAGGCCAGGGTGGTCGCGGCGGCAAGGCCGGCCGCAGCGACCAGTATCATTGTCAGCCGCTCCCCAAGCCGCTCGGCCAGCTCCTTCGGCGCCAGGACGGCGAGGAAGGCGCTGGTGCCGAACAGGGCCATCGCTGCGGCATAATGCAGGAAGCGGCAGGCCTGGAGAGCGGTTTCGAGATCCATCAGGGCTTCACGTCGAAGGAATAGCTGCCCTTGACCTTGTGGCCGTCCTTGGAGAGGACGTGCCACTGCACCGTATATTTGCCCGGTGCGAGCTTGGCCGTGACCGGCACGGAGAGGCTGGCCTCGTCATTGCCGGCATGGGCGGTATCGCCGGTCGCGATAGCCTTCTGGTCGGGGCCTGTCAGGCTGACGCCCGAGAATTTGAGATCGACGCCTTCGCTGAAATGTAGCTCCAGCGTTGCAGGCGCCGCTACCGCGCTGTCGCCGGCCGGGGCCGAGGATTTCAGATGGGCATGGGCGAGGGCGGCGCCGGTCGCTCCGAGGCCGAGGGCCAGGGCGAGCGTGAGGGACGAGACCTTGCGGGTGATGGACATGATTGGAACCTTCATGGATTGCTCCGCCCGGATCGGCGGAAGGAAAGGAAATGGCGGATTGGCCGAGGCGGGGGCCGCCTCGAATCCAGGGTGCTCGCCGTCAGGCAAAGGCGCGGCGCAGAGGCGGCACGGTGCGGATGACCAGGAGATCCAGCGCTACCATCGCGACGATGGCAAGGCCGGTGATCGGGAAGGCGAGCCCGACGGCGATAGCCACGATCCACAGGCCGCGATAGACGCGTGGATCGCTAGGATAGGGCGGCACGCCGAGCCTGCCGCTCGGGCGGCGCTTCCACCACATCATCACGCCGGAGACGCTGGCGAGGATGATGGCCAGGCAGGTCGCCAGCATCACCAGCTGGTTGGCGAGGCCCCATTGCTGGCCCTGATGCACGTTGATGCCGAATTCGATCGCCTTGGCGACGCCGCCGAAATCCGCGAATTTGAGATCGACGATCGGTTTGCCCGAATATTGGTCGATATGGATGGTGCGTTCCTTGGCGAGTTCATCCGGAAAGATTGCCGCGGTGTAGACGCCGTTTTCTTCGGTCGGCAATGCCATCTCGAAGCCGGGCGCGATGCCGAGGCCGCGGGCGACGGCAACCGCGCGGTCGAGCCCGATCGCATGGGTGTAGGGCTGGGCCGACTGGGGCACCGGCGAATTCTCCACCGTCCAGCCGGCCTTGCCGACGACGTCCTGCAGCGGCACGGTGGAACTCGGCGTCTCGTCCCAGAGCTGGGTGGGATAGCCCAGGCCCGCCTGCGTCGCGAAGCCATTGAGCTGCTTGCCCCAGAAACCGGCCCAAGGCAGGCCGCTCGCCGCCAGGAAGAAGATCACCAGCCCGGCGAAGGCGCCGGTGACGGCATGGAGGTCACGCCACCATACCCGGCGTGCCGGCGTGCCGCGGACAGTCACCACGCCGCCGCTCTGGCCGCGGGGCCACCACAAATAGATCCCGGTGATCACCAGGATGAGGGCGAAGCCGCCGACGGCCTCGATCAACCGGTTGGTCAAGGTGCCGAACAGCTCCAGGCTGTGGATCTTCTTGATCAGCCACATCGGCTCGCGATCGGCGCGTACGGTATCGAGCACGGCGCCGCTATAGGGATCGAGGTAGACATAGTGTTTGCCGCCGTCGTCCTTGTAGGTGACCTTGGCCGAAGCGGTGGTGTCGGCGGGCTCGGCATAGGCGGTGGCAGCGGCCTCGGGGCGGCCTTCCAGAGCCTTGTCGACCAGCTCTTCCGGCGACAAAGCGGGCGTGCCGGGATTGGCGACGACGGTGCGATAGGCAAAGAGCGTATGGTTGATTTCGTCCTTGAACAGATAGAGCGAACCGGTGACGGCCAGCAGGATCATGAAGGGGACGCAGAGGAGGCCGGCATAGAAATGCCAGCGCCAGATCGCGCGCTGCAGCGACAGGCGCGTGGGCGGAGCGACCGCGAGGGCGTCCGCGCCGTGGGAGATGGTCATGGCTGTGTCCTGAGTTGCCGTCCACCTGCCCGCAACAGGACGTTGCGGGCGGCGTCAGGCGGAAAACAAAAGGGGAGTCGTTCTCAGGTCATGCCATGGGCGGTCCGCGCGGCTGGGCGGCCGCGCGATGGAGGGATGGGGGGATGCGGGTGTCCGCCGCCCAGGGGGCGAGGGCGGCCACCACGGGCAGGCGCCGCGGCAGGTCGATGCCGGCGGGTGAGGCCGGACCGCCGAAGCCGGGGCAGAGGATGCAGCACTCGGCCTCATGACCACGATGGTCTGCGGGTGGGCCCGATCCCGCATCGGTGATGCCCATGCCGTTGCCGGCACAGACGATTTCGAGTGCGGCGAGGTTGCGGTCGAGCGTATCGGCACGCAATTGCGGCGCCATCAGCACGCCCATCAGCAGGGTGTTGACGAGCAGCGCATAGACGGCAAGGGCCGTGATGGCGGCCCTCGTGATGTCCCTGCCTATGCGCAAAACCTGCACCGTCGCTGTTTCCTGATGTGTCCTGTCAAGGCGCGCCGGGGATGGCTACCGGCGCGATGATCATCTTGTCATTGCCGGGCTGGACCCGGCAAGAAACAACATTGTCGCGATTTTGAACCCGGCGATGCGGCCCGGAAAGCGGCGGGCCTCTTGCTCAATCCTTCAGTGCCGGCAGGTCCTTGTAGAGGGCCAGCGCCTCGGGATTGGCCAGGGCCTCCTGGTTCTTGACGCTGCGGCCGGCGACGATGTCGCGCACGGCAAGCTCGGTGATCTTGCCGGACTTGGTGCGGGGAATGTCGGCAACGGCGATGATCTTGGCCGGCACGTGGCGCGGCGAGGCGCCGGTGCGGATCTGGCGCTTGATGCGGTCGACGAGGGCGTCGTCCAGGGTCACGCCTTCGCGCAGGCGTACGAACAGCACGATGCGCACGTCACCCTGCCAGTCCTGGCCGATGGCGAGCGATTCCAGCACGTCCGGAATCTTCTCGACCTGGGCGTAGAGTTCGGCGGTGCCGATGCGGACCCCGCCCGGATTGAGCGTGGCATCGGAGCGGCCATGGATGATCAGCCCGCCATGGCGGGTCCATTCGGCAAAATCGCCATGGTGCCAGACATTGTCGAAGCGTTCGAAATAGGCGGCCCGGTATTTGTGGCCCCCTTCATCGTTCCAGAACTTCACCGGCATGGAGGGGAAGGGGCGGGTGCACACCAGCTCGCCCTTTTCTTCGCGCACGCTCTGGCCATCGTCGTTCCAGACGTCGACTGCCATGCCGAGGCCCGCCGCCTGGATCTCGCCCGACCAGACCGGCGAGGTGGGATCGCCCAGCACGAAGCAGGAGACGATGTCGGTGCCGCCCGAGATGGAGGCGAGATGGAGATCGGCCTTCACGTCCTCATAGACCCAGCGGAAGCCTTCCGGCGACAGGGGCGAGCCGGTCGAGGTCATCAGCCGCAGCGAGGACAGGTCGTGGCTCTCGCGCGGCGTCAGCCCGGCCTTGTGGGCCGCATCGATATATTTGGCCGAGGTGCCGAGCATCACGCCCTTCTCGCGCGTGACGAAATCGAACAGCACGCCGGCTTCGGGATGGAAGGGCGAACCGTCATAGAGCAGCAGCGTCTCGCCATTGGCGAGGCCCGCGATCAGCCAGTTCCACATCATCCAGCCGCAGGTGGTGAAGTAGAAGCTGCGCTCGCCCGGCCGCAGGTCGCATTGCAGGCGGTGTTCCTTGACCAGCTGCAGGAGCGTGCCGCCGGCCCCGTGCACGATGCATTTCGGCACGCCCGTGGTGCCGGAGGAATAGAGGATGAACAAGGGCTGGTTGAAGGGCAGCGCCTCGAACGTCACCGGCTTGGCCCGGTAGGGGGCGGTGAGGATCGCCAGCGTGGTGCCTTCCGGGATCTTGGCGGCCACCGCCTCGGCCTCGCCGAGATAGGGCACGATCACCGTCTTGCAGCCGAGCTCGGCGGCGATGGCGATCACCTTGGGGCCGTTGTCGATGCGCTTGCCGGCATACCAGTAGCCGTCGATGGCGAAGAACAGCTTGGGCGCGATCTGGCCGAAGCGGTCCAGGACGCCGCGCTCGCCGAAATCGGGCGAGCAGGACGAGAAGATCGCGCCGATCGAGGCGGCGGCCAGCATGATCGCCACCGTCTCCGGCCGGTTGGGCATCATGGCGGCGACGCGATCGCCCATCTGCACGCCTTCGGCGCGCATCGCCTGCTGCAGCCGCGAGACGAGGTCGGTGAGTTCGCGCCAGCTCAAGGTGAGGCTGGCCTTGTCCTCGCCCTGGAAGATCAAGGCGGGCTCGTCGTCGCTGCGCGGCAGCAGGTTCTCGGCGAAGTTCAGCCTGGCGTCCGGAAAGAAACGGGCCTGGAGCATGTCGTCGAGATCGCTGGCGAGACGCTCGCCCTTCTCGCCCTTGATGCCGCTGTCGTCCCAGATCAGGTTCCAGAAGTCGGCAGCGCTTTCGACCGACCAGCGGTGCAGGTCGGCATAGGTCTTGAGGGTGAGGCCGTGGCGGGCGTTCGCAGCCGCGATGAAGGCCGAGACCTGCGTTCCCGCGATACGCGCGGGGGAGGGTACCCACAACGGCTTGTCGTCGGCCGGCTCGGCAGCGGCTTCGGTGGCATCCGCCAGCGCCTCGTCGGACACGGGCGTGACTGTCTTGCGGTCCTTGGCGGTCTTGCCGGTGGTTCCCTTGGCAGTGCTTCCCTTGGCAGTGGCTTCCTGGGCAGTGGTTTCCTTGGCCATGTCCTCGGCTGTTTCCCTTTGCTTCGGCGCTTCCCTTTGCAGAGTTTCCGGCATTGCCGCGTCGCTCTTCGCAACTGCAGTATGACGATTTCGCGCTCTAAGGAAGAGGGTAATGCACCAACCCGTCTCAGCCGGGATGCGGGCTTCGGTCCGAAAGCGGTCGGTCATCCGGACGATTGCGGTCCGTGGAAAGGCTGAAGCCTTTGCCGTAGCCCTGCTATAAGACCGTCGCGTGCGTGAGGGAGCGGGGGTGATGGAGATCTGGACGGAACTCGACAGCCTGGTGACGGCGGAGGGCGACCGGATCGCCTTGCGCCGGCGCGGCGGTCTCTTCGACATCCGCTTCAACGGTTGGGAATTGATGTCGAACCATGATCCCCGCTCGGAGATCGTGCTGGCGGGAACCGTCTGCCGCCATCTGGATGCGCAAGCCCCGCGTATCCTGATCGGCGGCCTCGGCATGGGCTATACGCTGAAGGCGACGCTCGACGCCGCTGGCCCGCAGGCGCGCATCCTGGTCAGCGAACTCCTGCCCGAGATCGTCGCCTGGAACCGGGGGGTGCTCGCTCCGCTCGCCGGTCATCCGCTGGCCGACCCCCGCGTTGAGGTCCGCACCGGCAGCGTCGCCGAGATCATCGCCGCCGAGCCCGGCGGCTTCGACGCCATCCTGCTCGATACCGACAATGGCCCCGATTATGTCGTGCACGCGCCGAACCACTGGCTCTATTCGGGCGAGGGAATTGCCCGCATTATCAGCGCCCTCGCACCGGGAGGTGTCGCCGGCCTGTGGTCGGCCACCCAGTCGGAAGCCTTCGAGGCCAATCTGGCTGCTTCTGCGCTGCCCTGGAGGCGCGAACGAGTGTCGCTCGGGGAGCCGGGACAGGAGCCGTTTCATATGGTCTATCTGATCGGGGTGCCCGCAGGATAGAACCGAGCGGTTTCACGGAAGGTCGGCGCGCCGGCCTCTTCCGGCTTTCTTAACCATGATGGTCCATGATAGGGGACTGGAGGCACGCGATTGTATCGTACCCGTCATGGCCGGCGACCGCCGCTTTTCCCGCATGGCGGCTTTGCCACAACCAAGCCTCGCTTTTACCATGATGGACTGCCATTTATAATGGATCGAGTTTGTGATTCAGCTCCGTCGCCCGGGCGCATGGCAGAGGTCACCAACCACCTTTTGATCGAGCGAGGCGCGGAAACGGCATGAAGCGTATTGGGCTATCCCTGGCCGCTATCGCTGCTGCGCTCATTGCACTGGTGCTCACCGTGCCATGGCTGACGCCGGAAAGCGTGCTACGCGATACCTTTACCCGCGAGATCGTTGCCCTGACCGGCCGGACGCCCGTCATCGAGGGGCAGGTGCATCTGGCTTGGGCGCCGTTGCCGACGCTGATGATCGAGAAGGTCACCATTCCCGCCGCCGAGGGCCTGCCGCCGCTGCTGGTGGCCGACAAGATGCAGGGGACGCTGCGCCTGGCGTCTCTGGTGATCGGGCGCATCGAGATATCGGGCCTGATGCTCAAGCGCGCCAGCATCGGCCTCACCGCGGGCAAGAACGGTATACGCTCGTGGGACTTCAAGGAGGGCGTGCTGGCCGAGGCCGCCGCCGGGCGCTTCGACAAGCCGATGCCGGTCAAGACCATCCGCCTTGTCGATGGCAGCATCCGCTATGACGACAGCGCGCTCGGCCGGGCCACCTCCGTTTCGGTCGACGACGTCACGTTCGCCTGGGCTGGTCGCAGCGACGCAATGTCGGCGGCCGGCGTGATCAATTGGCGCAACCGCGAGGCCGAGATTGCCGTCGCACTCGCCGATCCCGCCAGCCTGATCGCAGGCGGCAAGTCGGATATGCGGGCGCGTATCAAGGGGGATACGCTCAACCTTGCTACCAGCGGCACGCTGGATGGGGCGGGGCGGCTGGACGGCAAGGTCTCGGCCAGCGGCACTTCGCTGCGCGATACGCTGCGCTGGTTCGGATTCGGCCTGCCGGCCGGGCGCAGTCTCGCCGCCTATGACCTGCAGTCGCCCCTGACGCTCGATCACAGTGCCATTTCCCTCAACGAGGTGCAGCTCTCGCTTGACGGCAACGAGGCCGAAGGCTCGCTCACCGTCGAATTCGGCAAGGAGCGTCCCAAGGTCAGCGGCACGCTTGCCGCCGATACGCTCGACCTCAGCGCCTATTCCGATGAACTCCAGCTCGCCGATGGCCGGCCGCGCAAATGGCGTGCCGATCATATCAGCATCAACAGCCTGCTGGTCAGCGACCTCGATCTGCGTATTTCGGCCGGCGAGACCACCATCGACAAGGTCCGTCTCGGCCGCGCCGCGGCAACGGTGTCAACCCGCAACGGCCAGCTCGAACTCGCCCTCGGCGAGGCTGTCGCCTATGGCGGCACGCTCAAGGGCAATATCGCGCTCAAGCCTTCCGACAAGATGACCGAACTCGCCGCCGCGGCCAGCTTCGAAGGCGTCGATATGGGCAGCGCGCTCGGCGATCTCTTCGGTTTCCGGCGCCTGGAAGGAACCGGCACGGGCACGATGGCCGTGAACGGTACCGGCGCCTCCATCGCCGAGCTGTCGCGCTCGCTGCAGGGAAGGGCCGACATCAGCGTCGCCGGCGGTTCCCTGGTCGGCATCGACCTTGCCAGCCTGATGCAGAAGATCGAGCGGCGGCCGCTCTCGGCCCGTTTCGAATCCTCCTATGGCGGCCGCACCACCTTCGACCTCGCCAAGGCCAGCTTCAAGATCGCAGATGGCATGGCCAAGACCGCCGATTGCCGCATGGAGAACGGCTCCCTTTCGGTTTCGCTGACGGGGGATGCCAATATCGCCCTGCGCAGCCTCGACATGGCGGGGGTGGCCAATTGGAGCGACGCCGATGCCGCCAATCCCTTCCGCCTGCCCTTCCGCGTCTATGGGGGCTGGGAGGTGCCGGTGGTCGAGCCCGATACCGAGGCGTTGATCCGCCGTTCGGGTGCCGCCGCTCCGCTGCTGCGCAGCTTTATCCGGCCGGGCCGTGACGTCACACAGGAAACTGGCAAGACGCCGCCGGCCTCGGCGGCACAGTAGGAACAGGGTCAGCGCCCGCCCTCGCTGGCCTGCGAGCGCTCCAGCACGGCAAAGAAGATCACCGTGAGGGCGAGCACGATCACCAGGAGCACGAAGGCCGCTGCCGCTCCCTCGTTGAGCGAGAGGCCGAGAAAGGCCCGGCGATAGGCGAAGAAACTAAGCACCTCCGTGGCGTTGCCCGGCCCCCCCTTGGTGAGCACATAGGGCAGGTCATAGGTGCGGAATTCGTTGATGAGCTGGATGATGACGGTGATGGCCGCCACCGGCCGCAGCATCGGCAGGGTGATGTAGAAGAATTGCTGCCAGGCCCGCGCGCCGTCGACTTCGGCGGCCTCGTAAGGATCGCGCGGCAGGGCGGCAAGGCCCGCGGCCAGGATCAGCACCACGAAGGACATCTGCTGCCAGATGTCGATGGCCGCCATCGTCCACAGCGCCATGCCCGGCGTGCCCAGCCAGTCGAGCCGAGGCAGACCGAAGCTTTCCATCAGATGGTTGGCGATGCCGAGATTGGGCTGCAGCAGCATGCGCCAGATCAGGGCGACCGAAATCGGCGACATCGCCATCGGGATGGTGAGGATGGCGAAATAGACCGGCTTCATGTGCACGGTGCGGTTGAGCATCAGGGCGATGCCGAGCCCGATCACGAACTCGCCGATCACGGTGATGGCCGAATAGCGTACGGTCAGCCAGAGGGCATTCCAGAACAGCGGATCGGCCAGCATCGACGCGAAGTTCTTGAAGCCGACCAGTGGCGTCAGGCTGGGCTTGATCAGCGTCATCGACGAGATCGACAGGATGCAGGCATAGACCAGCGGAAAACCCATCACGGTGGCGAGCAGCAGGAGGCCGGGCAGGGCGAAAGCCCATCCGATCCGCCATTCCCGGCTGCGTCCAGCCAATCCCATCACGCTCATCTGTCGCACCGTTCGGTCAATTGGGCAGAACCGGCGCGGCTCGAAGGCCGCGCCGGGGCAAGGTCACTTGTCGAGCAGTTGTTGCAAGCCATCGGAGGCTGCCTTCAGCGCCGCCTCGGAGGTCGCCTGGCCGCCGGCCGCAAGCGAGAGCTGCGTGCCGAGCACATCCTCGTACTGGGCCGAATAGGTGAAGATCGGGAAGGACTTGCCGCTCGCCACCACGGACTCGGCCGTCTGGTAGAAGGGGTATTTCTTCAGCACCTCGGCATCCTTGTAGACGTCGGAGCGCACAGGGGCGTGGCCCTGCAGGGCCCGCTTCACCGAGACCTCCTTGCTCTGCACCCACTGGATGAAGGTCCAGGCCGCTTCCTGCTCTTCCGGCGTGGTGTTCTTGGGAATGCCCCAGCCCCAGCCCCCGCTCTCGCCATGGCCGCCCGGCATCACCGCAAGGCCGACCTTGCCGACGACCGTCGGGCATTTGGCGGCATCGTCCATCTGCGGCAGCATCCACCAATAGGTCACCATCGAGAAGGCCGCGCCCGAGCACATCAGCCGCATGGTGTCGTCGAGCGTGGCCGAGGTCGCGCCCTGCTGCGCGCCGTTCTGGATGTTGTCGACATAGAGGTCGAGCGCCTTCTTGGCTTCCGGCGTATTCAGGCTGGCCTTGCCGCCGGCATCGCGATAGGCACCACCGGCGGAGAACAGATAGTTGGAGAATTCCATGCTGTTCGGATCGCCGCGCTGGCCCTGCATCGCCGCACCGGCAACCTTGGCGTTGGCCTTCATGAATTTGGAGATCGCGACATAGTCCTCCAGCGAGGTCGGCAGGGCGAGATCCTTGCCGGTAGCGCTCTTATAGGCCGCCTTCAGCTTCTCGTCGGCGAGAAGGTCCTTTCGATAGAGCAAGCCCATCGAGTAATTGTACATCGGCACCAGGTGGAGCTTGTCCTGGCTGCCGCCGAGCAGCTCGATGGTGGAGGGGATGAAGGCGCCGAGATCGTATTTGCTCTTCTCGACCAGGGGCTTGAGATCGACAAGCCAGTTCGCCGCCGGGAATTCGCCGGCCCAGAGGAAATCGACCTCGAGCAGATTGTAGTAGCTCTGCGGCCCGGTGAGCTGGGCCACCAGTTTGTCGTGCATGTCGGGATAGCCGATCTTTTCGAACTCGACCTTGATGCCGGTCTTCTGCTCGAATTCCGGCAGCAGCGCCTCGATGATCTTGGTCTCCGGCACGTCTTCCATCAAGGCGCGCAGGGTGACGGTCTCGGCGGCGGCCGACGACAGCGATGCCCCCAGCAGCATCGCCGCGCCGGCGGCCGCCAGCAGGGTCGTCTTCAGGCGGTTCTCGTTCCAGATCATGGCTCTATCCCTCTCTCTGTAATGTGCGGCCATCCTTATTTGAGATTTGGCCGCCGCTCTCCGTGTTGCCGGTCTATTTGACGCTACCGAAAGTCAGGCCCTGGACGATGAAGCGCTGGATGAAGCGCGAGGCGATCACCAGAGGCAGGATGGCGAGGATGACGCCGGCCGAGACCTTGGCGATCTGCACGCCGTTGGAGGTCTGCAGCGCGGCGAGCGCCACCGGTATCGTCGCCGTGGTCGGGCCGCTCAGCACCAAGGCGAACAGGAATTCGTTCCAGGCCAGGATGAAGCCGAGCACGCCGGCGGCGGCGATGCCGGGCAGCGACACCGGCAGCACGATGCGCCAGAACGCGCCCCATGCGGTGGCACCATCGGTCATGGCGGCCCATTCGAGATCAACAGGCACGCCCTCGAAGAAGCCCATCAGGATCCAGGTCAGGAAGGGCAGGTTGAGGGCGGCATAGACGATGATCAGCCCGGTCAGCGAGTTGGAGAGTTCCAGGCTGCGGAAGAGCGTGAAGGTCGGCAGTACCAGTGCCACCGGCGGCAGCATCTGGGTGGCCAGCACGATGAAGCGCGCCCAGCGCCCGCCGGTGCGGAAACGGGCGAAGGCATAGCCGGTGGTCGCCGCGAAGGGCAGGGCGACCAGCACCGAACCGAGTGCCACGACGAGGCTGTTGAGATAGGAGCCGCCGAAGCGGCTGGAGATCAGCGCCGCATAATTCTCGGTGGTGAAGGCCGGCATCAGTTCGTTGCTGTAGGAGAGCTGCTCGGGCAGGAAGCTGGTCCTGAGTACCCAGAGCGGTGGCAGCAGGATGAGGGCGCAGACGAGGCAGAGGCCGAAATGCAGGCCGAAGCGCCGGCGGAAGGGAATGGTCTCACTGTCGCTGCGCATCGTCGTCATGCCCCTCCCGTCAGCGCCGGCCTGGCGATCACCTGCTCGGTTTCGGGATCGAACAGATGCATCGGCAGGGCGTCGACATAGAGCTCCACCGTCGAGCCGATCGGGGCGGTGAAGTTGCGCCCGAGCCGGGCCGCGATCTCCAGCGGCTTGTCCCCGGTCCCGCCTTCTCCGGCGATCTGGCCGATCAGGATGTTCTCGGCGCCGAGGGCTTCGATGGCGACCACGCGGATCGTGATTTTCTGCCAGTCGGGATGCTGCCGAGTTTCGTAGAAGTCCTCGGCCCGGATGCCCAGGATCACCCGGTGGCCGGCATGATCGCCATAGGCGACATGGTGGCGGGCCGGCACGGCTAACCTGGCGCCGGCATCCGTCACCGCCACAAGGCCTTCCGCCGACACGCTCTCCAGCCTGGCCGGAATGAGGTTCATGGGCGGGGTCGCCAGGAAGCGGGCGACGAAGGTGTTGGCCGGATTGGCGTAGACCTCGAGCGGGCGTCCGGCCTGGACCAGCCGGCCCTCGCGCATGATGCAGATGCGGTCGCCCATCGTCATCGCCTCGACCTGGTCATGGGTGACATGCACGATGGTACGGCCGAGGCGGCGATGGAGCTTGATGAGTTCGAGCCGCATCTCGGCCCGTAGCTGGGCATCGAGGTTGGAGAGCGGTTCGTCGAGCAGGAAGGCGGCGGGCTCGCGCACGATGGCCCGTCCCAGGGCGACACGTTGGCGCTGACCGCCCGAAAGCGCGGCCGGCTTGCGGCCGAGCAGGTTCTGCAGGCCGAGCAGCTGGGCGGCGTCGGCGATCTTGGCATCGATGGTGGAGGCGTCGACGCCGCGCATCTTCAGGCCGAAGGCCATGTTCTGGCGCACGCTCATATGCGGATAGAGGGCGTAGCTCTGGAACACCACGGCGATGTTGCGGTCGCGCGGGGCGACATGGGTCATGCTCTTGCCGCCGATACGCAAATCGCCGGAGGAAATACCTTCGAGCCCGGCGATCATGCGCAAGGTGGTCGACTTGCCGCAGCCGGACGGGCCGAGAAAAATGACGAACTCGCCGTCCGGAATCGTCAGGTCGACATCGCGTACGCCATAGGCGCCATTGGCGTAGAGCTTGGAGACGTGGTCGAGTTCGATGGACGCCATGGTGCTTCCTAGCGCGCTGCGAGAGGGGCAAGCGTCGTGATGCGGAAAAGAACAGAATCAAACATGATCAATAACTGTTTCCAACGCCAATGTTCAGTTTCCCCATGGCGATCAAACCCGTCATCTCTCGGCTGGACTGCGCCAATTCTGAGAGAAAAGGCAATAACCACTGAGAAAATGACGGATATGATCGCTTTTTTCTGGTCTGGACTCGAATACGCCTACGGAAAGGCGTGTCGATTCCGCCGATTGAGTGCCATGCTATTCAACAAAATATAACATCGCAAGAGCGATTGTGTTAGAAAATGTTTGATTGGAGTCGTTAATTGACAGGTGCCGACGCGGATCGAGCCAGAGCGTTTTGCGATTTGGTGGAATCACCAAGAATCGCAAAGACGCCTTAGCCAATCCTTTGGATTGGCTTGGGAACAAGGAGTTGGAGCACATAAGCGTTCACGCTTGAACGCGCTTTGCTCTAGGGATGGGCCACATGCCCGGAAGGGGCAAACGAGAAGGCCCCCGCCCCGTGGATGGGGCGAGGGCCTGAACCTCTCGGATAATGGGTTGGACGGGGTCAGCCGGCCGCGGCCAGCCTTTCCGCGCGCTCACGCTCCCTTTCGGCCCGGCTGGTATAGATGGCGGCGGCCACCACGCCGAGGGCGACCACGGCCAGCATCAGCGTGCAGGCGGCGTTGATTTCCGGCGTCACGCCGAGGCGGACGGAGGAATAGATGCGCATCGGCAGCGTGTTCCAGCCCGGACCCGAGGTGAAGCTGGCGAGCACGAGATCGTCCAGCGATAGGGTGAAGGCCAGCATCCAGCCCGAGATCACCGCCGGCGCAATGATCGGCAGTGTAATCAGGAAGAAGGCCTTGAAGGGATGGCAGCCCAGATCCAGGGCCGCCTCCTCGATGGAACGGTCGAAGCTGAGCAGGCGCGATTGCACCACCACGGTGACGAAGCACATGGTGAGCGTGACATGGGCGAGGGTGATGGTCCAGAAGCCGCGATCGACGCCCATCGAGATGAAGAACAAGAGGAGCGACAGGCCGATGATGATCTCGGGCATCACCAGCGGCGCATAGACCATGGCCGAGAAGGTCATGCGGCCACGGAAGCGCCCCATGCGCACCAGGACTACGGCGGCGAGCGTGCCGAGTATGGTGGCGATGGTGGCCGAGACCGCGGCCACGATCAGGGTGATTTTGGCGGCGTTCATGAAGGCTTCGTCGTGGAAAAGTTCGACATACCAGCGTGTCGACCAGCCGCCCCAGACCGTCACCAGCTTGGAGTCGTTGAAGGAGTAGATCACCAGGATCACGATCGGCAGATAGAGGAAGGCGAGGCCGAGGGCGACCGAGGTCATGTTGAACCAGGAAGAGCCTTGTTTCATCGGTCGGTCTCCAGCGCCTTGGCCTGGCTGTGCTGATAATAGGTGATCGGCACGACCAGGATGATCAGAAGGATCACGGCAACGGCAGAGGCCGCCGGCCAGTCGCGGTTCGAGAAGAACAGGTCCCACATCTGCTTGCCGATCATCAGCGTGGATGAGCCGCCGAGCAGGTCCGGGATGACGAACTCGCCCACGGCCGGGATGAAGCAGAGCATGCAGCCGGCGATCACGCCGGGCAGGGAGAGCGGGAAGGTCACCAGCCAGAAGGCCTTGATCGGCTTGCAGCCGAGATCGGCAGCCGCTTCCAGCAGGGTGTGATCCATCTTCTCCAGGGTCGAATAGAGCGGCAGGATCATGAAGGGCAGATAGGAATAGACGATGCCGATGAAGATCGCCCAATTGGTGTTGAGGATCTGCAGGGGCTCGGAGATGATGCCGAGCTTGATCAGCACCAGGTTGAGCAGTCCTTCCGGCTTGAGAATGCCGATCCAGGCATAGACGCGGATCAGGAACGAGGTCCAGAACGGCAGGATCACCAGCATCAGCAGGGTCGGGCGGATGCTCTTGGGGGCGCGCGCCATGCCATAGGCGATGGGATAGCCGATGATCAGCAGAAGGATCGTCGAGACGAAGGCGATCGCCACGCTGGACAGGTAAGCCTTCAGATAGAGCGTATCGCCATCCTCGCCCCAGATGTTGAACATTGTCCAGTAATTGTCGAGGTTCAGCTCGGAAACGAAGCTGGCAATGCTCTGCCAGGTCCAATCGAAATCGAAGGTCGGCGTATAGGGCGGCTGTCCCAGCGCAGTCTGGCTGAGCGAGATTTTCAGCACCATCAGGAAGGGCAGGGCGAAGAAGATCGTCAGCCATAGATAGGGGATGGCGATCACTCCGGTGCGCCCGGAGAAGAAGCCCTTGCGGGTCTTGTCAGCCATGTCGCCCTCCTATTTGGTCAGGACGACGCCGGCATCCGGCGCAAAGCTGACATGGACCTTGTCTTCCCAGGTGATCGGGCGCTCGACGAAGCGGCTCATATTGGCCTGCGACACCCGGATGCGCTGGCCGGTGCCGGCAATGTCGACGAGGTAGTTGGTCCAGTCGCCGAGATAGCCGATGTCGAAGACCTCGCCTGCCAGCGAATTGCCGGGCGTCGCGGGCGGATCGAGCGAGATCCGCATCTTTTCGGGACGAATGGCGAGGAAGACGTTCTGGCCCACCGAGCAGGCCTCCGCACTGTCCACGCTGAAGCTCTGGCTGGCGTGGGAGGTTATGGTGAGGGAACTGCCGTTCTGCGAGGAAACCTTGCCCTCGAGGATGTTGATATTGCCGATGAAGTCGGCGACATAGCGGGAATTGGGCTGCTCGTAGATCTCACCGGGCGGAGCCACCTGTACCAGCTTGCCATGGTCCATCACGGCGATGCGGTCGGACATCGTCATCGCCTCTTCCTGGTCGTGCGTGACGATGACGAAGGTGATGCCGAGCTCGACCTGGATGTCCATCAACTCGAACTGGGTTTCCTCGCGCAGTTTCTTGTCGAGGGCGCCGAGCGGCTCGTCGAGCAGCAGCACTTTGGGCTGCTTGGCGACGGCACGGGCGAGGGCGACACGCTGCCGCTGGCCGCCCGAGAGCTGGTGTGGCTTGCGGGTGGCGAATTTCTCCAGCTTGACCAGTTTCAGCATCTGCCCGACGCGGGTCTCGATCTCGGCCTTGGGCATCTTGTCCATCTTCAGGCCGAAGGCGATGTTGTCAGCCACGCTCATATGCGGGAACAGGGCATAGGACTGGAACATCATGTTCACGGGCCGCTCATAGGGCGGCACGCCGGCGAGATCCTTTCCCGCCAGCGTGATGCGCCCGCTCGTCGGCTGCTCGAAGCCGGCCAGCATGCGCATCAAGGTGGTCTTGCCGCAGCCCGATGGACCGAGCAGGGAGAAGAATTCGCGGGGGTGGATGTCGAGCGAAACCTCGTTCACTGCCACGAAATCGCCGAAGCGTTTGGTGACGTTCTCGAAGCGGATGAGGGGGACTTCCTTTGGATCGGCCCAGGGCTGGAATTTGCGGCGAACGCCCCCGATCGCCTTCTGCGACTTCACGGGCGCCGTGGCGCCGCCCCCGCCTGTATCAGACATGGTATCCCATCTGTTTGTGGTGATTGATTGCAGCCTAAACCGGGAAGTCGGCGGCGGTCTACAGGGGAAATGCGATTCCGAGCAAAAATGTGATCACATTTTTTGTGATCACATTTTTTGGCCGTTCCGATTGACTTTTACATGCCGCTAAAGGCAGTGTGGCGCCAGCGTCGGTCCACCGATGCCTCTTTTGCGCGTCTTCCCCGATGCGCGGCGCGTGCGCCTCCGCCCTCCTAAACCAAGGGCCCGAACCGGAGGTTAGTCGCGTGATGGCTTCCTTGTGGGCCGTCAAACAGGTCGCCGGCGCGTGTTTCGGGTCGCCGCTCCGCACTTCCTGCGGGGTGGAAGCCGCATGTGTGCGACGATGAGCAAAAAGAAGAAGTCAGACAAGCCCGAGCATTCTGGCGTGCCGGATATCGAATCCGCGCGTGGCATCTCCGGTGTGGAGAGCGCGAAGGATTGGTTCCGCGCCCGGGACATCGAGGAGATCGAATGCCTGGTTCCCGACCAGGGCGGGGTGGCCCGCGGCAAGATCATGCCGGTGTCGAAATTCCTGGCCTCGCCGGTGATGAACCTGCCGCTTTCGATCTTCTATCAGTGCATCACCGGCGAATATCCGGCCTATGACGGGCTGGTCGATGCCGTGGAAGCCGATACCGACATGTTCATGCAGCCGGATTGGTCGACCCTGACCGCCGTGCCCTGGGCGATGGATCCGACCGCCCAGGTCATCCACGACGCGATGACGCGTGACGGCCGTCCCGTCGAGCAGGCGCCGCGCCAGGTGCTGCGCCGTGTCCGCGAGCTCTATCGCAAGAAGGGCTGGCAGCCGGTGGTGGCGCCCGAGATCGAGTTCTATCTGGTCGAGCCCAACACCGATCCCGATTATCCGCTCAAACCGCCGATCGGCCGTTCGGGCCGCCCGGAACTCGGCCGGCAGGGCTATTCGATTTCGGCCGTCAACGAATTCGACGCCCTGTTCGAGGACATCTACAAATATTCCGAACATCAGGGCCTGGAGATCGACACGCTGATCCACGAGGACGGCGTGGCCCAGATGGAGATCAATCTGCGCCATGGCGACCCGCTGGAACTGGCCGACCAGGTCTTCCTGTTCAAGCGCACCATCCGCGAGGCCTCGCTCCAGCACAAGATCTACGCCACCTTCATGGCCAAGCCCATGTCGGGCGAGCCGGGCTCGGCGCTGCATATCCACCAGTCGATCGTCGATGCCGAGAGCGGCCAGAACATCTTCTCCGATCCGGAGACCGGCGGCCCGACCCCGCTGTTCTTCTCCTTCCTGGCCGGCCAGCAGAAATATCTGCCGGCGATCATGTGCATGCTGGCACCCTATGTGAATTCCTATCGCCGGTTGACGCGCGATTCCATGGCGCCGATCAACGTGCAGTGGGGCTATGACAACCGCACGGCGGGCCTGCGCGTGCCGCCCTCGGGCCCCGACGCACGGCGCGTCGAGAACCGGGTGCCTTCCTCGGATGCCAATCCCTATCTCGCCATCGCCGCGAGCCTGGCCGCCGGCTATCTCGGCATGACCGAGGAACTGGAGGCGACGTCGCCGATCGAATCGGATGCCAAGAACCGCGATTT
Organism: Labrys neptuniae; assembly: GCF_040797145.1. Taxonomy (NCBI): domain Bacteria; kingdom Pseudomonadati; phylum Pseudomonadota; class Alphaproteobacteria; order Hyphomicrobiales; family Xanthobacteraceae; genus Labrys; species Labrys neptuniae. The sequence continues at coordinate 666,382 of NZ_JBFNQD010000003.1, read as the reverse complement.
CGAACTGCCGCAAAGCCTGCTCGAGGCGGTCGCGGAGATGGATGAGAGCGAGGAGATCCGGCAGGTGATGGGCTCGTCCTTCGTCACCGCCTATGCCGCGATCAAGCGCCAGGAATACGAGACCTTCATGAAGGTGATCAGCCCCTGGGAACGCGAGCATCTGCTCCTGAACGTCTAGCATGGCGGCGGGTCTTCGGACCCGCCTCTTCGCCGGAAATCGCCAAAGGCTGCTGGAAAGGCGGGTCTGAAGACCCCGCCCCCTGAGAGATCATGACCGACAACACCGGCCATCCGGCCAATTCCTATTACACCGCCACCGCCAACCGCCTGCCGGCCCAGCCTCGGCTTCTGGGCGAGGAACGCGCCGATGTCTGCATCGTCGGTGCCGGCTATACCGGGCTCGGTGCTGCGCTCGCCTTCGCCGAAAAAGGGCTGTCGGTCATCGTGCTCGAGGCGGCCGAGATCGGCTCGGGGGCCTCGGGGCGCAATGGCGGCCAGGTTCATTCGGGCCAGCGCCGTGACCAGGACTATCTGGAGAAACTGGTCGGCCTGGACGGCGCCAAGGCGTTATGGCGCATGGCCGAGGACGCCAAGGCCCATCTCAAGGGCCTGATCTCCAGGCATCGGATCGCCTGCGACTACAAGCAGGGCATCCTGATCGCCGACCACAAACCAAACTATGTGGCGATGTCGCATGCCTATGCGGAGAAGCTGAGGACCGTCTATGGCTATGACAAGGTCGAGGCGATCGGCAAGGCCGAACTGGATGCCGTCCTCGGCGCCAGCGGCTATTATGGCGGCTTCGTCGATCATGATGGCGGCCACCTGCACCCCCTGAACCTGGCATTGGGGCTGGGGGCGGCGGCCCTTGATGCCGGGGTACGGATTTTCGAGCGCTCGCGAGCCGTCAGCTATCGGGCGGAGGGCAGCAAGGCGGTGATCCGCACGGCGCAAGGCAGCGTTTCCGCCGACTGGCTGATCCTCGCCGGCGATGGCTATCTCTCGGGGCTGGACGCCCATACCGAGGCGCGGGTGATGCCGATCAACAATTTCATCCTGGCGACCGAGCCTTTCTCGGACAATGAAGCCAGGGCCTTGATCGCCAACGACTATGCCGTCGCCGACAGCCGCTTCGTGGTGAACTATTATCGCCTGTCGGCGGACCGGCGCCTGCTCTTCGGCGGCGGCGAGAACTATCGCTCGGGCTTTCCGTCGGACATGAAGGCCTTCGTGCGCAAGCGCATGCTCAAGGTCTTCCCGCAGCTCGAAAACAAGCGCATCGACTATGCCTGGGGTGGCACGCTCGGCATCACCACCACGCGCCTGCCCTTCGTGCGGCGGCTGGCGCCCAATGTGCTGACGGCCTCGGGCTATTCCGGGCAGGGCGTGATGCTTGCGCCCTATTTCGGCAAGATCCTGGCGGATGTCACCGCCGCGACCCTGGGCGAGTTCGATCGCCTCGCCGCCCTGCCGACGCCGCCTTTCCCAGGCGGGCGCCTGCTGCGCTGGCCGACTTTGGTCGCCGGCATGAGCTATTATGCGCTGAGAGACCGGCTCTAAACCCTTGCAAAGCGTGTTCAGGCGGGGGCGCGTATTTGCCGGGTTCCCGTTCCGACGCGGTTTTGCCGTTACCGTCGAGCCAATTCTCAAAGACGCTTTTGGCGATCGGGCGATCATGAGCATGCCGCTCGGTATCCGGCTTGCAAGATCCAGGAAAAAATCACAGTCTCCCGGTGCTTCGGAAGTCTTCCGCGCTGCGATGTCGGATGCTTCTTCTCTATACGCAATCAAGACAACGTCACTTTACAATATTGTCAAAGCGGGATGGAAAGCGCCATGGTTTCCTATTTGGATTATTATGAGACTCGATCGAGTATGCATCGGATTTTGCCTGCGCGATTGATCGGATGGGCAGTCAGGACTTCATTTGTCGCGGGGGCGCTGACCTTGGCTGCGGTCCCGGCCCATGCGCAAGGTTCCGAGCCTTGGATCACGACATGGGCCGCCACGCCCGCGCCGCGCTGGGCCGAGGAATTGCCGGCGCCCTTCGACGTGCCCGAAGTGCTGGGCGACCAGACCGTCCGCCAGATCGCCCGCATCAGCGTCGGCGGCGAGCAGGTGCGTGTGGTCATCTCCAACGAGTTCGGCACGCGCCCGGTGACGATCGGTTCGGCCAGCGTGGCCCTGTCCAAGGGAGGCAGCGCCATCGACGAAGGCTCGGTGAAGCCCTTGACCTTCGGTGGCAAGCCCTCGGCCGTGATCCCGCCCGGTGCACCGCTGGTCAGCGACCCCGTGGACCTGTCGGTCAAGGCCCTGTCGAATCTCGCGGTCAGCTTCTATTTGCCCAAGCGTGCCGGCATCACCTCGGTCCATTGGGACGGCGTGCAGACCGGCTACGTCTCTGGACCGGGCGACAAGACCAAGGATGCCGATTTCACCGCCGCCAGCACCAACAAATCGCGCCTGCTGCTCAGCCGCATCCTGACCACGGCCAAGCCGGAGTCGAAGGCGATCGTGTTCTTCGGCGATTCCATCACCGACGGGGCCTGCTCCACGCCGGACAAGAACAATCGCTGGCCCGATCATATCGCCGAGCGCCTGCAGGCCGAGGGTCATGCCGATGTGGCCGTGGTCAACGAGGCCTATTCGGGCAATCGCGTGCTGTCCAACGGCATGGGCACCAATGCGCTCAGCCGCTTCGACATGTCGGTGCTCAGCCATCCCCGGGTTTCGACCGTGGTGATGATGATGGGGATCAACGATATCGGCTGGCCGGGCAAGGACGCCATCACCCCGGCCGATCCCGAGCCGACGGCCGAGGATGTGATCGCCGGCTACAAGCAGATCATCGACCGGGCTCACGCCCATGGCATCCGTTTCGTCGGTGTGACCCTCACGCCCTTCGTCGACACCTTCAAGGGGCTGCCGACCTCCGGCTACTACACGCCCGAGAAGGAGAAGATCCGCCAGGAGGTCAATGCCTGGATCCGGACCAACAAGATGGCGGATGGGCTGATCGATTTCGACAAGGTGCTCGAAGATCCGAGCAAACCCAACAATATCAATCCCGCCTATGATTGCGGCGACCATCTGCATCCCAACGATGCCGGCTATCAGGCCATGGCCAAGGCGGTCGATCTTGGCGTACTGGTGCCCAGACCATAGCAGGACGGCGCGAAACCCCCGGCAAATCTTGCCGGGTTCCGCGGCCAGGGGGCTGGTCTTCAGGCGCACCCCTTTCAAGGTGTTTGACACAGTCGAGTCAGGTCTGATCGTCGAGGTCGCGCTGCCCCTCACCTTACCTCTCCCCGTAAGAACGGGGCGAGGGGACTTAGATGTCCAGTCATGTTCGGTGAATCTTTGGTCTCGCACGATGATTGGGCGAGACGAATGCGACGAGAACGAGTCGCAACGCTTGCGCCTCCTCGCCCCGTTCTTACGGGGAGAGGTAAGGTGAGGGGCGGCATTATCCTGCGTATACAAACCTTTCCGGGTTTGTTCGAAACACCCTGAAAGGGTGGTCTTCAGGCCAGTCGTCGGTCGAGCTCGAGAAGGGTTCGCAGCAGCACCTCGGCGCCATCGGCGCATTGCCGGGGCGAGGAATATTCCCGTTCATTGTGGGAGAGCCCGTCGCGGGACGGGATGAAGATCATCGCCGTTGGGGCGAGGGCCGCCAGATGGGCGGCGTCATGACCGGCGCCGGACGCGATGTCGCGGCAGGACAACCCGCAGCCCACGGCTGCCTGGCGAACAGCCTCGATGCAGGCGGGATCGAAGGCCACAGGCTGCTTGGCCCAGATCCGCTCGATGCGGCTGTCGGCCTGGCCGGCGACGGCCTGCCGCAGCGCCGTTTCCATGGCGTCCAGCCCGGTTTGGCTGGGATGGCGCATGTCGATCTGCAGGTTGACCCGGCCCGGAACGACATTGCGGGAATTCGGGGAGATGCCGGCATGGCCGACCGTCAGCACGCCGGGGGCATGGGCACGGCCGATCGCCTCGACAGCAAGGATGAGCCGGGCGGCGGCGGTCAACGCGTCGCGTCGGTTCGCCATCGGCGTCGAACCGGCATGGGATTCGGTGCCTTCGATCACCACGTCGAACCAGCGCAGGCCCTGTACGCCGGTGACGGTCCCGATCGCGGTGCCCTCCGCTTCCAGTACGGGTCCCTGTTCGATGTGGAGCTCGACATAGGCAGCCGGCGTTTGCCTGTAGGCCTGGCTGCCGCGATAGCCGATGGCGTCGAGAGCCTCGCCGACGCTGATCCCGGCACGGTCGCGCACCGCGAGCGCCTCGTCGAGCGCGATGGCGCCAGCATGCACGCCCGAGCCGAACATGGCCGGGGAAAAGCGTGAGCCTTCCTCATTGGTCCAGTTCACCACGGTCAGCGGGTGTTCGGTGACGATGCCCGAACTCTTCAGGGCGCGAAGGGCGGCGAGGCCGGCCAGCACGCCGAGGACGCCGTCATAGCGCCCGCCGCCCGGCTGGGTGTCGAGGTGACTGCCGGTCATGATGACGGGCAGGGCGGCATTGCGCCCTGGATAGGACGCGAACAGGTTGCCGATCGGATCGACGTCCACGCGGCAGCCGAGCTCGATGCAGCGGGCAACAAACCAGTCCCGGACGGCCTTGTCTTCCGGCGTGAGAGTGAGGCGGGAGACGCCGCCATTGCCGGTGCCGCCGAAGCGGGCGGTGGCCTCGATATCGGCATTGAGCTGCACCGCATCGATGCGGGGCGTCGGGGCCGTCCGGCTGGCGAGAGGCTGGTCCATCATTCCGCCTTGGCGGTTTCTTGCAGCTTGTAGCGGAAATTGCAGTGGCTGGAGCCGTCCATGATCGTCTGCGTGCGCTCGAGCGTGATACGCGGATCATAGCCGGTGCAGAACACCCCGTCGCGGTTGCAGGACAGCAGGTGCCCGATCTTGCCGAGCCCCATTTCCTTGTAGGTCTCGGCGTAGCGGCAGCGATGGACATTGTAGTCGAACTCGGTGTCGGTGGCCTTGACCACTTCGATCACCAGCGCGTCGTCCTGGGTCCACAGCGCTTGCAGGTCCTGGAAACTGCGCAAATCGGTGCCACCCGGCGTCTTGGCGGCAAAGCTGCGTCCTGCCTCGATGGCGGCCTTGCGGATGGCGGAATCGAGGATCGACTGCGCCAGCTCCTCGCCGAGGCGCTCACGCATTTCCTCATAGATCGGCGCGATGATGCCGGCCTCGATCCTCCGGCGCGCGAGAATGCCGATCTCGCCCTCCATCACCGCCTTCGCGCTCTCCTCCCGGCCGGGATCTGCCGCCTGACTCATGACCTGTCTCCTGCTCGTTGATCGATCATGCTGCCAGTTGGGCAGCGTCCGGCCCGGAGGCAAGCGAAAAATCGACGGCGGCGGCCGCATGGATCGTGGTGGAGTCGAAGCCGGGCAGGCTGAGGCTGCCGGGGGAGAGGATCAGGCAGATCTCGGTGCAGCCGAGGATGACGCTGTCGGCACCTTCGGCCTTGGCCCGCTCGATCAACGCCTCGAGCTTTTGGCGCGAGCTGTCCTTCACCAGCCCGGCGCAGAGTTCGGAGAAGATGACGTCATGCACGACGGCCCGGCCTTCGGCATCGGGCACCATCACCTCGATGCCATGCCCGCGCATGCGCTCGGCGTAGAAGCCCTGTTCCATGGTGTAGCGGGTGGCGAGCAGGAGCGGGCGGCTGCGGCCGGCTGCAGCCAGGGCCTTGGCGGTTTCGTCGATGATGTCGATCAGCGGACAGGCGATCGCCGTCTGCACCGGCTGGGCGACCAGATGCATGGTGTTGGTGCAGATCAGCACGCAGCCGGCTCCGGCGGCTTCGAGGTCACGGGCCACGCCGGCCAGCCTTTCGGCCGCCGCATCCCAACGGCCAGCCTTCTGCATGTCGACGATATCCTGGAAGTTCACCGAATGCAGCATGACCTCGGCCGAATGAAGATCGCCGCGCCGGGCGCGCACCGCTTCGTTGATCAGCTTGTAATAGATCGCCGAGCTCTCGAAGCTCATGCCGCCGATCAGGCCGATTTTCCGCATGTCCGTCTCCCATCTAGGGTTTGATTATCATGACGGGATGATGCCTTGAAATCCGCGAAAATGGGTTGCATTCTTTAGGCGGCTTTAGTTGTTTTTGAACAAATAGATTGCGAGTATTGACTACATGCGCAAAAATTTTGCGTATATGAATTTGGATGCACAAGCTGAATGCGCGAAGAGATATGAAGCTGGATCAGCGCGACAAGCAGATCCTGGCACTGCTGCAACTGCAGGCGGATCATCCGCTCGCCGATCTCGCCGAGAAGACCCATCTGTCGCCCTCGGCCTGCTGGCGGCGCATCAAGCGCCTGGAGGAGGAGGGCTATATCGCCAGGCGCGCCGCACTCCTCGACCGCAAGAAGGTGGGCCTGCCCACCACGGTCTATGTCATGGTCCGTACGGCCAACCACTCGCTGGAGTGGCTGGAGCGCTTCCGCGCGTTGGTCGCCGACACGCCCGAGATCGTCGAGATGCATCGGCTCACCGGCGATATCGACTATCTGCTCAAGATCGTGCTGCCGGATGTCGAAAGCCTGGACTTGGTCTACAAGAAGCTGGTGGCCAAGCTGCAGTTCAACGACATCTCTTCCTACATCTCGATGGAGATGTTCAAGGACACCACGGTACTGCCGCTGTCCAACGCCTGATGAACTCAGTCCAGCGGGATGAGGGTTTTCAGCCGCGCCAGCCGGCGGCCGAACAGGGCGGGATCGCCGAGGGCGCGCGCGGTGACCAGCGCTCCCTGGATGCCGGCGACGATGTCTTCGGCAAGTGCGTCCGCGAGATCAGGCTCCTTGCCGAGGCGCCGGAGTGCCTCCGCCAGGGCGTCGCGCCATTCGGCGAAATAGGCGTTGATGGCGTCGGCAAAACGGTCGCGCACATCCGACAGGGCGAATATGCCGACGATGCAGACCCGTCCTCCCGAGTGAAAATAGCGATCCGTCGCCTCGAACATCGCTGAGATCGCGGCAGCCGGGTCCGTCGTCGCGCGTAGCGATTCGAAGACATGGCTGCGGAACCAGCCGTCGATATGCTCGAGCACGGCAGCCGCCATCTCCTCCTTCCCGCCCGGGAAGAAGTTGTAGAGGCTGCCCTTGCCCAGGCCTGTCTGCTGGCCGATGAGGGCAAGGCTGGCGCCCTCATAGCCATGGCTGCGGAAGACCTCGGTGAGGGCCGGTATGATATCGGCGCGCTCGCGGACCGTTTTCATCAGGGCGCCTCACTTTCAGGCTGAATTGCCAGAAATGGCAAAATGCCCGCTCTTCAGTAAGTTCAATCGAAGAATTGGTCCAACCGGACGCATTTTGTGTCAGAGGCCGAGATCGCTGAGGCCCGGATGGTCGGCGGGACGGGGAGCGGAGCGGTCCCAGTGGAACTTGCGCTCACTCTCGGTGATCGGCACGTCGTTGATGGAGGCATGGCGCACGGCCATCAGGCCGTTCTCGTCGAATTCCCAATTCTCGTTGCCGTAGGAGCGGAACCAGTTGCCGTCGGCATCGTGCCACTCATAGGCGAAGCGCACGCCGATGCGGTTGTCGCCATACGCCCACAATTCCTTGATCAGACGGTAATCCTGCTCGCGCTGCCATTTGCGCGTGAGGAAGGCGATGATCTCGGGGCGTCCCTTGAGGAACTCGGAGCGGTTGCGCCAGCGGCTGTCCGGTGTATAGGCGAGCGAGACGCGCTCGGGATTGCAGCTGTTCCAGCCATCCTCGGCGGCGCGGATCTTCTGGATCGCGGCCTCGCGGGTGAAGGGAGGCAGCGGTAGGCGTTGTTCGGGCATGGCGACATCCTCTTTGTACCGATCGATCCATCATGGACCGATCGGTACAAGAGTCAAGAGTTTCCTTGGAGCGCGGACATCCTGTCCGCTCTTGCTTTCCTGAGAACGGGGCATTTCCAAGAGCGGACAGGACGTCCGCGCTCCGCCTCACGCCTTCTGCGGCAAAGTCAGCCCATATTTGCTGCCGAGTTCGACGAAAGCCTCTTCGCTGACGGGATCGACCGGCACGCCCTTGCGTGCCCGCTCTTCCTCCACGGCCCATTCGCGATCGCCCGGCGCCATCGGCTTGCCGCCAGCGCCTTCGGCGGGAACGGCGGCGCGGATATTGGCGAGATAGCGGGTCATGATCGCCCCGTAGATCTCGGGAGCGATGAAGGCCGAGGGGTTGATAGCCAGGGCAAAGCCGCCCATGTCGCGTGGAGCGCCTGTCGAGGGCTGGCCATACATCGGCACCAGCTCGGTCGAAAGCGCCATGCCGGTGAGGGGAGCGGACAGGATCTCCACCAGCCCGGCGAGCGCCGCACCCTTGAATCCCTGCTCGCCGCCCACCGGCGAGAGCACGCGGGCGGCTTCCGGATCGGTGGTGTTGACGCCCTTCTCGTCCACGGCGACGCCCTGCGGCAGGGTGAGGCCGAGCGAACGGTAGAGCAGCACGCGGTTTTGCGGAATGGCGCTGGTCGCCATGTCCATCAGCCAGGGGCGCTGGCCGGGGACCGGGGCGCCGATGGCGATCGGGCTGGTGCCGTGGAAGGCGTCCCGCCCGTCGAACAGCCGCACGGCCGCGTCGGAATTGGCAGTGAGCAGGCCGATGAAGCCCTGCTCGGCGGCCCACATCGGATAGGCGCCGGCGGCGCCCATATGGGAGGAGCGCCGGATGGTGACGGCGCCGATGCCCTGCGTCCTGGCGATGTCGACGGCCACTTCCATGGCTCGGTAGCAGGCCAGGTGTCCGATGGCGCCATCCGCATCCAGAACGGCCGTGGCGCCTTCGCCGCGCGATACTTCGAGCTGGGGATGCCCGTTGATCTCGCCGCTGGCCAGCACCGAGAGATAGTAGGGCAGCAGCCTCACGCCATGGCTGTCCACGCCCAGGCGCGAGGCATGCATCATGGCGCGGGTGGCGGCTTGTGCCGAGGGGACATCGGCTCCGCCGGCCAGGAGGGCGGATTCGAGAAAGGCTTCGAGGCTGCTACTCGTATAACGCTGCGGTTCGCTCATCAGTCACGCTCTGTCTTCGGATAATCATCCCGGTTATCAGGATCGATCTGGTCGGCTTCCTCGCCGGGAATGGCATAGACGCCCTTGAGCCAGCGCGACAGATCGATGTCGGCGCAGCGCTTGGAGCAGAAGGGCTTGCTGGCCTCGACGCTGGGCTTGCCGCAGATCGGGCATTTGCGTTTGACGAGAGGGGTCGGGGTCGGTTCGCTCACAATTCGTCCCTCCAGGTGCCGCGGACCGGAAAGCCCGCACCTTCGAGAAGGCTCACCGTCTCATAGAGCGGCAGGCCGACGACATTGGTATAGGACCCGACGAGGCGCAGCACGAACACGCCGGCCAGGCCCTGGATGGCATAGCCGCCCGCCTTGCCGTGCCATTCATTGGAGTCGAGATAGGCATTGAGTTCGTCACGCGACAGATGCTTGAAGCGCACCCGCGTTTCCACCAGTCGGGTCCGGATGGTGCCCTGCGGGTCGGCGACGGCGACGCCCGTCATCACGATATGGCTGCGGCCCGACAGCAGGCTGAGGCAGGCTTCGGCATCCTCGCGCGTCTCGGCCTTGGGCAGGATGCGCCCGGTGCAGGCCACCACCGTATCGGCCGACACCGTGTAGGCGCCGGCGAGATCGGGGCGGCTCCCAAGGGTGGTCAGGGCCGCCTCGAGCTTACCCCTGGCGAGGCGCTGCACCAGCATGCGCGCCGCCTCGCCGCGCCTGGGCGTTTCATCGATATCGGTGGGCAGCAACGCATCCGGTTCGCAGCCTGCCTGCTCGAGCAGGGCATGGCGGCGCGGGCTGGCGGAAGCGAGCACGAGCTTGGGACGTTCAGTCATGACAGGCGCAATAGCAGGATTCGTCGTGTTTGGACCAGAGTCGGCTGAGAAATAGAACCGGCCCCGTTGGATCGCGACCTGCCTCCGGGAGGAGGGCATCCTTCGAGAAGCGCCGCCGGCTTGCAAAAAGTTCCGTAGGGAACACAAGTTGATGTGGCATCTATATTAAGCCATCCGGCAGTTATAAATGCCGTGTTATGTATTTCATTGCGAGGGGCCGAGGACAATTTGCGCGGCATGTCAGCATGCCCGAATGACCTCCAATGATTTCGATTGAATCGTGAATGGGGAAGGGGCTGGCATGCAGCATAGAGGTTGTATCGCTTTGGCGGCGGCGAGTATTGCTCTGCTCGCGGCCGGAAGCGCGAGAAGCGAGGTCATCGGCCGCTACGACATGGGGCAATGGGTGATCGAAGCCAATGCCAGCAATGGCCGCTTTGAATATTGTGCTTCCAGCGGCAAATATTCGAGGGGCGCGGCGGTGCATTTCCTGCTGACGCGGGAAGCGGCCTGGGGCATGGTCATCGAGAATCCCAACTGGAACTGGGTCAGGGATTCGCGAGGCGATGTGACCTATTGGGTCGATAATTACCGTTCGCGTGCCAGCGGCGCCAAGGCAACGGCGCCGACCCGGCTGCTGATTCCGCTGGCCGATTCGACGCAGCTCTTCCAGGAGATCCGGGCCGGGCGGGTTCTCTATTTCCAGCCCCGCGGCAACAAGTCCTTCTCGGTCACCTTGAACGGTACGTCGTCGGCCCTGAGTGCGCTGATGCAATGCGTGGCGCGCTACCGCTAGATCGTCGGGAAGACGCGTCCGGCTTCGACGCGTCTTCGCCATTCAAGGCTGGCGGCGAAACGTGGCGCTACCGTTTCGCCTATTGCCCTTCAGGATAGTCGGCACCCTCGGTCACTGCCGCCCAGGCGTCGAAGTCCTGTGCGAGCTGGGAGAGCTTGATGCGGGCGCCTTCGAGCGCCGCCTTGCCGAGCAACAGCCGCAGGGGTGGATTGTCAGCTTCGACGGCCTTGACGATCGCCTGGGCGGCTCGGACCGGATCGCCGGGTTGCTTGCCGCTATTGCCCCGGATCTGGCCCTGCCGGACGCCCGCCGTTTCGCGATAGGCCGCAATGGTCTGCGGTGCCTCATTGGCCGAGCGGCCCGCCCAATCGGTCCGGAACGGGCCTGGCTCGACGATCAGCACCTTGAGGCCCAGGGGCGCGACTTCCTGGGACAGCGATTCCGACAGGGCTTCGACCGCGAATTTGGTGGCGGTGTAGAAGCTGACGGAGGGCGGGGCGCGCAGGCCGCCGATCGAGGAGATGTTGACGATGGTGCCCGAACGCTGCTGGCGCATCGCCGGCAGCACCGCGCGCGTCATCGCTGTCAGGCCCCAGACATTGATGTCGAACATCTTGTGGACTTCGGCCATGTCACTCTCTTCGAGCGAGCCGAAATAGCCGATGCCGGCATTGTTCACCAGGACGTCGATGCGGCCGAACCGGTCCAGCGCCACGGCCAGGGCAGCATCGATATCGGCCTGTTTCGTCACGTCGAGCTTGAGCACCAGCGCCGTATCGCCGAACTCCATGACGAAGTCCTCGAGCTGGGCGGGATTGCGGGCGGTGACGACGGTCGGATAGCCCAGCGAAAGCGTATGGCGCGCCAGTTCGCGGCCGAAGCCGGTGGAGCAGCCGGTAATGAACCAGACGGGCTTTGCAATTTCTGACATGGCAATCTCTTTGGAAAGCAAAGGTGGGGCATCTTACATAGAACCAACGCCCCCGCTCAATAACCGGGGTAAAAACATACAGGCCGTATAGCCTGCCTGATGAATAGCCGGCTCTTTATCTCATTTTCCAGCCCATTCAGGCCAGTGCTATCTCCCGCCTTTCGGCATTGGCTCGACCGGCGGCGTCGAGGCAGGCAATCAGGTGGCGCGCATAGGTCCCGTCGACGGGAACCGGTGCGTTCGCCTCGATGGCAGCCGCCATGGCCCGCCATTCGGCTTCGACCGCGCGCTGCATCCAGTCCGGATCGGCGGAATGGGCGATCGGCGTCCAGCTGCCGCCGCGCCCGATCGAGACGCCATGCTCGAAATCGATCCTGAGGGTGCCGCCCTCGCAGACGAGGTCCATGGCAAAGCCTACGGCGCCGTCGCGATAGCCGACGCTGGCGACCTGGCCGATGCGCCCATCCGCAAAACGCAGCAGCATCAAGGCACTGTCATCGGCTTCCTGCTGGTGGAACCAAGTGCCGGAGAGAGCGCTCACCGTGGCCACTTCGCTGCCCATCAGCCAGACGAGGCGATCGAGAGCGTGGATGCCGGCCGTCATCAGCATGCCGCCACCCGTGACGTTGGAAAGATGCCAGGGACGCCGATTGGCTTCCATCCACAATTTGATCATCCAGCTCGAGCCGAGCATCGGTCGGCCGAGCGTGCCGCCGTCGAGGATCTCCCGGGCGACGAGGCAGGGGCGGGCGAAATGCATGACATGGCCGACCATCAGCTTGACGCCGGCCTTGGCCACAGCGGCGTTGATCGCATCGCATTCGGCCAGCGTCGGCGCCATCGGTTTTTCCAGCAGGACATGCTTGCCGGCCTGGGCCGCCGCCACCGCCATTTCAGCATGGAGATGATGGGGGGTGGCGATGACGACGGCGTCGACCGCGGAGTCGTCGAGCACGGCGCGCCAATCGGTGTGGGCATGGCCGCCATGTTCGTGGGCGAATACCCGGGCGGCTGCGGCGTCTTCCCGGCATATGGCCGCGACACGCAAGCCCTGCGTCGCGGCAATCGCCCTGGCGTGAACCGCGCCGAAATGGCCGGCCCCGATGATGCCGATACCGATCATGCTGCCACCCTCTCATAGGCTTCGTCGATCAGCGTCATGGCCCGCCAATAGTCTTCGATCCCGACGAGAGGAGCTTCGCCGCGTGCCAGCCGGGCCAGCGTATCCGCCATGAAGGCCTTGTAGCGCTCGCCGGGCAGCAAGGGCGGTTCCTCGCGCGTGGCCGCATCGTCGAGCGTCGTGATGCGGCAATGGTCCCCGTGGTCGACGAGATAGGCGTTCGCGCTGGAGACGCGCCATTCGAAGTCGCCGCCCGGCGCCATCGAGGCGTAGGTATAGCCGGCCTCGATGGTGACGATCAGCCCCCGGCCATTGCGCAGGGTCAGGATGGCGTAGTCCTCGACGGCCTCGCCATGGAGATGGCCGAGAGAGGCGGCAACCAGCTCCAGCCCGTCATCGCCCGCCAAAGCCAGTGCGGCATCGACGCCATGGATGCCGAGATTGCGCAGGGCGCCGCCGCCGCTGGTCTGCGGTGCCAGCAGCCAGGGCACGCCGTCGATCCGGTAGCGCTCCGGTGGCCCGTTCACGATGCGGAACTGGGCGTGAGAGAGCTCGCCGAGCCGGCCGGTAGCGGTCAGTTCGGCGATGCGCGGCCAGATCGGGCTGCAGCGATTGGGAAGCGGCACGGCGATGAAGGCGCCCCGCCGGCCGCGATCCCTGAGTGGTTCGAGTTCGGATGCTCCCAGTGCAGCCGGCTTTTCCAGCATCACGGCGAGCCCCGCATCGACAAGCGAGATTGCGCGCTCGACCAGACCCGTTGGACTGCCCATCAGCACCACCAGGTCCGGCCGGGCCCTGGCCAAGGCCTCGGGAGAGGCCTGGGTCTCGAGGCCGTTTTCCCGGGCAAAGCGCGCCGCGACATCGGCATCCTCGTCCCACACCCCGGTGATGGTTGCCCCGGCCTGGTGGGCGGCCTCCCGGTGCATGGCCGCATGCCAATGTCCAACGCCGGCCAGGGCGACGCGCATGGCCATTTCCTCCGTCCTCCAAAGATTGACTTGACAGATATCCTACAAGTCAATCACTATCAAGCCACGGACAACGAGGGCTGGTGGCTGTGGATGCGGCAGGGGCAGGCAAGGTGAAGTCGATCAAGCCGCTCGACCGGCCGCCGCTCCTGCATGTTTCCGTGCAGGAGAGCCTGAAGAGCTACATTGCCGACAACCAGCTCGGGCCCGGCTCGGCGCTGCCGCCGGAAGGGTTCCTCGCCCAGCAATTGGGTGTCAGCCGCAATTCGGTGCGCGAGGCGATCAAGGCGCTGGAGTCGGTCGGTATCCTGGAGACGCGCCGTGGCATCGGCGTCTTCGTCAAGGCCTTCTCCTTCGCGCCATTGCTCGACAATCTCGCTTATGGCCTGGGCGGGGCCCTGCGCGAGGTCGAGGAGGTGCTGGAGATCCGCCGCGTGCTCGAGGTCGGCTTGATCGCCAAGACGGTCGCGCTGATCGGCGAGGACGACATCGAGGAATTGCGCCACACGGTCGAGCAGATGCGGCAGGCCGCCGAGCGCAACCAGAGCTTTGCCGCCGAGGACCAGCGTTTCCACAATCTGCTGTTCCGCTGCCAGGACAATCGCATGCTGACCAGCCTGATCGATGTGTTCTGGCTCGCCTTCTACAAGGCATCGGATTTCGTCAACCTGGCCAATATCGATCCGATGGCCACCTGGCAGGACCATTACGACATCTATGCCGCCGTGGCGGCGCGGGACGTCGAGGCCGCTCGCAGCCGGCTCGACCAGCACTATGACGGCATCGCCCGCCTGCTTGCGACCAGGAAGACAGCGCCGACGCCCGACTGAGAGGCCTGCGGCACGACCAGACAAGAAGAGACGAGGGGAGAAATCATGGCACTGAGGAAGATCGCGCTCGCGCTTTTGGCCGCGACGATCATGGCAATGCCCGCTGCCAAGCCAGCCCGGGCCGCGGATGGCACGGCGATAACGGGGGCTTTTGATGTCGGCCCGGGCGGGTTCCAGGGCAATTTCAACCCGCTGGCAGCCACCGGCGGCTTCACCTGGCTCAATCTCTATTTCGAGCCTCTGGTGATCTATGACGGCAAGCTGGAGAAGATCGAAGGGGCGCTCGCCACCAAATTCGAGGTCGGCGCCGACAGGCTCTCCTACAGCTTCACCCTGGCCGATACCAAATGGCATGACGGCCAGCCCTTCACCTCGGCCGACGTGAAATTCACCATCGAGACGGCCAAGAACGGCGCGACAGGTTCGGTCTTCGCTGCCCGCCTCAGCGCGATCCAGGCGATCGAGACCCCCGACGCCCATACGGTGGTCCTGAAGCTGTCGGCCCCGAATGCCGGCCTGCTCGACACGCTGACCCAGCTGATGATGCTGCCCCAGCATGCGCTCAAGGACATTCCGGCCGAGACGCTCGCCAAGAATCCCTGGTGGTCGAAGGCGCCCGTCGGCACCGGCCCCTACAAATTCTCGCGCTATATCACCGACCAATATGTCGAGCTCGCCGCCAATGACGAGTATCGCGGCGGTAAGCCGGTGACGGGACGCATCATCAACCGCTATTTCGCCAATACGGCGGCGGCGGTGGCGGCCCTGCGCGCCGGGGAGATCAGCTTCAGCTATGTAGAAGCCGACGACGCCGCATCCTTCAAGGGCAACGATGCCTATCGCGTCATCGACGGCAATTCCTTCGTGGTCAATTATCTCGGCTTCAACCAGGAGGCGCCTTTGTGGAAGGACCTCAAGGTGCGCCAGGCCGTGATGCACGCCATCAACCGCGACGCGATCGTTCAGAGCCTCTATGGCGGGGCCGCCAAGACGGCCAATTGCGGCTATGTCGCCGATCGGCTTCAACCCGCCGGCCTCGATCCCTACGCCTATGATCCCGAAAAGGCCAAGCAATTGCTGGCCGAGGCGGGCTGGGACAAGATCAATGGCGACAAGCCGATCACCCTGCTGACCTATTACAACACGCCGCAGGCCACCAATGTGCTTGCCGCCGTGCAGGCCATGCTGTCCCAGGTTGGCATCAATGTGGTGCCGCGCGCCGTCGATACCCCGACCTATAACGGCACGATCTATGCCCAGAAGCCGGATTGGTCTCAGTTCCCGCTCGTCTATGCCGGCCTGCGCAACGGCCCCGATCCCGGTGGCCTCAACATGGGTCTCAACGAGAAGCAGATCCCGCCGCAGGGTGCCAATTTCCTGCGCATCAGGATGCCCTCGGTGAGCGGGGCCTTCGATGCCGCGCTGAATGAATCCGACGACGCCAAGCAGGCCGAGCGCTACCAGGCGGTGTGCAAGGCGATGAATGCCGATTTGCCCTGGGCGACGCTCTGGGTCGCCAATCGCTATGGCGTGGCGTCCAGCAAGCTGAAGAACTTCGTCTGGCTGCCGGCGCCTGGCGGTGGGCCTTATGCGGCTCATCCGGAGAAATGGGCGGCGGAGTAGGAGGCGCAACTAGCCTTCTCCCCTTGTGGGAGAAGGTGGCGGAGCGCAGCGAGGTCGGATGAGGGGTGCTGGCGGTACCTTGGCAAATGTCGAGTATCTCCCCTCATCCGCCCCTTCGGGGCACCTTCTCCCGCAAGGGGAGAAGGCAGCCGTACCTTTCTGGGCACTGCCCCCTCACATCCCCATGAGAAACGCCATGCTGCGCTATTACCTCAATCGCCTGCTGGTCGGGGCGGCCATGCTCGTCGCCTTGAGCCTGCTGGTCTTCATACTGCTGCGCCTGGCGCCTGGCGATCCGATCGACGCCTATATCAATCCGAATGTGGCGATGTCGCAGGAGGAAATGGCGGCCGTGCGCAGCCGGCTCGGCCTCGACCAGCCCTTGCCGGTGCAATATGCCGCCTGGCTTGCCAGCGCCGCCAGAGGGGACCTCGGCTTCTCGCTGCAGCGCAATGGCGACACGGTGCTCGGCCTGATCGGCGAGCGTATCGGGCCGACGCTCTTGCTGATGGGGGCGGGGCTGGCGATCGCCATCGTCATCGGCATCGCCACGGGCATTCTCGGCGCCGTCAGGCGCAACTCGCCGACGGATGTGGGCCTGTCGATCGCCGCCTTCTTCGGCATCTCCAGTCCCGCCTTCCTGACGGCCCTGGTCGGTCTCTACGTCTTCTCGGTGCTGCTGCGCTGGGCGCCGTCGGGCGGCATGCTCACCCCGGGCGCGCCCTTCTCGGTGGCGGACCTGCTGCGCCACCTCATCCTGCCGGCTCTCCTGCTCTCGATCGGCCATGCCGCGCTGATCATGCGCTATATGCGCGCCTCGCTGCTGGAGGTACTCAACCAGGACTATGTGCGCACCGCCCGCGCCAAGGGGGTCAAGGAATTCTGGGTCATCGTCAAGCATGCGCTGCGCAACGCTCTGCTGCCGGTGGTCACGCTGATCGGCTCCACCATCGGCATTGCCGTGGGCGGCGCCATCTTCCTGGAAAGCGTGTTCAACTGGCCCGGCATGGGGCTGCTGCTCGTCAATGCGGTGTCGACGCGTGACTATCCGGTGATCATGGGCGCGACCCTGGTGGTGGGCGCCTGCGTCATCCTCGTCAACATCCTCACCGACGTCGCCTATGCGGCCGTCGATCCGCGCATCAAGGTTGCCTGAGATGGCGATTTCGACACAGCTTCGGTCCCGTGGCAACGGTCCGCTCGCGCGGGCGATGAGGCGCTTTGCCGCCAACAACGTCACGCTTGTGGGCCTTGCCATCCTGCTGGTCATGCTGGCGCTGGTGGTCTTCCATCCCTGGCTGCTGCGCTACAAGCCCAACGACATCGACCTCCTGGCCATCAACAAGGGCCCGAGCGCCGCCCACTGGTTCGGCACGGATGGTGTCGGGCGCGACATTCTCGCGCGCGTCCTGCGCGGCGGCCGCATCTCCCTGCTGGTGGCAGGCAGCTCGGTGGTGATCTCGCTGGTCATCGGTTATGTCGTCGGAGCGCTCGCCGCCATGGCGGGGCGTGTCGCCGATGCGGTGATCATGCGCCTGGTCGACCTCGCCATGACGCTGCCGCCGGTGATCCTGCTCCTGGTGATCGCCTCGATCACCGGCGCGGGCATCCTCTCCACCATCGCCGTGATCTCGCTGCTGTCCTGGCCGGTGCTGGCACGCATGGTGCGGGCGCGGCTGATGGAACTGCGCGAGCGCGACTTCGTCATCGCCGCGCGCGGCATGGGTGCCTCGCTCGGCCACCTGCTCTGGCGCCATGGCCTGCCCAACACCATCGACATCCTCGTCGTCTATGCCGCGCTGCAATTTGCCGCCGCCATCCTGCTGGAAGCGGGCCTCTCCTTCCTCGGCCTCGGCATCCCGCCGCCGGAAGCGAGCTGGGGCAACATGCTGAACGCCGCCCGCAGCACCGTCGTGCTGGAGCAATACCCCTGGCAATGGCTGTTCGCCGGCGCTGCCCTCGTCCTCACCGTGCTCGCCATCAATTTCGTCGGCGATGGCCTGCGCGATGCCTTCGATCCTCGTTCCGAACTCAACTGACTGCAGAGAAGGTTCTCCATGTCTTCCGCATCCCCCCTGTTCCACGGCGTCGTGCCGCCGGTCGTCACGCCCCTGACCGCCGATCTCCAAGTGGACTATCCCTCCTTCGCGCGGGTGATCGAGCACCTGATCGCCGGCGGCGTGCATGCCCTGTTCGTGCTGGGATCGACCAGCGAGGTCGTCTTCCACGACGAGGCCACGCGCCGGAAGGTGCTGGAATTCGCGGTCGAGACCGTCAATGGCCGGGTGCCGGTGCTGGCCGGCGTCGTCGATCCCACCACCGATCGCGTCATCGCCCATGCCAGGACGGCGCAGTCGATCGGGGTGAGTGCGGTGGTCGCCACCGCGCCCTTCTATGCCCGCACCAGCGCGCCGGAGGTGATCGATCATTTCCGCTATCTGCGGGAAGCGATCGACGTGCCGGTGGTCGCCTACGACATTCCGGTCTGCGTGCATTTCAAGCTCGACCGCCACACCGTGGTGACGCTGGCCCGCGAGGGCAGCATCGTCGGCCTGAAGGATTCCAGCGGCGACGACGGCAATTTCCGCTATGCCCTGATGGACCTTGCCGATCGTCCCGAGATCATGATGATGACCGGCTCGGAGATCGTCTGTGACAGCGCCCTGCTGATGGGCGCCCACGGCATCGTGCCCGGCCTCGCCAATGTCGATCCTGCCGGCTATGTCCGGCTCTACGACCTCTGCCGCAAGGGGGACTGGGCAGGCGCGCGCCAGGAGCAGGAGCGCCTCTGCCGCCTGTTCGAGATGGTCTGGGTCGCCGCGCCGCGCGTCAGCGCCGGCTCGGCCGGCGTCGGCGCCTTCAAGACGGCGATGCGTCGGCTCGGCATCATCGAGACCAACGAAATGGCGCGCCCGCAGCGAGCATTGAACGAAGCCGAGGCGGCCACGATCGAGACGATCCTGCGCCAGACCGGCCTGTTGAGCTGAGCATGGTGATGGCGGCACCCGCGATCCTGGAGATAGAGGGCCTGAACACGGTGTTTCGCGTCGGCGGACGCGAGGTGTCCGCCGTGTCCGATCTCGATCTTGGCATCGGTGTCGGCGAGACGCTGGCGCTGGTGGGCGAGTCCGGCTCCGGCAAATCGGTGACCGGCCAATCCATCATGGGGCTGCTGCCCGGCAAGATCGCACGCGTCGCCGGAGGCACGATGCGGTTCCGGGGCCGGGACGGGATCGCCCGCGATCTCGTCGCTCTGGATGCCGAGGAGCGCCGGCACATCCGCGGCAACGAGATCAGCATGATCTTCCAGGAGCCGATGACCAGCCTCAACCCGGTCTACACCATCGGCGACCAGATCGCCGAGCCCATCCGTGTGCACAAGGGCCAGCCGCGCAAGGCGGCCATGGCTGCCGCCGTCGGGCTGCTCGACAAGGTGGGCATCCCCGATCCCGCCCGGCGGGCCCGCCAATATCCGCACGAGCTCTCCGGCGGCATGCGCCAGCGCGCCACCATCGCCATGGCGCTCGCCTGCGATCCGGTATTGCTGTTCGCCGACGAGCCGACCACGGCGCTCGACGTCACCATCCAGGCCCAGATCCTCGACCTCCTGCAACGCCTGCAGGCGGAGAACGGCATGGGCGTGCTGTTCGTCACCCATAATCTCGGTGTCGTCGCCGAAATCGCCCACCGCATTGCCGTGATGTATGCCGGCCGCATCGTCGAGCAGGGGCCCGTTCGCGAGGTCTTCCGGCGTCCGCGGCATCCCTACACCAAGGGCCTGCTCGCTTCGGTGCCGCGACTGGGCGAGGCGACCCGGCTGAAGAAGGCCGGCGGACGGCTGGCCGCCATCCCCGGCGCCGTGCCGAGCCTCGCCGCCATGCCGCAAGGGTGCGCCTTCGCCACCCGCTGCTCCCTGGCACTGCCGGCCTGCCGGGAAGCCATGCCCGCTCTGGCGGAAGTCGGGCCTGATCATGCCAGCCGCTGCATCCGTTCGCAGGAGTTGTGAGATGGAGACGTCCCTTTCCGGCTCGCCGCTGCTTCAGGTACGCGGGCTTGCCAAGCAGTATGGCAGCGGTCTCGGCCGCGCCGCGCCCGTCCGGGTGCTCGACGACATTTCCTTCGAGGTGAAACGGGGCGAGGTCGTCGGGCTGGTCGGCGAATCCGGTTCCGGCAAGACCACGATCGGGCGCTCGATCCTGCGGCTGATCGAGCCGAGCGCCGGCGAGATCCTGTTCGAAGGCAGCGACATCGCGCGCCTGTCGGCCGGGGACCTGCGCCGCCAGCGCCGGCGCATGCAATATATCTTCCAGGACCCCTTCGCCAGCCTGTCGCCGCGCATGACCATCGGCGAGATCCTGACGGAAGGGCTGAACATCCAGGCGATCGGCACGCGCCGCGAACGCCTCGACAAGGCCCGCGCCGTCCTCGAAGCCGTCGAACTGCCACCCGATGCCCTCGACCGCTACGCCCACGAATTCTCCGGCGGCCAGCGCCAGCGCATCGGTATCGCCCGGGCGCTGATCCTGCAGCCGGACCTGATTGTCGCTGACGAGCCGGTCTCGGCCCTCGACGTCTCGATCCAGGCCCAGATCGTCAATCTCCTGCGCGACCTCCAGGCCCGCCTCGGCCTGACCATGCTGTTCATCTCGCATGACCTGGCCGTGGTGGAGTTCATCGCCGACCGCGTCATCGTGCTCTATCTCGGCCGCATCATGGAAATCGCGCCCTGCGACCGGCTCTACGAGGCGCCCAGGCACCCCTATACAAGGGCGCTGCTGTCGGCGATCCCCGAGCCGGACCCGGATCGGCCGCGCCAGCGCCAGATCCTGAAGGGTGACATTCCCTCCGTTGCCAATCCCCCCTCGGGCTGCGTCTTCCGTACACGCTGCCCGCACGCTATCGAGGCCTGCGCCCGCGAAATCCCCAAGCTCGAGGAAGTCGAGCCAGGCCACTTCAAGGCCTGCATCCGGCAGGACATCAGCCTATGACCCTTCGCGGCAATTGGGCCACGCTGCTGCTGCCGATCGCCACCGACGACGCGATCGATTTCGGCCATCTCGGCGAGGAGATCGACCTCCTGATCGCTGCGGGCGTCGATGGCATCTACTCCAACGGCACGGCCGGCGAGTTCCACAACCAGACCGAAGCTGAATATGAGGCGATCCAGGCGCTGCTGGCCGAAAAATGTCAGGCGGCCAGCATGCCCTTCGTGATCGGTGCCTGCCAGGGCGATCCCCGCCAGTCGCTGGAGCGGGTGCGGCGGGCAACTGGGCTGCAGCCGGCGGCGATCCAAATCATCCTGCCGGACTGGTGGCCGGTGACGGACGAGGAGGCCATCGATTTCCTGGCGATGATGGCGGAGGCGGCGCGGGGCCTGCCGCTGGTGCTCTACAATCCGCCGCATGCCAAGCGCGTCCTGTCGCCGGAGTCACTCGGCAGGCTGGTGCGGGCGGTCCCAGCCGTCAAGGCGATCAAGCTCGCCGATGGGGATGACGCCTGGTATGCGGCCGCACGCCGGCATCTGGCCGGCGTCGCGCTCTTCGTCCCCGGCCATCATCTCGCCACCGGCATCAAGGCGGGCGTGGCGGCTGGCGCCTTTTCCAACGTGGCCTGCCTCAGCCCCCGCGGCGCGCAGGCCTGGACCGACGGTATGGCCGCTGACATCGAGGCCGCCCTCGATCTGGAGTGTCGGCTCTGCCGTTTCATGGACGAGCACATCGTGCCGTTCCGGCGCGATCACGGCTATTCCAACGCTGCATTGGACAAGCTCCTGGCCGCCATCGGGAACTGGGGCCCCGTCGGCCCACGCCTCAGGCGGCCCTATCGCTGGATTGCCGAAAGCGAGGCGGAGCGATTGCGCCCTATCGCCAGAGCGCTCCTGCCGGAGCTGTTCGAGGCGTAATGTCCTGCGACCGCCGGCTTCCAGCCGGCTCCTGAAACCATCGCGCCCACAGGAGAGGAAGATGCCGGCTGGAAGCCGGCGATCCCAGGGATCAACCCAGTTTCTTCTCCAGCTCCGCGTAAAGCGCGCTCTGCGGCTCGAAGACGAAATCGAGGCTGGTGACGGCGATCGAGGCGGCGCCTTGCGCCGTAAGCCAGGCTGCGAAGTCGAACAGCTGGCCGGCCGGCACCAGGAAGGTGAGGGGCTGGCCCGGGGCCGGCAGGCCGAAGGGGGCGCCGGCACCGAAGAGCTCGCCGGCATCGCGCAGATGCTGCTGGTTGACGCCGCGCAGGATGCAGCGGATCTCACGCTGGGCGCTGCCCTTGGCCTTGGCGGCAAGGCGACCGAGCATGGCGGCCGCGCCGGCGCGGGCCCGCTCGTTCCAGTCGGCTCCGAGCGAAGCCACCAGATTGGCCTGGCTTTTCAGCATGATGCCGTCCTCGATCACCTTCAGCGCATTGGCGGTGAGGGTGGAGCCGGTGGTGGTGATGTCGACGATGAGATCAGCCGCTCCGGAGGCCGGTGCACCTTCGGTGGCGCCCAGGCTCTCGACGATCAGATAGTCGGCCACGCCATGCGCCGAGAAGAAGGCGCGGGTGAGGTTGATATATTTGGTCGCGACCTTGAGGCGACGGCCATGGCGCTGGCGAAAGCTTGCGGCGACGTCCTCGATGTCGGCCATGGAGCGCACGTCGATCCAGGCCTGCGGCACCGCGACCACGACATTGGCCTGGCCGAAGCCGAGCGGCTGCAGCAGGGTGACGCGTTCGTCGGCGCGCGCAATGTTCTCGCGCACCAAATCCTCGCCGGTGACGCCGAAATGGATGGCGCCCGAGGCGAGCTGGCCGGCGATCTCGGAGGCGGAGAGGAACAGCACCTCGACATCGTTCATGCCGGGCACGGAGCCGCGATAGTCGCGCGCACCGCGCTCCTGCACGAAGCGGATGCCGGCGCGCTCGAAGAAGGACGTGCAGTTTTCCTGCAGCCGGCCCTTGGACGGAATGCCCAGAAGCAGCGGGGAAAGGGCAGGGTTGTTCATCATGCGTCTCCGCCAAACCGGTCGAGCCAGATCGAGCAGCCAACCGCCGGCACGGGTTCGGCGGCGCCGAGCTGCGCCATCAACTGGTCGTAGCGTCCGCCGCCGACGCGGGCGGCGGCTTCCGGTTCGGCCGGATCGGTCAGCTCGAAGACGAAGCCGGTGTAATAATCGAGGCGGCGGCCGAAGCCGGTGGCGAATTTGATGGCGGTCACCTCGATGTCGCGGGCGGCAAAGAAGCCGGTGCGTTCGTCGAAGGCATCGAGGGCCGCGTTGAGATCGAGCCTGGCTTCGCTGGCAATGGCGCGCAATTCGGCGCTGGCACTGTCGGGATCGCCGCTGACCGCGAAGATCCGCCGGGTGATCGCCACCTTGTCGGCATCGACGCCGAGGCCGGAGGACAGTGCGGCCTGTTCCAGGAAGCGGTCGGCGATCTCGTCGACGCTGCGCCCGCCGATCGGTTGGATGCCGGCGATCGACAGCAGATCGGCGACGGCGGCACGGGCCGAGCCCGGGTCCGAGCCTTCCAGAGCCGCCAGGAAGCCGGCATAGGCTGCGGCGCCGTTCTTGGGGGCAGAACTGCCGAGGCGAGCCAGATCCTCGTCGAGATCCTTGGAGCGCCTGAGGTCGCTCGCCAGGCGCCGCCGCCAGACCGGCGGCAGGTCGAGCGCATCGAGCATGGCGGTGACGATGCCGGCATCGCCCATGCGGATGACGGGCTTCACGAGGCCGAGATCGCGGGCGGCTTCCAGGGCGATGGCCAGCATTTCGGCATCGGCGGCCGGTTTGTCGTTGCGGCCGAAATTCTCGAAGCCGGCCTGCAGGAACTCGCTCGGGCCATCGGTGCGGAAGCGGAAGACCGGACCGCGATAGGCATAGGCGCCGACCCCGCCGGCCTTCACGGCCTTGAGATGATGCAGCGATACCGGAATGGTGAAGTCCGGCCTGAGGCAGAATTCCTGCCCCTCGGCATCGGTGGTCAGGAAGGCGCGGCGGCGCATGTCCTCGCCGAGCAGATCGAGGAACAGGCCCGCCGGCTGCAGGATCGGCGGGTCGACCAGCTGATAGCCCGAGCGCGAGGCGAGCGCGTCGAAGGCTTCATAGGCGGGATGGGGCATGCCGGCGGTCCATGGTGAATGTCGGGGGTCTTCTAGCAGGGCAGGCGACGAGGTGCGACTGGAAAGGGCAAACGAGGTTTATGCTGGAGCGCGGACATCTCAGCGACATGTCTTCATGTCGCGATGTCCGCTCTTGGAAACACCACGGTCGAGACGAGGAAGAGCGGACAGGATGTCCGCGCTCCAAATTACCCCAGCATCTCCTTCACGACCTTGACCAACTCGGCCCGCGGCACCTGGCGCTGGGCGACCCTTGCCTCGCGCCATTCGCTGTTGTCGGCAATGGCCTTGGCCATTTCGGCACCGAGCGCGAGGTCCTTGAGCTGGACCTCGCCCTTCTCGGCCTCGTCCGAGCCCTGGATCACCGCGACCGGTGCCTTGCGGCGGTCCGCATATTTGAGCTGGGCCTTCATGCCGGAGCCGCCGAGATAGACCTCGGCGCGGATGCCCGCCTGGCGCAATTCGCTGGCCATGGCCTGATAGTCGGGCAGGCGCGCCTGATCCATCACGCAGACCACGACGGGGCCGGCGACACCGGCCGTGTCGACGCGGCCGAGGGCGGTCAGGGCCGAGAGCAGGCGCGAGACGCCGATGGAAAATCCGGTTGCCGGCACGGGCTCGCCGCGGAAGCGGGCGACGAGGCCGTCATAGCGTCCGCCGCCGGCGACCGAGCCGAAGCGCACCGGCCGGCCCTGCTCATCCTTGACCTCGAAGGTGAGCTCCACCTCATAGACGGGGCCGGTGTAATATTCGAGCCCGCGCACGATCGAGGTGTCGATCAGGATGCGGTCGGTGCCATAGCCGGACTTCTCAACCAGTTCGGCGATGCGGGCGAGTTCCTCGACGCCCTCGCTGCCGGCAGTCGAGCCCGAAACCAGCGGGCGGATGCGCGCCAGCGTGTCGGCGTTGGAGCCGCTCTGTCCCGCCACATAGTCGAGGATAGTCTGCGCCTGGCTGTCGTCGAGCCCGGCACCCTTGGTGAAATCGCCGGACTCGTCCTTGCGGCCGGTGCCCAGCAGCGCCCTCACGCCCTCCAGGCCGAGCCGATCGAACTTGTCGATGGCGCGAAGCACCGTGAGGCGGCGGCCGGCATTCTCGTCGCCGGCGAGGCCGATCGCCTCCATGATGCCGTCGAGCACCTTGCGGTTGTTGACGCGCACCACATAGGAGCCGCGCGGAATGCCGAGCTTTTCCATGGTGTCGGCGGCCATCATGCAGATCTCGGCATCGGCC
This sequence comes from Labrys neptuniae, assembly GCF_040797145.1. Classification (NCBI taxonomy): domain Bacteria; kingdom Pseudomonadati; phylum Pseudomonadota; class Alphaproteobacteria; order Hyphomicrobiales; family Xanthobacteraceae; genus Labrys; species Labrys neptuniae. The sequence goes on along the minus strand of NZ_JBFNQD010000003.1, from coordinate 640,909 downwards.
GCGACCGAGGCCGAGCCCACGGTATCGGCGTCGAACTGCATGAACTGGCGGAAGCGGCCGGGACCAGGCTTCTCGTTGCGGAAGACATAGCCGGCCCGGTAGCTGCGATAGGGCTTGGGCAGGGCGTCGAAATTCTCGGCGACATAGCGGGCCAGCGGCGCCGTCAGATCATAGCGCAGCGACAGCCACTGCTCGTCGTCGTCCTGGAAGGAGAACACGCCCTCGTTCGGGCGGTCCTGGTCGGGCAGGAACTTGCCGAGGGCGTCGGTATATTCGACGAAAGGCGTTTCGACCGGGTCGAAGCCATAGCGCTCATAGACTTCCTGGATCACCGAAACCATGGCGCGCGTCGCCGCGATCTCGCCGGCATTGCGGTCGACGAAACCGCGTGCCTGCCTTGCCTTCAATTTCTGCTTCTTGTCGCCGGACATCGCTGCAAACCTTCAAAATTCTTGCCGCTGTTTAGGCAGCAAAACCGGTTGGGGCAAGAATGGAATGCAGGATTGTCATTGTTGCACCGATTGTAAGCTGGCTGAAAGCTGGCTGCTTTATGCCTAGGACCGAGCCCTCCCGCATATCCGCTTGCGAGAAGGAGGAGGGACAGGAAACGCAACAGGAGAGACCATGCCGAGCAGACGCACCTTGCTTGCCGCCGCCGCCTTTGCCGCCATCATCGGGCTGGCGCCCGCCGCACAGGCCGCCGAGAAGATCGTCATCGTGGTCGGTGGTTATGAAAAGCAGATCTACCTGCCGGCCAAGCTTGCCGAGAGCCTGGGCTATTTCAAAGATGAAGAGCTCGACGTCGAGCTTCTCAACGATACCGCTGGTGTCGATGCCGAGACGGAGATGCTGGCCGGCACCGTGCAGGGCGTGGTCGGCTTCTACGACCACTGCGTCGACCTGCAGGGCAAGGGCAAGTTCGTGCAATCGGTCGTGCAGTTCAGCCAGGCGCCGGGCGAGGTCATCCTGGCTTCGAGCAAATATCCGGACATGAAGTCGGCCGCCGATTTCAAGGGCAAGGATGTCGGGGTCACCGGACTTGGCTCCTCTACCAACTTCCTCACGCTTTATCTCGCCGAGAAGGCGGGCGTGAAGGCGAACGAGTTCACCACGCTGCCCGTGGGCGCCGGTGCCACCTTCATCGCCGCCATGCAGCAGGACCAGATCCAGGCCGGCATGACCACCGAACCGACCATCGGCCGCATGCTGAAGTCCGGTGCCGCCCGCGTGCTGATCGACATGCGCACGGTCAAGGGTTCGGAAGAGGCCCTGGGCGGCACCTATCCTGCTGCCTCCCTCTACATGCCCACGGCCTGGGTCGAGAAGAACAAGGATGAGGTCCAGAAACTCGCCAATGCCTTCGTGAAGACCCTGCGCTACATCAACACCCACACGGCCGCCGAAATCACCGAGAAAATGCCGAAGGAATTCTACGGCGACGACAAGGACGGCTACATCAAGGGCCTGGAAGCGGGCAAAGGCATGTTCACGGCCGATGGCGTAATGCCGGAGGACGGCCCGAAGACGGTGCTGGCGGTCCTGCAGAGCTTCAAGAAGGAATTGCAGGGCAAGCAGATCGACCTCTCCAAGACCTTCACCACCGAGTTCGTGAAGAACGTAAAGTAGGCGGACGGCCTTTTCCGGGAGCAGCAGCCGCAAATGGGCAGCTGCTCCTAGGCTCCGGCATGCGGGCTGCTGCGTTCCAGCCAAGATATGCCAAGCCTTCGTGCCGTTCCGGCCAGATCACAAAACACTTCGTCCTATCCCGCGGCTTTTCCCCCAAGGAGGAAAGCATGAGTCAAGCTGTGCCCATGGCGTCGGCCTCCTCGCCCGCCATCGAACTCATCAACGTCACGCGCCGCTTCGTCACCCCGACCGGCAAGTCGATGACGGCGATCCGCGATTTCTCCATGACGGTCGAGCGTGGCGAGTTCGTCGCCGTGGTCGGGCCTACGGGCTGCGGCAAGTCGACCACGCTCAATCTGGTCACGGGCCTCGCCCGGCCGAGCGCCGGCGAGGTCCGCGTGATGGGCGGAGCGGTCAATGGTATCGACCCCAGTGTCGGCTTCGTCTTCCAGGCCGATGCGGTCTTCCCCTGGCGCAACGTCATCGACAATGTTGCGGCGGGGCCGATGTTTCGCGGCGTGTCGAAGCGCGAGGCCTATGCCGAGGCACGGGAATGGCTCGCGCGCGTCGGCCTGCCCCGTTTCGAGAACCACTATCCCCACCAGCTCTCCGGCGGCATGCGCAAGCGCGTCGCTTTGGCGCAGACCTTCATCAACCAGCCCAAGATTCTCCTGATGGACGAGCCCTTCTCGGCGCTCGACGTGCAGACCCGCGTCGTCATGCACGATGTGCTGCTGAAATTGTGGGGCGAATCCAAGGCCTCCGTCGTGTTCGTGACCCATGATCTCGACGAGGCCATCGCGCTGGCCGACAAGATCTATGTACTCACCGCCGGCCCGGCCACGGTCAAGTCCGTCTACACGGTCGACCTGCCGCGCCCGCGCATCGTCGAGGAGATCCGCTACGACCAGCGCTTCATCGACTATTCCCGCCTGATCTGGAACGACCTGCGCGAGGAGGTCCAGACCTCCAACCGCCGCGCTTCCGAAGCTGCCTGAGAGGAGATGGACGATGAGCGATGCAGTACTTTCTCCCAAGGCTCCCGAGTTCCGGCCCGGCACCTCAGACGCGGAAATCGAGGCAGCCGTCGCCAAGGCGGCGCGCTCCCGCCGCGCCTGGGTCCTGTTCTGGCGCCTGGTGCTTCTCGTCGCCCTGCTGGGCCTGTGGGAAGTCGCGGTTCGCCTGGAATGGATGACCGACCTTGCTTTGGGCATGCCGAGCACCGTGGTGGTGCGCCTGTGGCAGTGGATCACCGAGGGGGCCAATGGTACGCCGCTCTGGTATCATTTGTGGGTGACCGTCGAGGAGGCCACCATCGGCTTCGTGTTCGGCTCCATCGCCGGCGTGCTCGTGGGCGTGGCGCTCGGGCGCAACGCGTTCCTGGCCGATATCTTCTCGATCTACATCAAGGTCTTCAACTCGATCCCGCGCGTGGTCCTGGCGCCCGTCTTCATCATCATCTTCGGCCTGGGTATCGGCTCGAAAGTGGCGCTGTCCTTCGTGATGGTGTTCTTCCTGGTCTTCCAGAACGCCTTCCAGGGCGTGCGCGAGGCCGACCGCTCGCTGATCGCCAACGCCCAGATCCTCGGGGCCAGGCCCTGGCAGCTCACGCGGGCCGTGATCATTCCCTCCGCCATGAGCTGGATCTTCGCCAGCCTGCATGTCAGCTATTCCTTCGCCATCACCGGCGCCATCGTCGGTGAATTCGTCGGCGCCCGCCTCGGCATCGGCCAGCTGATCGCCATCGCCAAGGGCTCGTTCGACGGGCCGGGTGTGGCGGCCGCGATCATCATCATCATGCTGGTGGTGCTGGCGGCCGGTGCGCTGATGGGCCGTGTCGAGCAGAGTCTGGCCAAGTGGCGGCCCAAGCCTCTGTCCGATCACTGATCCGGAACACGGCATTCCTTATGGCGTGATGTTTCGAAAAAGCGGGCGGGGAGCTGATCCCCGCCCGCTTTTTCCTTGCCTGTCTTCCGGCAGCCGGACAATGCCGGCATCACCCATCGAAGGCGGGTAGCAGGACCAGCACGGCCAGGCCCGGCGAGGGTACCCGATCTTGCAAGGTGACGGTGCCCTCATGGGAGGCGACGATCTCCTTCACCACCGCCAGCCCCAATCCGGTGCCCTCGACGCCGCTGGTCAGTCGCCGGTAGAAGCGCTCGAACACCTTCTCGCGCTCTTCCGCCGGGATGCCGGGGCCATTATCCTCCACCCGCAAGGCGACTCGCGCCCCGCCCGCTGCACGCAGCCGCACCGTGACCGTGCCTCCCTTGGGCGTGTAGCGCAGGGCATTTTCGATCAGATTGGTCGCAAGCTCGCGCAGCAGCGTGGCATGGCCGCTGACAGGCAGCGCGGCGGGAGCGCCGTCGAAGCCGAGGTCGATGTCGCGCTCCATGGCCATGATCGCGAGATTTTCTACGGCTTCGCGGCAGATGGCGTTGAAATCGACCTTTTCGCGATGAAGCAACGTGCTTCCCTGTTCGGCGCGTGCCAGGCTGAGAAGCTGGTTGGACAGGCGTGTCATGCCCTCCACGGTCGTGCCGATGCCCGTCAGGGCCTCATGGGCCGCCGCCACGTCGGAACCGCGCTTGCCGACGCCGATCTGCGCCTTCAGCAACGTCAGCGGAGTTCGCAATTGATGGGCGGCGTTGGCGATGAAGCGCCGTTGGGCGGCGACCTGGCGTTCGACCTGCGCCAGGGCCTCGTTGAGGGCCAGGACCAGGGGTCTCAGTTCGGTCTGGACAGGGGTCGTGTCGAGCGGTTCCAGCGCGTGCGGGTCACGGCGGCGCACCTCGTCGCGCAGGCGCAGGAGCGGCGCCAAGCCCCGGTGCAGGCCGAACAAGGCGAGCAACCCGGCAACGGCGACCAGCAGGACCTCGTCGCGCAGGGTTTTGAGCCATAGGCTCTTGACCAGCCTGTCATGGCCGCGCAGCGTCTGGCCGACGACGACCAGCGCTTCGCCGCCCCTGGTGGAGACCACCGGCTGGGAAAGGGCGACGGCGTAAACGGCCTCGCCGCGATGGGTGCCGGTGAAGTAGACGTGCTGGAAGCCGCTGGGTTGCCGTGGCGGGGGCAACGTCTCCGGATAGCCGGCCAGCAATTCGCCGCGCGGCCCGTTCACGCGATAGATCACGCGATCGCGGTCCTCGCTCGCGAACATTTCCAGGGCTGCCGGGGGGATGGGCGCCTGAAAGATGCCATCGCTTTCGCGGACGTTCTCCGCGATCATCCGCGCGGAGGCGAGCAGCATGCGATCGGTGACCAGGTCGGCGGTCTGGCGCGCATTGCGATAGGTGGTCCAGACATTGAACGCCACCACCGCTGCCAGCGGCAGCAGCAGCCAGCCGAGCAGTTCCCGGCGCAGGCTGCGCGAATGCCAGCTAACCGGCATGGGTCTGACGCAGCATATAGCCGAGACCGCGCAGGGTGACGATGCCGACGTCGCTGCCTTCGAGCTTGCGACGCACGCGATGGACATAGACCTCGATCGCGCTGGGGCCGCCCTCGTCGTCGAAACCGAAGACGTTCTCCACCAGCCTCTCCTTGGGAACGGGGCGCCCGGCACTCAGGAGCAGCGTCTCCAGCACCACATGCTCGCGCGGCGTCACCGGGAGGCTGGCACCGGCGAGGCTGAAGCTGCGCGACTGGGTGTCGAAGGAGAGAGGGCCGAAGCTGACGACCTGCTCCAGCGTGCTGCGGCCCCGCCGCAATTGCGCGCGTATCCTGGCCTCGAGTTCCTCGACCTCGAAGGGCTTGACGAGATAGTCGTCTGCCCCGCTGTCGAGGCCGCGCACACGGCTGGAAAGTGCGTCATTGGCGGTGAGGATCAGCACGGGAGTCCGGTTTCCCCGCCCCCTGAGGCGCCTGAGGACCTCGATGCCGTCGATCTCGGGCAGGCCGAGGTCGAGAATCACGAGAGCGTATTCCTGGGACTGCAACGCCACGTCGGCCTCGTCGCCGCGATAGACGCAATCCACCGTATATTTGCTCTGGCGCAGCAACCGGCTGACCCATTCGGAAAGGTCGCGATTGTCTTCCGCCAACAGAATGCGCATGGGCCGGGTCCGAACGGCTGAAAAGAAGTGCCGCAACTCTATGGGGTCTGCCGAGGCAAGAGCAAATGCTTCTCTTTACCGGCACGCGGGCATTTGCATTCGGCATGCCGATCCGCTGCCGCCGAGGGCTCTTGCCCGGACTCGAAAAGCAGGGAAGGGTGTCTGGAGAGAAGACGGCCAAACACACAACCGCGGGATCCGGCATGGGGAGGACGACGGCGAGGCGCCTGGTGATCATCGAGGCTCCCAGCAATCTCGGGCTGATGCCGCTGGGCGACGATGTGGAACCGGGAACGCGCCATGCTCCGGCGACGTTGCGCCAGCTCGGCCTGCACGACCGATTGGCGGTGGAGCGCGTCGTCACGGTAGAGCCGCCGGCCTATCGGCGCGACGATGAACGCAGGATCAACATCCGCAACATCGATGCCATTGCCGACTATTCCATCCGGCTGGCCGACGCCGTGGAGGAGGCGGTCGAGGCCGGGTGTTTTCCCCTCGTCCTCGGCGGCGATTGCAGCATCCTGATCGGCTCGATGCTCGGCCTGGCGCGGCAGCGTGAGGCCGGTCTCCTCTATGTCGATGGCCATACGGATTTCTACCTGCCCGAGCAATCGGCGACAGGCGGCGGTGCAGGCATGGATCTGGCGCTGGTCACCGGCTGGGGGCCTTCAGCTCTGACGGATCTGGAAGGGCGCTGGCCCTATGTGACGACACGGCGGGTGGCGGCTCTCGCCAATCGCGATCATGAAGCAGGTCCTCCCGCTCCCATTCCCGATATCGCCGAGTCCGGCATGGTCTACAGGCCCCTGGAACAGCTTCGCGCCGAGGGGATTGAAGCCTGCGTCGACGTGGCCCTGAGCGGCATCGATGCCGACCGGGAAGGGTTCTGGATCCATTTCGATGTGGATGCCGTCGACAGCAGACTGATGCCGGCGGTCGATTCCCCGCAGGCCGATGGTCTCAACTGGAAGGAAGCGGCGATCCTGCTCACCACCGCCCTGAAACGCCGCGCTCTCGGTCTGCAGGTGACGATCTACGACCCCAGTCGCGATCCCGGACATGTCGCCGGAAAGGCCTTGATCGAATGGCTTGCCGAGATTCTGGCACCGGAAACCTGAACCTCGCCGGAGTAGAGCGGTGGCTCAGCGGCGCCGCGTGACGATGTGCACGACATAGGTGAACACCACGAGAAGCGCGATCAGTCTGAGCCAATGCGTGCTTCAAAGTCCGCCCGCGATGACCTCCAGAGTTTGACGAACTGAAGGCTGGCAGGCGTAGCGCCAAGGTGGCGGCCCGTTGCCGCCGTCTGGCCATCGCGCGAGACAGTTCCTATTTTTGTCATTATTGTTCTGTTTGTAAGCAATTTGGATTAAATCTTCGACCGGACCGATACAGATGCTCTCGGTTGGTGCCTTGAGTCTAAGAACATAATTTTCATTTATGCGGTTTACATGACTTCATTCTCACGAATTTTTGCTAAGAAGGTACTAGAGATTGCCATTGTCGCAGCGATCTTGAGTATTCCTGATGTAATATTTTCTTGTTTCGGATGGGATATTTCTCCGTTCAGGACGAGGGAATATTTTGTAACATTATTGTCATTTTCGGTGCTCTTCGCCCTCTCGGCCGGAACCTGGTTCAGAATACTCATTATCGTCCTGGTGTTCTTGAATCAGGCCATCTGGCTCAGTTCGCTCGTATATTTCGGAGCGCCGCTCACGCCCGAGCAGGTAAGGCTGTTTTTCAGCGACACGGCCGATTCGGTTTCGACTGGTTTGCAGGTCCAGAGTGAATTCCTGCTGCCTTTGCTCCTGGCGCTGGCGACGGCTGTCCTGCTCGCCGTGTTCACGCTGATCCGCCCGCTGCGGAGCGGTCGATCCTGGGCCTTTTCTCTCTTGCTCGTTGCGGCCCTTGGCGGCGTCGCGGCACGCTGGGAGCTGCACAAACTGCCGAGCGTGGTGCAGGCCAACGCCTATTCCGCATCTTTCATTTCCAGCGCCAATGCTGGCGTGCTGGCCTATCGTGCGAGCCAGGCGCCTGCGCCGCCGGCTTCCCTGAATGGCCTGGCTGATCATGTCTTCGGCAAGACCGACGTGCCGGAGGGCCGGGCAACCGTCGTGTTCGTGATGGGCGAGTCGATCAATCCGGTGCGAATGTCGCTCTTTGGCGGGGCGCGGCAGACCACGCCGCGTCTCGATCACTTGTTCAGGGAGCCGCCGGCAGGCTGGCGGATGTTCGCCAAGATAGGCTTTTCCGGCGGCGTGGCGACGCTCGCCAGCGTCCCCTCGGCCCTCAGGCTCGTCTATTTCCCCAATTTGGCGGAGCGGCAGCCGGTGAACATTTTCGACATCGCCAAGGATGGCGATTTCGCCAGCTACTACTATTCGGCGCAGGCCATCCATACCATGCAGATCGCCGGCGGAGCCCGGTATGCCCGGCAGTCGAAGACGGTGGAGACCTATGACGAGACGGCCGAGAAGTCGGCCGAGGAGTCGCTTGCCGACGACGTCAAGGATGTGCCGCCGGCGGACCGGCGCTTCATCTATGTCCACCAGCGCGCCGATCACGAGCCCTATCTCGACAATTGCAAGAAATATGCGGGCGAGTTTCAGGTGTTCACGCCACCCGACGGCAGCGCGGACGAAGCGCGGCGCGCACGCTACGATACCGGCCTGCAGTGCTGGGACCGCAGCACCAGTGACATCATTGCCACGATGCTGGCCGAGAAGGACCCGGTCTATATCTTCGTCACCTCCGACCATAACGAGCTGATGGGCGAGGATGGGCTGTGGGGACATCTGATCCGCCATCTGCGCACGGCGGTGGTGCCGGTGATGCTGATGACCAACAGGCCGGATTCAGCGATCGCCAATGCCTTCCGCCAGCTCGACCGTCCCACCCAGTTCCAGCTCATGCAATTGACGGCGCAGGCGATGGGCAAGACCGTCGCAACCAGGGAATATGATCCGTCGGTCTTCTATGTGAACGGCACCATGCCCTTCGGCCAGGCCAAATATATGAAGGTCGAGCGCCTGCCGGACGACGAATATCGGATCTTTCACTATGCCAGCGACGGCTCGCCGGCCGAGCCGCCGGAACACCTCTCATTGAAGGGCGTGTCCAAGGAGCCCGGACATCTGGGCTCCTGAAGGCGGCGGCGCTGGATTGCAAAAGCGCTCCGGTTTGGCTGAGGTCTTCATTTTGAGCGGGATTTGGAGTGTCAGCCGGGAGGCTGACACTTCGAAGAGATTGTCGCTAACGCCGCTGCCGGAAGAAATCCTGCAGCAAGGCACGCGACGCGGTGGCATGGATGCCTGAATAGACTTCTGGGCGATGGTGGCAGGTCGGCGAAGCGTAGAACTGCACGCCATTCTCCACCGCGCCGCCCTTGGGGTCGTCGCAGCCGAAATAGAGACGCCGGATGCGGGCGAAGGAAATCGCTGCGGCGCACATCGGGCAGGGTTCGAGCGTGACGTAAAGGTCCGCACCGACGAGGCGCTCGCTGCCCAGCACCTGGGCGGCGGCACGGATGGCGAGCATCTCCGCATGGGCGGTGGGGTCTTTCAGCGCCAGGGTGCGGTTTCCTTCGCGCGAAAGCACCACTCCGTCCTTGACGACAACCGCGCCGACGGGTACCTCCCCGCGACCTGCGGCAGCATGGGCTTCCTCCAGCGCCAGTTCCATGATCGAGCGCTTCATCTCGTGACATGCCGCCTTTTCTGCTAAAGCGTTTCACGATCCCTGCGGATCGGAAAGACGCCCCTCTTTTCAAGGAGTTTTGGAATATCCTCCGATACGATGGGTAGCGGGGGCCATTCCAGCAACAATCGATGTCCGACGATAAACGATCTGGCGGCGGCGGCCGCAAGCCCCCAAGCGGGGGCAAGAAGCCATTTGGCCCCAAGAAGACCTCCGCTGGCGCTGGACCTCGTCGGCGCGGCGTCGATGGTGACGCACCTCCGCGCCGTTCCTTCCGGGATCGTGACGAGGGCGGCGAGGCTCGCCCGAAGCGTCCGGCCCGTTCCTTTGCCGAGCGCCAGGACGGCGATCGTCGTCCGGCGCGTTTCAAGCCGCGCGAAGGCGAGGATTCCGAGGCCCGTCCCGCCCGCCGTCCGTTCCGCGAGCGTAAAGGCGGCGAGGAACGTCCGTTCAAGCCCCGCCGCTTCGAGGAGCGCGGGGAAGCTCGCCGGCCGTTCCGGTCGCGCGACGAGGGCGCCGAAGGCGGTTTCCGGCCGCGCCGGGATGCGGAGCGCGGGGAGGGCGGTGAGCGTTCGTTCAGCCGCAAACCTCGCCGCGAGGGCGATGAAGGTGGGCGCTCCTTTGCGCCGCGCCGTTTCGACACCTCCTTCGAGCCGCGCGAGGGCGGCCGCAAGGCCTTCGAGCCGCGTTTCGACGATCGCCAGGAGGAGCGCGCGCCCAAGCGTGCCCCGCGTCGCACCGAGGCCAGGGCGGAGACCGTCGCCAAGCCCGAGGCCGAAGCCAAGTCTGGCGCCTTTGCCGGCGAGCGTGTGGCCAAGGTGATCGCGCGGGCCGGGTTGGGATCGCGCCGTGATGCCGAGACCTGGATCGAGGAAGGCCGCGTTGCCGTCAATGGCGAGGTGTTGACCAGCGCCGCGCTCAACGTGCTGGCCGACGACAAGATCACCGTCGATGGTAAGCTCCTGCCCCGGCGGGAGCGCACGCGGCTGTGGCTCTACCACAAGCCCCGCGGCCTGGTGACCACGGAAAAGGATCCGGAAGGACGCCCGACCGTGTTCGAGAACCTCGACCCGTCCTTGCCGCGCGTGATGTCGGTGGGGCGGCTCGACATCAACACCGAAGGCTTGCTGCTGCTCACCAATGACGGCGGTCTGGCGCGCCAGCTCGAACTGCCCAAGACCGGCTGGCTCAGGCGCTATCGCGTGCGGGCTTTCGGCGAGACCGATCAGGTCCAGCTCGACAAATTGTTCGAGGGGCTGACGGTCGACGGCGTCGACTATGGTCGCATCGAAGCCCGCCTCGACAAGGAGCAGGGCTCCAATTCCTGGCTGACCCTCGGCCTGCGTGAAGGCAAGAACCGCGAAGTCAAGAATGTGCTGGGTTCCATCGGCCTGGAGGTCAACCGCCTGATCCGCGTGTCCTACGGGCCGTTCCAGCTCGGCGACCTGGCCGAAGGCGCCGTCGAGGAAGTGAAGACCCGGGTTCTGATGGACCAGCTCGGCCCCGAGCTGGTTGCCGAGGCCGGCTGCGAGTTCGAGGCGCCAATCCACGAGGCCGCCGGCGAAAAGCCGGTCAAAGCTGCGGCCAGGCCCGCAAAGGGTGGCCCGGCGCGCGGACTGCGTGTCAAGTCGGAGGAAGACGGCAAGGAACGCGTGATGCGTGGCAGCCTGGTCGAGGATCGCCATGGCCGGCGTGTGCTGGTCCAGCGGGTCGCTGACGTGGCCGACGAAAAGCCGGCTCGGCGCAAGCCATTCCGTCCGCGCGATGAAGAGGGCGGTGACCGCCCCTTCAAGCCGCGGGCTGCCTTCCGCGATCGCGACGAGGGTGGCGAGCGTCCGCGCAAGCCGTTCCGCGCACGCAGCGAAGAGGGCGGCGACCGTCCTTTCAAGCCGCGTCCGTCCTTCCGCGACCGTGACGAAGGGGGCGAGCGTCCGCGCAAGCCGTTCCGGCCGCGCGACGAAGAGGGGGGCGAGCGCCCGCGCAAGCCCTTCCGTGCACGCAGCGAAGAGGGCGGCGATCGTCCGTTCAAGCCGCGTCCGTCCTTCCGTGACCGCGACGAGGGTGGCGAGCGTCCGCGCAAGCCGTTCCGCCCGCGTGACGAAGAGGGCGGCGACCGCCCGTTCAAGCCGCGTCCGTCGTTCCGTGACCGCGACGAAGGTGGCGAGCGTCCGCGCAAGCCGTTCCGCCCGCGTGGCGAGGAGGGTGGCGACCGCCCGTTCAAGCCGCGTCCGTCCTTCCGCGATCGCAATGATGGCGGTGAACGGCCTTCGCGTCCTCGCCCCGGCGGCAAGCCGGGCGGTGCGCCACGCCGGGGGCGTTGACGGCTGAGCGATGCGCATCATCGGCGGGCAATTTCGCGGCAAGCAACTGGCTACACCGAAGTCGGACGCGATCCGGCCGACTTCGGACCGCCTGCGTGAGACCTTGTTCAATATCCTCGCGCATGGCTATGACGATCCCGTGCGCGACGCCCGCGTGATCGATCTGTTCGCCGGCACGGGCGCGCTCGGTTTCGAGGCCCTGTCGCGCGGAGCCCGCTTTGCCACCTTCGTCGACGAGGGCGCGGAGGCGCGTGGGCTGATCCGCTCCAATGTCGAGGCGATGTCCCTGGGCGGACGCACCCGCTTGTTCCGCCGGGATGCGACCAAGCTGGGCATGATCGGGCCGGGCGAGCCCTTCTCGCTGGCTTTTCTCGATCCTCCCTATGGCAAGGGGCTGGCATCACAGGCGCTCGTCAGCCTTGCCGATGGCGGCTGGCTGACCAAGGGAGCGCTCTGCGTGGTCGAGGAGGCGACGGACGCCCCCCTCGAAGCGCCGCCCTCCTTCGCTCTGGCCGATCAGCGCGACTATGCCGGTACCAGGCTCAGCTTCTTCCACCACGAGCCCTGACGTCCGGCGCTGGGGCGCTTTGATCGAGCCGCCGCTTCACGCTCTGCTTGGCATCGCTTTCGTCCTCGGCCCCTTGCTGTCATAGTCGGCAGTATCCAAGGGGGCAGCCATGGCGACGGTAACGGTCGAACTGCGCAATGTCGGTGAGACGCAGGCTGCCATGGGCTGGGCCGGCGGACATACCATCGTGGTGGACCGCCCCGAGGGCAAGGCCGGCGGCATGGGGCTCGGCTTCAATGGCGCCCAGCTGCTCGCTCTGTCGCTTGGCGGCTGCTTTTGCAACGACCTGCGCTACGCCGCCGAAGAAATGGGTGTGACCGTCGATACCATCGCGGTCAGCGTCGCGCTGGAGCTTGAGGGCAAGCCGCTGCTGGCGACGGCTGCAAGGCTCGAGGTACGCTGCCGGATGCTGGACGGGTCAGACCCACAGCCGGTGATCGAGCGCGCGAAGACGATCTGCATGGTGGCCAATTCCCTGCGCAGCGGCGTGCCGGTCGGCATCGAGATGGTGGCATGAGCGGGCGCATCCGGGATATGCGCAATCTTGGCCCGGCGACCGAACGCATGCTGGCCGAAGTCGACATCTGCAGTCCGGAGGATCTCCGGCAACTGGGAGCCGTCGCTGCCTATCGGCGCCTGAAGTTCCGGTTCGGGCGCGGCGTCAGCCTGAACGCCCTTTATGCCGTGGAAGGAGCCTTGAGCGATCGGGACTGGCGCGAGATCGACCGCGGCTTAAAGGAACGGGCCGATTGGAAGCAGGAAGGGAGCCGGTAGGGATTGTTTTCTTCGGACCTATGCCTTGCTAGGCTCATGCTCCAGGGGGTAAGGGATACTTCACTTCCCGCGTTTCCTACCCATATTGGGTGGATCTTTCGCTTTCCCTCCCGATCGGACCTTTCATGACGCTTGCGCTTATCCCCGGTCTCGGCGGTGCTTCCCATGCCCAGGGCCCGGCGATCACGGATTTCACGCTTCCCAACGGCTTGCATGTGGTGGTCATTCCCGACCGCCGTGCGCCGGTGGTCACCCACATGGTGTGGTACAAGGTGGGCGGGGCGGATGAACCGAAGGGCAAGTCGGGCATCGCGCATTTCCTCGAGCATCTCATGTTCAAGGGCACGGAGAAGAATCCGGGGGGCTTTTCCAAGCAGGTTGCCGAGCTGGGCGGCCAGGAGAACGCCTTCACCTCCTATGACTACACCGCCTATTTCCAGCGAGTGGCCAAGGAGCATCTCGGCACCATGATGGCCTTCGAGGCCGATCGCATGACCGGGCTGGCTCTTACCGACGAGGTCGTCAATCCCGAGCGCAACGTCGTGCTCGAAGAGCGCAAGATGCGGGTCGACAACGATCCCAATTCGCAGCTTGCCGAGGAGATCGCCTCGACCCTGTTCACCCACCATCCCTATGGCACGCCGATCATCGGCTGGGAGAACGAGATCGAAGGCCTGAGCCGGCAGGACGCCATCGATTTCCACAGCCGTTTCTACACGCCGAACAACGCCAGCTTGATCGTGGCTGGTGACGTCACGGCCGAAGAGGTGCGCGAGCTGGCCGAAACCCATTACGGTCCTGTGGCCCGGCGTGCCGACCCGCCGCCGCGTCTGCGGCCGCAGGAGCCCAGGCAGCGCGCAGACCGCCGCGTTCGGCTGGCCGACAAGCGGGTGGAGCAGCCGATCTATCAGCGCCATTGGCGGGCGCCTTCCTATATCCAGGCCCACAATGGCGAGGGCGAGGCGCTCGATCTCCTCTCTCAGATCCTCGGCGGCGGGCAGACCTCGCGGCTTTATCGGGCCCTGGTGGTCGACAAGAAACTGGCTTCGGCCGCCGGCGCCTTTTATGGCGGCTCCGCCGTGGACGAGACGCGTTTCGGTGTCTGGGCCATCCCGATGCCTGGCGTCAGTTTCGAGGCGCTGGAAGCGGCCGTCGACGAGGAGATCAGGCGCATCGTCGCAGAGGGCGTAAGCGAGGCGGAATTGGAGCGTGCCAAGACGCGCCTCGTCGCCGACGCGATCTATGCCCAGGACAACCAGTCGACCCTGGCACGCTATTACGGCGCCACCCTGTCAGTCGGCGGCAAGGTGGAGGACCTGCAGCTCTGGCCGCAGCGCATCGCCGCCGTGCCGTCCGGACGACTGCCGGAGATGGGCCGTGCCGTCCTGCTGGAGGGCAAGTCGGTGGTCGGCTTGCTCGAAGGGCAGGCTTGATAGGTTTCGCACGTCATGACGGATGCTGCCAGGCAGACTGGCGGCGCCGTCCATGATTGTCTGGATTGCTGCGCCGCGCTTTTCCTGCTGGGAGGCTTGCAACGGCGCATCAGTCTCCTGCCGTCATCGCCGGCTTTGCCGGTTGTGACGATCGTTTTTTGTGAACGAGAGTTTTTATGATCCAGAAGATCGTCTCGCCTCTTGGCATAGAAGCCTGGCTGGTCGAGGACTATGCCGTACCCGTCATCGCCGTCGACTTCGCCTTCAAGGGCGGTGCCGCGCAGGATCCGGCCGACCGGCCAGGCCTGGCCCACATCATGTCGGCGCTGTTCGACGAGGGGGCAGGGCCTCACGACGACGAGGCCTTCCAGCGCCTGATGGAGGAGAATGCGGTCGAGCTCTCCTTCCATGCCGCGCGCGACCAGATCAACGGCTCGCTGCGCACGCTGTCCGACCGCAAGGCCTTCGCCTTCGATCTTCTGCACTATGCCGTCAGCGAGCCGCGTTTTGAGGAAGCCGCGGTGGAACGCGTGCGCCAGAGCCTGCTGGCCAGCTTGCGTCGTGAGGCGAGCGATCCCAACGCCATGGCTTCGCTGGCTTTTTTCGCCGGGCTTTTCCCCGACCACCCCTATGGCCGCCCGACGCGCGGTACGCTGGAGAGCATCGGTGCCGTCAACCGGGACGAAATCGCGGCCCAGCACCGCCGCCTGCTCGCCAAGGATGGGTTGACGGTCTCTATCGTCGGCGCCATCGATGCCCATGATGCGGAGGAGATGCTGGACAAGGTGTTCGGCTCGCTGCCGACCACGGCCCTGCTGCAGCCGGTGCCGGAGGCCCAGCTCGCGGACCTGGGCACCCGCAAGGTGATCGACCTCGACGTGCCGCAGACCGTGCTGCAATTCGCCACCCCCGGCGTGAAGCGCGACGATCCCGACTTCATGGCCGCCTTCCTGCTCAACCATATCTATGGCGGCGGCAGCTTCTCCTCACGCCTTTTCCAGAAAGTGCGCGAGGAGAGGGGCCTGGCCTATTCGGTCTCCACCCAGCTCGGCGCATTGGCCCGAGCCGCCTTCGTCGGCGGCGGCGTCGCCACCCGAAACGACAGGGCGGCCGAAAGTCTCGCCATCATCGAGGCGGAGATGGCCGAACTCGCCCGCAACGGGCCTGGCGCCGCAGAATTGGAGAGCGCCAAGAAATACCTCACCGGCTCCTATGCACTGCGCTTCGACTCATCGACAAAGATCGCCAACCAGCTGACCATGATCCAGATCGAGCGGCTTGGCATCGATTTCATCGATCGCCGCAACGGCCTGGTCGAAGCGGTGACGCTGGACGATACCAAGCGCGTGGCCGAGCGGATGTTCGGGGGTGGCAAGCCCTTCGTCGTAGCTGTCGGGCGCCCGGAGGGGCTGTCCTAGGATCGCCGGATAACTCCCGATGCCGGCCCAAATCATATCGGCGATGACCGGGTAAAGGCGCTGCGTCACAAAGAACACGGCGAAGAACGGCAAGAAACGACGAGAAGAGCGAGCCTGGTCGAGCGTTTTCTTCTCGCCGGACAAGGTTAAATCGTTCTGCTTACGTCACACTGACTATTGCACGAAGGGGCCGACTGCATCACCCTGTCGCTCGTCGAGAAGCGGCGGGGGTCGCTCAAGCGGGAGGATGTCATGAAGCTTTGGAGTGTTTCGGCTGTCGTCCTTGTTGGTCTTCTGGGGGCAGGCTGCGTCAGCACCGGTCTTGGAACCTCGCGCGGGCCCGGTGCCAGCGGTGCTGCCGTTGCAGTGCCGTCTGGGCGGGTCAGCAAGATCGACCAGTTTTCCTACATCACGCCGGCCTGCCGGGAAGTGCCGGGCGTTGCGGCTCGTATCACCAAGCAGGCGGGCTATGGCCAGGTGAGCATCCGCAGGGCCCGCGACTTTTCTCCCTATGAGGCCGGCAATTCCAGCGCCGCCTGCAATTCACGGCGCGTGCCGGTCTGGCAGGTGCTCTATACCTCCGCACCTGGTTATCGCGGTCCCGATCAATTTGCCTATCGTAAGGCTTTTCCCGACGGCAAGGTGCTCGACGTCGTCGTCAATGTCGATGTGCAATAGGGCAAACAGGCGTTCATGACCGAACGCTTTTTTGCTCGTGCGCTTCGCTTCCAGCCGTTCCAACGGATTGGCTAAAGTGCCTTTGCGATTTGCAGCGCTTCCGCCAAGTCGCAAAACGCCTTGGAGCCTGAGGCTTGCCTGCCGGCCATTCCGATGGCCGGCCCCATGGTGTATTGTTCCCGGCACGTGACGCATTCGTTCTCCACCCGTGAGCACGGATGCGCCAAGCCTTTGATTTTGCGCCCGATTTCTCTCAGGTGGAGCGCTGGCGCCGATGGACGATTCGCCCCATGGCCATCCGTGCCCTTCCCCAGATCCTGATCGACCGCATCGCCGCCGGCGAGGTGGTGGAGCGGCCGGCGAGTGCCGTGAAGGAATTGGTGGAGAACGCCATCGATGCCGGCGCTCGCCGCATCGAGATCGTCACCGAGGGCGGCGGGCAGCGCCTGATCCGCATCGTCGACGACGGTTCGGGCATGTCGCCCGAGGACCTCGCTTTGGCCGTGCAGCGCCACGCGACGTCCAAGCTGCCGACCGAGGACCTGCTCGCCATCAACACGCTGGGCTTTCGCGGCGAAGCCTTGCCATCCATCGCCTCGGTGTCGCGCCTCAGCATCACCACGCGCGAGCGTGGCTCGGCCACCGGGGCCGTGATCGCCATTGAAGCCGGCGAGCACCAGGCAATCCGTCCGGCAGCGATCGGGGAGGGCACGCGCATCGAGGTGCGCGACCTTTTCTATGCCACCCCGGCCCGCCTGAAATTCCTCAAGACCCAGCGTACCGAAGCGGCGGCGATCGGCGATGTCGTCAAGCGCCTTGCCATGGCCAACCCCGCCATCGCCTTCACTCTGGCCGGCGAAGACCATTCTCCCTCGACCTGGCCGGCCGGTGACGAGGAGACGCGCCTCGGCACCTTGCTGGGTGCCGACTTCATCGACAATGCGATTGCCATCGACGTGACGCGCGGGGATGTCCGCCTGCATGGCCATATCGGTCTGCCGACCTTCAATCGCGGCACCGGGCAGCACCAATATCTGTTCGTCAATGGGCGGCCGGTGCGCGACAAGCTGTTGCTGGGTGCCGTGCGCGGTGCCTACGCCGATCATCTGCCCAAGGACCGCTTTCCGGTTCTGGCCCTCTTCCTCGACATCGCCTCGCAGAATGTCGACGTGAATGTCCATCCGGCCAAGGCCGAGGTCCGCTTCCGTGATGGCGGCCTGGTCCGCGGCCTGATCGTCTCGGCGATCCGCTCCGCGCTGGAGCGGGAGTCCGGCCGCAGCTCAAGCGGCAATGCCGATGTCGCCCTCGGCCTGCTTGCCCGCAGCCTCAACCGCCCGGCCGATCTCGACTGGGACTGGCGGGCGTCGCCCGCGGCGCCCCATCCTGCCGGCATGGGAGACGGTGGCATCGACAATGGCGGCTTGGCTGCAGGAAGCGGTTTCGCGGCGCCGGCCCAGGCCGGATTCGACGCGCTGGTGATGCCTTCCGCGGATGCGCGTGCCACGGTGGTGCCTCCCGCGCCCGACAGTCTCGACCGGCCGCTCGGCGCGGCCCGCGCGCAGCTGCACGAGACCTATATCGTGGCCCAGACCCGGGAAGGCGTCGTCATCGTCGACCAGCATGCGGCCCATGAACGCCTGGTCTATGAGCGGCTGAAGCGTGAGCGCGCGGCCGCCGGTGCCAGGTCGCAATTGCTGCTCATCCCGGAAGTCGTCGATCTCGATCCCGCCGATGTCGAGCGCCTGACTGCGGCGAGCGGGGATCTGGCGGCTCTCGGCCTGGTCGTGGAGCCGTTCGGGCCGGGTGCCCTTCTGGTGCGCGCCACGCCGGCTGCGCTTGGCAGCACCAATCCGGCCGCGCTGATCCGGGACCTCGCCGATGGCTTTGCCGAATGGGGCTCGGAGATCGTGCTGGAGCGGCGCCTCGACCATGTCGCCGCCACCATGGCCTGCCACGGCTCCGTACGGGCCGGGCGGCGCCTGTTGCCGGCGGAGATGGATGCGCTCCTGCGCGAGATGGAAGTCACCCCCAATTCAGGCCAGTGCAACCACGGCCGGCCGACCTATGTGACGCTGAAGCTCGGCGACATCGAGGCCCTGTTCGGGCGACGGTAAGCCCGAAACGGAAATGCACAAACGAAAGGGCCGATCTTGCGACCGGCCCCATTGGTATTCTGCGTCCCTGAACTTCCTACTTGACCCGCGGGGTCTTGAAGACCCGGTCGAACCAGGATTCGCTCTTGTTGCCTTCGGAAGGCAGGGGTTCGTTGCCGGCAAGCGGCGCCGAGGCGAGTGGCTTGCGATAGCCAACCGGCGGCTCTGTCAAGGAACGGCGTGGCGGTTCGACGCCGGCCGCGAGTGGCGTGTTGTCCTCGCCGAGGTTGAGGCGCTTCTGCAGTTCGCTGGGCTTGAGCGGGACCGAACTGGCCTTGGCCGCATCGAACGGCTCCGGCGCGTCGACCCGACCGGCACCCGGCACGCGGCCTGCCGCCATCTCGTCAGGCGAGAGCCGGCCATCGCCATGCTCGGCCTTGCTGCGCGGCATCACGCCGGCGGCCTTGCGCTTCTTGTAGTCGGGATCCACCGGCCAGTTCGGGTCATTGTCCGAAGTCGCAGCCGTGCCGGGCGGTGGCAGGTCGAGCTTGCCCGGCTTGGCCAGCGGCGCACGGTCGGAATAATTGATTGCCGGCGCATCGTCACCGGTGCCGAGCATCTTCTGGAAGAAGTTCTGACCGAGGGACTGCGCATTCGCCGCACCCGTCGGCGCCAGGGCAACCAGTGCCGTCGCCGCAGCCAGGCCAAGCCAAATCTTTGTCCGCATCCTGTATCCCAATCACTGCTAGATTTCGGTGCAAATTCCGGGAGAGACCTTCGCTCTACTGCCCGGAAAATGCGTCAAAACCAAGAAACCACCATTCCTCCGGGCAACCAGTACCTGAAAAAGTCAGGAAGACCCGTGCGTCTGCGGCTCTTTGTTCACCACCATGTCATACAACAGCAGGGCCACGCCCGCAACGATGGCGACATCGGCCAGGTTGAAGACATACCAGGAAAAATCGCCGGCATGGAGCAGGAAGAAGTCGGCAACGCCTTCCCGCTGCAGCCAATTGGGGGCCAACGGTCCCTCTATCGCCAGCAATCCGTCGACGGCATTGCCGATGGCGCCGCCTATGATCAGGCCGATGCCGATCGCCGATGATTTCGTGTGGATACGGGCAAGCCATGCCAGAAGAAGCACGGTGGCAATGAGGCGAAAGGCGACGAGCAGGATCAGGCCGATCTCGCTCTCCTGCTGGAACAGGCCGAACGATACGCCACGATTCCAGACCAGGGTGAACTTCAGGAAGGGCGTCCAGTCGACGGCCTCCTGATACATGATCAGCTCACCGATCTGGAAAATGTGGAGCGCCCAATATTTGAAGCCCTGATCGATGATGATGGCGAGAACCGCCACCATCACCCCGATGAGGGTGTAGCGCCCAAAAAACATCGACTTCATCGCTCAGGCCCCCGCCGCCTGCCATTCGCGCATCGCCGCCGCGTCGCGCGGGGTGATGTCGGGGAAGGCGGGATCGGCGGTCTTCGGATCGAAATAGCGCCAGGAACGCGCGCATTTGATACCATCGGCCCGGCCGGGAACCACGGCAATGCCGGCAACGCCGTCGAGGCGATAGGCCTCGGCGGGGCCTTCGCCGGCCACGAGCGTCAGCCCCGAGACGATGCAGACATCCTCGAAATCGACGCTGCACAGAACCGCCAGCGTTGCCTCGTCGGCGACGTGGACGACCGGCGCGGCTTCCAGCGAGGAGCCGATGCGCTTGGCGGCGCGTTCATGCTCCAGCGCGCCGGTGACCACGCGTCGCGCCTCGCGCACGAGCTCCCATTTCTCGGCGAGCGCCGGATCGAGCCAGGCAGGATCGGCTGCCGCGAAAGGCTGCAGATGCACCGAGTTCTCCTGGCCGAAGCGCGAGGTCCAGGCTTCCTCCATGGTGAAGCACAGCACTGGCGCCAGCCAGGTCGTCAGGCAGGTGAAGAGCGTGTCGACCACGCTCAGCGCGGCCCGGCGGCGCAGGGACGATTTCGGATCGCAATAGAGCGCGTCCTTGCGCACGTCGAAATAGAAGGCGGAGAGGTCCGCCGTCATGAAGGTCGCCAGCAAGGCGACCACGCGCTTGTAGTCATAGCTTTCATAAGCGGCGCGCACCTCGCCGTCGAGCTCGGCCAGCCGGTGCAGCATCAGCCGCTCGAGTTCCGGCATCTCGGCGGCAGCAACGCTATCGCCGGCCTCGAAATGGGCGAGCGTGCCCAGCATCCAGCGGATGGTGTTGCGCAGCTTGCGGTAGGTGTCCTCCACCGTCTTCAGGATCTCGGGCCCGATGCGCTGGTCGTCGGCATAGTCGGTGGTGGCGACCCACAGGCGCAGAATATCGGCGCCGGAACGCTTGATCACGTCCTGCGGAGCGACGGTGTTGCCGATGGACTTCGACATCTTGCGGCCCTGCTCGTCGAGCGTGAAGCCGTGGGTGACCACGATGTCGTAGGGTGCCCGCCCGCGCGTGCCGCAGCTTTCCAGGAGCGAGGAATGGAACCAGCCGCGGTGCTGGTCCGAACCTTCCAGATACATCACGCTATCATCGCCGCCATCGACCTTGCGCTTGATGCCCGCAAGGCCCGGGAAGTGGCGTGGGTCCTCCAGCGTGAAGGCGTGGGTGGAGCCGGAATCGAACCAGACATCAAGGATGTCGTTGACCTTGACCCAGCCTTCGCCGGCGCGAGCGCCGAGGAAGCGCTCGGAGGCGCCCTCCTGGTACCAGGCGTCGGCGCCTTCGGTTTCGAAGGCCGCTGATATGGCCTGGTTGACGGCCTCGTCCTTGAGGATCTCGACGCCGCCACCCGGCTTGTCGCGCATGAACACGGCGATCGGCACGCCCCAGGCGCGCTGGCGCGAGACCACCCAGTCCGGGCGGTTGGCGATCATGCCGGTGATGCGGTTCTCGCCGGCCGCCGGCACCCATTGGGTCTGCCGGATGGCGTTGAGAGCGAGCTCGCGCAGCGACGAGCCGTCGCCGAGCGTCGGCCCGACATCGTTGCGCAGGGCGCCGCCTTCCGTACGGGCCGGCGTCGCCGCCGGCACGGTGCCCGGAGCCACCTCGTCGATGGGCTTGTCCATCGCGATGAACCATTGCGGCGTGTTGCGGAAGATCACCGGCTTCTTCGAGCGCCAGGAATGGGGATACTGATGCTTGATACGGCCACGGGCTACCAGCTTGCCATCGGCGACCAGTGCCTTGATCACCGCGTCATTGGCGTCGCCCTTGTCGCCCTTTTCGGTGATGACGCGCTTGCCGGCGAAGCCGGGGGCGTCCGCCGTGTAGAAGCTGTCGCCATCGACGGGATAGGGGATGTGCGTGTTGATGCCGCGGGCAGTCAGCTCGCGCTGATGCGCGGTCCAGACGTCAAAGTCCTCGCGGCCGTGGCTGGGGGCCGTATGCACGAAGCCGGTGCCGGCCTCGTCGGTGACGTGCTCGCCCTCGAGCAGGGGCACGGCAAAGCCGTAGCCGGGATCGAAGCCCGCCAGCGGATGGGCGGCGGTGAGGCGCGCGAGTTCGCCGGCCTCGACGCCGCCGAGGCGCTCATAGGCTTCCACCTTGGCGGTCTTGAACACCTCCTCGGCGAGCTTGTCCGCCAGGATGAAGCTGTCGCCCACCTTGGCCCAGTTATTCTCGGGCGCTGATGTGACGCGATAGAGCCCATAGGCGACGCGGCTCGAATAGGCGATGGCGCGGTTGCCCGGGATGGTCCAGGGCGTGGTGGTCCAGATCACGAAGGCGGCCTTGGCCAGCTCGTCGCGCGTGGCACCCGAGCGCACCGGAAACTTCGCCCAGATCATGTCGGAGGTATGGTCCTCATACTCGATCTCGGCCTCGGCCAGGGAGGTCTTCTCCACCACCGACCACATCACCGGCTTTGAGCCGCGATAGAGCTGGTCGCTCATGGCGAATTTCATGATCTCGCGGGCGATCTGCGCCTCGGCCGCATAGGCCATGGTGAGGTAGGGATGCTCCCAATCGCCCTCGACCCCCAGGCGCTTGAACTCCTCGCGCTGCACACCGACCCAATGCTCGGCGAAGGCGCGGCATTCGCGCCGGAACTCGACCAGCGGCACCTCGTCCTTGTTCTTGCCCTTGGCGCGGTACTGCTCCTCGATCTTCCATTCGATCGGCAGGCCGTGGCAGTCCCAGCCCGGCACATAGTTGGAATCGAAGCCGAGCATCTGCTGGGAGCGCGTCACCAGGTCCTTGAGGATCTTGTTGAGCGCATGGCCGATATGGATGTTGCCATTGGCATAGGGCGGGCCGTCATGCAGCACGAATTTCGGCCGGCCGGCCGATGTGTCGCGCAGGCGCTGGCGCAGGTTCTGGCTCTGCCAGCGGGCCAGGATCTCCGGCTCCTTCTGCGGCAGGCCGCCGCGCATGGGGAAGGCCGTCTGCGGCAGGAACAGGGTCTTGGAATAGTCGAAAGCCCCAGAGCTCGCCTTCGAGCTCTCGGCGGTCTCGCTGGAGGGGGACGCAACATCGGTCATGAACAGGGATCCGTCGATACGGAGGAAAGGGAAAAGCGGCGCAAACCCGGACCTTCCGCGGAGCTCAGCCGAGCCCGCACGCGGAAGCCGGGACGATAATTCGGGATATGCGCGGCACGTCTATCATGCGGGCGTGAATAGCAGGCTCTGCGCGCGGGATAAAGCGGAGAGGGAATGCGAAGCCGGGATTTTCTGGAGCACAGCCGTACAGCGTGCCCTAGCATGAGCTTCAGCCTCTCCCTATCTGCCATGAAGGCAGCCTCTTCGCTCGCTGGCCCTTTCACTGATAGGCTCTGACCTGGAGTTCGAGAATGACCGGTTCGTCCGACTACACGCCCCCGAAGATCTGGACCTGGAACAAGGCGAATGGCGGTGCGTTCGCCAATATCAACCGGCCGATCGCCGGCCCCACCCATGACAAGGAATTGCCGGTCGGCCGCCACCCCCTCCAGCTCTATTCGCTTGGCACCCCCAACGGGGTCAAGGTCACCATCCTGCTGGAGGAATTGCTGGCCCGCGGCCACAAGGGCGCCGAATACGATGCCTGGCTGATCGAGATCGGCAAGGGCGACCAGTTCGGCTCGGGCTTCGTCGACGTCAACCCGAACTCCAAGATCCCGGCCTTGCTCGACCGCAGCGGCGCCGAGCCGATCCGCGTGTTCGAATCTGGTTCGATCCTGTTCTATCTCGCCGAGAAGTTCAGCGAGTTCCTGCCGAAGGACCCGGCCACCCGCGCCGAATGCATGTCCTGGCTGTTCTGGCAGATGGGCAGCGCGCCCTATCTCGGCGGTGGCTTCGGCCATTTCTACGCCTATGCACCGACCAAGATCGAATATGCCATCGACCGTTTCGCCATGGAGGTGAAGCGTCAGCTCGACGTGCTCGACCGCCGCCTGGGCGAGGTCGAATATCTGGCCGGCAGCGACTACACCATCGCCGACATGGCCGTCTGGCCCTGGTATGGCGGCCTCGCCAGGGGCTGGCAGTATGGCGCGGCCGAGTTCCTGCAGGTCGAGGACTACAAGAATGTCCAGCGCTGGGCCGAGGCGATCTTCCAGCGGCCGGCCGTGCAGCGCGGGCGCATGGTCAACCGCACCTCGGGCGAGCCGTCGAGCCAATTGCGCGAGCGCCATGACGCCAGCGATTTCGAGACCAGGACCCAGGACAAGCTGGAGGCCGCGAGCTGATGGTCATCCCGGACGCGCTGCAGCACGTAGTGATGCGGCGCAGATCCGGGGTGGCGAGCAGGATGAAGCATAATACCAACGGCGGCGATGTTTGACCCGTGTGTCATTGGGAGCGCAGCGAAGCAATCCAGGAGCCGTGGCCGCCACGTTTTCCGGCACTGGATTGCTTCGCTGCGCTCGCAATGACGATGCAGATCCGGGACGACCTTTTGTCTCGTCACTGCAAAGGCGGCTTGCGCAGGAAGGCGTTGCGATCGGCCGATTTGACGCGCAGCCAGCTCTCGCGGCCATCGCGCAGGACCCGCATCGGCACCTCGACGCCGGCCGGGCCGCCGCTCCACACCTTGCGATAGAAATCGGCGAGGCCCCGGACCTCCTCGTTGCGGATGTCGGAGATGATGTCGCCCGCCTTCAACCCCGCCTTGGCGGCCGGCGACCCCTTGGCCACGCTGGCGACCACGACCTTGCCGTTGCTTTCCGCCGAGAAGGCGCCGAGCCAGGGGCGCGGTGGCTGGTCGACCTGGCCCCGTGTCAGGAGATCGTCGAGAATGGGGGGGAGGAGGTCGATGGGCACGACCATGTTGATGTCGAAATCCTCGCCGCTGCGTTCCATCTGCAGGAGCAGGGATCCGATGCCGAGAAGCCTGCCGTCTTCGCCGACCAGGGCCGCGCCTCCCCAGCCGGGATGGGCAGGCGCGATGAAGATCGCCTCGTCGAGCAGATATTCCCAATAGCCGGCGAATTCCTGCTTGGCCACGATACGGGCATCGACATGGCGCCCCGTACCGTCGACGAACACGGCCTCGTCGCCGACCGCCGCCTTGCCGGAACTGCCGAGCCCCAGCGCCGGCAGGCCGAGCCGGCCGAGCGCCTGTACCAGGCCGAAGCCCGTCGCCTGGTCATAGGCCACGACATGGGCGGGAACCACACGTCCATCCTGGGTGGTCAGCCAGATCTCGTCGGCTTCGGTAACGAGATAGCCGATGGTGAGCACCAGCCCGTCATCGCGGATGACCACCCCGCTGCCCTCCCGCTCGGTGCCGAGCGCAGTTGCGGTGAAGGCGTCCTGTGGAATCTTGGCACGCACGGCCACGACCGAGCGCATGATCGAACGAAGTGTCATGGCATTCATCTTGGTGAAGAGCGTCCGCGGCGAGGCAGGATGCGCAATACCCGGGAAGCGGGCAAGAAAGATCTTCTAGAGTTATGCAGCCGGGCGGCGTGCTGCAAGGGCATAGGAGGCAAGAGCGGCGATCGTGGAGGGGACCCGGCCGTCGGCCGGATCGCAGTCAGCTTTTCTTGGCAAACCAGATCACATGCCGGGCGCCGCTTCGCCCCTTGTTGGCCCGGACGCGGACCTCGTCCACCGCAAAGCCTGCCTGGCGCAGCCGCCTGTCGAAGGCCGAAGAGGGGCCTTGCGACCATACGGCTAGCAGGCCGCTCGCCGTCAGCGCTTCCCGGGCGGCCGCGAGGCCTTCCAGGCTGTAGAGGCGGTCATTGCCGGCATGGGTCAGCCCTTCGGGGCCGTTATCGACGTCGAGCAGGATCGCATCGAAGCGGTGCCCGGCGCGGATCACGCCGTCGACATCGCCGAGCTCGATGCTGACGCGCCGATCATCGAGGCTGCCCGCGAAGATCTCGGCCATCGGTCCCCGGGCCCAGGTCACGACGGCTGGCACCAGTTCGGCGACCACGATTTCGGCATCGTCCAGGAAACTTGCCAGGGCGGCGCGCAAAGTGAAGCCCATGCCGAGGCCACCGATCAGGATGCGAGGGTGCCTGCGCGCCGCCAGGCGCTCGGCGGCCATCGTTGCCAGCGCTTCTTCCGAGCCGCTCAGCCTGCTGTTCATCAGCTCGTTGCTGCCGAGCATGATCGAGAATTCGCTGCCACGCTGCTTGAGGCGCAACTCGCCGCCGCCATGGGGGATCGTTGCGGTGTCGAGATGCTTCCAGGGGATCACGGCGGGCTCATAGGCGGGAGGCGATGGCAAGCGTCTAGCAGAATGTGGCGACAATTCCAGTTTCCATCGGCGGGTCCACTAGAAACCGGAGTAACAAGCCTTCTCCCCTTGCGGGAGAAGGTGGCGCGAAGCGCCGGATGAGGGGAGAAACACGACTTTGCTGGCGATGTGCCGACACCCCTCATCCACCCCTTCGGGGCACCTTCTCCCGCAAGGGGAGAAGGCTGGTCGCGCTCATTCTTGCGAGTATGGCGTGTCGTCGCTCCTATCCGATGCGCGCCATCACCATGCCGGCCGTCACGGTGGTGCCGGCTTCGATCTCCTGCGCCAGCTTCCCGGCCCGGTGGGCCTTGATTTGCATTTCCATCTTCATCGCCTCCATCACGGCGACGACATCGCCCTCCGCGACTTCGGCGCCGTCTTCCACCTGCCAGGAGCGTAGTGTCCCGGCCATCGGCGCCATCACCGCATCGTGCGACGACTCGGCTGGTGCCGCTATCGCCGGCGCCGCTGATGGCACGGCCTGGAGGCCGCCCAGCAGGGCGGGGGGCAGGCCGAGGGTGACGCGCCGGCCGTCGATCTCCACGGCGGTGCGGAGCAGTGTCGCTGCCGGCAGCGGTTCGGGCCGTGTGGCGGCGGCGAGGGTGGCGGCAAAGTCGGTCTCGATCCAGCGGGTGTGGACCTTGAAATCCTGCTCGCCGGTGAAGTCGGTGTGGCCGATCACCGTGCGATGGAAAGGCAGCACCGAGGCGACCCCCTCGATGCGGAATTCGGCGAGGGCGCGCCGGGCCCGCGCAACGGCCTCGCCCCGTGTCGCACCGGTGACGATGAGCTTGGCCATTAGCGAATCGAAGCTGCCGGGGATGGTCGAGCCGGCAGCGACGCCGGTATCCAGGCGGATGCCCGGGCCGGAAGGCGGCTCGAAGGCGGTGATGAGGCCCGGGGCCGGCAGGAAGCCGCGCCCGACATCCTCGGCATTGATGCGGAACTCCAGGGCGTGGCCTCGCGGCGCCGGTGTCTCGGTGATGCTGAGGGGGTGGCCGTCGGCGACGCGCAACTGCTCGACCACCAGATCGATGCCGGCGGTCTCCTCCGTTACCGGGTGCTCCACCTGCAGGCGAGTATTGACCTCCAGGAAGGAGATCGCGCCCGAGGCACTCAAGAGGAACTCCACGGTGCCGGCGCTGACATAGCCGGCCTTGGCGCAGATATCGCGCGCCGCCTGGTGGATGCGGGCGCGCTGCTCCTCGCTGAGGAAGGGCGCCGGGGCCTCTTCCACCAGCTTCTGGTTGCGGCGCTGCAGCGAGCAGTCGCGCGTGCCGACCACCACGACATGACCATGGCTGTCGGCGATCACCTGCGCCTCGATATGGCGGGGGCGGTCGAGATATTGCTCGACGAAGCACTCGCCGCGCCCGAAGGCGGTCACCGCTTCGCGCACGGCCGAGTCAAAGAGCTCGGCGACCTCGTCCATGCGCCAGGCGACCTTCAGCCCGCGGCCGCCACCGCCGAAGGCGGCCTTGATGGCGATCGGCAGGCCATGCTGCTCGGCAAAAGCGAGGACTTCGTCGGGGCCACCAACCGGATTGGCGGTGCCGGCGACCAGGGGAGCGCCGACCGCCAAGGCGAGCTTGCGGGCCTGCACCTTGTCGCCCAATTGCTCGATGGCGGACGGAGGCGGGCCGATCCAGGTCAGGCCGGCATCGATCACGGCCTGGGCAAAGGCGGCGCGTTCGGAGAGGAAGCCATAGCCCGGATGCACGGCATCGGCGCCGCTGCGGCGGGCGATGGCGATGAGCTTGTCGATGTCGAGATAGGTTTCGGCCGGCTTGTCGCCACCCAGGCCATAGGCCTCGTCCGCCATGCGGGCATGCAGGGCATCGATGTCAGCATCGGCATAGACGGCGACGGAGGCGACGCCATAGTCGGCGCAGGCCCGTATCACGCGCACGGCAATCTCGCCCCGGTTGGCGATCAGGACCTTCTTGATGGGCATTATAGTCCCCCTGGAAACTGGGTGATCGGCCGGAAACGGATCTGTGCTCCGATGGGAATCTGGCCGGCGCGATCGAGATGGTACGGGGCGACGGCGGCGATGACGGGATAGCCGCCGGTCAAAGGATGATCGGCGAGGAATAGTACCGGCTGCCCCGACGGCGGTACCTGGATCGAGCCCTGGATCGTGCCTTCGCTCGGCAGTTCCTTGCCTTCGCTTGCCGGCGCGCGCTTCAGCGCCCGCTCGCCGGCGAGGCGGATGCCGATGCGGTTGGACTGGGGCGTCACCGACCAGGATTGGGCCGCAAAGTCCTCGAGTGCCTGCTTGGAGAGCCAGTCGGAGCGCGGACCCATGACGACGTCGAGAATGACGGGTTCACCCAGCCGCGGCAGCGTGGGCGGGACGTCCGGCAGCCCCGTCACAGCGCCGGGCGGCGGCGCGAGCCCGGACAGGCGATCGCCGACCGCAATGGCCGGCGGCCCGATCTGGGCCAGCGTGTCGGTGGCGGCACTGCCAAGTACCGGGGCAACGGCGAAGCCGCCTCGGACGGCGAGGTAGGAGCGCATGCCAGCCTGGGGCTCCCCGAAATGCAGCCTGTCGCCGGCAGTGAGTGCGATGGCGGCGTAGCGCGGCACGGGGTAAACGGACCCTCCGGCGGTCGTCAAGGTGAGCGGTCCCTCGGCGCCGGTGACGGCGACCACAGTCTCGCCGAGGCAGAGGAGTTCGCAACCGCCATAGGCGATCTCGATGCCTGGCAATGGGCTGGGGTTGCCGACCAGCCGGTTGGCGCTGCGCAGGGCTGCGCGGTCCATCGCGCCGGAAACGCTGATACCCTGCCGCGCCTGACCGGGGCGGCCCAGATCCTGGAACAGCATCTGCGGACTTGGCTTGATGACGTCGAAGAGCGGGATGGAAGAAGGGATGCCCTCATCCTGGCCTTGTGCCAGCCGGGGGAGGGAAGCGCTGGCGTCGCGTTTCCGCGTCTGATCCTTCCTGCCGCTGGCTTCGACGAAACGTACGCGGTCGCCGGGCTGCAGCAGAGCGGGGCGCTCGCGTGCAAGGTCCCACATCGGCAGGTCCGTCACGCCGATGATCTGCCAGCCACCGGGGCTGGCCTGCGGGTAAACGGCGCTGAAATGCCCGGCAAGACCCACGGAACCTGCGGCCAGGCGTGGACGCGGCGTGGCGCGCCGGGGCAGGTCGAAGCTCGGATGGCCGCCGCTGAGATAGGCAAAGCCCGGTGCGAAGCCGGTAAAGGCCACGGTGTAGTCGCTGCCGGTATGGCGCCGGATCACTTCCTCGACCGAAATCTTGAGGAGATCGGCGACCTCGGCGAGATCCTCCCCATCATAACGGACCGGGATCTCGATCAGGGTGCCGCTTTGCTCGACCTTGGCATCGAGGCGACGCCGGCCGATGGCACTGATCAGCTCCCGTTGTGCGATGGCTGCCGGACGAAAGCGCACCAGCAAGGTCCTCGCCGCAGGCACGATGTCCTCGATGCCGGCGATGGGCTCGGTGCGCAGGGAGGCCTGCAGGGCCAGGGTCTGCGGCAGGTCGGGCAGTTCCACCATGAGGGCATCGAGATTGACCGGCAGGAAGCGCATCAAGGCTCTCCGTCCGCGGGCGTCATGAAGGAGCGCACGGCCACCCCCGACCGTTCCAGCAAGGCTCGGATTTCGCGGGCCATGGTGACGGCGCCGGGGCTGTCGCCATGGACGCAGATCGAATCCGCTTCGATGCGGACCGCGCTGCCGTCGATGGCGGGAACCGTACCTTCGGTGACGAGGCGCAGCATGCGTGCCGCCACCTCCTTGGGTTCATGCAGCACCGCGCCGGGCTCTCGGCGCGACACCAGCGAGCCGTCGGGCATATAGCCCCTGTCCGCAAAGGCCTCGGCGACCACAGCAAGGCCGGCCGCGCGCGCCCAGCCGATGAGGGGAGAACCGGCCAGAGCCACCAAAGTGAGCCCGGGATCGATCTGCCGGATCCCTTCGATGATGGCCTCTGCCTGCCGCCGGTCCTTGGCGATGGTGTTGTAGAGGGCGCCATGCGGCTTGACGTAGGACACGCGGGTACCGGCGGCGGTGGCCAGGCCCTTGAGCGCGCCGATCTGGTAGATGGTGTCGGCGATCAGGTCCTCGCTGGCCACATCCATGTTGCGCCGCCCGAAGCCGCCGAGATCGGGATAAGCGATATGCGCACCGACCGTCACGCCCTTGGCTGTGGCGGCCCGCAGCGTGGCGAGGATGCCGGTGGGATCGCCGGCGTGAAAGCCGCAGGCCACATTGGCGCTGGAGACGATGGCGAGCATCGCCTCGTCGTCGCCCATGCGCCAGGCGCCGAAGCTTTCGCCGAGATCGCTGTTGAGATCGATGTGGTGGAGGTCGACGTTCATGGCACGAAGCTCCCGATAAGCTCTTGCCGCCCGGCTGCCTGGCGGCTCAATGGATTTGCCCGCCGCTCTCCCGTACGTCTTCCTGGACGGTGAGGGCGGTGTGCGTGAGGTGCCGGATGGCCTCGACCTGCGTCGCCAGCGCAAGGCTCGGCAGCCCGGGTCGGCGCGCGGCATGCTCGGGCAGGCAGGGCATATGCACGAAGCCACCCCTTGCGCCGGCAAGCGGGCGCAGCGTCGCCAGCCGATGCATCAGGGCGAAGAAGACATGGTTGCACACGAAGGTGCCGGCTGTGGTGGAGAGCGAGGCCGGGAGGCCCGCCGACCTGAGGTCGCGCACGATCGCCTTGACCGGCAGCGAGGAGAAATAGGCAGCCGGCGCCCCCGATATCACTGGGATATCGATCGGCTGGCGGCCGTCATTGTCGGCAATGCGCGCATCGTCGAGATTGATCGCCACGCGCTCTGGCGTGATCTCGGCGCGCCCGCTCGCCTGTCCGAGACTGATGACGAGGCGAGGCCGCCATTGCCTCAAGGCCTCGTCCAAGCGCTCGATGGCGGCCCCGAACACGCAGGGCAATTGCACCGAGCGGACCAGGGCACCCTCGCAGATCCAGCCATCCAGTGCCCGGGCAACCTCCCAGGAAGCGTTGGTCTCATCGTTTTCGAATGCTTCGAAGCCGGTGATCAACACGGTTGGCGGCGTCTGGTCCGGTGGCTTTTTGGGGCTCATGGCTGCTTTCCACGAATGATGTCCTGGAACGTTTTGCGATTTGACGGAATCGCCTGAAATCGCAAAGACGCGTCGAAACAAAGAGTTAGAGTAAATAAGCGTTCACACTTGAACGCGTTTTGCTCTAGAGAGGCATCAGGACATAGAGCAGTACGACATTGGCGGCGAGCAGCGCCAGCGCCGTCGGAATCTGGGCGCGGATGACGGCATTCTTGTCGATCTCCAGCAGTGCGGCCGGCACGATGTTGAAATTGGCCGCCATGGGCGTCATCAGCGTACCGCAATAGCCCGACAGCATGCCAACGGCCGCGATCACCGCGGGATTGCCGTGATAGACGCCGATCAGGACCGGCACGGCAACCCCACCCGTCATCACCGGAAAGGCGGCAAAGCCATTGCCCATGATCACGGTGAACAGCGCCATGCCGACGACATAGAGCGCGACCGCCACCAGGCGCAGGTCCATGTTGACATAGCTGGTGGTGAGATGGGCGACCGCCTTGCCGACGCCGGCATCGGAGAAGACCAGGCCGAGCATGCCCAGCATCTGGGGCAGGACCAGGGCCCAGCCGAGCGCATCGGTGAGACGACGGGATTCGCGCAGGCCCTGGACGGGTGTTTCGCGCGTCAGCCAGCAGGCGAGGACGAGCGCGACGATGCAGGCGATGCCGAGGGCGAGCAGGGTGGTATTCTTGGGATCGAACAGCGGCGTGCCGCCGATGATGACGTAATGGCCCGAAAGCGTGATGGCCACGGTCAGCAGCGGAATGGCAAGCGCCGGCACGAACAGCTTGTTGCCGAGCCGCTTTGCACTGGCCACCGCTTCGGCGGCGCTGGGAATGTGGTGACGGCCGGCACCGACCCCACCGAGCCCGGCAATCAGCGCCAGCACGACGACGCCCACGCCGACCACGGCCGGCGGCAGGAAGTCCCCGATCAGAAAGGCCAGTGCATAGAGGCCCCAGAACAGGGCGCTGCTGAAGCGCTTGGGATGGTTGCGGTCGGCCAGGGTCATCACGGCCGTGACGGCCAGGATCGCTCCGACGAGATAGAACAGGTGGGAAAGGGAGAGGATCATGTCAGCCCTCCGACTGCGCTTCAGGCCGCAGGCCGGCATCGGACGGAGCCTCGGCCAGATCGCGGGCAATGGCCGCATCGAGGCGTGACAGCCGGAAGGCATGGATGGCGAAGGCCGTCAGCGCCGTGGGGATGCCCCACAAGGCAACATGAAGCGGCTCGACCTCGACGCCGGCTTCTCGGAGGAATGTCGTCATCAGTACGATGGCGCCGAAGGCGACGAAGATGTCCTCGCCGAAGAACAGGCCGACATTGTCGGTGGCAGCGGCAAAGGCCCTGAGCTTGTGGCGGACCCGCTCGGTGAGCGAGCCATGCCGGACCTCGGCCGCGCCTTCCGCCATGGGTGCGATCAGTGGGCGCACCATCTGGGGATGCCCGCCGAGGCTGGTCAGGCCCACCGCTGCCGTCAGCTGCCGGGCTGCGAGATAGACGATGAGCAGGCGGCCCGACGTCGCCGAGCGGATCCTGCTGATCCAGGCCTGGGCATGCTGGCGCAGGCCATGGCGTTCGAGCAGGCCGACCACGGCGAGCGGCAGCAGTAGGATCACCGCCAGATTGCGCGTTTTCAGGAAGCCGGTGCCGATGGCGGAGAGAACCTGCTGCGGCGGGAAACTCGCAGCGAGAGCCGTGCCGATCGCGGCAACGATCACGACGAGCATGGGATTGAAGCGCAGGACGAAGCCCGCGACGATGATGGCCACGCCGATGAGGGGCCATAGGCTGATGTCACTAGGCACGGTGTTCGCTCCCCGGGGACATTGGATGGTCTGGATAAGTGATCGGTTCTTGTAGGGTGATATTTCCCGATCCGCCGGCAATATCATCGAAATTGATGCCTTGATCAAGAGTTTTGATTGAACGTATATAAATTATTGTTCAACAATATCGTGATGCTTCCCGAACAATCGGAAAGCGGGCCGCAAGGGATGGCCTTTGGCCGTGTCCTGCTTGGGGCGGCAGCGGGGTTTCGGCCTTCAGGCGCGGACGTGGCTTGCCCGGCAGCACGCCTTCCTTTCAGCCCAGGCCGTTTGTCACTGTCGAGATCGCAGGGGCTTCGTTGTGAATCCCGAGGATTGCCCTACAATCCGGCTCGTCGTCATGGACAGGTGGAATGGCAACGTTGAGTGAAGATCGGACAATGGCGCGAGGCAGCGCCCCATGACGCAACCGGCTGATCCCCGTCCGGCCTCATCCGCCCTGACGCTCGGCGAGCGTGTCGCCGAGCAATTGCGACGCAAGATCACACAGGGCGAATTCGGTCCCGGACAACGCCTGTCGGAGCAGGCGCTCAGCGACGATCTGGCCATTTCCCGCAACACGCTGCGCGAGGTCTTCCGGGTGCTGACCAAGGACGGCCTGCTCAAGCACGTTCCCAATCGCGGTGTGTTCGTGGCGGTGCCGAGCATCGCCTCCATCATCGACATCTATCGCGTCCGGCGCCTGATCGAATGTCAGGCCCTCGCCCAGGCCTATCCGCGCCACCCTGCCAAGAAGCGCATGCGCGATGCCTTCGAGGAAGCCCTGCGCTGCCGGGCGGTGGAGGATTGGCCCGGGGTGGGCACGGCCAACATGGCCTTTCATATGGCTGTGGTGGAACTGGCCGACAGCGAAAGGCTGAACCTGCTCTTCGCCCAGGTTCTGGCGGAGCTGCGGCTCGCCTTCGGCATGTTGCAGGATGCCGAATTCCTGCACGCTCCCTTCGTCGACAGGAACCTCGCCATTCTAGAGTTGGCCGAAGCGGGGCAGTTCGACAGGGCGGCCGCCATGCTCGGCGACTATCTCATCCATTCCGAACGCCTGGTCCTCGCCGTCTATGCGCGGCGCATGGCGGATGGCAGCATCGGGGAATTGTAAGGCGCCCGGTCCTCGATGGACCGTGTCAGCGCCTGACGCCCAGCCTGACCAGCACTTCGGGCGGTATCTTGAGCTCGCGGATGACACCGCCATGGGAGGCCATGCCCATCAACTCCCGCTGGATGAAATAGCCATAGACCGCGTCGACGGCATCGGCGAGCAGGCGGGAGCGGCCGGGGTCCTCTGGCGCCGCCGCATGCAGGGCGGCCATGGCCTGGCCGGCGGCCTCGCCCGCCCGTTCCAGCGAAGCGGCCTTCTCCACGCGGATCTCGGCGCCGAGGACGTCGAGGGCCGTGCGGGCGGTGGCAGGGGAGAAATTCTGAGGCAGGCGGACGCTCATGCCGGCATACTGCCGCCGCCTGGAACGCTTGTCGATATCGTCTTCGCGCGAAGCCTGGCCGCGGCTACAGCGCTGCGGCCGCCGCACGACCCGCCTGCCGTCCGCTGAACAGGCAGCCGCCGAGAAAGGAACCTTCCAGCGCCCGGTAGCCATGCATGCCGCCACCGCCGAAGCCGGCGGCTTCGCCTGCGGCGTAGAGGCCGGGCAGGGGAGCAAGGTCCCCGCCGAAGACCCGGCCCTCGAGGTCGGTTTCCAGGCCGCCCAGCGTCTTGCGCGTGAGGATGTTGAGCTTGACCGCGATCAGCGGTCCATGGGCAGGATCGAGCAAAGCGTGGGGCCGCGCCGTGCGGATCAGCCGGTCGCCGAGATAATGGCGGGCATTGCGGATGGCCATGATCTGGCCGTCCTTGCCGAAGCCATTGGCAAGGTCGCGGTCGCGTGCCTCGATCAAGTGCCGTATCGCGGCAGGGTCGAGCAGGGGCCCCTGCGTCAGGGCATTCATGCCGGCGACGAGACGTTCCAGATCCTCTGCCACCACGAAGTCGGCGCCATGCTGCTTGAAGGCTTCCACCGGCCCGGTCGCCCGCCGGCCGATGGCGCGTCGCAGCGTCAATTTCCAGTCGCGGCCGGTGAGGTCGGGATTCTGCTCCGAGCCCGAGAGTGCAAATTCCTTGCGGATGATGCTCTGGGTCAGGATGAACCAGCTATGGTCGAAGCCGGTGGCGCGCAGATGAGCCAGCGTTCCCAGCGTGTCGAAGCCCGGATAGAGCGGGCCGGGCAGGCGATTGCCCCGGGCATCGAGCCAGAGCGGGGAGGGGCCGGGCAGGATGCGGATGCCGTGCCCGGGCCAGATCGGATCCCAGTTCCTGACGCCTTCGACATAGTGCCACATGCGGTCACGATTGATCAGTCGCGCTCCTGCCTGTGCCGCAATGGCCAGCATGCGCCCGTCGACATAGGCGGGGACGCCGGTGACCATCGTCTCCGGCGGTTGGCCGAGCCGCTGCGGCCAATGGCGGCGCACCAGCTCGAGGTCGCCGCCGATGCCGCCGCCGGCGACGATCGTCACCGGCGCGGCCAGGGAAAAGTGACCCACGACCTCGCGCGAGGTGGCGACCCCGCGCGGCGCATCGCTGGGCGCGAGCAGGCTGCCTTCCACACCGGTGATCGCCCCGCCGGTGTGGATCAGGCCGTCGACGCGGTGACGGAACCGCAGCGCGAGCCGGCCTTCCGCCTCGGCTGCCAAGGCGAGCCGTTCGAACGGCTCGACCACGCCCGGGCCGGTGCCCCAGGTGAGGTGGAAGCGTGGCACCGAATTGCCCGGGCCGCCGGCGCTGCCGCCACCCCGCTCGGCCCAGCCGACGACGGGGAAGATCCGATGCCCCATGGCGCGCAGCCAGGCGCGTTTCTCGCCGGCGGCGAAGGCGAGATAGGCCTCCGCCCAGCGTCGCGGCCAGTAATCCTCCTCGCGGTCGAAGCCGGCCGTGCTGATCCAATCCTGCAAGGCGAGTTCGAAACTATCCTTGATGCCGAGGCGTCGCTGCTCGGGGCTGTCGACCAAAAAGAGCCCGCCGAGCGACCAGAAGGCCTGGCCGCCCAGATTCTGGCGAGGCTCCTGGTCGAGCAGGATGACCCGCTTGCCGGCGGCAGTGAGCTCGGTGGCCGCGACCAGCCCGGCCAGGCCCGCCCC
Organism: Labrys neptuniae; assembly: GCF_040797145.1. Lineage (NCBI taxonomy): Bacteria > Pseudomonadati > Pseudomonadota > Alphaproteobacteria > Hyphomicrobiales > Xanthobacteraceae > Labrys > Labrys neptuniae. Next base: position 604,522 of record NZ_JBFNQD010000003.1, on the reverse strand, counting down.
GACGACAATGGCATCCGCGTCGGCCATGGCCCCTCCCGCGACTCGCGATGTCAGGCATCATGCAACGAATACCGCAGCGGCAGAACCCGGTGAATGTGACGATCGCGACACGGGCATGATGCAGAAATTGCGCGTGGGTGCGATGTCGTCCCCGCCTGCGGCATCTTGCCCGGGCGGCGTTCAGCGACTAAGTCGGTTTCATGGCCGATGCGAATGGGACATTGTCGAAGCTGCGCGCAGGATTTTCGCGCCAGAGCCTCAAGACGAAGGTGCTGACCGGCATCGGCGGGTTTGCAGCCGCCGCGATTTCGCTGGGCGCCTCGCTCTATCAGCTGCGCAATCCCGACCAAGTGCCGAACAGGGCGGCAGGACAGACGATCGAGGCGGGGCGCTGGCTCGTCACGCCGAACGCGGCCGCCCCGGCCTCGGTGCTGCCGGATGGCCGCCCGGTCAAGGCCGGCCGCCGCGCGGTGGTGCTCGAACTCACGCTTGCCAACCGCACCGAAGGCACCTCCAATGCCGTAACCGGTATCCTGAAGCTCACCAATGTCGCTGGCGCCGAGGGGCCTGATTTCTACCTCGTCCGGGACAGGGAGCGGCTGATGGCGCTCCAGCCCCGCCTGCCGGAGCGTCTGCAGGCCGTCTGGACCCTGCCGGCCGATGCCGCATTGCCCAAGACGCTGGAGCTCACCGTCGCCGGTGTGACCTTCAAGCCCAAGGACAATCTCTATGGAGCGCCGGGCTGGTTCAATCCGCATGATGTTGCGCGCGTGAGCGTGCCTCTCGATGCCGCTGGGGCTCCCGGATGAAGAATGCCGCCATCACCGTGATGATCGTGCTGACGGGCATCGTCCTGCTGGCGCTGCTGCGTTGGACGACACCTGGCTATGCCGTTCTCACCGGGCCGATCGAGACGACGGGCAGACAGGGAGCACCTGCTCAAACCGCCGGGTTCAACCTGAAAGTCGACAAGCTCATCCTCTCGGAACTGCTGGTCTTCCAGCGCTATGGCAAGAAGGTCGAACGCAGCACCGGCGGCGTCTGGGCCGTGGTAACGGCGGATGCGTCCGCCACCAATCGCACACTCATGCTGGCGGGCGTTTCGCTTCGTGGGGCCAGCGGACGGACCTATATGCAGAGCCCGCGGGTGGACGGCATGTCCCAATTGCTGTCCGGCAAGGAGTTGCAGCCGGGCCTGCAGCAGCAGGGCCTCTTCATATTCGAGCTGCCGGCCGACGAACTCGCAGGCGCAGAATTGGTGGTTTCGCGGGAGGTCTTTCCGCGGCTTACAGCCCAGCTCGCCATCTCCCTCAACGAAGGTTCCGCCATCCGTCGCACCGTCCTGGAGATCGGCCGTGACCCCCTCTGAACAGGCACTCCCGGAAAGCCGGCCCGCCACGCGCTGGTACTGGCGCAGCCTGATCGCGATACCCGTGCTCCTGCTGGCGGTCTTTGCCTTCGGTGCCCGGGTCGACATCCTGGACTATGTCGCCTCGCACGAACTGCGCATCGCCACGGTCAAGCCTGGCGAGGCTGCCCCTTATGCACGTGCCGACTGGTCGCTCGTTTCGGCCCAGTTCGTCGATGGCGGCGAGGGTACGCGCCTGCCCTTGTCGAAGGACCGCAAGCTTCTCATCGTCCGCCTCAAGGCGGTGCCCGAGGGGAGGGTCGTCGATGAGGCACAGCGGCAGGCCATCTGGCTGGGCTGCAGCCTGACCCTGCTCGATGGGCAGGGGCAGCGCTGGAGCCCGTTGTCCTTCGTGTTGTCCCGCGACATCAGCCGTGCGCTGGAGCCGAAGTCAACGCCCGTGGCGGGATGTTTCGAGGCCGCCCGTTCCATCGGCCTCGATGGCCAGCCGACGCTGGTCGAGGAGAAGTTCCTGCTTCCGTCCGAGGCCGCTTCGGACCTTTCCGTGCGGCTTTCCTTCCGTTCGGCCCTGCCGGACGCCCTCAGCTTCCAACTGGAACCGCGCTGATCGGCCGGCGCGCGCTGCGCCATTGCCGGCCCTGGGAAAAGCCCGTTTCCAGTCCAGCGGCGAGCAACGTGATCTTCAGGGGCATGATCAGGGCGCCGCTGCCGGGTGCGCTCGGACTGCCCAGCAGGATGGAGAGGCCGTGGGCGATGATCTGCCACAGGCCGATCTCATGAGGACCTATCAGGCGGGCGGCGCCGTACCAGGCCCAGGCCGAACCCCAGTCCAGGAGACGGAAGGCGACGAGAACGACGACGATCAGGCTGAGACCCGTGCCGAAAGTCAGGCCGAGGCCCTCCGCCAGCGCGCGATAACGCCTGGCCGTACCGGCCACGAAATGGGCGAGAAAGTCGCGCAGGAATTTGGGTAATCCGTCCCAGCGTGCGATCGCCCTGCTCCAGCGGCCCTGTACGGACGCCCCCGCCCGTCCGATGTCATAGCCGTAGACCAGCGCCGCCAGGGTCAGCCAGACGGCGGGATAGAGCGCGTAGGAGAACAGGGCCGACAGCATGTCCCACCAGGAGGCGGACGCAGCCTCGACCGGCGGGGCGATGCTTGCCGCGCGAGCGGCCGGCAACAGCGAGGGGTTCAGGAACTCCGGCAGGCCGGCAATCCAGGCCATGATCTTGTCATGCCAGTTCTGCAGCACATAGAGCGCGATAAAGGCCCAATTGGCCTCGCACACCACGATCAGGAAAGGCCAGAGCACGCGCTTGGAGCGCTTGTGCATATATTTGGCACCCAGCCTCACCAGCCAGGCAATGGCGACCAGCAACAGCAGCAGCCCGCCTCCGCTGACTTCGAGAATGCGGGCATTCTCGCCAAAGGGAGTCAGATCGAGGGCAAGCTTGGAATATTCGCGTACGGTATCGCCGAGAAAGCCCCAGGCGGCATAGAAGGCGAAGAACGGCACCAGGGCCAGGGACAGTGCCATGGTGAAGCCGGTAGGCCCACTCTCCCGAGGCGGGCTCTCCGGTGATTCGGCAGCCCTTGCCGCCGCCTGCAGGGAAGGCAATCCGGGCCGGACGAGTTCGAACAAGGCGACGATCACCACCAGCTTGACCAGAACCACCAGGGTGAGCGTCGAGAGGCCAGCCAGGCGATTGAGGAAACCGATGCGCACGGCGATCTCGGTCAGCACGTCCTCGGCCAGCATGCCGATCAGCCAGATTGCCATCAATTGCGGCCAGTAGCGCCGGAGCAGGACCATCCAGGTGGGAAGGAGACGGGTGAGCGCCGACAATGTGCTGGAGGCCTTCTGCTGTTGGCAGCGCGGTTGCGGCGCCGGATTTGAGTGCGGACCATAGCAATCGAAAGTACGATGGACCAGATGAGAGGCAGGTCGATCGTTCCTCCAGGGAGAGATCTTCGCCGCTCTCGGGCTGCAACCTCCGGTTTCGGCACTAAATCGCCGCATTCCGGAGGAGAAGATAGGGGTGAATCACCGGGGCTCCGGTCGAAATGCCGCCTATGAGCCAATTCCGCGAAAAGGCGCTGCAGGTGCCCCGTCATGGGCATGCCGCGTCCCGGCTGTCGAAAGGAGAGATCCCTTGACGTCTCGGATTGAAGATTATGCCCTCATCGGCGACTGTGAAACGGCGGCCCTGGTGTCACGCGACGGGTCCATCGATTGGCTGTGCTTTCCCCGTTTCGATTCGCCCGCCAGTTTCGCGGCCCTGCTCGGCACGCCGGAGAACGGGCGCTGGCGCATTGCCGCCACCGACAGGAAGGCGCGGATCAGTCGTCGCTATCGGCCCGACACCCTCATCCTGGAGACGACCTACGAAACGGATGAGGGTGTCGCCACCCTGATCGATTTTATGCCGCTGCGCGACGGCACCAACGACCTCATCCGGCTGGTGGTGGGCCGGAAGGGCACCGTCGCCTTCAGCACCGATTTCGTGGTGCGCTTCGACTATGGCCGCACCGTGCCCTGGGTCACGAGGGCCGATGACGGCACCATCACGGCGGTGGCAGGACCGGATCGGCTGATTCTCTCGACGCCTGTACCTCTGGAGGGCGAGGACCTGCACACCGCAGGGTCTTTCAAGGTCAGCGCCGGTGAGCAGGTGCCCTTCGTGCTGACCTACGGCCCTTCCACGACGCCACGGCCGACCCAGCCCGATGTCGAGGCCGCGCTGGCCAATACGGAAAGCTATTGGCGCGATTTTGCAGCGCGCTGCCCATCGGTCGGCCCCTGGACCGATGTCGTCAAGCGCTCGCTGATCACCCTCAAGGCGCTCACCTATATGCCGACGGGCGGCATCGTGGCCGCTGCCACCACGTCGCTGCCCGAACAGATCGGCGGTCCGCGCAACTGGGATTACCGCTATTGCTGGCTGCGCGATGCCACCATGACGCTGCAGGCTTTCATGAAGCTCGGCTATTACGAAGAGGCGTCCGCCTGGCGCGAATGGCTGATGCGGGCCATCGCCGGAGCCCCCGAGCAGATGCAGATCATGTATGGCCTGTCGGGCGAGCGGAACCTCCTGGAATGGGAGCCTCATTGGCTCAGCGGCTATGAAGGTTCGCGGCCTGTGCGGATCGGCAATGCCGCTGCCGAGCAGTTCCAGCTCGATGTCTATGGCGAGGTTGCCGACGCCATGATGCAGGCCGCTGCCGGCGGCCTGCAGCGCCATCCCCGCACCCGGGCGCTTAGCGAAGTCATCATGAACTTCCTCGAGACCGCCTGGCGTCGTCCCGACGAGGGGATCTGGGAGGTCCGCGGCGGCGCGCAGCACTTCACCCATTCCAAGGTGATGGCTTGGGTGGCCTTCCACCGGGCCGCCAACATGGCGATCAAGTCCGGAGACAGGCCCGCCTTTGCCGAGCGCTGCCAGCGCGTGGCCGACGAGATCCATGACGATGTCTGCCGCAAGGCCTTCGATCCCGACCTCGATAGCTTCGTGCAGTCCTATGGCTCGAAGACGATCGACGCCAGCCTGCTGCAGATCCCGCTTGTCGGCTTCCTGCCGGCGGACGATCCCCGGGTGATCGGCACGGTCAAGGCGGTCGAGACCATGCTGATGCGCGACGGCTTTCTGCTGCGCTACAACACCGACCATGTCGATGACGGCCTGCCGCCGGGCGAGGGAGCCTTCCTGGTCTGTACCTTCTGGCTGGCGGATGTCTATGTGCTGCAGGGCCGCGAGGAGGATGCGCGGCACCTCTATGAGCGGCTGGTGGGCCTTTGCAACGATGTGGGGCTGCTGTCGGAAGAGTACGATCCGATCGCGGAGCGCATGCTCGGCAATTTCCCACAGGCCTTCAGCCATATCGGGCTGATCAACACCGCCCTCAATCTGGCGCGGCAGACCGGCCCCGCCGAGGAGAGGGTCGAGGCGAGCGGCCAGTCGGTGGCGCAGGCGGATGCCGTCTGATCGTCGCTGGCGAGCGTCCGGCCGAGGGGATGGACTATGATCGCCAGCTGATTCTCGCCGGCACCGATCGGCTGTTCCACAGAGGGGCTCGGCATGTTGCATCACATTTCCTTCGGCGTCGCGGAGATCCGGCGCTCCGCCGCATTTTACGACGCCGTACTGGGGACCCTCGGCTATGTGCGCGTGTGGGAGGATCTGCAGCCTGACGATCCGGATCAGGCGGTAGGCTACGGGTTGCCCGGCGGCGGTGACAAGTTCACGATCAAGTTGAGGCGCGAACAGGCACGGTCTCCCGGCGCCGGTTTCCATCTGGCCTTTGCCGCACCCAGCCGGCAGGCGGTTTCGCAGTTTCACGAGGCGGCTCTCGCGCGCGGCGGTGCCGACAATGGCGCACCCGGCCTTCGCGCCCATTATGGCCCGACCTATTTTGCCGCATTCGTAATCGATCCGGATGGCCATCACATCGAAGCCGTCTGTAAATCCGAGAGATAGGCTCATCAGCTGCCGCGTTGCAGAGAAGGGGCTTGACAGGTGAGGTGATTAGGTAGATCGGTCTACCTAATCACGGAGCGAGGATCATGACGGACCGCATGCCAGCCAGGGAGCGTCTGCTGAAGGCAGCGGCGGAACTGTTCTACAGTGAAGGGGTCGGCGCCACCGGTATCGACGCCATCACGGCGCGGGCCGGGGTGGCCAAGATGAGCCTTTACAATAATTTCTCGTCCAAGGCCGATCTGGTGAATGCCTATATCCAGGGCAGGCGCACCGAATGGCAGGCGATCTATCAGGAGCGCCTCAAGAGCGCGGCAACGCCGCAGGAGCGGGTGCTGGCGATCTTCGATTCCTATCTGGATCATGCCGAGGCCGCCTATGACTGGGGCTTTCGCGGTTGTGGGCTGCTTAACGCCGCGGCGGAACTTCCGGTGGGTGATCCGGGCCGTGCGTCGGTCGCCTCGCAAAAGGAGGAAGTCGAGCGCCTGTTCAGGGCCTATCTCGGCGAGATGCGGCCGGAGGCGGGTACGGCGATCGTCGAAACTGCCGAACATCTTTCCTTCCTGCTCGAAGGCGCCATGTCGCGTGCCGGGCTGGATGGGCATGACGGTCGCCTGAAGACCGCACGCAGGATTGCCGCCTCGATCCTGGAGCGGTTCTGAGACCGGATGTCGATCCCATGAGTGAAGCCCTCAGCACGCCCTCTCCCCGGGAAAGCAAGATTGTGTCGATCGCCGCGCTGCTCATGCTCGAAGCCGCATTGGTGATCTCATGGAGCGCCGGGTTCGTCGGCATCCGGTTTGCGATCGATCATGCCCCGATCTTCCTGATCCTGCTGTGGCGCAGCCTGGTCTCCGGCCTGGTCCTGCTGCCCTTCGCGCTCACTATTGGACCATCGCTGCGCTGGAAGGATGTCCTGCCGCAGATATGGTTCGGCGCGCTGGCGATGTCCGGCTACCTTGCCGGCTTCGCTTTGGCGATCGTCTTCGGCGTGCCGACCGGCCTCGTCGCCTTGATTGCCGACATGCTGCCCCTGGCCGTGGCCATCCTGTCCTGGCCGGTGCTGGGGCAGGCCTTGAGTGCGCGCCAGTGGCTTGGTTCATTCCTCGGCCTGGCAGGCGTCCTGATCGCCTCGGGCTGGTCTTTAGACATGGGTCATGTCCCGCTTTGGGCCTATGGCCTGCCCGTACTCGGCACGCTGTCGCTGGCCCTGGCGACCTTGCTGCAGAAGCGCAGCCCCGCCGGCGCCATGCCCGTGCATCAGAGCCTGTGCATCCAGTGCCTGTCCGCTTCGGCGATCTTCGCCCTGTTCGCCTGGCATGAGGGCGGCGTCCTGCCCGTTCTCGACAGGGGTTTTATCGGCGGCATCCTCTGGCTGGTCTTCGTGGCGACCTTCGGCGCCTGGAGCCTCTATTATATCGCCCTGCGCAAATCCTCACCCACCCGCGTCACCTCGGTGCTGTATCTCAGCCCCCCAGTGACGATGATCTGGGCCTGGCTGATGTTCGGTGAGCCGCTGTCCTGGGCCATGGCGGTGGGCCTGGTGGTTTCCCTGGCGGGGATCGTCATCGTCGCGCGGTCACCGGCCGTCGTAGCGGGCCGTACCCGCAATCCCTGAGCGGTGCATCATTTGATCAGCCAGGCGAAGGCCCTGGCGAGGAAAGCCTGGCCGTCCCCTGTTACGGGCTCGCCATGCGCCATCAGCACCTTCTTGGTCGGCCACGCCAGGATGTGCCTGATCGCCTCGCGCGCGGCTGGCCGGTTCACGAAGGCCATGCGGAACTTGCGGGGCACCGATGGCTCGGGGGCGACCATGAGGTCGAGTTTCGCCACCACTGCCCGCCAGCCCTCGAACCAGGCGGCGTCGAAATGCTGGATGAGATCGGTGAACAGCGTCGTCCGGCTCGGGCGATGGAAGAACACCGCCTCGGTGGTGATCAGATTGCCCGGCACGAGGACATGGTCGAGGTCATCGGCCCAGGCCGGGATGGGCGCCTCGCCGAGATCGAGGTCAAAGCGGATCTCCTTGCGCTTGGCCCTGAGGCCGGGCGGCGCATAGACGCTGGCGCCGGGATAGGCGCGCTGCCAATCGCCCAGAAAGAGGTGATGAAGCGAATTGGGCGGCACCAGGCAGCGCACCGCGCCCAGTGCGTCGACCTGCGCCCGCAGATCCAGCGACAAGGCGATCGGGGACCAGACGAGGAGATCACCGCCGGATAGCCGGATGATGGCCATGCGGGTGGGGTAGTGAAAGCCGGCCACCGAGGTGGTCGGGCCATCCGCAATCCAGATCTCGTCGCCGAAATTCTTCAGCATTGCCGATCTTCCCGTGGTCTGCCGGGTTCCGTTCGATCGCCTGCTCAGGACGCCGTAATGCGTCGGTGCACGCCGTCGAGGCTCTCGGCGAAAGCCTCGAAGAGCTTGCGATCGGTCAGCTCGCGCAGGACCTGTTCGTTGATGCCGCCACGTGTCGCATATTCCTGTGCCAGATGCATGAAATCGGCGTCGGGCGCCGCCTCCGGCGCCTGCGCCAAGGCCCTGAACAGAGCAGTGACATAGCCGCGCGCCGTCGGATCGGCAACGCCATGGCCCTGCAGCCAGCCGTGAAGGGTGTCGAGATATTTGAAATAGGTGGCGAATGTCGCGGTGGCGACGCTCAGCGCATCGAACTCGGTAGCATCCTTCACCGCAAAGGCCTTGCCGAACCGGCCGAAGAAGGCCACGACGTCGGGATCGGGCGGATAGATGATCGTCGGCCCCTGCCTTTGGGCGACCATCGGCATCGGCAGTGCCTTGGTGACGCGCTCGGCGGGAGAGACCAGGGCGACGATCTCTTCGAGAGACAGGGTGGCGATCAGGCTGATGATGCGATGGTCCGGGCGAAACCGCAGGCCCGGCAGCACGTCATGGGCGATCTGCGGCCGGACGGCCAGCATGATCGTGTCGCAGGCATCGAGAACGGCCTGGTTGTCGGCCGCGATCCGAACATCGGCAAAGCGCGATGCGAGGTCGGCGGCAATAGCTTCGTTGCGCGGCGACAGCACAACCGGCACGTCGTTGTCGGCCACCGATTTGAGGCCGGTCACGATCGCCGATGTCAGCGCACCCGTCCCGATGAAGCCGAGTTTCATGGCGCGGCCTGTGCCGTCATCTGCCGGGCGATACGGCTATCCTCGTTCATGCGCGCGACCAGAGCCTCTATCGAGCTGAATTTCTGCTCGCCGCGGATATAGCCGACAAAGGCGACCTCGATTTCCTTGCCATAGAGATCGCCGGCATAGTCGAACACGAAGGTTTCCAGCAAAGGCGGGCCATTGTCGAAGGTCGGGCGGCGGCCGAAACTGGCGACACCGGCATGCACGATGCCGTCGATCACCGCACGCACGGCGTAGATGCCGAGGGCGAGGCCGCATTGCGGATCGAGCGCCATGTTCGCCGTGGGAAAGCCGAGTTCGCGGCCGCGCTTCTCGCCGTGGACGACGGTGCCCAGCACTGACCATTCATGGCCGAGCAGGCGATTGGCGCGCGTGATGTCGCCCGCCGCCAGGGCGCGGCGAATGGCCGAGGAGGACACGGCCTCGCCGCTCTCGCGCGTCGGTGCCACGATGGCGATGTCGAGGCCAAGCGCACGGCCATGCTGCACCAGGAATTCGGGTGTGCCGCGGCGGTCCTTGCCGAAATGAAAATCATAGCCGACCGCAACGGCATGGGCGCCGAGTCGCCGCACCACGAGTTCCTCCAGGAATTCCTCCGCCGTCATGCCGGCAAGCGCCCGGTCGAAGGTGAGGGTGACCAGCGCGTCGAGGCCGGCCTTTTGCAGGAGGCGGGCCTTCAAGGCAGGCGGCGTCAGCCGGAACAGGGGCTCGTCCGGCCGGAACAGGCTGCGCGGATGCGGCTCGAAGCTGAGGGCGACGGCCGGGCGCGACCGATGATGCGGTCCCGGCTGCGAGCCCCTGGCGAGAGCCTCGGCCGCATCGATCACCGCCAGGTGACCGCGATGCACGCCGTCGAAATTGCCGATCGCGATGGCGGCACCGGCAAGATGGGCGGGCAGGGTGACGGGATCGAGAAACTGCTCGAAGGCCATGATGTCTACCAGATCAGCCGCGGCATGACCGCGTCGGGAATGACGCCCTTGTCGGCAAGGAAGGCAGAAAGCGCCTCGGGGTCGACGCCGTCGCCCTCATGGCCGGCCTCGAGGGCATGGATACCGCCGGAGATGAACAGCGCGCCGCACCCGATGGCGGCCGCGCCGGCGAGATCGGTTCGCACCGAATCGCCGATGGCCAGGGTCCGCTCGGAGGATGTCGGCTTGCCGCGGAGCGAGGCGGCTGTCTCGAAGGCCGCGTCGTAGATCGGCTTGTAGGGCTTGCCGCAGATGGCCACCTCGCCGCCGATGGCGCGATAGGCTTCTGCCAGAGCCCCGGCGCAATAGATGATGGTGCCGCCGCGATCGACGATGAGGTCGGGATTGGCGCAGATCATCGGTACGTCGCGCGCCTTGAAGCCGGCCAGCATGTCCCTGTAGGTCTCCGGCGTCTCCGTGGTGTCGTCGAACAGGCCGGTGCAGACGACCACTTCGGCCTCCTCGGGCGTATCGGCGAAGCGGATGCCGAGGCCGTCATAGAGCGGCCGGTCGCGATCGGGGCCGAGATGGAAGACCTTTTTTGCCGCCACGGCGGCGATCTGTGCCCGTGTCACGTCCCCCGACGTGACGATGGCGTCCCAGCATTCGCGCGGCAGGCCGAGCCGGTCGAGCTGCGGCATCACCGACTGGGCAGGCCGCGGCGCGTTGGAGACCAGCACCGCAACGCCGCCCTGCCTGCGATAGGCGATGAGGGCGTCGGCAACACCGTCGAACACCCTGTGGCCGTTGTGGATGACGCCCCAGATATCGCAGAAGATCAGGTCATAGGCGCTGGCAATCTCGCGAAAGCCATGGATGAGACGGGGCGAGGAAGCCAAGGCGGGGCCTTTCCGGTCGAAGGGAGTAAGCGGTACGGGACGGTGGTGCCCTTCACATAAGCCCTCAGCGCCGGGCTGGGAAGAGACAAGGGAGCGGGGGCGTCGAAAGGGGCCGGAAAGAGCGCCACCGCCTTCTCCCCTTGCGGGAGAAGGTGTCCCGAAGGGACGGATGAGGGGAGATACGCAACCTGGTCGGGAAATCGCTGCACCCCTCATCCCCCTGCCGGGACCTCTAGCCAACTCCTTCGGAGTTGGCGACACCTGCAAGGGGAGAAGGAACCTGACTTATCCCCGCTCCAGCAGCTCGCCCAATTTCCGTTTCAGTTCCTCCTTTGCCGGCCTGGCGAGGCGGAAGACCACGCTGGAGCGGGCGAAATCGAGGGCACGGATGCTGCCGACATTGGGACGGATCAGGATGTCGGGACGATAATGGGCCGCCTTGGCATCGACGATCGCCGCCTGCATGATCTGCAGGGCCCCGAACATCGCCTCGAAGGTGCCGGGCATGTCGGTTTCGGCGGCGATGGTCGCGGCGCCCGAGACGTCGATGCCGACGAGAATGTCGGCCTTGCCGGTGAGGTGGTCGAGCGGCAGCGGGTTGACGGTGGCACCATCGACCAGCACCTGGCCGTCGATGCGCACCGGCCTGAAGGCGCCGGGGATCGCCATGGAGGCAGCGACGGCCTGGCGCAGCGGGCCGGCCGTGAAGGCCCGCTCACGGCGGCCATAATAGTCGGTGGCCACGATGGTGAGCGGGATGGCAAGATCGGCAAAGGCCTGGGGCACGGCCTCGGGCAGGAAGGCGTCGCAAAAGACCTCGGCATCGATCATCACCGGATTGCCGAGGCCGGAAAACAGGTCTGCCAGCCGCCCGCTGCGCGCTGCCATCAGCTTGTTGCGCATGCCGCGCCGATCGGCGAGCATGGCCAGCGTATAGGCATGGAGCTCGGCAGCCGAGAGGCCGGCGGCGTAGGCCGCGGCATAGATCGCTCCCATCGAGGTGCCGGCCATGGCGACCGGCCGGATGCCGAGCTCGTCGAAGACTTCCAGCATCGGGATGTGGGCGAGGCCGCGTGCCCCGCCGCCGCCAAGGGCCAAGGCCACGGTCTTGCTCGAACGCGTGACCGCCAGCGTCACGGCTCAGGCCTTGCCGATGGCACGCCAGCCGATGTCGCGGCGGCTGAAGCCTTCGGGCCAGTCGACGAGATCGACGGCCTCATAGGCCCGCTTCTGTGCCTCTGCGACGGTCTTGCCGTTGGCGGTGATGCCGAGCACGCGCCCGCCATTGGCGAGGATATGGTCGCCCGAGCGTTTGGTGCCGGCATGAAAGACCAATACGTCGTCGAGCGAAGCCGCCTTGGCGAGATCCCGGATTTCCGAGCCGCGCTGGAAACTGCCGGGATAGCCCTTGGTCGCCATCACCACGCAGAGCGCCGCATCGTTCTTCCAGCGCAGCGAGATGGTGGAGAGCACGCCGTCGGCCGAGGCGATCAGGGCCGGCAACAGGTCCGAGCGCAGCCGCGGCATCAGCACCTGCGTTTCCGGATCGCCGAAGCGGACGTTGTACTCGATCAGCTCAGGGCCATCCTTGGTGATCATCAGGCCGGCGAAGAGCACGCCCTTGAACGGCGTGCCGCGGGCGGCCATGGCCCGCACGGTAGGGCGAATGATGGTTTCCATCACACGCTCTTCCATCTCCGGCGTCATGATGGGGGCCGGCGAATAGGCGCCCATGCCGCCGGTATTCGGGCCCTTGTCGCCATCGAAGACGCGCTTGTGGTCCTGCGCGGAGATGAGGGGAAGGGCGGTGGTGCCGTCGCACAGGGCGAAGAAGCTCGCCTCTTCGCCCTCCAGGAACTGTTCCACCACCACTTCGTGGCCGGCCTCGCCGACGCTGCCGGCGAAGATGGCCTCGACGGCAGCAAGGGCATCGTCCAGCGTCATCGCCACCACCACGCCCTTGCCGGCGGCCAGGCCATCGGCCTTGATCACGATCGGCGCGCCCTGTTCCTGGACATAGGCGCGCGCAGCAACAGCATCGGTAAAGCGCCGATAGGCGGCGGTCGGGATGGAAAATTCCTGGCACAGATCCTTGGTGTAGCCCTTGGAGCCTTCGAGCTGGGCGGCGGCCTTGCTGGGGCCGAAGGCCTTGATGCCGGCAGCGGCGAGATCGTCGACCAGGCCGGCGACCAGCGGTGCCTCGGGACCCACCACCACGAAGTCGATCTCGTTCTCGCGGCAGAAGGCGATCACCGCCTGATGGTCGGTCGGGTCGAAGGCGGCGCAGATGGCACACTCTTCCATGCCGGGATTGCCGGGCGCGGCATAGAGCCTCTCGCAGAGCGGGCTCGCCGATATCGCCCAGGCCAGGGCATGTTCGCGCCCGCCCGATCCGATCAGAAGAATGTTCATCGTCACCGCCTGCAGAAATTCCGTTGGCCGGACCTTTGCCCGATCAAGGGGCAGGATGCAATGTCGAAGCGCGTGGCGGGGAGGGCGGACATCTTGTCCGCTCTTGGAAACGCCGCGAAAATGCGGACAAGATGTCCGCGCTCCAAGGGCCGCCGCCGCCCTCAGCCGATGACGGTGTCCACCACCCACCAGCCAGGCCGACGCTCTGCAATCGCCTGTCTTGCTGCAACTGCCGCCTCGGCCGTTTCGAACAGGCCGAACACGGTGGCGCCCGAGCCCGACATGCGTGCGAGGCGGCAGGTGGGCTGGCCGCGCAAGACGGCGAGCGCCTCGCCGATGGCTGGGCGCAGCACAAGCGCCGCCGGTTCGAGATCGTTGCGTCCCCGATCGAGATGGCGGATCAGTGCCGTCGGGCTTTTCTCGCCTTCGATGGCCGCGGCCAGGGAAAGGTCGGGGGAAATGGCCGTCCCCGCGGGAAGGGCGAGGGTTCGGAAGACATCCGCTGTCGGCGTGGCAACACCCGGATTGAGCAGGACGGCGGGCAGAGGGGGCAGGGGAACCGGAGCTGACAGCGTTTCTCCTGCGTCGCGCATCCATCGACCCACCACTTGCAGGCAGACCGGCACGTCGGAGCCCGTGGCGCGGGCAGCGGCCAGGACTTTTTCGTCCGTTAACGGCAGCTCATTGGCGCGGGCGATGAGGCGCAGGGCAGCTGCGGCATCCGAGGAGCCGCCGCCGATGCCGGCTGCCGCTGGCAGGCGCTTGTCGAGCCGGAAATGCCCGAGTGTGAGGCCATCATGCCTCTCGGCGAGCGCCTTGGCTGCCTTGAGTACGAGATTGTCGGCGACCGCGCCGGCCTCCTTCGCGCGAGAACCATAGACTTCCAGGGAGAGGCCGGGCCCCGGCTCGAGACTGAGCTCGTCGGCGATATCGGCAAAGGCGACCAGGCTGTCGAGCAGATGAAAGCCGTCCGCGCGACGCCCCAGCACGGCCAAGGTCAGATTGACCTTGGCACGGGCTTTCTCGTTCAGCCACACAGGCGAGGCTCCCGCCCCGCCGGCCGCCGTGACGTCAGCCGCCATTGCTGTTGGACGGCGAGGCGGGCTTCACGGGTTCCGCCGGCTTGGGAGCATCGGCAGGTTTGGGAGCATCGGCGGGTTTGGGCGCATCAGCAGGCTTAGCCGGATCGACGGGCTTGGGAGCCTCCACCGGCTTGGAGGTATCAGTCGGCTTGGAGGTATCAGCCGGCTTTGTTTCGCCTGCGGGCTGGGGAGCATCAGCAGGCTTGGTTTGGTCCGCCGGCTTGGTTTGGTCAGCCGGCTTGGGGGCTTCCGTTGGCTTGTCGGCATCGGCCGGCTTTTCGGGCTGTGCATCCGGCGTCTTCGGTGCGTCGGCGGGCTTTGCCTCGTCCGCGGGCTTGGGCGCATCCGCGGGCTTGGGCACATCCGGAGACTTGGCCACGTCACCGGCCTTGCTGGCGTCGGCCGAGGCCGTGTCCCGCATGCCGTCCTTCAGCTTCTGCTCGATTTTGGCCTTCTCGTCCGGCTCGGGCTTGGCATCGAGGGCATGGCGCCACTGGAAGGTCGCCTCCAGCTTGCGCCCGATCTTCCAATAGGCATCGCCGAGATGGTCGTTGATGGTGGGGTCGCTCGGCTTGAGAGAGACCGCGCGCTCGAGCTGCTCGACCGCCTCGTCATATTGGCCAAGCTTGTAATTGGCCCAGCCCAGGCTGTCGACGATATAGCCGTCATCCGGACGCTGATCGACGGCCTTCTTGATCATCTCCATGCCTTCCTGGAGATGCATGCCCTGGTCGATCCAGGAATAGCCCAGATAGTTCAGCACCGAGGGCTGATCGGGGAAGAGCTCCAGCGCCTTCTTGAAGTCGGCCTCGGCCTTGGGCCACTGCTTGATCCGCTCATAGGCGATACCGCGGTAATAGAAGGTGGCCCAGTCATTGCGGGTAGGCTTGCCGATCACGTCGACCGCCTGGGAGAACGCCACGGACGCCTCTTCCCAGCGCTTGCGCTGGTTAAAGATGCCGCCGAGCGAGATGATGGCGTCCAGATCCTGCGGATTGGCCGAAATGATCTTCTTCAGATGCGCCACGCCCTCATCGGTCTTGTCGAGCTCGTCCAGCGTGGTGGCAAGCTCGATTTCGGCGTTGCGCTTGAGCGGCGAGGAAGCGGGCACGCTCTTGAACAGGGTTTCGGCGGTCTGGGGCTGCTTGAGGTCGCTGTAGAGTTCGGCGAGGCCGATCAGGGCCGTGGCATTGGCGGGCTCCAGATACAGCGCCAGGCGATAGAACACCACGGCATAGTCGGCACCGCCCTGCTTGGCGATGCCGGCGGCGACCGAGACCAGGATATCGGCCGCACCCTGCTGGGCCGAGGTCACGGCCGGCCCGATGCGCTTGCCCGCCTTGATGTCGGCGATCAGTGCCGCGACGATCGGCTGGCGAGGCACCTTGGCCGAATAGGCTTCCAGCACCTTGAGCGCGTCGTCCTTCTTGCCGGCGCGCGCCAGTGCGCGGGCATAGGCGTCGACGATGGAGACGGCATTGGCATCGCGCTCATGGGCGTCCTTGAGCCGGGCGATCGCCTCATCGCGCATGCCGGCCATGTCGAGCATCATGCCGGTGGAGAAATTCTTGAAGGTGGAAAAGCCATCATTGGACGAAATGTCGTCGCTGGCCACCACGCCTTTCTTGGTCTGGCCGGCGCCTGCATAGGTCCAGGTCGAGATCAGGGGCGTCGCCAGCTGCAGGATAGGCTTGTCGAGCGTGAAGGCGAGTTCGTCACGGGCCTTGGTATAGTCCCGCCCCTTCAACGCCCGGATGCCGAGCACGAGATGGGCGATCGGGTTCTTCTTGTCGATCGCCACCACGCGCCGGGCGAAGGTGACGGCCTTGTCCATTTCGCCCGAGGTCAGCAAGGCGATGAAGGTGCGGTTGGTCAGCTCCTGCCGAGCCTGTTCGTCCTTGAACAGACCGCTGCTCAGCGCCTTGGCATAGAAGGAGGCCGCATTGTCGTCGTCACGCACATTGGCAGCCAGCCTGCCAGCCAACAGGCTGCCTGAAGCGGAAGTCGGCCTGAATGGACGTTCGAGCGCCTTGGCTGCCAGTGCCGGCGCCATCAGGGTCGTCGAGAGGGCGATCGCCAACAAGGCGGCGGAAAAAGACGTGCGGGAAGACAGGGGCACAGGGAAGAAAACTCCGAATCAGCCGGCCGCCTCGACACAGGCGACGCAGTCGCGAATTATTCGCCGCTACCATGGCTGCTTTGAGGCGAGGGAACAACCCACCCTCCGCGCTAATCTGCCGATTTTGCCGGGCCGTTTGGCCCATCTCCGGTCGGTCGCCGCCGGGCAGCAACCCTGGATAGCACCGGTGCCGGCAGGTATCGATCGCTCCTCCCGGAATGGCCCGGGATCGGTGCTTGACAAGCTGACGCTGGGATACGACCCCTTGGTGATGTCCGCTCCCGCCGCCTATGCGCCCCCCGTGCCCCATGTCGCTCGCGGGTCGGCTGCCTACCGTAAGATCAGTCTCGCTCTCTTCCTCGCCGGTTTCGGTACGTTCTCGCTGATCTATTGCGTGCAGCCCTTGCTGCCGTTGCTGGCCGAGGAATTCCATGTCGGTGCGGCGCAGAGTTCGCTCGCTCTCTCGCTGACCACCGGCGCGCTCGCCTTTGCCATCTTTGCGGCCGCCGCTGTTTCGGAGCGATTCGGCCGGCGCGAACTGATGTTCGCTTCAATCGGTCTTGCCAGCCTACTCAATCTTGCCGTGGCTGTCACACCGGGATGGCATGCCATCCTCGCCTTGCGTGCCGTCGAAGGGTTGGCCATTGGCGGTGTACCGGCCATCGCCATCGCCTATCTGGCCGAGGAGATCGAGCCCAATGGCCTGGGTTTTGCCATGGGGCTCTATATCGCCGGCACGGCGCTCGGCGGTATGGCGGGTCGGGTGCTGACCGGCATCCTCGCTGAATTCCTGACCTGGCGCCTTGCCTTGGCGATCGTCGGTCTCGGTGGCCTCGTCCTGGCCCTCGGCTTCGTCCTGCTCCTGCCGCCCTCGCGGCATTTCACGCCACGCAAGGGTTTCGATCTTCGCTATCACCTTAGGGCATGGGCTTCGCATTTCGGCCGGGAGAGGCCCGGCGTTGTGCTGGCGAAGCCGCTCTTGTTCGCCATCGCCTTTTGCGGCTTCGGCAGTTTCGTGACCGTCTACAACTATGCCGGCTTCCGACTGATGGCGCCGCCCTTCGACCTCAGCCCGACGCAGACAGGCCTGATCTTCACCGTCTATCTGTTCGGCACCGTCTCTTCCTCGCTCGGCGGCATGGCGGCCGACCGGTTGGGGCGGGCGCCGGTGCTGATCGCCGGTCTCCTGACCATGGCCGCCGGTATCGGCCTCACGCTCTCCTCGAGCCTCGCCGGCATCATCGCCGGCATCGCCGTGCTGACGGCGGGCCAGTTCGCCTGCCATGCGGTGGCGAGCGGCTGGGTCGGCCGGCTGGGCGGTGCGAGCAAAGGCCATGCCGCCTCGCTCTACATGCTCGCTTATTATCTCGGCGCCAGCATCGTGGGCTCGAGCGGCGGCTGGTTCTGGACCGTCGGGGGGTGGCCGGCCGTGGTCGGC
Organism: Labrys neptuniae; assembly: GCF_040797145.1. Lineage (NCBI taxonomy): Bacteria > Pseudomonadati > Pseudomonadota > Alphaproteobacteria > Hyphomicrobiales > Xanthobacteraceae > Labrys > Labrys neptuniae. The sequence goes on along the minus strand of NZ_JBFNQD010000003.1, from coordinate 586,661 downwards.
TTCACGCTGGTGCTGATCGTACTCGCCATCGCATGCGCGGTGCGGCTGATGCGCTCTGGAGGTTGAGGGGGGAGCCGTCGGTTCGCAAGCACGCCTGCCTCGAGGCCGGATGCGGGAGACAGCGTCAGGCAAACAAAGGTGTCGACCCGTGCTCGATTGACGGCCATGTTCGGCACGATATGGACATGAGGCGAGCGGTTTTGCCGTCGCCATGTCGACGGCAGAATCGAGCCGGGGGACGCCGGGGAGCGGGATCATGAACGCATATCGCCTGATGACCGTGGCTGCGGCGATGTCCCTGTGGCTGGCCGTGCCGGCGGCGGGGGCTCCGAAAGGGGGCTGCGCTTCGGATGACCCGGCCATCGCCATTCCGGCCTGCACCACCGCCATCAACCGCATTGCGGTGACGCCCGGCAGCCAGGCCACCGCCTATCTGCAGCGCGGGCGGGCCTATTACAGGCAGAAGCAGTATGGCCTGGCGATCAACGATCTCGGCGCCTCGATCCGGCATAACGACAAGAGTTATCTGGCCTATGTCTTCCGTGGCCTCAGCTATGCCGAGCTCGGCGACCACAATGCGGCGATCGACGATTACGACAAGGCCATCGCCATCAAGCCGGGATCGGCGGAAGTCTATTTCTACCGCGCCAATTCACGCTCGGAGCAGGACGATATCGAAAATGCCATTGTCGACTATTCGCGTGCCGTCGATCTCGATCCGCGTATGGGGCCTGCTTTTGCCAATCGAGGCAATCTGCAGCAGCGGCTCGGCCGCCACGACAAGGCCGTCGCCGACTATACCAAGGCGATCGCGCTGAAGCAGGGGGTCTCGCTGGTCTACAGCAATCGCGCCAATTCCTATGTCAACCTCAAGCGCTACGACCTTGCCATGGCCGATTTCGACAAGGCGATCGCGGCCGATGGCGGCAATTTCAATGCCTATAACAACCGGGCGAATCTGCACTACGCCAAAGGCGAGATCGACGAGGCCATTGCCGATGTCAGCAAGGCGATCGCCTTGAATCCCGGCATGGCGGAATTCCATTCGGGCCGCTGCGCGCTCTATCTGGCCAAGGGCGCGTTGCGGGAGGCCCTGGCGGATTGCGACACGGCCATCGCGGCACGGCGCGACTATGCCGAGGCCTATCTCAATCGCGGACTGGCGCATTGGCGCCTCGAGGAACGGGAAGCTGGCCTCTCCGACATGGAAATGGCCTTCTCGATCAATCCGAACCTGCCCAATGTCCAGCGCTATGTAACGCTTTTCCGTGCCTCGAAGGCGGTACAGCAGGCCGAAGCCGGCAAGAAGGACGCGCCCGCCTCCTCCCAGAAGGCCGCTGCCGAAGGATCGCGGCGGGTTGCGCTGGTCATCGGCAATTCACGCTATGCGGCCGTGTCGCAACTGCCCAATCCCCGGCGCGACGCCGACCTCGTCGCCGCGGCCCTGCGGACGGCCGGCGTGCAGGATGTCACGGTCGCCTACGATCTCGGACGCGCCGGCCTGGTCGAGGCCCTGCGCTCCTTTTCCGCCAAGGCGGACGCCGCCGACTGGGCCATCCTCTATTATGCCGGCCACGGCATGGAGCTGATGGGGCAGAACTACCTCATCCCCGTCGATGCAAGGCTGCAGTCCGATCGCGATGTCCCTGATGAAACCGTCAGCCTGCAGCGCGTCCTGTCGGCACTGAGCGGCGCGCGCCGCCTGAAGCTGGTGCTGCTGGATGCCTGCCGCAACAATCCCTTTGCCGCGCAGATGACGATGACGGCCGCAACCCGCTCGGTGGGGCGCGGCCTTTCGCGGGTCGAGCCGTCGGGAGCGACGCTGGTGGTCTATTCGGCCAAGGAGGGCACGGTGGCCGAGGATGGCGACAGCCAGCACAGCGCCTTTGCCGAAGCCTTTGCCAGGCGGGTGGTGGAACCGGGGCTGGAGATCAACAAGGTGTTCCGCTTCGTGACCAGCGATGTGATGTCACGCACCGCAAACCGGCAGGAGCCCTTCGTCTATGGCTCGCTGCCGCCCGAGGATTTCATCTTCACCAGCGCGCAGAACCCGCCATCATCGGCAACGTCCGCGCCGTGACTCCACCCGCGGCCTGCTGCGAGGCGAGCGCGGTTGGTGCTCAGGCCGCCTGATCGGGCCTCGCATCGGCGACGGGCAGGGGCTCGCCACCGATGAAGACGCGCTCGACCTCGAAACTCTCATCGAGAACCACGATGTCGGCACGCTTGCCCGGCGTCAGGCTGCCGACCTCGCCGGCAATGCCGGTAAGCTCGGCCGGCGTCAGCGACGCCATGCGGATGACGGCGGGCAAATCCTGCTCGATGGCCTTCGCCATGGTCTTCACCATCCGGTCCATGCCATGCATCGAGCTCGCCAGGCTGCCGTCATCGCCCCGGACGGAATGGCCGTCACTCCAGACCCAGCTGCCGTCTGCCTGCGATCCGAAGCGGTATTGGCCCGGCGGCATGTCCATGGCGCGGTTCGCATCGGTGACGAGACAGCAGCGCCGAGGCCCGATCAGGCGGAAGGCGAAGCGCAGGAGATCGTCCGAGAGGTGGATGCCGTCGGCGATCACCTCGGTGCTCATCGCCGGGTTGGCGAGGACATACTGCTCCATGCCGGCCTGCATCGGCGTGCCGAAGCGCTTGCGCAGGGAGGCGACCGAGCTCATGGCACACCAGAAATGGTCGACATGGCGCATGCCATGCGTGAAAGCCGCCTCGAGTTCATCCCAGCAGGCGTTGGAATGGCCGCAGGTGATGAAGCAGTCCCGTTCGCGGGCATGATCGAAGAAATCCAGGGCGCCGGGCAATTCGGAGGCGCAGGTGGCGATCTTGATGATTTCTCGGCCGAGGAAATATTCGTATTCCTCCCGCACCGGATCGCGCCGGCCTTCCGATGCGTGGATGCCGACCTTGTCCGCCGCGAAATAGGGGCCGTAGAAGTGGATGCCGGCTATGCGGGCGCCGTCCGCGGGCGTCCACGAGGCCTGCACGTTTTCGCACGCTTTCACCATCGCATCGAGCTGGGCAAAGGATCCCGTCGTCGTGGTCGGAAAGATCGAGGTCGTGCCGTGCCGGGCATGGGCGATATTGGTCCGCCGCACGGCTTCCACCGTGCCGTCCATATAGTCGGCGCCGGCGCCGCCATGCACGTGGATGTCGACGAAACCCGGCGACAGGTAGCGGCCGCTGAAATCAAGCAGTCCTTTGCCTTCATGCTCGCGAGCATGAGGCTCGATCGTGGCGATCCGGCCGTCCACGCAGCGGATGACGGCGTCTTCGTGAATGGCGTCTTCGAGGATGACATTCCCCTTCAGGAGGAGCTCTTTCATGCTGGATCCATCGGCTGGTGCTGTGATAGGTGTTCATGTATCTACCGATATCGTCATAAACGTGCAATTGAGGAATCGTCATGCCGATCGAATCCACGCCTGACGAACGGCGGGCTTTCGTCCTGTCGCAGTTGGAGGCCAAGGGCAGGCTGTCGACGCAGGAGGTCTCGGCGCATTTCGAGGTATCCGAGGACACCATTCGGCGCGATTTCCGTGACATGGCGGCCGAAGGCCTGATCAAGCGCGTCCACGGCGCTGCCCTGCCGGTCTCGCCGGGAGGCTTGCCCTTCCAGGGGCGCTACAAGATCGCGGCGGCCTTGAAGACGCGCCTGGCCCGGGCGGCGGCTGGGCTCGTGCTGCCGGATCAGGTGGTCCTCATCGACGGCGGCACCACCAATCTCGAAGTGGCCAGGCAGCTGCCGCGCGATCTGAGGGCGACCATCGTCACCAACAGTCCACTGGTGGCGACGGCCACGACCGAGCATCCGCATCTGGAGGTCATCCTGCTCGGCGGCGTCTTCGACAAGCGCAGCCAGATGGTCCTGGGTGCGCGCGTGCTCGACCAGCTTTACGCCATCAACGCCGATCTGTGCTTCATCGGCGTGCATGGCATTCATGAGGAATTCGGGTTGACTACCGCCGGCTATGACGAGGCTGCGATCAAGGCCGCGATGATCAAGGCCACTGCCGAGATCGTCGCGGTGGCGACCCCGGATAAGTTCGGTTCTGCGGCAGCACACCATTTCGCTGCGCTGTCGGCGATCGATACGCTCGTCACCGAAGATACGCCCCGCACCCGGGACCTGCTGGAGAAGACGGCCGTGAAGGCGCTCTATGCGTGAGGCGGTACTCGTGGGCGGGGTCTAAAGACCCGCCCCCATTTTTCCTCCGTCAGGCGGCCTGCTTTTTCGACTGGCGGAAGGCTGCGGCCGCCGCACCCAGGGCACCGATACCGGCACCGATCAGGGCGCAATTGATGAGGATGCCGACGAGATCGCTGCGATTGGCGGACGCAATCGCCTGGGCGGCCTGCTCGGCGCCGGCGCCGCCGATCCTCGTATCCATCATGGCGACCATGCCGGGCTCGTTGCATTTGGGCAGGAGCGTATATTTGGCCTCGTCGCTGTCGCCATAGACCTTCTCGATCGCCTGCTCGCAACGCAGCCTGTCGGCCGGAGAAACCCCGGCCGTGCCGAACTGCAGATAGAGGCCGACGCCCAGGAGAACGACCCCGAGGCTGGCGTAAAGAAGCGCCTTCACCCGTAGACGCTCCGCTTACATGTTCGGATAGTTCGGGCCGCCGCCGCCCTCCGGCGTCACCCAGTTGATGTTCTGGGCCGGATCCTTGATGTCGCAGGTCTTGCAGTGCACGCAGTTCTGCGCGTTGATCACGAAGCGCGGATCCTTTTTGGCCGCCTCGTCGCCATAGACCACTTCATAGACACCCGCCGGGCAATAGAGCCGGGCCGGTTCGCCATAGAGCGGCAGGTTCTTTTCGATCGGGACCTTGGGATCCTTCAACGTGAGATGGATCGGCTGGTCCTCCTCGTGATTGGTCGAGGACAGGAACACCGAGGAAAGCTTGTCGAAGGAGAGCTTGCCGTCCGGCTTGGGATAGTCGATCGGCTTGCTCTCGGCGATCGGTTTCAGAGTGGCATAGTCGGGCTTGCCATGTTTGAGCGTGCCGAACAGGGAGAAGCCGAGCTTCTCGTTGAGATGCATGTCGATGCCGCCGAGGATCACGCCGGCGAAGGTGCCGAGCTTGGACCATAGCGGCTTGACGTTGCGCACCTTGTAGAGGTCGCGGCCGATCTCGCTGGAGCGCCAGGCGGCCTCATAGGAGGCGGGCTCGTCATGCGAACGGCCCTCGGCCAGCGCCTTGGAAAGGTGCTCGGCCGCCAGCATGCCCGACAGCACGGCATTGTGGCTGCCCTTGATGCGCGGCACGTTGACGAAGCCGGCCGCGCAGCCGATCAGGGCGCCGCCCGGGAAGGAGAGCTTGGGCACCGACTGGTAGCCGCCCTCGGTGATGGCGCGCGCGCCATAGGCGATGCGCTTGCCGCCCTCGAAGGTCGGGGCGATCAGCGGATGGTGCTTGAAGCGCTGGAACTCGTCGAACGGGGAGAGATAGGGGTTGGTGTAGTTGAGGTGGATGACGAAGCCCACCACCACCTGGTTGTTTTCGAGGTGATAGAGGAAGGAGCCGCCGCCCGTCTTCGAATCCAGCGGCCAGCCGAAGGAATGCTGCACCCGGCCCGGCACGTGCTTGGCCGGATCGATCTGCCAGAGTTCCTTGATGCCGATGCCGAATTTCTGGGGTTCGCGGCCATCGGCCAGATTGTACTTGGCGATCAGCGTCTTGGTCAGGCTGCCGCGGGCCCCCTCGGCGAAGAGGGTGTATTTGCCGTGCAGTTCCATGCCGCGGGTAAAGCCGGATTTGGGCTGGCCGTCGCGGCCGATGCCCATGTCGCCGGTGGCGATGCCCATCACCGCGCCCTTGTCGTCATAGAGCACTTCGGCGGCGGCAAAGCCCGGATAGATCTCGACACCGAGCGCTTCGGCCTGGACTGCCAGCCAGCGGCAGACATTGCCGAGCGAGCCGACGAAATTGCCGTGGTTCGACATCAGCTTGGGCATGCCGAAATTGGGCAGGCGCAGGGCGCCGGACGGGCCGAGATAATAGAACTGGTCCTCGGTGACCTCGGTCACCAGCGGGCGGTCCTCCGCCTCGCGCCATTCGGGCAGCAGCTTGTCGAGGCCGACCGGATCGATCACCGCGCCGGAGAGGATGTGGGCGCCGACCTCCGAGCCCTTCTCCACCACCACCACGCTGGTTTCGGGATTGAGCTGCTTGAGATGGATCGCGGCGGCCAGGCCGGCAGGTCCGGCGCCGACCACGACGACATCATATTCCATCGCCTCGCGGGGGCCGAGATCGGCACTGTCGGTCATCGAGTAGTCTCCGGTGGTTTGAAATAGCTTGGAGTGACCGTGCTTTTTTCACGTTTTTGGAATGGGTGCAAACAATGCTGCGACGGTTTCCAAAATTAAGTAACCAATTGGTGCGTTAATGTCACGTTCGGCAAGGACGCTGGTTCCATTGGCCTGCAGCAAGGTTCGGGATCACGGCATCTTCTCCTGTGGCAGGACTCGACATCCCGGCCAGCATTCTTGGGAGGCCGGCGGGCGAAAACACACGAAAAGACGATATCGATCGCAACGATGCCCTTGATCCGTCGCTGATTGTCATATTCTCCCGCAAAAAGAGGCGGGAGGCCGGCGCCATTCTTCGAGGGGAGCGGGTCCTGCGCATTTCTATATTGATGCGGACTGTAACTGTCCCGTGGGTTACTCTTTCCCATTGCCACGCATGCTAGGTAGGATAGGCTGTCTGCGGCTTGCGATCCGTCGGTATGGAGCATACGGGCATGGGCATTCTCGACTTCATCTCCAAGCAATTTATCGATGTCATCCAGTGGACGGCCGAGGAGCCGGGCCTGTTGGCCTACCGCTTCCCGATGTCCGGCATGGAAATCCAGAACGGTGCCCAGCTCGTGGTGCGCGAGACGCAGAAGGCGGCCTTCTTCAACGAAGGCAAGATCGCCGATATCTTCGGCCCCGGCACCTATACGCTCACCACCCAGACCCTGCCGGTGCTGACCTATCTGAAGAACTGGGACAAGTTCTTCGAATCGCCCTTCAAGTCGGACGTCTATTTCTTCGACACCAAGGACCAGATCGACCGCAAATGGGGCACCACCCAGCCCCTCACCATCCGCGACAAGGAATATGGCCCGATCCGCATCCGCGCCTTCGGGAATTATTCCTATGCGATCGGCGATGTCGGCGCGTTCTGGTCGCGGCTGGTCGGTACGGCCGAGCGCTGCACCTCAGAGATGATCGAGGGGCAGCTTCGCGGTGCCGTGCTCACGGCCATCGCCTCGACGCTCGGCCAGAGCAATGTCGCCTTCATCGACATGGCCGCCAACCAGGAGGCTTTCTCCCAGAAGCTGGCGGAAGCCATCCGCCCGGCGCTGCGTGACTATGGCATCGACGTCAAGAGCTTCTACGTCCAGAGCCTGTCGCTGCCGGAGGAACTCCAGCGTATCCTCGACAAGGCCAGTTCCATGAACATGCTGGGCGATCTCAATCGCTACGCCCAGTTCCAGACGGCCGAATCCATCCCGCTTGCCGCCGAGAATCCGGGCGGCCTGGCAGGAGCAGGGGCAGGGCTCGGTGCCGGCATGGCAATCGGCCAGGCCATGGCACAGGGCTTTGCCAATGCGGCGCCGGCGCAGGCTCCCTCGGCGCCGGCAGCGCCCCCGCAGCCGGCGGAGGATCCGATCCAGCTCCTCGAAAAACTCGGCGGGCTGCTGGCCAAGGGCATCCTTACCCAGCAGGAATTCGACGCCAAGAAGGCCGAACTGCTATCCCGGATCAAATAGACCGGACTTCGCCCTGCTCGCCGCGAAACTCTGCTTGGCCGAACAGGCCGGTCAATCCCGTGATCCATACGAGGCCCAATGCGTAAATTCGCCTGCCCTTCCTGCGGAGCGGATGTCGTGTTCCGGTCGGCGCAGTCGGTCTATGCCGTCTGTGCCTATTGCCAGTCCATGGTGGTGCGCACCGATGTCGACGTGACCTCGCTCGGGGTGATGGCGGCGCTGCCCGACGACATGAGCCCCCTCCAGCTCGGCACTGGCGGTATGTTCGACGGCCAGTCCTTCACCATCATCGGACGCCTGAAGATCGGCTGGAGCGACGGGCTGTGGAACGAATGGCACATGCTGATGGATGACGGCCGGGAAGGCTGGATCGGCGAGGCGCAGGGGTTCTTCTCGGTGAGCCTGGAGGCGGAGGAGAACTCCTGGGGCGGCGTGCGCGAGGCGCTGGAGCGCTGCCGGCCGCTGCTGGAGGGGAACGAGACCGGTGCCGCCGGCATCAGGCCGGGCTTCTCGGTAACGATAAATGGCGTCCAGCTCAGGGCGGTCGACATCAAGCTGGCGACCTGCCTGGGCTCGGAAGGCGAACTGCCTTTCGCCGCACCCAAGGGGCGGCGTACCGTGTCGATCGATTGCGTCGGTGCCGATGGCGAATTCGCCACGCTCGAACATGACGGCAAGGAGGCAAGTGCCTATCTCGGCCGTTATCTCGAATGGGATGCCTTGCGTTTCTCCAATCTCAGGCCGCTGGAGGGCTGGTGATGGACGAGCCTCTCGCGCCGCCAGCACCATCGCCGGCCGTACCCGCGCCAAGGCCGCCCGGCCGGCCGCGAACCTTTGCCTGCCCCAATTGCGGTGGGGCGGTGACCTTGCGCGCCGTCGGCCAGTCGATCAGCGCCACCTGCAGCCAGTGTTCCTCGCTGATCGACGTCGCCGACGAGAATCTGCGCATCATCCAGAAGGCCCAGGCGGCGCTCGAGCCCTCGGAGATTCCCATCGGTTCCCGCGGGCGGCTGCAGGACGTCGAGTGGGAGGTCGTCGGCTATATGCGCCGGAGCGATCGCACGGGATATTACGAATGGATCGAATATCTCTTGTTCAACCCCTATCGGGGCTATCGTTTCCTGGTCCGGGAGCAGGGCCACTGGACGCTGGTGAAGATGCTTACCCGCGACGTGCCGGGCGCGGGCAGTACCATCGACCTTACGGTCGAGGGGCGGCGCTATGCCTTCTTCAGCAAGGGACAGGCGCTCACCAAATATGTCGCCGGCGAATTCTATTGGCGTGCTTCCACGGCGGACGTCACCGAGACGGCTGATTATATCGCCTCGCCTCACCGGCTGATGGTCGAGAGCAATGACGAGGAGATCATCGTCTCCGAAGGCGTCTATCTCGAACCCAGCCTGGTGGCCGAGGCCTTCAAGCTGCCGCTCGCGGACGAGCGCGACGGGCCCGGCGTCAACCAACCCAACCCGCACCGGCGCTGGCTGAGGGTGCCGCTCGCAGCGCTCGGAGTGGCGACCTTGTTGCAGTTCGGCTCGCTCGCCCTCTCGCCCGGGCGTCAGGTCGCCTCGCAGACCTTCACCCTGACCTCCGCCGACAAGGGTAAGACCTTCGCCTCCGAACCTTTCCGCCTGGACGGCCGGGGTAATGTCGAGTTCGAGACCAGCGCCGAACTGAAAGACGATTGGCTGGAGCTCGACGTCGCCCTGGTCAATGTCGAGACCAACAGGAGCTATCATGCCTCCCAGGGGCTGGAGAACTACAGCAGCGGGCGGGTCACCGAGCGCACCAGCGAATTGCTGTCGCCGGTGCCGGCAGGCACCTACAAATTGCTGATCGACACCAATGCCGGCCTGTTCACCAAGGTGGCGGAGACCGTGCCGATGGTGGCGCGCGAGGATTACCTACAGACCTGGTTGCGCAACAATGGCCAGGGCGGCAGTTTCCCCTCCTCGCAGCCCACCATTGCCCCTGCGCCCGCCAATCCTCTACCTTCGGAGACATTCACCGTCACGGTCCGGCACGCCGTGCCGATCTGGTCGAACTATCTCGGTGCCGTCGGCCTCCTGGCTCTCGGCGCCGGCTTCGGCTTCTTCCGCGACCGGCGCTTCGAGCAGTCGCGCTGGGAGCAGGGCGGCATCGACGAGGAAGCGCCATCGGTGTCCGGCAACCTGGCGGCGGGCGGTTTCGTTGCCGCCGCCGGCAGCAGCAGCTCCGATTCCGGGACCGACAATTGGTGGTCGTCGAGCAGCGACGATGACGACGACAGCGGTGGTTCCTCATCGAGCGACGATTCTAGCAGCAGTTCCAGCAGCGAGGACACGTGAGCAGGATTCAGATGATCTTCGCCGGGGCCGTCGTGTTCGGCATGGCCCTCGGCAATTTCGGCGGTTATTCGCTGGCCAATATGTGGCACGCCAAGCAGACCACCAGCCGCGGCATCAGGAGCAGCGACGATGGCGGCTCCTTCGGCTGGTTCGGCGGCGGCAGAAGCTCCGGCGGTGGCGGCTATTCATATCATAAATAGGGGGCTTTCATGGATGTCTCGGGCCTGATCGAACTGAAATATGTGGTGGCCTCGCTGGTCTATTCCGGCATCGGCCTGCTCGTCTTCGTCATCGCCTTCTGGCTGCTCGACCTGCTGACCCCGAAGGTGCAGGTGTGGAAGGAATTATGCGAGAAGCGCAACACCGCGATGGCGATCTTCCTGGGTGCGGTGGCGCTCGGCATCGCCATCATCATCGCCTCGGCCATCCATGGCTGAGGGCGTCGATTCTCCTGGGACCGCAGGCGTCTCGCCTGCTCTTGGAAGCGTCGCGACAGGCCGATAGAAAGAGCAGGCGAGACGCCTGCGGTCCGAGGAAGAAGCAGTCTCAACGCAGATTGGTGTAAGGCGCGTACGTGGAAATCCTGCTGCTCTTCTCCGCCTTCGTGATCGCGACCTGCGGGCTGATCTACGAGCTGATCGCCGGCACGCTGGCGAGCTATCTCCTTGGCGATTCCGTCACGCAGTTCTCCACCATCATCGGCACCTATCTCTTCGCCATGGGCGTGGGCTCCTGGCTGTCACGCTATCTCGAGCGCGACCTTCTCGGCCATTTCGTCCGCATCGAGCTGCTGGTCGGGGCGGTCGGCGGCAGTTCGGCCGCTGCCCTCTTCATCCTGTTCGACCATGTCGCCTCCTTCCGCCTCTGGCTCTACTCCCTGGTCGGGGTCATCGGCATCCTGGTCGGCATCGAAATCCCGCTGCTGCTGCGCATCCTAGAAGGACGGCTTGCCTTCAAGGACCTGGTCTCCAAGGTCTTCACCTTCGACTATATCGGTGCGCTCTTCGCCTCCCTGCTGTTTCCGCTGGTGCTGGTGCCCTATCTCGGCCTGATCCGCTCGGCCTTCCTGTTCGGCATCCTCAATACGCTGGTGGCGATCTGGGTGCTCTACGCCATCAAGGCGCCCATCCTCCGCCGCGGCGCGCACAAGGCCGCCGCCTTCGTGGTCCTGGCCGCGCTCGGTGCCGGCTTCGTCTGGTCCGAGCGCATCCAGTCGATTGCGGAGGCGAGCGCCTATCCGGGCACGGTTGTTTACGCCGAATCCACGCCCTATCAGCGCATCGTGGTCACGCGCCAGCAGCGCGACATCCGCCTCTTCCTCAATTCGAACCTGCAATTCTCCTCGCTCGACGAATATCGCTACCACGAGGCCCTGGTGCATCCGGTGATGAGCGCCCTCAAGGCCCCGCGCAGGGTGCTGATCATCGGCGGCGGCGACGGGCTGGCCCTGCGGGAGGTCCTGAAATACCCGGCGGTCGAAGCGGTCACCATGGTCGATCTCGATCCGGCCGTGACGCGCCTGTTCTCGCACAACGAGATGATGACGGGTCTCAATGGCGGCTCGTTGTCCTCGCCCAAGCTGACCCTCATCAACGCCGACGCCTTCCTCTGGCTGCGTGAACAGAAGCCTGCCGAGATGCGCTTCGACGCCGTGATCATCGACCTGCCCGATCCGTCCAATTTCTCGATCGGCAAGCTCTATTCGCTCACCTTCTACCGCCTCCTGAAGTCGGCGGTGAACCAGGACGGCCTGGTGGTGATCCAGAGCACCTCGCCTCTGGTCGCGCGCAAATCCTTCTGGTGCGTCAACAACACGCTGGCAGCGGCCGGCTTCCAGACCGCGGCCTATCACCTCTTCGTGCCGTCCTTCGGGGAATGGGGCTTCATCATCGGCTCCTTCTCACCCTATCGCCCGCCGGACCGCCTGCCTGAGGGGCTGCGCTTCCTTGATCTGCCGACCATGCAGGCGATGTTCCAGTTCCCGCCCGACATGGCCCATGTCGCCACCGCCATCCAGCGCCTCGATGACCAGCCGCTGGTGCGCTATTTCGACGAGGAGTGGGGCAATTACCTCATTTATTGAGATATGGTGTGCCAGTCTTCTCAGCCCCATCGAGGGATGGGGCGGGACCGGTATCCTGGCAGTGGTTCCATGCCGGTCTGAAGACCGGCACACCATGGCGCTGCCATGACCCGGATCAGCCGCAAGCAATTCCTCGCTTTGGGGGCCGCCTCGCTCGGCCTGGCCGGCGCCGGGCTGGTGGGCGGAGACTTGCTGGCGGGCAAGGGGGTGCCGGGCGGCGGCGAGGGCGGTTCCGTGCCCGGGGATCTGGTGGGCGCGTCTTCCCGCATCGGTCACAGGCTGCGGAGCGGCGGCTTCCCGGCGCCGGGAGAGACGCTGAAAACCGGCATCCTCATCGTCGGTGGCGGCATAGCGGGCCTCGGCGCGGGCTATCGTCTCGCCAAGGCAGGCCATGACGATTTCCTGCTGCTCGACCTCGAGGCTGCTCCCGGCGGCAATGCCGCCAGCGGCCGCAACGAGGTCTGTGCCTTTCCCTGGGGCGCCCACTACGTGCCGCTGCTCACCGAGGAGGCCAGGGCTGTCAGGGCGCTGTTCCAGGATCTCGGCATCATCACCGGCTACGACGCCAAGGGCACGGCCATCTATGACGAATACGCCCTCTGTGCGGATCCTTCGGAGCGGCTCTATCGCTATGGACGCTGGCAGGAAGGCCTGATGCCCGCCATCGGCCTCGACGCCGACGAAGAGACCGACGGCAAGCGTTTCTTTGCGGCGATGAAGGCGTTTCGCCAGCGCATCGGCAGCGACGGCCGGCGCGCCTTCGCCATTCCGCTCGACCTGAGCTCGCAGGACGCCGATCTGATGGCGCTCGACGACCTTACCATGGCGACCTGGATGGAGCGGGAGGGTTATCGCTCGCCGTCCCTGGCCTGGTATGTCGACTATTGCTGCCGCGACGACTACGGCACGCGCTCGTGCGACGTCTCGGCCTGGGCCGGCATCCATTATTTCGCTGCCCGCAATGGCCGTGGCGCCGATGCCGAGGACCAGGGCCTGGTGACCTGGCCGGAGGGCAATGGCTATCTGGCGCGCCGCCTCGCCGATGCGCTCGGCCCGCGCATAAGGACGCGCTCGCTCGCCCATGCCGTCGAAGCGAAAGGCAATGGGGTGGCCGTCGACGTCTGGGACGCGGCTGAAGACAAGGCCCTCCGCATCGAGGCGAAGGCGGCCATCCTGGCGACGCCGCATTTCGTCACGGCGCGGCTGCTGCGCGACCAGAACCTTGCCGCCGGCTTCTCCTACGCGCCCTGGGCCGTCGCCAACATCACGCTGAGCCGCCTGCCCGGCGGCACCGGCGCCAATCTGAGCTGGGACAATGTCGTCTTCGACAGCCCCTTGCTCGGCTATGTCGTCGCCACCCATCAGATCACGCAGATGCGCCCGACCAGGACGGTGCTGACCTATTACTGGCCGATCAGCCATCTGCCGCCCGAGGATGCCCGCCGCGAGGCGCTCGCCCGCCCCCTGGAAGAATGGCAGGCGATCTTCCTCAAGGAACTCCTCGCCGTGCATCCCGAGCTCGACGGCCATGTCGAGCGGGCCGATGTCTGGGTCTGGGGCCATGCCATGATCCGGCCGGTGCCGGGCTTCATCTGGGGCGGGCAGCGGCGGGCCGGACTGCAGCAGCGGCCGCCCATCTTCACCGCCCATTCCGACATGAGCGGCGTTTCCATCTTCGAGGAAGCCTATACGCATGGCGTGCGTGCGGCGGAGAAGGCCATGGCCTATAGTGGCCATCCCTTCGAAACGGTGCTGTGATGGCGCGGGCAGATCAGGGAAAGCCATTGGCAGCGCAAGCACAAATCTCGGGAGCCGAGCCGGCTCCGCTGATAGATGGGGCCTCTGCCCAGCCCCGGGCCTTTGCCCCCGGCCTGCATCTGCTCATCGATTTCTGGGACTGCCGGGGCCTCACCGATGCCGCGGGCATCGAGCATACCTTGCGCGAGGCCGCGGCCGCCTGCGGCGCCACGGTGCTCGGTGTCAAGCTGCACGGTTTCGGCGACACCGGCGGCCTCACCGGCGTCGCTTTGCTCGCCGAATCCCATATCAGCATCCACACCTGGCCCGAGACCGGCTATGCCGCTCTCGATATCTTCATGTGCGGGCGCTGCGATCCCCGCCGGGCCCTGCCGGTACTGGAAGCTCATTTCGCGCCGAGGCGGGTGAAGGTGAGCGAGCACAATAGGGGCTGAGGCTACCGTTCCTTTTCATGGCGATTGCATGCCGCAAGTGTATTGCTATATTGATACACATGGACGCTTCCGACCTCACCATATTGCCCGGTGCCGCCGAGCCGATCTATCGGCAGATCGCCGGTCAGTTGCGCCGGATGATCGTGAGCGGCCAACTGCAGAAGGGCGCGTCGTTACCCTCAGTCCGGGACGTCGCGGCCTTTCACGCCATCAATCCGATGACGGTGTCGCGTGCCTATTCACTGCTGGAAACCGAAGGGCATCTCGATCGCCTGCAGGGGCGCGGCATGATCGTCGCGTCGTCGTCCCGGCGTGCCGCCTCGCTCGATCAACGCCTGGGGCTGATCGAACCTCATCTTGTGGAAATGGCGCGTCAGGCGCGCGAACTGGAATTGCCCGGCGACGTCATCTTGCGCCGGCTCGCTGCCTTGCTGGAGGGGAAGGAATGACGGGTTTTGCGTCGATACAGTCGATCCCGGCAGCGACGCCGATACGAGCGGTCGGGCTGAGCAAGTTCTACGGTACGCAGCAGGCCCTCAGCAATGTCGGCCTGCGCATAGAGCCCGGCGAGATCGTCGGGCTCGTCGGGCGAAACGGCGCCGGCAAGTCGACGCTGATCCGGGCCTTGCTTGGCCTGATCGAGGTCGAGGCCGGCATGTCCTGGGTCCTCGGCGAAGCGGCACTGACGATGGGCGACGATGTCAAGGCACGTCTGGCCTATGTTTCACAGACCCCGACTGCACTCGAATGGATGTCGGTCAAGCAGATGATGCACTTCGTCGCTCGGCTCTATCCGAGGTTGGATCGAGACTATGTGAACGAGGAACTGAGGCGTGCCCAGATCCCGATTGATCGCAAGCTCTCGGCACTTTCGCCGGGAGAACGTCAACAGGTCGAACTGGTGCGGGCCCTGGCCACCCGTCCAGAGCTTCTGGTCTTGGACGAGCCCGCCTCCGCGCTCGATCCCGCGGCCCGCCGGGACCTTTTGCGCGACATCGTGGGCCGCGCCGGTGAAGGCGGAACAACCGTGCTGTTCTCGACGCATATCGTGTCGGATCTCGAACGTGTGGCGTCGCGTATTTTGTTCCTGCATCAGGGACGCCTCATCCTGGATACCCCGGTGGACGATCTCAAGGAATGCGTGGCCCAGGTGGTCGTGCCGTCCCATGCACTGTCGGAAAGCTCCATGGTAGGAGAGCTTCATCGTCGAATTCTGGCCGATGGCGCCATCTCGCTGGTGCTTCGGCGCTCGCCCGCCGAAGACTGGCCCGATTTCGCCCGTCGGGCTGGGATCAGAACGCTCGGCATCGAGGATCTCTTCGTGGAGATTGCGCGATGAAATGGGAGCAGATCTGGCTGAGATTGACGCTGGGTTGCGACCCTACGCTCGGATGCACTTGCCTATTCTGGTTTGTGGCGACCTTCCTCCTGTCCCCATTACTCAGCTTTGGCGATCATGCCTCTGCGCGCATCGTCTTGATTTATCTCGGTTGTTCTGCTGCGTGCTGGTTCTATGCCTTGGAAGCGACCCGTCGCCGCGCTGAAGTAGCGGCTGCCCTCCTCGTTCCTCGCCTCGGCCGCTATGCCGTCGAGGGACTCCTTCTTTTCGCAGCAGCCCAGATCATAGTGCCATCGTTGATCATCGGGCTGGCCCGACGCTCGCCGATCGAGGGACTGGTTTCATGCGCCATCCAGATCAGCGTTATCATGGGAGGATTGATCGCCTTGCGAATGAACCCCAGCAATATGGGGCGATTGCAGGGGTACGGATGGCTTTTCTTCTACATCGCGATAATACTGTTGGGACTAGAAGAGGCGATGTGGGGCGCGAGGATTCCCCATTTCTTCGGATGGGGCGTGACGGTGCTGACAGCATGCCTCATTGCCGCTGCCGCCTGGTTCTACAGGCCCGTCTTGCTGCCCTCAAAACGCGATCCTTCAGTGGCAGCCGAGCATAAAGTAGATACCGTCGTCCGGGCGATAGGGTATATTTTTGTAAACAAACGTCAATTTAGTAAAAATAACGCAACAGTTTATTCTGAACTTACGAGTGTTTTCGGCGGAGATAATTCAGAGTTGAATTCAATTTCAGGGTCAGAGGCATTGCGTTGTCTTTTGTGGAAGGATCTGGAAAACGGTTTTCGATGGTCGCATGTGATGAAGGAGTTTCTGCAGCGTCTGGTGGTCCTCGGACTGATCGGCGGCGTTCTTATAGGTTTTCAGTATCTCTTCGGTGGGGGGATAAAACAGCCTCCGAATCTCATATGGCTCTTTCTCGCCATGTTGAATTCAACCACATTGGAGCAGGCCAAGAAGATTTGGAATTTCAATCATCACGTATCGGCCGATCGCGAGTTGGCCGCAATGGCGCCGGGGTTTGGGGCGGGATATGCGCTAAAGGTCAGATTTCTGAGAGCTGCTATTTCGCCTTCCATTCAGACTCTGATTTTGGACATAGCAAGCATGAATATTTGTGTAATTGTTATGTCTTTTGTATACAAGGACATAATCAAATATGATTCTATATTTTCAATTTTAGTAATTAACGCGACAATGGTTATTTATAATTCCGTGAGAATTCGCATTATGCTGAAAACATTACTTGGCATGTGGGATCCGAATAAGCATGAGGGGGCGTTTCTTAATTTTGTTTCGATACCCTTTGTGCTTCTTATGATGGCGGCATTGGAAATGCCAGGATCGTTCACGGCGGTCATGGCAGGTATTTGCATGTTGGCGGTGTTATATATTACTAAAACAATACGAGATGATTTGCGTGTATATTTTAACTATCCTCATCCATTCTTACCGAGGCATTGACATTGGTGGGGCGGAATAGCCGCTGTCAAAATGTGAATAATTAACGGGTCGCTTCTTGGCGGGACCATATTGACCAAGCGTATATATCGTTCGAGCATATTTTTGGCTGTCACCCCTCCTTCACGCCCATATCGGCATCTGTGAGGTAGATCGTCTCGACCGTCCCCGATGGATGCACGCAATACCAGCTATAGGGGTTCAATTCCTCGTCGGTGATGATCGAGCGGCAGTTCGCGGCTTTCGAAAAATAGATGGCGAAGCGCCGCTCCTCTTCGAGCGAGTCCGGGCCGGGCTGCCAGACTTCGATCAAGAGCGGATAGGTTTCGCTCAGGGGCCGCACGATGACATGGACGTCGAGCGGCGTGTCGCTACCCGCTCCCCAGCTCTCAATCATCTCGTCCTTGGAACTGAAATAGGCGATCGCCCGCTCAGGCCCGAAATAGTGCCGGATGGCGCCTTGGATCGTCTCGATATCGAGGTGGCGGTCGATGAAGAGCTGGAAGAAGCCCATGCCTTGCCCGGTGATGTGAAAATCCCGCCGGGCTTGTGCCCGGCGGGCATGATCGTTTTCTATTCCGCTGCGTCCTTGATCGGCTCCGGCGGCGTCCAGCGCAGCACGGGCTGGCGGGCGGCACGGGTTTCGTCCAGGCGCCGGCGCGGAGCGTGGTAGGGCGCGCCGGAGAAGCGCTCGGTCTCGCCGCGTTTGGCCGACAGCGCAAGGTCGCGCAGCGTGGCGATGAAGAGGTCGAGCGAGGCCTTGGATTCGCTCTCCGTCGGCTCGATCAGCATGGCGCCATGCACCACGAGGGGGAAATACATCGTCATCGGATGATAGCCCTCGTCGATCATCGCCTTGGCGAAATCGAGCGTGGTCACGCCGGTATCCTTGAGCCAGGTGTCGTCGAACAGCGCCTCGTGCATGCAGGGCTGGTCGCCGAAGGGGGCCGACATCAGATCAGCCAGGCCGGTGCGGATATAATTGGCGGAGAGCACCGCATCCTCCGAGGCCTGCCGCATGCCGTCGGTGCCATGCGAGAGCATGTAGGTCAGCGCCCGCGTGAACATGCCCATCTGGCCGTGGAAGGCGGTGAGGCGGCCGAAGGGCGTCTCGCCATTCATCACTTCCTCGGCCCGTTCGACCAGCACGCGGGCATTGACGACATAGGGGAACGGCGCAAAGGGCGCGAGCTTGTCGGAGAGCACCACCGGTCCCGCACCCGGCCCGCCGCCGCCATGAGGCGTCGAGAAGGTCTTGTGCAAATTGATGTGCATGGCATCGACGCCGAGATCGCCGGGGCGGACCTTGCCGACGATGGCGTTGAAATTGGCGCCGTCGCAGTAGAAATAGGCGCCGGCCTCATGCACCACATCGGCGATGGCGCGCAC
Source organism: Labrys neptuniae (assembly GCF_040797145.1). Lineage (NCBI taxonomy): Bacteria > Pseudomonadati > Pseudomonadota > Alphaproteobacteria > Hyphomicrobiales > Xanthobacteraceae > Labrys > Labrys neptuniae. The sequence goes on along the minus strand of NZ_JBFNQD010000003.1, from coordinate 568,073 downwards.
GTCCCGTTCGAACAGCCCGCAGGTGTTGGGGTTGGTCAGCATGATCGCGGCGACATGCGGCCCCAGCGCCTTCTTGATCTCGGCCGGATCGACGGTGCCGTCTGCGCGCACGGGGATCGATGCCACCGTGAAGCCGATCAGGGCCGCGGTGGCCGGATTGGTGCCATGGGCCGAGTCGGGCACCAGCACGACCTTGCGCGTCTCGCCTTCGCCCCTGGCCGCGATGGCCGCCTTGATTGCCATCATGCCGCAGAGCTCGCCATGCGCGCCGGCCTTCGGGCTCATCGCCACGGCCGGCATGCCGGTGAGGGTCTTGAGGTAATGGGCGAGATGGTCGATCACCGCCAGCGCGCCGGGCACGGTCGAAATCGGCTGCAGCGGATGGATGTCGGCAAAGCCCGGCAGCCGCGCCACCTTCTCGTTGAGGCGCGGATTGTGCTTCATGGTGCAGGAGCCGAGCGGGAAAAGCCCGGTGTCGATGCCGAAGTTCTTCTGGCTCAGGCGCACGAAATGGCGCATCGCCTCCGGTTCGGCGAAGCCGGGCAGGCCGATCGGATCCTTGCGTTCGAAGGCACCGAGCCTCGGCTCGAAATCCTCGACCTCTTCGACGTCGACGCCGGTCACGTCGATGCGGCCGGTCTCGAACAGCAAGGCTTCCTCGATGATGAGGGCGCGATTGCCGGTAAAGGTGGGATTGATGGCCTCGGCCCCGTCTCCTGGGGAGGAGGGACGTCCCTGACGGTTCAGCATCAGACCAGCTCCTTCAGGGCGCTCACGAGGGCGGTGCGATCCTCGTCGGTGTTCACTTCGGTGGAGGCAATGATCAGGAGATCCTTCAGCTCGGCATTGGGCGACAGGCGCGAATAGGGCACGCCCCCCAGGATGCCCCGGGCTGCCAGCTTCTCCAGCAGCGAGGCGGCACTGCCTGATACCCGGATGGTGAACTCGTTGAAGAAGCTCTTCTGGATGATCTCGATACCATCAACCTTGGCCAGCATGTCGGCCAGCTTCACCGCATTGGCATGGTTGACGCGGGCGAGCCTGCGTAGGCCCTTCTCGCCGAGCAGTGCCATGTGGATGGTGAAGGCGAGCACGCACAGGCCCGAATTGGTGCAGATGTTCGAGGTCGCCTTGTCGCGGCGGATATGCTGCTCGCGCGTGGAGAGGGTCAGCACGAAACCGCGCCGGCCCTCGGCGTCCACCGTCTGGCCGCAGAGGCGCCCCGGCATCTGGCGCACATATTTCTGGCGCGTGGCGAACAGGCCGACATAGGGCCCGCCATAATTGAGGGCATTGCCGATGGACTGGCCTTCACCGACCACGATATCGGCGCCCATTTCGCCCGGCGACTTGACGAGGCCGAGCGAGACCGCCTCGGTGAACACCGCGATCAGCAGGGCGCCGGCCTTGTGGCAGGCCTGTGCGATCGGGGTGAGATCGCGCAGATTGCCGAAGACGTCGGGGTTCTGCACCACCACGCAGGAGGTTTCGCCGTCGATCTCGGCGATCAGATTCTCGCTGCCGTCCACATCGGCGGGCATGGCCACCTCATGGTGGCCGGCCATCTTCGAGATGGTATGCACCACGTCGGTATAATGCGGATGCAGGCCGCCGGAGAGGACCGCCTTGGAGCGTCGGGTGATGCGATGGGCCATCAGCACGGCCTCGGCCGTGCCGGTCGAGCCGTCATACATCGAAGCATTGGCGACTTCCATGCCGGTCAGCAGCGCGACCTGGGTCTGGAATTCGTAGAGATATTGCAGCGTGCCCTGGGCGATCTCGGGCTGATAGGGCGTGTAGGAGGTGAGGAATTCCGAGCGCTGGATCAGATGGTCGACGGTCGCCGGCACATGATGCTTGTAGGCGCCGGCCCCGACGAAGAACGGCACCGAGGACGCCGTCACATTGCGCGAGGCGAAGGCGGTCATGATCTTCTCGACCGCCATTTCGCTCTTGGCATTCGGTAGCACCGGCGGCGCCTTCAAGAGCTTGTCGGCGGGGACGGCGGCGAAGAGATCGTCGATGCCGTTGACGCCGATCTTCGCCAGCATGGCGCTGCGATCCTCGGCGGTCAGGGGTAGATAGCGCATGGATCAGGCTCCGATATGGGCCTTGTAGGCCGCGTCGTCCATGAGGGCGTCGAGTTCGGCCGGGTTGGAGAGCTTGATCTTGATGAACCAGCCCTTGCCGAGCGGATCCTCGTTCACGGTGGAAGGCTGATCGGGCAGGGCCTCGTTCACTTCCAGCACCTCGCCGGATACCGGCGCATAGACCTCGCTGGCGGCCTTCACCGATTCCACCACCGCGGCTTCGTCGCCCTGCTTGAGCACCTTGCCGGCGGCGGGAAGCTCGATGAACACCACGTCGCCGAGCTGCGACTGGGCGTAGTCGGTGATGCCGATCGTGGCAACGTCGCCCTCGACGGACACATATTCGTGGTCGCTCGTGAATTTGATCGTGGCCATGGGACAGTCCTCTGGTGGAATCGGTTGGTGGAGTTGGGGGATGGAAATCGATAAGTTTTGTACGACACGGGCGATGCTGCCCCTCACCCTTACCCTCTCCCCGTAAGAACGGGGCGAGGGGGTGTCGAGCGTTGCGCGAGAGATCGCCGGTGCAGAAGAAATGAGCCGGCCGAAGTCCCCTCGCCCCGTTCTTACGGGGAGAGGGTAAGGGTGAGGGGCAGCGCAACCGGTCACGTTGAAATGCCTCTACGATCTATGAAAGCGGTGCGGGACAAAGGGCATCGGCGCGACCTCGATCGGTACGTCCTTGCCGCGCAATTCGACCATGAGGCCGGTACCGTCAGCCGACAGGGCAGGGGGGACGTAACCGATGGCGATGGGGCCACCCACGGTGGGACCGAAGCCGCCGGATGTGACGACGCCGATGGTCTCGCCGGTCTGATTCTTCAAGGCCGCGCCTTCGCGCACGGGCGCGCGGCCCTCCGGCTTGAGACCGACGCGGATGCGAGCGGGGCCTTCCGCGATTTCGCGCTGGATGCGGGACGCACCGGGAAAGCCGCCCTGTTCGCGCCGGCGCTTCTGGATCGACCAGATCAGGCCAGCCTCGATCGGCGAGATGGTCGGATCGAGCTCATGGCCATAGAGGCACAGGCCCGCCTCCAGGCGCAGTGAATCGCGGGCGCCAAGGCCGATCGGCTTGACCCGTTCGTCGGCGAGGAGCGTGCGCCAGAGTGCAACGGCCTTGTCGTTGTGTACCGAGATCTCATAGCCGTCCTCGCCGGTATAGCCCGAGCGGGAGAGGCCGATGGCAATGCCGTCGAAGGTCGAGCGATGGGAAGCCATGAAGGGCATGGCTGCAGCGTCCGGGCAATGATCGGCCAGCACGGCGGCAGCGAGAGGCCCCTGCAGCGCGAGCAGGGCGTAGTCGGCGGCGACGACCAACTGGGCGCTGTCGCCGAGCTGGTCGCGCAACAGGGCAAAATCGGCGTCCTTGCAGCCGGCATTGACCACCAGGCCGAGCTTGCCGTCCTCGGCGGGGTCGGTCGAGCGCGCCACCATCAAATCGTCGAGCGTGCCGCCTTCGTCGTTCAGGAACTGGGTATAGCGCTGGCGGCCGGGCGGTAGATTGAGAATGTCGGCCGGCACCAGGGTTTCCAGGGCGGTGGCAACGGCTTCATGGCTGTCGGCGATGAGATAGGCCTGCCCCATATGCGACACGTCGAACAGGCCGGCGGCGTTGCGCGTGTGGTTGTGCTCGGCGATGATTCCGGTGGGGTACTGGACCGGCATGTCGTAGCCGGCAAACGGTACCATGCGCGCGCCGAGGGCGACATGCTCGGCATGAAGGGGTGTCTTCAGGAGCGTTTGCTGATCTGGACTTGCGGCAGGCTCGGCCATGGGTACTCCGGCAAAAGGGTGCACGCCGGACGGATGTCCGGTTGTGCCCCCTCTGTCGCGGTTACCTGAGAGATTTCGCGATTCCGCACCCTGGGGAACCACTTACGCCCTTCGGTGAGCCCGAATGCTCGCACATTCGTGCCGCTTTCCAGAGTTTCGTTCCCCCGCGGTCCGGGTGCCTGAGAGTTTCCGGGGCGGTTGCTCCTTCGGCGCCGGTCCGTGATTCTCAAGAGAATCAGACCGAACTCTTCCGCGGGGATCGGCCGAATGCCGGGAAGCTATCCTTGGCCTTTCCTGTCGTCAACCCAACAGAATGGGGCGCGATGGGAAAAGGTCAGAGGAATATAAGACCGGCTCAGCCCCGGCGCTTTTTCTTGGTGACAGTGCCGCCCTTGCCGTCGAAACCGACCACGATGTCATAGGAACTGAGCGGCTGCTCGAGGCCGATGGTGATCGGTGCCGAGGTGTCGACCACCCGGAAACTGCCCGGACCGCCGCCAGGCGTTGCCGCGGCGGAGACGCGGATCACCTTGGTGTAGACGGGCTTCTCGTCGCGGTCGCGGATGGTGATACGCACTGGCGCCGAATAGCCACCGCCGCCGGACGAAGCGACGTGACCCTCCACGCCGACCTTGATGGTGACGGTATTGCCGCTGGCGAGATCGCACTCACGGGCGAAGTTGGTGATCGAGAATTGCGCGTTGGGAGGGCCATAGGCCGCCGCGCCGGTGGGAATGTTGATCTGCGGGCACTCGGTGTCGGGGTCGAAATCCACCCGCAGTGGGGCCTGGGATGCGGTCTGCGTGGGTGTCGTCGTTTCCGTCGGCGTGCCATAGACACCGGTAATCATGCTGCTGGTGCAGCCGCCGAGAAGGAGCGCCGGGGCGACCACACCTGCCAACAGGGCGCTACGAGCCGCCCAGACGCCATACTGACTGCCAACCATCGTCACGCTCCGCTGAATGCACGGCGTCCTTATAGCATGCCGTTCAACTTCGGCCAGTCCGCCGCGGGCCCGCTATGCACAGGCCCTTTGAACCAGTCACCAGTCGGTGCGCTGCAGGAAGCGCCGCAGGATGTGGTGGGAGTAGAAACTGGCGACCGTGGCGAGGAAGGCTGGGAAATCGACATGGGCATTGTCATCGGCGCTGTCGGAGATGGTGCGCAGCACGGCGCAGGGAACGCCGTAGTCATGGCAGATCTGCGCCACGGCTCCGCTTTCCATCTCGATGGCAAAGGCGTCCGGAATGTCGTTTCGCAGGGCCGAGACCGCCGCGTGACCGTTGACGAACTGATCGCCGCTGATGATCAGGCCACGATGCAGGCGGGGAGCAGCGAGAGCGAAGCGTTCGCGGATCTCGGCGGAAAGCTGCGGCAGATCCTCGGCCAGGAAGGCCTCGATCGCTCCCGACAGGCTGTTGCTGATGGCCGCATTGGCGCTAAAGCGGGATATGCCTGTCAGGGGCACCTCGTAGCGCGGGAAGATCGGCCGCGCGTCGAGATCGTGCTGGAGCATAGCGTCGGCCACCACGATATCGCCGACCTTCACCGATCGGGCCGCGCCGCCGGCCACGCCGACATTGAGAATGGCGCCGACCTGGTAGGTATGGATGAGGCCGGCAGCGGCGGTGGCGGCTGCGACCTTGCCGACCCGCGAGAGCGTCAGCACGCAGGGGCGGCCGAAGAGATGGCCGCTGTGATAGTCCCTGCCGCCGATGCGCTGCGTCTGCGTGGCGCCATCCTGCTTCATCAGGGCGAAAAGCGCTTCGGCCTCCTGGGCGAGCGGGACGAGAATGCCGAGGGGGGCGGTAGAAGAAACTGTCATGGGGACTTCCGGGGCGTGGCGGTTCAGCGAAGGCGGGAACGGACACCATAGGCCATTCGTTCATCGCCTTGATGTCAAGCCATTCCAAGGTGGTTGCCGGCCTTGCAAAAAGAAAGGCCGGGACTGAGCCCGGCCATCTCATCTCGTTCGTGGGGTTGCGCAGCGTCAGACCGCGATGCGCTCTTCGATCTCGTTGGGCTCGCGCAGCACATAGCCGCGGCCCCAGACGGTCTCGATGTAGTTGGTGCCGTTGGTGGCGTTGGCCAGCTTCTTGCGTAGCTTGCAGATGAAGACGTCGATGATCTTCAGTTCCGGCTCGTCCATGCCGCCATAGAGATGGTTGAGGAACATCTCCTTGGTCAGCGTGGTGCCCTTGCGCAGCGAGAGCAACTCGAGCATCTGATATTCCTTGCCAGTCAGATGCACGCGCGAACCATGGACCTCGACCGTCTTGGTGTCGAGATTGACCACGAGGTCGCCGGTGGCGATCACCGACTGGGCATGGCCCTTGGAGCGGCGAACGATGGCGTGGATGCGGGCAACCAGCTCATCCTTGTGGAAAGGCTTGGTCAGGTAGTCGTCGGCGCCGAAGCCGAGGCCCTTCACCTTGTCCTCTATGCCGGCGAGGCCTGACAGAATCAGGATCGGAGTCTTGACCTTGGCCACCCTGAGGGAGCGCAGGACCTCGTAGCCCGACATGTCGGGGAGGTTCAGGTCGAGTAGAATGATGTCGTAATCATAGAGCTTGCCGAGATCGACACCTTCTTCGCCCAGATCCGTCGTGTAGACGTTGAAACTCTCTGACTTGAGCATCAGCTCAATGCTTTGCGCCGTGGCGCTATCGTCTTCGACAAGAAGTACGCGCATCTCAATCCCCCACTGCGGCCTCGGAGGGTCGACCGCCGTCGCGAATGCGCAGACGGCACGGTGAAGTCACCTCGTCGATGATCAACCGCGACGCTACGCAGGCATGGTTAACAAATTGTGATTCTCTCATGCAAGCGAAACTTGAAAACAAGGTCCAAAACTCCCTGTAACACATTGCCTGAAAGACAGATTCGGTGAGCGACAAGCGTCAACATTCACATGAAGAAACTCGCCTAAGCGATTCAACCGACTCACCCATTCGCCGCAGAATTTCGACAAACGTGGCGGTGAGTTCGTTGACCGTTGTTAGGGATCATTAACGAGGCAGGTAAATTAATGGTTACCGTCGGGGCAGCTTCTTAGGGATTCAGAGCGAATCAACAGCTTTCCTCGATCGTGCTGCCCGTGCAGTGGGAGCGGTGGCTGCTTCATCGGCGACGAAAGCGGCTGGACGCTTCACGGTGGAGCCGCGTCATCGAATCCGCCTGCTTCTTCAAGCTGTTAGAAACAAGTGAACGCAGTATTAATTTTGCTGTCCCCGCCTTCTTTGAAGCATAGCTGGGGTCGGATTCGGTAGTCGCGCTGCAACCTTTGGCCCCCAGGAGAAATCTTAAGAAAAGAGGCGGGGGCATGGAGAAATGGTGTGCCGACTTGGTAAATCATGGCGTGCGATTTTCTTGACGGTCGACTGTCCCGCCTTGGTTCGCGGCTTTTTTGCGGCGAGTAAGGAAGAATTCACGTCCATGCCGGATGGTGTGGGTCTTCGCTGGGCCGATGGGTCTGGCGATCCGATTGTGCGGCCTGTCCCCCATGGTAGGGGCGGCGGGCCGATGCGGCTGATGGAGTAGTGAGTAATGAAGTCGCGCGATACCCTTATTCGTCTCAAGCGCTTCCAGGCAGATGAGAGACGCCGCCAGGTCATCCAGATCGAAACCATGGTGGCCGAGTTCGAACGCATGGCGGGTGAACTCGACCGCGAAATCAAGGCCGAGGAAGCCAAGGCCGGCATCACCGATCCGAGCCATTTCGCCTATCCGACCTATGCCCGCGCAGCTACGGCACGCAGGGATAATCTGCGGGGTTCGGCCGACGATCTGAAGATCAAGCTGGAAGATGCCCGAAGTGCGCTCGCCGATGCCCTGGACGATCTGAAGATGGTCGAGACCCTCGACGATCGCGAAAAGGCCAGCGAGCGCAGCATCGCTGCCCAATAGAGCAAAGCGCGTTCAAGACTGGACGGTTGTTTGCTCTAATTCTTTTTTCGACGCGCCTTTGCGATTCCAGGTGACTCCGCCAAATCGCAAAACGCCATGGAAGTCGAGGTGGGCAAATCCCAGCCAGTCTCGGATTTGGAGACTGCAGGGCCGCCGTTCACTGCTTGGGCGTCGGCGGCTTGGTGCTGGTGCAGCGCAAATCCTTGCGCACGCAGGAGATGCCCGGGGTCGAACACATCGGCTTGCCATTCACCACCGCGCAGATGATGCATTCGTCGGTGATCTCCGTGCAATCGGGATTGCCGGCGACGAAGGACAGCACGCGGTCGTCGGGTGCGATGGGCTGGGAGGGAGCAGGAGGCTCCGGCGGCTTGGCCTGGCTGTCCTGCGCTTGCGACCACTCCTGGCCGACAGTCAGTATGGCGCTAGCCAGACACAGGCGGATCAGCACGCTGCGCATTGAGGCACACTCCCTGCAATCGGCCTTCAAAACAAAGACTTAAAGCAAAATACCGTCAGCCGCGGAACGCGGTGACCTCGATCTCGACTTTGATCTCGGGCTTGATCAGGTCGCAGATCAGCATGGTGGCCGCAGGTCGAATCTCCCCAAAGACCCGGCCGGTGACCGCCATCACGGTCTCCACATGGTCGGTGCTGGTCACATAATAGGTCGCACGTACCACCTGGCTCATGGCAAAACCACCCTCGACCAGCGCTTTTTCGATGGTCGCAAGCGTATTCTCGGTTTGGGTGGCAATGTCGTCAGGCAACGTCATGCTGGCATAGTCATAGCCGGTGGTGCCCGATACGAAGCACCAGTCGCCTTGCACCACGGCGCGGGAATAGCCGGCGCTGCGTTCGAGCGGGGACCCGGTCGAGATCAGTTTGCGGGGCATGGATGCTTCCTCACACAGGCGCAGCGGTGATGCGCACGCCGCCATCGATCGTCTCGATGGCCACGGACATGCCGGCGGCACGGGCAATCAGCCCGGTGTAATAGGGCTGGATCAGGTGGCTATCGAGCGTGCCGTTTTCGGGCTCGCCCGCCAGAAGGCTGATCAGCCCGGGCGGAATGCGCGAATTGCCGCCAAGCGAGACGACCTCGAAGGTCGGCGCCTCGGGATCGCCGGTGACCTTGGCATTGATCGAGCCGCCACGCGGAATGGTCGTGGTGGCGACCACGAGCAGGTTCAGCAAGAGCTTGACCTTGTTCTTGGGCATGAACTGGCGCGGCGCCGACCAGCTCAGCGTCACCTTCTCGTCCTGGATGAAGCCGCGGGCGACGTTCTCGGCATCGCCGAGGTCGATCGAGGCCCCGGCCGAGCCGGCGGCGCCGAAGGCGATCCGCGCAAACTGCAGGCGGGCCGAGGCGTTCCGGGAGCTCTTCTTGATCAGGTCGAGAGCAAAAGCCTTCATCGAGGCATCGTCCTCGTCCTCGAGGACTTCGAGCCCGTTGACGATAGCGCCCACCGGATTGATCACGTCATGGCAGACGCGAGAGCAGAGCAGGGCGGCCAGATCAAGCGCATCGAGTTGAAAACCAGCGGTCATCGCAGCACCCAGAATAATTCAGGAGAGAAAGGCAAATCGGAAGAGAATCAGGTCTCGAGAACCTGTTTTTCAGATAGACTCTGCGGCGCGGGATGTGAAGGCGCGAGGTGCCAGCATGTCCCGTTCCGCCCTGATTGCAACCCTGAGGCGCGCTGGCGAAGGGGGTGCAAAAATGAGCGGCAGACCCAATATTCTTGCGGTACGACGCCAATCAGGACTAAACAGGCCGCTGCTATCGGAGGCCCTTTTGACCCAGACCGCTCAGACTTCACCCTCGCCCCTTTCCAGCCCGGACGCGATTGCGCATGCCTTTGCCGAGATCGCCCGTGAGGCGGGCGCCGCGATCATGCAAGTCTATGCCAAGGGATGCGACGCCCGCATCAAGGATGACCGCTCGCCGGTGACGGAGGCGGACGAAGTGGCGGAGGCGATCATTCTGCGGCGGCTGGCGGATGTCATGCCCGACGTGCCGGTGGTGGCGGAAGAGTGCGCCGCCAAGGGGGTGATTCCGGATGTCGGCAGGCGCTTCATCCTGGTCGATCCGCTCGATGGCACCAAGGAATTCCTCAACCGCAACGGCGAGTTCACCGTCAACATCGCCCTGATCGAAGATGGCAGGCCCGTTGCCGGTTGTGTGTTCGCACCGGCGGTCGACACGCTTTACGCGGGCGGTGATACCGCCTGGCGCGTGCGGGACGGCGCCGAAGAGACGATCTCGACGCGGGCTTACCCGGTCGAGGGGCTGACGGCGCTGTGCAGCCGTTCTCATCCCGACGCCAAGAGCGAAGCCTTTCTGGCCGAATATGCCATTGCGGACCGGCGCGAAGCCGGGTCCTCCTTGAAGTTCTGCCGAGTGGCGGAAGGTGTCGCCGATGTCTATCCGCGCTTCGGGCCGACCATGGAATGGGATGTCGCGGCCGGTCATGCCGTGCTCTCCGCCGCGGGCGGGCAGGTGCTGATGCCCGATGGCGAAGACTTTCTCTATGGCAAGGCCGCTGCCGGCTTCCGCAATGTCGCCTTCGTGGCCTGGGGCCAGGACGCTCCTCGAAGATAACCATGGTCAGGGCCTTGCCTGGTGCTTCGGCCCGATGCCGAGCCGCCGCCTTGCAGCGCCCGCTCCCTTGCCTCAATCCCGCGCAGATGCGGCCATGTTTCCGGGCGTTTTGCCTGCTGGAATCACGTGGTCGTATCGCCAAGGCCTCTTGTGACCCGGTGGCCTCACCGGGACCCGCGCGGACGCGTCGAAACGAAGAACGAGGGCAAGGAGAGCAGCCATTCGGATGCACTTTGCTCTTGGAAGCAATTTGTTAACGCTGATAGGCCACAAAATAGGGCTCACAGAGGCCCAAAACAGGGCTTACAGAGGCCTAAGCCAACGAGGCTCGCGATGAACGACATTCTTCCCCGCCGCAAGGCTCTTACCATGATGGCCGGCATGGCTCTGTCCGCGACCGGCTTCGTCTCTCCTTCCCTGGCGCTTGCACAGTCCGAGCGGCCGGAGCGCATCTCCTCCAACGAACTCGTCAATTCCGGCCACCGTTTCTTCGGCACCGTGTCGAGGGACCTGGCGCTCACCATCCAGAAGGCCGTGGCGCGCTGGGGTGAACCCAATGGCTACATCCTCGGCCAGGAAGGGTCGGGCGCCTTCATCGGCGGGCTTCGCTATGGCGAGGGCACGATGTTCACGCGCAATGTCGGCGACCGCAAGGTCTACTGGCAGGGCCCCTCCGTAGGGTGGGATTTCGGTGGCGACGGCGCGCGCACCATGATGCTGGTCTACAATATGGACCGGATCGACGAGATCTACAGCCGTTTCCCCGGGATCGCCGGTTCGGCCTATATCATCGGCGGTTTCGGCATGACCGCGCTGGGTGATGGCAATATGATGGTGGTTCCCATCAAGTCCGGCGTCGGCGCCCGTCTCGGCATCAATCTAGGCTATCTCAAATTCACGCCGTCGGCCACGTGGAATCCCTTCTGATCCCGCACTACTGTGCGGCATCCGAGGGCAGTTTCTTGTGCTCGTCCCGGCAGGGAAACACGGATACCAATGCTGCGGTCAGATCATCTATATAAACCGTACGCAATGGACGCCGGCCGGACATCAAAGTGCGATTTTAAGCACGCTGTGCGTTTTCATCCTGCATTGTCGTCGAATTGACGTATAGTACGGCGAAGATATCGCCGTACTGAGACACTGCCGTGCTTGATTATGCGATTGCCTTTTTCCTCGGAGGAGCGCTCGCTGCCTTGGCCGCATTGGCCATGGTGCCTGCGATCTGGGGACGTGCGCGTCGCTTGATCCGTCGTGAAATGGAAACGGCGTTGCCCCTGTCGATGGCGCAGGTGCGGGCTGCCCAGGATCATGTCCGGGCGGAAGCGGCCATGCGGCACCGTCGCCTCGAACAGAAAACGGAGCATGAGCGGGCTCGGCGGCATCAGCTGATGGCCGATTATGGCCGTCAGAGTGAAAGGCTGCGCCGGCTCGAGGCCCTGCTCGGAGCCGATGCCGCAAGGCTTGGTCAGTTGGAAGATGGTGCGGCCAATGGCCAGCGCGACGTGCTTGCCGCCCAGCAGGAGGTTTCGGCGCTGAAGGCGGAGCTGGCGGCGGCGCGAGTGACCATTGCGCTGCGCGATGACGAGGCCCTCGATCACGGCCGCGAGCTTGCCACGGCGCAGGAAAGCAATGACGGCCTGCGCATCGAATTGGTCGCTCTTCGTACCAAGCTCGATGCGGCGGAGGATGGTGCGGTTCTGCATCAGCACGAATTGCAGGAGGCGCTGGAACTGGCCTCCGGCAAGGATGACCGCCTCGCCACCCAGTCAATCGAGCTGATGCGGCGCGATACTGCGATCGCCGCACTCGAGGCGCGGACAGCCTCTCTGCAGCGCGAATTGCAGGCGATGGCAGGCAAGAGGCAGGCAGCCGAAACCGAGCGATCTGACAGCCTGGTCCGGCTTTCGGACTGGGAGGCAGATCTGCGCCGCAAGGATGCCCTGCTGGCCGAACGCGATGCCCGGCTGGCCCTGGCCGCCGGACGGGAGGCCGAACTGATCGCGGAGCTCAACCGCCTGCGCCGCAGTGCGGAACCGAGCGCCGCCGAGGAAGAAATCGGCGCTCTGAAGATCGAGCGGGCCCGGCTGCAGGCCGAGCTTGCCGCTCTTCGCGAGGAAGCCCATGAATCCTGGCTGCGCATCGAGGCCGACAACAGCCTCCTGCGTCGCGAAATGGCGCAGGTCGCTGCCGAAATCGCCCGCGAGGCGGCAACCCGCCGGGCCGTTGGCGTGGTACCCGGGCCGGAGCGCCAGGCGGCGAACGATCCGGCTGCGCAGGACCAGGCGGCACAGGCAGGCCAGGAAGCCCGGCCGCGCTGACCACGCTCTCAACGCATTTCGACGCTATGGCTGGCATGGCAAGGCAGAGGGCCGTCTACAGGAGCGAGCCATGACCAAGCTGAACGGCATCGTGCCGTGCCTGACCATCGATGGTGCCAAGGCCGCCATCGACTTCTACAAGGACGCCTTCGGTGCCGAGGAGGTCAGCCGCGCCGATCACGAGGATGGCAAGCGGCTGATGCACGCCCATATCCGCATCAATGGCTGCGACGTGATGATGTGGGACCTGTTTCCGGAATTCGGCATGGCCACCACGCCGCCGCATGGCGTGACCATCCATATCGAGGTCGACGACGCCGACCGATGGTGGCAGCGCGCTCTCGATCGTGGTGCCACCGTCGCAATGCCGATCCAGGACATGTTCTGGGGCAGCCGTTACGGGCAGCTCAAGGATCCCTTCGGCCATACCTGGTCGATCGGCGCGCCGCTCAAGCCGTAGAATGACGGGAGCATTTGTCGCTCCCGCCAAGGACCGGGATGGTGTTACAGCGCGGCTGCGATCTTCGCCGCCAGGCGCGCATTGTTCTCCACCAAGGCGATATTGGCGATCAGGCTGCGACCCTCGGTGAGGTCGAGCATGCGCGAGAGCAGGAAAGGTGTGAGAGCCTTGCCGGAAATGCCCATGGTATCGGCTTCGTCCACGGCCGCTTCGATGGCAGGATTGATCTCGTTGGCGGCGATCTCGTCGGCGAGCGGGATCGGGTTGCCCACCAGCACGCCGCCGTCGAGGCGCAGTTCCGCGCGGGCTCGGATCAGGGCGGCAATGTCGGCGGGATCGTCGAGGCGCATGGGTGCCGCCAGGCCGCTCTTGCGGCTCCAGAAGGCGGGGAATTCGTCGGAGCCGTAGCCGACGACCGGCACGCCGAGCGTCTCCAGGGTCTCCAGCGTCTTCGGAAGATCGAGGATGGCCTTGGCGCCGGCGCAGACGACGCAGACCGGCGTGCGCGCCAGTTCCTGCAGGTCGGCCGAGATGTCGTAGGTCTTCTCGACGCCGCGATGCACGCCGCCGATGCCGCCCGTTGCGAAGACGCGGATACCGGCCCGGTCGGCGGCGATCATGGTGGCGGCCACGGTGGTGGAACCGTTCTTGCCCGTGGCGATAGCATAGCCGAGGTCGGCACGGCTGAGCTTCAGGAAGCCCGTGGCCTGGCCCATGGCTTCGAGCTGGCTGTCTTCGAGCCCGGCATGAATGACGCCGTCGAGCACGGCGATGGTTGCCGGCTCGGCGCCTCCGGCCCTGACGGCGGCCTCGACCTTGCGGGCCGTCTCAACATTCTGGGGCCAGGGCATGCCGTGGGTGATGATGGTGGATTCCAGTGCGACGACCGGCTTGCCGGCCTTGAGGGCGGCTGCGACGGCGGCGGAGTGGGTAATGGACGTCATGATGCTATCGTTTCGGTTGGTTGAGAATGGTTGTAGCGGGCCAGCACGGCCTGCATGGACAGGTCGGCGCGTACGGTTTGGGGCGATTCGACCGTGAGGGCTGCCGCGGCCATGGCGCAGTGCGCCGCCGCGAGAAAGGTGTCGCCGGCGGCAAGGCGTGCCAGCGTGGCGCCGGCCAGCGCGTCGCCGGCACCGTTGACGTTGGTCGGGCGGGATGGAAGCGCAGCGATGGTGGAGACCTGTCCCCCATCCCAGGCGAGGGCTCCGCGTGGGCCGAGCGTGAGCAACCCGCGTGGCACCGGGCCTGCCGCCAGCCTTGCAGCCAGGGCTTCCGCTTCCTCCGCGCTGCCGAGCAGGGCACGTGCCTCGTAGAGATTGAGGAAGAGGATGTCGATCGCCGCCAGGATGGGCACGAGCTTGGCGAGCTTCTGCACAGAAACGGGCACGCAGGCGAGGGGCCGGGATCCCTTCGCCTGCGCCACTGCCTGCAATACGGCTGGCGGCAAGTTGGCATCGGCGAAAACGAACCCTGTCGCAGGGAAGGCTGCGATACGGGCGGCGATGGTTTCGGGCTCGATCCGGTCGAAGATCGCCATGTCGGCGAGACCGATCACCAACTCACCCTCGCCGCTGAAGATGGCGGTGTAGGAGGCGGTGGTGGCTCCGGTGTCCAGCGTGACGGCGCTCATGTCGATGCCGGCCCGGCTGCTCTCCTCGACGACGCGGCGGCCTTCCAGATCGTCGCCGACCAGCGAGACGAGACCGACATCGATGCCCAGGCGCGCGAGATTCTCAGCCACGTTGCGGGCGACACCGCCCAGGCTGGTGCGCATCGAGCCGATGTTCGAGGTGTAGAGGCGTTCATTCGCATCGGCGGTCTCGCCGACACGGTCGATGACGCAGCCCCCTGCACACAGAACGGGACGATAGGCCATGGCTCCTCGCGACGGACCCATAGGTCCGAAAACGCATCCCGTGCCACAGATTCGCGCCCGCAACAATGCGACGCTCCGCCGGTTGCCGCTTTCCCTCTTGCGTCACGCCGCGATTGCCGTCATGAGGAACCTGCCTTCCAAGCGCATCTCGGGCAGGCCTTGCTCTTTCCCGGCAACCGCCACATTTTGCGCATTCTTGTTTGGCTTTTGTGGCTTTTCTTCCCTCCGAGATGGTTTCATGCGCACTGCCCCCCTGCTTGCTGCCCTGTTGCTGATGGCCTCGCCCGCCCTGGCCCAGACGGAGCCGCAACCTTCGTCGCCTCAGGTCCAGCCACAGCCTCAAGCTCAACCGCAGCCTCAAGGCCAGCCTGGGCCTCAAGCCCAGCCGCAACCCGAGGCGCAGCCCGCCGCCCAGCCGCAGCCCCAAGCCCAGCCACAGGGGCAGGCCCAGCCGCAGCCCCAGCCTCAAGTCCAGGCCTGCACCACGCCGACCGATCCCGCCGGCTTCCCGGCCTGGCTCGACAACTTCAAGAAGGATGCTGCGGCCAGGGGCATCGGCGCCCAGGGCATGGCCGCGCTGGAAGGCGTCACCTACGATCCCAAGGTCATCGGGCTCGACCGCGCCCAGCGGAAGACCTTTTCGCAGACCTTCGAGGAGTTCTCCGGCCGCATGGTCAATGCCTACCGCATCAAGCGCGGCAAGCAGGTGATCAAGAAATACCAGGCGGTATTCGACAAGGCCGAGGCCGAGTATGGCGTGCAGGCGCCGATCATCGCGTCGCTGTGGGCTCTCGAGACCGATTTCGGCGCCAATGTCGGCAAGTTCGAGAGCATCCGCTCGCTGGCGACGCTCTCCTTCGACTGCCGGCGCGGCGACAAGTTCCGCCCCGAACTGATTGCTGCCCTCACCATCGTCGACAAGGGCGACGTGCCGCTGCACGAAATGCGCGGCGCCTGGGCGGGCGAGATCGGCCAAGTCCAGTTCATGCCGACCTCCTATCTCAAGCATGCGGTGGATTTCGACGGCGATGGCCATAAGGATCTGGTCAAGAGCCAGGCCGACGTGATCGGCTCGGTTGCTAAGTTCCTGTCTGGCCGTTGGCAGCGTGGCGCCGGCTGGAACCCCGGCGAGCCGAATTTCGATGCCCTCAAGGCCTGGAACGGCAGCGAGCTCTATCGCAAGACGGTGGCGCTGTTGGCCACCAAGATCGCGGAATAAAAGTGGAGCGCGGGCTTCTAGCCCGCTCTTTCCCTTCACCTACGAGCCGCCGCAAGGGCGGACAGGATGTCCGCGCTCCGGCCTTTTCCATGTGGGGACCGCGAAAATCCCCTGTTCGGCATGAAACCCGCGTGGCAAGGTTGCGGCTTGAGCCTGCCACACCGGAGTTTCCCGATGCTTCGCCGCACCTTTCTCGCCCTCGGGGCCATCGCCGCCATGGCCGTTCCCCTTGGATTGGCCCAGGGACCGGCCGAGGCCCAGACGCTGCCCGACCTGAAGGGCCGCACCATCGTCGCCGTCACCGAGAACGCCTATTTTCCGCTGAACTTCACCGATCCGAAGACGGGGCAGGGCATCGGCTGGGAATATGATGCGATCAACGAGATCGGCAAGCGCCTCAATGCCAAGATCGAATGGAAGACCTCGTCCTGGGACGCCATGATTCAGGCGGTGCAGAACGGCCAGTTCGACATCGGCATGGATGGCATCTCCATCACCGACGAGCGCAAGAAGCAGATCGCCTTTACCGACCCCTATATGGTGTCCGAGCAGTTCATGCTGGTGCGGGCCGACGAGAAGCGCTTCACGGACTCCAAGAGCTTCGCGACTGACGACAAGCTGTTCGTCGGCGCCCAGTCCGGCACGACCAATTTCTTCGTCTCGGTCACCGATCTGCTCGGCGGCAATGACAAGAGCCCGCGCCTCAAGCTGTTCGAGACCTTCGGGGCTTCGGTGCAGGCGCTCAAATCGGGCGACGTCGACACGGTGCTGATGGACAAGGCCGGCGCTGAGGGCAACATCGCCGCCTCGCCCGACAGCTTCAAGATCGTCGGCAACGGCCTTGGCCATGACGAATTCGGCTTCATCCTCAAGCAGGGCTCCGACCTCATCGGGCCGGTCAATGCCGCCCTGGCCGCGATGAAGGCGGACGGGACGACCAAGGCGCTCGATAAGAAGTGGTTCTTCGACTACAAGACCGCGAACTGAGCCGGGATCGGCCACCCTCTGCCATGGCGCCACTGCGAGCGGAGCGAAGCAATCCAGTATTCTGCGGGCGGCGAAGCCTGGATTGCTTCGCTTCGCTCGCAGTGACGAAATTGTCTATCGCTTCGCCCCTTGAGCCGCCTGCCTTACTTCCGGATCTTCCTGCCTTCATATGACGACGTCTCACGCGCCACCGCCGCCGCCCTCCTTCCTGTCGAAAGTGCCCTGGTGGCTGGTGATCCTCATCGTGCTGGGGACCGCCGTCCTGATCGGCGGCCTGGCCAGCGAGCAATATCGCATCATCTTCGGCGTGGTGGGGCAGGGGCTCTTCGTCACCATCCGGGTCACGGTGATCGCCTTCGCCGCTTCGCTGGTGCTCGGCACCATTCTCGCGCTCGGGCTGGTGTCGCAGTCGCGCTGGTTGGGGGAGGGGCTCAAGGCCTATGTCGAGATCATGCGCGGCGTGCCCATGATCGTGCTGCTCTATTACATCGCCTTTGCAGTCGGCCCGGCTTTGATCGAAGGCTATGTCGCGCTGTTCGGCTCGGCCATCGCCGCAGGCTTCATGCCTGAGATCACCATCCGCGATTTCAGCTTCGAGTGGCGGGCGATCTTCGCGCTGACCCTGGCTTATTCGGCCTTCATCGCCGAGATCGTGCGCGGCGGCATCCAGTCCATACCGGCCGGACAGTTCGAGGCGGCCCAGGCCCTCGGCCTGACGCGCTTCAAGACCATGCGCCTCATCGTGCTGCCACAGGCCTTCAAGACGATGACGCCGCCGCTCGGCAACGACCTCGTCTCCATGCTGAAGGATTCCTCGCTGGTGTCCGTGCTCGGCATCGCCGACATCACCCAGAACGGCAAGACCTATACGGCCTCGACCTTCCGCTTCTTCGAGACCTATACGGTGGTGGCCTTCTTCTATCTCACGATGACCATCGGCCTGACCCTCCTGGTGCGCCGGCTGGAGCAGCGCATGCGCCGCAACGAGGTACGGCAGGATTGAGGGGTAGCGGAGGGTCGATCTCCAGATCGCCCCTCCAAGGAGGTTGAAACCGACAATCCCTTGCGCCGCCATGGCCGAACTGCAACACTCCGTCAAGATCATGCCAGGCACCTCTTCCCTCAGCGGTCCCCTCGTGGCCGTGCTCGTCTATGATGGCCTCTGCACCTTCGAGTTCGGGGTGGCCTATGAGGTGTTCGGCCTGCCGCGTCCGGAGATGGGGCCCTCCTGGTATCGCTATGCCACCTGCGGCATCGAGCCGGGGCCACTTCATGCGGCGGGTGGGCTGATGGTCGAGCCGCATGCCGGCCTCGAATTGCTGGAGAAGGCCGATCTCATCATCGTGCCGGGCTGGCGCGGTATCGGCAGCCCCGTGCCAGCGAACCTCGTCGACAGCCTCAAGCTCGCACATCGGCGCGGAGCCCGCCTGATGTCGCTGTGCTCGGGCATTGCCGTGCTGGCTGCCTGCGGCCTGCTAGACGGCCGGGAGGCGACGACGCATTGGCGTTACGCGGCCGATATCGGCGCGCGCCATCCCAGTATCGCGCTCGATCCGGACCGGCTCTATGTCGATCTCGGCGATGTGCTCACCGCCGCTGGAAGCGCTGCCGCCCTCGATCTCTGCCTGCATGTGATCCGGCGCGATTTCGGCCCGGATGCCGCCAACACGGTGGCGCGTCGCCTGGTGGTGCCTCCGCATCGCGACGGCGGCCAGGCCCAGTTCATCGAACGGCCGGTGCCGCGCGAGCGCGAATCCGCCCGGCTGGCTCCCTTGATCGATTGGCTGCGCCAGAATTTGGCCGTCCCCCATCGTATCGAGACGATTGCGGCCCGTTCCGGCATGAGCCAGCGTACCTTCCAGCGCCGCTTCGAGGAGACGACGGGGCTGCCGCCGGGTGAATGGCTGGTGGCCGAGCGCGTGCGGCTGGCCCGCGAGCAGCTCGAGCGCAATCTCGGCGCCTCGCTCGGCGACATTGCAGCAAGCTGCGGCTTCAATTCGCTGGAGACGATGCGCCACCATTTCCGGCGCCGTGTGGGCGTCAGCCCCGCCGCCTACCGGGCGCGCTTCTGCTCGGAATGACTTTCTCGGACAAGAAGTCTAGTCGGCAAATTTCAGCACGGATTGCAGCAATCCCGGGAACTTTTCCTCGATATCCGGGCGCAGGGCCACGAAGCAGCGCGTGCCTTCCTTGCGGTGGCTGACGATGCCGGCCTCGCGCAATTGCTTGATGTGATGGCTCAGGGTTGAGTTGGCGACCTGGCAATCGAATTCCGTCGATCCCTTCTCGCCTTCCGCGAGCAGCGTGGTGACGATGTGCAGTCGCACCGGATCACCGAGGGCGGCCAGAACGCCGATCAGATTGATGTCGTTCACATCGGGGTGAGGGTGTTGTTTCATGCGTTCTTCTACCTATATTCGACGAACATCGAACTTTGAAATTCTAACGCCTCGGTGAGCCGACCACCAGTTAAGTCTGTGTAAGCCAGGTGCAGGAGTGTCAATCGATCGTTCAGAAAAGTCATTTGGAACAAGGTTTCTTTCAATGCCCTCGCTGCTCGACCCTATTCGCATCGGCGCGCTCGACCTGCCCAACCGCGTCATCATGGCCCCCTTGACCCGCACCCGGGCCAGCGAGGGTCGTGTGCCCAATACGCTGATGCGCGACTATTACGTCCAGCGCGCCTCGGCCGGCCTGATCCTGACCGAAGCCACCGCCGTCACGCCGATGGGAGTCGGCTATCCCGACACGCCCGGCATCTGGTCGCGCGAACAGGTCGAGGGCTGGAAGGTCATCACCAAGGCCGTGCACGAGGCCGGCGGGCGCATCGCCCTGCAGCTCTGGCATGTCGGTCGCATTTCCGATCCGGTCTACCTCGACGGGGCCCTGCCGGTGGCCCCGAGCGCCATCGCACCCAACGGCCATGTCAGCCTCATCAGGCCTGAAAAGTCCTATGTCACGCCACGCGCACTCGAACTCGACGAGATTCCCGCCATCATCGAGGCCTACCGCCAGGGCGCGGCCAATGCCAAGGAAGCCGGCTTCGACGGCGTCGAGATCCACGGAGCCAACGGCTATCTGCTTGACCAGTTCCTGCAGGATTCCACCAACAAGCGCACCGACGCCTATGGCGGTTCGATCGAGAACCGCGCGCGGCTGATGCTCGAGGTCACCGACGCGGTGATTTCGGTCTGGGGTGCCGATCGCGTCGGCATGCATCTGGCTCCGCGCGGCGATTCGCATTCGATGGGCGATTCCGATGCGCCGGCCCTGTTCGGCTATGTCGCCCGGCAATTGGATGCCCGCGGGATCGCCTTCATCTGCGCCCGCGAATATTCCGATGGCTCCAGCGTCGCCCCGGTGATCCGCAGCAATTTCAAGGGCGTGTTCATCGCCAATGAGAAGCTGACGGCCGAAAGCGCCGAGGTCCTGGTCGAGAGCGGAGCGGCCGATGCGGCAGCCTTCGGCAAGCTCTTCATTTCCAATCCGGACCTGCCCAAGCGACTGTCGCTTGGCGCTCCGCTCACCCCCTGGAACGCCGCGACCTTCTACGCCAAGGGCGCCGAGGGCTATACGGACTATCCGGCGCTGGAAGAAGTACCTGCGTGACGGAGGGCTTCTCAGCTCCATCGGCGTATTGATGGAGCGAGACCAGCCGGGGCGGCTCTGCAGAGCCGCCTCTCAGATTTACTTCGCCTTCTTCACGTCCTTGATGTCGGCGAACACGATGGCCGGCGACCGTTCGCCTTGATAGCGCAGGTCGAAGGCGGATTTGGCCATGAACACCGGATCGCCGTCGAGATCGTCGGCGATCGAGAAATTGTGGGAAGTGAGGAAGCTGTCGAGCTCTTGCTTCGTCGGTGCCGAGACCCAGCGTGCCAGCGCGAATTCGGACGGTTCGAAGCGGATCTCCAGCCCATATTCGGCGGCGAGCCGGCCCTGCAGCACGTCGAGCTGCAGGGCGCCGACCACGCCGACCAGGGCCGGTGAGCCGTCGCGCGGGCGGAACACCTGCACAACGCCTTCCTCGGCGAGGTCCTGCAGGGCGTCCTTGAGCTTCTTGGCCTTCATGGCGTCGGGCAGGCGGACCCGGCGCAGGATTTCCGGGGCGAAACTCGGCACGCCGAGAAAGGCGATCTCCTCGCGCTCGGTGAGCGTGTCGCCGATGCGCAATGCGCCGTGGTTGGGAATGCCGACCACGTCGCCGGCATAGGCCTCCTCGGCCAAAGCGCGATCCTGGGCGAAGAAGAATTGCGGCGCGTTGAGGCTCATCGACTTGCCGGTGCGGACCTGCTTCACCTTCATGCCGCGCGTCAGCTTGCCCGAGCACAGGCGTACGAAGGCGATGCGGTCGCGGTGATTGGGATCCATGTTGGCCTGGATCTTGAAGACGAAGGCGGAGAGATTGTCCTCCGTCGCTTCGACCATGCGGGTGGCCGCTGCCTGGTCGCGCGGCTGGGGCGCATAGTCGCCCAGGCCCTTGAGCAGGTCGCCCACGCCGAAATTCTTGATGGCCGAGCCGAAGAACACCGGCGTCATGTGGCCCTCGCGAAAGGCGGCGAGATCGAACTCGCCGCAGGCCTCCTGCACCAGTGCGATTTCCTCGGAGGCCGCCTCGGCATCGATCGAGGGCACGGCGCGGGCCAGTGCTGCGGCATCGCCAGCCTCGACCGGAATCGGCGCGGTGTCCTTGTCGAGCAGGCGGACATGGCTGGCCGCGAGGTCATAGGTGCCGGCGAAGTCACGGCCGCGGCCGAGCGGCCAGGTCATCGGCACGGTAGAGAGGGCGAGGGTCTTCTCGATCTCGTCGAGCAGTTCGAAGGGATCGCGGCCCTCGCGGTCCATCTTGTTGATGAAGGTGACGATGGGAATGTCGCGCAGGCGGCAGACCTCGAACAATTTGCGCGTTCGCGCCTCGATGCCCTTGGCCGCGTCGATCACCATCACCGCCGAATCGACGGCCGTGAGCGTGCGATAGGTGTCTTCCGAGAAGTCCTCATGGCCCGGTGTGTCGAGCAGGTTGAAGACCAGGCCCTCATATTCGAAGGTCATCACCGAGGTGACCACCGAAATGCCGCGCTCGCGCTCGATCGACATCCAGTCCGAGCGGGTATTGCGCTTCTCGGCCTTGGCCTTGACCTGCCCCGCCAGCTGAATCGCGCCGCCGAACAGCAGCAGCTTTTCCGTCAGCGTGGTCTTGCCGGCGTCCGGATGGGAAATGATGGCGAAGGTGCGCCGCCGCTCGACTTCGCGGGCGAGCGGGGTGAGGGCCGAAGTGTGTGACAGATCGTTCAAGGCAGACCTAAGGAAAAGTTTGCAGCCCCAAAGCGGGGGAGATCATCGGGAATTGGCGCGCTTTTGGCACGAAACGGTGTCCGCGTCACCCCCGACGATGTCAGCGCGGCCTGTGGATGAAACACGCAATGCAAAAAAACTGAAACTTGCCTGTTGCAATCCGTCACGGGCTTTGGCATAGAGCGCCCACGCCGATGCAACGAGCATCTGCGGCCCACGGAAGCGGGTGTAGCTCAGGGGTAGAGCACAACCTTGCCAAGGTTGGGGTCGAGGGTTCGAATCCCTTCGCCCGCTCCAGTGGTCCCTTCGGGGAAAAACAAAAAAGCGGTCCTTCGGGGCCGCTTTTTGCTTTTGGGGCCGTTTCCGCCTGGAATTTCGCCGGTTCTACTTCTTGCCGCCCATCAAGGCGATGAAGTCGGCGGCCTTGTCCTTTTCGTACATCGAGCCGGTGGTGATGTCGAAGCCGGGCTTGATTCCGCCGGCCTGCATCGCGGCGAGCGAGAGGGCGAGATAGCTCTGGGCCTGCGGGTCGTGCCAGGAGGCCGGCCGCCCCCTCGGGTGGTAACTCAGGCGCTTATGCCACCATCGACAAGAATGCCCGAACCGGTAACGTAGGCGGCGCCAGGCCCGGCGAGGAAGGCAACGGCCTCGGCGACCTCCCGGGTCTTGCCGTAGCGGGCAATAGACAGGCTCGGGAGGATGGAAGGCGCGAGAGGGCCGTCGGCGGGGTTCATGTCGGTGTCGATTGGGCCGGGGCGGACCAGATTGACGGTAATGTCACGAGGGCCGAGTTCACGGGCGAGACCGCGGGTGAAGCTCTCCATCGCGGATTTGGTGGCCGCATAGACTGCTATACCAGCGAACGGGACAGACAGACCCGCATTGCTGCCGATAGTGACGACACGGCCGCCATTCGGGATGTGTTGCAGCGCAACCTGGGTGGTCACGAAAACGCCGCGCACATTGACATTCAGCTGCAGGTCGATCTCCTCCAGTGATTGCGCGGAAAAGGCACCCGCAATGAGGACGCCAGCGTTGTTGACCAGGATGTCAAGGCCGCCGAGGTCGGCCACGGTCTGTTCGACCGCTGTCTTCGCGGCTTCCGGGCAGGCGGCATCGGCTTGGATGGCGAGGGCCTTGCGACCCAGGGCACGAATCTCAGCGGCAAGAGCCTCTGCCTTGTCGGCCGATTTTTCGTAAGTGATAGCGACGTCGGCGCCGTCTTCGGCCAGCTTCAGCGCGATGGCCGCGCCGATGCCGCGCGCCGCACCCGTAACAAGGGCGCGCTTGCCGGCGAGAGGAAGAGTGGCAATGTTCATGGCAGTATTCCTAGGTTAGATCATTTCTGTATCGTTCAACACAGAAATGGTTATCGACCTTGCCCTGCCAGCACAAGAGAATTATGTAACGGTTAGCAAAAAAAGAGAACCGCATGATGCCGCATCCATCGGCGCCCCTTGCTCCGAAGCGGGGCCGCCCTGTCAGTTTCGATCGAGAGGAGGTCTTGGAACAGGCAATGCGCGTGTTCTGGGCGAAGGGCTTTGCCGGCGCCTCAATGAGTGACCTCACTGGCGCCATGGGCATCGCCTCGCCCAGCCTCTACGCAGCCTTCGGTTCCAAGGAGAACCTCTATCGTGCGGCCCTCGATCACTATGTGGCGCTTCACAAGGAAATCGTGTTGCGCATCATGGAGCTGCCGACGGCACGCGAAAGTATTGAAGGCCTGTTGCGCAACGCTGTCACCGTCTTCTCCCGTACGGATTTCCCGAGCGGATGTATGGTCGAACAGACGGCCGGGGAGGCCTGCGACATGTCTCCCGAACTCGCGGCGAGCCTTTGCGAATTGCGCGCGGCTAATGACGAGAACTTCTCGACACGGCTGCGCAAGGGTGTTGAGGACGGCGATGTCGCCGCCGGGACCGATATCCGCGCCGTCGCCGCCTTCTATGCTACCGTCCACAAGGGCTTGAGCCTCAGCGCGCGGGGCGGGACCGGGCCGGACGAACTGAATTCCGCCGTCACTTCGGCCATGGCGGCCTGGCCGTCGCTGGCGGGGCCCTGAGAGCCCGAGTCCAAGAGCCTGTTTCAACTGGGCGCTGGACTACGCCCCATATGTGAGACAGCAAAATTAAGGTATGAGGAGCGGGTTGGGTTAGAGATCTACAGCATCGAACCTGATTTCTGAATCAGGCTCGATGCTGAAATTCCTTGTTGCCGCATCTTTTTTGCCGAAAACCGGTACCCACTTTTCGGCGCGATGCTCTAATGTCGCGAGAAGTTTGGCGTTCCCACCTTCTTCTATCGCTACCGCACCGCGGACGGCGTCGAACTGCTGGTGGAGCACAAGGCTGCGCCGAGCCGCGACCGCATGGCCGACATTCTGCGCAGCCTCCGTAAGGCCTTTGCCAACGGGGAATGACGTAGCTCCCTACTTCTTGCCGCCCATCAAGGCGATGAAGTCGGCGGCCTTGTCCTTTTCGTACATCGAGCCGGTGGTGATGTCGAAGCCGGGCTTGATTCCACCGGCCTGCATCGCGGCAAGCGAGAGGGCGAGATAGCTCTGGGCCTGCGGGTCCTGCCAGGCCGCCGCCAGAACATAGCCGTCCTGCACCTCGTTGGCGGTATCGAGCGAATTGCCCCAGCCGACCACCGGAATTTCGCCGGGCTTCACGCCGACCTGGTCGAACACGCGCTTGATCGAGCCGGAGACGAGATCGCCAAGCGGGAGAATCGCCTTGATCTTGCTGCGATTGGCCGTGAGGTAGTCGCTCATGCGCGAGATGATGTCGGCCTGGTCCAGCGTCGAATCGGTGACCTCCCAGCTGATGTTCAGCGGCTTGAACACGCTGGCGATGCCCTTTTCCTGGTCGGCGCCATAGGTAGCGCCGGGCACTTCCACCGGCATCCAGACGAAATCGCCGGATTTCACCAATCCCTTGTCGACGAGGTAGCGGGCGTGGTCGGCGCCGGCCTTGACGTTGTCGCCGCCCACGAAGGTGGAAAAGCGCACGGTCTTGTCGTCGGAGTTGAAGGCGATCACTGGGATCTTCTTGGCGTTGGCTTCCTCGACCGGCTTCACCAGGCTGCCGGCTGCGGGACTGGCCGTGACGATGCCGTCGGCACCCGCCGCGATCGCCGCCCGGATGGCTTCCTGCTGCGAGGCGACGTCGCCATTGTGGAAGGAGGTGTTGACCTTGTTGCCGGTGTCCTTGGCCCATTGCTCGGCGCCGGCCAGGAAATAGGTCCAGACCGGGTCGGCGGCCGAGCCATGGGAGATCCAGTAGAACGTCTTTGGAGCCGCCTCTGCCGGCGACGGTGCAGACGAGAACGCCATGCACAGCGCGGCGCCGGCGCCGAGACCCCAGCGCGCTACCCGCCCGGCCAGTACTTTCAGTGACATCAGATCCTCCCGATGTGATTGTTTGTTGTGCTTGTGAGGTTGCGGCCGGCCCCCAGGGCTGGTTCGCGCGTCCCCGACGAAACATCCTACATCGGCGGGCACTGCCGGATGCCGCAGATTCCACTCTTCTTGTGCTGACAGGTTTTTCGATCCGGCGGAATCACGCGGGATCGAGCCTTGCTTCTGTGGATCGAAGGCCGGCGCGCTGGCTCCGGCAGGCCTGTACAGGCTGCGTCAGGGCCCGATCTGGCGAGCCTTGGCGAAGGCCTCGGCCTGCCGTTCCGCCTCTTCACGCTCTGCCACCAGGCGCTCGGCGCGCTTTTCGCGCCGCCAGGCGATCAGGCTGTTGATGGTGAGCGCGGCGAAGCCGAGCGTGTAGACCGCGGCGACGAAGGCGCTGAACCAGGCATTGTTGTCGCCTGTCCGCAAAGCTCGCTGGAGTTCGATATAGGTGGCGATGCCGTAGATCAGTACCACCAGCATGATGAAGTTCTGCACCCGCGCGCCGAAGCGCCGGAGGATGAGATGCAGGCACAGATAGAAGAACGGCATCACCACGGCATTGGCGACGATACGGCCGATCGGATGGAAGATCGAGGGCAGCATCTCACCGAGCCAGCGCGCGCCGAAAAACGGGACAGCCAGGAGCAGGGCATAGAGCAGGCCGAGGCCGGTCCAATCCAGCAGGCGATTGGAAAACGCCGGTCTCGTCGGTTCTGCCGTCATGATCCCGTTCCGTGGACTGTACCTGCTTCGGATTTAAGCACATTCCGAAGCTGATAACAGAGGAAACAGGGCCGCTGCGATCAGGCCGCGCCAGCTTCGCGGATGACGCGGCCGAGCCGTTCGATGCCCTGGTCGATCGCGGTGTCATTGGCCAGCGAGAAAGAGAGCCTGATCGTGTTGGCGCCCGAGCCGTCGGCATGGAAGGCCCGGCCGGGCACGAAGGCGATGCGGGCGGTCTCGATGGCGCGGGCCAGCAGGCGGGCGCCATCCATGCCATCGGGCAGCGTCACCCACACGAACATGCCGCCTTCGGGGCGCGACCAGCGCACGCCCTCGGGCATGTGGCGTTCCAGCGCCGCCAGCATGCGGTCGCGGCGATGGCGATAGGCGCCGCGGATCTTCTCGACTTGGGCCGGGAAGGCGTGCTCGGCCACGTGGTGCATCGCCATCTGGTTGATGGTGGGGCTGTGCAGGTCGGAAGCCTGCTTCATCAGCACCAGCTTCTTGATCACGCCGGCGGCGGCGCAGATCCAGCCCATGCGCAGGCCCGGCGCCAGCGTCTTGGAGAAGCTGCCGCAGGAGATGGTGCGGGTGGCATCGATACCGCCCTCGCGGGCGATGTCGAGCGCCAGGATCGGCGGCACGTCGGCGCCGTCATAGCGTAGCGACTGATAGGCTGTGTCCTCGATCACCACGATGTCGAGCTCGCGCGCGAGGTCGAGCACGCGCTCACGCCCGGCTTGGTCCAGTGTCTCGCCGGTGGGGTTGGCGAAATCCGGGGTCAGATAGGCGAACTTCACCCGGCCGCCTGCCTTTGCGGCGGCATCGGCATAGGCCGAGGGGGTCATGTTGCCTTCCACCGGCGCCAGCCTGTCGTAGCGCGGCTCATAGGCATTGAAGGCCTGCAGCGCGCCGAGATAGGTCGGCCAGGTGACGAGGGCAGTGTCGCCGGGCGAGAGCAAGAGCTTGCCGAGATAGTCGAGCGCCTGTTGCGACCCCGAAGTGATCAGGATGTTGTCCGGCCCGCAGGCCACGCCGATGCGCCGCATCTGCCTGACCACCCAGTCGCGCAGGGGCGGAAAGCCCTCGCTGGTGGAATATTGCAGCGCCGCGCCGGCACTGACATCACCGAGCACGCTGGCATAGGCCGTCCGGAACGCTTCGTTCGGAAACAGAGCGGGGTCGGGAATGCCGCCGGCGAAGGAAATGATGTCCGGCTGCTCAAGCAGTTTCAAAAGTTCGCGGATTTCCGAGGCACGCATCCGTCCCGCCCGCGTGGCGAAGATCGCTTCCCAGTCCAAGGTCCTGTTCTCCTGACAGACGGCCGCGAGGTGCTTGCCGTCATATGGCCATCGCATCGCCTGCCCAATTTCAGGGCGCGATGCTCATGTTGCGTGCAGCATCCTCCCTGCGAAAAAATATGTCAATAATGCTGACGTATTTTTTCGCTTGTTGCGCGAACCGGGGGGACGACATTCGTCGGCGAGCGGTTGGCCGCCAGAGAGTCCGGCGCGTGGATTTCCATCACGATGGTGACTGTTTCAGTTTTCGGAGGTACCTCGGCCTTGAGCCAAGAGGCTGTACTGGTACTATTATCCCTGTTTCTACTGATGCCACAACACTAGTGGGCGCTGGAAGCGGCAGGGAGAACATTGCATATTGCTCGAATTCATGATTTGATCTTCGCTTGGCTAGTGAAATTGGAGGGAATCTGATGATTGAACCAATTTCTTCTTCTTTCTATCTCTCGATTTTTGATAGTTCTCTAGAGTTATTTAAAGGGAATGAAATATCTGCCGATATAACGGCATCCGAGCGCGCTGATCTCATCTCGAACATCTTGGAGAATAGGGAGCCGTTGACGGGTTTATTGCCTGAGGAAACGGCCACTCTTCTCCACCTCGTGCGTCAAAGACCGGATCAGGCACTTCGCACGATGGTTGTCGACGCGGCCCGCATGCAGCGCCGGAGAACCTTCGGCCAGAGCGTGGCGACGATGGTGCCGATCGAGGTGACCTCCTTTTGCGCCAGCACCTGCCGTTTCTGCGGCTGGCGCGCCGACAACAAGGAGATGGTGCGCCTTTCCATCACCGAAACCGCCATCCGCGAGCAGGCGCGCATCCTGGCGCGCAAGGGTTTCTCGCATTTCGAGATCGCCGGCGGTGACGACCTGACCCTGTTGCAGCAGCACCTCAAGGGGTTGGTGCGCGGCCTCAAGGAAGAAACGTCGGCGGTCAACCCCGAGGCGCGCGTCTCGGTCTGCCTGGTGCCGATGCATGAGCAGCATTATCGCGACCTCCGGCAGGAGGGGCTCGATTGCGTGCTGACCTGGCAGGAGACCTATGACCGCGAACTCTACGGCTATCATATTCCGAGCGGACCGAAAGCCTGGGGTGTCGACGAGCAATTGCGCCTGCAGAAGAAGACCGACGAACCCGTCGGTTTCCTGCATCGGCTGCGCTCGCAGGAACTGGCCATCCGCGCCGGCCTGCAGGCCGGGCTCGGGGCCATGATCGGCCTGTCCAAGGTCACCGAGGCCGATATCCTCTCCGTCGTCCTGCATGGCCGCCGGCTGATCGAGCATTATGGCGATGCGGTCGAGCCCTTGATCATCGGCATGCCGGCCTGGAACCCGATTCTGACCCAGGCGAGCGACAACCGCCCCGCCAGCGAGTTCGACTTCGATACCCAGGGCAATTTCGAGCTGATCGCCGCCATCTATCTTTTGGCTTTTCCCGACCGCATGGCCTGGGTCTTCGCCAATGGACGGGTGCCGCCGGATATCCAGACCGACTGCGTCGAGACGGCCTGCTGCTTTACCTCGACCCTGGTCCAGATCTCGCCGGGCGCCTATCTCGATTTCAAGCAATCGGAACTCGACACCATGTTCGAGCGGGTGCGCGGCGTTGCCGAGGCGACACCGACCTTCGAGGAGGTGATGTCGGGCGAGCAGTTCATGCATTATTTCGCCAGCCATGAGGAGTTCGTCGCCGGCTTCGAGGCGCGCAACCTGCATGTCGTTTCCGACCGCAGCTATTTGCGGCGGGCCGATTGGGCCGTTGCCGCGGAATGAGCCATGCTGTGGCGGCAGCGCAAGGCCGATCGGCTGGATCTCGGCAAGCGGGGCCCGATCGACGAGCGGGCCCTGTGGACGGAGCTCCGGCCCGTGCGCTGGCTCGCCGAGGCCGAGCGCCCTGGAACACCCGTCCTGGAGATCGTCTCCGTCTGCAAGGCGGAGGTGCCGGGGCTGGTGCGCGATCACGGGCATGCCTTCATCCGGCTGGTCGACGAGGAGGGCGGCATTCGCCCCATCGGCTTCTTTCCGGATGAGAGCACCGGCGTCGAGCCGGATGATTTCCCCGGCCTGCGCATGCCGGGCATGCTGCTGCTGCCGGATAAATATGACCGTATCGCCTGGAACCCGCTGATCACCCGCATCGCCTTGTCGCGGCCGGCCTTTGACGGCATCTGCACCCGTATCGAGCAGATGCAGCGCGGCAAGGGTGAGGGCGAACTCGGCTTCGACCTGCTCGACCAGAGCTGTGTGGGCTTCGTGGTCCGTATCGCAAGCCTGGCCCGGATCCGGGTCGAAGCGGAAGTGCGGCTGACGGACTTCGCCGACGGGGCGGGGGTGGCAGCCGGCCCGACCTGGCGCCGGCATCTTGGCCGTCTTGTGCCGAGGCCGCTCTACCGCCTCCTGTTCAATCTGGCGCTTTCCAGCCATGGCGGTTTCTGCACCGTGTCCCGGCAATGGGACAAATCAGGCGACGAGCCTGTGCTGCGGATGATCAGGGGCATCGAGCCGGTATTCACGCGCTGGCGCGACCTCTGGTTCCGGCACGTGCCGTTCTACCATGTGCGTGCCCTCAGGGAGTGGCAGCGCAAGGTCGAACGCGAGGGCCTCGAGCCCTATCGCCTCGCCGAGGCCTGATCGCCGGATCTGAGGAAGCGCAGGGCAAGGCCGGCCCACCAGAGCGGGCCGACGATGACGCCGCCAAGGCCAGCGGCGACGTCGACGATCAGCATCTGCTGGTTGGCGCGTGCAATGAAGGCGACGATATAGAGCAGCCCACCAGCCATGCCGAGCACAGCTAGGGCCTTGGGGAGGGTACCGAACCGCCAGCCTAGCGCGCCGAACAGCAGCAGGCTCAGTCCGCTCAGGAAGAAGATCAGCCAGCCCTGCGGGTCGAGGACGAGGGAGAAGGAGGTGATCGACTGCCGCACCGCCTCCGAACCCGCCGCGAAGGCCTGCGCGCGTTGAGCCTCACCGCCGAGCAGGCGGATATAGCTGATGGCGGTGACACCGAAGCCGAGCTGGCCGAGCGAGGCGGCGAGCCGGGCGAGGCCGCTCGTGGGGCCGATCAGGCGCTGTACTTCGCCCATGGCGCAGAAAGCGGTGAGGCCGGCCAAAGCGAAGGCCATCAGGAAAGCCTGGCGCCCGAGCGGCGCACTCGCCAGCGCGTTCCAATAGTCGAGCGTGCCGGTCTTGAACTGCGAGGTCGGGTCGAGAAAGAAGGTCGCGCCGGTCGCCGCATAGCTGAGGGCACAGATGAGGCACACGATGCCGGCGGTTCTATTCATCGGAGTGCCCCGTACGGTTTCCACTGCCATCGGCCATCAGGTTTCGAACAGTTTGAGGATGGCGCCTTGCGGCATCAGCCGCATGATGGTGTTGCGCAGCGTGGCCGTTACCGGCGTCTGCCATTGCCGCATCTTGCCGATCTTGCGCGAGCGCGCCACCAGGGGCGTTGTGCGCGCCAGCCCGATGGCCTGATAGGTCTCCAAAGCCTTGGTAAGGTCGGGCCCGGCCTTCAGGCATTGCGCCAGAGCGAGGGCATCCTCGATGGCCTGGCAGGCGCCCTGGCCGAGATCGGGCGTCATCGGATGGGCGGCATCGCCGAGCAGAGTGAGGGCGCCGTCGGTCCAGCGGGGGAGCGGCAGCGTGTCATAGACACCGGTGCGCACCAGGTCCTCCGGATCGGTCGCACCGATCACGGCATGCGCGAGGGGCGGCCAGTCCGCGAAATGCGCCAGGGCCTCGGCCTTGTGGGCGGGATGGATGGCGGGTTTGTCGTGCACGGCGCTGTTGAGCGTGCCGTACCAGTAGACATAGTCGTCGCGGATCCAGAACACGCCGAAGCGGCTGCCGCGGCCGAAGAACTCGCGGTAGCGGCCTTTCGGAAAGCTGCCGGGCGACAGCTTGGCGACGCCGCGCCAGGTCATCCAACCGACATAGCGCAAGGGCGAGGCGCCGATCATGGCATCGCGCAGGAAGGAGCGCACGCCGTCGGCCGCCACCACCAGGGGGGCGCTGCGCATCGTGCCATCCTCGAAGGTCAGGCTGGCGCCCTCCGCCTCGCGCCGATAGCCGATGCAGCGGCTGCCGGTATGGATCCTGGCGGGATCGAGCGGCCGCAGCAACTCGGCATAGAGGTCGACCCGGCGCAGGCAGAGTAGAGGCAGGCCGCTACGCTCGCGCACCGGCGTGAGCGGGATGGTTTTCAGCGGCCTTTGCCGCCAATCATAGATCTCGCCCAGCTCCAACGGGTCGGCCAGGGTCTGGACGCCGTGGTCGAGGCCGAGCCGGCCGAGCGCCCTGAGGGCATTGGGCCAGAGCGTGAGGCCGGTGCCGCCGAGCCCGATGCGCGGCGAGCGCTCGTAGATCTCCCAGCTCATGCCCGCCTGCGTCAGGGCGTTGGCCACGGCCAGTCCGCCTATGCCCCCGCCGATGATGATGACTTCGGGAAATCCCGACATGTTTGTATGATCCGTTCGAACCGGGTGTCCGCAGGCCTGAACGAGGTTGATTGTCGTATGGGTGCGGGCGGCTGTAAAACGGAAAAAGGGGCGGGGATGAACTCTCGGCAGGATGACGGCGGAGCCGTCCGGTGAGTGTCGAAGCCTTCGTCAAGCTGTTCCTGCTCGTCTTCCCGCTGATGTTCAGCCCCGGGCCCACCAATTTCCTCTGCGCGGCCTCGGGCAGCCGCCATGGTGTGGTGCGCTCGGTGCCGATGATCCTCGGCATGGACCTGATGGTGTTCCTGCCCGCCTTGGTGGTGGGCCTGGGTGTGACCGGTTTTCTGGTCAACTATCCCGGCCTGCTCACCATGGTGCAGCTCGTCGGGGCGCTGGTGGTGCTCTATATCGCCTTCGAAATGGCGCGGGGAGCCTCGCCGGACGCTCCGGCGGCGAGCGGAGCGCAGCCGATGGGGTTTTGGGGCGGCATGCTGGTGCAGGGCCTGAACGTGAAGGGGCTGACGCTCCTGCTCATCATCTACGCCCAGTTCCAGTTGGCGGATAAGGGCCTGGTCGCCAACGCCCTGATCATCGCCGTTGCCCTCACCGTGCTCAGCCTGGTCTCGCATTTCGTCTGGACGCTCGGTGCGATGTGGCTGGCCCGGCGCTTCTCCTCGCCACAGGCCATGCGGATCCAGGGCTTCATCTATGCTTTCATGCTGGCTCTGGTCGCCGTCTGGATGATGGCATCAGCCCTGACGGGGGCGGGGTCATAGGGCGGTTGCTTGCTTCTTTTGCAGGGGGCGCTGCCCCTCACCGCTATCCTCTCCCCGTAAGAACGGGGCGAGGGGGCGCAAGCGTCGCGACTAACCCTCAGATCTTTCATCTCGCGCGACGGCAGGGCGAGATGGGATGCTTGCGCTATGAAATGCGCGGCCAAAGTCCCCTCGCCCCGCCCGCGGGGAGAGGGTGCGGGTGAGGGGCACCGCGACCTTAGCCGAGAAGAACGCACTTTCTCATCCCACCGTGACCCGATAATCCGCCTCCAGCCAGGGGCCGCCGATCGGGGCGAGGCGGAAGCGGATCTCGCTGCCGGCGGACAGGGCCGAGGTCGGCAGGTCGAGGACGTGGAGGGACAGGCCCGCGTCATGGGTTCGGCCCTCGTCGTGGCTCGCCCATCCGTCAAAGCTCCAGCGAAGGGCGGAGAGGTCGGTGAGCTCGATGCGCAGGATCTGGCCGGGGGCGATGGTGTGGCGCTGGTGGTTGAGCCGCCAGAAACGGCGGTTGCTGACGATCTTGCGTTTGAGATAGCGTTCGACCGTCTGGGGCGGGGTGTCGAACACAGCCCCGTCGCGCAGCGAGCGAAGCAGCTTGATATGCTCGCCATGGGCCCAGACCAGCGGCATGGCGCTGCCGGTCGGCTTGCCGAGGAAGAGTTCGTGCTCCGGCAGGTCCGGGCCGTCCCAGATCTGTTCGGGCAACTGGCCACCAGGCCCTGCCGACGCTTCGAGCGCGGCCAGCAGGCGCCGGGCTTCCTCCGGCCTGCCGGCGGCGAGCTCGTAATGCGCCCTTTCACCGGTCAGGAGCGGCCAGAGCCGGCCGACGCCGGTGCCATCGAAGGCCGAGCCGTCCTCGTGCTCGCCATAGCCGTCGTTGTTGTAGCGATACCAGCAGGGGCCGCTGGGCAGGTCTCTTTTCAGGAGATGGTCGATCGCCTTCACAGTCGCCACCATGCGCGGGTCGTCGGCGGCCCTGAGGCCAAAGCGCACCAAAGCGAGGGCATCGGGACTGAGCAGCATCTTGGCGCTGAGCACGGCTTCCTGGGCGGAGCGGTTCTTGATGGCGACGGTGCCGCCGAGGCCCGGGCCATCCTCGCTGTCGCCGGGGCCGATGCGGACATAATAGCC
Source organism: Labrys neptuniae (assembly GCF_040797145.1). NCBI lineage: Bacteria > Pseudomonadati > Pseudomonadota > Alphaproteobacteria > Hyphomicrobiales > Xanthobacteraceae > Labrys > Labrys neptuniae. The sequence continues at coordinate 533,769 of NZ_JBFNQD010000003.1, read as the reverse complement.
GGGAATGCCCAGTGTGTGCGCCAGGTCGGTATCGCTGGCGAAGGTCCAGGCATCGATCTCGGCATGCCATTCATCCGCCGTCTCGCGCAGCAGCGTGGCGGCATCCGGGCGATCCGCTGCGTCCATGGCGTCGGCGGCGGCGAGGAGGGCTGATATCTCGACAGCAAGCGTGAAGGGTGAATAGCCGGCGTCCTCTTCCCAGCGGTCCTCGTCGGTGACGGGGCCGTTGCGCAGCACGAAGCTCGCCGCGCGCTCCACCATCGGCAGGAAGCGACGGGCCTCCGCCGCATCCAGGCTGCCGGCACGCACCAGCATGTCGAAGAGCAGGATGGGAAAGGCGGTCTCGTCCATCTGGATGCCGTCCCAATAGGGATGGCCGTCGATCCAGTTGTTTTGGGCCCAATGGCCGTCGCCCTCCTGGATGGCGGCCAGATAGTCGAGGATGCCGCGCGCGTCGGCCGGGCTTCCGGCCGCCAGGAAGCCGCCGGCGGTCTCGACCAGGTCGCGCGGCCAGACCAGATGATAGCCGCCAAGGTCGTTATCGCCCTTGTTGTAGCCCCAGGGCGTCGACAGGCTGGCGATGGCGCCGCCCGTGAAGGCGCCGGTGCGATGGGCGGCGAGCACGGCGGTGCTGGTGCGGTAGCTGGTGCCCCGGGCGGGGCTGACATGATCGAGATCCTCAAGCCCGGCCTGCCAGCCCTGCCAGATCGCGCGCACGCGCCGGCGTGCGGGCTCGAGCCCCTGCTGCAGGCTGGCGATGGCGTTGAGGGCCGCTTCCTCCGGTCGCAGGCCGAGGCCGAGGGTGAGCAGGACGCGGCCCTGGCTGCCGCGAAGGTCGAGCGTGCCGCTCAGCGCGACATTGCCGTCTTCGGCGCGAAGCCAGTCGGAATTCACGCCTTCGCCGCGTTTGAGGGTCTGCCAGCCATCGGAAAAACCGACATAGCCGGCCGAGCGGGCCTGCCAGGGAACCGAGGCGGCGAGGGCGAGCGAATAGCCATAGCTGCCGCTGGCCATCAGCAGGCCGTGCCCCTTGTAGTCGTCGACCCAGGCGGTGTTGCGGCTGCCCTGATTGACCAGATGCGGCGATAGCAGCACGTGCAGGCCGTAATCCTCGGCCTCGCCCTTCAGGGCTTCGAAGCGGATGTCCTGCAGCAGGCTGTCGCGGAAGGGGTCGGCCAGGATGGTCTTGCGGATGCGGTAGCGCCCGTCCTGCGCCGTGTTGACGAGTTCGAAGACGGGGGTGCCGTCGCTCTCCATGCGGATATCGCCGTCGGCGTCGCGCTTTTCTTCAGAAAAATAGTCCGCGGCCGTGACGAGGAGGCCGCAATCCCTGATGCAGGCAAGGTCGATGCGCGGATAATAGATCTCGTTGAGGATGCCATGGCTGAGGGCAAACCAGACCCGGCTCGACGCGGAACCGGCGGTGCCGATGCCGCTCTTGGCCGCCGAGGTCCAGCGCGGCTCGACGCCAGGGGCTCCGGGAGGTGAGGCAGTCTCGCTCATGCCTTGGTCTTCTTGCCGATGGGGGTGGCCTTGTCGGCTATCTTGGCTTTGCGGGAGGACTTGGCCGTGGCAGCGGGCTTGGCCGTGGCGGACGCCTTGGCCTTGGGCGATGTCCTGGTCCTGGAAGACGGTTCGGGCGCTTCCTCGGATTCGTGGAAATTCTTCAGGCGCCACAGGGCAGCGCCGCCGTCGAGGCCGGCATCATTGGAGCCGAGCGTGACATTGGCCGGCAGCGCGAGCTTCACATGCTTGGTGTTGCCGCCGCCGAGATAGAGGTGGTCATAGTGGAACAGCACGAAGAGCACGTCGATGACGTGCCTCAGCCGCTTGTTCCAGCGCTTGTTGCCGATCTTCTCCCGTGCCGCCTCGCCGATATAGTCGTCATAGGTCTTGGTGCGGGTGATGGGGTGGTGAGCCAGTTCCATATGCGGCATCAGCTCGCCGTCGCGGAACACCGCCGTGCCCGCGCCCGTGCCCAGCGTCAGGGCAAGCTCGATGCCCTTGCCTTTGATCAGGCCGAGGCCCTGGACCTCCGCATCGTTGATCAGCCGTATCGGCTTGTTGCCGAGTTGGGCGGCGAGCTTCTGCCCGAGTGGAAAGCCGTCCCAGCCTTCGGGTGCGAGGTGCGGCGCGGTGAGGATGCGGCCATGTCGCACCAGGCCGGGAAAGCCCACCGAGATGCGGCCATAGGCCGAAAGGGGCGCGACCAACTCGGCCAGTGTCTCGACCAGCAGATCGGGTGGGCAGGGATGGGGCGTAGGCACCCGCACCCGCTCTCCCTGCATCTGCCCGCTCGGATTGACGATCGCCGCCTTGAGGCCGGTGCCTCCAATGTCGATGGCGAGGATGTCGGATGTCTCCTTGGCCACGGGCAGGCTCCCTGATTGACGGCGACCCCAGCCCAACCGGGCTTTCGTCGATGGAAAGGCGCAATTGTGGCTGGCTTGTGTTGCCGGCTTTATTTTGGTGGTGATCCTATCAGCTTGGTTACCCCTGCGGCAATTCGGAGGCGGAATCCGCCTCGGATCGGGCTGGGGGCATTCGATTGAGGCAGAATGTTGCCCCATTGCTAAGCGCTATGCACAAAATCCATGCAGCCGCCGCATACCGGGCATACGCGCCGGTCTGTGCGATTTTTTACCGTGCGGTGCAAAAGAGGAGTATATGCACTGCAACAAATCAATCTCTCTGGAAAGTAAGTGTTATGGTTCTCTTCGGTTTTGTTTCTTCGATCGCTTCTCGTTTCACGGCCTATCGCAATTATCGCCGTACCCTTCAGGCTCTTTCGGCTCTTGATGACCGCGAGCTTGCTGATCTCGGCATCTTCCGTGGCCGTATCGAGGAAATTGCTCGCGGCGCCGCTCGCTAATCGAGCTTAGCGTCCGTTACGGAATGCGAAGCCGCCGGGATGGTTCCCGGCGGCTTTTTCTTTGATTATTGCTCGAGCCGATTCCGTGAAGAAGAGCAGGACAGTCCATGCTGCACCTGCGAAGGGCGGCAGTGACTACATCATCGGCCGTGCAGGGCGCGTCCGCCGGTCATCCACGCTCAGCGCATGGCTCATGCTATGCGCAAACGGCCTTGGGAGCTCTATTGGCGTTCGAACCAGGCCAAGGCCGGCTCGGCCTCGGTGAACTTGGCTTCCTCGTCCAGCTTTATCCGCTCGCCACCCTTCTGTTCGAAGAGCCGGCCGCGATAGAAGGTCGCCACGCCGCCCTCGGGCAGCGGCTTGTCGAGCTTCCACAATTCTGCCCTGGCGTTCTGGCGGATCCGGATCCAGCGCAGGGTGGTCATAGGCCGTCGATCCGCATCAGCGCGTCGAAATGCAGCTTGGCCTGGTGATCGAGCACGGTCATCCATTCGCGCGCGGTGCTCTCGATGACCTGTTGGGGAATGAGCTTGAGTGGCCGGCCGGTCGACATGGCCAGCACCTGCTGCCGGCAGGCCCGGTCGAGATAATAGAGATCGTCGAAGGCCGTTGCGACGGACGGACCGCCGACGATGACGCCATGATGAGCCAGGAAGACGATGTCGGCCTTCTGGTCCGACTTGGCGGAGCTGGCGATGCGCTCGCCTTCCTTCTCACCCGAGGCAAAGCCCCCGAATTCGTCGTTATAGGCGGTACGGCCGTAGAAGCGGGCCGCCGTCTGGTGCGCCATTTCGAGCCGGCCCCCCTCGATCATGGTGAGGCTGGTGGCCCAGGGCATATGGGTATGAAGCAGGCAAAGATGGCGCGGATTGGCGCGATGCCCGGCAATATGGATGTTGCGGGCCGTCGCCTCCAGTTCGCCTTCGCCCTCCAGGATCTGCCCTTGCCCATCGACGAGGAGAAGGTCGGCCGGGCGCATCTCCGACCAGTGAACCCCATAAGGATTGAAGAGATACCGCTCTTCGGCGCCGGGGACCTGCACCGAGAAATGGTTGCAGATGCCCTCGTTGAAGTCGAACTTCGCGGCAAGGCGGAAGGCGGCCGCGAGTTCGCGGCGATAGACGTCGATATCAGGCATTGCATTTGTCCGATCACGGGATGGAAAGCTCCCTTATCCCGTGCCGGCGCGCCGACGGCAACGGCCATGATGCCGCGCTGGCCTGTCAGCGGTGTTTCCTCGGTATCGCCTGACGCATGCAGCCGATTGACGCCGGAGGCGGAACTTGCCACACCTTCATCGAAATATGCATCCATGGGGTGGTAATGAAACTCGTCCGTTCTGTCCGCCTATGGATGAAGGAGGGGACATCAGACAAGATCTACGAGGTGGATCTTGTCGATCTCGAACACGCACAAGTTGAAGAGCGCTATCTCGTCAATTTTCGATATGGCAGGCGTGGAAAGACGCTGCGGGATGGTACGAAGACACCTTCTCCGGTCGTATTGGCGTCGGCAGAAAAGCTTTATGACAGTGTCGTCATTTCAAAGGTGAATGACGGCTATCGCCGCATGGGCGAGGACGTTCCGGCCATTACGGCCTCCCAAACGGCGGGCGAGGTTCCCGTTGGCGGGCGCGATGGCGAGTTGCTCAACCAGCTTGCCTCCTGCCTCCGCTCGCCCTGGCCCGCCAAGGAACGTGATCGCCTGTTCTGGCGCCTCGGCGTCATCCGCCTGAAGGCCGCTTGGCCGCAGCTCGCCGCCATTGCCGAAAAGCTCGGCCCGAGCCAGGCGAGCTACAGCCTGGTGCATGCCTTGGCGCGTTGCGGCGGCGCCGATGCGGCCGGGCTCCTGGCCGGCATCGCCGAGACCAATGTCAGCGCGGTGACGCGAGACTATGCCGCCTATGCCCTTGCCAGCGATCTCCTCGGCCCGGCCCGTCAGCCGCCACGCCTCGTACTGCCCAGGGCCGACAATGCGGCGCAGGCGGCGGCCATCGAGGCGGCGATCGCTGCTGCCAACGGTCCTGCCCTGGTCGAGGTGCTGCTTGCCGCTGCGACGCAGCAGCCTGGCTTCGCCAACCAGTTCCTGATTGCCCTTGCCCATCGCGCGCTGGTCGACGGCACGGCCCGCAAGGCCCTGCTGGCGGGGCTCGCCGTCGTTTCCGCCCGGCCTCCCTTCGTGCAGGTGCTGCGGCGCTTGTTCAAATATGCCGATCTCACCGATGATGGTCCGCTCTTTGCGGCAACGGCCCGCCAGTTCGAGTTGGCCACGCCGATGTATCGCTACGCCTATCGCGGCCAGGTCTGGCTCCCGGGCCAGCGCAAGCCCGTGAAGCTCAGCGAGGAGCAGGCCAGCGTCACGCCGCGCGTCGCACTGTCGGAGCAGACGCTGCTTTACTTCAAACGCCGGGCCTGGCGCAGCCTGCGCAAGCGCGGCGAACTCGGTCAGGATGCCTTCACGGCGATGGCGTGCGACCTGTTGCTGGCCTTCGGCGACGCCGATGGCGAGAAGGCCTATGAGCAGCAATATTTCGTGCAGGTCGATGGGCGATATCAGCGGCGCACGCTCTACCATCCCGCGCTGCGGCGGATCTGGAGCCTTGGCCAGCTGCTTCATCGCAACCAGCCCGGTGTGCGCTTCCGTCCGAACAGGTTGAGTTTCTCGGTTGCCGACGAAGCGGGCGCGGATGGGCGCGGGGAGGCGTTTCCGGCCTTGTGGGACGCCCAGCCGCAACGCCTGCTGCGGGTAGCCGCAGGGGCACGCTACCAGGCCGCGGCGCTCTTTGCCGTGCAGGCCCTGCGGGAGGGGCCTGCACGACCGGTGGCGATGGATGCTGCCGCGATCCCGGATCTGTTGACCTCGCCCTATGCCGAAGTGCTTGGCCTGGCGGTATCGCTTGCCCGCCGCCTGATCGACGAGGGCAAGGCTGATGCCACCCTGATCGCGGCCCTGATGCAAGCCGACGTCACCGAAGCCCACATGTTGGCGATCCGGGCGATCGGCGGGCGTCCCGAATGGCCCTGGTCCGAACCGGCTTTGGCATTGGCGGCCCTGCTCACCCCGCAGGCACGCATGCAGCAGGAGACCCGCGATTGGCTGGAACAGCGCCCGCCGAGCCGGCAGCAGCGGGTCCGCCTGACCGAGGGTTTCGCAGCCTGGCTCGGGGCCCTGCCGGCCGAACCGGACGAGCGCCAGCTTGCCGGCCTGCGCTTTGCCCTGTCCCTGCTGCCCGTTCTGTGGCCCGCCCATGATTGCCCGCTGCCCCCGGCCGCCGTCGAGGCACTGACGGGCCACAAGGCCGGCGTGGTGCAGGGGGCTGCGATCGAACTGCTTGCCGTCACGCCGATTCGTCCCGGCGAGCTGCCGCGTCCCTTCTGGGAGGCCGTCCTCGCAGCCGAATCGCTGCCGGTGCGGTCCGCCTCGATGCGCCTGCTCGCGCGGCTCGACGACACCGAGCTCGCAGCGCAGGGCCAGACCATCCTGGCTGCCGCCACCGGCGCCCATGCGGATCTGCGCGCCGCGGCCCGCCCGCTGATAACCCGGCTTGCTGCGCATGATCCCGGCTTTGCCGAAGCCCTCAGGGACCGGCTGATCGATGGTCTGTTCCGTGCCGAACCCTCCGACGGGCATGCGGCTGACATGGTCGAGCTTTTTGCCGCGAGCCTGCCCGGTTTTCTCGCCGGCTTGGACATGTCGACGCTCTGGCGCCTGTTGCAGGCGCGAGCAAAAGGTGCGCGGCTGCTTGGTGCTCGGGCGCTCGGGCAAACCGACGCTTCGCGCTTTTCCATCAAGCAGCTGGCCCGGCTCGGCAATCATCCCTTCGCGGCGGTACGGGCCTTTGCTCTGAACGCCTTCGAGGCTGACCAGGCCCGCTTCCTGGCCGCCCCTGAAGATGCGGTGCTGCTGGTCGAAAGCGAGTGGGAAGACATTCGCGTACCCGCAACGCGGCAATTGCTGAACTGGCCGGATGGCGCCTTGCCGGCCGCAGCGCTGGCGGTGATGGCCGACTCCACCTCACCGGCCGTGCAGGAGAGTGCGCGCCAATTGCTGCGCCGAAGCCTGGATTCGGGCGATGCCGGCATGGTGCTCGCGCGTGTGCTCGAACACCCCTCCGGCAGCTTCCATCTCTTCGTCACCGAACTGATCACCGGACAGAGCCTTGCGGATCCGACAATGTTCGCGACCTTCCTGACGCAGGCCCGCATCATCCTGATGCAGGTCAATCGTGGCCGGATCGCCAAGGACCGCGTGTTCGCCGCGCTCCGGCGCGAGGCGCTCGGCAGCCAGGACAGGGCGCAGGCGATCTGGCGCCTCCTGCATGATGTAACTCTCAGCTCCGTTGCCAAGGACCGGGCGCCGGCACTAGCCATCCTCATCGACATCGCTCGCCGGTGGCCGGAAATCGCCTTGCCCGTCCGGGTGGCACCGGCCCGCCAGGCGATGCGTACCGCCTCGCAGGAGAGTGCGGCATGAATTTCGTCTATCGTTTTCTCGGCGAAAGCCGCGCGAGCACGGATGCGGCGGCGTCCACTTTCGGCTTCGCGCCCGATACGCTGCGCCAGCCGGCCTTCTTCAGCGGCAAGGTTGTGCGGCACCTGGCCTTTCGCGAGGCGATCTCCGCGCTGCACCATGTCGTGGTCTCGGATCTCCGGTTCAAGCCGCGCGATCGTACCGCCTATTTCGAATGGTTGAAGCAGAACGAGGCAGCGTTGCTGGCCGAGGCGGCCGCCCGCCGCGAGGAACTCAAACCGCGCATCGAGACGCTGCGCCAGCGCATACGCTCGCTCGATGACGAGAGCCAGCGCCTGATGAAACCGTTCTTCACGGCGCGGCAGGCCTATTTCAACTATCTCTACAAGCAAAATCGCGATGCCTGGATCGTGCTCGATCCGGTCATCACCGTGCATCCGGACGAGATCTTCTTCGAGTGCTTCAGCCTGGACGAATCGAGCTATGGGCGCCTGTCCTGCGATCATGACGTGTTTGAGCAGCTCGGCGAGATGGCGTTCGGCACCACCAATATCGACTACAGCCATGCGCTCTATGACGAATTCCAGAAGATCCGTACCTATCGCGACACCACGCTGAGCATCGACCCATCCGGCTTCGAAGTGCAGACCGCCGACGACAACGCCTTTCGCGAAGAAAAGATTGATCTGCCCGACAGCTGGGTGCGCGGCTTCCTGCAGGTCTCGAGTGCCATGACCCTGCCGGCTCATGTCTTCGACCTCCATCCGATGGATCTCGCCAATATCCTGGGCACCCTTGCCCGCAGGAAGGAGCGTGTCGGTCCGCGCTCGCTGCGTTTCCTGCTCAAGCCCGACGCGCCGGTCGAGGTCGTGGTCGAGCCCTGGGGCGAGCGCCTCACCTTCCGGCGCTCGATCTATCGGGGGCGGGAAGGGGGCGAGATCCGGATCTGGGGCCGGCGCCGTCTTGCCATCCTGGAAAGGGCGCTGCCGCTTGCCCGCAGCGTGCGCGTGCATCTCACCGGCACGGGGCTTCCTTCCTTCTTCGTGGTCGATTTCGGCGGCATCCGCTTCACACTCGGCCTTTCTGGCTGGACGGCCAATGACTGGTCCTCGGCCGGCCAGTTCGACCTGCTGGCTCCCCGTCACAAGGTGGATGCCGATACGGCCCAGCGCGTATTCGCCGCACTCGGGGACCGGCATGCCGCACCGGCGCGGGACCTCGCCCGGGATCTCGGCCTGGAGGAAAGCATGGTGCAGGCCGCTCTCACCGCCTATACCCAGGCAGGGCGGGTGATGTTCGACCTCGACAAGGGCATCTATCGCCGGCGCGAGCTCACGCGCGAGCCCCTGGCGCCGTCGCAGCTGCGTTTCGCCAGCGAGCAGGAGGCCAGCGCTGACCGCCTGGTCGAGGCCAACCTCGTCACCATCGCCGGCGTCGACCGCAATCAGGGCCGGCGCATCGTCGCCGGCACGGTGCTCGACAATGCCCGCAAGGAAAGCGTCGCGCTCACGATCGATGCGGACGACCGCTTGGTCGAGGCACGCTGCAGCTGTCACTTCTACGGACACAACAAGATGATGCGCGGGCCTTGCGAGCACATGCTGGCGCTCAGGCGCATCTTCCATGCCGAGGTCGAGGGCGTGGCGCAGGACAAGGGAGATGCGGCATGAGGCTTCCCTTGTTTACCGAGGCGTCGCCAGGGCCGGTGTGCCGGCACGTTGGGACTTTCTCACCTGTGTTCCGCCGGGAACAGCACCTTGGCTTGAAATCGGTGAGCGGATGCGCTTACCTCACTTATCGGAAGGGCGCGGGCCGGTCAGGACCTTGCAACCCGGGTGGCGTATCGCCGTCCTTGCAACATGACCGTGCACGCATCACTGGCCCAATCTTCACTGGGCGGGGACTGCCTACCGGTGCGCTATTGCAGATTGGGTTCCTTGAACCCAATAGCGCACCGGTAGGCGTCCCCGCTTCGAGTGGATTGATCCAGTCCTTGGACGAGACGAAGGCAGTCCGGCCTGCGCCCCTTCCGGTTCCCCATTGCGATGCCTTCCTTCGTCCCCAATGGCGGGGGGCGGCATGAACCAGAGTGTCGCACCGGGAACCCTGACCCGGCAGGAACTCTATGACCGCATCCGTGAATCCTCCAAGGACGAGGTCATCCTCGAAGAGATGATCCGGCTCGGCTTCTGGCCGGATGGTGCGGCCGCACCGAGCCCGGCCGCCGAGGCGATCCGCGAGCGCGGCGAGGCCATGCGCGAACTCGGCGAGCTTCAGCGCCAGAATGCCCTGTGGAGCGATCCGGAGCGGGCGATCAAGGAGATGCACAAGCGGCGCAAGGCCGAGGCCCTGGCGCGGAGGACCGAGACCAGGCGGCGCCATGCCCAGGCGCGCCAGGACCGGGCCGAGGCCTGGCACGTCAGGCGCCAGCGCGAGGTGCTTTATCTGGGGGAGGGTGTGTCCGCCGGGCTGGGCGCCACGAAAGCCGAGAAGCCTCGATTGCCCGGCCTGCCTGAAATCGCCGATGCCAAGGTGCTGGCCGACCGGATCGGCATTTCTCTCGGCGAATTGCGCTTTCTCACCTTCAACCGCGCCGTATCGAGCGTCAGCCATTATCAGCGCTTCCGCATTCCCAAGAAAACGGGTGGAGAGCGCCTGATCTCGGCGCCGATGCCACGCTTGAAGCGGGCGCAATACTGGGTGCTCGACAACATCCTCGCCAAGGCCGGCCTGCATGAGGCGGCGCATGGCTTCGTGCCCGGGCGCTCGATCCTGACCAATGCGCGCAATCATGTCGGCAAGGACGTGGTCGTCAATCTCGACCTCAAGGATTTCTTCCCGAGCCTGACCTATGGGCGCGTGAAAGGACTGTTCGAGGCGCTGGGCTATAGCGAGGCGGCCGCGATTCCGCTCGCCTTGCTCTGCACCGAGCCCAAGGTCGACGAGGTGGAACTGGACGGCGAACGCCATTTCGTCGCTGACGGGCCCAGGCTGCTGCCGCAGGGCGCGCCGACCAGCCCCGCCATTACCAACCTCGTCTGCCGGCGGCTCGACCGGCGGCTGGAGGGGCTCGCCCGGACACTCGGCTATACCTATAGCCGTTATGCCGACGACCTCACTTTCTCGGCGTCCGGTGAAGCGGCGAGGAAGATCGGGACCTTGCTGAAGGCGGTGCAGGGGATCGTCGTCGGTGAGGGTTTCATCATTCATCCCGACAAGACCCGCGTCATGCGCCGCTCGGGGCATCAGGAGGTCACGGGCCTCACGGTCAATGAACGGGTCGCCGTGCCCCGTCCCCTCCTGCGTCGCTATCGCGCGGTGCTGCAGCAGGTGGAACGACACGGGCCGGCTGGCCGCCATTTCGGCCCGGGCAAGGACGTGGTGCGCTCCTTGCTCGGCTTTGGCCAGTTCGCGGCCATGGTGGATCCGCAACAGGGAGCCGGTTTGCTGGAACGTGCCCGCCGTCTTGCTGCGGCGCATGCCGCGCCAGCTGAGAGGTCGAAGCAGCCAGGCGGTGCGGCGGCTTTCCGCGCCGCCGCTGCGGCCGGGCGGGCGCCTGCGGGCAATCATTGGCTGCCGGCGGAAAGGCCGGCGCCGGCTCTCGATCCCGTGCTGGCGGCTCTCGCGCGCGAAGAGGCCAAAAAGGCCGAACAGGCGCAGCGGAAGGCGGAGGCCGCTCGGCAGGCCGTGGCACAAAGTGCCTTGCGCCGCGCCACCTCCGAAACTTCGCCGTCGCCGGCAAGCCAGGCGACGGGACAGGCACAGGGGGCTTCAGGCCCACGGGCCGGCAGGAAGCTGCGCTTTACGCCCAAGCGCCTGCTCGTGATCGCCGCGATCCTGATCTTCCCCCTGCTCATCCCGGGGATCGGCCCATTCGTCAGCGGCCTCCTGCTCTATCTCTATCTGCGCTGGATGTGGAAACAGGGGTGAGGGTATCTGCGGGGGCGCTTGAGACTCGCGGAAAAATAAGTGCTCGGATCGCACTGTCATCCCCGGCGGAGCCGCTCGCGAGTGAAGCGAGAGAGGGCGAGGGTATCGTCACAAGCTGCGCTTGTGACTGGAATCCAGGGGCCACAAATTGCCCCTATCGGCTCCTGGATCCCCTTGCCTCGGCCTACGGCCTCGCCGGGGATGACAGCACACTTGTTTCTAAGCGCGCCCCTCACTGGCTGCCGATCAGGATGCCGGTGAGCAGCACCAGGATGCCACCGAGGACGACCTGCACGATCGCCGACGTGAAGGGCGTGGCCATGAAGCGGGTACGGATCCAGGCGATGGCGATGAGTTCCAAGACGACCACGCAGCCGGCGACGCCGGTCGCTACCCAGAAATCGGGGATGAGATAGGGCAGGGTATGGCCGAGGCCGCCCACCGTGGTCATCACGCCGCAGGCCGCACCGCGCACCCAGGGATGGCCACGCCCCGTGATCTCGCCATCGTCCGACAGGGCTTCGGTCAAACCCATGCTGATGCCGGCGCCGATCGAGGCGGCGAGGCCGACCAGGAAGGCGTCCCAGGAGTTCATGGTGGCGAAGGCGGCGGCGAAGATCGGGGCGAGGGTGGAGACTGAGCCGTCGATCAGCCCGGCCAGGGCGGGCTGCACGATCTGCAGCACGAAAAGGCGCCGGGAAGTCTCGTCCTCGCTGCGCTTCTGGTCGGCCGGCAGCTTGGACTCCAGCGTCTCCGCCAGGCTTTCGTGGCGCTTTTCCTCTTCGGCGAGATCGGCCAGCAGGGTGCGGATTTCGACGTCGTGGGCCTGTTCCGCCGCCTTGGCATAGAAGCTGGCGGCTTCCAGCTCCATGGTCTCGGCCTGCTCGCGCACCGCGTCGATGCGCAGATTGTCGAGCAGCCAGATTGGGTTGCGCTTGAGGAAGCCGCTGACGTCCTGTCGGGTGATATAGGGCAGGGTATCGCCGAACTTGGCGGTATAAGTCTCCAGCAGGCGGTGGCGATGGCCGCGCTCTTCTTCGGCCATCGCTTCGAAGATCTTGGCGGAACCGGGAAAATCGGCGCGCAGGCGATTGGCGAATTGCAGATAGATGCGCGCATCCTCCTCCTCGTTGGAGATGGCGAGCGCCAGGATCTCGGCCTCGTTCAGATCGGAAAAGCGTTTCATGGTGAGCCTAGATTAGAATAATTCTAAATTTAGATCCTTCTATCCCGCCTGCCGGTTCCTGTCGAGCCAAATCCCTCAGCCCGGGAAGAAAGGCGGCGCGAGCAATGCCGCCAATACCGAACCCACCAGAAAGTTGAGAAGCAGGCCGATCAGCACCACGGCGATCGTGTAGATCGGTGTCTTCATGGTGGGGATCCGCATCAGCACGGGAGCGCCGGCGAACAGGAGATAGACGCTGTAGAGGCCGACGATGGCGAGCAATCCCAGGGCCGGAACGATCGTGAAGACGTTGGCGAGCCAGGCCGCCGTCATGCCGTAGGCGCCAAGCTTGAAGGCGCTGAGGAAGTCGGACCTGCCGCCGAAATGGGGAGCCAGCCGATCGATCACGATTGCCATGACATGGAGCATGGCGAGGGTGATCACGTAGCGCAGGAAGGCCAGAACAAGGCCGCTGACCAAGCCGATGCGGGCGCCGTCGATGCCGATCAGCGAGGTGCCGATGAAGCCGGCAATCGGGCCGATCGCGGCGAGATAGAGGACATAGTCCCGATAGATGCGTTCGACGCTGGTCGCCTCGGCGGCGATAATTCGCCATTCGGCTGACGGCGACAGCAAAAGGTTCCGCGCCCGTGCCAGGATGTCCATGACCATGGTGATGACAACTCCGATCGATCGCCCTTTGCATAGCACGGGGCGCAGCGCCGTCATGGTCCGTCACGGGCGCTTGGGGAGTTATCCAATACCGTTCAGGGCACAGAGCAGCTTCATGCGGTGGGCGGCCTTTTCGGGGTCGACCAGAAGCTGGGCCTTGTCCGCCAGGCGGAAGAGGTCGGCGTAATGGACGATGCCGCGGGCGGACTCGGCGCCTCCGACCATGCGGAAATGCGACTGGAAGCCATTGAGCCAGGCCAGGAACACCACGCCGGATTTGTAGAACTGGGTCGGCGCCTCGAACAGGCGGCGGGCCAGGGTCACGGTCGGATCGAGGATGACGCGATAGCCTTCTTCGTTGCCGGCCGCGAGCCGGTCCATCGCCGCGGCGGCGGCCGGCGCGATCGGGTCGAAGATGCCGAGCAGCCCGTGCGAGAAGCCCTGCAAATCGCCCTGGATCAGTTCGCCATAGTTGAAATCGTCGCCGGTATACATCGCCACGCCCTCCGGCAGCAGCCGGCGCAGGGTGACTTCCTTCTGTGCGTCGAGCAGGGAGATCTTGATGCCGTCGATCTTGCCGGCATGGCTGCGGATCAGTTCCAGCACCGTCTGCATGGCCGGCTCGAACGCCTGCGAGCCCCAATAGCCCGCGAGCGTCGGGTCGAAGGCCTCGCCGAGCCAATGCAGGATCACCTTGTCGCGGGTCTGCTCGATCAACCGGCCATAGACGGTGAGATAGTCGTCGGGTCCCTTGGCAAGGCGGCAGAGAGCGCGGCTCGCCATCAGGATGATGCGCCCGCCATGCTTCTCGACATGGGCGATCTGTTCCTCATAGGCCCGGATGACGTCGTCGAGCGTGGTGGCGGTTTCGAGGGCGAGCTGGTCGGTGCCGGCGCCGCAGGCGAGGTCCGCGCCCGGCCGGCTGCGGGCCTCGGCCAACGAGCGTTCGATCAGTTCGGCGGCGGCAGGCCAGTCCAGGCCCTGGCCACGCTGGGAGGTGTCCATGGCTTCGGCGATCTTGAAACCCAGCCCCCATAGATGATGGCGGAAACGCAAGGTCGCCTCCCAGTCGACCGCCGGCCGACGCCAGGGGTCCTCGAGGCGGCGGGGATCGGCCACGACATGGGCGGCCGCATAGAGGGTACGCGGAAAATTGCCGGTATGGACGAGCGGGTAGGGGGAGGACGGCCCGTAGTGATAGGCCTCCAGGCTGCCGTCGACAGTAGGCAATATCAGTGCGCTCATCGGCCTCTCCTCGTTCCTCTCCCATCCGGCTTCTTTGACGCCCGTGCCATTTTTCGTCCGATGCCCGGCGTTTGCGGGGGAATCGGCTGCAAAGCAGCGCCCCGACAAGATCGTCACAGGATGCCGGTGAAAATAGGCCAAGGCGTCGCGCCCTGGGGATAAGCATGTCGATTAGAACGTTCCAAAGTCAAGGATATTTCATGTGGGGGAATATTTATTCTTTTATTTCAATGAGTTCATGGGTACTCGAAAGCGGTATTGACATATTCATAGGAACGTTCCAAAAAAATAGGAGCACCGATCCATTCAAGAGGTCGGCGGAGGGAGCGTGAGGATGAGCGGAGGCAAGCGCGGCGCAGGCCGGGCGACGACGATCATCGATATTGCCAGGGCGGCCGGCGTGTCGAAGTCGACCGTTTCGCTGGTGCTCAAGGATTCCCCCCTCGTCAAATCGGCCACGCGCGAGAGCGTCATGCGGGCCATCGACCAGCTCGGTTATGTCTACAACCGCTCGGCCGCGAGCCTGCGCACCGCCCGCTCCAGCTTCGTGGGCATGGTGATCTCGGATCTCATGAACCCCTTCTTCACCGAACTCGCCGTCGGCATCGAGGATGGGCTGCACAATATGGGCTTCGTGCCCATCCTGGCCAACACCAACGAGGATGTCGAGCGGCAGACCCGGGTGCTGCAATCCCTGCGCGAGCACGGCGTCGCCGGCATCATCATGAGCCCGGCCCGCGGCACGGATGTCTGGTCGCTGGCCGAGACGCTGCCGCGTTCCCTGCCGATGGTGCTGACCATGCGCCGGGTCGAGGGCAGCAGCCTGCCCTATATTGGCCCCGACAACCGTGCCGGCGCCCGCGAGGCCGTCAGCCATCTCATCAAGCTCGGCCACCGCTCCATTGCCTTTCTCGGCGGCTTCGGCAGCATGACCACCCAGAAGGAGCGCATTTCCGGCTATCGGGACGCGCTGATCGCAGCTGGGCTGCCGCTCACCGACGAACTGATCTGCGAGGCCATGCCGACACGGGCCGGCGGTGCCGAAGCCATCGCGGCGGCCTTGGCGAGCCCCCACAGGCCGACGGCAGCCTTCTGCTACAACGACATCGTGGCGATGGGGGCGACCCGCGCCCTCGGCCTGCGCGGCATCCGCGTCGGCGTCGATTTCGCGGTGATCGGCTTCGACGACATCGTCGAGGCCGAGCACAACGCCCCGCCCCTCACCACCGTCAATGCCGATACCAGGATCATGGGCACGCGCGCGGCCCGCAGCCTGCTTGGCCTGATCGACGGCGCCGATCCGGAAGCGATGTCCTTCATCGGCACGACCCGTCTGGTGGTGCGTGAATCCTGCGGCGCTCATGGACGTACTATCTTGAAGGAGACGGCATAATGGCCCAGCCAGCGTCGGGTAAGAGCGTGGCAGCTTCAAAACGAGGCTTGCGCTGGGGGATCGTCGGCGCCACGACCATCGCCAGGGAATGGATGATCGGGGCCATTCGCGAGACGGGTGGCGAGGTCGTCAGCGTGATGTCTTCCGACGCGGAGCGCGGTAAGGCCTACGCCAAGGCGAACGGCATTCCCCATTCGACCCGCAGCCTTGCGACCCTGCTCGCTAAGGATATCGATGCGGTCTACATCGCCACCACCAACGAAAAGCATAAGGCGCAGACCCTGGCAGCTGCCAAGGCCGGCATTCACGTGCTGTGCGAAAAGCCGTTGGCCCTCAAGCTGTCCGATGCGCACCGGATGGTCGCCGCCTGCAAGGAAGCCGGCGTCGTCATGGCTACCAACCACCATCTGCGCAATGCCGCCGCCTTCCGTGCCATGCGCGATGCCGTCGCCTCCGGCAAGATCGGCAAGCCGCTGTTCGCCCGGGTCTTCCACGCCGTCTACCTGCCGCCGCATCTGCAGGGCTGGCGCATCAAGGATGCCAAGGCCGGCTCGGGCGTGGTGATGGATATCACCGTGCATGATGCCGACACGCTGCGTTTCGTGCTCGGCGAGGAGCCGGTGGCGGCAACGGCCTTCACCCAGCACGGCGGCATGGGCGGCGCCGGCATCGAGGACGGCGTCATGGGCGTGGTGCGCTTCGAGAGCGGGTTGCTGGCACAGTTCCACGACGCCTTCACCACCGCCTATGCCAAGACAGGCTTCGAAGTGCACGGCAGCGAAGGCTCCCTGATCGGCACCGATTGCATGACGCAAAAGCCCGTCGGCGAAGTGGTGCTGCGTAATGCGTCCGGCGAGCACAAGCTGCCCTTCGAGCCGGAAAATCTCTATGTCCGCAGCGTCGCCAATTTCCAGAACGCCGTGCGCGGCAAGGGAACCCCGTCGGCCACGGGGGAGGACGGCATCCGTTCGATGGCCCTGGCTTTGGCCGTGCTGAAATCGGCCAAAACGGGCCGCGAAGTCGCCGTCGAGCCGGGGCTCTGATCCGATGGCCTTCCCGAAAGTCCTTTCCGCCGACCAGGCTGCCGCGCTCATCCCCGACAATGCCGTGGTGACCGTCTCTTCCTCCTCCGGCCTCGGTTGTCCGGATGCGATGCTCGCCGCCATCGGCCGCCGCTTCGATGCCGCCGGGCACCCGCGCAACCTCACCACCCTGCACCCCATCGCGGCCGGCGACATGTGGGGCATCAAGGGCATCGACCACATCGCCAAGCCGGGCCTGCTCGCCCGTATCCTCGGCGGCTCCTATCCGTCCGGTCCTTCTTCGGCCGAGCCGCCGGCGATCTGGAAGATGATCACCGGCAATGAGATCCCCGCCTATAACATCCCCTCCGGCATCCTGTTCGACATGCATCGCGAGGCGGCGGCCAAGCGCCCCGGCGTGCTCACCAAGATCGGCATGGACACCTTCGTCGATCCGGCTCGCGAGGGCTGTGCCATGAACCAGCGGGCGGCGGAGGCGCCGATCGTGCGCAAGGTCGAGTTCGACGGGCAGGACTGGCTCTATTTCAAGACGATCGTGCCGGATGTCGCCATCATCCGCGCCACCACGGCCGACGAGCGCGGCAATCTTTCCTATGAGCATGAGGGCGGCTATCTCGGCCCGCTCGACCAGGCACTCGCCGTGCGCAACAATGGCGGCATCGTCATCGCCCAGGTGAAGCGCCTCGCCGAGAGCGGCACGCTCAAGCCGCAGAACGTGCTGGTGCCGGGCGTGCTCGTGGATGCCATCGTGGTCGCGCCGGACCAGATGCAGACGACGCAGACGTCCTATGAGCCGGCGATCTCGGGCGAGATCTTCCGCCCGCTGTCGAGCTTCGAGATCCCCGAATTCGGCGTTTCCAAGGTGATCGCCCGCCGGGTGGCGCAGGAATTGCGTTACGGCGATGCCGTCAATATCGGCTTCGGCATTTCGGCCAATGTGCCACGCATCCTGATCGAGGAGGGCCGGCATGGCGAAGTGACCTGGGTGATCGAACAGGGCGCCGTCGGCGGCGTGCCGTTGCTTGACTTCCAGTTCGGCTGTGCCTCCAACGCCGAGGCGATCATGCCTTCGCCCTATCAGTTCACCTATTTCCAGGGCGCCGGCTTCGATGCCTCGCTGCTCTCTTTCCTGCAGATCGACCGCGAGGGCAGCGTCAACGTCTCCAAGCTCGGTGTGCGCCCGCATGTGACGGCGGGGGCGGGTGGCTTCGTCGACATCACGGCCCGGGCGAGGCGCATCATCTTCTCCGGCTTCTTCACCGCCGCCGCCGGCCTTGCCGTCGAAAACGGCGCGCTGGTCATCGCCAGGGAAGGCAAGGTCAGGAAACTGGTCGAGGCGGTGGAGCATGTCTCCTTCTCCGGTCGCCGCGCCGTCGCCCAGGGCCAGGACATCACCTATGTCACCGAGCGCTGCGTGCTCAAGCTGACTGACAAGGGCATCGTGGTCACGGAAATTGCGCCCGGCGCCGACCTCCAGCGCGACATCCTGGCCCAGGCCGAGTTCCCGCTTGGTGTCGCCGACGATCTCAGGGTGATGGATGCGGCTCTGTTCCAGCCGGAAGCGATCGGGCTGGATTTGAGGGGAGGACAGGCGTGATGGGTCGGTGCCTTCACCCCTCATCCCCCTGCCGGGACCTTCTCCCGCAAGGGGAGAAGGGGTTTGACTGGGCGAGGTTGTCGTATTCGAGCCGGTTACTGGTCTGCACTTCGCCTACCAAATCAATTCCCTTCTCCCCTTGCGGGAGAAGGTCCCGGCAGGGGGATGAGGGGTGTTGGAGCAATGCTATCGAGGGACCGCCATGTCTGATCCCGTCCGTCTCGACATCGAAGACGGTATCGCCATCATCACGCTGGCGCGTCCCGAAAAACTCAATGCCCTCGACGAGGCGATGATATCGGGGCTGGCCATCGCGGCCGAGCGGATCGACGCCCACGGTTCCGTCCGTGCCGCCATCCTCACCGGCGAGGGCAAGGGCTTTTGCGCGGGCGGCGACATTGCGGCCTGGGGCAAGCTCTCGGCCCTCGATATGGGCCAGCGCTGGGTGCGCGATGGCCATCGCGTCTTCGACCGCCTGACGCGGCTGCGTGCGCCCCTGATCGCAGCCATCAATGGGCATGCGCTGGGTGGAGGCCT
This sequence comes from Labrys neptuniae, assembly GCF_040797145.1. Lineage (NCBI taxonomy): Bacteria > Pseudomonadati > Pseudomonadota > Alphaproteobacteria > Hyphomicrobiales > Xanthobacteraceae > Labrys > Labrys neptuniae. The sequence continues at coordinate 514,845 of NZ_JBFNQD010000003.1, read as the reverse complement.
CGAATTGGCAGCGACGGCCGACATCCGTGTCGCCGAAGAGCAGGCCAAGTTCGGCCTGCCCGAGACCGGTATCGGCATGGTGCCGGGCTGGTCCGGCACGCAGCGCCTCGTCACCCGCTTCGGCGCGGCCGCCGTGCGCCGCCTTGCCCTGACCGGCGAGATCGTCACGGCCGAGCGGGCGCTGCAGCTCGGCCTGATCGATGAGATCGCGCCCAAGGGGCAGGGGCTCGCGCAAGCACACGAGCTTGCGCGCAAGATCGCCGGGCGCGGGCCCATCGCCAATGCCGTGGCCAAGCAGATGATCAATGCGGCGGAGGGCGAGGATGCTGCCGCCGCCATCGAAATCCTGGCGGGATCGCTGGTTTCCTACACCGACGATCTCAAGGAGGGCGTCGCCAGCTTCGTCGAGAAGCGCGCGCCCCAGTTCAAGGGACAATGACCGTGACGATCGCCGTCCGCCTCGACAAGGCCCGTTTCGCCGCCGCGCTCGCCGGCATCCCCCGTGAGCACCAGCTTTTCATCGCCGGAACCTTCGGGCCTGCCGCGGAGGGGCGGACCATCGAACGCCTCAGCCCCGGTCATGGCGAGCGGGTGGGCCTCTATCCGCAGGCGGGTGCGGCCGATCTCGATCGCGCCCTCGCTGCGGCGCGCAAAGCTTTCGATGACGGGCCATGGCCCTCATTGACCGGGGCGGAGCGCTCGCGCTTCCTCCACAAGGTCGCTGACCTGATCGAGGAAAGGCTCGAGATCTTCGCCACGCTCGACAGCCTCGAAGCTGGCAAGCCGATCAGCCAGGCCCGCGGCGAGATGGCCGGCGCCGTCGACATCTGGCGCTATGCGGCGGGCCTCGCCCGCGACCTGCATGGCGAGAGCTACAACACCATCGGTGCCAACAAGCTCGGCTTGGTGATGCGCGAGCCGATCGGGGTGGTCTCCATCATCACGCCCTGGAACTTCCCCTTCCTGATCGTCAGCCAGAAGCTGCCTTTCGCGCTTGCCGCCGGCTGCACCGCCGTGGTCAAGCCGAGCGAGATGACCTCGGGCTCGACCCTGCTGCTCGGCCATTTGCTGGCGGAGGCCGGCCTGCCGGAAGGCGTGGTCAACATCCTCTCCGGCTACGGCCCCGAGATCGGCGGGCCGATGACCACGGATGCACGCGTCGACATGGTTTCCTTCACCGGTTCGACCCGGGTCGGCAAGGCGGCGATGGCGGCAGCCTCGGGCACTTTGAAGAAGCTGTCGATGGAGCTCGGCGGCAAGAACCCGCAACTGATCTTCCCGGACGCCGATCTCGACGCCGCGCTCGATGCCGCCGTGTTCGGTTCCTATTTCAACGCCGGCGAATGCTGCAATGCCGGCAGTCGCCTGCTGGTCCATCAGGACATCGCAGCCGAATTCGAGGCCGAATTCGTCAAGCGCTCCCGCCAGGTCGTGGTCGGCGACCCGCTGGATCCGGCCACTCTGGTCGGTGCGCTGATTTCGCCGCAGCATCTGGCTCAGGTCGAGGGGCATGTCGCCAACGCCCGGGCGGAAGGAGCCGAGGTCGCGCTGGGAGGAAACCGCCTGGAAAGCGAGGCCGGCCAGTTCATGGCGGCGACGGTGGTGGCCGGCGCGCGCGCCTCGATGGCGATCGCCCGCGACGAAGTGTTCGGGCCGGTGGCGACGGTGATGCGTTTCGCCAGCGCGGACGAAGCCGTTTCCATCGCCAATGGCGTGGATTACGGTCTGTCGGCCAGTGTCTGGAGCCGGGATTTCGACAAGGCCGTCGGCATCTCCAGGCGCCTCAAGGCGGGCACGGTTTGGACCAACACCTTCATGGACGGCGCCGCCGAACTGCCCTTCGGCGGCTTCCGGCAATCGGGGATCGGACGGGAACTCGGCCGCAATGCCGCGGCGGATTACACCGAGGAAAAGACGATGCATCTTCATTGCGGACCGCGTACGGCCTGGTGGCTGCCGCGGTAGGCGATTGAGACGTCGCCGGAACGTATCCGGCATCATAAGGTCATGGGAGGATTAGATGACCGTTCGTACCAAATTGATCGCGGGCGTGGCGCTCGCCGCCGCTAGCCTCGGCTTCGTGGGGGCAGCGCAGGCACAGACCAAGGAAGTGCAGATGCTGCACTGGTGGACGTCGGGCGGCGAGGCAGCCGCGCTCAACGTCCTCAAGCAGGATCTGGCCAAGGAAGGCTATGCCTGGAAGGACGTCCCGGTCGCGGGCGGCGGTGGCGATGCCGCCATGACCGCGCTGAAGGCCATGGTCGCGGCCGGCAACAATCCGACGGCGTCCCAGATGCTGGGTTATACCGTGCTCGACTATGCTGCCGCCGGCAAGATGGGCGACCTGACCGAGCTTGCCAAGTCGGAAGGCTGGGACAAGGCCGTGCCGGCACCGCTGCAGAAATTCGCCGTCTATGACGGCAAGTGGGTCGCCGTCCCGGTCAACGTCCACTCGGTCAACTGGCTGTGGATCAACAAGGCGGTGATGGACAAGATCGGCGGCACCGAGCCGAAGACCTTCGACGACTTCATCGCCCTGCTCGATAAGGCCAAGGCTGCCGGCGTGACGCCGCTCGCCCTCGGCGGCCAGGATTGGCAGGAAGCCACCATGTTCGACTCGGTCGTGCTCTCGACGGGCGGCCCCGAATTCTACAAGAAGGCGATGAACGACCTCGACGAAGCCTCTCTGAAGTCGGACACCATGAAGAAGGCCTTCGACAATCTGGCCAAGCTCAAGGCCTATGTCGATCCCAACTTCTCGGGCCGTGACTGGAACCTGACCACCGCCATGGTGATCAAGGGCGATGCCCTGGTGCAGGTGATGGGTGACTGGGCCAAGGGCGAATTCAAGGCCGCCAGCAAGACCCCGGGCACCGACTATATCTGCATGCGCTTCCCGGGCACGGATGGCAGCGTCGTCTACAACTCCGACATGTTCGGCATGTTCGCGGTTCCCGACGATCGCAAGGAAGCCCAGCTCGCGCTCGCTAAGGCAACGCTGTCCAAGTCGTTCCAGTCGTCCTTCAACGTGGTCAAGGGTTCGGTTCCCGCGCGCACCGACGTGCCGGACACCGACTTCGACGCTTGCGGCAAGAAGGGCATCGCCGATCTGAAGAAGGCCAATGACGGCGGTACGCTGTTCGGCTCGCTCGCCCAGGGCTATGGCGCCACGCCGGCCGTCGCCACCGCCTACAAGGACGTGGTGGACAAGTTCTTCAACGGCCAGATCAAGACCTCGGACGAGGCCGTCACCCAGCTGGTCAAGGCCATCGACGAAGCCAAGTAAGCGCTGAAGCGAGCGTTTCCACTAGAAGCGAACCGACCGGGCGCCGTTTTTGCGCCCGGTCGATAGGCTCTTGGGGGCACAAGAACAATAAGCGGGGAACCTTCATGACATTGGCTACGACAAGCGCGCCGCCTCGCCCGGGCTTGCGCGAGAAACTTCAGGATGCCTTGCCCAAGATCGTGCTGGCGCCGAGTTTCGCCGCGATCCTGGTGTTCGTCTACGGCTTCATCCTGTGGACGGTCTATCTGTCCTTCACCAATTCCAAGACCTTCCCGAACTATGAGCTGACGGGAGGCCTTGCCTATCAGCGCCTGTGGGGCTGGACTTTCGAGAGCGACCCGCCATCGAGCTGGTACTACTCGATCACCAACATGGCGATCTTCGGCGTGCTCTATGTCGGCATCTGCCTGGTGCTGGGCCTGTTCATCGCCATCCTGCTCGACCAGCGCATCCGAGGCGAGGGCATCCTGCGGCCGATCTATCTCTACCCGATGGCGCTGTCCTTCATCGTCACCGGCGTGGCCTGGAAATGGTTTCTCGACCCCGGCCTCGGCCTCGAGGCGACCCTGCACAATCTGGGCTGGACCAGCTTCCATTTCGACTGGATCAAGAACAAGGACCGGGTGATCTACACGGTGGTGATCGCCGGCGTCTGGCAGGCCTCCGGCTTCGTGATGGCGATGTTCCTGGCGGGGCTGCGCGGCGTCGACGGCGAGATGCTCAAGGCCGCCCAGATCGACGGCGCCTCGACCTTCCAGGTCTATTGGCGCATCGTCATCCCGATCCTGCGGCCGGTCTTCTTGTCCGCCTTCATCGTGCTCGCCCATATGGCGATCAAGTCCTACGACCTCGTGGTCGCCCTGACATCGGGTGGGCCCGGCGGCTCGGCCTGGCTGCCGTCCAACTTCATGTATGAATACACCTTCAAGCGCAATCAGATGGCGATCGGCTCGGCCAGCGCCGTGATCATGCTGATGACGATCAGCGCCATCATCGTGCCCTATCTCTATTCCGAATTGCGGGAGAAGAAGTGATGAGCGCCGCCACCCGGGACGTTGCGGGGCCGGTCGGCTCCAATTGGGTCAGCCGCGTCGTGATCTACGGCCTGCTGCTGATCTTCGCCTTCGTCTATCTCGTGCCCCTCTTCGTGATGCTGACCACCTCGTTCAAGACCATGGACGAGATCCAGGGCGGCAACATGCTCGCCTTGCCCAGCTCGCCGACGGTGCAGCCCTGGCTGAAGGCCTGGAACGAGACCTGCGTCGGCCTCACTTGTGCAGGGATCAAGGGCTATTTCTGGAACTCGCTCAAGATGGTGGTGCCGGCGGTGGCGATCTCCACCATCCTCGGCGCGCTCAACGGCTATGTGCTGACGAAGTGGCGTTTCCCCGGCCATAAGATCGTCTTCGCCATGATGCTGTTCGCCTGCTTCATCCCGTTCCAGTCGGTGCTGCTGCCGATGGCGACGGTGCTCGGCAAGTTCGGCGGCATCGGCTCCTTCCTGCAGTCGGCCATAGGCACATCGCTCGGCTTCGGGTCCTCGACCTTCAACCTCGTTTTCGTGCATGTGGTCTATGGCCTCGGCTTCACCACGCTGTTCTTCCGCAACTATTACGAGGCGTTCCCCAACGAACTCGTGCGGGCGGCGATGGTCGATGGTGCCTCCTTCTTCCAGATCTTCCGGCGCATCCTCTTGCCCAATTCGATCCCGATCTTCGTGGTCACGGTGATCTATCAGTTCACCAACATCTGGAACGACTTCCTGTTCGCCTCCGCCTTCGCCGGCACTGGCGACGTGATGCCGATGACGGCGGCGCTCAACAACGTGGTCAACACCACCACCGGCGCGGTCGAGTACAACGTCAACATGGCGGCAGCGATGATCGCCGCCCTTCCCACTCTCTTCGTCTATATCGTCGCCGGCCGCTATTTCGTGCGTGGCCTGATGGCGGGCGCTGTGAAAGGCTGACCCCATGGCATTTCTCGAAATCAACAATCTCAAGAAGCGCTACGGCGCCGTCGAAATCCTCAAGGGGATCAATCTCGACCTCGACAAGGGCGGCTTCCTCGTGCTGGTCGGCCCGTCCGGCTGCGGCAAGTCGACCCTGCTCAACACCATTGCGGGGCTGGAGAACATCACCGAGGGCGAGATCCGGGTCGACAGCAACAAGATCAACGACCTGCATCCTTCCAAGCGCGACATCGCCATGGTGTTCCAGAGCTATGCGCTCTATCCCAACATGACGGTGGGGCAGAACATCGCCTTCGGCATGGAGATGCGTGGCGTCGCCAAGCCCGAACGCGACACGGCGGTGGCGCAGGTCGCCAAGACCTTGCAGATCGGCCATCTGCTCGACCGCAGGCCCTCGCAGCTGTCGGGCGGCCAGCGCCAGCGCGTCGCCATGGGCCGCGCCCTGGTGCGCGACCCCAAACTCTTCCTGTTCGACGAGCCGCTCTCCAACCTCGATGCCAAGCTGCGCGTCGACATGCGTGTCGAGATCAAGCGCCTGCATGCCACCACCGGCAAGACCATCGTCTATGTCACGCATGACCAGATCGAGGCGATGACGCTCGCCACCAAGATCGCCGTGCTCAAGGATGGCGAACTGCAGCAGGTCGGCACGCCGGCCGAGATCTACAACAAGCCCAACAACCTCTTCGTCGCCGATTTCATGGGCTCGCCCGCCATGAACCTGATCCAGGCCAAGGCGGCGCGCGAGAATGGCAGGACGGTCTTGAAGATCCTCAACAAGAGCGGCGGCGGCGTCAGCCTGCCGGTGCCCGAGGATATCGCCGACGTGCCGCTGGAGGATGGCCGCGAGCTGATCTTCGGTATCCGGCCCGAGGCGATCACCGACCATGACGGCGCCGACCGCAATTCCAAGGCGATCGAGACGGTCAGCGCGGTGGTCGACGTGGTGGAGCCGGCCGGCGCCGACACCTTCGTCGTCACTCATCTCGGCGGCAAGGAGGTCACGGCACGCATGCGCTCCGATGCCGTGGTGGCACCGGGCCAGGAACTGCCTTTCGCCTTCAACCTCGACAAGGCGGTGGTGTTCGATCCGGCGAGCGGGAAGAGGCTGTAGGCCTCTTGTTGGACCACTTCCATGCGGATGTGAGGGAGCTGAAGGGTTGAGCGAGATGGCAGGCCAAAGAACGCGGCTCGACGTTTGTGCCCCCTCGCCCCGCTTGCGGGGAGAGGATGGAGGTGAGGGGCTGCGCAATTCTCTATTTTGCGGCCGCTATGCTGCCCCTCATCCTTACCTTCTCCCCGTAAGAACGGGGCGAAGGGAGCGGCCGGCGTCGCGTTTTTCACCACCTATCAGCGCTTATCGGAAGTCTCATGCCTTCGCCTGACATCGTCATCATCGGCGCCGGCATGGGCGGGGCGACCATTGCCCACGCCCTGGCGCCGAGCGGGGCGGAGATCCTCATCCTCGACAAGGGCGGGCAATTGCCGGACCGGCCGGAGAACCGGGATGCCCGCGCGATCTTCCAGCGGGGCTTCTTCCGCCCTGAAGAGAGCTGGTACGACAGCGACGGCAATCCGTTCAATCCGGGCAATTACTACTGCAATGGCGGCAATTCGAAATTCTACGGCGCGGTGCTGCTGCGCTACCGTGCGGAGGATTTCGACGGCATCGCCCATGCTGATGGCGATGCGCCGGCCTGGCCGTTCCGCTACGGCGAGCTGGCTCCCCATTACGACGAGGCCGAGCGACTGTTCAAGGTACGCGGCAGGGCAGGAGAGGACCCGACGGAGCCGCCTCGCAGCGGCGACTTCGCCTTTCCGCCCGTCCCCGACGAGCGGGCGATCGCCGAGGTACGCGAGCGCCTCACCCGCATCGGGTTGAAGCCGTTCTCCCTGCCGCTCGGCGTCGATATCGACACCTGGCTCTCGCATGGGCGGACACCGTGGGACGCCTTTCCCGATGCGCGCACCGGCAAGATGGATGCGGAGACCTGCGCGCTGCTGCCGGCTCTCGAACATGCCAATGTACGCCTGCAGAACCATTGCGAGGTCCGCCGCCTGATCCCGGCTCCGGACGGCAGGCGTATCCAGGCGGTTGAGTATCTCGAAGGCGGTGAGCTCAAGCGCGTCACGCCGCGCCTCGTCGTGCTGGCGGCCGGGGCGGTGCGCTCGGCGGCGATCCTGCTGGCCTCCGCGCCCGGGGGCCTCGCCAACGGCTCCGGTTTGGTGGGCCGGCATTTCATGAACCACAATCTGTCGGCGATGATCGGTGTCGATCCGCGCTTCACCAACGATTCGATCTACCAGAAGACCTTCGCGCTCAATGATTTCTATCTCGGCGACGGCAAGGGCGGCCCGCCGCTCGGCAATGTCCAGCTGCTCGGCCGCGTCTCCGGTACCATCCTGAAATCGGACCTGCGCAAGGTGCCTGAATTCGTGCTCAACGCCGTGGCCCGCAAGACCATCGACTTCCTGATCATGAGCGAGGACCTGCCGGATCCCGCCAGCCGCGTCCGGCTGGACGGCGAGAAGATCGTGCTGGAATGGCGCCGCTCCAACATGACCGCGCATGAAGGGCTGAAGGTCGTGATGCGCCAAGCCCTGAAACAGGCCGGCTTTCCGATCGTGCTCTCCCATCTGTTCGATCGCAAGACGCCCTCGCATCAATGCGGCACCATCCGCATCGGCACCGATCCCGGGCAGGCGCCGCTCGATCCCTTCGGCCGGGCCTTCGACCATCGCAATTTGTTCGTCGCCGATGCCTCGACCCTGGTAACCTCGGCCGCCGTCAACCCGTCGCTGACGGTGGCTGCCCTGTCCCTGCGGACCGCCAAGCATATTCGTGAAACGGAGCTGAACCGATGAGCCGTCCCGTCGTCCTCGTCACCGGTGCCCGGCGCGGCATCGGCCTTGCCATCGCGGTGGCTTTCGCCGAAGGCGGCTACGACATCGCCTTCACCGACATCATCGACAATGACGACATCGACGATGCCGAACTGGCGATCGGCCAGGCGGGCGGCGCGGCGCTTTTCTTCCAGAACGATGTCGCGGATCTCGCCAGCCATCAGAGCCTGGTCGACGAGGTCCTGTCGAGCTATGGCAGGCTCGATTGCTTCGTCTCCAATGCCGGCATCGGTTCGCCGGTCCGCGGGGATCTCCTCGACCTCGAACCCGGCAATTTCGATCGGGTGATGAACGTCAACATGCGCGGAGCGATGTTCCTCAGCCAGGTTGTGGCCCGCACCATGCTGAAGCTGCCGCCGCCGCAAAAGCCCGTGCGCAACCGCTCCATCCTGTTCATCACCTCGGTCAGCGCCGAAATGGCCTCGCCCGAGCGGGCTGACTACTGCGTCTCCAAGGCGGCGCTTTCCATGTGGGTGAAGAACCTCGCCGTCAGGCTGGCGCCGGACAGCATTCCCGTGTTTGAGATCCGCCCGGGCGTGATCCGTACCGACATGACCGCCGTGGTCGCCGACAAATACCAGGCCGTGATCGACCAGGGCGTGGTGCCGGCACGGCGATGGGGGGAGGGCGCCGATGTCGCCCAGATGGCGCTGGCGCTCGCCGGCAGTTCCTTCGGCTTCGCCACCGGCAGCGCCATCGCCTGCGACGGCGCTCTTTCCATATCGAGGCTGTAATGATGCCCGGGTGCGCGGACGTAGCCGCGCAATCGGCTTTACCGATTGTCGCGACGGCCACTCTTGGAAACGGTGTGCTTGCGGAGAGGAAGGGCGGACGGGACGTCCGCGCACCCGGAAAGAGTTCGACATGACAGACTATATCATCGTCGGGGCCGGGCCGGCCGGCTGTGCCCTGGCGGCAAGGCTGAGCGAGGATCCGGCCATCAAGGTCCTGCTGATCGAGGCGGGCGGGCGCGACAGCCACCCTTTCTTCCACATGCCGGCGGGCTTTGCCAAGATGACCAAGGGCATCGCCAGTTGGGGCTGGTCCACGGTGCCGCAGAAACATTTGGATGGACGGGTGCTCTGGTACACCCAGGCCAAGGTGCTGGGCGGCGGTTCCTCCATCAACGCGCAGATCTATACTCGCGGCAATCCGCGCGACTACGACGTCTGGGCCTATGTGCATCGCTGCCAGGGCTGGAGCTATGCCGAGGTCCTGCCCTATTTCAAACGGGCCGAGGACAATCAGCGCTTCATCGACAGCTATCATGGTGCCGGCGGCCCGCTCGGTGTCTCCATTCCCATCAATCCCCTGCCGATCAACGAGGCCTTCATCCGCGCCGGCCAGGAATATGGCCTGCCCTACAACGCCGATTTCAACGGTGCCAGCCAGGAGGGGGTTGGCCATTACCAGGTCACGGTGCGCAATGCCCGGCGCTCCTCCGCCGCGGCCGCCTATCTGAAGCCGATCGAGGGCAAGCGGCCGAACCTGACCGTCCGCACCGACGGCATGGTCACCCGTATTCTCATCGAGAAGGGGCGGGCCGTCGGCGTCGAGATTGCCGGAAAGGGCGGCAGGAGCCAGATACGCTGCGAGCGCGAGGTCATTATCTCCTCCGGCGCCATCGGCTCGCCGCGCCTGCTGATGCTCTCAGGCATCGGCCCGGCCGCCCATTTGAGAGAGGTCGGCGTCGAGGTTGTGCATGACTTACCCGGCGTCGGCGAGAATCTGCAGGATCATCTCGATCTCTATGTCATTGCCGAGTGCACGGGCGACCACACCTATGACAATGTCGCCAAGCCCCACCGCACGGCCTGGGCCGGGCTGCAATATCTCCTGTTCAAGAAGGGGCCGGTGGCCTCGACCCTGTTCGAGACCGGCGGCTTTGCCTATGCCGACAAGGCCGCCCGCTCGCCCGACATCCAGTTCCATCTCGGTTCCGGTTCGGGCATCGAGGCGGGCGTCGCCCGGCTGCGCAATGCCGGCGTGACCTTGAACTCGGCCTTCCTGCAGCCGCGCTCCCGCGGCACCGTGCGGCTCAAATCCGCCGATCCGGCCGACCATCCCCTCATCGATCCCAATTACTGGTCAGATCCCTATGACAAGGCGATGTCGCTGGAGGGGCTGCGCATGGCGCGCGAGATCTTGCGCCAGAAGGCGCTGGAGCCTTTCATCCTTGCCGAGCGCATGCCTGGCCCGGACAAGGTCAGCGAGGCGGATCTGAGCGACTATGCTTTCCGAACCTGCAAGACGGATCACCATCCCGCCGGTACCTGCAAGATGGGGATCGACGATATGGCCGTAGTGACGCCCGAGCTCAAGGTCCGGGGGCTGGAGGGGCTGCGTGTCTGCGATTCCTCGATCATGCCGATCGTCAATTCCTCCAATACCAACGCGCCCACCATCATGATCGGTGAGAAGGGCGCCGATCTCATCGCCGGCAGGCAGCCGCTGCCCGCCGTCAATTTCGGCTCCTGAGCAGGGAAACACCATGATCCGCCACATCGTTCTCGCCCGCTTGCGCCCGGACCTGTCGAAACAGGAGACGGAGACGTTGCTGACTGCCATTCGGGGCATGAAGACCAAGATTCCGGGCATCCTGCAGATAGAGATCGGCAGCGACAACAGCCCCGAGGGCCTGGCGCGCGGTTATGGCCACGCCTTCACCGTGGACTTTGTCGACGCGGCGGCCCGCGACGCCTACCTGCCCCATCCGCATCATGCCACGGTAGCGCAGGCTCTTGTGGCCGCGACGCAAGGCGGTGTCGACGGTCTGCTGGTGCTCGACTTCGAGGCCTGATCGCGCGTTCGCGCCGTCCCGCCTCCGGCCGGACACTCGGTCTGGCTGGGTGACGTGCTGAGGCAATAACTCCTAGTTAACTGTAATATGACGCCCTTTCGCGCTGCGGAGGGGCTTTTGGCGCTGGTTTCGGCAGGTTTTGCAGCTGTTTCCGTGCTGGTATACGCCTTTCGCCTTAATTCCGCCGTTGGATGGGAAGCATGATCCCGCCCGGCCGAACGAGTGTGACTTGGCTTCTTGTACAATCTCTGATACTGAGAATGAACGTTCATTCTCATTTGGGGTTGTGATAGTGGTGATCGAAGCAGGGGTGGTGCCGTCGCCTCCCACGATTGCAAAGGGAGTCGACGCGCGTCGAAATCACATCCTCGATGCCTTCGAGGTGTGCATCCAGCGCACCGGATTCCACCGCACCACCATGCAGGACGTCGCCAGGGAAGCCGGCATGAGCGCCGGCAATCTCTACCGCTATTTTTCCTCCAAAGAGGCTCTGGTGTCGGGCCTGATTGAGCGCGATCGCGAACGTTTCAGCGCCGATTTCATGAATGTGGCGCGTTCCAGCGATGTCATGGGTTCCTTCGTCGCGTTGGGACGCAAGCATTTCCTTGAAACGCCGCGCGAGCGCTGCGTGCAGTTCATGGAGATCTGGGCGGAGGCCAGCCGCAACCCGCAGGTGGCAGAGATGTGTGCGGCCGTCGACAAGGAGGTGAACGACTTCATGGTCGCGATCCTGGAAGCGGCCAAGGCCTCGGGGCAGATCCCCCCATCGGTGGACAGCGCGGCCGTGATCACCGTGCTTTCGGCAATGGGAGACGGCATGTTCACCCGTCGCGCCCTGGAGCCGGATTTCGATGTCGAGGACGGCTTCCGGCTGCTGGTGAACGTTATGGACGCACTGATGTCGGGAAAGATCCCGCTCGATCGTCCTTTGCCTGTGATGTCAGATTCTCCGGGCTCTCCGCCCGTTTCAGAGGAAAAGCCCCATGTCCGCGGTTGAAAAGCAGAACCGGCCCGAGCGCGATGGCGAGCGGCAGCGGCGGGAGGAAGGCTTTGCCGACGAGGCAAGCCTGACGGCGGTGCGCCTGTCCGGCCGATCCCGTGGAGAGACGGTCGAATATCGCCGCACACCCTGGTACACCAAGCTCACCATCCTGATGCTCGTCGTCATCGTCGCGGCCGCGGTTCTCCATGCCTATCGCGAGCCTCTGATGGCCCGTCTCAACCCGCCGCCCCCGCCTGTGGTGATCACCAAGCCACCGGCCGTCACGGTGACGCCGGCCACGACCGGTGCCATCACCGAGCATGCGGTGGTGACCGGCAATCTGGTGGCACGCGAGGAGATCCTGGTCTCGCCCCAGATCGAGGGCTATGCCGTCGACAAGATCATGGTCGAGGAAGGGGACCGCGTGAGCGAAGGCCAGGTGCTGGCCGAGCTCTCGACCACCACCATCGATACTTCGCTCGCGCAGAACGAGGCGCAGACCGCCAGGGCAGAGGCCGCGATTGCCCAGGCCGAGAGTGCGATCGCCGAGGCCAAGGCCAATCAGGACCAGACCGCCAGCGCTTATGCGCGTTCCAAGGCCCTGGTCCGGACCGGCAACACCACGGCTGAGCAGCTCGACCAGCGCGAAGCCGCCGCCAAGATGGCGGATGCGCGTGCGGCATCGGCCGAACACGCCCTGACCGTGGCCAGGGCCGACAAGAAGCTCGCCGATGCCCAGCGTTCCGAATTGATGGTGCGCCTCGAACACACCAAGGTGCGTGCACCGGCGGCGGGCGTGATCAGCCGCAGGGCCGCCCGTATCGGCGCGATCGCGTCGGCATCCGGCGATCCGCTGTTCCGTATCATTCGCGACGGCGACATCGAGCTCGAAGCGGATGTGCCGGAGGCAACGCTGGCGCGCATCCGGCCCGGCATGACGGCCGAGGTCACCACGGCGGGCAGCAAGGAACCCTTCGTGGCTCGCGTGCGCCTGGTCTCGCCCGAGGTCAATTCTGTCACGCGCCTTGGACGCGTGCGCATCGCCATCGACCAGGCACCGGGCCTGACGATCGGTGCCTTCGGCCGCGCCAGCGTGGCGGTTGCCAACCATACAGGCGTGCTCGTGCCGCAATCGGCGGTTCTCTATACCGAGGACGGCGCCACGGTGCAGATCGTGCATGACGGTGTCGTGGCGACCACGCCGGTCAAGCTCGGCCTGCGTACCGAAAAGCAGGCCGAGGTCGTCGAGGGCGTCAAGGCCGGCGACAAGGTGATCGCTACCGCGGGCACCTTCGTGCGCGATGGCGACAAGGTCAGCGCCGTCGATGGGGCTGGCCTCGCCCAGCCCGCGACCGAGACCAAGTGAGGCGCCGATGTCTTTCAACGTCTCGGCCTGGTCCATTCGCAATCCGGTGCCTTCGATCGTCCTGTTCGTGGTACTGATGGCGCTTGGCTGGGTCTCGTTCCAGAATCTGCCGATCACCAAATTCCCCAATATCGACATCCCCGTCATCACGGTGACGGTGACCCAGGTCGGCGCGGCGCCCTCCGAGCTGGAGACCCAGGTGACGCGCAAGATCGAGGACGCGGTCACCAGTGTCGCCGGCGTCAAGCATGTGCAGTCGACCATCACCGACTCCACCTCGACGGTTGCCATCGAGTTCTGGCTGGGCACCAACACCGACCGCGTTCTCAACGACGTCAAGGATGCGGTGACCAAGATCCGTACCGAGCTGCCCCGTGACATCGAGGAGCCGGTGGTTGCGCGCCTCGAGATCGAGTCGCAGTCGATCATGACCTATTCGGCTACGGCGCCCGGCATGACGCTGGAGCAGCTGTCCTGGCATGTCGACAATGTGGTGAAGCGGGACCTGCAGAGCCTGCGTGGCGTCGGCCGTGTCGACCGCATCGGCGGCGTGACGCGCGAGATCCGGGTGGCCGTCGATCCCGATCGCCTGCTTTCGCTCGGCATCACCGCCGCCGACGTCAACCGTGTGCTGAAGGCGACGACGGTCGACCTGTCGGGCGGCAAGGGCGAGGTCGGCAATCGCGAACAGGCCATCCGGACGCTGGCCGGCGCTCATACGGTCGACGAACTCAAGGAGACCAAGATCACGCTGCCCGGCGGCCGGCAGGTGCGCCTCAACGAGATCGCCGACATCACCGACGCCTATGCCGACCAGACCTCGTTTGCGCGCATCAATGGCTCGACGCCGATCGTCGCCTTCTCAGTCTTCCGCTCCAAGGGCGCCAGCGACACCACGGTCGCGGCGGCCGTCGCCGCCAAGATCCAGGCGCTGCACCAGGCCCATCCCGAGGTCAGCTATGCGGTGGTGGACGATGGCGTCGCCTCGACCTATGGCAATTTCGAAGCGGCGATGCAGACTTTGGTGGAAGGCGCCATTCTCGCCGTCATCGTCGTGCTGATCTTCCTGCGCGACTGGCGGGCTACGCTGATCGCCGCCATCGCTTTGCCGCTCTCGGCGATTCCGACCTTCTGGGCGATGAGCATGATGGGCTTTTCGCTCAATCTCGTCAGCCTGCTCGCCATCACCCTGGTCACGGGTATCCTGGTCGATGACGCCATCGTCGAGATCGAGAACATCGTCCGGCACATGAAGATGGGCAAGTCGCCCTACCGCGCCTCCATCGAGGCGGCGGACGAGATCGGCCTCGCCGTGATGGCGATCACCATGACGATCATCGCCATCTTCGCGCCCGTGAGTTTCATGGGCGGCATCGTCGGCCAATATTTCAAGCAGTTCGGCCTGACCGTGGCGGTAGCGGTGTTCTTCTCGCTGCTTGTCGCTCGCCTGATCACACCGATGATGACGGCCTATTTCCTCAGGCCGCATGCCCATGTCGAGGCGCGCGACGGCGTGATCATGCGGGCCTATACCCGCTTCCTGGAAATGACGCTGGCGCGCTGGTTCTCGCCCTATCTCACGATCGTGGCCGGTTTCGGGCTCCTGATCGTGACGTTCGGCCTGATGGGCCTGCTGCCTCAGGGCTTCATCCCGCCCGAGGACAACGCCCGCGTCGTCATCTCCGCCGAGATTCCGCCGGGCGGGAAGCTCGAGAATACCCAGGCCAAGACCGACGAGGTGGTCGCCGCCATCCGCAAGATCCCGGAAGTCGAGCAGGTCTTCGTCATCGGCGGCACCTCGCCGACCGGGCAGCTCGACCCGCGGCGCGCTGCGATCTATGTCAAGCTCACCAAGCGTGAGACACGCGCACGCCACCAGCTCGCCATCCAGGACGACATTGCGCGCATCCTCACCGCCATTCCCGACATGCGGGCCTGGCGCGTCAACGACAATGGCGAGCGCGACGTCAACCTGGCGTTGAAGAGCAATGATCCGAAGGCCCTCGCTTTGGCGTCGTCGCGCCTGGAAGGCGCCATGCGCCATGTGCCCGGTTTCAACAATGTCGCTGCCAATACCGGGCTCGAACGGCCGGAAGTGCGCATCCTGCCGAGAACCGACGATGCTGCCCGCTATGGCATCACCACCGAACAGATCTCGGAGGCGGTGCGCGTGGCGACCATCGGCGACATCGACGCCAATCTGGCCAAGTTCAATGCCGGGGACCGGCTGGTGCCGATCCGCGTGCAGTTGACGGAGGAATCCCGTGGCAATCTCGGCCTGATCGAAGCGCTCAGCCTGACCACGGCCTCGGGCGGCAGCGTGCCGCTCTCGGCGGTGGCGGATGTCGAATTCGGCCAGGGGCCGACCTCGATCGAGCGCAACGACCGCGAGCGGCAGGTCAAGATCGGCGCCGACCTGCGCAAGGGGCTCGAGATCGGCGAGGCGCTGGAACTGGCCATGGCTCTGCCGGAGGCCAAGGACCTGCCCAAGGGCGTGGTCTTCGCGCCGACCGGAGACGCCGAGGTGATGGCCGAGGTGTTCTCGGGCTTCGCCATGGCGATGGGGACGGGCCTGCTGATGGTCGCGGGCGTGCTGGTGCTGCTGCTCGGCAGCCCCTTCCATGCCATCACCATCCTGCTCTCGCTGCCGCTGTCGATGCTCGGCGTGGTCCTGGCTCTGCTTGCCACCCACAACTCGATCTCGATGCCGGTGGTGATCGGCATCCTGATGCTGATGGGCATCGTCACCAAGAACGCCATCATGCTGGTCGACTTCGCGGTGGAGCGGGTCAAGCATGGCATGCACCGCCATGACGCCATCATCGATGCCGGGCGCAAACGCGCGCGGCCGATCGTGATGACCACCATCGCCATGGTGGCCGGCATGGTGCCGACGGCGCTGGGACATGGGGATGGCGGCGAGTTCCGGGCACCGATGGCGATTGCCGTGATCGGCGGCCTGATCGTCTCGACCCTGCTGTCGCTGATCTTCGTACCGTCCTTCTATGCGGTCATGGATGATCTCACGCGTGGCATTTCCTTCCTCTTCGGTCCCCTCGTGGGGCCGAAGGACGAGACGGGGAAGGCCGGCGTTCCAGCCGCGCTGGAGAACGGCCACGGCAGCAGGGGAACGGCTGCGGCGGCGGAATAGAGCGGAAACATCCAATGCCTTTCAACTGCTTTGGACACAGCACCGGCGCCCCTGTCAGGGCGCTGGTCATTCTCAAGTCTTCACGGCTCGGCAGGTGCCGGCATCATCGAAAGCGACGATAGGGACCGTCATGAACTTCATGCCCTTGCCGGACCGTGATCCGACCCCTCGTGAACGAGCCTATCTGGCGGCTCTGGAAGCGGGCGAACTGAGACCGTCGATCAGCGGGCAGGCCGGCCATATGTGCCGGAAGTTCGGTTGGTGCGAGGCCGTCTTCCATTTGCCCGACGGCTCGCAGAAAACGCGATCGGAATTGCCCAGCCAGATGGATTCGATCGCGGTGATCAAGGCGGGCTACCGGGCCATCGGCTATTGCCTCACCCCGCGCGGCCGGGCCGCCCTGGCACGGCCTGCAGCGAAAAGGTAGTCCGCCCCGCCGCTGGATGATGGGGGCCTACAGCCAGTTCTTCCAGCGGAACAGCACATAGGGGGCGATGGCGACCACCACCATCAGGATCAGGGCCATTGGGTAGCCATGTGCCCATTTGAGTTCCGGCATGTTCTCGAAATTCATGCCGTAGACCGAGGCCACCAATGTCGGTGGCATGAAGATCACGGCCATCACCGAAAAGAGCTTGATGATGTTGTTCTGTTCGAGATTGACCAGGCCGAGCGTGGCGTCGAGCAGGAACTGGATCTTGCCGGACTGAAAGGTCGCGTGTTCCTCGAGTGATTGCAGGTCGCGCAGCGTCATCTTGACTTCCTCGCGCAGCTCCGAGGGCACCTTGGCGGCTTTGAGGCCCGCCGAGAACCACAACAGCACCCGCTCGATCGAGACCAGGCTTTCACGCGATTTCGAGACGAGGTCGCCGTGCCGGCCGAGCGCCTGCAAGGTGCGCTGCAGGGTGGCGTTGCGATTGCCTTGCTTGACGGATTCCTTGAACACGCCGCGCGAGAGCGCGTCGAGGCGCTCGCCGGTGTCCTGCAGCACCTCGGCAGCGCGGTCGATGACGGCATCGATCAGTCCGGCCATGATCGCCTCGGGACTGCCTCCGCAGCCGCCGGCCTTGACCGCATGGCCCGTATAGGTGGTGAAGGATTTCGGTTCGCTGTAGCGCACCGTCACCAGGACGCTGGCCGTGAGGATGAAGGTCACCGCCGAAATGTCCGGCTCGCTGGTGTTGACGTTCACCAGGAGGCGGGTGGTCATGTAGCGCGTGCCGTTCTCCGACCAGATCAGCTCGGAGGGTTCGATATCGTCCATATCCTCATGGGTGGGGATGGAGATGCCGAGCAGCGCCTCGACCTGCTGGTCTTCCTCGCGCGTCGGGTTGAGCAGGTCGATCCACAGAACATCCCCCGCGAGGGGCTCACCTGGCTGCAGTGTGTGGGGCAGCAGCCTGTCCTTGGTCGTCGGGCACAAGCGATGTGTGGTGATCATGACAGGCCCTGCGACAAGGGAGTGAGGAATTGGCCATCCCGCCAAATCGCAAAACGCTCTAGGGAGGAAAGATGACGGCAGCGTGATCTCGATCGATATCGGTCACAGCCAGCAGAAAAGCTGCCGATGGCGTTTGTCAAGAATGACGAAGGTCTCGTCCCGGGCCTTGTCGCCGACCTGGAACGCGATCTCGGCAAGGCGCTGCGCAAAAAGGGCATCACCAAAGGCCCGGCGCCGATCCTTCAGCTGGTTCCGCTGGAACTGCGGACAACCCCGATGCAGGGGATTCGCACTCAATTCGAGCGGGGCGGCTTGGCCTTGGGCGGGTTCTGGGGCTGAGGTCCGCCCCTGAATTGAATTGGAAGCCGGAGCGGGAAGGTCTCTCCGCTCACATTGGCCGGCGGTTTGGGAAAGGGCGCGGCCCGCTTGAGCGCGTCGAGCGCGGCCTGGTCGAACTCGCTCTTGCCGGAGCCCTGGACCACCGTTGCCGACAGCACCTGGCCGTTGCGATCGAGGACAAACTGGACCGTAACCTGCGCCGATGGCAGGGGCGGCGGCGTCTCGCCCTCCTTCACGGGTGGTTGGGGCAGGTTCGGAAACAGGGTATTGGCCCCCACCTGCCGAAGCAGGGCAGCGTGCCAGCTCTTGGCATCGGTGATCGGCGCAGCGGCGGGAGCCGGCTTGGACTGGGCCCAGGCGGGCGAGACCGCCAAAAGCGCTCCCTGCGGCGCTCCGAGCAAAGCCAGGATCAGTGCAAGACGTCGGAAGGCAGACATGGGTCGTTCCGGAAAGCTAAGGCGTTTTGCCGTCTGGAGAAATCGTCCAGAATCGCAAAGACGCGGCGAACCAACGGGACCGGGCAAAACAGCGTCTCCATCTGAACGCGCCTTGCTCCGGGGGACACACCCTTGTTGCCTTTCCGGAGAGATTGCAAGCTTTTGATATTACTATAGAATAATTCTTATCGGGGCTTGCTGCGAAGCCCACTCATCCCTCGATTTCCTCCCGCAGCATCTCCAGTGCCAGCCATTCCTCCTCGGCATGCGCCTTCTCGGCTTCGAGTTTGGCAAGCTGCTGGCTGAGCTCGGCGAATTTTTTCGAATCCTTGGCGAAGAGGTCGGGGTCGGCAAGCCGCTCCTGCAGGCTCGCTGCCTTGGCGGCAAGCTGGTCGATCTTGCCGGGCAGGGTCTCGAGGGCGTGCTTCTCCTTGAACGAGAGTTTGCGCTTGCCGCTGCGCTCTGGCGTCGAACCGGCCGCAGCCTGGTCCGCGACGGCCGGCTTGGGCGTTTCCGCCTTCTCGGCCGGTTTGCGGGCGACGCCCCCGCCGCGCTGGGCCACCATGTCGCTATAGCCGCCGGCATATTCCGTCCAGCGCCCGTCGCCTTCGCTCATCAGGATCGAGGTCGAGACCCGGTCGAGGAAGTCACGGTCATGGCTGATGACGATGACGGTGCCCTGATAGTCCCCGATCATCTCCTGCAGGAGATCGAGTGTTTCCAGGTCGAGATCGTTGGTGGGTTCGTCGAGGACGAGGAAATTGGAGGGCTTGGCCAGGGCGCGCGCCAGCATCAGCCGGCCGCGTTCGCCGCCCGACAGCACCGAAACCGGCGTGCGCGCCTGCTCGGGCGGAAACAGGAAATCGCGCATATAGCCGATGACATGCTTGCGCTCGCCGCCGACCTCGACATAGTCCGACCCGCCGCCGGTTAGCGTGTCGCTGAGGGTCGTCTGCGGGTCCAGGCTCTCGCGGCGCTGGTCCAGCGTCACCATCTGCAGGCTGGCCCCGAGCTTCACCACGCCGCTGTCGGGCGGAATGGCACCGGTCAGGAGGTTGAGCAAAGTGGTCTTGCCGGCGCCGTTGGGGCCGACAATGCCGATCCTGTCACCGCGGGCGATGCGGATGGAGAAATCCTTGACGATCGGCGGACCGCCCCAGTTCTTGTTCACGCCGATTGCCTCGACGACGAGCTTGCCGCTTTCCTCGCCTTCGGTCATCGTCAGCTTCACCGCGCCGGTGACACGGCGGGCATCGCGGCGCTCCTGCCTGAGGGCGGCGAGATTGGCCATGCGGCGGACATTGCGCTTGCGGCGGGCGGTCACGCCATAGCGCACCCAATGCTCCTCCGCCACGATCTTGCGGTCGAGCTTCTGGCGGTCGCGCTCTTCTTCTTCCAGCACCTGGTCGCGCCACTCCTCGAAGAAGGCAAAGCCGCGGTCCGTGCGCCGGGTCTGGCCACGGTCGAGCCAGACGGTGGCGCGCGACAGGTTTTCGAGGAAGCGCCGGTCGTGGCTGATCAGCACCAGGGCCGAGCGCAACGAGCCGATTTCCTTTTCCAGCCACTCGATGGCCGGCAGGTCGAGATGGTTGGTGGGCTCGTCGAGCAGCAGGATGTCCGGCTCTGGGGCGAGCGCGCGGGCCAGCGCCGAGCGCCGGGCCTCGCCGCCGGAGAGATTGTCGGGGCTCTCTTCGCCCGTCAGGCCGAGCTCATTGAGCAGATAGAGCGCGCGGTAATCGTCATCACCCGGCCCAAGGCCGGCCTCCACATAGGCGAGCGTGGTGGCAAAGCCGCTTAAATCCGGCTCCTGCGGCAGATAGCGCACCGTGGCGCCGGGATGCACGAAACGCTCGCCGCGATCGGCCTCGATCAGGCCGGCAGCGATCTTGAGCAAAGTCGACTTGCCGGAGCCATTGCGGCCAACGAGGCAGAGCCTCTCGCCGGGCGCGATCGACAGATCGGCTCCCTCGAGGGTCGGGGTGCCGCCAAAGGTCAGTTGGACATCGCGCAGGAAGAGCAGGGGAGGAGCCATGCGCGCCTTGTGCAGGCGGGCGAGAGATGGGTCAAGCCTTCATTGGGGGCGCCATGTGCTCAAAGGCACACCCCCACGTAATCTGGAAGGCGTAGATGAAGCCAATGTGAACGGCGGTACGTTCACGAGAACGCGATATAAAGAAATTCGGAACGTTGCAGCAAAGGCACAGCCGAACACGGAAGTCTTGCTTATTGTAAGTGCCGGTTCTCCCGATCCCAGTAGGATGTGTAATGTCGTCTCTCTCCCGCCGCGTCTTTCTCATGGGCGCTTCGCTGACTGGGCTGGGCCTTGGCCTGGCCAGTTGCGTGACCGATTCAGCCGCAATCAAGCCGGTCGTCGTGGCTTCGGCCGATCCGGCAACGCTGCCGGCGGTGCCGGTAGATGGCCGGCCGACCGATGAGATCACGCAGCCCGAACAGCCCCTTACGCCTGAGGGCACCTATGACTACAAGGCGATCTATGGTCAGAAGACCGACGGTAAATTCGTCGTGCCGGCCGTGGATACCAAGCGTATCGGCCCGCAATTCTTGCGCGCCGAGGTCGATTATCCGACCAGCGAGCAGGCGGGCACCATTATCGTCGATCCCAGGGCGCACTACCTCTACTACGTCATGGGCGGCGGACGGGCGATGCGCTACGGCGTCGGCGTCGGCAAGCAGGGCTTCGGCTGGTCGGGCACCGCGGAAATCCGCTACAAGCGCGAGTGGCCCGATTGGTATCCGCCCAAGGAAATGATCGCCCGCCGTCCCGATCTCAAGCCGAGCCTCACCCAGTTGCAGAGCGGTGTCGGCGTACGCGGCGGACCGCGCAATCCGATCACCGGACGCGCGATGTATCTGTGGCAGAACAACAAGGATACGCTCTTTCGTATCCATGGCACCAACGAGCCCTACAGCATCGGGCACAACGCCTCCTCGGGCTGCATCCGCATGATCGTCCAGGACGCGATCGACCTCTACAGCCGCGCCCCTCTCGGTGGCCGCGTGGTCGTCCTCGGCCCCGGCATGTCGGAAGCCTGAGCGGACGTCGATTTCGCCTATCGCTGTGTTTGAGCAAGGCCGGGCTTCATGTCCGGCCTTTGTCTTGTGGGCTCGACCCCGCCTGCCGGCGCGTCTGAAGGGAGGCCGTAGATAGTCTCGGCCTTCCCTGGTGTACGTACATCAAATCGCCGTTGCACAGTCCGGAAGGATTTGCCATGGTGAGGCAAGCCGAGGGACAGGTCAGACAAATGGTCCCAGGCCGAGGGGGCGAGCCGGCACCTAGAGCGGCTCCGGACTCTGCGGCCCGAAGGCATCACCTTAGGAGACGCAGCATGGCGGCCACGATCAAGGGACCGGCGATCTTTCTCGCCCAGTTCGCGGGCGATGCCGCGCCCTTCAATTCCCTCGATTCCATCTGCAAATGGGCCGCCTCGCTCGGCTACAGGGGCGTGCAGATCCCGAGCTGGGACGACCGTCTGTTCGATCTCAAGAAGGCGGCGGAGTCGAAGACCTATTGCGACGAGATTGCCGGTGTGGTCGCCAAGCACGGCCTCGCCATCACCGAATTGTCGACCCATCTGCAGGGCCAGCTGGTTGCCGTGCACCCGGCCTATAACGAGGCCTTCGACGGGTTTGCGCCGCCGGAAGTGCGCGGCAAGCCGAGAGAGCGGCAGGCCTGGGCCGTGGAGCAGCTGAAGGCTGCCGCGACAGCCTCTCGCCATCTCGGCCTCGATGCCAGCGTCAGCTTCTCCGGCGCCCTGGCCTGGCCTTTCGCCTATCCCTGGCCGCAGCGGCCGGCGGGCCTGATCGATGAGGCGTTCGGCGAGCTCGCAAAGCGCTGGAAGCCGATCCTCGACGCCTATGACGAGGTCGGCGTCGACGTCTGCTACGAGCTGCATCCGGGCGAGGACCTGTTCGATGGTGCCACCTTCGAGCGCTTCGTTGACAGGCTGAAGGGGCACAAGCGCGCCAACATCAATTACGATCCGTCGCATTTCGTGCTGCAGCAGCTCGATTATCTTGCCTTCATCGACATCTATCACGAGCGCATCAAGGCCTTTCACGCCAAGGATGCCGAGTTCAATCCGACGGGCCGCCAGGGCGTCTATTCGGGGTATGCCTCCTGGACGGAGAGGGCGGGGCGCTTCCGTTCGCTGGGCGACGGCCAGGTCGACTTCACCGGCGTCTTTTCCAAGCTCGCCCAATACGACTACGCTTCCTGGGCCGTGCTCGAATGGGAATGCTGCCTCAAGCATCCCGAAGACGGCGCGGCGGAAGGGGCGCCCTTCATCGCCGCCCACATCATCCGGGTGACGGAGAAGGCCTTCGACGATTTCGCCGGCGGCGGTACCGATCGCAAGGCGGTGCGGCGCATGCTCGGCCTGGGCAGGTAGGCAGGCAAGCATCAGCTTAGGCCTGCGAGGCGCGAGTTTTACCCTCCCCTGGAGGGGGAGGGTCGACACGCAGTGTCGGGGTGGGGTGACTTCTTGAGAGCAATCAGCCGCTCATGACATCTCGACCTGTGCGTTTTCACCCCACCCCGGCCCTTTGGGCCGACCCTCCCTACGCAACTCAAGTGAGTTGCGGACATCCAGGGGAGGGTGTTGCAATCAGGGAGACAACAGATGGCGATCGAGGGCCGTTCGGACAGCAAGGCAGGCGGGCGTGTGCGCTATGGCATGGTCGGCGGCGGGGAGGGCGCTTTCATCGGCGCCGTGCATCGCCTCGCCGCCCGCATGGACGATGATTATGTGCTGGTGGCGGGCGCCCTGTCGTCCACGCCCGAGAAGGCCCAGCGTTCGGGCGAGGCGCTCGGCCTCGATCCGAGCCGGATCTATCCCGACTTCGAGACGATGGCGCGCAAGGAAAAGCGGCGCAAGGACGGCATCGAGGCCGTTTCCATCGTCACGCCCAACCACATGCATGCACCGGCGGCCGAGGCCTTCATCAAGGCCGGCATCCATGTCATCTGCGACAAGCCGGTGACGACGACGCTGAAGGACGCCCTGCGCCTGAAGAAGCTCGCCGCCGACAAGGGCGTGATCTTCGCGGTGACCCACAATTACACCGGCTACCCTCTCATCCGCGCTGCGCGCGAGATGGTGAAGTCGGGTGAGCTCGGTGCCATCCGCCTGATCCAGGTCGAATATCCGCAGGACTGGCTCACCACGCCGATCGAGCACACCGGCCAGAAACAGGCCGATTGGCGCACCGATCCGAAGCGGTCCGGCGCCGGCGGCGCCATCGGCGACATCGGCACCCATGCCTTCAACCTGGCCCAGTTCGTCGGCGGTCTGGAGGTTTCGGAATTGCTGGCCGAACTCACATCCTTCGTGCCGGGAAGGGCTCTCGACGACAACGTCCAGATCCTGCTGCGCTATGCCAATGGCGCGCGCGGGGCGCTGTGGGCGAGCCAGGTGGCGCCCGGCAACGAGAATGGCCTGATGCTGCGCGTCTATGGCGAGAAGGCCGGATTCCACTGGCGCCAGGACAACCCGAATTATCTCTATTTCACCCCGCATGGCGAACCGACCCGCATCATCACTCGCGGCTCGGCCGCGGCCGGCGAGGATGCGGCGCGGGTGACGCGCGTGCCGCCGGGCCACCCCGAAGGCTATCTCGAAGGCTTCGCCAATATCTATACCGAGATCGCACGCGCCATCCGGGCCGCCCGCAGTGGCGAGGCGCTCGATCCGGCCGTGCTCTTCCCCGGTATCGACGACGGCATTGCCGGCATGGCCTTCATCGAGGCGGCCGTGAAATCCTCCAAGAAGGGCGGCGTCTGGGTGAAGCTGTAGGAAAGCGGACCGCCTATCCGGCTCGGATCTCGGTAGAGACAACGAGCGTCTCGACCCGGCGCAGGAGTGCCTCATCGGCGTCGATCTGCCAGGTCAGCAGGTGATACCAGTTGAACCCTGCCCACAATGCGATGCGTTCATCGATCAGTTGGGCGGGAAATTCGCCGCGCGCTGCTGCCCGCTCGAAGAGATGGCGCACCGGCCGGAACAGCACGGGCAGGAACTCGTTGCGCAGTCGCGAGCCCGCTGCCTCGCTCGCTTGCGCCTCGGCGAGCAGCGCCCTGAAGGCACCGCCGGGCGGTGTCCGCCAGAAACGCCAGAGATCGGCGGTGTGCTGCACCAGATCCTCGATCAGGCTGCCGGTGTCAGGCAGGCTGATCGCCCGAGCCTTTTCGGCTCCATAGGCTGCCATGAACAGATCGGCCTTGGTCGGCCACCAGCGATAGACGGTGGCCTTGCCGGCGCCGGCACGCCGTGCAGCCTCCTCGATGGAAAAACCGGCATAGCCTCGATCCGCCAGAAGCTGTCGTGCGGCCTCGATGATGGCGGTCTCGGTCTGCGGATTGCGGCGGGCACCGATCGAGCGGCGCCTTGGCTGCGTGGCTTTCGTCTCCATGCGGTGCCTCCCCATCTTGACATAACGAAACGTATCGTTTTATTCAATCATAACGATACGTATCGTTTCATTAGTTGGCAAATACGCGCCGTCAAACCGCCTGCCGTGAATCACATGCATCAGATGGAAAACACCGCCTCCGCCGCCGTTCGGCAGGCCGCTCCCGCTTTGGTCCTGACCCTGGCAGTCGCAACCGGGGCCATCGTCGGCAATCTCTATTATGCCCAGCCGCTGGTGGCCAAGATCGCGCCCGAGATCGGCATCGGCCCGGACCTGGCTGGCGCCATCGTCAGCCTCACCCAGATCGGCTACGGCCTCGGGCTCATCCTGCTGGTGCCCTTGGCCGATCTCATCGAAAACAAGGTTCTGGCCCTGGCGACGCTCGTTTGTGCGGCCGCCAGCCTGCTCCTGGCGGCTGGCGCGCAAGGTGTCGTGGCTTTCCTGTTCGCCTCGCTCGCCATCGGCATATTCTCGGCCGGAGCCCAGATCCTGGTGCCCTTCATCACCCATTTCGTTCCGCCCGAGCGGCGCGGACGCGCGGTCGGCCTGGTGATGGCGGGCCTGATCACCGGCATCATGCTGGCAAGGCCGGCCGCCCTTTTCGTGGCGGCCTATCTGAATTGGCGGGCAGTCTTCCTGGCATCCGCCGTGCTGATGATCGCGATCGGTGCCGTCCTGTGGCGCATGATGCCGCGCTACCAGCCGTCTGGCACGAGCCATTACGGGGCGGTGCTGGCCTCGCTGCCCGGCCTCGTGCGGAATACGCCGATCCTGCGTCGCCGCGCCCTCTATCAGATGCTGCTGTTCTGCGCCTTCAACCTGTTCTGGACCGCTGCGCCCTTGATGCTGACGGAACGTTTCGGCATGTCCGACTATGCGATCGGGCTCTTCGCCCTCGCCGGGGCGGGCGGGGCGCTGGCGGCACCGCTGGCGGGGCGCCTTGCCGATCACGGGCATGGCCGCATGGCGACCTATGGTGCGATGGCCTCTTTGGCGCTCGCCTTTCTCGCAACGGTTCTCGGCGAGCACATCCTGTCTCTTCTGGTGCTGATCGTGGCGACGCTGGTGATCGATGCGGCGGTCCAGACCAACCAGATCGTCAGCCAGCGCACCATCTTCTCGACGGCTCCGGCGGTCCGCGGCCGTATCAATGCCCTCTACATGACGACGGTGTTCGTCGGCGGGGCCCTCGGGTCGGTGCTGGGCACGCTGACCTACCATGCCGGTGGCTGGATGGTCACGGCTGCGACCGGCGCCGCGCTCGGCATCGCCGGGCTGGCCGCCTTCGCCACGGAACGGCTCGAACACCGCTCTCCTGACTGAGGAGGGCGGCGATAGCGTTTAGAGCGTTTTCCAGAAAAGTTGCTAGACTTTTCGATTAAGAAAACGCGTCAAAACAAAGAGATAGAGAGAAAGTGCGATTCAAGGAAATCGCACTTTGCTCTAGCCGTTCTTGCGCAAGAGCTTGCCCAAAGTGCCCGCAATGCCATCGCGGAAGGCGAGCACGCAGATGACGAAGACCGCACCTTGGGCCACCGTCACCCAGGAGCCGAGCGGGGCGAGATAGGTTTCCATCGCCACCACGAGCAGGGCGCCGAGCATCGGCCCGAACAGCGTGCCGGTGCCGCCGACAAGGGCCATCAGCACGACCTCGCCCGACATCGACCAGTGTACGTCTGTGAGCGAGGCAAGCTGGAACACCAGCGCCTTGGTGGCGCCGGCGATGCCAGCCAGCGTGGCCGACAGGGTGAACATCAGCAGCTTGAAGCGTTCGGCATCATAACCCAGCGACAAAGCGCGGGGCTCGTTGTCGCGGATCGCCTTCATCACCTGGCCGAAGGGTGAATGCACGATACGGTGGATGACGAACAGGCCCAGCAGCACGATCACGGCAACCAGGACATAGAGCGCCTTGTCGTCGGAAAGGTCGATGAGGCCGAACAGCTTGCCGCGCGGCACTGCCTGAATGCCGTCCTCGCCGCCGGTGAAGGGCGCCTGCAGGGCGAAGAAATACACCATCTGGGCCAGCGCCAGGGTGATCATGGCGAAATAGATGCCTTGGCGCCGGATGGCGAGCGAGCCGACCACGAGGCCGAGAACGGCGGCGACGGCGCCCCCGCACAGGATCGCCAGCTCGGGCGTCAGGCCCCAGACCTTGGCCGCGTGGGCACTGGCATAGCTCGCCATGCCGAAGAAGGCGGCATGGCCGAAGGAGAGCAGGCCGCCATAGCCGAGCAGGAGGTTGAAGGCGCAGGCGAACAGGCCGAAGCACAGCACCTTCATCACGAAGACGGGATAGGCAACGAAGGGGGCGACGGCGATCAGCACGACGATCAGCAGCATCACGCCGCGGTCACCCAGCAGCGGCGTGCCGCGGATTGCGGCGGCCGGTTGGATCGAGGCTGCCATCAGGAAGCCCTCCCGAACAGGCCGGCAGGCCGGACGAGCAGCACGATGACCATCACCACGAAGACCACGGTGGCCGAGCCCTGCTGGTAGAAATTCTTGACGATGCCCTCGATCAGGCCAAGGCCGAAGCCTGTCACCACCGAGCCGAGGATCGAGCCCATGCCGCCGATCACCACCACCGCGAAGACAACGATGATGAGGTCGGAGCCCATATTGGGATTGACGTTGGACGTGGTCGCCGCCAGCACGCCGGCCAGCCCGGCGAGACCGACACCGAAGCCATAGGTCAGCATGCGCAGCATCGGCACGTTGATACCGAAGGCCTCGACCAGCCTGGGGTTTTCGGTCGCCGCACGCAGATAGGCCCCGAGACGCGTCTTCTCGATCACCAGCCAGGTGGCGAGGCAGATGGCGAGCGAGAAGGCGATCACGAAGACACGGCTCTTGGGCAGCACCATGAAGCCGAGATTGACCGGCCCCGTCAGCGCTGATGGCAGGGTATAGGGCACGCCGGAGACGCCGTAATAATTGCGGAACAGGCCCTGGATGATCAGCGCCAGGCCGAAGGTGAGCAGCAGGCCGTAGAGATGGTCGAGCTGGTAGAGCCTGGAGATGAAGAGCCGCTCGATGGCGATGCCGACCAGGCCGACGCCCAGTGGTGCCAGGACGAGGGCCGGCCAGAAGCCGATGCCGGCATAGTTCAGCAGCATCCAAGCCGCGAAGGCGCCCATCATATAGAGGGCGCCATGGGCGAAATTGATGACGTTGAGCAGGCCGAAGATGATGGCAAGGCCGAGGCTGAGCAAGGCGTAGAAGGAGCCATTGATCAGGCCCAGCGCGAGCTGGGCCATGATGCCCTGCAGGGGAATGCCGAAAATCGTGGTCACCTTATGGGTCCTTCACCATCGTCTGCTTCGTCATCGGCGAAAAGGGCGAAAGGCGCGTGGCACGCTTCGCCACGCGCCGAGCGGCTCTCTAGTTACTTCGCCAGCGGGCAGCCGGCCTCGGCCATGGGCTGGAAGGCCTCACCCGCCGGAATGGTGGCGAGCAGCTTGTAATAATCCCACGGCCCCTTGGATTCGTCGGGCTTCTTGACCTGGAACAGGTACATGTCGTGGGTCACGCGGCCGTCCTTGCGGACCTCGCCCTTGCCGAACAGGGGGTCGTCGGTCGGCGTCGCCTTCATCTGGGCCATGACCTTGCCGGCATCCTTGGACTTGGCGGCTTCGATGGCCTTGAGATAGTGCAGGACACCGGCATAGACGCCGGCATGCACCATGGTCGGCATCTTGCCGCCGCTCTGTTCGGCGAAGCGCTTGGACCAGGCGCGGGTGCCGTCGTTGAGGTCCCAGTAGAAGGCTTCCGTCAGCACCAGGCCCTGGGCCGCCTGCAGGCCGAGCGCATGCACGTCGGAGATGAAGATCAACAGGCCCGCCAGGCTCTGGCCGCCCTGGGTGATGCCGAACTCGGCGGCCTGCTTGATGGCGTTGACGGTGTCGCCGCCGGCGTTGGCAAGACCGATCACCTTGGCGCCGGAGGACTGGGCCTGCAGCAGGAAGGAGGAGAAGTCGGAGGTCGGGAAGGGCGCCTTGATCGAGCCGAGCACCTTGCCCCCCGCAGCCGTGACGATAGCGGTGGCATTCTCCTCCAGCGACTTGCCGAAGGCATAGTCGGCGGTGATGAAGAACCAGCTGTCGCCGCCCTGCTTGACCATGGCGCCGCCCGTGCCCTTGGCCAGGGCATAGGTGTCATAGGTCCACATCAGCGTGT
The DNA here is from genome assembly GCF_040797145.1 of Labrys neptuniae. Classification (NCBI taxonomy): domain Bacteria; kingdom Pseudomonadati; phylum Pseudomonadota; class Alphaproteobacteria; order Hyphomicrobiales; family Xanthobacteraceae; genus Labrys; species Labrys neptuniae. The sequence goes on along the minus strand of NZ_JBFNQD010000003.1, from coordinate 485,559 downwards.
TAGGCGTGCATTGCTTGCCGGCGATCTCGGTGGAACCGGCGCCGGAATCGATGAAGATCTTGTTCTTTTCCTTGGTGACCTGGCTGACGGCGAGCGCCACCGAGGAGGTCGGCACGTCGAAGATGGCATCGACGCCGTCCTGATCGTACCATTGCCGGGCGATACCGGCCCCGATGTCGGGCTTGTTCTGATGGTCGGCCGAGACGATCTCGACTTTCAGGCCCTTTTCGGCGGCCTTGAAGTCTTCGACCGCCATTTTGGCGGCGATCACCGAGCCTTCGCCGGACAGGTCGGCATAGACGCCGGAACGGTCGTTGAGGATGCCGAGCTTGACTGCGATGTCCTCGGCGCTTGCCGGCCCCAGCGCCGAGCCTGCGAATACCGCGGCGAGGGCTGCTGCTGCGAGCAGGGTCCGTTTTGAAATCATAAGCGTCTCCCGTTCAGCTTTTTACACCGAGAGGAATTTTCAATACCTCTCGGTTCTCTCTAACGATTTTCGCCAAATCGGAGATTTGGCATCATTGGCGTCACACGCCCAGATAGGCGTGCAACTTGTCGCTGTTGGCTTCCAGCTCGGCATTGGGGATCATGTCGATCACCTTGCCCTGCTCGACGACATAGTGGCGGTCCGCCACGGTCGAGGCGAAGCGGAAATTCTGTTCGACCAGGATGATGGTGAAGCCGCGCTGCTTGAGGCTGGCGATGGTGTGCCCGATCTGCTCGACGATCACCGGTGCGAGGCCTTCGGTCGGTTCGTCGAGCAGCAGGAGATTGGCGCCGGTGCGCAGGATGCGGCCGATGGCCAGCATCTGCTGCTCGCCGCCCGAGAGCTTGGTACCCTGGCTGGTGAGGCGCTGCTTGAGATTGGGAAACAGGGTGAAGATCTCGTCCACGCTGAGGCCGCCGGGCTTCACCACCGGCGGCAGTTCGAGATTTTCCTTCACCGACAGGCTGGCGAAGATGCCGCGCTCCTCCGGGCAATAGCCGATACCCAGGCGGGCGACGTGGCGGGAGCCGAGACCGATGGTCTCCCGGCCGCCGAAACGGATCGAGCCCTTGCGCTTGGCCATCACGCCGATGATGGATTTCATCGTGGTGGTCTTGCCGGCGCCGTTGCGGCCGAGCAGGGTCACGACCTCGCCGGGATTGACGTCGAAATCGATGCCATGCAGCACATGGGACTCGCCATACCAGGCCTCGAGGCCTCGTACCCGCAGCAGGGGATCAGGCTTTTTCACGGGGTCAGGCATGGCCACTCCCGATATAGGCCTCGACCACGCGCGGGTCGCCGGAAACGGTTTTGTAGTCGCCCTGCGCCAGCACCTTGCCGCGTGCCAGCACGGTGATGGTGTTGGAGAGGGTGGCGACCACAGAAAGATTGTGCTCGACCATCAGGATGGTGCGGCTCGCCGCGATCTTGCGGATCAGCTCGGTGGTGCGCTCGACATCCTCGTGACCCATGCCGGCCATCGGTTCGTCCAGCAGCAGCATTTCGGGATCGAGCGCCAGGGTCGTCGCGAGCTCCAAAGCGCGCTTGCGGCCGTAGGAGAGTTCCTTGGCCGGCGTTGCGAGAAAGGATGACAGGCCGACGCTGTCGGCGAGTTCGGCGGCTTCGGGGTTCAGGCCGTCGAGAACACGCTGCGAGCGCCAGAAATCATAGGAGTGGCCTCGGCGGCGCTGCAGGGCGATGCGGATATTGTCGTTCACGCTCATTTCGCCGAACACGGCCGAGATCTGAAAGGACCGGACGAGGCCGAGCCTGGCCACGGCGGCGGGCTTCATGCCGGTAATGTCATGCCCCTTATAGGTGATGCGTCCGGCCGACGGAGACAGGAACTTGGTCAAGAGATTGAAACAAGTGGTCTTGCCGGCGCCGTTCGGACCGATCAAAGCATGGACCGTTCCGCGCATGACCGAGAGATCGACGCCGTCGACGGCCCGGAATCCCCTGAAATCCTTGGTCAGGCCTTCGGCTTTCAGGACTGTATCTTTTGCCATCAAGCGGAGCGTTTCCCCTGGCGCTTCTAAATCTTGCTTGGTTCTAGTCTTGGCCGTCCGGGCAAGCTTCGTCAATGGCGATATGGCACCAATACTGACCTTAAGATAGGCATCTCATTAGGCGGCGGCGGACACAGCAATATGACGGAATGCCGGGCCGGGCATGCCTGTTGCGGGGGTTGGAGCCCCGTCAGGCAACCCTCCGATCGATGTTCAGTGCGGTGCAGCATTGCCAATGCCTGCACCCCGTAGAACAAGCGACAATTTGGCTTGCAATGTTTAGGATTAGGTGATCAACTAAACAAATAAGCAAACTGCGAGCCGGCAGTGCCGGCCGTCACAAGAGTGCGGGGCGGAGGCGGGGCGATGGACAGCCAAGCAAGAGAGCAGCTCATTCGCGCGGTTGCGGCAACCATAATCCAACATTCCGAAGAGCTCACCGCGCTCGATCAGGCGATCGGTGACGGCGACCATGGGCTGAATCTCAAGCGGGGCTTCGAGGCGGTCACTGCCGAATTGCCCGGTCTTGCCGAAAAACCCTGGCCGGACCTGCTCAAGGCGGCCGGTATGGCGATGGTGATGAAGGTCGGCGGCGCGTCCGGCCCGCTTTTCGGCACCTTCTTCATGGAACTGGGTAAGACGGTGGGTGGCGAACCCGATCGGACAGCGGTGATCGCCGCCTTCGCCAAGGCCGTCGAGGCCGTCAAGGCGCGCGGCCGTTCGGAGGCCGGGCAGAAGACGCTGCTCGACGTCCTCGTCCCCGTCCAGGCCGCCCTGGCAGCCGGTGCCGATGCCGCCACGCTCAAGGCGGAAGCCATCGCCGCCGCCGACAGGACGGTGCCGATGCAGGCGATCCGCGGGCGCGCTTCCTTCCTGGGCGAACGCTCCGTCGGCCACATGGATCCGGGCGCTCGCTCCTCCTCGCTGATCATCGCCACGGTGGCAGACGAACTCAACAAACAGGGCCTGATGTCATGACCGTGAGTCTGGTGATCGTATCGCATTCGCCCAAGGTCGCCGAAGGCGCGGCCGACATGGTCAGGCAGATGGTGGGCGAGAGCGTGCGCGTCGCCTGGACGGGGGGCGATCCCGGGGGCGGGCTCGGCACCGATGTCGCCAAGATCATCACCGCCATCGATAGCGTCTGGTCCGAAGAGGGCGTCGCGGTCCTCGTCGACCTCGGCGGTGCCGAGACCAATGCCGAAATGGCCGTCGAGATGCTCGACGAGCATAAGCGCGACCTTGTGGTCATCTGCAATGCGCCGGTGGTCGAGGGAGCGGTGATCGCCGCGACCGAGGCCTCCGGCAATTCCTCCCTGGCCGCGGTCCGCTCCGCCGCCGAAGATCTCTATGGATAGGATTGATATGCCGGATATGAATGGAGCACTGACGGGCAAGGCCGAGCTGACCAACGCTATCGGGCTGCATGCCAGGCCGAGCGTGAAGCTCACCCAGCTCGCCAAGAGCTTCCAATCGAGCATCGAGCTGGCCACCGATGCGGCGGGGCCGTGGTTCGACGCCAAGAGCCCGGTCAAGGTCATGCGGGTGAAGGCGCCCAAGGGCACCGTGTTGCATTTCATGGCGGACGGACCGGATGCCGAGGCGGCGCTATCAGCGATTCTGGGCCTGATCGAGGACAAGTTCGGAGAAGAGTGACGATGCGGCATTCCACAGCGTTTTGCGATTTGACGGAGTCACCTCGAATCGCAAAGACGCGCCTAACCAAAGAGCTAGAGCAAACAAGCGTTCAGTCATGAACGCGCGTTGCTCTAGGGGCTGCCAAGGAGGTTGTCATGACTGAACGGCGGATGACGGGACGCCCTGCATCGCCCGGGCTGGCCTCCGGCCCCGTCTTCACGATCGGCAAGCCGAAGCCGCGGACCGAAAGGAAGGCACCGGCGCAGGAAGATGGCGACGCCGCCTTGCGCACCGCCATCGATTCAGCCTTGGTCGATCTGGTGTCCCTGGTCGAGGCCGTCGATGAAGAGGGAGCCGACATTATCGGCTTCCAGATCGCCATGCTCGAGGACGAGGCCCTGTCGGAGGGGGCCTTCGACGCGATCGCCGCCGGCGTTCCCCCCGTCCACGCGTGGCGCTCGGCCCTCGAAGCGGAGATCGCCGATTACGAACGCAGCGAGGATGCCTATTTCCGTGCCCGTGGCACCGACCTTGCCGATATCCGCGACCGCGTGCTCGCCCATCTCACCGGTGCGGCCGAAAGCGAGAAGGTGCCGCCCGGTTCCGTGCTGGTGGGCGAAGACCTGCCGCCGTCTTTGTTCCTGTCGGTCGACTGGAGCAAGGGCGGCGCGATTGCCCTGGGCGCCGGTTCGCCATCCTCCCATGTCGCCATGCTCGCCCGCAGTCGCCGCGTACCGATGGTGACCGGGCTCGGAGCGCTCGAGGAAGCGAGCCAGGCCATTGTCGACGGGGCGGCTGGAACTGTGACCTTCGATCCCGACAGTGCCTCGCTCGCCGATTTCGGCCCTGCCCTCGCACGCCGGCACGAAGCCGATGCCCGCGCGGAGACCATGAAGGCCGAGCCGGTGTTCCTGCCCAACGGCACGCGGGTCGACATCATGATCAACGTCGCCTCGCCGGACGATCTCAAGGGCATCTCACCGGAGATCTGCGACGGTATCGGCCTGGTGCGCACCGAGTTCCTATTCGAGCCTGGCCGGCCCCTGCCGGACGAGGAAGCGCAATATGCCGCCTATGTCGCCATCGCCGCCTGGGCCGATGGGCGGCCGGTGACGATCCGGACCCTCGATGCCGGCGGCGACAAGCCGATCGCTGGCGTCACCAGCGACGGCGAATCCAATCCTTTCCTTGGGCTGCGCGGATTGCGGCTGTCCCTGGCTCGCCCGGAAACCTTCCGCGTCCAACTCAGGGCCCTGGCGCGGGCCAGCCTGCATCACGAGATCCGCATCATGCTGCCGATGGTGACGGTGCCGGGAGAACTGGCCGAGGCGTCCGCCCTGCTCGACGAGGTGGTGGCGTCCCTCATCGCCGAAGGCACGCCCTGCCGCCGGCCGCCGCTTGGAATCATGGTCGAGGTTCCCGCGGCAGCCCTCGGCGCCCTGCGCTTCCCGGCGGATTTCTATTCGATCGGCTCCAACGATCTCACGCAATACACCATGGCAGCGGCGCGCGACATCGCCGACGTCGCCGGCCTCAACGACGCTGGCGATCCGGCCGTGCTCGAATTGATGGCTCGCGCTGTGGGTGCCGGCAAGGCGCGCAAGGTTCCGGTCTCGATCTGTGGGGATGCCGCGGGCGAGGTGCGCCTGGTGCCCAAGCTCATCGGCGTCGGCCTGACCTGCCTATCCGTGCCGCCCGCCCTGGTAGGGGCCGTCAAGGCCGCAATTGCAGATTTCAAACATGTCTGATGCCCGCGATGCCAGCACGCGTTCGATAGCGGCCTACAAGGCGCTGCTGCGGCGCGCGCTGGACAATCGTCCCTCGGGCACGAGGCTGAAATTGGCGGCGGCCCTCGGCACCAACAGGTCCTTCATTTCGCAGATCACCAATCCCGGCTATCCCATTCCGATTCCGGCCCAGCACCTCGACGTCATTTTCGAGGTCTGCCACCTCGCACCGGCAGAGAGGGCAGAGTTCCTCAAGGCCTATCAGACCGCCCATCCGGGGCGGACGCAGGCCCAGGGCAAGCCGGCCCAGGGGCGCAGCCTGACGCTGACTTTGCCGGATCTCGGCGATGTCAGACGCAACCAGGCGATGGACAAGGCCATTCTCGATTTCGTCGCCAGCCTCGTCCACTACACGCGCGCACTCGATCGCAAGGCCAAGGGGGAGGAGGAACCGGTTCCGGATGAGCCTGGAGAAAGCCAGGTTCGGAGTTGAGTCCGAATATCGGTTCCTGCAGCGGCCCGATCTAACCACGAACAATATGGAGGCCCATGGAATGAAGAAGCTCATCAATGCTGTCGACGACGTGCTGGCGCAGAGCCTGGACGGATTCGCGGCCGCGCACGCCGACATCGTCACCTTGGGCGAGGAGCGCAAATTCGTGCGCCGCCGCCAGGTCAAGCCCGGCAAGGTGGCCCTCATCTCCGGGGGTGGGTCCGGTCATGAGCCGCTGCATGCCGGCTTCGTCGGCTTCGGCATGCTCGATGCCGCCTGTCCGGGCCAGGTCTTCACCTCGCCCACGCCCGACCAGATGATGGCGGCGGCCGAGGCCGTCGATGGCGGTGCGGGCACGCTCTATATCGTCAAGAACTACGAGGGCGACGTGATGAATTTCGCCATGGCGGCGGAGATGGCGTCCGGCCCCGTCGAAAGCCTGATCCTCGACGACGACGTCGCCGTGGAGAACTCGACTTGGACCACCGGCCGGCGCGGCGTTGCCGGTACGCTGATCGTCGAGAAGATCCTCGGCGCTGCGGCCGAGCGTGGGGACGACCTCGCGAGCCTCAAGGCCCTGGGTGTGCGCGTCAACAGCCATACGCGCTCGATGGGCGTGGCGCTCACCTCCTGCACGGTTCCGGCCGCCGGCAAGCCGACCTTCAGCCTCGGCGAGGACGAGATGGAGATGGGCGTCGGCATCCATGGCGAACCGGGCCGTCGCCGCGTCAAGCTGGCTTCCGCCGATGCCATCGTCGACGAGATGCTGGGCGCCATCGTCGGCGACCTCTCGCTGACCTCGGCCACCGAGGTCCTGCTCTTCGTCAACGGCTTCGGCGGTACGCCGTTGATGGAGCTTTATCTGATGCAGGATAGGGCCCGCAAATGGCTCGACGGCAAGGGCATCAAGGTCGCCTGCTCGCTGACGGGCTCCTATGTCACTTCGCTCGACATGGCCGGCTGCTCGCTGACGCTCTCGGTGCTGGACGACCAGGCCAAGGCGCTGTGGGATGCGCCAGTGCATACCCCGGCCCTGCGCTGGGGTATGTGAGGGGCGTGGGCTTGTCGGGTGCCGCGGGGCCAGCAGCTTTTGGTCCAGACGAATAAGACGCCATCTTCCTTCTCCCCTTGCGGGAGAAGGTGCCCCAAAGGGGCGGATGAGGGGTGAAACAAAACCTTCCCCGAGATATGCGCCAACATCCCTCATCCGTCATTGCTGCGCAATGCCACCTTCTCCCGCAGGGGGAGAAGGAAGATTGCGCCTTTCCTTGCTGCCTCAACCCGCCAGCAGTTCATCCGTCGAAGCAAGCTTGGCGTAGCCGAAGGCGAGCGATGCCATGGCGGCGGCATGGACCTGCGCCGCCGGTACGGTGACTCCGCCGAATTCCAGGTCCCGTGTGGCCGCGGCATCATGGGCAACGGTGACCGCATAGCCGAAATCGGCTGCCGCCCGGGTCGTCGCCTCGATGCACATATGGCTCATCGCGCCGGCGACCAGGAGGTCGGTGACGCCGGCATCGTCGAGCAGCTTCTTGAGGTTGGTGTCCCTGAAGGAGTTGGGGAAGTTCTTGACGACGACCTCTTCGCCGGCGCGGTTGGCGACACCCGGGTTGATCTCGGCGCCCGGCGTGCCGGCCACGAAGAAGGGGGCATCCGCCTTGGCCGCTTCATGGCGCACATGCACCACGAGGTCGTTCTTCGTCCGAGCCGCCTCCAGCAGGCGCGCGGCATTGGCGGTGGCCGCCTCGATGCCGGACAGGGTCCATTTGCCGCCCGGGAAATAGTCGTTCTGGATATCGACGAGGATCAAGGCACGCTTGGACATGGGGTGTTTCTCCAGTTTCAAAGGATATCGTGATTGCTGAAATAGGACGCGCGGGGCAGAATGCCGATTGGCACATGTGACAAAAATCAGGGCGAAAGTGACAAATGACCTCGGCTCCCTCCGAGATCGGCCTCTTGGCCTATCCCGACGTTCAACTGGCCGCGCTCTATGGTCTGACCGACCTCTTCGCCATCGCCGACAGAATCGCGCGGGAGCGCAGGGAAGGCAGTGGCCCGCTGCTGCGAGTGAGCCATTGGGAGTGTGATGCCGGCGGCCAGATCCGCAATCGCGACGGCGCGGACGACGCGATCCCAAGCATGATCATCCTGCCGCCGAGCCTGGCAAAGCCGCCGAGCGACGCCTGGACCTCCAACCTCGCCGAATTCCTGCGCAACTGTCATGGTCGCGGCAGCGTGCTTGCCTCGGTCTGCATCGGCGCTTTCCTGCTCGCGGAAACCGGATTGCTCGACGGGCGCGAGGCGACCACCCACTGGAGCTACGCCGATGATCTCGCCGAGCGCTTCGGCAAGGTCAGGGTGGATTCGGCCAAGATCGTGATCGACGACGGCGACATCATCACTGCCGCCGGATTGATGTCCTGGACCGATCTCGGCCTGAAACTGGTGGAGAAATTGCTCGGAACCAGCGTGATGGTGGCGACGGGACGCGCCATGCTGGTGGATCCGCAGGGGCGCGAGCAGCGCCATTACAGCGTGTTCTCGCCGCGGCTCAACCACGGCGACGGAGCGATCCTCGCGGTTCAGCACTGGCTTCAGCAGGCCTATGCCGGCGACGTCGACGTCAACGCCATGGCGGCCAGGGCCGGGTTGGAAAGGCGCACCTTCCTGCGCCGTTTCGGCAAGGCCACGGGCCTGAGGCCCATCGAATATTGCCAGCAATTGCGTGTTGCCAAGGCTCGCGACATGCTGGAGACGACGCGGCTTTCCTTCGACCGCATCGCCTGGAATGTCGGCTATGGCGATCCGGTTTCCTTCCGCAAGATCTTCGTGCGGACGATGGGATTGACCCCGGGCGATTATCGCCGCCGCTTCGGCGCGGCGTGAGCCACGGGGGCCGTCGTGTCCGACAAGTGTAATTCAAGGCACACTTGCGGGGTATTTTTCAACTATCAAGATTGCTGCGAAAGTCGTTGGGATTTTGCTCGGGGGATTGGCCATGCGCAGGATCGGCGTTCTGATCTGCGGATTGCTTTTCTGGACTCTGCTTGATCCGGCCCAAGCTGGTATCGCAGACGATATCTATGCCCAAGGCAATCATGCCGAGGCTTTCAGGCTTTATAAGGCGCAAGCCGAAACAGGCGATGCGAGTGCCCAGCTCAAGATCGCCGTGATGCTGCATGAAGGTCGGGGCGTTGCGCGAGACGACGTTCAGGCCGCCGCCTGGATGCGCAAGGCGGCCGATCAAGGCAATGCCAACGCGCAATACAATCTTGCTTCCCTCTACCTCAAGGGAGAAGGGGTGCCCCAGGATTATGGGCAGGCAGCTTTTTGGTATCGCAAGGCTGCTGACCTGGGACATGCCGGAGCGCAGAATGCTCTCGGCTTTCTCCATGCCAAAGGCTGGGGCATGCCGCAGGATTTCGGTCAGGCCGTCATATTGTTTCGCAAGGCACTGGCGCGGGGGGATAGCGAGGCCCAGTATAATCTCGGCATCCTCTATGAACGCGGCCAAGGCGTGGTACAAAACAATGCCCAGGCAGTAGCCCTTTTCCGTAGCGCGGCCGAGCGGGAGCATGTCAAGGCGCAGATTGCCCTCGGCACCATTTACGCTGAGGGACGGCAGGATTTGGCTCAAGATTATGGCCAGGCCGCCTTCTGGTTCCGCCGAGCTGCCAACCAGGGCAACGCCGAGGCGCAATACGGTCTCGGCCAGATGTATCTTCAAGGCAAAGGCGTCACGCAAAGTGCCAGCCAAGCCGCCGATTGGTTCCGCAAGGCGGCAGACCAGGGCAATGCCGCTGCGCAGAACAGCCTAGGTTCCCTCTACGCCAGTGGCCGGGGCGTGCTGCAGGAAATTGCGCAAGCTGCCGCCCTTTATCGCAAAGCGGCTGCTCAAGGCCATGCCGGCGGACAGTATAATCTTGGCCTGCTCTACGCCGATGGCCGGGGTGTCGCCCAGGATTACGGCCAAGCTATCGAGCTGTATCGCAAAGCAGCCGCTCAGGGAGATGCCTTGGCGCAGAACAATCTCGCCGTTCTCTTTGCCGAGGGGCTGGGCGGGCCGCGCGATTATACCCAATCGGCCGCCCTATTCCGCAAGGCGGCCGAGCAGGGCCATGTCGAGGCGCAGTTCAATCTCGGGCTCCAATATGCCAGGGGACTGGGCATGCCCCTGGACTACGGCCAAGCGGCCTTGTGGTATCGCAAGGCCGCGGATCAGGGCCATGCTGGTGCCCAAACCAATCTCGGTCTGCTCTATCGAAACGGCCAGGGCGTGGCCCGGGATTACGAGCAGGCGGTAGCCTGGCTCGGCAAGGCGGCGGCCCAGGGGGATGCCGATGGCCAGAACAGCCTCGCTGCCCTCTATGTCGAGGGCCAGGGCGTCAAGCGGGACTATGGTCGGGCGGCCGACATTCTCCGTAAGATCGCCGAACGGGGACACGCCGGAGCGCAATACAATCTCGGCTTCCTCTATGAAAAGGGGCTAGGTCTCACCCAGGATTATGGGCAGGCCGCGTTCTGGTTTCGCAAGGCCGCGGATCAAGGGGATGCGGGGGCGTTGAACGAACTGGGTTCTCTCCATGCCCTCGGGTACGGTGTGTCACAGGACCATGCCAAGGCTGCCGAACTCTATCGCAAGGCCGCTGATCGAGGCTTTGCCAGGGCGCAGTACAACCTCGGCATTCTCTACGCCAATGACCAGGGGACGGCACGAGACTATGCCCAGGCAGCCTTTTGGCTGAGCAAGGCTGCGGATCAGAATGATCTCAACGCTCTGGTGGACCTGGGCGTGCTTCATGCCAATGGCTGGGGGGTAAAGCAAGATTATGCCCGAGCCGGGGAGCTCTATCGTAAAGCCGCCGCGCAGGGCCTGGCCAGGGCACAATACTATCTCGGCGATCTCTATGAGAACGGTCGCGGCGTGCCGCGCGATTATGTCTTGGCCGGTGGCCTTTATGGCAAGGCGGCCGAGCAGGGCGATGCCGACGCGCAGAACAGCCTGGGCATGCTCCATGCGAATGGCTGGGGTGTCACACTGGACCCGGGACAGGCGACCGCGCTTTACCGCAAAGCCGCCGAACAGGGCAATGCCAAGGCGCAGTTCAATCTCGGCACGGCTTATCTGCAGGGCAAGGGCGTCGCACAACGCCAGGATGAGGCCGCCCTCTGGTTTCGCAAGGCCGCCGACCAAGGCGATCTCCACGCTCTGAACGCCCAAGGCGTGCTTTACGCCAATGGCTGGGGCGTGGCGCAAGATTATATCAAGGCCGCGGCTCTCTTCCGTAAGGCCGCTGACCGAGGCAATGCCCAGGCACAATTCAATCTCGGTCGCCTTTGTGCCAACGGGCAGGGGGTGAGGCAGGACTATGTCGAGGCCGTGGCGCTCTATCGCAAGGCTGCCGATCAGGGCGACGCCAATGCACAGAACGACCTCGGCGCGCTCTATGCCAAGGGTCAGGGCGTAGTGCAGGACCAAGCCACGGCTGCAGCGTTCTACCGTAAGGCGGCCGTCCAGGGCCATGTCACCGCGCAGGTCAATCTCGCCGCCCTCTATGCCAACGGTCAGGGCATGCCGCAGGACTATTTCCAGGCTGCCTTCTGGCTCGGCAAGGCGGCCGAGCAGGGTGACGCCGCCGGGTTGGATGGCCTTGGCACCCTTTATGCCAATGGTTGGGGCGTGCCGCAGGATTACGTCATGGCTGCGGACCTCTTGCGCAAGGCGGCCGATCAGGGGCGTGCCAGCGCGCAATATGCGCTCGGCACCCTATATGCGCGGGGGCTGGGTGTTGCCCGCGACAAGCAGCAGGCTTTGTTCTGGTTTGGCAAGGCTGCGGACCAGGGACATGCCAAGGCCAAGGCTGAGCTGCAGGCAGCAAAACAGGCGCAGTGAAAGCTCGGAAGCATCGCGAGGAAGGCCGGCAATCGATTGGGCGCCTTTCGTCCCGCGCGCTCCGGCTCAATCCTTCAGGCTTGCCTCGATCAGCATGTCGGCGATCACTGCGACCGAACCGGCCGGCCCGCCCTCGTGGAAGATCTGGCCGCTGACGAAAGCGCCTTCGATCAACAGCAGCAGCCCGTCGGCGAGCAAGCCCGGATTCCTGGCGCCCATGCGCTCGGCCATGCCTTCCAGGCGCTCGCGCAGCAACACCTTGCCGCCCTCGGCGACCATGCGGGCGGGATTGTCCTCCTCCGGATATTCCACGGCGGCGTTGCTCAGCCCGCAGCCGCGATAGCCGGCCAGGGTTGCCCTTTCGCCGAGGCCTGCCAGGTAGTTGCGCAGATGGGTGCGCGGGTCGTTCTCGAAGCCGACGCCCGCACCCTCGAAGCGGGCCCAGAACTCGGCGTCGTAGACCCGGACATAGGCGGCCGCTAGTTCATCCTTCGAATTGAAGCAGCGATAGAGCGTCGGCTTGGTCACGCCGGCTTCCGAGGCGATGGTATCGACGCCCACAGCCCGGATTCCCTCCTTGTAGAAGAGTTCGCGCGCAGTCTTGAGGATGCGTTCCGCCGCGCGTGGCTGCGGTGGCGAAGCGGCGTTTGCGGATCCGGTCATTTGCCTCTTTCCAATTTCCGACAACGATGTTACAGACCGGTACGTATCAAGTCAATCTCGACATCCTACAGGTCTCCCGATGCAGCGCGTCAGCCGCCGGCCCTTCGGCCAGAATTATGCATTCGTCGTCGTCGCCGTCATCTTCCTTTCCCTGCTGGTGGCGGCCGGTGTGCGTGCCGCGCCCGGGCTGCTGCTCCAGCCCCTGCACAAGGCATTCGGCTGGGGTATCGACACGATCTCGCTTTCGGGGTCGATCGGCATCCTGCTCTATGGCCTGGTCGGTCCCTTCGCCGCCGCCCTGATGAACAAGTTCGGCATCCGCCGGGTGCTGGTCATCGCTCTGACGCTGATGGCCGCCTCGATCGGCCTTAGCCTGCTGATGACGCAGTCCTGGCAGTTGATCGCGACCTGGGGCGTGCTCTCCGGGCTCGGGTCGGGCTGCGTCGCCATGGTGCTGGGTGCCACCGTCGCCAATCGCTGGTTCAAGACCAATCGCGGCCTGATCATGGGGCTGATGGCGGCCAGCGCGGCAACGGGCACGCTGATCTTCCAGCCTGGTCTTGCCAAGCTTTCCGAGATCGGCGGCTGGCAATTGGTGGTCGCGGCCGTGGCGATTGCCTGTGCTGTCCTGATTCCGCTTGCCTTCTTCCTGGTGCCCAACCATCCCAGTGACATCGGCCAGCGCCCCTATGGCGCCGATCCCTCCGCGCCGATCGAGCCGCCACAGGCCCAGACCGGCCTCATCGACGCCTCGCTCGGCGCGCTGGTGCGGGCAGCCCGCACGCGCACCTTCTGGTACCTGTTCGCCACCTTCTTCATCTGCGGCTTCACCACCAACGGCCTGGTGGGCATGCACCTGATTTCCTTCTGCGGCGACATGGGCATCCCGGAAGTGCAGGCCGCCGGCCTGATGGCGATGATGGGCATCTTCGACCTCTTCGGCACCACTTTCTCGGGCTGGCTGACCGATCGATACGATCCGCGCAAGCTGCTCTTCATCTATTACGGCCTGCGCGGCATCGCCCTGATCTATCTGCCCTTCAGCGGCTTCAACATCTATACGCTCACCATTTTCGGCGTGTTCTACGGCCTCGACTGGATTGCCACCGTGCCGCCGACCGTGCGCCTGACCAACGAGGCCTTCGGCGATCGCGACGCCCCCGTGGTGTTCGGCTGGATCGCGGCCGGCCACCAGATCGGCGCCGCCAGCGCCGCAGCCCTGGCCGGCTATATGCGGGTGCTGCAGGGAAGCTATGTCGAGGCCTTCCTCTTCTCGGGCCTCACCGGTATCGTGGCGGCGCTGATCGCCCTCCTGATCGTGCGCCAGCGCGTGACGGCAGTCGCGGCTGCCTGACCGCCGCTGCCAGAAAATTGCCGGCCGCGTCAAGCTGCCGGTTTGCGCCGGGCATTTGTTAGACTAATGTCCGGCCGGTTTCGTTATCTCTAGGATCTTCCCGATGACACTGCATGCCCGTAACTTCATCGCCGGCGAATGGGTCGCCTCGTCCGATCTCGCGCCGGACGTGAATCCCTCCAACACCGCCGAGATCGTCGGGCACTTCCCCCGGGCGACCAAGGCCGAAGCCGAAAAGGCCATTGCTGCCGCCAAGGCTGCGTTCCCCGGCTGGAGCCGCTCGACCCTGCAGGAGCGCCATGACGTGCTCAAGCGCATCAGCGACGAGATCCTGGCACGCAAGGAGGAGCTCGGCGCCATCCTGTCGCGCGAGGAAGGCAAGACCCTGCCCGAAGGTATCGGCGAGGTGGCGCGGGCCGGCCAGATCTTCGGCTTCTTTGCCGGTGAAGCATTGCGCCTGGCCGGCGAGATCATCGGCTCGGTCCGTCCCGGCGTCGGCGTCGAGGTGACACGCGAAGGCATCGGCGTGGTCGGCCTGATCACGCCCTGGAACTTCCCCGCCGCCATTCCGGCCTGGAAGATCGCCCCGGCGCTCTGCTACGGCAACACCGTGGTGCTGAAGCCGGCCGACCTGGTGCCGGCCACCGCGCATGCGCTGGGCGAGATCATCGCCCGTTCCGGCCTGCCGGCTGGTGTGTTCAACCTGGTGATGGGCCGCGGCTCGGTGGTCGGCGAGGCGCTGTTGTCCTCACCCGACGTCGATGCCATCTCCTTCACCGGCTCGGTCGGTACCGGCCGCAAGATCGCCGCGACCTGCGTCGCCTCTTCGCCGATGAAGAAGGTGCAGCTCGAAATGGGCGGCAAGAACCCCTTCGTCGTGCTCGATGATGCCGACGTCAAGGTGGCGGTGGAAGCCGCCGTCAACGGTGCCTTCTTCTCCACCGGCCAGCGTTGCACGGCCTCCTCGCGCCTGATCGTCACCGACGGCATCCACGATGCCTTCGTTGCCGCCCTCGTCGAGCGTCTCAAGGGCCTCAGCGTCGATGATGCCATGAAGGCCGGCACCCATATCGGCCCGGTGGTTGACCAGAGCCAGCTCGACCAGGACCTGAACTACATCAAGATCGGCAAGGACGAGGGCGCCAAGCTCGCCTTCGGCGGCGATCTGGTGAAGCGCGAGGCACCCGGCTTCTATCTGACGCCGGCCTTGTTCACCGGTGCCAGCAACGACATGCGCATTGCCCGCGAGGAGATCTTCGGGCCGGTCGCCGCCGTGGTGCGCGTCAAGGATTACGACGAGGCGCTGGCTGCCGCCAACGACACCGAATTCGGCCTTTCCGCCGGCATCGCCACCACCAGCCTGAAATACGCCACGCATTTCAAGCGCAATGTCCAGGCCGGCATGGTGATGGTCAACCTGCCGACGGCGGGCGTCGATTATCACGTGCCGTTCGGCGGTCGGAAGGGTTCGAGCTACGGCCCGCGCGAGCAGGGCCGCTACGCCGCCGAGTTCTACACCACGGTGAAGACCAGCTACACGCTGGCCTGAGGCGGCTCGCCTTCCGTCAACTTGGCGAGGGAGCGCGCGAGATTGGCGCGCGCTCTTTCCTCCAGCCTTTCGGCGAAAAGGTTGCTGAAATAGAGCCGCGGCCGGGCCATGAAGCGCCGCAGCACGGCCGCCCGCCCGATGCGCCAGGCTGCTTCGGTCACATGGGCATATTCGCGCCGCACCGCCGCCTCATAGGCATCGAAGCGCGCTGCCTCCGCGCCGAGGACCTGCAGGTCGAGATCGAGGAAATAGGCCATGTCCGCCCGTTCCTGCGGGCCGACATCGCCTGCAAGCTCATGTTTTCGGGTGGCCAGGATCAGCGTCGCCACCCGTTCCAGTCTGCCCTGCCCGAGCCGCCTGCCGAGAACCTGCCGGGCAAGATCGGCGCTGCGCTCCTCATTGTCGGGCGCCGCGGCATCGTAGATGGCATCGTGGAACCAGATCGCGAGTTCGACGGCTTCGGCATCATGGAGGAGGGGGCGACAGTCCTGCAGCTCCGCCAGCATGGCCTCGATATGGCCGATATCGTGATAATGCCGGTGCGGATCCCGATAGGCCGTGAGCAAATCGGCGAAAGCCGGCTCGGGGATGGCCGCCGGTCTGGCGGGATTATCACCAGGGTTCATCGCAGCAACTCCCGGCGCGTCCATTCGGCCAGATTGCCAGAATCGTCACGGGCTCCGGCACCAGATTGAAGCTCGGCGAGCAGGTCCCGGCTGAAGGCTGTCGCGCCGATCTCGTCGATCAGCCTGAGAATGACGGCCTGCGCCTCGTCCTGACTGGCCTGCACCTCGGCGGGCGTATGCCGGCTCCACAGATAACCCTTGTCGTTATAGCCGGCGATGCCATGGAGATGGTCGACGAGACGCTGCCGGGTGGTGGTCAAGCTGGACTCTCCGCTGGACTCGGACGTCCATATGCCCGGAACTTATGCCTCAAATCGCACCCGAAAGCTCGAAATTGCCGGCATTGAGAAGGTTGGCGATGATGCCGAGCGCCTGTCGCAATTCGCCGCGCGAGGGTGCGGCCCCCACATTGATGCGGACGGCGTGGGCCAGGGTTTCCCGCCCGATTGCGAAGGCATCGGCGGGCAGCACGCCGACGCCGCGCTGGCGGCAGGCCCTGGCGAAACTGGCGCCGCGCCAGGGCTCGGGCAGGTGCAGCCAGGCGTGGGGCGAGGCTTCGTGGGTCTGGATGTCGAAAGCGGCGAGCGCTTCAGCGAGGATTGCCTGGCGCTCGCGAAGTTCCTCGCGCTGCCGCTCGATGATGCGAGCCGCCGTTCCTTCCTCCAGAAGGCTGGTCGCGATCAGCGGAATCAGCGGACTGACGCTCCAGCAGTCGATCCGCAGCGCTGCCGCGACATTGCCCAGTACCGCGCGCGGCGCCACGACGAAGCCAAAGCGAAGCCCGGGCGCAACGCATTTCGACAGGCCGCCGACATAGATCGTGAGTTCCGGCTCCAGACTTGCGAAGGAGGGAAGGGGAGTTTCGAGCAGTGGGCGATAGACGTCGTCCTCGATGATCAGCACGTTGTGTCGTCTGGCGATTGCTGCAAGGGCGCGGCGCCGGCTCTCGCTCAGGGTCACCGTCGTCGGATTGTGCAGGCTGGGCACCAGGAAGACCGCTCGGGGACGCCAGGTCTGGCAGGCATCCTCGAAGGCGTCCGGGCGCATGCCTTCCCGATCTGCAGGAAGGCCGCGTAGATCGAGCCCGTGCGAACGGCACAGGGCGCTGATGCCTTGATAGGTGATCTGGTCGACCAGGATGACGTCGCCGGGCTGGGTCAGCGCCCGCAAGACGCAGGCCAGGCCATGCTGTGCCCCATCGGTCAGCACGACACGGCTGGCGTCGCCATCGCCTGCAATGTCCTGCAACCAGCCTGCGACGGCCGTGCGAGCCCAGAGCGGTCCTTCGGGAGGGTGATAGTCCTGCAAGGCGCCGAAGCGGCGATCCCTGGACAGGCGCGGCAGCAGCGCCGACAGGGCTTCGAGATAGGCGGAGGTGGCCGGCCGGTTTACCGACAGGTCGATCAGGCCGGCCTCGTCGCTGGGGGCCGACTTGAAGCCGGGATCGTCGCTTTCGCGGGGAGCCACCAGGGTGCCGCGGCCCGGGCGCGCCTCGACCAGGCCACGTTGCTGCAGGGTGGAGAAGGCGCGAGTGACCGTGGTGACGTTGAGGCCGAGGGCCTTGGCGATCTCGCGCTGCGGCGGCAACTTCTCGCCTTCCGTCAGATCGCCACGGGCAATGCGCTCGCCGATGGCATCAGCAAGGCGTTGATAGATCGGCCGGTCATTTTCCGGCAGCTCCAAATTGTCAAGCATCTGCGTTTGGCGTTCCCGGAGACCACCCTTTGGCCCCTCTTAGCATGGTCAATGACATCAGACAATGCAGGTTGTATGCGGCTTATCATAGGTGTTCTGCCAATTGTAACCCATACAATCTCGGTGCCTCGTTCAATTGTGGGGCCTTGACGTGGTCCAACTTCGCAAATATGGTCACTCAAATAAAAGTTGTATGACCATACAATGCTAACGCAAGGTCAGGCGCTTCGGGTTCGGAATGGAACCGTGGCGGCAGCAGAGGGCAGCCCGAACGGGCGCAGCGAAGGGGAGGTCGGGACAGCGATGGCAGCCCAGTCAGGCGACGGCGAAAAGGATGGCGCCAAATTCGTCGAATTCATCGACGTCGAGAAGATGTATGGCAGCTTCCATGCCGTGCGGCGGCTCAATCTCGATATTCGCCGCGGCGAGTTCCTGACCTTCCTCGGGCCCTCCGGATCCGGCAAGACCACCACCCTCAACATGCTTGCCGGATTTGAGCGGCCCAGCGAGGGCATGATCCGCCTGGACGGGCAGCCGGTCGAGCGGATGCCGCCCTATGAGCGCAATATCGGCATGGTCTTCCAGAATTATGCGCTCTTTCCGCATATGAGCGTGGCCGACAACGTCGCCTTCCCGCTGTCGGTGCGCAAGATCCCCAAGAGCGAGATCGGGCCTCGCGTGGTCCGTGCCCTCGAAATGGTCAAGCTTGCCCAGTTCAAGGACCGCAAGCCGACGCAGCTTTCGGGCGGCCAGCAGCAGCGTGTCGCCCTGGCGCGTGCGCTTGTCTACGAGCCTACCCTGGTACTGATGGACGAACCGCTCGGCGCCCTCGACAAGAAACTACGCGAGCATATGCAGATCGAGCTCAAGCAGCTTCACGAGATGCTGGGCGTGACCGTCGTCTATGTGACGCATGATCAGAGCGAGGCCCTGACCATGTCGGATCGCGTCGCCATCTTCGAGAGCGGCGAGATCGCTCAGATCGGCTCGCCCGACCAGCTCTACAACGACCCGGCAACGGCCTTCGTCGCGAGCTTCATCGGCGAGAACAACGCTCTCGACGGCACGGTGGAACGGGTGAATGGCGACGAATGCGCCGTCATGTTGCCCGACGGGCTGAAGGTCATCGCCAAGGCGGTCGGGCCGCTGCCCCAGGGCGCGCCGGTCCAGCTCGCCATCAGGCCCGAGCAGATCAAGCTGGCGGCCGAGGTGAACGGCCACGACAACCGCATCGGCGCCACGGTCGATGGCTGCATCTATCACGGCGACCATCAGCGCCTGCTCGCCCGGCTCGCCAATGGGCAGATCCTGACGGTCAAGATTCGGCCCGAAGCCAGCATGGCCATGGGCGAGCCTGTCGATCTTGCCTGGTCGACCGGCGACTGCCGCGCCTTTCCGATGGGTACCGCGATAAGTGGTGGGCATTAGCGCACCTTACGACCGAACGAGCCTGCCAAGAGGCGCAAGGACACGTCGAAACGCAGAGTTAGGGCGAGAGAATATCCAACCATGAAAGCGCCTTGCTCTGGATAACCGGGAGAGAACCATGAGACGCCTGAGATTGTCGCTCGCACTCGCGCTGGCTGGAGCAGCGCTCTGTCACCAGGTGCAGGCCGCCACTGCGGGAGAGCTGACCATCATGGCGACGGGCGGCGCCTGGCAAGCCGCTCTGCGCCAGGCCTGGTTCGAGCCTTTTGCCAAGAAGGCCGGCATCACCTTCAACGAGCAGGAATATACGGGCGAGCTCGGCAAGATCAAAGCCATGGTGGAGACGGGCGACGTCCCGATCGACCTGGTTACGGTCGAGACCTCGACCGTGCTGCAAGGGTGCGATACCGGCGTCCTGATCCGGCTGGATTACGCCAGGATCGCCGATCGTTCGCGTTTCCTCCCCGGGACGGCCTTGGATTGCGGCGTCGGCATCGATGTCTACGGCGATGTGCTCGCCTATGACTCCAGCGTGCTCAAGCAGGCTCCCGCTTCGGTGCTCGACATCTTCGATACCCAGAAATTCCCCGGCAAGCGGGCCATGCGCAAGGCACCGGCCCAGAACCTCGAATGGGCACTGATGGCCGATGGCGTGCCGATCGACCAGGTCTATGACGTGCTTGCCACGCCGGAAGGCGTCGATCGCGCTTTCAAGAAGCTGGATACCATCAAGAAGGACATTGTCTGGTGGGATGCCGGGGCCCAGCCGGCGCAGTTGCTCGCCTCCAAGGAGGTGGTGATGACCACGGCCTGGAACGGCCGCATCCAGAGCGCCATCGACCAGGACAAGCGCCCCTTCGCTTTGGTCTGGAACGACCAGATCGTCGAATTCGACATGGTGGCCATTCCCAAGGGCGCCAAGAATCTCGACCTCGCCTATCAATATCTCAACTATGTGGCCCAGCCCGAGGTCAGTGCGCAGCTCGGCCGCTTCATTCCCTACGGTCCGGTGATCAAGGATGCGACACCCTTCATTCCCAAGGAAGTCCTGCCCAAGCTTCCCACCGCGCCCGAGAACATGCAGCGGCATCTGGTGGCCAATGTCGAGTTCTGGGGCGATCACGGCGAAGACCTGGTGAAGCGCTTCAACGCCTGGCTGGCGCAATAAGCCACGGCCGCAACTGCAAATACGATCGGGCGGCTCGCCGCTCGATCGCAGACCCGCGAGGGAAAGCCCATGTCATCGAGCGCGACGGCGACAATCCGGACGAGACGGAACTGGGAAGGGCTGCGACCCCTGGGGCTCGCAATGCCGCTGCTCGTTCTCCTCATCTTCAGCTTTGGCGCGCCCATCCTGGCCCTGTTGTCGCGGGCGATCTATGAGCCCACGATCGCCAATACCCTGTCGCGCACGGCTGTCGCCTTGGGCAAGGACGATGCCAACGTGCCAGGCGAGGAGACCTTCCAGGCTTTGGCCGCCGACCTGAAGGATGCGGCCGGCGCCGGCTCCATCAATGAGTTCGCCAAGAGCTTGAACACGCGCCTGCCGGGCGCGCGCAGCCAGATCTTGCGTCTTGGGCGCAGCACGGCGTCAGGCCAGCCGATGGACAAGGCGAGCATGATCAAGGCAGCGCCGCTTCTCGGCCAGGATCGCAGCTGGACCGCGATCAAAGGCGGCCTGAACGGGTTCACCTCTTTCTATTTGCTGTCCGCCTTCGACCTGCGTTGGACCGACCAGGGCAGCATCGGCATGGTGCCTCCTGACCAGGCCGTCTTCCTGCGCGTGATCGGGCGAACCTTCTTGATCGCGACATTGGTGACGCTGGGAACGCTGGTTCTCGGTTTTCCCCTGGGCTATTGGATGACCAATCTGCGGCCGGCCCTGGCCGGGATCGTCCTGGTGCTGGTGTTGCTGCCCTTCTGGACCTCGATCCTGGTGCGCACGGCCGCCTGGACCGTGATCCTGCAGAAATTCGGCCTGCTCAACGATCTCTTGCTCTGGCTCGGCCTGGCCTCGGAGCGGCTGGAACTGATGTACAGTCGCACCGGGCTGGTCCTGGCGATGATCCATATCCAGCTGCCCTTCACCCTGCTGCCGATCTACAGCGTGATGCGATCGGTCCAGACTTCGCAGCTCAGGGCGGCCCAATCGCTCGGCGCCAGGCCCTTCACGGTGTTCCGGCGGGTCTACCTGCCGCAGGTGATGCCTGGCGTGCTGGCGGGCTGCCTGCTCACCTTCATCCTCTGCCTGGGCTACTACATCACCCCGGTGCTGGTCGGCGGGGCCAGTGATCAGCTCGTTTCCAACTTCATCGCCAACTACGTCAATGTCGAGCTCAACTGGGAAATGGCGGCGGCCCTGAGCTTCGTGCTGCTGGCGTCGACCCTGGGGCTCTATATCGGCATGACGCGCTATCTCGGCCTCGACATCTTCAAAATGGGATGAGCCAACATGCTGTCGCCCTATCCAACGCTCGGCGAACGGATCCGCGTCGGCCTGCTCTGGACCTGGTGCGTCCTGGTGCTGATCTTCCTGGTGGTGCCCATCTTCGTGCCGGTGCCGCTGTCCTTCAACTCGGGGTCCTTCTTCACCTTCCCACTCCAGGGCGTGTCCACGCGCTGGTACGAGGTGGTGCTGGGCACGCCGCGCTGGCTCGCGGCTATCGGCAACAGCCTGCTCATCGGCATCGGGGCCACCATCCTGGCCACCGTGCTGGGGACATTGACGGCGATCGGCCTCTCCGATCCACGTTTTCCGGCCCGGCGCCTGATCGTACCGCTGCTCATCTCGCCCCTGATCGTGCCGGTGGTGGTGACCGCGGTCGGCACCTATCTCTTCTATGCGCGGATGGGCCTCGCCAACAGCTATGTCGGCATCATCCTGGCCCACACGGTGCTGGCGAGCCCCTTCGTCGTGGTCACGGTGGGGGCGAGCCTGTCCGGCTTCGACCGCAACCTCATGCGGGCGACCGCCATCCTTGGTGCCAGGCCTCTGACCGGCTTCTTCCGCGTGATGCTGCCGCTGATCCTGCCCGGCGTGCTGTCCGGTGCGGCCTTCGCCTTCGTGACCTCCTTCGACGAGGTGGTGGTGGTGCAGTTCCTCGCCAGCGCCAGCCAGCGCACGCTGCCGCTCGAAATGTTCACGGGCCTGCGCGAACAATTGAGCCCCGCTATCACCGCTGCGGCGACCCTGATGATGGGGCTCTCGATCATCCTGCTGGTGGTCGCCAATCTGCTGGCAAGGCGGTCGCGACGGATGGGAGAGGCCGTCGCGCCGTAAGCTGCACCGGAGAGAGCCTCAGTCGTAGAAGCCCGGAGACTGCTTGAAGCTCGGCCAGGCGTCGGGGTCGTGGCCGGTGACCACCTTGGCATCCGTCTTCGCCGCCAGGGACCGCAGCTTCTGCACGGAGCGCACCGTATCGACCGTCGAGGCAAGGAAGCCGGGCAGGGCCCTCTCGTTCCAATGGTCGAGCGTGTAGGCGGCATCGACAGCCAGCAGGATGGCGCCGCTCTTGGGCAGGGTGACCAGGAAGGACTGGTGACCCGGTGCATGGCCGGGCGTGAAGATCATCTTGAGCGTGCCGTCGCCGAACAGATCGTAGCCATCGGTGGCCTCGGCCTCCAGGAATTGCCATTTCAGGCCGGGCCGGTCGAAATCCGCGCGGATATAGCCGCCGGCGGCGAACCAGTCCGGCGCATAGGCATATTCATATTCGCGGCGTTGCACGACATGCACGGCATTGGGGAAGCGGCCGATCGCGCCGGTGTGGTCGAGATGCAGATGCGACTGCACGACATGGGTGACGTCGTCAGGCGAAATACCCATGGCGGCAAGCTTCTGCACGCAGCCATCGCTCTCCTGCATCACCGGCCAATAGGTCTTCGAGATGCCGCCCCAATAGCCTCGCGGATCGCTGGCGCACTCGACGGCATTGCCACCATCGATCACCACCAGCCCCTTGGGGTGCTTGAGCAGGTACCAGGGCACGGGGATCTCGTAGTCCGTGTTGGCACCCTGATTCATCTTGATGTTATGCAGCTTGCACTTCAGCGTGCCGCACTGGAACATGTGCAGTTCGATCTCACCCATGCTTTCCTCCTGGTATTTTTTCCGTCCGGCATGCCTACCAGTTGCGCAGGGACTGGCGCATGACGGCCTCGATCCCGGCGGCATCGATGGCCTTGGGTGCGCCGACTAGGAGGCGTTGCTGCTTGAGCGCCCCTTGCACCAGAGCGGGAATGTCTTCCTCGCCATAGCCGAGTTCGGCGATGCCCGATGGTGCACCCACAGCCTTCATCAGCCTGATCAGGGTGTCCGGCAGCGAGTCCGGGCCCGGATTGGCGATCGGCCCGGCATTGAGGAGCTCTGCCGCCTGGATGTGCTTGTCGGGCGCCGCGTCATAGGTGAAGCGGAACACGGCGGGGGAGGTGACGATCACCGAAAAGCCATGCGGCACGAAATTGTGGCTCGTTTCATAGCCGGGGGCGCTGTAGCTGTGCTTGAGGCCGGCGAGGGGATAGGCGCAGGCATGCGGGATGTGCACCCCCGCCGTGCCGAAGCCGATGCCGGCCATGGTGGCGCCGAGCATCATGGTGCCGCGCGCTTCCAGGTCATTGCCGTCGCGGACGGCGCGCTCGAGGAAGCGCCCGCCGAACTCGATCGCCTTGAGGGACCAGATGTCGGCCACCGGATTGCTGCCCTGATAGGGCGGCCGATCATCCGGCGTGGCTGGGCGCGGCCGGGCGTCGAAGGGGCGGGAGATGAAGGATTCCACCGCGTGGCAGACGACGTCGAGGCCGCAGGAGGCCGTGACCGCTCCCGGCGTGGTGCGCGCCAGTTCGGGATCGACGATGGCCAGCGTCGGCCGCATGTAGCGATGCGAGATGCCGGTCTTCATCTTGAGTTCGGGAATGTCGAGGACCGCCACCGTGGTCGCTTCCGAGCCCGAGCCGGACGTGGTCGGGATGGCGATCAGGGGGCGCAGGGGCGAGGGGGGCTTGCGGCCGCCGCCGACAGGCGCGTTGACATAGTCGATGATGGCGCCGCCATGACTGCGGATCAGGTTGGCCACCTTGGCGGTGTCGATGGTCGAGCCCCCGCCCAGGGCAACGAAGCCGTCGACATCCTGGGATGCGGCGAAGGCCGCAGCTTCCCCCAGCGATTCGATGGTCGGCTCGACGAGAATGCTCTCGAAGACGCTGATGCCGACGCCGGCGCGCGCGATAATGCCGGTGACGCGTTCGGTAATCCCGAGCCGGCGCAGCCGAGGATCGGCGACCAGCAATATCTTGTGCAGCCCAAGGCGCTTGAGCTCCCAGTCGAGTTCCTCGACCGCCCCATTGCCGAATTTGAGCTGCGTTGCCTCCAGGGTGAAGATGGTCTCGTTCGCGCCCCGATCGATGGGTGCCATCGTCATGTCCTCCTGCGCCGGCGATCATTCTGCCGAGCCGGGCGAGGGAGCCGCGCGGCCAGTCCGTGATCGGGTCGTATGTCCTGACTTGCGAAGTTGATGGGAGGCTTCCACAATGGTAGAAACATGTCAATATCACATAGTGACATGGTCATATGATGAATTTAGTCTCGCGATGTTTTGAAACGGATTGTCGGTCCGCGTAACATTTCCAATCCCGGCAATGGTCCGCTCGAGAATCCAGGAGGAGGCGTATTTGGCCCTCAAAGAGCGAATGCGCCCGGTCCCGGAAGCTGCGGGGCCTGTCGGCGATGAGGACAGGCGGATCGGCAGGCCCTTGCCTCTGGCCGATCGGGTGGTTGCCGCGCTGCAGGAGGATATCGAGAAGGGGCGCTATGAAGCGGGTGCCCGCCTGCCGACCGAGCCCGAACTGGCCGCCAGTTTCGGCGTCAGCCGCACGGTGATCCGCGAGGCGGTATCCCGGCTGAAGGCCGATGGCATCGTAGTCAGCCGCCAGGGCGCCGGGGTTTTTGTCAGCGCCGCCCCGCTGCAGCGCTCCTTCCGTATCCGGGATGCCGAAGTCGGCAGCGGCATTGCCCTGCGCGAGATCTTCGAATTGCGCCTGTGCCTCGAAGTGGAAGGTGCCGGTCTCGCCGCAGTCCGCCGTTCGCAAGACGATCTCGCCACGCTCCGGCACTGGCTGCAGGAAATGGATCGCACCAAGCTTGGCGAGGATCTCGGCGTCGGTGCCGATATCGAGTTTCATCGCGCCGTCGCGGCGGCAAGCGGCAATGGCAAGGTCGCCGATTTCCAGCGCTATCTATCCCTGCTGCTGCATCAGAGCGTGACGGTTGCCCGCAGCAACACCCTGACGCAGAAGGGGCCGGCTCATGTCGACAGCGTCATCGAGGAACATGGCGACATCTGCCGTGCCATCGAGGCGGGTTCGGCTGCGAATGCGCGCAGCGCCATGCGCCGCCATCTTTTGCGGGCGGCGACGCGGCTGGGTGTGATCGGGGAGGAAGAGGCGGCGCTCCTGGCTTAGGGCGCCGTCATTCGTCATAGCCGCCGGCCGGAATGTCCTGGATCGAGCCCGTATAGTCCTCGGACGGCGGCGGTGCCCCGCCGGCACCACGCTGCGCGGCGGCGACCCAGCCGGCGGGAGGGCGCGGGCGGCAGATGCTCTTGCTGCGTACGCCGTGGCGGGCGAGATCGAGATGCAGATGGTTGTCGTGCAGCGGCGCGCCGGGGCCGAGCACGGTGGTGAACTTGGCGCAGGCGCCAAAGGCGATATCGCGCCAGAAGCCGCGCTCCTGGGCCGAACCACGCCAGCCGGTCAGGATGCGCGTCTCGCGGCCGTCGGCCAGCTTGAAGCCCTTGACGTCAACGGCATTGGCGAAAGCGTGTTCGGACATGCGGCCGAAATGGCCATTGTTGCGCCGGCGGCAGGAATAGCTGCCGAACGTCGTCATCTCCACGATCGGGGATCCGAAATTGGCCATCGCCGCCGGCTGCACGTCCTGAACCAGCCAGCGTGTGATGGCGGGGATCATCGAGCAGGACAGCACCAGGCTGCGATCCATCGAGACCGAGAAGGGGCCACCGTCGGCGATACGAACCGGACCGGGGGATGGAGCAGCCCGGTAGGACATCGGAGCCGAAGCGTCGCCGTCACCGATCGCTCCGGTCTGGTCGCCGACCGCTGCAGGCGGCAGCAAGCCATCCGGTGCGCCCGATGGTTGCGGAGCATATTGCGGCTGAGGTGCCTCATTCGGCTGAGGTGCCACGGTTGCCGGTGCGCGGGGCCGCAGCGCCGCATAGACGGGCGCGGCAGGTGCTCCGGTGGTATTGAGGGCGGTGACGCGGAAGGGGTGGTCGACACCGCAGACGCCAGGTCCTTCGATCGCCTGGGCGATGCGAATGCCGGCGGTTTCCCGGACCTCGCCGGAAGCAAGGCACTGGGATTCGGCCTGGGCACGCCAGGGTTCTCGCTCTTCGAGATTGAAGAACGACCCGCAACCAGCCAGGCTACCCAGAACCGTACCCAGCACGAGAGAACACGCAACGCGACGCAACATACCCGGAGTTTACCGGCCATTTTCAAAAAGAAGCGTTAACCGCGCGGACGTGATCGATTTCATCCACGCGGGTCGCTTCCACGATGGCCAATCAGGCCAAAAGCGTGTATGCCGCTTTGCCTTTTCCAAAGAGAAAAGTGTCATCCATGCCCACGGACGATGATCGGCCTTTGGCGAATTACATCGCGATCGTCCTCGCCGGCGGCGAAGGGCGGCGCATGGGCTGCAACAAGCTGTTGCTCGATATTTCTGCCCGCCCGATGATCCGCCATGTCGTCGAGACCATCCGCGGCGTCATCGCCGACGTCATTGTGGTGACCGGCCACCAGCGGGAACGCATCGAGGAGGCGCTCGTCCGCACACCGGTCGAATTCGTGGCTTCGCCTCCGTCCGATGGCGCGGCGACCGCAATCCGGCGGGCTTTTGAGCGCGCGCGCCTGCTCGCGGCCCAGAGGCGGTACGACGGTATCATGTTATGTGTCGGCGATCAGCCGCGACTGACGGAGCGTGAAATCGCCGGTTTGATCAAGCAATACAGCGCCGGCGACCGGCGCAAGGCACTGGTTCCGGTACGCGGCGAGCGAAGAGGCTACCCCGTGATGATACCGCCGGATTTTGACGTGGAGGGCGTTGATCTTTTGAGCGAAAGTCTGATTGCCGATTATCCCGACCAAATCGCGGCTTTTCCTACACGCAATCCTGTCTATGATTCCAGCTTGGACACACCGGAAGATTTTCGGAGCTTTTTTGCAATCTCGGAACGTCTCTAGCACGTACTTTAATACCTAGAGCGCTCCGTATCGCGTGGAATTCGTCGGACTAGTTGCATGCGTGGGATGGCCGAATGTGGCCGTAGACGTTAGGTTTTGTGTGTTAAACTTTTAAAACAAAACCTAATACCAAAATATTGGCGTTTAAATTTTTGAAATATTTTGTATTTGTCTCTTTATATATTGAGTTAAATCTTAAATCCATGAGGATACCTCGCTAGTCAATTTTGCTTACAGGCCTATACCCGTGAGGTTAATCCACATTCGTACGGCGCATATCTTTGTATACCGCTTATGCAAGTCTTGCCCATTCGCGCGGTTGACGCTAAGGGCAGGTTGATAGAGCTCTTACCAGCCGCGAGGTCCGCAATGTCGTTCACGCTCACCCCCGAAAATACCCTCCCGGTCGACGGTGTCGCCGGGACATTGATCGGGCGTGTCTGGCTGCCGGATGTCGAGGGACCGGCCGTCGTGGTTGCCAAGGAGGATGGCCTGCACGACATTACCTCCAGCTTCCCGACGGTCAGGGATCTCTGCGAAGCGCGAAATCCAGCCCAGGCTGCCAAGGCGGCACCCTCCACCGAAATCGGGGCCCTGGCGGAAATCCTGGCCAACACGCCGCCGGCCAACCGCGACCTGCGCAAGCCCTGGCTGCTGGCGCCGATCGATCTCCAGGCCATCAAGGCGGCCGGTGTCACCTTCGTGGTGTCGATGCTCGAGCGGGTGATCGAGGAGAAGGCGCGGGGAAACTCGGCTGCAGCCGCTTCCCTCAGGGCTGAGATCGTCAAGCTGGTCGGTGACGACCTGGCGCGCCTGCGTCCCGGCTCGGCCGAGGCTGCAAAGCTGAAGGAGGTGCTGATCGCCCAGGGCGCATGGTCGCAATATCTGGAAGTCGGTATCGGACCGGATGCCGAGATTTTCAGCAAGGCCCAGCCCATGGCGGCCGTCGGTACCGGCGCCGATGCCGGCCTTCATCCCAATTCGACCTGGAACAATCCCGAGCCGGAAGTGGTGCTGGTGGTTTCTGCTGCCGGCAAGATCGTCGGCGCGACGCTGGGCAACGACGTCAACCTACGCGATTTCGAGGGCCGGTCGGCCCTGCTCCTCTCCAAGGCCAAGGACAACAACGCATCGGCGGCGGTCGGCCCCTTCGTGCGCCTGTTCGACTCCACCTTCTCGCTCGATCATGTCAGGCGCGCCGACGTGACGCTGGAGGTACGCGGGCCCGAAGGCTACCGGCTCACCGGCATGAGTTCGATCTCCAAGATCAGCCGCGATCCTGGCGATCTCGTCTCGCAGATGATCGGCGTCAACCATCAGTATCCCGACGGCGCGGTCCTCTTCCTGGGCACCATGTTCGCGCCCATCGATGATCGCGACGAGAAGGGTAAGGGCTTCACCCACAAGATCGGTGATATCGTCACCATTGCTGCCCCCGAGCTCGGCTCGCTCACCAATCGCATGGTGCGCAGTTCCGACGCACCGCCCTGGACCTTCGGTGCCAGCCACCTCCTGCGCAACCTGGCCAGGCGCGGCTTGCTGTGATCGCCCACAGGCGGGCTGCCGCGTAACGGCGGATCCGGATGAAACTCCGAAGGCGCTCCCATTCAGGGCGCTCTCGCAGGCAATACCGTTCTCTTCGGCGGGTGGCTTCTGGATAGCCGGGTCAAGCCCGGCGCATCCACTCCCTCGAGCGATGCTGCCGCCTTCAGGCCAGTTCTTGCGAACGCAGCTGCTCTGGCGGGTGGCCGGCTGCTACGAAGCCCCGGACCGTCAGCCCGATTTTCCAGTTCTTCTGTTTGCCGGTGATCGAGAAGAGATTGTAGGAGGCCGGCCAGCGGGCACGCTCCGGGGCGGCCGAGGCCGAGGGGGTGCAGACCACCGGTATCGGCCCCTTGGGGCCCTTGATGCGATGCACCAGCCCGGTGTGGATATGCCCGTGCAGGACGAGCTCTGCCCCGGTACGGCGCAGCACGGCGTTCAGCCGGTCGCAATCGATCAGCATCGCGGTCGGTCCGGCATCCTGACGTCGCACGGGATGATGCAGCATGACCACGCGGCAATAGCCTTCATGCTCCAGATGTTCGAGGATGGGGCCGAGCTTGGCGATCTGGCGCGGACCGAGCTTGCCGGTAGCCATGAAAGGCGCGGTCGGAATCGCACTGGACAGGCCGACAAGCGCCACTTTTCCGCGGATGCGCACATAGGGAAAGCGCTCGTCCTCGTCGAGGGGATGGGCGCCGGCGTTGTCGCCGCGCATCCAGGGATCGAAGGCCGAGAGCAAATGGAGGGCGCCGCCCTTGGTGTAGGCATCGTGATTGCCGGGCACCAGCGAGACGAAGTCGGGCGCGCCGACGGTTTCGAGAAAAGCGCGCGCCGCCGGATACTCGCCAGGCAGAGCGAGATTGACCACGTCGCCGGTCAAGGCGATATGGTCGGGCGCCTGCGCATGCAAATCCACCAGGAGTTGCTGCAGCACATCCATGCGGTGGACGTCCCGGCGCCCTCGATTCCAGTTGATCCAGCCCAGAACCCGCTTTCCCGCCAGTTCCTTGGCCCTGGCTCGCGGCAAAGGCCCGATATGGGGGTCTGAAAGATGCGCGAGCTTGAACATGAGGAGGCAATCGGGGAGGCGGGGTAATCACGAAGCGACAGGCAGTGACGCTAGCGTGGCCATATGGCCTGCCTCTGTCAACGCAAAACGCCTGCGCGTTCTCGCGAACGGCAGGCGTCGTTTTGGCCGGGGACCATCAACCGCCGCTACGCTGCGGGACGATCGTTAAGCTTTGCTGAAGGTCAACAATGCGACAGTGTCGCGGGTAGCCTGGGTCTTGGCACGGATACGAACGGCGCTGGCAAGCAGCCGGAAATAGGTAAACATCGAACTATACCGGGGCGAAGGCCCCTGGGTCTCCTCTATTGGGGTGGCGCTTCTATACCGCAGGAACAGGTATTTTACCAGCCGGTAAAGGCTGCTTGGCGCGCTGGACAGCCATGCATGGGCGAGATGGCAGGGTGTGTGAAGTTTTTTTGCGATATGATCCCAGACAGGGCCTGGCCACTTCCTTCCAATCACTGAGCGTCGATGAATGAATTCTTCTTCAATTACATTGCGACAGAAGATCGGACGTCTGGTGACTCCGCTTTTCATGGTCTATTCCCGCATGCAGCGCGGTATGACTTTGGGCGTGCGCGCCGCCGTGCTCGACGGGCAGGGCAGGGTCTTTCTGGTGCGGCATACCTATGTGCCGGGCTGGTATCTTCCGGGCGGGGGTGTCGAGACCGGGGAAACCGCACTGGAGGCCCTGGCCCGTGAGCTGGATGAGGAGGGGCATATCCATCTCGATGCATCGCCAGAGCTGCAGGGGCTCTATTGGAATCGGGAGATCAGCCGCCGCGACCACATTGCCTTCTTCTTGGTGCGGCACTACACCCAGGCACAACCCCGCCTGCCGGATCACGAGATCGCTGAGGCCGGCTTCTTTCCCCTCGATGCCCTGCCGGAGGAAACCACCCAGGCGACCCGCCGTCGGCTCGATGAAGTGGCGGGACGGCGACAGCCGGATGGCCTGTGGTGATGCGGCGGTCCGTGCCGAAGGCATTTGCGACGCGCGGGTTCCCGAAATGGCACGATCCGCGCAGCAAAATATCGTCCGATCGATAAATCCGGTTGTAAGGCGGCCTCTTTTGCTGTACGCGCCGGCCATGATGACGAAGAGCCTTCAGCTGCGACGACGAACCGTGGTTTCGCCCCACTCCCTTTCGCGCGCCTGAACGGTCAAGCCGGCGGGCGCTCCCTGCCTGCCGGAACCACGCAATGCCTGAAATCGCCATCGACCTCACCCCCGAGACGCCCGACGACGGTGCCGTCATCGACAAGCTGCACGAACGGGCCTTTGGGCCCGGCCGCTTCGCCCGCACGGCCTTCCGCCTGCGCGAAGGCGTGCCGCCGCATCCCAAACTGTCCTATGTGGCACGCATCGGTTCGATGATCGTGGGCTCGATCCGGCTGACACCGATCCATGTCGGCGAGGCCCCGGCCCTGCTGCTCGGCCCCCTGACGGTGGAGCCCGCCTTCCGCTCGCGCGGCATCGGCCTGACGCTGATGCAGGCCAGCCTGACCGAGGCCGCCGAGATTGGCCATCGGCTCGTCATCCTGGTGGGCGACGAGCCCTATTACAGCCGGGTCGGCTTCACGCGCATCGCGCCAGGACGGGTCATGCTGCCCGGGCCGGTCGATCCCCTGCGCCTCCTGGTGAAGGAACTGGTGGAGGGGGCCTTCGAAGGGGTTGCGGGCGCTGCGCGCGGCGGCTGAACCGGCCGGGCATTCCAGATATCGGGCTGGTCAGGTGGTCATGCGCACTGCTTCGTCCAGGATGGCCTGACGCTGTGCGCCATCCTCCGTGAAGCCGCCGTCGATCCAGGCCTGCTCGGCGCGCGCGAGGATGCGGCCGATGCGCGGGCCAGGCTTGATGCCGAATTGCGCGAGATCCCTGCCGCTGAAGGGGGGCTCGGGAATGCTCCAATGCTCCGGTAAAGCCAGGGCCTCGGCAAAATCGGCTTCGGGGTGGTGCGCGGCCGCGACGAGCATGCCGTCGCGATAAAGCTCCGGGCCCAGGCGATAAAGCCATTCCCGGGCCTTGGGAAGGGTGGGGGCGTGTCTGACGCGCTCCAGCAACAGGGCAATCGTGGCCAGGCGTTTGGCCTCGGCGTTCGATAGCCGCAGCCGTGCCGCCAGCCGCTCGGCATCCTGCCGCGTGAACAGGCTGAGGGCCGCCAGCCGCCGGATGGCGTCGGGTTTCGTCTGGCCCCGGGCTTCGAGGTCCGCGAGGCGACGAAACGCCTCGACGCGTGAGATACCCCCCAGCAGAATGCCGAGAAAACCGGCAGCCTCGATCTCGGCGAGGACCTCGCTGGCGTGCGGCGCCGTGAGCAGTTTGAGGAGCTCGGCCCTGATGCGTTCGGCCGAGAGCCGGCGCAGGCCCTCGCGTCCGCGTATCGCCGCTGTGAAGCTCGCTTTATCGAGCGGTCCCTGCCCGAAACGGGCATGAAAGCGAAAAAGACGCAGAATGCGCAGATAATCCTCGGCGATACGCTGATCGGCCTCGCCGAGGAAGCGGACCCGCCGCTCGGCGATGTCGGCAAGGCCGCTGGCATAGTCGTGCAGCCGGCCGTCGGGGGTGAGCGAGAGGGCATTGATGGTGAAGTCGCGCCGGAATGCGTCGGCCCGGAAGTCGCGGCCGAAATGCACCACGGCGCGGCGGCCGTCGGTCTCGATGTCCTCGCGCAGCGTCGTCACTTCGAGCGGGTGGCCATCGATGACCACGGTCACGGTGCCGTGCTCGATGCCGGTGGGCACGACCTTCCAGCCGCGCGCCCGAGCCCGGGCCTGGGTCTCGACGGGCAGGGCCGTGGTGGCGATGTCCCAGTCGGCGACGGCCTCGCCGAGCAGGGCATTGCGCACGGCGCCTCCCACCACCCGCGCTTCTTCCCCGTCTTGGTTCAGGGCCGCGAGCAGCGTCGACAAGGGGGGCTTGTCGAGCCAGGGGAAACGCTCATCCATCCGGTCATGCATCCAATGGCATCTTCAAGAAAAGTCGTCGGGCTGCTCAGCTGAGAAAATACGTCAAAACAATAAGTTAGAGAGAAAATCCGATTCGGAGAATGCGCACTTTTCCCTATCGTGTCTGAGGCTCGACCAGCTTGCCGTCCTCCATATGCGCGGGGACATAGGCACTGCCGGCAGGGGCTCCGCCATAATGGGCAAAGAGCGCCAGGCCAACCGCCATGCTCACCACACCCAGCGCGATCAGTCGCAGCAGCGGGACCCCTGTCCGCTCGGGGGTGCCAGGCTGGCCGCCGCGCAGCAGCACCCAGATCCCATAGACCAGGAAAGGCAGGATGAACAGCACTGCCTCGAACAGGAAAGGCCGGAACATCAGCTTGCGACCTTCATCGTCTCAGCCATAGATCCGCTCATAGAGGGTATGGATGATCCCCGCCGTCACGCCCCAGATATAGTGGCCCTGCCAGGGAATTGCATAATATTGGCGCATGGCACCGCGCCATTCCCGGCTTTCGGCAATGTGGTTGGCCGGATCCATCAGGAAGGCGAGCGGGCATTCGAACACGCTGTCGACCTCGGCGGGATTGAGATGCAGCACCATGCCCGGATCGGCCAGGGCCACCACCGGCGCGATACGGTAGCCCGAGCCCGTAAGATAGAGATCGAGATAGCCGATCGGGCTGATCAGGCTGGCCGACAGCCCGACCTCCTCCTCGGCCTCGCGCATCGCAGCTGCCAGGGCGCTGCCGTCGTCGGGATCGATGCGACCGCCGGGAAAAGCGATCTGGCCCGAATGGTTGCGCAGTGCGCTCGAACGATGGGTGAGCAGCACCGTGGGTCCGTCGGGCCGGTCGATGAGGGCGATCAGCACGGCCGCTGGCTTGGAGGGCGCCGCGGGCAATTCGGCAAGCAGGCCGGGGGAGAAGCGGTGATCGCCATGATCAGGCACGCTGTCGAGATGGAGCCCTGCCGGCGCCTCGACGGCAAGCCGGTGTCGGGCTCGTTCGAGGAAGGCCTCGAGCTCGGGATGGTGGGTCTCAGGGGGCAGGGCGGTCAGCATGTCAGGGATTGGTGTTTCGAGGCTCGGCACCGATTTCATCGGCAGGGGCCATGGCAAAGAAGCTGCCGCCAGAGGCGACGCCGAACAGGGCGACCCCGTCGACTTCCCGGATCTCGCCGAGGTCGGCAAGATCGTAATAGAGAGCGCGATTGACCCGAGCCCAAAGGCCGGCGCGCACATGCACATAGGGCTTCAGCCCCTCGGAAGCCCCGCTCTCGAACCGCATGGGATGGTCCGGGCCGGCCTCGGTCCAGTCGTCGACATTGGTGCGGAAGGATAGGATCTGCCCGCCTGCGCCTGTTTCCACGCGCATTTCCACGGCGACGAAGGGCACGTCATCCACTGCGATGCCGACGCGCTCCACCGGCGTCACCAGCACATAGCGATCCTCGTCACGGCGCAGGATCGAGGCAAACAGCTTGACGAGTTCGATCCGCCCGATCGGGCTCTTCATGTAATGCCAGCTGCCATCGGCCGCGATGCGCATGTCGATATCGCCGCAGAATGGGGGATTCCACAGATGCACCGGACGGGCGCCGGCATGTTTGCCGGTTTCCTTGACGGCCTTGGTCAATCCGGCCAGATCGGTCTGGGCCATAGTCGAAAACACTCGGTGATAAAACGGACGTGAAAACGACAGACAAGCTCTCGCTCCTGCCTTAGTTGCTCTCTAGTATCCTGCGATACAAGGGAATCGCGCAAGCTTTCCCATTATCCAGCGCCTGTCCGGCGCGTTTCCTGCGAGGCATGATGACGGCCGATACCGCCACCAATCTCGATGAAGCCATCATCCGCTCGGCTGAAAACACGGCAGATCTGATCAAGCGGGCCCGCGAAGCGGTGCATGGCGTGATCTTCGGCCAGGAGGCCGTGGTCGATGGCGCCCTGATCACCCTGCTTTCCGGCGGGCACGGCCTGCTCGTCGGCGTGCCGGGCCTTGCCAAGACCAAGCTGGTCGAAACGCTCGGCGTGGTATTGGGGCTCGATGCCAAGCGCGTGCAGTTCACGCCGGACCTGATGCCCTCGGACATTCTCGGCACCGAAGTGCTCGACGCCAGCGAGACCGGCAAGCGCAGCTTCCGTTTCGTGCGCGGTCCGGTTTTTGCCCAATTGCTGATGGCCGACGAGATCAACCGCGCCTCGCCGCGCACCCAGTCGGCCCTGCTGCAGGCGATGCAGGAATATCACATCACCGTGGCGGGCGAGCGCCATGACCTGCCCAAGCCCTTCCATGTCCTGGCGACGCAGAACCCCCTCGAGCAGGAGGGCACCTACCCCTTACCGGAAGCCCAGCTCGACCGTTTCCTGATGCAGATCGACGTGCCCTATCCCGATCGCGAGGACGAGAAGCGCATTTTGCTCTTCACCACGGGCGCCGAGGAGGCTCCCGCGCGGCCCGCCATGAGCGTGGAGGATCTCCTGGGCGCACAACGCCTGGTCCGGCGGTTGCCGGTCGGCGAATCGGTGGTCGAGGCGATCCTCACGCTGGTGCGCTCGGCCCGCCCCGGCGAGACGCCAGACCTTGCCGGCAAGATCGCCTGGGGCCCGGGCCCGCGCGCCAGCCAGGCCCTGATGCTCGCTGTGCGGGCACGTGCCCTGGTGCAGGGCCGGTTCTCTCCTTCGATCGACGATGTCATCGCTCTCGCCGAACCCGTGCTCAAGCACCGCATGGCCCTCAGCTTTGCCGCCCGGGCCGATGGCGAGAGCATCGAGGGCGTGATCGGACGCCTTGCGCGCAAATTGGGCTGAGCCGAATGGCGGTTTCCACGCGGCTGATCGACGAGCATAAGGCGGTCAGGTCATCAGGCCTGCAGCAGGCGGCGCTCGATCTGGCCGAAGCCATGCCCAGGCTTGCCCTGGAGGCGCGCCGCGTGGCGGCAACGGCATTGCATGGCCTGCATGGCCGCCGCCGGGCCGGACAGGGCGAGAATTTCTGGCAGTTCCGCCATTTCGCCCCGGGGGAGGCGGCTGCCAATGTCGACTGGCGCCGGTCGGCGCGTGGCGACGAACTTTATGTGCGTGAGCACGAATGGGACGCGGCCCAGACCCTGTGGCTGTGGGTCGACCGTTCGGTCTCGATGAATCTGGCGTCGAGCCTGGCGCAGACCTCCAAGCTCGAACGGGCACTGGTGCTGTGCCTGGCTTTTGCCGACCTCCTGGTGCAGGGCGGTGAACGCGTCGGCCTGATCGGCCTGGCCCGGCCGACCTCGCAGAGGGCGATTATCGAAAAATTCGCTCTCGCCTTGATGGCGGCGGCTCCGCCCGCCACGGCGGAGCGCAGCGGACTGCCCGAGCGGATTGCGCTCGGGCCTCGCAGCGAAGCCATTCTGATCGGTGATTTTCTCGACGAGCCGGAAGTAACGGGGGGCACCATTGCGGCCCTGGCGGCTCGCGGCGCGCGCGGTCATCTCCTGGTCGTCGCCGATCCGATCGAAGAGACCTTTCCGTTTGCCGGCCGTACCGAACTGATCGATCCTGAAACGGGAGCGAAGTTCCAGGCTCCGCGGGCCCAGGACATCCGCCAGGCCTATGAGGCTCGGCTTGCCGCCCATCGTGACGCCTTGCGGGCGATCACGCACCGTTATGGCTGGAGTATGACGCTGCATCGCACCGACAAGCCGGCCTCCCAGGCCGTGCTGGCCCTGCATCCGCTGCTGCAGCAGGGGGAGGGGGCCTGATGGCGGCGATCGAAAGGCCTGGCCTACGGAGGTTGGGGAGACGTTTGGGGATAAGTGCTCTGTCATCCCCGGTGAGGCCGGAGGCCGAGGGAAGGGGATCCAGGGCTGCAACCGATGCCTTTGGTCCCTGGATCCCCTTCCCTTCGCCCTCTCTCGCTTCGCTCGCGAGTGGCGCAGCCGGGGATGACGGAACGCCTGTTGCCGAACGCAAGCCTGGCGGACGGAGGCTTGGTCGATGCTAGGTTCGCTGGCTCTCGCCTCGCCCTGGATGCTGGCGGCTCTGGCCCTGCTGCCGGCCATCTGGCTGCTGCTGCGCCTGGTGCCGCCACGGCCGCAACGCGTCGACTTTCCACCCTTGCGCCTGCTCTACGGCCTGTTGCCGCGCGGGCGGGTGGCAGCGCGCTCGCCCTGGTGGCTGACGGCCTTGCGCCTCATCCTGGCTGCCTTGGTGATCGCCATGCTGGCCGTGCCGACGCTGCGGCCTTTCAGTCAGGCCGGACCGACGCGTACGGCGCCGCTGTTGTTCCTCGTCGACAATGGCTGGGGTTCCGCCGCGACCTGGGCAAAGCGCCAGGAAGTGATCCAGGCCGCACTCGCCGCGGCCGAGCAGGATCGCCGCCCGGTGGCAATGGCGGCCCTGGCCGAGCCGCTCACCGATCTTTCGCTCAGTCCTGCTGCGAGCCTCGGTCCGCGCCTCACAGCGCTTGCTCCGCAGCCCTGGCAGGCCAATCGTGGCGCCTATGCGCCCGCCATCGCCTCCTTCCTGCGTGCGGCGCCGGAGGCCGAGATCCTCTGGTTCTCGGATGGCCTGGCAGGGGATGGCGACAATGGCTTTCTCGCCGCTTTGTCGGAAGCCGGCAAGCAGGGGCGGGTGACGGTCTATCGTGACGATGGCCGCAGTTCGCTGGCCCTTGCGGGCGCGGCCAATGCGCCGAGCGGCATCTCGGTGCGCGTTTTGCGCACGGGCAAGCTCGATCGCGTCTTGTCAGGCACGGTGAGGGCGCTCGACCTCAAGAACCTGCCGGTTGGCCAAGCCGATTTCAGTTTCCCGGCAGGCGCCGGCGAGACCACGGCGCAGCTCGACCTGCCCGTCGACATTCGCAATGATGTGGCGCGGCTGGAAATCGTCGGCGACGCGTCGGCCGGAGCGGTGCAGTTGCTCGACCGCACCTGGCGCCGCCGCATGGTCGGCATCGTCTCGGGGCAGGACAAGGATGTCAGCCAGCCCCTGCTGTCGGCGAACTATTACCTCACGCGAGCGCTCGAACCCTATGCCGATGTGAGGACTGCCGAGGGAACCTCGCCGGCCGAGGCGATCGGCCGCTTTCTCGATGACAAACTGCCGGTCTTGATGCTGGCCGATGTCGGCAATCTCGGCGATGCCGAAGCCAAGCTCTCGACCTGGATCGAGAATGGCGGCGTTCTGGTGCGCTTTGCCGGCTCGCGTCTCGCTGCCGCCGAGAATACGCTGCTGCCGGTGAAGCTGCGCCAGGGCGGGCGCACACTGGGCGGGACGCTCTCCTGGGAGAAGCCGCAAAAGCTCGGCAGCTTCGATGCCAATAGCCCCTTCGCAGGCCTCGCCTTGCCGGATGACGTCAGCGTCAAGCGCCAATTGCTGGCCGAGCCCGATATCGATCTGCCCGGCCGGACCTGGGCTGCCCTGGCCGACGGTACGCCGCTGGTCACGGCCGAGAAACGGGGCAATGGCGTCATCGTGCTCTTTCACGTGACGGCCGACACCACCTGGTCCAACCTAGTCCTGTCGGGAACCTTCGTGGAGATGCTGCGCAAGGTGGTGGGGCTGGCCAAATCCGCGCCGGTTGCGGGGGCTGCCGCAGCGCAGGCGAGCGCCACAGCGCCGGTCTATGCGGCGCCGAGCCGGACGCTCGATGGGCAGGGTGCTTTCCAGGTGCCGCCGGCCACCGCCCAGCCCGTGCGGGCGGATCAGCCCGGCATCGGCCGTCCCGATCATCCGCCCGGCTTCTACGGGCCGCCCGATGGCCTGGTGGCCGTCAATGCGCTGGCTGCCAATGCCGTGTTGAAACCCCTGGACTATACCACCGTGAATGCGTCCCTGGCCGACTATACGGTTGCCAAGCCGATCGCCCTCGGGCCCGTTCTGCTGCTGGTCGCGCTGGCCCTGCTGCTGGCCGATGCCCTGATCGTCTTCTTCATGGCGGGCGGCTGGACGCGTCTTGCCCGTCCCGGTGTGGGGTCGGCGGCCCTCGTCGTGCTGGCGCTGTCCCTCACCCTGTTGGCATCGCCGGATGCCCAGGCGCAGAGCCGCCCCTTCGACGCTGCGCTGAAGACCCGCCTTGCCTATGTCGTCACCGGCGACAAGGAGACGGACGATACCAGCCTCGCCGGTCTCAAGGGCCTGACCGCCTATATCGCCGAACGCACGGCGCTGGAGCCGGGGCCGCCCGATGGCATCGATCCGGCCAAGGACGAACTGGCCTTCTATCCGCTGATCTACTGGCCGATCGTGCCGGGCAAGGAACCGCCGCCGCCGGCAGTGATGGCGCGCATCGACGCGTTCATGAAATCGGGTGGCACCATCATTTTCGATACGCGCGATGCGGTGCAGCAGGATGCGGGGGGAGCGGCCACGCCGGCCGGCGAAACGCTCAAGCGCCTGCTCTCGGGGCTCGACATTCCCGAGCTCGAGCCCATACCGGCCAAGCACGTGCTGACCAAGACCTTCTACCTGCTCGACAAATTCGTCGGGCGTTACGACAATGGCGAAACCTGGGTGCAGGCCACCGCCCCGACATCCGAGGACAGCGACAAGCCCGTGCTGGGGGGAGACGGTGTTTCGCCCTTGATCATCACCTCCAACGATCTGGCCGCAGCCTGGGCCGTCGATGCCCAGATGAATCCGCTCTTTCCCGTTTCCACCGGGCTGGAGCGCCAGCGTGAGCTGGCCTATCGCGCCGGCGTCAACATGGTGATGTATGCGCTGACCGGCAACTACAAGGCGGATCAGGTGCATGTACAGGATCTCCTGGAGAGGCTCGGCCGCTGATGAGCGATTTCTCCCTGCAATTCCTGCCCTTGCTGTCCTGGCCTGTCGTCATCGGCCTGGCCGTGCTGGCGGCTGCGGTCGCGGCGCTGTGCCTGCTGGCGCGGCTGCGTGGGGCCTGGCTGCGCGCGCTGGTGCTGGGCCTGTTCGTCCTCGCTCTCACCGGGCCCATCCTGACGCGCGAGCAGCGCGCGGTGCTGCCCAATGTCGTGGCCCTGGTGGTCGACCGTTCCGCCTCCCAGTCGCTGGACGAAAGGACGCGGCAGACAGACGCGGCCCGCGACGAGCTGAGCCGGCAGATCAAGGCGCTGGGCAATACCGAGCTGCGGGTGGTCGAAGCGGGGGGCGGGGTCAAGTCCGGTGCTGACGGCACCCAGCTCTTCACTCCCTTGGCGACTGCCCTGTCCGACGTGCCGCCGGACCGCGTCGGCGGCGCCATCCTGCTGACGGACGGCGTGGTCCACGACGTGCCGGCTCGAGCGGCGGCCCTCGGTTTCAAGGCGCCGCTCCATGCCCTGATCACCGGCCGGGAGGATGAACGCGACCGCCAGATCAACCTGGTCGAGGCGCCGCGCTTCGGACTGGTGAAGCAGGCCACCACCATTCGCTTCCGCGTCGTCGATCGCGGTCCGAACATGCCGTCGACCGCCGCGGTGATCCTGCGCCGCGATGGCGAAGAGATTGCGCGCACCACCGTGCCGGTCGGCGAATTGTCGTCGCTGCAGGTGCCGATCGAGCATGCCGGCGTGAATGTGGTCGAGCTCGAAGCCGAAACCGTGCCGGGCGAACTCTCGCCGGTGAACAACCGGGCCGTGCTGCAGATCGAGGGCATCCGCGAGAAGATGCGCGTCCTGCTGGTCTCGGGCGAACCCAATGCCGGCGAGCGCACCTGGCGCAACCTGCTCAAGGCCGACGCCAATGTCGAGCTCGTGCATTTCACCATTCTCAGGCCGCCGCAGAAGGGGGACGGCACCCCGATCAACGAGCTCTCCCTGATCCAGTTCCCGACGCACCGCCTGTTCGACGAGGAGATCAACCGCTTCGACCTGATCATCTTCGACCGCTACGCGCAGGAAGGCCTGCTGCCGGCCGCCTATTTCGACAATATGACGGAGTTCGTGCGCAATGGCGGGGCGATCCTGCTGGCATCGGGCGCCGATTACGCCTCCGAGAACAGTCTGTGGGGTACCGGCCTGGCCGAGATCCTGCCGGCCTCGCCATCTGGCAACGTGCTCTATCAGCCCTACCGGCCGGAGATCAGCGCGCTCGGCAAACGCCATCCGGTGACGCGGGACCTGCCGGGCGGCAATGCCAATCCGCCGGCCTGGGGCCAATGGTTCACCACGGTAGAGACCAAGCTGCGCGAGGGCAGCGCCGTGATGACCGGCGCCCGAGGCGATCCGCTGCTCGTGCTCGCCCACCAGGGCAAGGGCCGGGTGGCCCTGCTGCTATCCGACCATGCCTGGCTGTGGGCACGTGGCTATGAGGGCGGCGGGCCCCATGTCGATCTGCTGCGGCGCCTGTCGCACTGGCTTTTGAAGGAGCCGGATCTCGACGAGGAGGCTCTGCGTGCACGGGCTGTCGGCCGCGACATCACGGTCGAGCGCCAGACCATGGCGGAGACGGCGGCACCGGTCGAACTGATCGGCCCGAATGGCGAGAAGGTCAGGCTTGCCCTCAAACCGGAGAAACCGGGCCTGTGGAGCGCAGTCTATTCCACCGACGTGATGGGGTTGTGGCGGGCCCAGGACGGCGCCTTGCTGGCGATCACCAATGTCGGTCCCGCCAATCCACGCGAATTCCAGGACCTGCTCTCCACGCCCGACAGGCTGAAGGGCATAGCCGGCGAGACCGGCGGCAGCGTGGAGCGCCTCGCCACCGCGTCCGGCCTGTCGATACCGGCGGTTCGCGCGGTCGGCGCCGGCTCCGCCTATGGCGGCAGCGGCTGGATCGGCCTCAAGCGCAGCGAGGCGTCGGTGGTACAGGGCATCGACACTATCCCGCTCTTCGCGGGCCTGCTCGGCCTTGCCTTGCTGCTGGGCGGCGTCACCCTGCTCTGGGCCCGGGAAGGCCGGTAGCCCAACACACGCTTTTGCATGGCAGAGCGCGGGATATGCGGAGTGTCGGCCTCCCGGCTGATACGCCGGATGCCTCTCGGATGAAAATTGCAGCTATATCCTCCCGGCGCTCCCACGCATGGCGGCTGACAGGCAGGATGGCGTCGATGCCTCCGTTCCGCCATGCCTGGCCTGACGATTCGACTCTTGAGCCGGGAGGCCCTAAATTGGAGATGCAGGTTTCCAACCGTGCCTGCCTCAACGGAATGGGCCAAGGATACGAGAATGCGTAGCGACGAGATCCGGCCAGGAACGTTGGCCAAGCGCCATGCAGACCGACGATCCCAGACGACGCTGGGCTTCCGGCGCGAGAGTTTTACTTTGCCGCGTGAGGAAGCACGTGCCAAGGCGCGCGATCTGTTTACCCGCTACCCCAAGGCGGCCTATATGACCGAGATCGAATACTGGGAAGAACTGCCGGACGGGCAGATCTTCGTCACCATGCGCCATTTGCCGACGGCCGACTGAGAAGGGCGGTTTTCGCGGCCTGGGCCAGTTGACCTCCGCCGACGTCGCTGGCAGGGTGGTCCTATGTTCAGGTTCAATCGATCGAACTCGCGGCTGATCTCGTCCGACCCCTCGGGGCCGGGTTGCAGTCGCATGCGCTGAACTCTCTCCGCCATCGCGTTTCAACCAGGGCCCCGCCATCCGGCAGGGCCTTTTCGTTTGCTCCTGCCGCTGTGCGTCGCCAGCATCAGGAGGCAACATTGCTGGACATCGCTTTCATTCGTAACAACACCGCCGCGGTCGCCGAGGCGGCCCGGGTCAAGGGCATGACCATCGATCTTGATCGGATCCTGGCCCTCGATACTGCCTTGCGTCGGGGCAAGACACGGATCGAAACCTTGAGGGCGGAACGAAATCGCATCACGGCACAGTTCGCCGAGGCCTCTGCGCCGCTGCGCGCGGCCGGCGCCGAACGTTCCAGGGCGATCGCAAGCGCGCTTACCGCCCTCCAGGGGAATGCCGGAGAAACGGAACAGACCTTGCGCGACCTCTTGTTGACGGTTCCCAACCTGCCCTGGCCAGGGGCGCCAGTTGGGCCGGATGAAAAGAGCAATCAGGTGGTGCGCGCCGTCGGCGATCGGCCCGACTTCGCCTTTCCGCCGCTCGATCACCTCGCCATTGCCGACAGGCATGGCTGGATCGACCAATCCCGGATTGCCAAGGTTGCCGGGGCCCGCAGCTATGTGCTGAAGGGGCGCCTGGCCTTGCTGGAACAGGCGCTCTTGTTCGACACGTCCCGTCGGCTCGCCCGCGAGGGGGTCCAGCCCATCGCCGTTCCCGCCCTGGTTCGTGGGAATGCCTTCGTCAATACCGGCCATTTTCCCTTCGCCAGGGAGGACACCTTCGAACTCCCGCGGGACGGTGCATATCTTGCCGGCACCGCCGAGATCGCGCTGACCGGCCTGCATGGCGGCGAGATCATCGATGAGCGCGACCTGCCGCTGCTCTATGCCGGCTTCTCTCCCTGCTTCCGCCGCGAGGCCGGCAGCGGGGGACGCGACGTGCGTGGCCTGCTCAGGGTTCACCAGTTCTACAAGGTGGAGCAATATGTGATCTGTCGCGATGATCCCGAAGAATCCGCCCATTGGCATGGCCGGCTGCTCGCCAATGCCGAGACCGTCCTGCAGGCCCTGGAGCTGCCCTATCAGGTCGTCGAATGCTCCACCGGCGACATGGGGCCGGGCAAGGTGAGAATGAACGACATCGAGACCTGGGTGCCGAACCTCGGATGCTATCGGGAAA
The DNA here is from genome assembly GCF_040797145.1 of Labrys neptuniae. Classification (NCBI taxonomy): domain Bacteria; kingdom Pseudomonadati; phylum Pseudomonadota; class Alphaproteobacteria; order Hyphomicrobiales; family Xanthobacteraceae; genus Labrys; species Labrys neptuniae. Next base: position 442,041 of record NZ_JBFNQD010000003.1, on the reverse strand, counting down.
CCCATAGCTGTTCCACCTTGCATGATTGGCAAGCCCGGCGAGCCAATATCCGCTGGCGCGATCGGCGGGGGCAGGTCCGATTCTGCCACACGCTGAACAACACCGCGATTGCGACGCCGCGCATCCTGGTGCCCTTGATCGAGAATCACCAGACGCCGCAGGGGCAGGTCCGAGTGCCCACCTTCCTGCGCAACTATCTCGATGGGGAGGAATTGCTGTGACGAGGGCCAGCCCGACCGGCACGGACCGGATTACAGCCGGTCCAGCAAGTCGGGCAACTCCGCCAGGAAGGCGTCGCGCGCCTGCAGCCCGGCCCTGAGATTGCCCTTGGAGCCCATCTGCACCTGGCGCACGAAGGCCACATTGCGGCCGTCCCTGTTGGCCCAGCCGACGAACCAGCCATAGGCATGATCGAAATCGAGCCTGCCGTCGGAGCGCCGGGGCGCGCCGGAGCCGGTCTTGCCGTGAATTTCCCAGCCATTGGGCAGGGGAGCAAGCACCAGGATACGGGCTGTCATGTCGTAGGCCCGGTTCGAGACCGGCAATTGGTGACGCACCATCCGCTCCAGGAAGTCGAGCTGCTGGAGCGGTGTGATCTTGAGGGATGAGCTCAGCCAGGCCTGGGTGAGGCCGTTCTGCTTGCCCGGATCCCCGGAGACGTCCTGATTGCCGTAGTCGAATTCGGCGACATAGCGCTTGAAGCGCTGCTTGCCGAGACTGCGCGTGATCTGCTGCGAGTACCAGACCACCGAATTCTTCATCCAGCTGGCGGGGTCGGTGCTGGTGCGCCATTCCGGCACCCAGTCGGCATAGCCTTCGCGAAAGGGCAGGGCGGGCACATGCTCGTTCTTCAGCAGGCCCGAATCATAGCCCATCAGGCTGATGGCGATCTTGAAGGTCGAGGCCGGCGTGATCGGTTTGTCGCAGCTCCCTTCCTGCTTGAGCAGCTTGCCGGTCGCCACGTCGGCCAGCAGCGTGCAGGCGCTTGCGACGGCGGCCTCCGATGGCTGGGCCAGGGCGCTGCCTCCACCGGCCGGCATCGTCGAGAAGACGGCGGTGGCAAGAGCCACCAGGGCGGTCGTCGGACGGTGCATGCAGCAGGGTCTCCGGAGTCGACGCGCATCTGTCAGAGACATTGTGGCCCGATCTTGTCGATGGCAGCAACAGGCCGCGCTGCCCCTGGGGACAAAGTGCGATTTGAGTGATTCCGTCAAATCGCAAAACGCTTCGACCCGAAAGCGGGCCGCGGACCTATCCGCCTGCAGCCTGACGGCGGGCGGAAGGCAGGAATCGGCGGGTCAGGGCCATTTCACCGTGGGCGGCATCGACGACAGGATCGAAGACACATTGCCGCCGGTCTTGAGGCCGAACAGCGTGCCACGGTCATAGAGCAGGTTGAACTCGACGTAACGTCCGCGACGCACCAGCTGCTCGTCGCGCTCGGCCTCCGTCCAGGGTTTTTCGAAATTGCGCGTCACGAGCTCGGGATAGATGGCAGCGAAGGCCGTACCGACCGTCCGGGTGAAGGCGAAATCGGCCTGCCAGTCGCCGCTGGTGAGCCCGTCATAGAAAATGCCGCCGATGCCGCGCGACTCGTTGCGATGCTTGAGGAAGAAATAGTCGTCGCACCATTTCTTGTAGCGGGCATAGTCGGCCACGGCGTGAGCCTCGCAGGCCCGGCGCATGGCGGCGTGAAAATCGAGGCTGTCCGGGTCTTCCTGCGTGCGGCGTCCGTCGAGCATCGGCGTCAGGTCCGCGCCGCCGCCGAACCAGGCCTTGGTTGTCACCACGAATCGGGTGTTCATGTGCACGGTGGGCACATGAGGGTTCCAGGGATGGGCGATCAGGGAGATGCCGGAGGCCCAGAAGCGTGGATCCTCGGCGGCGCCGGGAATGTCGGTGCGAAATTCGGGTGAAAATTCCCCGTGGACGGTCGAACAATGCACGCCCACCTTTTCGAAAACCCTGCCATGCATCATCGCCATCACGCCGCCACCGCCCGGGTGGCCGGTGTGGTCGGTGCGCTGCCAGGGCGTGCGCCTGAAGCGTCCTGCGGCCGTACCGGCCGGGGCTCGGGCCTGGGGCAGCGCGTCCTCGAGGGTCTCGAAGGCGGCGCAGATCTGATCGCGCAGAGCCTCGAACCAGGCACGGGCCTCGGCCTGGCGGGGGGCGATCTCGGAGGAAAGAGGGGCGGAACCGGGCTTTGTCATGCTGCCTCTATAGTCCGTTTCCGCTAGCAGGCAATTGCGCAGGATCAATGACGGCCGAAAGGCGGACGTGCTCGATCAGGACGATTCCGCCGGGGAAGGGAAGCCGTCGGTCTGGCGCAGGGCCTCGCCCAGCACCATGGCGGCGGCGACGGCCACGTTGAGCGAGCGCAGTCCCGGGCGCATCGGTACGAACACCCGCGCGTCGGCCGCGGCATGGACCGCATCGGGCACGCCGGCTGATTCCCTGCCGACCATGAGGATGTCGTCCGGCCGGAATACATGGCCGGTATGGGGCACCGCGCCCTTGGTGGTCAGCAGCACCAGCCTCTGTCCGCTCGCGGCCCGCCAGGCCTCGAAGGCCGGGAAGGAAACATGGCGGTCGATGGCAAGGCGGTCGAGATAGTCCATCCCGGCGCGGCGGAATGCCCGGTCCGACACGGGAAAGGCCGCGGGCTCGACGATGGCCGCCTTTACGCCGAGGCAGGCGCACAGGCGCAGCATCGTGCCGGCGTTCTGCGGGATGTCGGGTTGAAACAGGGCGAGAGTGAGCGGCATTGGGGCATCGGCAGGGCGAGGGCGGAGACGTTCTTCATAGGGGACGCTTCCGGCATCGGGGATAGAGAATTTGCATTTATGGCGTTGATGTCATGCGACATAGCGCCATTTGCGGGCTGCACGATCTAGACAACTTCGCAACAGAGTGGCATGAGCCCCTTGATAAGGTTTGCCCCAGTTTCGCCGCGATCCGGTTTGGCGCGGCTGGGGTGGCCGAGATTTGGCAGAGTATGGACGGTACGGGGCTGATAGGTCCGGTTCCTCCATCATCCCGGCGACGGCCGGGATGCGACGTATGAGAAGGATCGATCCGTGGCAGTCACGAACGAACACGCCGCAGAGCCCACTCGTCGCGATTTCATTTACATTGCCACCGGCGCGGTCGGTGCTGTGGGTGTCGCTGGCGCAGCTTGGCCTTTCATCAGCCAGATGAATCCGGACAAGGCGACCATCGCGGCGGGCGTGCCGGTCGAGGTCGACCTGACGCCGATTCCCGAGGGACAGTCGGTGAAGATCTTCTGGCGCGGCAAGCCGATCTTCATTCGTCACCGCACCAAGGCCGAAATCGCAGCGGCCGAGGATGTCAAGCTGACCGACCTGAAGGACCCCCAGGCCGATGCGGACCGGGTCAAGAAAGATCAGGCACAATGGCTGGTCGTGGTCGGCATCTGCACGCATCTGGGCTGCATCCCGCTGGTCAACGAAGGCTCCTATCACGGCTGGTTCTGCCCCTGCCATGGTTCGGTCTACGATACCTCGGGACGCATCCGTCAGGGTCCGGCTCCGCTCAACCTGGAAGTTCCGCCCTATAATTTCGAGAGCCCGACCAAGATCATGATCGGCGCCGAATCGAACGCACAAGCTTAAGGTCACAATTCATGAGCGGAACCTCGACCTGGACCCCGAAATCCAGCCTTGGACGGTGGTTCGAGAGCCGCCTGCCGATCGGTGGGCTCGTCCACTCCTCGTTCATCGCCTATCCCACGCCGCGCAACCTCAATTATATGTGGACCTTCGGCGCCATCCTCTCCTTCATGCTGGGGGCGCAGATCCTCACGGGCGTGGTGCTGGCGATGCATTATGTCTCCGATTCGAGCCTGGCCTTCACCTCGGTGGATCTGATCCGTCGCGACGTGAACTGGGGCTGGCTGATTCAGAAGCTGCACGCCAACGGCGCCTCGATGTTCTTCATCGCGGTCTATCTCCACATCGCCCGCGGCATGTATTACGGCTCCTATAAGGGCCCCCGCGAAGTGCTGTGGCTGCTTGGCGTCGTCATCTTCCTCTTGATGATGGCAACCGGCTTCATGGGCTATGTGCTGCCCTGGGGCCAGATGTCGGGCTGGGGCGCTACCGTCATCACCAACCTGTTCTCCGCCATTCCCGTATTCGGCAAGTCGATCGTGACCTGGCTGTGGGGCGGCTATGCGGTGGGCAACCCGACCCTGAACCGCTTCTTCTCGCTGCATTATCTGCTGCCTTTCATGATCGCCGGCGTCGTGGTGCTGCATATCTGGGCGCTGCACGTGGTCGGCCAGAACAATCCGACCGGCGTCGACATCAAGTCGGACAAGGATTCGGTGCCCTTCACGCCGTATGCGACGCTGAAGGATGCTTTCGGCATCGCCTGCTTCCTCGTCTTCTTCATGTATTTCGTGTTCTACATGCCGGATTATCTGGGCGATCCGGAGAACTACATCACCTTCGATCCCGGCAAGACGCCTGCCCATATCGTGCCCGAATGGTACTTCCTGCCGTTCTACGCGATCCTGCGCTCGATCCCGGACAAGCTGCTGGGCGTCATTATGATGTTCGCCGCCATCGTCATGCTGGCGCTGCTGCCCTGGCTCGACACCTCGAAGGTGCGTTCGGCGGTCTATCGTCCGGTGTTCCGCTGGGTGTTCTTCATCTTCGTGGCGATCTGCATCGGCCTCGGCTGGATCGGCTCGCAGCCGCCGGAAGGCTCGAAGGTGCTGATCGGCCAGATCCTGACTGCGCTGTACTTCGCCTACTTCCTCATCGCCCTGCCGCTGCTGGGGTTGTTTGAGCAGACCAAGCCGGTGCCCGCTTCGATCGCCGATGCCATTCTGGCGAAGTCGAGCGGCATCCCCCTGCCGGCCGCAAACACCGCCGAATCGCAAAGCAAGGGCTGAGGGGCGAACGAGATGATTGAGATGTTCAAACCCTCACGCGTAGCCGGTCTGGCTGTCGCCCTTGCCACCCTGTTCGGCGCTGCCGGCCTTTCCCAGCCCGCCTGGGCGGAGGGGGGCGAGCAGCCGACCCGCCAGCAATGGAGTTTTGCGGGCCCGTTCGGGCGCTATGATCAGGGCCAGCTGCAGCGCGGCTTCAAGGTCTATCGCGAGGTCTGCTCGGCCTGCCACAGCCTGCATCGCGTTGCCTTCCGGACCTTGGCCGATCCAGGCGGTCCCGGTTTCACCGAAGGCCAGGTCAAGGCCCTCGCGGCCGAATACACAGTGATGGACGTGCCCAACGACAAGGGCGAGGTGCTCGAGCGCAAGGGTCGGCCTGCGGATTATTTCCCGCTGGTCTATCCGAACGATCAGGCTGCTGCCGTCGCCAACAATGGTGCCATTCCGCCGGACATGTCCCTGCTCGCCAAGGCGCGCGGCGTGAAGTCCGGCTTCCCTGGCTTCGTCTTCGACATCTTCACCCAGTATCAGGAGCAGGGCCCCGACTATATCCATGCCCTGATCACCGATGGCTATCTGAAGGATGACGAGAAGCCGCCGGAGGGCGTCACCGTTCCGCCGAACGGCCACTACAACAAGATCTTCGGCGCTTCGATCGGCATGGCCAAGCCTCTGGCCGATGGGCAGGTGGAATATACCGACGGTGCGCCGCAGACGGTGGATCAGTACACCCGCGACGTCGCGGCCTTCCTGAATTGGGCTGCCGATCCCTCGCTCGAAAAGCGCAAGCAGACCGGCTTCGTGGTGATCATCTTCCTGATCGTGCTGTCGGGACTGCTCTACTACACCAAGAAGAAGATCTGGGCCGACGCCCATTGAGGGCTTCGACCAACGCTTGATTGAGCAAAGCCGGGGATCGCCGATCCCCGGCTTTGCTGTTTCAGGCCCTGCAGTTTCCTCTCGATCGATTTATTGGCTCGACCGGTGGGAAGCCGGCTGGCTGGTACGGCCTCGACTCTTGCGTGCGAGCGTGGTCTTTTTCGGCAACGAATCCCCGGAAGGCAGATCATGACCGCCAAGACAGAAATCTCGGGCTCCACAGCCCGCTTCCTCAAGGACGCGATCCGCACCATTCCCGACTATCCCAAGCCCGGGGTGGCGTTCCGCGACATCACCACCTTGTTGGGCGATGCCTGGGCCTTCCGACGGGCTATCGACGAATTGGTGCAGCCCTGGGCGGGTGCCAAGATCGACAAGGTGGCTGGGATCGAGGCGCGCGGCTTCATCCTGGGGGGCGCACTCGCCCATCAGCTCTCCTCCGGCTTCGTGCCGGTGCGCAAGAAGGGCAAGCTGCCGCACGAGACCGTGCGCATCGCCTATTCGCTGGAATATGGCCTCGACGAAATGGAAGTCCACAAGGATGCGGTGAAACCGGGCGAGCGGGTCATCCTGGTCGACGACCTCATCGCCACCGGGGGTACGGCGGAGGCCGCGGTCAAGCTGCTGCGCGAGATCGGTGCCGATGTGCTGGCCGCGGTCTTCATCATCGATCTGCCCGAGCTGAAAGGGGCCGACAAGATCCGGGCGCTGGGCGTGCCCGTGCATACGCTGGTGTCCTTCGAAGGCCATTGAACGGGAGGGGAGGCATGGTGGGTCGGTCTTCAGACCGGCCATGGCCATTCATACCGGTCTGAAGACCGGCACACCTGGCTTCTTGCTTTTCGCCCGGGATGCGTCTATGAGAACGCCGTTCCGCGACCAGACACCCCTGGAGGCAATGCGGAACGACCGAACCGGCCGCGCCAGCGGCCTTTTTCTTTGAACAACCCTAGGAACATACAATGTCCGTGAAGCAGATTTCCGCCACGGCTCGCACGCAAGTGGGCAAGGGGGCCGCGCGTGCCGTTCGTCGTGAAGGCAAGGTACCGGCCGTGATCTATGGTGCCGGCAAGCCCCCCGTTTCTATCGCGCTCGACGCCAAGGAAGCCAACAAGCTGGTTTACGCTGGCCACTTCCTCACCACCGTGTTCGAGATCGAAGTTGATGGCAGCAAGACCCGCGCCATTCCGCGCGACTATGCTCTCGACCCGGTCAAGGACACCGTCGAGCATGTCGATTTCCTGCGCGTCGATGCCGGCTCGCGTTTGCGCGTCGATGTTCCCGTGCATGCCGTCAACGCCGCGACTTCCGTGGGCGTGAAGCGCGGCGGTGCCGTCAACATCGTGACGCACTCCCTCTCGGTTCTGGCTCCCGCCGACAAGATTCCCGATTCGATCGATGTCGACGTCGCCGCTCTCGATATCAACGATTCGGTCCACGTCTCGCAGATCAAGCTGCCGGAAGGCGTTTCCTACGCCGGGCAGGACGACGCGACCCTGGTCTCGATCGTGCCGCCGGTCGGTGAAGAAGCTGCTCCCGCCGCTGAAGTGGCTGCCGAGCCCGCTGAAGCTGCCAAGAAGTAATCCGGCTGAATATCCATTGCTGCGATGGCCGGGCTCGTCCCGGCCATTCGTGCTTTCACAGCGTTTGGCGAGTTGGTGGAAGCACCAAGAATCGCAAAGACGCGTTCGAAAGAGGAGCTGAAGCAAAACAGCGTTTTCGCTTAGACGCGCTTTGCTTCAGGGGCCATCATGCGTCTGTTCGTCGGTCTCGGTAATCCGGGTGCCAAATATGCCGCCAACCGGCACAATATCGGTTTCCTCGCCATCGACGAGATCGCGCGGCGCCATCGCTTCGCGCCCTGGCGCTCGCGCTTCCAGGGGCAGGTCAGCGAGGGCAGCGTCGGCGGTGAGCGCGTCATGCTGCTCAAGCCGCAGACCTATATGAACGAAAGCGGGCAGTCGGTCGGCGAGGCCATGCGCTTCTACAAGATCGGCCTGCCTGATCTCACGGTCTTCCACGACGAACTCGACCTGGCGCCCGCCAAGCTGCGCGTGAAGGTCGGTGGCGGCAATGCCGGCCATAACGGACTGCGATCGATTACCGCCCATTGCGGCAACGACTATCGCCGCGCCCGGCTCGGCATCGGTCATCCCGGTGACAAGGCGCTGGTGCATCATTTCGTGCTCAGCGATTTTGCCAAGGCCGAATGGCCCTGGGTCGAAGATCTGTGCACCGCCTGTGCCGATGCGGCGCCACTGCTGGCTGATGGAGAGGATGCGAGCTTCCAGAACAAGGTGCATTTGTTCATGGAGGCGAGGGGGCACGGCGCTGCCAAGCTGGCGGGAGCCTAGGAGAGGCACGCCGGGCTTGCCTTCCCATTGACGTTGCGCTGCTTCCTATCTACCCAGCGCCTTAACGGATTTCGTCGGCGGCAGGAGCGCGCCGGCTACAAGATGAACGAGCGATCACCATGGGTTTCAAATGCGGAATCGTCGGCCTGCCCAATGTCGGCAAGTCGACCCTGTTCAATGCGCTGACGCAGACCGCGGCGGCGCAGGCGGCCAACTATCCCTTCTGCACCATCGAGCCCAATGTCGGCGACGTGGCGGTGCCCGACGAGCGCCTGGAGAAGCTCGCCGCCATTGCCAAGTCCGGAACCATCATTCCCACCCGCCTGACCTTCGTCGACATTGCCGGTCTGGTGCGGGGGGCCTCCAAGGGCGAAGGCCTCGGCAACCAGTTCCTCGGCAACATCCGTGAATGCGACGCGATCGCCCATGTGGTGCGCTGCTTCGAGGATGGCGACGTCACCCATGTCGAGGGCAAGATCGACCCGGTCGCCGACATCGAGACCATCGAGACCGAACTGATGATCGCTGATCTCGACAGCCTGGAGCGCCGCGTGGTGGCGCTGGAGAAGAAGGCGCGGGGTGGCGACAAGGAGGCCAAGGAAAGCCTCGATTTGATCAATCGGGCCTTGGTTCTGCTGCGCGAAGGCAAGCCCGCCCGTCTGGTCGAGGTCAAGCCTGAGGAGCGTCGTGCCTTCGACATGCTGCAGCTCCTCACCGCCAAGCCGGTGCTCTATGTCTGCAATGTCGAGGAAGCCTCGGCCGACAAGGGCAATGGCCTGTCCGACAGGGTGAAGGCCCGCGCCGCCGAGGAAGGCGCCAAGGCGGTGGTGGTCTCTGCCAAGATCGAGAGCGAGATCGCCATCCTGCCGCCCGAGGAGCAGAAGGACTATCTCGACGCCATCGGCCTGAACGAGCCCGGCCTCAACCGCGTCATCCGCACCGGCTATGAACTGCTCGATCTCGTCACCTATTTCACGGTGGGTCCCAAGGAGGCTCGGGCCTGGACCATCACCAAGGGCATGCGCGCCCCGCAGGCTGCAGGCGTGATCCATTCCGATTTCGAGAAGGGCTTCATCCGCTCCGAGACCATCGCCTATGGCGACTATGTCGCCCTCAACGGCGAGGCGGGCGCCAAGGAAGCCGGCAAGTTCCGCCTGGAAGGCAAGGATTATGTGGTCGCAGACGGCGATGTTCTGCATTTCCGCTTTGCGACTTGAGTGCAAATAAATCGCACTCGATCTGAAGATCTTGAAAGGTCTTTGTTTGTCTGCTGAACCGGCGTAATTTAGCATTGTGATAGGCCAATTGGCAGCTCTTGATGGAATGCTGCCGATTGGCGGAAGAAAATCGATTTATCTGTGCTATGATGGCGTGAGTGTTCGTTCGTGACAGGGGCGGGGGCCATGCAATCCAACGAGCCGCCACGCAAGACGCCGGGCGAGCGGGCGACCATCCATGACGTCGCCCGGCTTGCCAATGTTTCGCCCGCCACCGTTTCCAAAGTGCTTCGCGGCCTCGGCGCCGTGAAGGCCGAAAGCGTGGCGCGTATCCATGCCGCCGTGCGGGAGCTCGGTTTCCGGGTCGACCCGCTGGCAGCCAATCTGCGCCGCTCGCGCCGCTCGATCGTCGGGCTCATCGTTCCTGACTTCCGCAATCCTTTCTTCGGGTCGATGGTCGCCCATTTCGAGCGTCTGGCGGAGGGGAGCGGCTATCGCCTGGTGACCGTTTCCAGCGCCGAGAAGACCGAGCGGGAGGCTGCCCAGACCGAGGCACTGCTCGACTGGCGCGTGGCCGGCATGATCGTGGTGCCGACGGATGGGCGGCCAGCCGCCGAAGCCTCCCTCCTCGATCAGAAGGTCGCCACGGTCCTGCTCGACCGCGTTCCCGACGAGACCGGCTTCGATCGCGTCAGTGTCAACAATGTCGAGGCCAGCGCCGCCGTCATCCGTGAACTCGTGGCTCGGGGACATCGGCGTATCCTGCTCGGCCCGTCCTCGCTCGACCTCACCAATATGCGCGATCGCGTCGATGGCGCGATGGCTGCGGCGCGGCAGGCTGATATCGTCGAGGATATCGAGGTCCTGCTGTGCGGCCCCGATGTCGCGTCGGCCATGCATGCGATGGCTTCGCGCTTCGACGAGGGAAGGCTGCCGACGGCCATCTTCACGCTGTACAGCCCCGCCACGCTTGCGGCGTTGCGTGAGGTGGAAAGACGCGGCCTCGTCATGCCCCGGGATCTGTCGGTCGTCGGGTTCGACGACATCGAATGGATGCAGGTGACGCACCCGCCGATTGCCGCGGTGATACAGCCGGTGCAGGCGATTGCCGAAGTCGCTTGGGCCCAGCTCATGCAACGCCTGGCCGAACCCGGCGAGTCGCCCCGGACCGTCGAGGTGGCCTGCGAGCTCGATTTGCGGGGATCGGTCGCCGGTCCGCCCGCCTGATCGAACGATCCGCCGTTCCGACCTATTCCATCGCCTGTGCCTGCCCGGAGAGTTCGGCCTGCAGATGGGCGATCAGCCTGTCGGTTGCCGCTTCCACCGGGCCGTCATTGCTGATGATGAGGTCGGGGGCGAGACTATCCTCGCGGTCGATCTTGCGGGCCAGGCGCGCCCGGATCATCTCTTCGCTTTCGCGACCGCGGGCCGCCAAGCGTTGGGCGATGATCTCGGCAGGCGCGGTGACCAGCACGACGCTGAGGCCGGCAAAGCGCTGGCGTGCCTCCGGCAGGCTGGAGCGCGAGAGGTTGCAGACGGCATGGCGCCCTTCCTCGGTCGCAAGCCGCACCTCGAGAGGCAGGGCATAGCTCAGGCCATGCGCGCGCCAGGACAGCGAGAAGCCTCCTTGCGCTTCCAGCTCGGCAAAGCGCTCCTCGGACAGCGTGTCGTGATCTTCCGAAGCATTGCTTTCACGCGTGATGATGCGACGCGGGAAGATCAGGCCGGGATGATCCGCGAAACGCAGGCGGGTGGCATCGATCAGCGTGTCCTTGCCGGCACCGCTCGGCCCGACGATGGCGATCAGCTTGCCGAGCCGCGGCTTGGGCTGGATCAAGGCGGGTTCGTCGGTCATGCCGCGATCTTGCCCTCGCTCCAGACACGGCGGATGATCGGCGTGGTGCCGGCACCCGAGGCGACCTGGGTCACCCGCACCAGATCCGCGCGGCGTCCCTGTTCCAGCCGGCCTCGATCATCAAGGCCGGTGGCACGGGCCGGCGTATCGCTGACCATGCGCACCGCCGCCGCCAGGTCGATCGAGGGCACGCGCTCGGGCAGCTGGAAGGCGGCGAGCAGCAGGCTGGCAGGCACATAGTCGGAGGAGAGGATGTCGAGCACCCCTTCGCCGGCGAGGTCCGACGCCGCGATATTGCCGGAATGGGAGCCGCCGCGCACGACGTTCGGTGCGCCCATCATCACGCTGATGCCGGCAGCGTGCGAAGCGAGTGCTGCTTCGAGCGTGGTGGGGAATTCGGCGATGGCGACCCCGTCCGCCACAGCTTCTTCAACATGCCCGGCGGTGGCATCGTCATGGCTGGCGAGCACGATGCCGTGTTCGCGCGCCAGCGCCACCAGGTTCGTACGGCTGTGCATGGCGAAGCGGGCATGCCTGTCGAGCTTGTCCTTGATGTAGGTCTCGACATCGGTCTCGCCGCGCACCCGGCGTGGGAAATAGAAATTCATCCAGGTGTTGAGATCGCGGAACTGGCGCTGGCCGGGCGTATGATCCATCAGCGAGGCCAGATGGACGGGGTAGAGCTCCCGGAAGGCCTGGAAGGCTGTGAGGACGTCCGGCGTGGCGAGTTCGCAGCGAATATGGGTGCGGTGCTCCACGCGCAGATGGCCGTGCTGGCGCGCCTCTTCCAGGGCTCCGGCCAGGGCCGTGCCTTCCTTGGAGATCGTGCCTTCCTCCGTCTCGGATCCGAGGCGGATGGAGTCGAAGACGGTGGTGATGCCGGCGGCCGCGATCTGGGCGTCATAGGCCATCACCGCACTGAGGGCATGCCAGCGCACCGAGGGGCGCGGCGAGTAATGGGCTTCCAGATGGTCGGTATGGAGTTCCACCAGGCCGGGCAGGATATGGTCCCCAGCCATGTCGAGTCCCTTTTCCGGTGCCTCGCCCTCGCCCATGTCGGCAATGCGGCCCTTGTCGACGGCGATCCAGCCCTTGTCGATCACATGATCGGCCAGGACGAGGCGGGCGTTTGAGAGAACAAATTGCTCAAGATCAGGCATGGTTGAAATGTCCGTTCAGGCGGCAAGAGAGGGGACGGAAAACCGGGTGACGTCGACCACGCGGTCGGCGACTCGCTCGCGCACATCCTCATCATGAAAGATGCCGACAATTGCGACGCCATTTTGTTTCTTGGCGGTGACGAGCTCGACGACGACGGCCCGGTTGGCGGCATCGAGCGAAGCGGTCGGTTCGTCGAGGAGCAGGAGAGGACGGTCGGCGGCCAGGCCGCGTGCGATGTTGACGCGCTGCTGCTCGCCACCGGAAAAGGTCGCGGGCGGCAGACGCCAGAGCCTCTCCGGCACGTTGAGCCGGTGAAGCAGGTCCTGGGCTCGCCTTTCGGCCGCATCCTCGGCCAGGCCGGTCTCGCGGGCCGCTTCCGCCACGATGGCGAGGGCGCAGACGCGCGGGATCACACGCAGGAACTGGCTGACATAGCCCATGGTGCGGCGGCGCAGCGCCAGGATACGCCTTGGCTCGGCCGTCGCGATATCCACCGTCTCATCGCCTTCGCGCAGCAGGATCGCGCCGCCATCGCAGCGATAATTGCCGTAGATCATCTTGAGGATCGAGGATTTGCCGGCCCCGGACGGGCCGCCCAGCACGACGCATTCCCCCGGGGTGACGGTGAAGCGAACATCCTGCATCACGCCGATGCTCTGGCCACCCTGGAGGTGCAGGGTGAAGCTCTTGGAAACGCCTTCGAGGGTGAGGATGGGGGAGGTCATGCTGCCAGTACCGAAGAAACCAGAAGTTGGGTGTAAGCCTCGTGCGGATCGTCGAGCACCTGGTCGGTCAGCCCGGTTTCGATCACCCGGCCCTGCCGCATCACCATGATGCGGTGCGATAACAGCCGTGCGACAGCGAGGTCGTGCGTGACGATGACGACCGCGATGCCGAGATCGGCGACGAGGCCGCGCAGGAGGTCGAGCAGGCGGGCCTGTACCGAGACATCGAGGCCGGAGGTCGGCTCGTCCATGAAGACGAGGCGGGGGCGGGTCACTAGGTTGCGGGCGATCTGCAGGCGCTGGCGCATGCCGCCGGAGAAGCTGGCGGGCGTATCGTCGATGCGGTCGGCCTCGATCTCCACCCGGCCGAGCCAGTCCAGCGCCGATTCTCGAATGCGTCCATAGTGCCGCGCGCCGACCGCCATCAGGCGCTCGCCGACATTGGCGCCGGCCGAGACGCCCATGCGCAGCCCGTCGCGTGCATCCTGGCGCACGAAGCCCCAGTCGGTGCGCAGAAGGAAGCGGCGTTCGGCCTCGCTCAGCGCGAAAAGGTCCCGGACAGCCCCATCACGCATGCGATAGCGCACGGATCCGGCGGTGGGCTCGACTTCGCTGGAGAGGAGCCCGAGCAGGGTCGACTTGCCCGATCCGGATTCGCCGACCACGGCCAGAACCTCGCCTTCATAGAGATCGAAGGAAACGTCGGCGCAGCCCAGGCGCGTGCCGTAATGCTTGGTGAGCCCGCGTGCCTGGAGCAGGGGGGAATCGTTGAAGGTCATGCGGCTTTCTCCGGCAAGGACAGGCGGAAGGACACGCCATGGCGCTCGAAGCCGAGCGAATCGTAGAAGGCATGGGCGCGGCTGTTGTGCAGGCTGGAGGCGAGAATGGCCTTGTAGCAGCCCTTCTCCTGCGCCAGGCGGAAGGCGGCCTGCAGCATGAGCCGGCCGATGCCTTCGCCCTGTCGATCTGAAGCGATCACGACGTTCTCGATCACGGCGAAGGGAGTGCCGCGCCGGGCGAGGTTGTCGACCGCCATCAGGCAGAAGCTGCCGACGACCGTGCCTCTCTGTTCGGCGACATAGAGCCCATAATCGGGATAAAGGCCGAGATGTTCGAGCTTGTCCTCGGCTTCGGCGAGCGTCAGGACATTGTCGCCGTTGAAATCGGGCTGTCCGTAGAGGGCGAGCACGGCCGGCAGGTCCGCCTTGCCGCCGATGCGCACGGACAGGGCAGGTGCGATGCTCATGGCCTAGTCTCCTCGGGCGCGCGGACGTCCTCATCCGCCCTTTCTTCCTCACCGGACGTACCGTCTCCAAGGGTGGATGAGGACGTTTGCGCTTCCAGAGGCGATGAGCCCAGCATCTCGCCCTTGTGCCCCGCGGCCCGCCTGGTCTCGCAATGGTCGGTGTCCGAGCAGACGAACATTCGGCCGCCGCGATCGTCGAGGACGACCTCGTCGAGATAGACGCCCTGCGCGGCGCAGAGAGCGCAGGGCTGACTGAAACGCTGCACGCTGAAGGGATGATCCTCGAAGTCGAGGCTCTTCACCCGCGTATGCGGCGGCACGGCATAGATGCGCTTCTCGCGCCCGGCTCCGAAGAGCTGCAACGCCTCGCAACCGTCGATCTTGGGATTGTCGAATTTCGGCGTGGGCGAGGGATCCATGACATAGCGTCCAGCCACCTCCACCGGATAGGCATAGGTGGTGGCGATATGGCCATGGCGGGCGATATCCTCGTAGAGCTTCACATGCATCAGGCCGTAATCGGCAAGGGCATGCAGCTTGCGCGTCTCGGTCTCGCGCGGCTCCAGGAAGCGCAGCGGCTCGGGGATCGGCACCTGATAGACCAGGATCTGGTCCGGCTTAAGGGGCGCTTCCGGCACGCGATGGCGTGTCTGGATGATGGTGGCATCCTGCGTGGCGGTGGTGGTGGCGACGCCGGCCGTCTTGGCGAAGAAGCGCCGGATCGAGACGGCATTGGTGGTGTCGTCGGCGCCCTGGTCGATCACCTTCAGGACGTCGTCGGGCCCGATGACGGCGGCGGTCACCTGCACGCCCCCCGTGCCCCAGCCATAGGGCATCGGCATCTCGCGCGAGGCGAAGGGCACCTGATAGCCGGGAATGGCGATGGCCTTGAGGATCGCCCGGCGGATCATGCGCTTGGTCTGTTCGTCCAGATAGGCGAAATTGTAGCCGGCCTCCGCTGGAATGCGGTCGCTGCCGGCGAGCGGCGTCCGGGATTGGATCTCAGTCTGGCTCATGCTGCGTCCTCCTGCCGGACCTCGGCCTGTGCCGCCTCGCGGCGTTCGGCATGCTCGGCCCTTAGGCGTCTGACGAGGTCGAGCTCGGCCTGGAAGTCGACGTAATGGGGCAGTTTCAGATGCTCGACGAAGCCCGTCGCCTGCACGTTGTCGCAATGGGACATCACGAATTCCTCGTCCTGGGCAGGGGCGGTCCGCTCCTCGCCGAATTCGCGCGCCCGAAGTGAGCGATCGACCATCGCCATGGACATCGCCTTGCGCTCGGCCTGCCCGAAGACCAGGCCGTAGCCGCGGGTGAATTGCGGCGCGGCTTCGGCAGAGCCTGCGAACTGGTTGACCATCTGGCATTCGGTGACGGTGATCGAACCCATCGGCACGGCAAAGCCGAGCTCCTCCGGCACGAATTCCACCTCCACTTCCCCGAGCCGGATCTCGCCGACGAAGGGGTGGGTGCGGCCGAAGCCGCGCTGGCTGGAATAGGCAAGCGCCAGGAGGAAGCCTTCATCGCCGCGGGCGAGCGCCTGCAGCCTGAGGTCGCGGTCTACAGGGAAGGCCAGGGGTTCGCGGGTGAGATCGCCCACCGGGCGTTCGGGGTCCGGCGCAGCGTTGCGCTCAATCAGGTCCTCGCCGCCGAGCAGGTCGCTGACGCGCGGCGTCTTCTCCCCGGCGGCGGGCTTTTCCTTGGGGGGCTCGACCTCGGCGCCGGCGGCCAGCATGAAGTCGAGCAGGCGATGGGTGTAGTCGAAGGTCGGGCCGAGCACCTGGCCGCCCGGCAGGTCCTTGAAGGTCGCCGAGATGCGACGACGAATGGCCATGTCGTCGGTATCGACAGGCGTGCTGGTGCCGAAACGCGGCAAGGTGGTGCGATAGGCACGTACCAGGAAGATCGCTTCGATCAGGTCGCCCCGGGCCTGCTTGATGGCGAGGGCCGCCAGATCTCGATCGTAGAGCGAGCCCTCTGCCATCACGCGGTCGACGCCGAGTGTGAGCTGTTCGCGGATCTGCTCAATCGAGAGATCGGGGACCGCTTTGTCGCCGCGCCTGACATGGGCGAGCAGGCGATGGGCGTTGTCGATGGCTTCCTCGCCACCCTTGACGGCGACATACATCAGGCGACTCCAAGAATTTGGGACGAGCGCGGCAGGGCTGCGATCCTGCCCGGCGCCGTGAAGACGATATCGACGCCGCGCGGAAAGGCGGCATGGTTGGCGCCAAGCTGCCGGCGGAAGTCGTCGGGAAGCGGCGCGAGTGCCAGACCCGCATCGGTCTTGATGCCAGGCCCGGTGAAGACGAGATCATGGCCGGGTTCGAGCCGCTCGAGAGCGATCAGCAGCGTGGTCGAGCGGTCGGGATATTCATCATCGCCCTGGGCGAAATTGGCGAGATCAGGACAGGCGGCTGCGTCTGCGATGAGGGCAAAGGCCGCCTCCTGCGGGGCGTCCGTCAGGCGGGCGCCGGTATGGAAGGTGAGATAGGCCCGCACCTGCGGTGTCCGCAACCTGGCATCGAGCCAGAGCGGGGCCTCGTGATCGGCCAGAGCGAGGGCAAGGGCGGCCAGCTCCGGCGTCAGCGGCGCTGGCGGCACGAGACCCGTTTCAAGGGGCCGGAGACGGGCCGGCCGGGCCAGCGCGTCCATGCAGGCTCGGAAGACGGCCTGGGATTCGATTGCCGCATCGGCAAAGCCGGGCGCCAGATCCTGTGCAAATTGGTCCTGTGCAAGGCCGATCATCAGTCCTCTCCCCGTACCATGGTGAAGAAATTGACCCGGGTCGCTGCGGTCTGCCGGGCTGAAACGCCGGCTTCCGCATTCAGCCGGGTGGCCACCGGCCGCAGTGCCCGTTCGACCGCCTCACGACGGGCCTCGTCCTGCCAGAGTGCGTCGAGCAGGGCGGCGGCGCTGGCCTTGGCGCTGTTACGGCCGAGATGATAGGCAAAGCCGACAGGCCCGTTTTCGAGCCGGACGGTGGCGCGCGATGTGCTCGCCTCGCCCAGGTTGAAGGCGGCGCCGTCGCCGCCAACCCGGCCCTGCAGCATGACGAGGCCGGTTAAGGCGGGCCGCAGTGCTGCATGGGCCGGCAACGGGGCCAGGGTCGAGAGGGCCTGGTCGAGTTCTGCACCGGTCGCGTGGGCACAAAGACGCATGACGGCCTGGCGTGCCTTCAGTCCGGCAGCGGGCTCGGCCGCCATCTGGCGATGACGATCTGGGGAGGACTCATTCATGTCGGAACCATTGCTCTGCCTTGGATCACAACAGGCTGGCGCAGCATGTTGTCTAGTGATATAGACAACTATATGAGGAACCCTGCAACGCTTCCATGACAAAACCAGTCCCGACCCAAAATTTTTCGCCGCAGGCCGCAACAGGCGATTTCGCCGCTGCGGAAGGCAGCCTTTCCCGCGGGGATGGCAACGCTGTGGATGGTGCCGTCTTTCGCGGCGATGGTATCGCCGCCTGGCGCAAGATCGCGGATCTCGTCGAGGCCGAGATCATTGGCGGCATGCTGGCTCCCGGGACGCAATTGCCGACGGAGGCTGCGTTGGCCGCCCGCTTCGGCGTCAACCGGCACACGGTACGGCGGGCGCTTGGCGAACTGGCTGGCAAGGGCCTGGTGCGCACTGCGCAGGGCAGGGGGACCTTCGTCGAGCTTTCCCGGCTCGCCTATCCGATCGGTGAACGCACGCGTTTCAGCCAGAACATGGCGCAGGAAGGGCGCGAGCCCGGGGGCATCGTGCTGGAGGCCGTCGAAATCGAGGCCGATCCGCGTCTTGCCGGGCTGCTGGCCATAACGCCGGGCAGTCCGGTGCTGAAACTGCTGACCATGCGTTCGGCCGACGGCGTACCGATCGCCTTCGGCAACTCCTTCCTGCCGCTGCCACGCTTTGCCGGTTTTGCCGATGCCTATCGGCGCTTCGGGGCCGTGACGCCGGCCTTGGCGGCCTGCGGCGTCGATGATTACAAGCGGATATCGACCCGTGTCGGAGCGCGCTTTGCCTCACCCGACGAAGCAGCCAGGCTCGATATTGCGGCCGGCCGCCCCGTCCTGACGGTGGAAGGCGTCAATATCGACGCCGACGGCGTGCCGATCCAGGCGATCTCCAGCCTGTTCGCCGCGGACCGTACCGAGATCGTGGTGCAGAGCTGATGATCCGATAGGCTTTTCCAGAATGCGAATGACCGATCAAATCGCTTCGTGGCACACCGCTTCGACCCGATTTCCGGCAGGGTCGATCAGAAAAGCTGCATAATAATGGTCGTGATAGTGCGTTCGTAATCCCGGAGCACCGTTCGCGCGGCCCCCGGACGCAAGGCCGGCGGCATAGAACGCATCGACTTGGGCGCGAGATGCGGCTTTGAAGCACCAATGCCGCTTGTTCTCTTCGATGTTCGATGCGTCGAGGTAGATAGCCAGGAATGTCGATTGCGTGTCGTTTGATCGACAGCGCTCGCCATAGCCGATGGCCTCGCTCCGGTCATAGACTTTGGGCGCCCCGAGGGCACTCATGATTGCATCATAAAACGCCCGTGCCTGCTGAAGATCGGGAACGCCGATCGAGACATGGTCGAGAAGAAACATGATTTATACCTCGAATCAGCGAGTTACGGCGAGATGCCGGCTCAAGCCCAGGAGGATAAGGCCTATTATCCAAAAGTAAGGCGGTGTCCATGCGAATCCAGCGATGGGCCCGATGCTTGCCATGGCTGGTGCGCCGAGACCTCGTGAACGCCGCCGTTCAAACGGGTATTTCGATCAAATGTCGGCATTGGTGGCAGCGGGGCCAAGCATGACGGGGCTACCCTTCGTTCGCTTCCCGGCGTACCTAGCCGCGATAATCGTGCCTGTTTCCACACGGATCCGTCACGACAGGGCCGTTCTCGCCATCGTCGAGATAACCAGGTCCGATCGGCACCTTGCCGTGTCCGCCGGGGATGTCGAGCACATAGGTGGGCTGGCCGAGGCCGGTGAGACTTCCGCGCAATTGCCGCATCACCGCCTGGCCCTCGGCGATGGTGGTGCGGAAATGGCTCGTGCCCTTGGCGAGGTCGCCATGATGCAGGTAATAGGGCTTGATGCGCAGGCCGAGCAGCGCCCGGAAGAGGGCCGACAGCGCCTCGGCCGTGGCGTTGACGCCCTTGAGCAGGACGGTCTGGCTGACCATGGCGATCCCCGCCTTGACCAGCCGCGTACAGGCTTCCCGCGCGGCGGGCGTGAGTTCGCGCACATGGTTGGCGTGCAGGGCGACGAACACGCCCTTCGGGCTGTCGAGACTTTCGATGAGTTCGTCCGTGATCCGTTCGGGCGCCACCACCGGCACGCGGGTGTGAAAGCGGATCACGCCGACATGATCGATGGCCGACAGCGCCTTCACGATCCGGCCGATGCGCCGCGGCGACAACGCGAAGGGATCGCCGCCGGTGATGATGACCTCGAAGATGGCGGGGTTGCCGGCGATATAGGCCAGGGCAGCATCGAGTTCGCCGCCGGCGAGCATCTCGCCCTCCGGCCCTACCATCTCCCGGCGGAAGCAGAAACGGCAATAGACCGGGCAGACATGCAGTGGCTTGAGCAGGACGCGGTCGGGGTAGCGATGGACGATGCCTTTCACCGGCGAAAAGGCGTCATCCCCGATCGGGTCCGAGAGTTCGTCCGGGCTCGATATCAGTTCGCGGCCGGTCGGCACGAATTGGGCGGCAATGGGATCGTCCTGGGGGGAGCCAGCGATGAGATCCGTCATCGCTGGAGTGATTGCCACCGAAAAACGCCGCGCCACCTCTTCGATGTCGAGACGCTCGGCCGAAGAAATGAGCCCGCTGGCTTCCAGATCGGAAGCGCTCCGAAGGCTGGAATGCTTGTTCATTTCGATGCTCTTGCCATGATGCCGGCTGGATCGCCACGGCGAGGCAGCCCTTTAGCAGGCAATGGCTGGATATGCCAACCCGGGAGCAAACACGCGTTTCCGCTAAAAGGCGTTTTGCTCTGCAGCCTCGAACCCGATTTCGGAAGCGGATTCGAGGCCGCCGGTCATTGTTGTCGCATGTTTTTTGCTGAAATCGGCATCCGTTTTTCGGCGCGATGCTCTAGCGATAGCGATCGATCAAGTCTCGGGCGCAGGCGGCGGGCTGGGGCTGATCGTTCTTCTCATGACCGTCGATCACGCCGATATCGCGCAACAAACGATCGGAGAGACCGCGCAACCTCTTCTTCGGCACCGTCCGAGGGTTTGTCGACCGTGACTTGTTCCTTTCCGCAGCGCTCTCCTGCAAACAAGGCTGCTCAATGTAGCCAATCTGCGCCATGGTCATGGTTCGACCGCCAGATCGGCAAGGTCCTCGGTGTTGTCGGCCCAATGGGCCGTCGTCGCCGATCCCTCACGCGGCGCGGGCTTGCAGGGGGCGATGTCATGGCAGGCGATCATCGTGGATGTCCCGTGGTTGAAAACGACCGGGACAGGCTAGGCGATTGAGCGACCTCGATGCTTCGGCTATGATCGTAGTATGAAAGACGGACCGATGATCGCCTCTGTCGCCGCCCTGA
Source organism: Labrys neptuniae (assembly GCF_040797145.1). Lineage (NCBI taxonomy): Bacteria > Pseudomonadati > Pseudomonadota > Alphaproteobacteria > Hyphomicrobiales > Xanthobacteraceae > Labrys > Labrys neptuniae. Next base: position 421,139 of record NZ_JBFNQD010000003.1, on the reverse strand, counting down.
TCGGCGACCCCGCCCGTGCCAACATGCTCACGGCGCTGATGGACGGGCGGGCCCTCACCGTGAGTGAACTGGCCGAGGCCGGAGGCATCAGTCTGCAGACAGCCAGCGGCCATCTCGCCAAGCTCGATGCCGCCGGCCTGCTTTCGGCGGAAAAACAAGGACGGCACCGCTATTTTCGCCTGTCGGGCCACGATGTCGCGCAGGTCCTGGAAGCCCTGATGGGGCTGGCCCAGCGCACCGGTGCGATAAGAGTGCGGACCGGCCCGCGCGACGAAGCCATGCGGGCGGCAAGGATCTGCTACGACCACTAAGAGTGCGGACCGGCCCGCGCGACGAAGCCATGCGGGCGGCAAGGATCTGCTACGACCACCTGGCCGGGGCACGCGGTGTTGCCCTGCTGGACGGCTTCGTCTGCCAGGGCTTCATCAGCGGTGACGATAATCCCGTGGTGACGGCCACGGGCAGGGATTTCTTCGTCGGGTTGGGGCTCGACGTTCCGGCCATGGCCAGGAGCCGGAGACCCGTCTGCCGACGCTGCCTCGACTGGAGCGAACGCCGCAGCCATCTCGGCGGAGCCCTGGGCGCGAGGCTGCTCGACTGGGTGATCGAGCGCGACTGGGCCCGGCGCAAACAGGGGCGCGTGATCGCCTTCACGCCCGCCGGCGCGAAGGCGTTCGACGCGACCTTCGGCCTGGCGGAATAGGCCTCAGGGGCGCTGCGGCTGGCCGATGATCGCGAGCCGCAGGCGCGACGAAATCACGTCGATGACGGCGACGGTGACCAGGATCATGAAGATCAGCACGCCGAGCGGTGGCAGGTCGAGTACCCGCAGCAATTCGGCCAGATACTGGCCGACGCCGCCGGCCCCGACGATGCCGATGATGGTCGCCGAACGCACATTGGATTCGAAGAAATAGAGCACCTGGCTCGCCATCACCGGCAGGACCTGCGGGATCAGGGCGAAGCGGATGCGGTGGATCCGGTTGCCGCCCGTGGAGAGAACGCCCTCGCTTGCCTTGTTGTCGGTGGTCTCGATTGCCTCGGAGAACAGCTTGCCGAAGGCACCGAAGTCCACGCAGATGATGGCGAGCACGCCGGCGAAGGGACCGAGGCCGACGACGCCGACCCAGACCAGCGCCCAGATCAGCGCGTCGACGGAACGGATCACATCGAGACCGCGGCGCACAGCGAACCGGACGAAGACATTGGGAATGACGTTGCGGGCCGCCAGGAAGGCCACAGGCGCGGCCAGCACGGCCGCGGTGAGCGTGCCGGCGAAGGCGATGGCGAGCGTTTCGGCGAGGGCTTCGACGAAGAACCAGAATTTGCCTTCGTCATTGGGCGGGAACATCTGCACCACGAAGGTGCCGAGCCGCGAAAGGCCGCTGAAGAACCGATCCGGCGTGACTTCGAGCCGGATCATGGCGACGACGGCAAGGGCGAGCAGGACGGCGATCACGCCGCCCGCCAGGAAACGCGTCCGCCAGGAGGTTTCGAAATGGACGCGATGGCGGGCCGCCACGGAGGCGAGTTTTTCAGGGCCGAGCGGGGCGAGCGGACCCGCCGGACGCGGTGCCGGGCCGTTGATGCGATTGTTCATGGCATCGCCTTGTTCAATGGAGTGCCTCTTGGCCGATCAGGCGGTGGCGCAGCTTCTCGGTGGCGAAATCGATGATGAAGACGGTGACGATGATCATCAAAAGAATGGCGCTGACATCGGCATAGGCGAAGGTGCGGATCGCCACCAGGAGCTCCTGGCCGATGCCGCCGACGCCGATGAAGCCCATGACGCCGGCCTCTCTGACATTGATTTCGAAGCGGAGCAGGGAATAGGAGGCGAAGTTGGGCAGGGTCTGGGGCAGCACCGCAAAGCGTATGCTTTCCAGCCAGGAGCCGCCGGTGGCGACTGTGCCCTCGACAGGCTTCATGTCGACATTCTCGACCACTTCGGCAAACAGCTTGCCGAGCGCACCCATGGTGTGGATGGCAAGTGCCAGGGCGCCGGCCATCGGCCCGGACTTGAAGGCGATCAGGAAGATCATGGCAAAGACGATGGTGGGAACCGTACGGCAGAATTCGAGCCAACGGCGCACCACGGCGCGCAGAAGCCGGCTACGCGTCAGGTTTGCGGCCGCCATGAAACACAGGACGAAGGCGCCGAGCACGCCGAGCAGCGTGCCGAGATAGGCGACGAGCAGCGTGTCGCCGAGCAGCACCAGCCATTTGCCGAAACCCCAATACCACTCCCTGACATCGCCGAGGAAGTTGCCGAGACTGAGGGGAGGGGCAATGCGGCTGAAGAAGGAGGTGAAGTTGCCGAGATGAGTCCACAGGAAACCCGGCCGGACCGAGGCCACATGCGCCGACAGGGCGTAGAGGGCGATGCCGACAGCGACGGCGAGCCAGATCCGCCGCTTCTTGGCGGCAATGGTTGCCTGATAGGCCTTCAGCAACGCCCGGGCCTGCGCTTCCGGCAGGCTATTGATAGCCGGCAATATTATATCCTCCTGCCAAGTCGAGCGAGCGCGGTCCAAGGCGAAATCCGTCTGCGCAAAGGGCGCGCACCTTGCGGTACGCGCCCTTTCTTTCGGTCGTGCCTGGCTTTACTGGGTCTTGCGGAGCGCGTCGTTGAACTTCACCATGTCGACGATCGGCTGATATTCCTTGGCGCTGATCGCCGTGAGTTCGAGATCCTTGCCATCGGAAAGCTTGTCGAAATTGGCCTTGTCGTTCTTGGCGTAGTCGATCAGCGCGGCGCCGATCTTCTTCTTCAGATCGTCGGGCAGCGAGGCGAGCACCGTATAGGGGCCTTCAGGCAGGAAGGGCGTCTTGTAGATGACACGGAAATCGGCCTTGGTCATCGCGGTGCCGTCATCCTTCTTGAGGATGCCGCGGCTGAGCATGCGGGTCAGGTTGGAATCGTCTTCCGAGTTCCAGCTGTTGGCGGCGGCGTCGGCGGTACCCTGGGCAAGGGCCAGCACGGCATTGTCGTGGCTACCGGCGAAGACGACGGACGAAAAGAACTTGTCGACGTCGATGCCCTGGCTGTGCAGGCCGAAGCGCGGTGCGTTGTTGCCGGAGGTCGAGTTCGGGTCGACGAGGGCGAGCTTCTTGCCCTTGAGGTCCTCGATGGTCTTGTAGGGGCTGTCGGCCTTCACATAGATCACCGAATAATAGCCGGTGAGGCCGTTGTTATGGCGGGGCACGGCGACCGGCTCGGTGGCGACGCCGGTGATGATGGCGCGGGCATAGGAGGCCGGGCCGTACCAGGCGATCTGGGCAAAGCCGGCGCGCTGGGCTTCGATCACGGCGGCGTAGTCGTTGGCGATGTTGAGCTTGACCGGCACGCCGACCTGCTTGGCGATGTAGTCGGCCAGCGGCTGGTAGCGGTCATTGGTGGTGGAGGCGTTCTCGGCCGGAATGACGGCGAGCGTCAATTCGGGATACTGGGCCTTCCAGTCCTCGGCCTGGGCAGTACCGGCGGCAAAGCTCATGGCTGCTGCGGCAAGGCCGAGCAGCGTGCGGCGCGAAAGCATAGGTCTCTCCTGTCGGAAATATCGTGTTCTTGTGGCTCTTGAAGATGCGCAGCCGGCCTGTCAGGCCGCGACGCTGGCAGGGCGAGCCAAGCCTGCCGAATTTGTACCGCCTGCCCATTTGGTGTCGGCATCTGCGTCCATCACTTCGCCGGCCTCCAGGCCGTAGAGGTCGCGGGCCGCGTCGGCGGTGAGCGTGGCGGGAACGCCGTCGAACACCACGCGTCCCGCCGACATGCCGATCAGGCGGTCGCAATAGGAGCGAGCAAGGTCGAGCGAATGCAGGTTGCAGATGACGGTGATACCGAAATGCTTGTTGATGCGTAAGAGCGCGTCCATCACCACCTTGGTATTGCGCGGGTCGAGCGAGGCGATCGGCTCGTCCGCCAGGATGATCGAAGGTTCCTGCACCAGGGCGCGGGCGATCGCCACGCGCTGCTGCTGACCGCCGGACAGGCTGTCGGCACGCTGGCCGGCAAGATTGGCGATGTCGAACTGCTCCAGCGCGGCGAGCGCCATGGCCTTGTCCTCGAGGCCCCACAGCTGCAGCACGGCGCTGGCGGTCGAGACCTTGTTAAGGCGGCCCATCAGCACATTGGTGAGCACGTCGAGGCGGCCGATGAGGTTGAACTGCTGGAAGATCATGGCGCAGCGCGCGCGCCAGTCCCGCAGGGCCTGTCCGCGCAGGGCCGTGACATCGACGCCATCGAAGGAGATCGTACCGTCGCTCGGGTCGACGAGGCGGTTCAGCATGCGCAGCAATGTCGACTTGCCGGCCCCTGAGCGCCCGATCACGCCGATGAAGGCGCCGGGCGCAATTTCCAGATTCACATCGGCGACAGCCGTCTTGCCGCCAAAGCGCCTGGAAACTCCTTTGATCGCCAGCATGAACAGATCCCTTCTCGTGCAGGTTTCCGGAGTCGGTAACGCCGGGCCATTACAGAGGGATGGCAGTTCAATGATGTTTCGGTGACGATCCACCGCCGATGTCGCCGACAATTGCGACAGGCCGGGCACTCCGGCCGGTTCTTGTCATGGCGTTGTCGCAGGAGAATGGGAAGTACGAGCCTTTCCATGACCGGTGAATTGCCTTGCCTAAGCTCAGCCCCACGCCTCTCATCGACCCGACGGCTTCGGTTTCAGCGAGCCGGCTCGGGTGCTACACAGAGGTGGGACCGTGGACCAGCCTGATTGAAGTCGAACTCGGCGACTATTCCTATGTCGTCAACGATGCGGACATCGCCTATAGCCATGTCGGCCGTTTCGTCTCGATCGCGGCCCATACGCGCATCAATCCGGGCAATCACCCGATGGACCGGGCGAGCCAAAGCCATTTCAGCTATCGCGCCTCGGCCTATTTCGAAGGCGAGAGCGACGAGAGCGACTTCTTCGCTTGGCGTAGGGAACACGATGTCCATATCGGCCATGATGTCTGGATCGGGCATGGTGCGATCGTGCTGCCAGGACGTCGTATCGGCATCGGCGCCGTGGTGGGTGCTGGCGCCGTGGTCACCCGCGACGTCGAGGCCTATACCATCGTCGCCGGCAATCCGGCGCGGCCGATCCGTCGGCGCTTCGACGACGCGATTGCCGATCGCCTGCAGGCCCTGGCCTGGTGGGACTGGTCGCATGAAGCGCTGCGGGCCGCCCTGCCGGACTTCCGCAAGCTCCCGGTCGAGGCTTTCCTCGACAAATATCAGGCTCTTGCCGTTGAGGGCCTAATCGGTCCATCCTGAGGGCATGGCTGATACCCTCCATTTCGAAGATTTCCCGGTCGGCGAGATCGCCACTTATGGCTCGTACAGGCTGACGCGTGAGGCCATCCTCGCCTTCGCCAGGGAATATGACCCCCAGCCGTTTCATCTCGATGATGAGGCGGCAAAAAGCACCATGCTGGGCGGGCTTGCGGCATCCGGCTGGCATGCCTGCTGCATCTTGATGCGGCTCAATTGCGATGGCTTCATGCTCAACTCCACCTCGATGGGCGCCCCCGGCATCGACGAGGTTAAGTGGCTGGCGCCGCTCCGCCCGGATGTCACGCTGAGCGTTCGCCGTACGACGTTGGAGGCGCGGGCTTCCAGAAGCCGCCCCGAAATGGGCTTGGTGAAGTTTCTGTTCGAATTGGTGGCGGACGGCAAGACGGTGGTCACGACCCAGACTGGCTCCATCATGTTCGGCCGGAGGCAGGTGGCATGAAATATTTCGAGGATCTTGCCATCGGCGATACCGACGAGATCGGCGCCTTCACTTTTTCGGTCGAGAACATCAAGCGCTTTGCGACCCTCTACGATCCCCAACCCTTTCATGTCGACGAGGCTGCGGCTGAGGCCAGCCATTTCGGCGGCCTGGTGGCGTCGGGCTGGCAGGTTGCGGCGGTCTGGATGAAGCTCCTGGTGGCGCATCAGGAAGTCGAGATCGCGCGGGCGCGTCAGCTCGGCAAGCCGGTGGTGAAGCTCGGCCCGTCGCCGGGCTTTCGCAACATGGTCTGGGCCAAGCCGGTGCGCGCCGGCGATACGCTGCGCTACAGCGTGGAGATCACGGGCAAGAAGGAGAGCGCTTCCCGCCCCGAATGGGGCATCGTCTCCATGCAGAGCTCGGCGCTCAACCAGCATGGCGAGCAGGCGTTCCGCTTCGAGGGCACTGTCTTCTGGGAAAGGCGTGGATGAGGCGCCTCGGTGTACGGGTCATCAATCCGCACTGAAGGACCTGGAGCCATCAACCTGGTCGCATAGTTGCTCGAGCCCTATCGATCGGGCTAAGTAGACGTGCCTTAGCCAGGCCGGGAGGCAAGACTTGGCGAGGCGATCAGCTGGGGCTCTGAAAGGAGCAGAGGGGTTTCTCCCGTCCTCCCAGCACCAGCGCCAAGACATGGCGCGATCAGGAGATCGGCTTGCCCGGTTTCCGTGCCAATTCCGCATAGAACGCGTAGCCGCGGTAGAGGTCCCTGGTCCGGAGCTGCAAGCCCTCGCGGCTTGCAAGATCCGCCAGTGCTGCGGGCAGTGCGGCGATCGGATGGACGTGGAAGCGCGCCAGCCAGGCAAAGAGCACCCGCTTGAACCAGCTCGGCAGGCCGCCCTGCTGGCCGAAATCCACGATGAGGAGGCGACCGCCCGGTTCCAGGGCTGCAACGGCCCGTTCCAGCACGGCGCGCCAATCCGGGATCATCGACAGCGTGTAGGAGATATAGATGCGCTCGAACCCCTTGCGCCCGAACTGCTCGGGCGAGAAACGGGTGGCATCGGCCTGAGCCACGCTGACACGGGCCAGGCCATTGCGGTCCAGCGAGTGTCGAGCCGTTTCGAGCATCGCCGTCGAGATGTCGAAACCGTTGAGCGCCGTGGCGGGATAGCGCCGGGCCACGGCGATGAGGTTGCGGCCGGTGCCGCATCCGATTTCGAGAATGGTTTCACCCGCTGCCGGCTTGAGCGAGGCGATCAGGTGGTCCCGCCCGAGCAGGTAATATTTGCGCGTGAGATCATAGATGTAGCGCTGGTGGCGATAGATCCGGTTCATCGCCGCCGCGGCGTCGCCTGCCTGCATCTGGATGCTCAATGGAGGGCTCGCAGCTCGTAGAGATGGAAGCCGCCATAGATGGCGGAGCGGTCGCGCGCGGTCCAGGCCCGGCAGCGCTCGCGGTCGTAGGACCAGCGCGCCAAAAGGTCGGCGGGAATTCGGCCTGGCAGCAGGCTTTCCTCGGCGGCGGTGCGGAAGATCACGCGGGCGCCGGGGCGAGCCGTCCGGGTGATCTCGCTCCACAGCTTGGTGAGGATGACATCGGTCATCCAGTCCTGGGCATCGAGCAGCACATAGGCGTCGAGGCTGGCTGCCGGCTGGGCCTTGAGGTGGTCGATCAAATTGACGTGGCGGACATCGATGCGATCGGCCCGATCGCGCACGGCCTCGTAGGCCGTCTGCTCGAGATAGGGTGGCACCGGCCCGTCGCCATCGGGTTTGTAGCCGCGACCGAAGGCCTGCCAGGCGAAATAATTGTCCTTGAGGTCGAAATCGCAGGCGAGGCGTTCCAGCCGCTCGCGCAGCACGTCGGCAATGCCTTCCCCGTCTGCGGCCGCCCCGGCCAGGGCGTTATATTGCTCGGGCGGAATGCCCAGGCCATAGAGCGAGGCCCGCCGGCGGGTGAGCCATTTGATATGGGGGCGATCGAACAGGGGCGCGATGCGCTCGTCGAAGACCCGGCGCTGCTCGGCGAGATCACGGGCGGCCAGGAGGTCGGCCGGATCGATGCGATGCAGCCGCCCGATCAGGTGTCCCAAGCCGATGAAACGGCCGAGCAGGCCGTAACGATAGAGATTCTTGCCGAAATAGCCGATGCGGCGGCGGCCAAGCAGGTCGCGCCCGTCCCAATAGGCCCGTGTCTCGGCGTCGAGATGGGAGCGCAGGGCTGTCTCGTAGATCGAAACATTGCGGCGCTGGTGGGCGCGTGCGAAGAAGTCGTAGAAGGCGGCATGATCGGGCAGGTGCCGGGCGGCCGCGATCTTCAGGCGGTTGAGGGCGATATGGTGGCGGTTGAGGTCGACCGCGGTGATCGCAGCCGGGCCAGCCTTGAGATAGCTCATCACATTGCAGCCGCCGGAGGCGATGGCAACCAGTCGGTCGTCGGATTTGAGAGCCAGCGCCTCCATGTCGATCTCGGGATCTTCCCAGATCTGGGCATAGACGAGGCCACTGAAAGCCAAGGTGAAGAGCCGGTCCTGCATGCCGCGCAGCGACAATAGCCGGTGATGTTCCACGGCCTGCTTCACATGGCCCTGGCTCTTGGCTGGCGCCTGTGTCCCGATGCTGTTCACATCCGTCATGCCCATCCGCTCCTTCGCCGAATCCGGGTTGTGCGATGGGATTCGCGGATAAGACCAAGCGATGACGGGGGGATGACAAGGGGCCGCCAAAGCGACGCGCAGGCGACAGGTCCTCAGGCCGTACCTGTTGCCTCCACACGTTCCTTGCCGAGTGCAGCCGCCATAAGCGTGCGAGTATAGGCTTCGCGCGGTGCATCGAAGATCTGGGCGGTGGGGCCCTCCTCGACGATGCGCCCTTCCTTCATCACGACGACATAGTCGGACAGCGCGCGTACCACCGACAGATCATGGCTGATGAACAGATAGGACAAGCTGTGGGAGGCCTGCAGCTCGCGCAGCAGCTCGACGATCTGTTTTTGCACCGAGCGGTCGAGCGCCGAGGTCGGCTCGTCGAGCACCACCACCTTGGGCTTGAGGATCATGGCGCGCGCAATGGCGATGCGCTGGCGCTGGCCGCCCGAGAATTCGTGCGGATAGCGGTTGCGGGCGGTGGGATCGAGGCCAACCTCGGTCAAGGCCTGGATGGCTCTGATGTCGCGATCGGCAGCCGACAGATTCGGCTCATGCACCCTCAGGCCCTCGGTGATGATGGATCCCACGGACATGCGGGGGGAAAGCGAACCGTAGGGATCCTGGAACACCAATTGCAGGGCGCGTCGCAGCGGACGCATCTCGAGCACGCTTGCCCGCGAGATGTCCCGACCGTCGAAGCGGATGTTGCCTTCGCCGGTATTCAGCCGCAGCAGGGCGCGGCCCAGGGTCGACTTGCCCGACCCCGATTCACCCACGATTCCGATGGTCTGCCCCTGCTGCAGGCGCACGGAAACATCGTCCACCGCCTTCAGATCCATCGCCTTGTGGCCGCCGAACAGGCTGCCGCTGAGATGATAGGTGACGCGGATGTTGCGGCCCTCGAGCAGCACGGGAGCATCGGGACGCGGCGGATCCTTGTGGCCCGACGGTTCGGCCGCCAGCAGCATCTTGGTGTAGTCATGCCGGGGATTGTCGAAGACCTCCTGCGTGGTGCCGGTCTCCACCACTTCGCCACGGCGCATGACATAGACGCGATCGGCAAAACGCCGGACGATGTTGAGATCGTGGCTGATGAAGACGATGGACATGCCCAGGCGCTGCCGGAGATCGGCGAGCAGGGACAGGATCTGCGCCTGCACCGTGACGTCGAGGGCGGTGGTCGGCTCGTCGGCGATCAACAGATCGGGATCGTTGGCGAGCGCCATGGCGATCATCACACGCTGGCGCTGGCCTCCCGACATCTCATGGGGATAGGCATCCACCCGCCGCTCGGGATGGGGAATGCCCACGAGCTTGAACAGCTCCACTGCCTTCTTGCGGGCTTGCTTATAGCTGCCGCCGCGATGATGGACGATCGGCTCGGCTACCTGGCGCCCGACCTTGTAAAGCGGGTCGAGCGAGGTCATCGGTTCCTGGAAGATCATGGTGATCTTGTCGCCGCGTACCTTGTTGAGCTCCTTCGCCGGCAGGCCGAGCAATTCCCTGCCGCGATATTTGGCCGATCCCCGGACCTGGCCGTTGCCGGCCAGCAGGCCCATCAATGCCATCATGGTCTGGCTCTTGCCCGAGCCGGATTCGCCCACAATGGCGACGGTCTCGCCTCTGCTGACCTTGAGGTCGATGCCCTTGACCGCCTTGACCGTACCGTCGGGGGTGCTGAAGTCGACCTCCAGGCCGCTGACGTCGAGGAGGATGTCTTTCGTAGCCTGATCCACAGGTGTCTGTTGCATCGGTCTTCCCTTAAGCAAAATGCGGCTAAGCCGAACCGTCCCCGCGTTTTAACGTATTGATATCGGTAGTATTTTGCGGTTCAAAGCGCCTCCGTCTGAAAGAAAAACGCTCTAGCGATCTTTGGGGTCGAAGGCGTCGCGCAGGCCGTCGCCGATGAAATTGAGGCAGAACAGGGTGGTGACCAGGAAGATGGCCGGACAGATCAGCAGGTAGGGGGCCGCCTCCATGGAATCGGCGCCTTCCTTGATCAGCGCTCCCCAACTGGTGAGCGGTGCCTGTACACCGAGCCCGAGGAAGGAAAGGAAGCTTTCGAGCAGGATGATGCGGGGAATGCGCACCGTCAGGAACACCAGCACCGGGCTCAGCGTGTTGGGAATGATGTGGCGGCGGATCACCGCCCCCTCGCTGAGCCCCAGGGCATGGGCTGCCGAGATGAAGTCGCGCCGTTTCAGGGACAGGGTCTGGCCCCGCACGATGCGGGCCATGTCGAGCCATTCGATGGCGCCGATGGCGACGAAGATCAGCCAGAAATCGCGCCCGAACGAAGCCACCAGCAGGATGACGAAGAACATGAACGGGAGCGAATAGAGGATCTCCACGAAGCGCATCATCAGATTGTCGGCACGCCCGCCAATATAGCCCGACACGGCGCCGTAGGTGACGCCGATGACCAAGCTGACCAGGCTGGCGAGCAGGCCGACGAGCAGCGAGACCTGGCCGCCGATCATGATACGCGTCATGAGATCGCGGCCATTGCCATCGGTGCCGAGCAGGAAATACTGGCCATTGATGTCACCCTGCATGACGACCGTGCGGCCGTCGTCCCTGATATCGGTGACCTTGGTGTTGCGGAATTCGTCGATGCGATCGACATAGCGGGTGGCGCGCGGATCGATCGCCCGGCTCGACGTCAATGTCGCCGTGAACTGGGTGCCCGATGTCTCGAAGGATTGGACCTGCAGACGGGCCTGGGAAGCCGCGCGCTTCATGGCCTCCTCGAGCGTCGCATGCTTGGGATAGGGCGAGAGGCTGGGCGGAACCTTGACGTAGGACCCATAGACCTGGTCGTAGCCGTGGGGCGAAAAGAACGGCCCCAGCACGGAAAAGATCACGATGGCCGCAAACACGAACAGGCTGACCATGGCGGCCTTGTTGCGGCGGAGGCGCAGCCAGGCGAGTTCGAGCAAGCTGCGGCTGCGCGGGAGTGTGGCGGGTGCCAGGCTTGTTTCAGTCATGACGCACCCTCGGATCGAGCCAGGCATAGAGCAGGTCGACGATCAGGTTGAAGATGATGATGAAGACCGAAACCAGCACCACGGTCGCCATCACCAGCGTGTAGTCGCGGTTGAGGGCACCCTCGACGAAATCTTTGCCGACGCCGGGAATGCCGAACACCTTCTCGACCACCACCGAGCCCGTCAGCAGCGAGGCGGCGGCGGGAGCAAGATAAGTGACGATCGGCAGGGTGCCGGCGCGCATGGCATGGGCGACGATGGTCAGCTTGGCGGGCAGGCCATAGGCCTTCGCCGTGCGGATGTGGTCGGCATGCAGGGCCTCCAGCATGGAGCCACGCATCAGGCGGGCAAAGGTCGCCAGTTCCGGCAGGGCCAGGGTGATCATCGGCAGGAGCAGATAGCGAAACGAGCCGTCGCCCCAGCTGCCCGTCGGCAGCCAATGCAGGGTTTGTCCGAAGAGGAGCGCGAGGACCGGCCCGATGACGAAGTTGGGGATGGTGATGCCGATATTGCCGATCGCGGTTACGGCAACATCCACGATCGAATTCTGGCGCAGTGCAGCGATTGTTCCGATCAGAATGCCGCCGACGACAGCCAGGAGCAAGGCCATGCTGCCCAGTTGCAGGGAGTATGGCAGTTTCTGGAGGATGATTTCAGAGACCGTATAGTCGCGATAGACGTAACTGGGGCCAAAATCGCCGCGCAATACGTTCCAGATATAATTTAGATACTGTTTCCATACCGGGTCGTCGAGATGATAGACGCGGTTCAGGTTGTCCATGATCTGCGGCGGCAGTGGCCGGGCGAGATTGAAGGGCCCGCCCGGTACCTGGCGCATCAGGAAAAAAGAAAGCGTGACGATCACGAACAGGGTCGGAATCGCGCTCGCCAGACGCTTCAGCACGAATGAAAGCATGACATCGCCTCGGATTGGCTGTCTGCGAAGCGTTCAGGCCCGTCATCGGCGAGGCAGGCACGCTTCTCCAGCCGCGGATGAGAGACAGGAGGATGGCCTCCTGCCATCACACACGCAGCAGCTCATTCCTTGGTGAGGAAACGCGTGCCGTGGTGGTTGGCGAGGTTGTCGTGCCAGCCCTTGACCTTCTTGGAAACCAGCCAGGGGTCGTTATAGACCAGCAGGGGCGTTACCGAGGCATCACGCAGCAGCATGGCTTCGGCGTCATGCAGGATCTGCATGCGCTTGGCGACGTCCCGCTCGGTGAAGGACTTGGCCATCAGGGCATCGAATTCGGGATTGTTGTAGTGGCCGTAGTTGAAGACCTTGTTGGTGGAGACACCCAGGGTCAGGAAATTCTCGGGATCGGCATAGTCGGCGACCCAGCCTGCCCGCGTGACGTCGAAACTATTGCCTTGCTGCAGATAGGAATAGTGCGACTTGAGATCGGAATTGAGCATGGTGACCTCGGCGCCGAGGCCCTTCCACATATCGGCGATCGCGGTGGCGACCTTCTTCCAGTTCTCGTTGGTGTTGTAGCGGATCTCGACCTTGAGCGGCTTGCCACCCGGGCCGTAGCCCGCTTCCTTCAAGAGTTCCTTGGCCTTGTCCTCGCGGTCGAGCTGAGGCGTGTCGGCGAAGTCGGCCTTGGCAGGCGTGTAGTTGGCGATACCCTCCGGGATCCAGCTATAGAGCGGCTGATAGACGCCGTTCAGCACGTCATTGGCCAGGAAGTCGCGGTCGATCGCCATGGCGAAGGCCCGTCGGACCCGGATGTCGTCGAAGGGCGGCTTGCGGGTGTCGAAGGCGTAATATTCGCTCGACGTCGATGGCGAGACGTGAACCTCGTCGCCGACCTTCTCCTGCAGGAATTTGCGCTGATCGGCCTGGAACTGATAGGCGAGGTCGAGTTCCCCGGCCAGGAAGCGGCGCTGGATGGCGGCCTGGTCCTCGCTTGGATAGGCGACGACGCGATCGATCTTCACATTTGCCGCGCCCCAGTAATTGGGGTTCTTGACGAAGGTGAGGTGATCGCCGGGTATCTGCTCGGTGACCGTATAGGCGCCGTTCGACACCAGCTTGCCCGCCTTGGCGAAATCACGGCCATATTTCTCGACATTGGCCTTGTTCACCGGCACCACGCTTTGATGAGCCAGGAGTTCGGGGAAGAAGGGGACGGGGCTTTCGAGGGTGATTTCCAGCGTACCGGCATCGATGGCCTTGACGCCGAGCGTATCGATCGCTGCCTTGCCGGTGTTTATCGCCTGTGCGTTCTTGATCGGATAGGACAGGCTGGCATATTCGGCGGCTTCCTTGGGATCGAGATTGCGCCGGAAGCTGTAGACGAAATCCTCGGCCGTGACCGGGTCGCCGTTGGACCACTTGGCGCTGGGCCTCAATTTGAAGGTGTAGACCAGCCCGTCCGGCGAAACCGTCCAGCTTTCGGCGACGGCGGGACCCACCTTGCCGGCGCCGTCATAGGCAGTGAGACCTTCGTAGAGGTCGTCGATGATGAACTGCTCGATATTGGTGGTGGTGTGGATGGGATCGAGCGATTGAGGTTCGCCGCCCAGGCCTTTGTTCAACACGGTTTCGGCGGAAGCCGACAAGGCCGTGCCGCTGAGCAAGCCTACGGCGAGCAGGGCGCCGAACAAGCGCGTTTTCAAGGCTGCTGTCATCCTGATGTCCCCTCTGAAGCCAGTTGTTCCGGCTATTGGTTGAAGGCCGGCAGTAAAGGCCTTCGCATTCGCTACGGCAACCCGCGATTTTCGACGGGGAAAGGAAGGGTAGAGCTGCTCGGTCCGCGTGCAGGGGGATAGTATGTCGAAGGGTATAGTGATCGTCTGAAAATTGCGGGTGGCCGGGATGCGACGCAATATTCGCCATAACCGACCGCGCTTTATGTCCTGTGCATTGCGAAGACTGATAGGATGAAGGTCTGATTGAATTATGGGGATAAGCCGTGCACAACCTGGCCGCGTGTGACAGGGCAGGATGTGACGCCATGTCGGGCCAGGCAAAACGAAACCGCCGTGCGAATGGGCATATTCGCGCGGCGGTTTCGTGATGGCAATTCGAACTGATGAGAACGGCTGGCTCAATTGAACAGGCTGGAGACACTCTCTTCGGAGGCAGTGCGGCCGATGGCCTCGCCGATCAGCGGCGCGATCGAGATGACGCGGATGTTCTGGGCCACGCGTACCGCCTCGGTCGGCATGATCGAGTCCGTGATCACCAGTTCGCGCAGCTTGGAGGAGGCGATACGGGCCACTGCGCCGCCTGAGAGCACGCCGTGGGTGATATAGGCCAGCACGTCCTTGGCGCCGCGCTCCAAGAGGGCTTCGGCAGCATTCACCAGCGTGCCGCCGGAATCGATGATGTCGTCGATCAGGATGCAGGTACGGCCCTTGACGTCGCCGATCACGTTCATGACCTCGCTCTCGCCGGCGCGCTCGCGGCGCTTGTCGACGATGGCCAGGGGCGCATCTATGCGCTTGGCGAGGGCACGGGCGCGCACCACGCCGCCGACGTCGGGCGAGACCACCATGAGCTTGTCGAGCTCCATGCGGGCCTTGATGTCGCGCTCCATCACCGGAGCGGCAAACAGGTTGTCGGTGGGAATGTCGAAGAAGCCCTGGATCTGCCCGGCATGCAGGTCGAGGGTCAGCACACGGTCGGCACCGGCATGGGTGATCAGGTTGGCGACCAGCTTGGCCGAGATCGGCGTGCGGCCGGAAGCGCGGCGATCCTGCCTTGCATAGCCGAAATAGGGGATCACCGCCGTGATGCGCCGGGCCGAGGAGCGGCGCAGGGCATCGGTGATGATCAACAGCTCCATCAGATGGTCGTTGGTGGGAAAGGAGGTCGACTGGATCACGAAGACATCCGCGCCGCGGACATTTTCCTGGATCTCGACGAAGATCTCCATGTCGGCGAACCGCCGCACCGAGCACTTCGTCAGGGGGGTCTTCAGATAGGTCGCAATCGATTCGGCCAGTGCACGATTCGAATTGCCGGCGACGAGCTTGATCTCGCCCGAACCGTGGCCCCTGTCACCTGCCGCCATGAAGCCGGCTCCCGCTTTGAGAAAAATGCACCCGGCTCTTAGCAACTGACCGGCCCGCATACAATGGGGGCGTCACAAGGAGTTCACACTTGCATGGCTGGAATGCGTGCAGATTGGGATGATTTGCCGCTGTTCCGATGCCCGGCCGGGTCAACGCATCTGCAATCCGGCGTCGGCCCCGTTCAGCACTTCGCTGCCGTTCTCGGTGGTCAGGCTGGTCCGCCCCAGGCACATGGCGGTGCCGCTGTCGGAGTCCATCAGGATCATGTGGGCGAACATCACCATGCCCGGTTCCAACACCCAGTCATTGCCCTCGTAGAACATCGGCTGGTCCATCCAGGACGGCGTGAACTTGGCGCCGAGCGAATAGCCGCAGGCGGCGAGCCGGTGCTCCTCCAGCCCGTGCGAATCCATCACCCGGGCATGGGCGGCGAAGACATCGCCGGCCGTGCGCCCCGACCGGATCTCGGCCTCGCAGGCGAGAAGGGCCTCATGGGCGGCGGTATAGAGTTCGCTGTGACGGGGCGAGACGTCCCCAACCGTGATCGTGCGCATCAGCGCCGCGTGGTAGTGGCGATAGACGCCGGCGAATTCCAGCGTGATCTGGTCGCGTTCGGCGAGCTTGCGGCGGCCGCTCTTGTAACGGCAGAGCAGGGCGTCGCGCCCCGAGCCGATGATGAATTCGTTGGCGGGATAGTCGCCGCCGGCCGAGAAGATGGCATTGTGCTGGGCCGCGAGGATGTCGCCCTCGTCGGCGCCGGGAAATACGGCGGCGATGCCGGCTGCATCGGCCGCGTCCGAGAGGCGCGCGGCCTCGCGCACATAGGCGATTTCTGCCGCCGACTTGACCGCCCTGAGATGGGCGACGACATCGGAAGCGTCGACCAGCTCGAAATCGCCGGCAAAAGCCGCCTCGAGCTTGCGGCCATTGGCATGGGTGAGGCCGTAGGAATCGAATTCCACGCCGATGCGGCCGCCCGTCACGCCGAGATCGCGGACCATGGCGAGGAGTTGCTGGGCCGGTGTCGCATCCCTGCGATCGGTCCAGATGCGGATGTCGGTGAGGTTGGAGGTGTGCTGGGCCTGGCGCAGATCCGCCGTGCGTGTGAGCAGCGCCATCGTGCCGTCGGCGCGCACCAGCAGGGACTGGAAGAAGCAGAAGCCGAAGGTATCGTAGCCGGTCAGCCAGTACATGCTCTCCTGGGCAAAGAGCAGCATGGCATCGAGCTTTTGCGTGGCCATCTCCGCCTGCAGGCGCTTCAGGCGCGTGGCGAACTCATCGGTCGAAAAATGTAACATGGCAGGTCCCGCCTCGAACCTCGTTCCCGATGCGTTTTGCGATTTGGTCGATTCACCAGGAATCGCAAAGACGCGTAAAACCAAAGAGTTAGAGCAAACAAGCGTTCACGCCTGAACGCGCTTTGCTCTAGTGATCTGCCAGCGCGATCGCATGCAGCAGGCGGCCATAGTCTGGCTCCTTGCGATGGGTCACCCGCCGGTAGGAGAAGAAGCGCTCTTCGTCCTGATAGGTGCACAGCGCCATGTCCTCGAAGCGGCCGATGCCGGCCGCGGTGAGACGCATGGTGATATAGGCCGGCAGATCGAACATGGCATGCCCCGCATTGGGGCTCGGGCCGAAGAAGCGGGCATTGTCGGCAGCAGCCTCGATGAAGCGGGCCTTGAACTCCGGCCCGACCTCGTAGGCCGCCCGCGAGATCATGGGACCGAGCACCGCGACGACGTTGCCGCGTGTGGCACCGAGGCCGACCATGGCGTCGAGCGTGGTTTCGAGCACACCGGTGAAGGCGCCCTTCCAGCCGGCATGAGCCGCGCCGATCACGCCGGCCTTGGCGTCTGCGAACAGGACGGGGCCGCAATCGGCGGTGGCGACAGCCAAGGCGAGGTTGCGCTCGCGCGTCACCATGGCGTCGACCTTGGGCGCGTGCTCGCGGGTCCAGGGCGCGGTGACGGTGACCACGTTGGGGGAATGCACCTGGTAGCAGGTGATGAAGCGATCGCGCGGCACGCCGAGGCTGTCGGCCATGCGGCCCCGGTTCTCGCGGACGTGATCGGGAACGTCGTCCGAGCCTGATCCGCCGTTGAGCGAGGCATAGATGCCGTCCGACACGCCTCCCTGGCGCGTGAAGAAGCCGTGGCGGATGCCGGGCAGGTCGAGGGCGGCGTGCTGGAGCGCGATGGCGGGCGAATCGGTCATGGCGGCAGGATCGGGAGGAAGTGGAGGGATGTCAAACCGGCGCCCGGCGGGAAGCCGGGCCAGTCAGGATTCTGATACCGGCGATTTCGCGGCGGGAACCGTTGCGTTTTCAAGCCGTTGGTTCAAAGTGCCCTGGCATCCTGCCGCGGCCGGAGAAGATTTGTTGAATAGGTGCCCCATGAAGATCACGAAAACCTTGTCCGCATTTGCTTTGGCGGCCCTGCTGGCGCCTGCGGCGGCCGGTTCGGCCGAGGCGGCCGTCAGGACGGGAACGCTTACCTGCGACATCGGCGGTGGCATCGGCGTGGTGCTGGGATCGCGCAAGCCGGTTTCCTGCCGGTTCTCCGGCTTCAACGGCTACAGCGAACTCTATGACGGCACCATCACCAAGGTCGGCGTGGATGTCGGCTTCACCTTCGGCGGGCGTATGGTCTGGGCGGTCTTCGAGCCGTCCAACCGTCACGCGCCCCTGGGCGGCAACTATGCCGGCGTGTCGGCCGAGGCCAGCGCGGCGGTCGGCGTCGGGGCCAATGTCCTGCTCGGTGGCGGCAATGGCGGCGTGACGCTGCAGCCGATCTCGGTGCAGGGGCAGACCGGCCTCAACGCGTCGGCCGGCATCGGCAGCCTGCATATCCGCCCGGTCGCAGCGCCGGTGATCATCCAGACCGAGCGGGCCTACCGTCCCCGCCACAAGGCCCATCGCCATCACTACAAGGCGAAGAAGCATCGCAAGAGCTGCCGCTGCAAGGTGTGAGGCCTCGAGGAGCTGAGCGAAAATTGCGAGGCTCTCGCTAGCTTGCCATCACCCGGGCCTGCCTCGGTGATGGCAAGAACCATGCCTTTCTCAGCTGCGCTCGGTTCCCGGCGCCGAGACGGCCAGCACCTTGAACAGCGAACCCATGGCGCGCGGGGCGTCGTCGGTCAGGCGTTCGAGCGCCTTGGCGATCGCTTCTGCCTGTTCCGGCGTGGCATGGCGGCTGAGATTGGCAGCCATCGGGCGGATACCGAGTTCGTTGAGAAAATGGGCCTGCGTGGTGAGGATGTCGATCGCCAGATGCCGGTCGGCGGCGATGCGGGCCAGCGTCTCGAAGCAGACATGGGTGGTGAGGTCGGCCTCGCCGGGACGGGTCAGCGGATCGACGAAGGCATGGCCGGCCATGGCCTGCAGCGTGTCGCCGACGCCGAATTCGAGATGCCCGTAATCGATGATCAGGGCGGCGCCGCCGAAGCGGCCAAGGCGCGCAGAGAGGGCCGCCATCACCTGTGAACCGGCTTCCGGATATTCGACGATGGTGCCGTCGAGCGCGCCATCGGAAAGGGGAGGTGCCTGGTTGGCCGGTACGGGCTCCGGGGCGAGCCCGAAGGCGAGTTCGTCATCGACCAGGCCGACCAATCTTTCATGCCAGCGCCCGCCCTGATGCACCAGCTGGTGCACGGGCAGGGCATCGAAGAATTCGTTGGCGATGATGATCGATGGCCCCTCCGGCAGGCTGGCGATGTCGTCGTGCCAGGTCGGGCGGCGTCCCCCGAGGCTGTTCTCCAAGGTCTTGGCCTGGGCTTCGCGCAGGACGGGACTCGTCTCGACCAGATGGAGTGCGATGGCCTCGGCGAAGGCGGGCACGACCTTGCCGATCGCCCGCAAGGCGTCCGCCATCAGCGTGCCGCGTCCGGGCCCGAGTTCGAGCAGGTTGATCCGGGCGGGCGAGCCGAGGATCATCCAGCGATGGGCCGCCCACAGGCCGATGATCTCGCCGAACATCTGGCTGATCTCGGGAGCGGTGGTGAAATCCCCGGCGGCACCGAGCGGATCGCGCGTGATGTAGTAGCCGTGACGGGGATGGCCGAGCGCGAGCGTCATGTAGCGCGCCACGTCGATCGGCCCTTCCTGGCGGATCAGGTCCTTGATCTCGCGGGCGAGCGGGGTTTCGCTCATGCCGATTTCGGTGTGTCGGAGGCCTTGGGCGCCTCGGGACGGTGCATCAGGGCATACACCACCAGGCCAAGGCCGACCAGGACCATCGGCAGCGAATAGGCTTGTCCGACCGTCAGCACGTCCTGGATCCACCAGCCGTCCGGCTCGCGGTAGAGTTCGCTGAAGGAGCGGGCGGCGGCGTAGCCGATGCCGAACAGGCCGGCGATCAGGCCCGGCCGTTTCAAGGCACCGAAGCGTGTCATGATGGCAAACAGCACGAACAGCGCGAGGCCCTCCAGGGCGGCCTCGATCAACTGGCTCGGATAGCGCGGCGTCGGCCCCTGCGGAAATATCGAGAACGGGCTCGATGGTGAGATCATGCCCCAGGACGACCCCCAGGCCGGGCGCCCCCATAGTTCGTCATTGATGAAATTGGCGATGCGGCCGAGAAACAGGCCGATCGGCGCCACGCAGGAGGCGATGTCGAGATAGGACAGGACCGGGATCTTGTTGAGCCAGGCAAACAGGATCACTGCAAGTGCCGCCCCCAGGAAACCGCCATGGAAGGCCATGCCGCCTTCCCAGACCTTGAGGATCTCGATCGGATTGGCGAGATAGTAATCGGGCTCGTAGAGCAGCATGCCGAGCCGTCCGCCGATCACCACGCCGAGCGTGACCCAGATCAGGAGGTCGTCGAATTGCAGTTTGGTGCCGGGCTGTACGAGCCAGAGCCTGGCGTTGCCGATCAGGCGGCGTCCATACCACCAGCCGCCGAGCAGGCCGAAAATATAGGCCAGCGCATACCAGCGTATGGCGAGCGGGCCGATATGGATCAGCACCGGATCGAAAGCGGGGACGATGAAATATTGCTCAGGCATGGGTGCCTTTTGGTGACTAGAGGTGACAGCGTCAAGGCAGAAGCTTCTAGGGCGTGTCGTCAGTTATGGTTTCGGGCTAGACGGGAGCGATTTTGACCTCGTCTCGCTCGAAACCATAACTGACGACACGCCCTAGCGGGGCCGCACTTTTATCGAGGTCTGGCCCGTGCTATCGACGCCGCAAAGGAGTTTCGTGATGCCACAGCAATCCGGCCGTATCTATGACGAGTTCGCCAAATTGATGACCGACGCCGCCGGCGTCGCGCAGGGCGTGCGCCGGGAAGTCGACAGTGTCGTGCGCAGCCAGGCCGAACGCATCATGCGCGATCTCGACTATGTTCGACGCGATGAGTTCGATGCCGTGCGCGAGATGGCGATCAAGGCTCGCGACGAAAACGAACGCCTGGCGGCCCGTATCGCCGAACTCGAAGCCAAGCTTGCCGCGCGTTAAGCGCAAGATTGTCTCGCCGTGCGACAATAAGACCGGCGAAGAATGAGAGGCCTCCTTGTGGACGGCGGGAACGAATCCTTGCCGATTCAGCCCGAATGCCTGAACTCTCCCCACACAGGCTGCGTATCGATCGGTATTCGCAGCGCCAATGCGCCTCCTCGGAGGCGCCGGGAGTTGCAATGTCGGTAATCGAGCTCCAGAGCGAGCGGGCCGGTCATCCGGTTGATCTCGTCGAACATCTGGCGAGTCTTCATGACTGGGCCTTCGACAGACTCGGCGAAGACGAGATCTCCATCGTCGTGAAGGGGCATGGCTGCGACTATGCCGTCTCCTTCACCTGGATGGACGATATCGAGTCGCTGCATCTGGCCTGCTCCTTCGACGCCAAAATTCCCAAGCGCCGCCACGCCGATCTCTTGCAGACGATTGCGCTCGTCAACGAACAGCTGTGGGTCGGCCATTTCGACGTCTGGAATGCCGACCAGGTCATCATGTATCGCCATGCCCTGTTCCTGGCCGGCGGCGCCGAGGCCACGCCGCGCCAATGCGAAGCCCTGATCGAGATCGCGGTGGAAACCTGCGAACGTTATTTCCAGGCCTTCCAATTCGTGATCTGGGCCGGCAAGACCCCCAAGGAGGCGCTCGAAGCGGTGCTTTTCGAAACCGTGGGCGAAGCCTAGAGCGTTTTGTGATTTCCTGGAATCACCAAGAATCGCAAAGACGCGTCGAAACAATGAGTTAGAGAAAAGCAGCGGTTACGTGTAAACGTGCTTTGCTCTGGTATTCGGGGGCTTTCCGCGTCCTTGCGAGCGCAGCGAAGCAATCCGGCCCTCATAGGGTCTACACGGACATTCCTGGATTGATTCGCTGCGCTCGCAAGGACGAACCTTTTCCGGTGACCCATTGCAGCTGCGAAATAGGCGGCTGCCGAAGCCGGCTTCTTATTTGCAGGAGTTCTTCGCATGGCTGAAGCATTGGACATTGGCGGCAAGCTGCTGCTGCTGGGCGCCGGCAAGATGGGCGGGGCCATGCTGGAAGGATGGCTGAAGCTCGGCCTAGATCCGGCCCAGGTGGGGGTGATCGATCCGCATTTGCCGCCGGAGATTGCCGGAGACCTCACCATAAAAGGTGTCGCGGTCAACCCGATGCTGGCGTCCTTCGGCACGCCGGCGGTGGTGCTCCTGGCGATCAAGCCGCAGATGATGGACGTCGCCATGGGTTCGGTCGCCCCCCTGTTCGGATCGGATACGCTGGCCGTCTCCATCATGGCAGGCAAGACCATTGCCAGCATCGCGGCATTGCTGCCGGCAGGCACCGCCATCGTGCGCGCCATGCCGAACACGCCGGCTGCCGTCGGCCGCGGTATCACCGCTGCCGTGCCGAATGCCTTCGTGACCGCCGATCAGGAACGGGCGGCCGACGCCTTGCTGCGGGCGACTGGCGCCGTGGAGTGGGTGGCGGATGAAAGCCACATCGATGCGGTGACGGCGGTTTCCGGCTCGGGGCCGGCCTATGTCTTCCATCTCGTCGAAGCCATGGCGGAGGCCGGAGCGGCGGCGGGCCTTCCGGCCGATCTCGCCATGCGGCTGGCGCGCGCCACCGTGGCGGGTTCCGGCGAATTGCTGCACCAGTCCGACCTGCAGGCCGCCACGCTGCGGCAGAACGTCACCAGCCCGGGCGGCACCACTGCGGCGGCGCTCGAAGTGCTGATGGCTGAAAACGGCCTGACGGCATTGATGAAGCGGGCAGTGGAGGCCGCTCGCCGGCGCGCGGGCGAACTCGCGTCCTGAGGGCTGGTCTCCAGATCACGAAGGCCTCTCATGTCGAGAGCCGGGTCTGAAGACACGTCCCCCAGACGGCAACACCGAACTCCTGCGGCCAACGCGCCGCATTGATCCGGTTCGCAATCGGCCTATCTTTATCGGACGGGGCACACCGAAAAACGAGGTTCGAGCCATGGTTGCCAAGCCGAAAGCCGATAATGCCGTCGATCCGCGTCAGGCCGCTGTAGAGGCCTTGCTGTCGCTATGCGCCGACAATCCCTGGGGCGAGATCGGCCTGGCCGACATTGCCGACAAGGCGGGACTGTCTCTGTCGCAATTGCGCGGCCTCTACCCCTCCAAGGGGGCCATCCTTGCTGCCTATTCGCGCCAGGTCGACCAGAAGGTGCTCGATGGCATCGATGCGGGCATGGCCGAAGAGCCGGCCCGTGAGAGGCTGTTCGACATTCTGATGCGCCGTATCGACGTGCTCTCGCCGCACAAGACTGCCATCGCCAATATTTCCAGGGCCTTCGCGCTCGATCCGCTCGCCATGGCGGCCTGGAACCGTGTCGTCACCAATTCGATGCAATGGATGCTGACGGCCGCCGATATCGACGCCGATGGCCCGATGGGAGCCGTGCGGGCGCAGGGACTGGCGCTGGCTTGGGCTCGCATCGTCAAGGTCTGGCTGAAGGACGAGGACGAAGGCCTGGCCACGACGATGAAGGAAGTCGACCGGCAGCTTCGCTCGGGCGAACGCTGGATGGAGCGGGCCGACGATCTTTGCCAGATCTTCGCGCCGTTCCGCCGCATCGCCGAACGTTCTCATGAGCGCCGTGCCCGCATGCGCGAAAGGCTGCGCGAGCGTTTTCACGATTTCGCCGAGTCGCGCCGGCGAGGCAGGGATGATCGAGACGATGCGGAGGCGGTGTGAGTAACAGCAACGGGCAGCCGGCGGCGGAGATCGGCTTCGACGATTTCCTCAAGGTCGATATTCGCATCGGCACGGTGCTGGAGGCGGTGCCCCTGGAAGGGGCCCGCAAGCCGGCCTATCGCATGCGCATCGACTTCGGCGACGAGATCGGCATCAAGGCGTCGTCCGCTCAACTCACCGCGCTCTACAGGGCCGATGAGCTGGTCGGGCGCCAGGTGATGGCTGTGGTCAATTTCCCGCCGCGCCAGATCGGCAAGTTCATGTCGCAGGTGCTGACGCTGGGCTTTCCCGGCGCCGATGGTGCTGTCGTGCTGGCGACACCCGAACGCGGTGCCCCGAACGGCTCGCGACTGTTCTGAGAGCTGGCGAAAGTGCGGAGTGGCGACCTCCCGGTCGCCATACTCTTCATCCTGAATGGGGTTTTTGGCGATGTCGACCAGGAGGTCGACACTGCAGTAACATCAAGCCGCCTCCGCTTATCCGACTCTCTCGATCGCGATGGCGGTTGCCTCGCCGCCGCCGATGCACAGCGAGGCGACGCCGCGCTTGAGGTCGTTGCGGGCCAAAGCGTGCAGCAGGGTAACGATGAGGCGCGCCCCGGTGGCACCGATGGGATGGCCGAGAGCGCAGGCCCCGCCATGGATGTTGAGACGGTCGGCCGGGATGTCGAGGTCGTGGCGGGCCGCCATCGCGACTGCGGCGAAGGCCTCGTTGATTTCGAACAGGTCGACATCGCCGACGCGCCAGCCCGTACGTTCGAGCAGTTTTCGCATGGCCGGGATCGGCGCCGTGGTGAACCAGGCCGGATCCTGGCTGTGGGTGGCATGGCCCTTGATCTCGGCGAGCACGGGCAGGCCGTCGCGCTCGGCAATGGAGCGGCGGGTGAGGACGAGTGCGGCCGCGCCATCGGCATTGGCCGAGGAACTGGCGGCGGTGATGGTGCCGTCCTTGCGGAAGGCCGGCCTGAGTTGCGGGATCTTGTCGGGTGAAACCTTGAGCGGGTTCTCGTCGTCGGCAATCAACCTGGATCCGCCTTTGCCCGGCACCTCCACCGGTGCGATCTCGGCGGCGAAAGCACCGGTTTCGATCGCCTTGCGGGCGCGGGTCAGGGTCTCCACGGCATAGGCGTCCTGGTCGTCGCGGCTGAACTGATAGGCCTCAGCCGTCGCCTCGCCGAAATCGCCCATCGGGCGGCCGCCTTCATAGGCGTCCTCCAGGCCGTCGAGCATCATGTGGTCGAGAAGGCGGTCATGGCCCATGCGGTAGCCGCTGCGTGCCTTGGCCAGCAGATAGGGCGCATTCGACATCGACTCCATGCCGCCCGTCACCACGATGTCGGCGGAACCGGCGCGAAGGAGATCGTGGCCTAGCATGGTCGCCTTCATGCCGGAACCGCACACCTTGTTGACGGTCGTTGCGCCCGTGGCGTCGGGCAGTCCTGCCTGGCGGGCGGCCTGACGGGCCGGCGCCTGGCCAAGGCCGGCCGGAAGCACGCAGCCCAGCAAGACCTCGTCCACGCGATCAGCGGCGAGGTTCGCTCTTGCCAGGGCCGCTTTCACGATATGCGCTCCGAGCACGGGGGAGGGCAGGCTGGAGAGGTCACCCTGGAAACGCCCCAGCGGTGTGCGTGTGGCGGAGACGATGACGATGGGGTCGCTGCTGGACATGGCTCAATCCTCGCTGATGCTGCGGAGTACCTATTGCATGACGAGTGACATATTATATTATGATCATAATTTAAAGAGGAGAGTGGTCATGGATCTTTCGGAACGCATCGACCCGCGCAGGCTGGCTCTGCAGATGATCACGCCCCGGCGGCTTCCCCCGCGCCCTGTCACGGTTCCCGAAGGTGCTATCCCCTTCTCCGTAGAGCATGATGGCGCCGTCATCGCCGGTTGGCGCTGGGGTCAAGGCGAACCAGTGCTCCTCGTGCATGGCTGGGAAGCCTCCCATCTCGACATGCTCGCTTTCGTGGAACCCCTGCTCGCGCGCGGTCTCGGCGTGATCGCGGTCGACCTGCCGGCTCATGGCAGCTCCGAGGGCGTCTCGGCGACCATCCCACAGATGGCCAGGGCCGTGACCGCTGTCGGCAAGGCCTGTGGGCGCCTGCATGGCGTGATCGGCCATTCCGTCGGCGGGCCGGTCCTGACCGTCGCACTGGCCGGCGGGTTGGAGGCTGGGCGCGTGGTCCTGATTGCGTCACCCGCCAATTACGGCCGTCAGATGCGGGCGGCGGCAATGGCATTGGGGGTGGTCGACACCAGGGATCTCGCCCATATGGCCGACGAACTCATCCGCCTGGGTACCGAATTGCCGATCATGGACCTGCCCAGTTTTGCCGAGCGGTTGACGCAACCGGCTCTTCTCCTCCATTCCAGGGACGATCGCGTCGTCGCCATTGGCGAAGCGCGCGAAATTGCCAGATATTGGCGCGGATCAGGATTGATCGAGCTGGACGGGCTTGGTCATGGCCGCATTCTCAGCGATGCTGGTGTGATCGGCCAGACCGTCGATTTTCTGGCCGTGGATTTTCCGGCGGCGCGATCCGTGACAGGAGGCGAGGCTGTTCATGCGCTATGACAAGGGCCATAAGGATGCGACGCACCGGCAGATTCTCGAAACCGCCGCGTTGCGCCTGTTGCGGGATGGCATCGACGGCACCGGCATTGCGCCATTGATGGCCGATGCGGGGCTGACACATGGCGGCTTCTACAGCCATTTCGCCTCGAAGGATGCCTTGGTGCGGGAAGCCGTCGCCCATACGCTGACACAACGGCGTGGCAAGCTGCGCCGCTCCGCCGAGCGCGCCGATGACCCGATCGAAGGGCTGATCCGCTATTATCTGCGTCCTATCCACCGGGATATGCCCGACAAGGGCTGCGCCATCGCCGCGCTTTCCAGTGAGATCGCGCGCCAGTCCGAGACGACCCGGGCCGTCTTCACCGAGGAACTCTTCGGCAGCATCGGCGTGGTCGCGGACGCTCTGCCCGGTGGCGATGCCGAAATGCGCCGCAGCACCGCTACCGCCATCATGGCCCTGCTGGCTGGAACGCTTCAGCTCGCGCGCGTCGTCCCCAATCCCGAACAGTCCGACGCGATCCTGGAGGACGGCATCGAAGCGGCGCTGAAGCTGGCGCGTGGCACCTCCGGTGGCGGGAAAGTCAGTACAGACAAGTAGATCGGCCAGCGCCGGGCATCTGCCGATCTTTGATCGGCATCAGACCGGGATGCGCACATTCGCACGCAGTCCGCCCAATGGGCTGGTGGCGAGGGTAATGTCGCCGCCATGGAAGCGGGCGATGTCGCGGGCGATGGCGAGGCCGAGGCCTGTCCCGCCATGATCCTGGTTGCGGGCCTCGTCCAGCCGGAAGAAAGGCTTGAACACGTCCTCGCGGCTTTCTTCGGGCACGCCGGGGCCGTCATCGTCGACGGTGACGACGAGATAGCGTTGCTCGCGCACCCCGGTGATGACGATGGTCCTGGCGAAACGCTGGGCGTTGGATACCAGGTTCGTCAGGCAGCGTCGGAAGGCGTCCGGTCGCACCACCACGATGGGATCGCCCTGGAAGCTGACCCGGGCATCCTGGCCGTGGCGTATGGCATTGGCGCGCAGCTCCTCCAGCAGGGCGGCAATGTCGGTGGCTTCGGCCTGCTCCGCTGCGTCGCCGCGCGCAAAGGCGAGATAGGCCTCCAGCATACGGCTCATCTCGTCGACGTCCTTCTGCAGATCCTCATATTCGGGGCTGCTTTCGTCGAGCAGGGCCAAGGACAGCTTGAAGCGTGTCAGGATGGTGCGCATGTCGTGCGAGACGCCGTTGAGCATGGCGGTGCGCTGCTCGAAGGCGCGCTCGACGCGCCGGCGCATCTCGATGAAGGCACTCGCGGCCTGGCGCACTTCGCGAGCCCCGCGCGGGCGGAAGTTCTGGACATCGCGCCCCTTGCCGAAATCCTGCGCGGCATTGGCGAGCTGCTGGATCGGCCGGATCTGGTTGCGCAGGAAAAGGATCGCCACCGTGATCAGGATCAGCGAGGAGCCGAGCATCCAGAGCAGATAGATATAAGAGTTGGAGGCGAAGGTCTGGCTGCGACGGGCGAAGACGCGCAGCACGGCATCATCGAGCTTGACCCGGATCTCGACGAAATCCGAGCGGCCGACCGTATCGATCCAGAAGGGCAGGCCGATGCGCATGCGGATCTCGTCCGACAGCGCCTGGTCGAGAATGTCGAAGAAGGGCCGGGCACCGCGCGGCGGCAGATCCTCGAGGGGGCGGAACTCGATGCCGAGCGCGAGCTGCTTCTGGGCCACCAACTGGAGCAGGTCCGTCGTGCCTTTGTCATGGGGCATTTGCTGGTAGAGCTCGACGATCGCCGCGATGTCCTTGGTGGTGGCGGCCGACAGCCGCGCCGTCACGCCCTGCCAATATTTCTCCATGAACATGTAGGTGACGATGGCCTGCAGCAGCACCATCGGCGTGATGATGATCAGCAGCGAGCGGGCATAGAGGCCCTTGGGCATGCGGTCGCCCAGTGCCGACAGCACACGCCCGGGGCCGGCGGCGAGTTCTCGCATCCGGGGCAACGCAATGCGGGCGGCCTCCGACGCCCGCGACAGGCCTTTGCGGAGCAGCGCTCCGGCAGATTGAAGGGCCGGCGGACGGGACTGCATCACATGTCGACCATCAGGCGGTATCCTGTGCCGCGCACCGTCTGCAGATAGACCGGATTGCCCGGATCCTTCTCGATCTTGCGGCGCAGGCGGTTCACCTGCACGTCGACCGTGCGCTCATTGGCGATGTCGGCGGCCGAACCGGCAAGCGCCAGCCGGTCCACCGTCTCGCGCGGGATCTCGACCAGCAGGCGCAGCATGTCGCGCTCGCGTTCGGTGATGCGAACCGTCTCGCCGCCTTGCTGGAGTTCGCCGCGCGAGACATGGAAGGTGAAGTCGCCGAAGGTGACGATGTCGCGCACCGGTTCCGCCGGTGTCGGAGCAACCGCCCGCTTCAGGATATTGTTGAGGCGCAACAGCAATTCGCGCGGTTCGAACGGCTTGGGCAAATAGTCGTCGGCGCCGATCTCCAGGCCCTTGATGCGATCATCCGGATCGCCGCGTGCCGTCAGCATCAGGATCGGCACGCTGGAGCCGGTGCGGATCCAGCGGGTCAGGTCGAAACCGTTCTCGCCTGGCATCATCACATCGACAATCATCAGATCGAAGGTGATCGCCTCGATGCGCTGCCGGGCGCTGGCCGCGTGTTCGGCCGTGGTCACGCGATAGCCGTGCTCGCCGAGATAGCGCGAGAGCAGGGTGCGGATGCGGTTGTCGTCGTCGACCAGCAGGATATGGGGGGCGTCGTCGGGAAGGACGGCAACCTTGTTCATCGTTTTTCACCCCGGATCTTGTCGCCTTTGGTGACGTTGCCGCTGATGAGCCGGGCGACTTCCGCCCGCCCGTCCGGATCGACCATGGCGAACAGGAAGCGTTGCGCCAGCTCGGGGCCGGTCAGCCCGGCTTCGGCGAGTGCTCGCGCGATGCGCTGGGATTGCGTCGTTGCCAGTTCGACGGCCAGTTGCTTGCCTTTCACCGTGGTGGTCAGCAAACGCTGCCGACGATCTTCCCTGCCTTCGCGCTGCAGGATGAAGCCCTGGTCGACCAGGTCCTTCAACACCCGGGCCAGCGACTGCTTGGTGATTTTCAGAATATCCAGCAATTCGGCGACAGTAAGATCGGGATTGCGGTCGACGAAATGCAGCACGCGATGGTGGGCCCGCCCAAAACCATAGGCTTCGAGGGCATGGTCGGGATCGGCAACGAAGTCGCGATAGGCGAAGAAGAAGAGTTCGATCAGCTCATAAAGCGGGGGCTCGCCCTGCTCGGTTTCCGAGCGTGGCGTGGAGGCAGGGGAGAACGAGAAATTTACGTCAGCCATATTGACATATTTTCGTCAGATCGTTACGCAAACCGGGCTCAGCGCGAAAGGATGTTCCGCCGGAGCGTTTCTCGATTTGGCAGAATTGCCAAGAATCGCAAAGACGCATCGAACCAAAGAGTTAGAGCAAAATAGCGTTTCCGTCTAAACGCGCTTTGCTCTGGAACGGGTGGATATCTCAACGCGCGAGGCGCGGTGCCGTTTCCGGCACGAAACATAAGGGGATTTGCCCCCCGACGCAAAAGCGACGGTTGCCATTATCCAGCCACGTCCCGAGCGAAAAAGACGCTCGCGGCGAACGGAACAGTTTCCGCAACTGCCCGCCAATGGCTATAACATTGCGGTTACCAAGCTGTCTTGCGCCCCGGTGAAATCGCCAGGGGATGCAGGGCTCCGCAAATGGAGCAAGTCGGCGTTTTGCCATTTGCTCCAACACGTTTTGCGATTCGACGGAAACGCCAGGAATCGCCGAGACGTGTCGAACCGAAGAGTAAGAGCAAGCAAGCGTTTTCGCCAAGACGCACTTTGCTCGAGGAAGCGCTAAGCGCTGGAGGATGTGTCATGTCGATGTTGCCCTTCGATCAACGCGATGGCTTTATCTGGCTGGATGGCCAGATGCTGGCCTGGGGCGATGCCAAGCTTCATGTTCTTTCGCATGGGCTGCACTATGGCGGTGCCGTCTTCGAGGGCGAGCGTTCCTATGGCGGCAAGATCTTCAAGTCCTCCGAGCATTCCGCACGCTTCAAGCGTTCTGCCGAGATTCTTGATTTCGCCATTCCCTATTCGGTCGAGGAACTCGATGCCGCCAAGCAGGCCGTGCTCGACAAGAATGGCCTGAAGGATGCTTATGTCAGGCCGGTGGCCTGGCGTGGCTCGGAAATGATGGCCGTGGCCGCCCAGCATGCCACCATCCACACCGCCATCGCCGTGTGGGAATGGCCGAGCATGTTCGACATGGCGACCAAGATGAAGGGTATTCGCCTTGATGTGGCCGAATATCGCCGGCCCGATCCGAAGACGGCACCTTCCTTGTCGAAGGCCGCCGGCCTCTACATGATCTGCACCATCTCCAAGCATCGTGCCGAGCGTCGCGGTTATGCCGATGCGCTGATGTATGACTGGCAGGGCCGTGTGGCCGAATGCACCGGTGCCAATGTCTTCTTCATCCAGGACGGCAAGATCCACACCCCGATCGCCGACTGCTTCCTGGACGGCATCACCCGCCGCACGGTGATCGATCTTGCCAAGGCCCGCGGTCTGGACGTGATCGAACGGCGCATCATGCCGGACGAACTCGGCAGCTTCAGCGAGTGCTTCCTCACCGGCACGGCAGCAGAGGTCACGCCGGTCAGCGAGATCCTCGAACATCGCTACACGCCCGGCACCATCACTCGCAGCCTGATCGAAGACTTCAATCAGGCGGTGCGCCCTGAGAGCCAGTCGGCTGCGGCCTGACGGAGCTGAGACCGGCGAGACGAAGCAAGGAGGCAGGCCGCGAGCCTGCCTTTTGCATTGAAAGCGCCCAAACAACGCTGCCTGTTGCCAGGACAACAGCGGGAACCCGGGCGCCATGCTGGGATGGATGAGGGGGCGGCCATGATGGGAGCGCGAGCGATGCGGGCAATTCGGTATCTGTCCCTTGGCATGGCGGCGGCGGTCATTTTCGCTGGCGCCTTTGCTCCGGCAGTGGGTCTTGCGCGGGACCGGTTGCAAACACTGCGTCTGGCGCCGCTTCGGATCATGTGCATCCGGGCGCCATGTCCCTGGGGCGAAATGGCGATCCAGCCGGTGGATGCGGCCGACTCGCCGCACCCGCTCTACCGAGGCCCGCTGCCCCGGCTGCAGGCAAGGCCCGCGGATGCCGCCGCGATCCGCCGTACTTGGCGCCAGTGGTCTTGCCTGATCGTCCGGGGACATCTGGACAGGGCCGGCGCCGGCCAGGGTGTGCTTTTGCAGGTATCGCGCGTCCTGAGGCGATGCTGATTGCTTTGTCTCAGGAGGCGTCGACCAGCGCCATGGCTTCCGGCATGTAGCGCTCGCCGCTGACGCTGGCCGGAGGCATGGCTTCGTCGATGGCAGCAAGATCGGCCGCCGTGAGCGAGATTGCGGCCGCCGCCGCATTGTCTTCCAGATGGGACAATCGCCGGGCCCCGGGAATAGGCACGATATGGTCGCCCCGGTGCAGCACCCAGGCCAGTGCGAGCTGGGCAGGCGTTACCCCCTTGTCCTCGGCAATGCTGGCAAATTTCGCCAGCAGGCGTTGGTTCGCCGCCATGTTGCTTTCCTGGAAACGGGGCAGGGATTTGCGCCAGTCGTCGGCGGCGAGCGTGCTGTGATCCCGGATCGTGCCGGTGAGCAGGCCGCGGCCCAGCGGACTGTAGGGCACGAAGCCGATGCCGAGTTCCCGGCAGACCGGCAGCACATCCGCCTCGACATCGCGGCTCCACAGTGAATATTCCGTCTGGACCGCGGCAATCGGATGGACGGCATGGGCGCGTCGGATGGTCGTCGCGCCGGCTTCCGACAGGCCGAGGGCCTTGACCTTGCCCTCTCTCACCAGCTCCGCCATGGCCCCGACCGTGTCCTCGATGGGCACGGCGGGATCGACACGATGCTGGTAGAACAGGTCGATGGTCTCGACGCCGAGACGGCGAAGCGAGGCTTCGGCAACGGCGCGCACATGTTCGGGACGGCTGTCCACACCGATGATACGGTCACGATCCTGGCCTTCCGGGGCAATGCGGAAACCGAATTTGGTCGCGATCACCACCTTGTTCCTGGCCCCCTTCAACGCCTTGCCGACGAGCTCCTCATTGGTGAAGGGTCCGTAGACCTCGGCGGTATCGAAGAGGGTGATGCCGAGATCGACGGCGCGATGCAGCGTGCGGATGGCATCCGCCTCGGCCTGGCCGCCATAGGCAAAGCTCATGCCCATGCAGCCGAGGCCGATGGCGGAAACGCTGAGCTCGGTGCCGAGTTGGCGTGTCTTCATGATGTGGTCCTCCGTAATATCGGCGACCATGCACCTCATTGAGTTGTTCGATAATCCATGCTTTTTTAAATGGCTTGTTTTGTATAACTGAACAATGAAACGAACCGATCTACCCAGTCTCGTCATTCTCTCGGCTATCGCAGAGCAGCGCAGCTTTCGTGCCGCGGCTCGCAAGCTCGGCATGTCG
Organism: Labrys neptuniae; assembly: GCF_040797145.1. Classification (NCBI taxonomy): domain Bacteria; kingdom Pseudomonadati; phylum Pseudomonadota; class Alphaproteobacteria; order Hyphomicrobiales; family Xanthobacteraceae; genus Labrys; species Labrys neptuniae. The sequence goes on along the minus strand of NZ_JBFNQD010000003.1, from coordinate 388,512 downwards.
GTGTCGGCCGTCAGTCAGGCGATCACGGGTCTCGAGGAAAGCCTAGGCGTGCGGCTGCTGGCCCGCACGACACGGAGCGTTGCGCCTACCGCCGCCGGGGAACGCTTGCTGGGGCAATTGCAGCCGGCGCTCGCATCGATCGAGGAGGCGCTCGAACAGGCGAGCGCTTCGCAGGCGGACATCGCCGGGAGGCTCCGCTTCAGCGCGCCACGCACGGCCGTGCAGCATGTGCTGCTGCCGCTGGCCCTGCGTTTCATGCGCCGATATCCCGCGGTGAGCGTGGAAATCCTGGCCCAGGATGCCTTCACCGATATCGTGGCGTCGGGTTTCGACGCCGGCATACGGTTCGGCGAAAGCCTGCAGCAGGACATGATCGCCGTGCCGCTCGGCGGCCCGCTGCGCTTTGCCATCGTCGGGGCGCCCGGCTATCTCGATGGCCGGCGCAGGCCGGAACTGCCCGCGGATCTCCACGATCACGATTGCATCCAGCGCCGCTTCACCGATGGCTCCCTCTATCGCTGGGAGCTCGAACGGGATGGTAAGGCCATCGAACTGGCAGTGACGGGCAGCCTCATCGTCAATGACGACGCCCTGATGCTCGATGCCGCTTTGGCGGGGCAGGGGCTGGCTGTGCTGATCGAGGGGCTCGTGGCGGAGGCGCTTGCCCAAGGCAGGCTCGTGCGCCTCATGGAGGATTGGTGCCCGGCCTTTCCGGGTCTCTTCCTCTACTATCCTAGCCGGCGCCTGATGCGCCCGGCCTTGCGCGCCTTCGTCGATTTCCTGAAGACGGAGGCCTAACCGAAGCCGCTACGTCCTGGCATAGTGCAGCACGGCCACGCCGCAGGCGAAGGGGCGGGCGTCGACGAGCCGGAGCCGTGTCGTCTTGCGAAGCTCCCCGAGCATCGGCTTGCCGCTGCCCAGCACGGCTGGATTGATGATGAAGTGGAATTCGTCGATCAGCCCCGCTTCGACCAGCGAGGACACCAGGATGGGACCGCCATAGACGATGATGTCCTTGCCAGGTTCGCGCTTGAGGCGGTTGACCTCCTCGGCGAGGCCGGCTCCGGCAATCTCAGTATTGGCCCAGCGCGAGTCCGTCAGGGTACGGCTGAAGACGATCTTGCGCATGTCGCTGATCGCCCTGGCGAACCCCGACTGGGGACTGGCGGAATCCTCCGAGACCGTCTGCCAGTGCTGGTGGAAGCCCTCCTCGGCCATCATGCGGCTGAGCAGGATGCAGTCGGAGGAAAAGGTGAGGTCGTGGTGGTAGCGGCGCAGTTCCTCGTCCCAGCCCCAATCCGGCGCCCAGTTCCAGGCCATCCAGTCATTGTTGCCGTCATGGCTCGAACTGAAGCCATCGGCCGATATCTGCATTTCCAGCTTGAGCTTGCGCATGGCAGGGGCCTCGTCGGTGAGAAATGGTGTGAGATGCGATTGATTCAGGCGGCGAGCGGCGCTGATGAAACGGGGAAGGGTTGGCGCCAGGCTTCGATATCGAGCAGGCTGTCATGCCAGCGGCGGATATTGGGATAGGGGTCGAGTGGAATGCGGCTGGCCTGCGCATCCGGCAGAGCGGAGGCCAGGGCGAAATCGGCAATGCTCAGGCGGTCGCCGACGACGTGGTTTCGTCCGGCGAGGTGTCGCTCGAGCAATGCGGCGGCGCTGTGGAACTCCGCCGTGGCGGAGGCAATCAAAGCTGGGTCCGGCGGGCCCATGCCGATGAGGGGCTTGATCAGATGCTCGAACCACAAGGTGCCGGCGGGACGCGTGAAGTGATGAGCGTCCCAGCTCAGCCAGCGCATGACCTCGACCTGGCGGACGTCATGCGGCCACAGGTCCGACTGTGCCAGGTCGGAAAGATGGCACATGATTGCATTGGCTTCCCAGAGCGACCAGTCGCCGTCCTGCAGCACGGGCACGCGGCCGTTCGGATTGATGGCGAGAAAGTCGGGCCGGCGATGCTCGCCATGCGCCAGGTTCACCCGCACGAACTCGACCGGGGAGCCGAGATGCCGGGCAACGGCGCAGGCTTTGCGCGGGTTCAGGGTCTCACAATAGAACAGCTTCATGGCGACACCTCGGTCAGGTAGGCTTCGAGCCTATCAAAACTCTGGCTCCAGCCTTCGCCATGGCCGTCCCGCGAGGCGAGGGTGGTGAAGACGCCTTGGTGGAAGTGCATCAAGGTCTGGCCGTCCTCGTCCTTGAAGGTGACGGTGACGATGGTCTCGGGCCCGGGATTGCCGTCATCGCCCTCCCAGGCATGGGTGAAGACGAGGCGGGCCGGCGGCTCCACCGTCAGATAGGTGCCGCGCACCCAATGGTCGGTGCCGTCCGGGGCATGCAGGCAAGTGCGATAGAAGCCTCCCGGGCTGCAATCGAACTTGTCCGAGGTCGCCGTGAACCCCTTCGGTCCGGGCCAGCGAACCAGGTGCTGCGGCTCCGTCCAGGCCTTGAACACCAGTTCGCGCGGCGCCTTGAACAGGCGGGTGATGACGAGTTCGTGCTCTTTGGCGGCCGGGGGAATGGAGGGCGCGCTAGTCATGCTGGTTGTCCTTGTCGCTTTTTTGGGACTGGAGTTCGGCGAGATAGTCGTCGAGGCGGTCGAAGCTGTCGTCCCAGAAGCGGCGATAGTGCTGGACCCAGTCGAAGGCGTCCCGCAGCGGGCCCGGCTCCAGTCGGCAAGGGCGCCATTGCGCGCTGCGGCTGCGAGTGATCAGGCCGGCCTTTTCCAGGACCTTGAGATGTTTTGAGATGGCCGGCTGAGTCAGCGTGAAGGGTTCCGACAATTGCATGACGGTCGCTTCACCCTGTGCAAGTCGGGCGAGGATGGCCCGGCGGGTCGGGTCGGCCAGGGCCGAGAAGGTGTCGCTGAGATGGTCGGGCATCGTATATAGCCATCCAGTTAATTAACCTAGTGGATATATACGATGCCCGGGCCGACGCGTCAAGGTCGCTCGTAGGGCAGTCCAGGCAGAGACTGCGCCATAAAAAAGGGCGCGGGACCGGAGTCCGCGCGCCCTTTGCAGGTCGAATGGGAGAATTGGCTGTCCTCAGCCGATTTTCGTGTGGAGCAGGCGCAGCGCGTTCAAGGTGACGAGCACGGTCGCCCCGGTGTCGGCGAGGATAGCCGGCCACAGCCCGGTGATGCCGGCAATGGTGGTGACCAGGAACACGGCCTTCAACCCGAGTGCCATCGTGATGTTCTGGCGGATGTTCGTCATGGTGCAGCGCGACAGCGAGACCATGCCGGCCACATCGCTGACGCGCCCATGCAGCACGGCGGCATCGGCCGTCTCCAGGGCGACGTCGGTGCCGCCGCCCATGGCTATGCCGATATCGGCCGCCGCCAGGGCTGGGGCGTCATTGATGCCATCGCCGACCTTGGCCACCGTCAACCCCTGCGCCTTGAGCTCGTTGACGATACGCTGCTTGTCTTGCGGCAGGAGTTCGGCATGCACTTCCAGCCCGAGCTTGCTGCCGATCGCCTGGGCCGTGCGGGCATTGTCGCCGGTGAGCATCAGGGTACGCACGCCGGCCGCACGCAGGGCCGACAGCCCGGCGATGGCGTCCTCGCGCGGCTCGTCGCGCATGGCGATCAGCCCCGCAGGCACGCCGCCGGCCAGCAGGACCGAGACGGTTTTGCCTTCCTGGTTGAAGGCTTCGATGCGCGTCACGATGTCCGCGGGAAGCGCCGTTTCGCTGGCCGCAGCCTTGGGCGAGCCGAGGAAGAGGGCGAGGCCATCGATGCTGCCGGTGACGCCCTTGCCGCCCAATGCCTTGGAGTCCCGGGCGACGGGAGCGAGGACGTTGCGTTCGGCTGCCTTGGCCAGGATGGCGATGGCGAGCGGGTGGCTCGAGCCGGCCTCGAGGGCCGCGGCCAGCCTCAGCACCTCGGCCTCGTCGCGGCCAAGCGGCACGATGTCGGTTACCTTGGGTTTGCCCTCGGTGAGCGTGCCTGTTTTGTCGAAGGCGGCAGCGGTGATCTTGCCCACGGTTTCGAGCACGGCGCCGCCCTTCATCAGGAGACCACGGCGCGCACCGGCCGAGAGCGAGGCGGCGATGGCGGCCGGCGTCGAGATGACCAGAGCGCAGGGGCAGCCGATCAGGAGGATCGCCAGGCCCTTGTAGATCCACTCGTTCCAGGAAGCGCCGCCGAGGAGGGGAGGCAGGATGGCCACCAGGGCCGCGACCACCACCACGCCCGGCGTGTAATAGCGCGAGAAACGATCGATGAAGCGCTCGGTCGGCGCCTTGCTCTCCTGGGCTTCCTCGACGAGCTTGATCACCCGGGCGATTGTGTTGTCGGCAGCGCTGGCCGTCACGCGGATGCGCAGGGCGCCGTCGCCATTGACGGTGCCGGCGAAAACCGTGTCGGCGGTCTCCTTGCGCTTGGGCGTGCTTTCGCCGGTGACCGGCGCCTCATCGATGGCGCTCTCGCCCGAGACGATGACACCGTCGGCGGGAATGCGGTCGCCCGGTCGCACCAGGATCACGGCGCCGACGGCAAGCGTTTCCGCCGGCACCTCTTTGGTGCGTCCTTCTTCTTCGAGAAGGGCGGTCTTGGGCACCAGGCTGGCAAGAGACTGGATGCTGGCGCGCGCCTTTCCGGCCGCGACGCCCTCCAGCAATTCGCCGACCAGGAACAGGAAGACCACGGCGGCGCCTTCCTCGGCCGCCCCGATGATCACCGCGCCCACGGCGGCGATGGTCATCAGCATCTCGATGGTGAAGGGCATGCCATAGCGAGCCGCCACGAAGGCGCGCCGCGCGATTGGGATGAGGCCGACCAGCATGGCGATGTCGAAGGCCCAGACCGCGATCGAAGGAAAGAGATGGCCGATGCCATAGGCGGCCACCAGCGCGACGCCGGCGGCAATGGTGAGCTGGCCCTTGCCCGAGCGCCACCAGGGACCGGAAGAAGGGCCGTGGTCATGGCCATGCAGGCCGGCGAGGGCAGGTGCCTCGCTTTGGGCGCCATAATCATGTTTGCCATGATCGTGTTTGCCGTGGTCGTGGCCGGCATGATCGTCATGATCATCATGGTCGTGATCGTGGACGTGCCCCGCATGAGCATGGTCGTGACCGGAGCAGGCGCCGTGATCATGGTCGTGCTTATGATCGTGAGCTGGCTTCGCTCCCACGGTCGTCGGCGCTGCGCTGGCCAGGGGAGAAACCTTGTAGCCGAGGCGACGGACCCTATCCTCGACCGCGCCGAGATCCTGGCCGTCGCCATGCTTGACCGTCATCGTGCCTGCCGTCACCGATACCGAGACGTCCTCCACGCCGGTGACGCCGCGCACGGCCTTGTCGATCTTGCTGGCGCAGGAAGCACAGTCCATGCCCTCCACGCGGTAACGGGTCTGGGTCGCAGCGATAGCCATTTCGAGTCTCGCATTTCGAATGGGTTGCATCTTCTGCGAAGGCAACTACATCCTCTAGTGGCTAGAGGAGCAAGCGGAAAATGAAGCTTTCAGGCGTGGCGATCGGCGAGGCAGCCAAGCGCAGCGGCGTCAAGGTGCCGACCATCCGTTACTATGAGCAGGTGGGCCTGCTGCCGGCGCCGCCGCGCACCGACGGCAACCGGCGTCTCTATGAGGCAGCCGATGTGCGCAGGCTCGCCTTCATCCGTCATGCGCGCGAACTCGGCTTCGAGGTCGACGCGATCCGGACCCTGCTCGACCTGCAGGACAATCCCGGCCAGTCCTGCGCGGCGGCCGACGCCATTGCCCAGGCTCGCCTGGTCGAAGTGGAACAGCGCATTGCCAGCCTGCAGGCGCTGAAAATTGAATTGCAGCGCATGGCGGAAGGCTGCCGCCATGGCCGCGTCGACGAATGCCGCGTGATCGAGATCCTGGCCGATCACGACAAATGCCTGCATGGGCATCACTGAGGGCAGGGGACCCTGCACAGGAGTCCCCAACCCCTTGAAAGATTGAGCTTAAGCCGGAGCTTTCGGCGATTGCGCGACGACCCGGCAACAAGGGCATCGCGCACGCCCTGGTGTCTCAGTCCTAGATGACATGGATCGTGTAATTTCTCGATCTGGTGCCGTTGTCAGGATATATGATCAGCACCGAGAAGGTATCTGTTCCAGTATATCCTGAGTCCGGCTTGTACCAGAGCTGAGCACTTTGTGTCGGCATCTTGTTGCAGACGTTGCGGGGGTTTGTCTTCGTGAATCTGGAATAGTCCTTGCCGGGTTTAATTTCGAGATGGCCATGCTGGGGTTGCTGGGAGATGCGAACCGTTGGCTCTCCCATTGAGGAGCAATCCTCATGCAGCGCCGAATAAAAGTCGACCTTTCTTATCCTCCCTGCCGGTATTGTTTCGTTCGCCTGCATGACGCCAAGCGTTGTACATCCAGAAAGAGTAAATGCCAACGATCCTACAATGGCAATATTTTTCATTTGACGACCTGGATTTGGGCCCCCCAAGTCCCACAACAGAAATTTGCATTGGCTTCAGACATTGGCAATTAAAAATTTGAAGCGTCAAGAAATTATCCGGTCAATACAAATTCGGTTACAAAGAATGAGCGAATTTTCGACTTCATTGGCAGCTAATGAGATATTAATGGTTAAATTGTACCGTTTTCAATAGACAAGCATTGGGGTTTCCAAGTTACGCTTGGCGGGGGTTGGGGTTGAAAAGACAGCCACACAGCTGCTCCCTTGTCAGGCGGGACATCCGAGTGTTCCGCGGAAAGGTCTTTGCAACGGATGACAAGACGTCATCCCTCCTGTATGTCGCCAAACAGGATCGGCGCATATGCTCAGGCAACCAGCCGGTCCCGCAGGAACGCCGCGAGCTGCCGGGTGGGATTGCTCGGTTCTTCCCCCAGGAACAGGCCGAAATGGGCGCTGGGCGGTGCCGGCAGGCGAATGCGGGGTGCCAAGGTTTCGCAGTCGGCAGGGAGCGTCTCCGGCAACATCAGGCTGATGCCGAGACCGGCACGCAATGCGCCGACCAGGGCAGCGAACGTGGTGACGTGGCAGGCGATGGTCCAGGCGATGCCGGCTTCGGCAAAGGCGACGGCTGTCCTGTCCTGCCAGGTGCAGGATTCCTCGAAGGCGACAAAAGGTACGGGCGCAGCGTCGGACAGGTCGATGAGGCGGCTGCCGCCCCAGACCAGCCGCCGGGACCAGTGGAAATGGGGCGCCGAACCGAAACGGGCGGGATCGCCGATGACGATGTCGCAGCGGCCTTCCCGCACGGCGCCGTCGAGTTCGGGACTGTGGGCCGTCATCAGGTCGAGCTGGATCTTGGGATGCTGCTGCCGAAACTCGGCGAGTGCGAGTGGTAATGGCGTCATTGCGAGGTCCTCGACCAGGCCCAGCCTGACTCTGCCGGCCAGTTGCCGGCCCTCGATCTGTCGCCGCGCATCGCTGGTCAACGCGAGCAGGCGCCTGGCATAGGCCGCCAATGTTTCGCCGGCCTGCGTCAGCGAGACGCCGCGCGGCGTCCTGTCGAGCAGTCTGGTGCCGAGATCGCCTTCGAGCCGCTGCAACTGCATGCTGACCGCCGCCTGCGTCCGGGACAGCCGTTCGGCTGCCGCGCTGATCGTCCCGGTTTCGGCCGCGGCAAGCAGAGCTCGCAGGAGATAAGGATCCAGATCTCGATCCATAAATTATCCTGATGCTTATATCATCATTATAAGGATACTTTTTAACCTCTCGATCTGGCAAGCCCATTCCGTCACATCGCCGGAAGGGAGCCTTGTTCATGATCAGCCAGATTTTTCACCAACTCGGCCTGACACCGCCGCTGGTTGTCCGCGCCGACCTGCCATTCGAGCCCTGTGTGCGTATCGGCGACATCGTCTACATCTCCGGCCAGATTCCGGAACGCGGCAAGGAGATCACGGCCATCGGCAAGGTTGGCGACGGCGTGAGCCTCGATGAGGCCCGCAAGGCCGCCGAACTATGCGCCGCCAATGTGCTGTTCTGGCTCGACAGGGAGCTTCAGGGCGATCTCGATCGGATCGTCCGGGTCGCCAAGCTCACCGTCTATGTCAATGCCGCGGCCGGGTTCAGCCAGATCTCGCAGGTAGGCAATGGTGCCTCGGAGCTGTTTCTCAGGATCCTCGGATCCCGAGGCGAGCACGCCCGTTCCGCCTTGGGAATGGCGGGGCTCCCTTTGGGCGTCGCCGTCGAGGTCGATGCCATCGTGCATGTGCGCTGAACGGATGACGCAACAAAATATTGGATAGAAACATGAATCTCGGAATTGAAGGTAAGCGGGCCCTGGTGCTCGGTGGCAATAAGGGCCTCGGGCGCGGCGTGGCCGCCCGCCTGGCGGCGGAGGGGGCGGTCGTCGCCGCGGTTGGACGCGACGCGGCAGCACTCGAGACGACGGCCGCGGAACTCCGCGGCGTCTCGCCGTCCTCCTTCGGTATTCGTGCCGATCTCGAAAATCCCGCCGATGTCGCAGCCATGTTCGAGCGGATCGATCTCGAATGGGGCGGCGTCGATATTCTGCTGCTCAATGGCGGCGGGCCGCCGCCTTTCGGTGCCGGCGAAACGGATAGCGCAAGATGGCATCGACAGTTCGATGCTCTCTTCCTGACGGGCCTGGGCATCGCCGCCCATGTCCTGCCGGGTATGAAGGCAAGGCGCTGGGGCCGCATCCTCGTGGTCTCATCCACAAGCGTGCGGGAGCCGATCAGGGGACTGACGGCCTCGAACGCCTTGCGGGCGGCGGTGGCCGGCTGGGCCAAGAGCCTTGCCAACGAGGTGGCGGCGGATGGCGTCACCGTCAACCTGCTGCTGGCCGGCCGGCTCGATACCGAACGGACCAAGGTACTCGACCGCCTCGATGCCGAGGCGCGCGGCGTGGATGCAGAGGCGATTGCGGCGGAGAGCCAGGCCGAGGTTCCGATCGGGCGCTATGGCACCGCCGATGAATTCGGTGCCGTTGCCGCCTTCCTGGCCAGTGACCTCGCCTCCTATGTCACGGGCGCGGCCATCCCGATCGACGGCGGCCTGGCTCGGGCTATCCTCTAATTGGGGAGCAGCCCCAACCGCTGCCGCGCACTGGCCATGGTGGGGCCACCGGCCACCACCACCGACATGTCGGTTCCCCTGACATCGGCGCGGGCCAGTCCGACGATGCGGCCCGTTTGGGGCGTGCTTTTGGCAAAGGAGAACGTCAGCTCGACCGAATTGGCCCGTTTACGTGCGCCGATGAGGTGGCCGTCGATTCCCGCCAGGTTCGGAGAGCCCTCGCTAAGCAGCCGGAGTGCGTGGAGGAGCTTGGCATCGGTAAGAGAACGGTTGGCCATCACGCCCCGGAAACCCAGTGCGCTGCCGTTCGGCAGGGAAGCGGTTCCGGTCATCACGAAGCCTGGCCCACCGCAGCGTGCGCTCCTGCAGATAAGCCCTTTGGTGAGACGCACGCCCGACGGCGCGTAATATGCCAGATTACGCGCTTCCTCCCAGCCTCGCGATGCCAGGCCGGCATCGGTGGCCGGTGAGAGCGATACGCGTCCCGCACAGGAGGCTAAAGCAAGGCAAACAGCAAAAATACCGAGAAGACGGATCAAGAGAACCCCCAAGGCATAGAACAAGTAGTGTATTCTACTACGTCACCAAGCTAGGGGTAGTTTCCGTCACGAGCAAATGATTTCGAAGTTCAGATCAACGCTCGGCGATAAAAGAACAGGGCAAGAAGATTTCTACTCCGCCGCAATCGGAATGCTGACGCCGGGCTCTTCCTCGAACGGGGTCTCCAGCTCGACGAACTTGTCGGGGAAGAACCCATTGAAACGGGTGCGCAGGCCGAGCGAATAGGCGCCGATATGGCCGATCTCGATCCAGTCGCCGGTGTCGATTGTCTCGGGCAGATAGAAGGGGCGGGTCAGGATGTCGACGGAATCGCAGGTCGCACCGCAGATGCGGAACGGCAACAGCTTGTCGGGCGAGCCGTTGCGGCGCTTGCGGGCGGGATCGGGAATGAAGCGGGTCGGCAGCAGGAGCTTGCCCGTCCATGAATCGGAGAGCGAGGCCCAGACACCGTCATTGATGTAGAGGCGCTGGCCCTTCTTGAGCAGCACGCGCACCATCACCGACAGGCAGCGCGCCACGATCACCCGGCCGGGCTCGGCCACCAGCGGCAGGTCGTCCAGCTTCCAGTCGGCGATGTCGGCCCGGATCTGGCGCATCAGCGCCTCGGTCGTCGGCGTGCCCTGGTTCGAGCCCTTCTTCTTGGGGTCGAGGCCATATTGCGCGGGAAAGCCGCCGCCGATGTCGAGGCTGACGATATCCTCCTTGATGCGCGAGCGCACCCAGGCGACGGAGGCCATCGCCCGTTCATAGGTCTCCGGATCCTCGACCTGGGAGCCGACATGGAAGGCGATGCCGGTCTTGAAGCCGATGCCGGCCATGCGATCGAGCAGCTCGACCGCATGGGTCGGCGTGGCGCCGAACTTCTTGGAGAGTTCGTAGGCAGCCGCACCCTTGGTGGCGAGGCGCAGGAACAGCGTGATCTCCTCGGGCGGAATGTCGAGGGCGCGCACGATGCGCAGGATCTTGGCGACTTCGTCCTCATGGTCGAGCGAGAGTTCGCGAATGCCATAGGTCTCCAGCGCCAGGCGGATATGGGACTGCGCCTTGACCGGATGCATATAAAGGAGTTCGCAGTTCGGCGAAGCGGCCCGGGCTGCTTCGAACTCGGCCGGGCTGGCGACGTCGAAGGAGGTGATGCCGGCCTCTGCCAGCACCTTGAGGATCATCGGCTCGCCATTGGTCTTCACGGCATAGGCGGTCTTGCCGGGAAACTGGGCCATGAACTCGCGCGCATCGGCCGCCAGGACCTGCGGTCGGAAGCCATAGACCGGTTCGTCCGGGCGGAGTGCCAGCGCAGCTTCGCGGGCGGTGGTGAATTTCTGCATGGCCGAATCGACGCCCCGTTTCATGATCCATGTTTAAGCCTGTTCATGGCTGCTGCAAAACAACCGTGTTTCCTGACAGAAATGTGACAGACGAAGGCGATCATGTCGTCTTGGGGGCAGCAGCAAGCCGAGCGATTGTCAGGCCGCCTTGCGAACGGCAGCAATTGGGGCCCGGCCCCATGGCTTGGTGCTTGACGGCTGGCCTCAGCGCGGACAGATTCGCATGAGTTGCTGATTTAAGGATTCTCATCATGCGTATTGCCGGTCTTGCCGCCGTCCTGCTGGCTGCATCCTGTGCGCCGGCGCTTGCCGCCTCGGCGCTGGAAAAGAATTTCTGGCTGTCCGGGCCTAATTACGACGCCGTCCTGCCCCATTGCGCCGACAAGGCCGTCTCCGACCAGATCGCCGCGCGCTTTGCCCGCAAGGAAGCGAATTACTGGCATTCCAACCTGGCGATCCAGCAGATCGACCGTCATCGCCAGGTCGCCTTCCGGCCCTGGGGCGCGAGCTACATTCCGCGCCGCTTCTGCGTGGCGCGCGTGCTGACCAATGACGGGCATTATCGCCGCGTCTCCTATGCGATCGCCGAGGATACCGGCTGGATCGGCGCAAGCTGGGGCGTGGAATGGTGCGTCGATGGCACCGACCACAACCTAGCCTATGCGCCCGCCTGCAAGATGGCGCGTCCGTGATCCGTCTTCTGCTCGCGGCCATTGTCATGGTGGCGGCGAGCAGCGGCCTCGCCGCGCGAGAGATCCGCGGCGGGACACCAGGTGATTTTGATCTCTATCTGCTCGCGCTGACCTGGTCGCCGGGCTTCTGCGCCACGGGCGGCGCGGCCAAGCAGCCCGACCAGTGCGATATCGGTTCGCGCCTCGGCTTCCTTGTCCATGGCCTGTGGCCGCAGGGGGAGCGCGATTTTCCCACCGAATGCAATCCCGGTGCCTTCGTGCAGCGGCGAGACCTCGCCGCAACCCGGGGCGTGATGCCCTCCGAAGGCCTGGCCCGCTATGAGTGGCGCAAGCATGGCACCTGTTCGGGCCTGTCCCCGACCCGCTATTTCGAAGCGATGGCGACGCTCTATCGCCGGATCGTCGTCCCCGAAGCCTATCGGGCCCCGGGGCAGGACAGCCGGGCCGCACCGATCGAGATCGGGCGGGCCTTCTCGCAAGCCAATCCCGGCCTGCGGCCCGACATGATGACCGTGGTCTGCAGCCGGGGCGAGCGTGGCAGCGTGCTCACGGAATTGCGTATCTGCCTGAGCAAGGATCTGCGCACTTTCCGGACCTGCCCGACGCAGCTGCGTTATCAGGGCTGCCGGACGCGCGACATTCTGATACCAGCGCTGAACTGACATCGCTTGGGGGAAATCGACATGGCTCTATGGCTCAAATTCGCAGGCGTGGGGGAAGGGGAGGCCGAGGCGGGCGCACCCAAGCCTGAACGGCTGGAAGCCGGCGATCCGGCCTTCCGCACCTGGAACAGCTATGAGAGCGCCGATGGCAAGACCTTCTGCGGCATCTGGGAGGCAACGCCCGGGCGCTGGCGCATCGTCTACGAGGAATGGGAGAGCTGTACCCTGCTCGAAGGCCGCTCCATCGTCACGCCGGATGGCGGGGCGCCGGTCGAACTGGGCCCTGGCGACACCATGATCCTGGAACCGGGTTTTGCCGGCAGCTGGGAAGTGGTGGAGACGACGCGCAAGAGCTACGTGATCCGGATTTGAACGCCGCTTTTAGGACGGGACATCGGTCTCGTCTTCTCTCCGCTTGCGGGTGGGGAGGATCGCCTCGTCGTGCCCAATTGCCGGGCGTGCCGTCTCGACATGACCCTGCCGGTCCAGTCATGTCGTGGCCTACCTCGATCGTCTCCGCTGCGGATGCCGACGTGCGGGCGACCTAAGCCGTGGACTTCTGCCTGCCATGCCGCCCGGCTGCGATTTCCCCTCTTGCCACTCCAGTGGCTTCCCGGCGATATGGGCTGGGCGGAGGTGACAGGTACAATGGCAGCAGAGCAGGGCGGCACCACCAGTTTTCTACGTGAGCGCGATGGTCATGAGGCTCGCGTTTCCTATGCGGAACTCTTCTTCGATCTCGTCTACGTCTTCACGGTGACGCAGCTTTCCCACTCGCTTCTGGAGCATCTTTCCTGGGGCGGGGCGCTGCAGACCCTGGTCCTGTGGTTCGCCGTCTGGCTGGCCTGGCAATATACCTGCTGGTTCACCAATTGGTTCGATCCGGAGAAGACGCCGGTCCGTATCTGCCTGTTCGCCTTGATGGCGCTCGGGCTCGTGATGGCAGCCGCCTTGCCGGAGGCCTTCGGGGAACGCGGGCTGATCTTTGCGATCTGCTTTGCGGCCATCCAGGTCGGGCGCACGGCCTTCGCCCTGTTCAGCCTGGGTGCCGGTACCCCGATCTCCCGCAATTTCCAGCGCATGATCGGCTGGAACCTGATCGCGGCCTGCATCTGGATCGCCGGCGGCCTCGCCGAGGGCGAAACCCGCATTGTCTTGTGGATCGTCGCGGTGGCCTGCGAATATTTCGCCCCCTGGTTCGGCTTCTGGCTGCCGGGGCTCGGCCGCTCCGATCCCGGCAAGGAATGGACGGTGGAAGGCGGCCACATCGTCGAGCGCTGTGCGCTCTTCGTCATCGTCGCGCTGGGCGAATCCGTCCTGGTCACCGGAGCCACCCTGGCCAAGTCGGCGGCCTGGGATGCCCCCGGCCTGATCGCCTTCTTCGTCGCCTTCCTCGGCTCGATCGCCATGTGGTGGGTTTATTTCGACATCTCCACCAAGGATGCGACAGAGGCGATCGTCGAATCCGACAGGCCCGGACAGATCGCCGCCTATACGCATTATCTGCATGTCGTCCTGATCGCCGGCGTCATCGTCACGGCCGTCGGCAATGATCTGTCGATCGCCCACCCCGCCCATCACGTCGATTTCGGTGGCATGGCGGTGATTTTCGGCGGGCCGGCGATCTATCTGCTCGGCAATGCGCTCTACAAGCGCCTGATCTATGGCGGTGTGCCGATCACCCATGTCGTCGGCCTGCTGGCGCTCGCCATCACCGCGCCTTTCGCCTTCATGACCGATCTTTTGATGATCAGCGGCATCACCACCATGATCATGCTCGTCGTGGCGATCTGGGAGGGTTATATCGGCAGGAAAGCGAAATCGAAGGCTCCGCAACACGCATCATGAACTATCGCCATGCCTTCCACGCCGGCAACTTTGCCGACGTCCTCAAGCATATCGTGCTGGCGCGCATCCTGACCCATCTCAAGGCCAAGGATGCGCCGTTCCGCGTGATCGACACCCATGCCGGCACCGGGCTCTACAGTCTGGAAGCCGACGAAGCCCGCCGCACCGGCGAATGGCGGGATGGCGTCGGCCTGATGGCGGCAAATCCGCCATCGGTGCGGGTCGCCGAACTGATCGCACCCTGGCACGATCTCTGCCAGGGGCTGATGGCCCAGTCCCCGCCGCTCTATCCCGGCTCGCCCTGGCTCGCCGCCGACCTGACGCGCGACCAGGACCGCCTGGTCTTCTGCGAAAAGCATCCCGAGGATGCCAGCCGCCTGCGTGGCAATTTCGCCCGCGGCAAGCGGACCAAGGTGATGGAGGGCGATGCCTGGGCCTTGCTGCCCGGCCTGCTGCCGCCGCCCGAGCGGCGGGGCCTCGTCTTCATCGACCCGCCTTTCGAGGAGGACAACGAGTTTCGCGCCATCGCCGAGGGTCTGGCGCAGGCGTTGCGACGCTGGGCCACCGGCATCTATGCCATCTGGTATCCGATCAAGGGCATGCGCGAGGTCGAGAGCTTCGCCCGCAAGGTGGCGGCATTGCCCGCCGGTCGCATCCTGCGCTTCGAACTCAGCCGCTACACCGTGCAGCGCATCGACCGCCTGAATGGCTGCGGCATAATCATCCTCAACCCGCCCTGGAAGCTGGACGAGGAACTGCGGGCGGTGGGCGACTATCTGGCTCCGCTCTTTGCTAAGGAAGGCAACGGCCTCATCCGCCTCGATTGGCTGAAGGAAGAAGAAAAGCGCTGATCCGCCTTTGAGGAGGAATCAGGCCAGGCGTGTCTCTCCCAGCGACGCGATCGGGCGGGCGCTGGCCGACAAGGTGGCCCGCGGCGCGAAGTCGATGAACAGCGGCAGGCTGGCGGCACCCAGGGCATGGGCGATCGAGCCGAAGGTGCCCAGCCGCAGCACCGGTGCGCTGCGTGCCTCGGGAATGGCCGCGGCCAGCGCGGTTTCCAGTCGCGAGACGATCTCCTGCATGATCGGCGCCCCGAGGTCGCCGTCAATGACCACATTGGGAACGTCGAGCAGAGCCTGTGCCGACAGGACCGGCCCGACCAGGGCGTCGACGCAATCGGCGATCCATTCTTCCAGGGCCGCCGGATTGGCGGCGATGGCGGCCGGCAGATCGTGCGGGCCGACGATCTTGCGGCCATGCCAGCCGAGATGGCGCATCAGGGCGGCAATGGAGGCCCGCGCCAGCAGAATGTCATAGGGGCCCTTGGGCGGAGGCACCGAGGCCAGGCGGGAGGGCGGCACCGGCAGCATGGCGACGTCGCCGGCATTGCCCTGGGCGCCGCGGCGATAGTCGCCGCCCAGCACCACGCCGCCGCCGATCGCCGGACCGATGAAGAAATAGACGAAATCGTCTGATTCCCGGCCAAAACCATAAAAGAGCTCGGCGATGGCGGCGGCGGTGCCGTCATTCTCGGCATGGACGTCGAGGCCGGTCAGGCTCTGCAGCGCGGCGGCGAAGTCATAGCCTTCCCACAGCGACAGCGTGTCGATCTCCAAATTGAGCCGATCGAGCCAGGCTCCGAGATTGTAGGGCTGCGCCAGGCCGATGCCGAGCACGCGTCCGGGGGACAGGCCGTCGGCGATGGCCTTGAGATCGGCGACGTCGGCCGCGACCACGGCCAGGGCCTCCTGCGGAGCCGGCAGGGGATAGTCATGCGAACGCTTGTCGATGAGATGACCGCCGAGATCGACCAGGGCGGTCTCGATGCGGTTGCGGTCGATCCGCACGCCGATGCCATAGGCCCCCGTCGGCTCCAGGCGCAGCAGCGTCGCCGGCTGCCCGCGCTGGCCGTGATAGCGTTTGCCGACAACGGAGATCAGCCCGAAGGCCTGCAGGTCGGAGACGATCTCGCCGATGGCGGTGTTGGTCAGGTTGGCGGCGCGGGCAAGGTCGGCCTTGGAGGCTTCGCGCAGGCGTCGCAGGCGCTGCAGCACGACACGATGGTGGTAGTGACGGATGCGCGCGGAGGTCAATCCGCGTTCCGCCATCGACGCGGGCGCCATGGCTTCCTCCCCCTTACCGCCTGGAGCAAGACACGTTCGGGTGTGAACGCTTGTTTGCTCCCACTTTCTGGGCGAGCGCATAGTCGCCACGCCGCTCTTTATTCATTGCCGTTGAGTAAATTCAAGAAGAGCGAAGGTGTCAAGCATCATGCGGGACCGTGCCGTCCGGCGCGTCAAGGAACCGACGCAGTCCTTGTCCCGTTTCCCATGGTCGCACCCGGATTGACGCCGGGTAGGGGGTATTGTCAGATCATTGACAGGTTCTGCCTGAGCCGGCGCACTATGGTGAATGGATCATGCAATTCGATTTCAAGGGCAGGCTGGTGCTGGTCAGCGGCGGCACCAGCGGCATCGGAGCCGCGATCGCGGCAGGATTTGCCGAAGCCGGCGCTTCCGTCGTGGCCGCAGGCCTGCCCGGAGCGGCCGCGCCTGCCGGCGTCGAGACGGTGGAGCTCGACGTCAGGGATGGTGCGGCCGTCGCCGCGCTGGCCGGGCGTTATCAGCGTCTCGACGTGCTGGTGAATGCCGCCGGCATCATCCGGCGTGGTGCCGAGCATGAGCCGGAGATCTTCGAAGAGGTGATCGACATCAATCTCAACGGCACGATGCGCCTTTGCGCCGCCTGTCGCAGCGCCCTGGCGGCTTCGGGCGCGGGTGCCGTGGTCAATCTCGCCTCCATGCTGTCCTTCTTTGGCGGCGGCCTGGTGCCGGCCTACAGCGCGAGCAAGGGCGGCATCGCCCAGCTCACCAAATCGCTGGCCATCGCCTGGGCGGGCGAACGCATCCGCGTCAACGCGATCGCTCCCGGTTGGATCGAGACGCCGCTCACAAGGGCGCTGGTGGAGGATCCCGCCCGCAGCGGCCCGATCCTGGCGCGTACCCCGCTCGGGCGCTGGGGCGTGCCGGCGGATCTGGTCGGGCCCGTGCTGTTCCTGTGTTCCCCCGCCGCCGCTTTCGTCACGGGTACGATCCTGCCCGTCGACGGCGGCTATCTGATTGGATGAAGCCATGACCGTGCCCGACCGCAAGCTCGACCAGAGCCGGATGCCCTATCAACTGCCGATGCCCGCGGAGGCGGCCACCGAGATCGTGGTGCCGCATGTGCTGCCCGATGACGAGCGTGTCTGGGTGCCGCAGATGGAGAATGTCTGGTTCCGCCCGCTCTGCCTGCATGCCGGGCAGGGCTATTGGGTCAACCTGCTGCGCGTGCGCAAATCCGGCGTGCTCTCGCGCCACCGCCATCCGGCCCCGGTGCATGGCCATGTCCTGAAGGGGCGCTGGCACTATCTCGAGCATGACTGGGTGGCCGAGACCGGCTCCTATGTGTTCGAGCCGCCAGGCGAGACTCATACCCTCGTGGTGCCGGAGGATTGCGAGGAGATGATCACCCTGTTCCACATCACCGGCGCCATGATCTATGTCGATCCCTGGGGCAAGGTGACGGGGTTCGAGGACGTCTTCTCCAAGATCGACATGTGTCGGGCCCACTATGCCGCCAACGGCCTGGGCGCCGACTATGTCGAGCGTTTCATCCGGGGCTGAAACGCTTATTTGGGGGCAGGGTGCTGCGGCGGCGTGGCAGGCTTGCTGTCGCCATGCGGGCGAGGCACCATGGCGAGCACGGCCGTCTCGAGCGACTTGTCGCGGTGCTTCAGGCAATAGCCGCGCAGATGGGTGCGCAGGGCGACCGGATCCGTAAGGTCGGTAAGGGAGCGTTCGCTGCCGAAGTGCCCGGGATTGGCCTTGGCATAGCCTTCGATATAACCGCCGGCCCAGGCGATGATCTGGCTGTCGAGGATATCGCGGCGGCGCACGGCGAAACCGCAGCGCATGTCGCCATAGTCGACTGCCTGGCTGACGGGCACATGCGGCTTGGCGGGTGCCGGGGGCTTGACCGCCGCAGGCGCGGCGTCCTCCGGCTTGGCCGGCGCCGCCTTGTCGGCGGGGGGCTTCTCGGTCGCCAGCGCCTGTGGAATCGGGAGGCTGCCTAGACAAAGGGCGCCTGCCAGGAATGCTGCCATCGTCACGCGCACATTTGCCTCCATCGCATTGATTTGCTGCATCATGCTGCGCAAACAAAAGGGCGGCCGCAAGGCGTTGTGCCCAGCGTAGGAGCGCAAATCTTCGACAGGGCGGGCACTGGTCCCGCGGGAGGCATGGAAGTCCGGTCGGGCATCGAGAATCTGGCTGGGGCGGGAGGGTTCGAACCTCCGAATGGCGGAATCAAAATCCGCTGCCTTACCACTTGGCTACGCCCCAATCGGTGCGGCTCAATAAACGGTTCGCTCCCAGGCCGCAAGATATGGCTACAAAAAAGCGCTGCGAAATTCATTACCAAAAAAGCGCATATCGTGCTTGCGGCTCGCCGATGATCCCGCTATAGAGCCGCCCACGACTGGAATACGGAGTGTGGCTCAGCCTGGTAGAGCACTACGTTCGGGACGTAGGGGTCGCAGGTTCAAATCCTGCCACTCCGACCAGTCGATTTTCCCGAGATCCAATCCTTGATTACTAAGCCATAGACGCCGCTCATCGTGGCGTTGGCGCATGCGCAACCGCCTGTCCAAGCCGTCGTACTGGTACGCGAAGCAGCATCGCGATGTCTTTCTTGTTGAAAGTCATGATGATACCGTCTTCGGCAAGCGCATAGCTATTGTCTCGTGAAGTATGGCGGAGCGGGTGCCTCAACGCTCCTCGGCTGTTACATGGGTAACTGAATACAGTGTAACAACTTTATGACAATGGCTCGGCGCCGAATAGATTGCCGCTTGTTTAAGCTTTGTCGTTATTCCGTCTCCGGCGTAGAGATATTGTCTTTAATGTGGCATTTGGATATCTGTGCGATTAACGATTCGTTATGAGGATTGGGAATGCGGAAGCTGCTGGGCGTAGGCCTGCTTGTCCTGCTGGGTGGCTGCTCCAGCCCTTCCGACGGCCCGAGTGCCGGAAGTTTCCTGAATGCGCGCCAGCCTTATACGAATGAGCGCGTTCCGGTCATCGACATCACCTATGCCGCGCAGACGGCCCTGGCTCCGGGCGCCGGTGCCTCATCCTTTGCGGCAACGCCCGGTCTGTCGACGTTGCGTTCGGCCGGATTTACCGGCACGCAGATCAGTCGCGGCGACGTCCTGCAGATCACCGTGCTCGATACCGGCGAGGACGGTCTGTTCTCGCCGACGAATAGCAAGACGCTGGATCTCGGCCGCTTTACCGTCGACGACAACGGCTCGATCGACATTCCTTTCGTCGGCAAGCAGCGTGTGGCGGGCTCCTCGCCGGAATCGGTGCAGAAGCGCATCGTCGGCAGCCTCAAGGGCTCTTCCGTCAATCCCCAGGCGGTGGTGACCATCGTCGATCGTCCGAACAGTGCCGTGGCCATTTCCGGTGCGGTGCGAGCCGCCGGCCGCATGCCGATGGCTTCAGGCAAGGAACGCATCCTCGATGTGGTGGCGAGGGCCGGCGGGGCGACCGGGCCCGCCAACGCGACGACGGTGACGGTGATTCGCGGCAATCAGCGCGCCGATCAAAGCCTCGACCAGGTAATGGCCAACCCCAAGCAGAACATCTACCTGCAGCCGGGCGATCAGGTCATCCTGGGTGGCAATACGCCGAGCTTCACCGCGATGGGAGCGTTCAAAAGCGCCGGCGAGTTCAATTTCGAACCGGGCCAGTTGACCTTGGCGCAGGCCATCGCACGCAGCGGCGGTCTGCTCGATGACCGGGCCGATTCGCGCTACGTCTATCTGTTCCGCAAGCGTGCCTATTACTGGACGACCAAGGATTGCGTGCTGGTTCGGCCCTCGTCTTATGGCAGCGGCACCATGCCGCCGCGCAGCAATTGCCCGGAAGCCATGGCCTCGCCGCCACCGCCGCGTGCCGTGATCTTCCGCATCAATATGAGAGACGCTTCCAGCCTCCTGATGATGCAGCAGGTCCAGATGGAGAGCGGCGACATGCTGTTCGCCAGCAATGCCGGCATGGTCGATTTCGCCAAGCTCTTCACCGTGTTCCAGAAGAGCGTGCCGACGGCGGCGGCCCCGCAGCCGACCGGAGGAATCCCGTCCAGCCCGCCTCCCGCGCCGGGTGTGTCCCTGAACCTGCCGTCCCGTTGACGCAGGCAGGCCTCAGGAGGCTTTTTGGATGCCGTGCAGCATCGCCAGGGCGATGCCTGCCGATGACGGCCTTTCGTCCCGATCGAGACAGGCGAGTTGCCCGGCAAGTTTTCGCAAGGGCTCTTCGGCCTGGGGTGGATCAGCGCGGTCTTCCAGCAGCAACCGCAGGATCCGCCCGCAGGCATAGAGGTCTGCCCGGCCGTCGAGGGGCTCGCCCGCCTGCTGTTCGGGGGCGCTGAAGCCGTCGCGGCCGGCCTTCGCCAGGTCGACATCGCCATGGCGCCGCCCCGCTTCCAGCGCGATGCCGAAATCGGCGATACGCAGCGTGGCGAGATCCTTGCCGTCATAGAGCAGGTTGTCCGGCGCAAGATCGGCATGCACCAGGCCGGCTGCATGCACCGCCTCCAATCCCGACAACAGGGCCGCGGCGATCCCGGCCACCTCGTCACGGCGGAACGAGGCTTTTCGCATCCGCTCCGAGAGGCTGGAGGGCAGCCAGTCCATCAGCAGCGCCGGCCGGCCGTCGGCGAGCCGCAAAGCGGCGGTGGCGGCGGCGACGTGGCGGTGGCGCAGTCTGGCGCCGAAGCCGGCCTCGCGCAGCAGGAGGTCGCGGGCGACGACATTGTCGGCCTGGTCGGGCCGCAGCGTCTTGAGGGCGTGGCGGGTGCCGAGATCGCGATGGCGCAGGCGATGGATCTGTGTGAGAGCGCCCTCATGGACCATTGCTTCCAGGGCGAAGCTGTTGGCGATGAAACCTGGCTCCACCGCATCTAGCCTGTCGAGGCGCCGATCAAGCGCATCGCGCACGCGATCGGCCAGCAGACGGGTTTCAGCGGGCGTGCGTGGTTCGGCGCCGCTCCGGCTGAGGGCCTGCCACAACGCGGCAAAGCAGGTGGCGATCGCCTCCAGGTCATCCGGCGGCAGTTCGCTGCTCATGTCGCCTGGACAGCCACGACGATGGCGCTGACATTCTCCCGCACATTGGCGATCAGGGCCTCCTGAATCAGGGCGGCGGCGGCCTCCTTCACCGGCTGCTCGGCGATGTTGGCGGCGATGCTGCGCTCGTCGAGGACACGCGCGAGCGCCGCACTGCAGAGCAGAAAGCGATCGCCCGGCTGGGCCCTGTCGTGCACGATCTCGGGCACCAGTTGGCGGGGCGCGCCGATGCTGCGCGCGAGCGCGAAACGCAGACCGATCTCGACATGGTCGCGCGTCAGGCAGCGCATCATGCCCTCGCGCATCAGATAGCAGCGGGCATTGCCGGCCCAGATCACGGCGAAGTCCCCGTTCTCGAGGGCGAGGGTGACGACGCTGGCGCTTGGAAGCTCCAACGCGCCCGGGAAGCGAATCGACTGCACCAGGCTATGCGCACGCCCGAGCTTGCCCTTCACATCCTGCACAAGGGTTTCGAGCGTATCGGCCGGCGAGACATAGGCCAGCGTGTTGGTGACGATCTTGGCAGCCTCCGCTGCGCCATTGCCATCGCCGACGCCATCGGCAACCGCGAAAAGGCGCGGATTATCGGAGACCAGCAAGGCGTCGGCATTGATCGACAGGCGCGTGCCGGCATGCGTGGCATAGCCGCGCTCCATCACCAGTGCCGGCAACGGAGTTGCAGCCATGGGCGGGGCCGTCGTTTCGGTTCTCTCGGCCGGCGCAGGCGGTGAGGGCGGACGAGAGGGCGGCTTGACGGTGGGGTTGCCGCCTTTCAGCAGGCGTACGAAATCGCCGGCGCGTGGTGCCCCTTGAGTCTTGAAGCCGCTGGCCCGTCCGGTGCCGCTTTCAACGGTCCACCACAGCGAGACGCGGCTATCGGCAGAGCCGGGTGGTGGTGGCGGCACCGGCCGGGCCTGGGGGAGGCGCAGGCGCTTCAGCCCGCCCAGAAAGGCCGTGATGTTGAAATCGCGCAGTGTCGACGTCTCGGCAATCGCTTCGGCGGCGGTGAACCAGCTCTCGTCGAAGCAGAAAAGGCGTGCCGGACCGTCATAATTGCCAAGCCGGGCTGCGATCACCAGCGGGAAACTGCGGCCGACCCTGTCCTTGCTCGGCAGCAGGATGCCCACCATGGTGGCGTGCCCCCACAAGGATCGCTCGATCACGAAACGCCAGGGCGGGGAGGCATGAAACAGGTTTTCCCATTGGGCGCCGAGCGTCTGCTCGCTTTCCTGCAGGCCCGATTGCAGCCAGTTGACGAGTTCGGTCTCGGCCTGGCGACCGAGACCGGTCGAGACGAAATCGCCATGGCTCGGCACCTTGCCGAAAAAGCCGATGCCGTCATTCTCGGACGAGGGAGGGTGAGAAGCGCCGCGCTGACTCATCACCCGCCCTCAGAATTGCGAAGGGCAGCGGAAATCCGCCAGCGCCTTTAGGCGGTAGGGATTGAGCGTACCGCCGAACTGCACCCTGAACTCGGCGCTCCTGCCGTCCTGACTGAAGCGGGCCTTGAACAGGTCGGTTCCTTCAGCGGTGATCACGGCCTTGTCGAGCAGCCGGAAGGTCGCCCATTCGCCGGTTACCTGGATCTTCCGGTTGAAGTCACCGGGAGGCATGTACACCCAGGATTCGGCCTTGGTGTCCTTCGACGGCCATTCGAATGTCTTGGCCTGGGCGTTGCTCTTGAACAGACGGACGCCCTCGCCGGCCGTCGTGAGGACGGCCATGTCGGTCGCATCGTTGAGAGACAGGCCGGTCATGGTAATGCGGATCGAGGGCATCTCGCCGTCATTCGGGAAGAAGGCCTTGCGGATCTCGTCGGCATTTTCGAACTGGGCCAGTGCCTCGCTTGCCATCCCCTCCGCCCCGGGAGCGCCCTTCCAGCGCCAGGGACTGGCCGAGGTGTCGACGAAAGCCTGCAGTTCGTTCTGGAAGAAGCTCGGGAAAAGCCCCTTGGGACCGAACAGTCGGGCAAAATCCGTCAGTGCCATGTCTTCCCTGGCAGACCGATCGAAGGGATAGCGTCCAGCCATGATGGTGGAGCAAAGCCTGGCGCCATCACCAGCCCATTTGTCGGCTGCCTCGTTGCGGGCGGTCTTGGACGCCAATGCGCCGACATCCCCGACAAGGCCTGCCACCAGATCGTCGATCGGGGGCGGCAAGCGTCGGCTCTCTTCCGCCAGGGATTGCACGGCGGCGGCAAGCTGGCTGTCGGTGTTGAAGATCTTGTTCACCGGCTGTGTCGATCCTGCAGCCCGCGAGAGCTGGGTATACATGGCTCCGAGCAGGGGTTTCAGGGCCTGGATCTGCGAACGTGGCTTTTCCGAGCTACTGGTTTCGCTCTGCTTGGGGGTTTCCAGTGCTTCGCGCAGGCGGCCATAGGGATCGGGGACGCTGATCGTGCTGCTGTTCAAGGCAGTGCTCTGGCTACCCTGCTGGGCCAGCGCCACGGAGGCGCTCGCCTGGGGCCTGAGGTCGGCGGCATTGGCGATGGAACGGGCCAGGGATTCGATCGGGCCCGGCTCGCTGGAGAGAACGCGAAGCGTATCGGCGGCATCGGCCAGTGACTGGAACGGTTTGATGTTCAGATCAGCCAGGAGGCTCGCCCAGCGTTTCTCATACTGGTCGAAATAGAGCTGCAGCGCAGCCAGGGACAGGCTGTCCACCGTCATGCCGCCGCTGGGCGGCTCGCCGCGAACCCAGTGTTCGTCCAGCGCCTGGCGCGCGGCTTCGGCGACCTCCGGCAAAACGACGGAGCGATAGCCTTCGCCGGTGAACAGGCCGGGAATGCCTTCGCGCAGCGCAGCCTTGGATTGGCGCTGGAACACCCGTTCGCCGAGCGGGCCGAGCGCATCGGCGGGCACCCAGGGTGCCAATGCGCGCACCTGCCGATTCTCCTCCAGGATGTCATAGGCCCGTGCCGCCAGGCTCTGCCCGCTGATTGCCTGCCGGGCCTTGGCGACCAGGGTCTGGTCGATGTCGATCGGTGGCAGTCTCCTCGCCACCAACTGCTCGACATGCTGGAGAAGTTCGCGGCGGGCGGCCACCCTTCCCTCGCCGGGATAGAGGGAGTCGAAGATCTGCTCGGCCTCCTGCGAGGCGAATTTGGCGTCGATCTGGCCCAATCCGCCGAGCATGCCGTAGAGCTTGAGGGCATCGAAGGTCTGGCGGAGATTGGAGGTGTCGCCCAATTGCTTCTGCAACTGCACCATCAGGCGCGGCAGCAGCAGCGAATTGAGGGCGCGCTGATAGGCCTCGCGCTGCCGGCCGGCGATCTTGTCGCTCTGGTCCAGCCCGAAGCCGACCTGCCACGTATCTGACCCCGAGAAGCCATCGGTCACGCCTCTGATATCGTTCAGCGCCGGGAGAATGCGCAGGAAATCGGTGTCGTTGACGTCGCGTACCGGGATGCCCTGCACCAGCTTCTCATAGGAGCTGATACGTTCGTCGGCCTGCGCCAGGGCGCGGGAATTCTGGAAATAGGTCGCGATCCAGCTCGAGAAGACCACGCCGAGCACCACGGCCGAGACACCATAGGCGATACGGCGCAGCATCAGCTGGCGGCGGGTCAGCCGCTTGTCGCGCGCCACGAGCGCGGCCTCTCCGAAGATGACTTCCTTGAACAGGCGCGGCAGGAAATAGCTGCGGCGCATGCGTGGAGCACCGGCCGCGCCGGGCACCTCCGCCTGCGTTCCAGAGGCGAAATAGATGCCGCGCAGCAGCGGGGATTCGACCAGCTTCGATCCTGCGCAAAGTTCCACCAGCACCTCATGCAGGCGCTCCTTGAGGGCAGCGAGCTCGGCGGGGAAACGGAAAATGCGTCCACGTATCTCGCTGTCGGGTTCCTGCTGCAGGCGCTCGATCAGCATGGCGTCGACACGTTGCTGGAGCAGGCTGAATTCCTCCAGGAAACGCTCGGGCAGATCGTCGGCCTTGTAGCTCTCGTCCAGACCGAAGGTAGTGCCCCACACCTGTTCGCGGTCGCTGGCATTGAACCCGTCGAAGAATTCCACGAAGCCGGTGAGCAGGTCCGATTTTGTCAGCACGAGATAGACGGGGACGCGGGCCTGCAGGTATTCGTCGAGCTCCGACAGGCGCTGGCGGATGGCGCGCACCTCTTCCAGCCGGGCGGTGGGCTCGCGGGTCAGGATGTCGGCGATCGACAAGGTGACCAGAGCGCCATTCACCGGCTGCGAGCGGCGGTGCTTTTTCAAAAGGGTCAGGAAACCTTCCCAGCCGGCCTTGGAACTGCCGTTGAGATCGTCCTGGGTGGTGTAGCGGCCGGCCGTATCGATCAGGATGGCCTCGTCGGTGAACCACCAGTTGCAGCTGCGCGTGCCGCCGATGCCCTGCACGGAATTGGCGCCGAGCGCATCACCCAGCGGGAACTTCAGGCCCGAATGGGTGAGGGCGGTGGTCTTGCCCGAGCCGGGCGCCCCGAAGATCACATACCAGGGCAGTTCATAGACATAGCCGAAGCGTTTCTTGGTGACGCGGCGCAGCAGTGCCAAGGCCTGTTTCAGGCGGTCGCGGATTTCGCTGACCTCGGCCTGCTGGCTGGCGGCGGCTTCCGCCTCCGCACTCTTTTCGAGGTCGGCGACCAGCGCCTTGTCGCGCTTGCGGGCCCGGTAGATGCTGATGCCGATATAGGCGAGGCCGGCAACCAGCACGATGCCGATGGCGATCAGCCGATTGGTCGCGCTGGCAAGCGGATAGAATTCGCCATAGCCGATGAGGTGGCCGTAGAACCAGATGATGAGGCAGAGCGCCGCGATCCAGACGATGGGCAGGAAGCGTTGGCCGAGCAGCGTGCCATAGGCTTCGACATAGGAGCGGATCGTATAATAATAGCTGAGCGGGTTCATGGCGTGGCGCCTCCCGGCCGAATGACGCTGCGATCGACAACCGGCAGGCTCATCACGAGAGGCGAACCGGTATAGCCATCCTCGGGCTTGCCGATCACCAGGATCTCCGTGCGGCGGTTCTGCGCGCGTCCCGGGTCTGTATCGTTGGAGGCGATCGGTTCGGCTTCACCCCGGCCTTCGGTGGTGATGCGGTCGCGAGCGTAGGTCTTCAATATGTTGCCGACGGCGTCGGCCCGCTCCTCTGACAATTGTTGATTGTCGCGGATGCGTCGATTGCCGTTGAATGGCCGGTTGTCGGTGTAGCCAATCACCCTTGCGCTGAATTGAGAAGCGGCCAGGGCGACGCCGATCTTGTCGATCAGATCCTGAAAACCGGGTTTGACGTCAGCCTTGCCCGTATCGAACAGGCCGGCATTGTTGATGCGGACCAGCACCTGGCCATTGTCGTTCCACAAGGTCACGAGCTTCTTGTCGACCTCCGGCTGCAGGAAGTTCATGAATTGACGGATACGCGTCACACCCACGGGTTCCGGGGGGACCTCGGCCTTGGCCTGGACCTGGACCGGCGGCGGATCTTTCGCCTTGGGCGGCGGCGGGATGAAGATGCTCGGTGCTTCGTTGGGCGGCAGGTTGGCCAGGCGCGTGAAGGTGCCGTCGGAGGCCCGGTCGAGCGACAGCGAGAAGAAGAGGTAGCCGAGGCCGAACAGCAGCGCCAGGATGCTGAGCAGCGTCCAGAGCGCCGCCGCGGTGCGCAACGGCTTGTGCCTGGCGATGACGCCGCGCCAGTGGGGCGACAATTCCCGCTCGAAGGCGCCATATTGGCCGAGCAGTGTCTTGTAGAGGCTGTCGCGGATGCGGCTGAGTTCGAGGGCGCCGCGCGGGGAGACGCGGGTGCGGCCCTCGAAGGCGAGCGACAGGCTGAGATAGATCAGCAGCAGCAGATCCTTGTTGGCGCCCGGGCTCTGGTGGAAATGGTCGAGCAGGTCGAAGACCTTGTCACCGCCGGTGACGTCCATGTGATAGGTCGAGACCAGGCCCGAGCGGGCCCAGCCGGCGCGCACGCCCCAGGGCTTGCTGAGCACCACGTCGTCGACGGTGGCGCAGACGACATAGTGAGCGGCGCGCGCCCGCTCCGGGCTGATGCGGGCGCCGGCGAGATCGCGCTCATAGCGGTTGATCGCTTCGGTGGTGGTGCGGCGCAACTGTTCTATGTCGGGCTGGTCCGCGGTGTGGCGCAAGGCATGGGCGAGATTGAGCAGGGGTGCGGCCGAGGCCACGATGGTGGGGACTTCCTCGCCGCCGAAGCGGAAATTGCGCACCAGCGTGTCGGCCGACCAGCCGCCCGAGCGCAATGGTTCGGCCGGACCCGCGGCATCCTGCGGCGCATCGTCCAGCATCTCGGCCATCTTGCGGGCGACCTGCTGCTTCCTGGCGCCGTCCTCGGTGAGCTCGACCACCGTCGGCAGGGACTGCCAGGGGGCTGTCGTTGCCTTGTTCATCGGCTGGCCTCCTTCATTCCCTCAGGGCCCAGAGCTCCATCTCAAGACCCGGAAAGTCGCCGGCGAGATGGAGGGCGATGGCGCCCGACGTATCGAGCTGTTTCCACAGCGGGTTCTTGGTATCGAGCTCGAAATAGATGGTGCCCGAACGATAGGGCAGCTGGCGCGGCAGCACCGGCAGCGGCCGGACGGGAATGCCGGGCAGGGCGACGTTGACCAGTTCGGCGATGCGCTCCACCGGGCCGACCTTGATCTGGGCCGGCAGGCGGCGGCGCACCTCCTCGGCCGGCATCTCGGCCCTGACGGCCAGCACGAAACCGGCATCCTTGAGCAGGGTTCGGTCGTTGATGGTGCCCACGCGCACGCCATGCCGGCGTTCGGCGAGCTCGATGGCGACGGCCGCCTGTTCGAGCACGGCCGAGAGCGAGGTCCTGAGATCGTCGAACACGGCGGCGAAGGTCGCCTTGAGGTCGTCGTGCCGATAGGGCGGGAACTCGCTGGCGCGCTTGGAATCCATGGTGAAGGTGGCGAGTTCCCCGGCGAGCTGGATGCAATGCTCGTAGAAGGTCATCGGATGGATCCGCGTCGCATTGGCGGCGATGTGGCTGAGCAGCGGATCGGCCCGGTTCAGGATATGCAGCAGGAAATAATCGCCGACTTCGGCCGTGCCTCGGATGGTAGGATCGCCGATGCGCTCGGCGATGGCCGCCGCGCGGTGGCGCACGATACCGAGGAGTTCGGCCATGAGTTCGCTGAGCCGCGCTTCGGCTGCGCAATTCAGGCACGGGGCGATGTAGTCGGGATCGAGCAGCACGGCCTTGTCCGAGCGCACCTCGATGATGCGGGCAAGGCCGATCAGTTCGTAGCCGGCGAGGTCGTCGCCGCTCTTGAGATAACGCAGGCTCAGCCGGCCGACATCGATGGGCGCCATGAAGTCGGTCTCGACATTGGCGTCGGGCGCTTCGTAGTGCGAGGCGACGAAACGCACCCCCGACGAGGAAGCCGCGCCATTGACGGCGATGTCGGCGCGCCCAGGCCGGCGGGCCGGCAGCGCCAGATAGATGATGGCGTTCTTGGTGGCCTCGTCGAGCTCGAGCGGCGGCGGCAGGTCGGTATCGAAGGGCGCTTCGAACGGCGTGCCGTCGGGCAGGGTGCCGCGCAGATTCGCCAGGGCGAACTGTCCGATGGCCAGGGCACCGCGATCGATGCCGATCTCGGCAATGCCCCAGGGATAGGCGGCAAGCTCACGCGTGGTCGCTC
This sequence comes from Labrys neptuniae, assembly GCF_040797145.1. Classification (NCBI taxonomy): domain Bacteria; kingdom Pseudomonadati; phylum Pseudomonadota; class Alphaproteobacteria; order Hyphomicrobiales; family Xanthobacteraceae; genus Labrys; species Labrys neptuniae. The sequence goes on along the minus strand of NZ_JBFNQD010000003.1, from coordinate 359,630 downwards.
GAACGAGCCGCTCCGTCCAGCGGTCGGCCTGCTGGAAATGCTGCACGCGAAGGAACATTCCCTCGCTCCACGCGACCCTGTTTTCGTTTCTCATGCGACTTCGTCGTCCTTGCTTGTCGTGCTGTGCGCAGTGCCGTGCCCAGTCTTGGCCGGCTCGCTGCCGCCTGGTTCGTTCCTAGCCGGGTCGAGGGAGCGCAGCATTGCCCTGCGGAACAGGTCGCGGACGGAGAGATCCCGGCCGTCGGCCTCGAATTGCTGGCGATAGGCTTGCCAATAGGCGCCGTTGCGGCGCCAGGGCAGGCCCATGGCACGGGCATCGATGCTCGCCTCGACGATGCGTGGCTCCAATTGGGGGCCGACTTCGCGGACCAAGGTGCCGAGCGCCTCCGCGAGTGCCTGTTGGCGCGCCAGCAGGGTTTCGAGCCGTGCCAACAGGGCTTCCTCTCGAGTGAGGCCGAAGACGTCCGGTGCTGGTGCCAAGGCCTCGGCGCCGATCTCGAAGGTGACGAAGGCCTTCTCGAGCGCTTCTTCGCATTGGGCGAGCAGGCCGTCGCAGCGCGGCAGCCAGGAAGAGGGAGCGGCCATGGCGGCCAGGAAATCGGCGGGCTCCTCGTCCGGCTCGGTGGGCACGACCACCTGCCTTCCGTCGTTACTTGCCGGTGCCGCCCCGCTGCCATCCTTGCTGCGGTCGCGGGCCATGGGTATGGACACGAAAGTGGCCCGGCCATGTTCGAGGCGGTTGCCGTAGTCGAAATCCTCGTTCCAGTCATCCGGCAGGACCGCCTTGATCGCCCTGGGATCCGGTGGCCCATTCCAGCCGATCTCGACATGACGCGAGGAGGGAGCGGCCTCGCGCTTGCGTCCCGCGGGCTGGGAGGCTTTCGGCTGCTCCAAAGGCCAGTCGTCGGAAAGACGCCCGCCCATCACGCCGGTCGCCGTCTGCCCGCCCGGCGCGATATCGGCAAGGATGGCGGTGATCGTCAGGTTCTCCGAACTGACGGCGAGGCCGGCATCGGGGTCGACGATGTCGCGGTCGGCCTCGCCGGTGACCGATACCGCGAAGGCATGGCCCCCCAGTTCGAGGCGCGTTTGATGCCGGAGGCGAGCAGTTTCGCCCTCCAGGACCAGCACGCCGTCCACGCGGGTACCATTGGCGCTTTCGTCACGCAGCAAATAGCCGTCGCGATCGCGCAGGATGGTGCAATGGAGCTTGGAGACGGTGCGGCCGGCGTCAGGCACTTGCCAGTCGCAATCGACCGATCGTCCCAGCGTCCGGCGCCCGCGTTCCAGCACCCAGGGTGGCGTGCCCGCCCCGGCTCCGTTTGCCTCGACCTGCTTGAGTTCCAACCGCATGGCCATCTCCTCACGAGACCGGTTGAAGCACCGCCTGGCGCTCGGTAATGACGGCATCGTCGCTGTCCCGTGCCGCCGGTGCGGTGCGTGCCCAGCTGTTCCAGCCCAGGCGTGGTGGATCGCCCGCCTGGCCGAGCTGACAGAAAGGAACGTGCTCCTTCTTGAGAACGACCTGGATGTCGAAATCGAGCCCGCAACCGACGAACAGGCGGGTAAGCGCGAAGAGTTCCTGGATATTGCGGCTCCCTGGCGCCAGAGACAGATAGTCTCGATAGTCGAGAGGACCGATCACCACGCGGAAGGTGCTGGAGAGGTCCCGGATGGCCGAGCCTGCCATGGCATCGACGCCAAGGCGCACCGTGGCCGCCCGGGTCATCCGGCTCTGCTCGTGTTCGGGTACGCTCAGCCAACGGCCCTGGAAGAGCTCGATTTCGACCGGCAGGCCGCTCACTTCGCACAGCATGGCTCTCAGATTGCTGGCATTGCGGGTTCGCGCTGCAAAGAAGCCGCTGAAGCGCAGCAGCACGTCGTCGTCGGTGCCGCTGCGCTCCCGCAGCCTCGCAGTGCCGAAACCGGTGAGGGACAGCAATGTCTTGATGAAGCCGTTGCGCCCTTCACGGGTTCCCCAGCGCAGCAGCCGGGCGAGCCGGTATTTCTCGCAGGCATCGACGAACAGTTCGTCCATGCGGGCGCCGAACAATTGCAGGAAGGCCGCGAGCGAGGAGGATTTGTTGCGTTCCTCGCGCATGACGAGTTCGTTATAGGCTGGCGGCAGCGAACCCAACGGTCCGGCGAGCCCGGCGAGGGCGCTGCGCAGCGTCGCCTCACCTTCTTTCCGGCGAAAGCCCGATACCGGCAGGGCGGCCGGCGAGACACCGCCATGCGCCGTGATGGCAAGCTGCTCTCCGGAGGCCTGGGCGACCCGGAAGGCCGTGGTCGGCTCGAAACGGCCGGGGTCGCGTTCGAGCAGGTCGGCAAGGCTGTCTGTGTTGGGATCAGGAAGCATGGCGTGCAAGGGCCTCCTACAGCAGCGGCCGCTCGGCCGCGCGGGCGGGCCAGGTGGCGATCGGCTTGGATTGGCCCTTGATGGAGACGGTCAGCCGGGTGAAGCTGTTCACCGAGGTGTAGAGGCCGCAGAAGCGATCGAGCACGCTGCCGAACAGAAAGGCGGAAGGGCGATCGATTGCAGCCGGGTCGAATTCCACGGTGATCTCGGTGCCGGGCACCATGCCGCCCCGGATGCGAGCGGTGGCAGCTCGCGCCTCCACCCGGATGATGGCGTCGACGAGCTGGCGGGTCTCCGGCAGGTCACGGAAGGCATAGAGCGAGAGGATGTCCTTGAGCGCCGCCCCGCCATTGTCGAACAGCGAGACATGGTTGAGCAGGAGATGCGACATCAGTCGCCAGTTGCGGCCATCCTCGTCATTCATGCGCACGGCGGGTGTCGGGGCGATCAACGCCTCGATGCGCCCGACCGCCTCGTTGCCGAGCGCCAGCTTGAGATGGGGATGGCCGCCTCCGAAGGGCAGGCGCTCGGGAAGAGCGCGATTGAGGCACCAGGCGTCGACACTGGCCACGGCATCGATATTGCCGGTAACCCGGCGGTTGTGGTCGACGAAGGCGATGTCGAGATCGCAGGTGCCGTCGTCGGGGTCGAAGCGCCGATAGCTTTGCCAATAGGCGGCGGCAGCGCCTGACCGCTGGGTGCGGCCGAAGAAGGGCTGGCAGGATTGCTGCTCGCCCTTCGATCCCGTCAGCGTCACTTTCTCGATGGAATAGATCTCGCGTGTCCGCTGCCGACGCGAGTCGGAGAGCAGCCGATATTCGGTGCGCGTGCCGTCGAGCGCGAGCGGCTCGCAGGTCTGGCGGAACAAATTGACCACGGGCGTCGCGTGCAGCACCAGATCCCGGCTGGTAACCGAGCGCTCGAGCTTGCCGTCCGTCTGGCCGAGATAGACGAAGATCTCCAGCCCGTCGCCATGCCAGCGCTGCAGCCCGTCGATCTCGAAGAACAGGAATTTCTGCGGCAGCGCGAAGAATTCCGTCAGCAGGCGGTAACCGGTAAAACTCGTGCTCGGATAGGGCAGCATGGTCTCGTCGGCCGAAAAGCCGACAGGCTTGAGGTGATCGGCCGGCAGGAAGATCGCCTTGTCGTCGTCGGCATGGCGTGCCAGTGCAATGCCCTGCGTGTGGTTGACGAGCAATTCGTACAAGGCGCTCGCCTGCCGCCAGGGCGAGGCAATGTAGAAACGCAGGCGCTTGACCCCGAGCTCCGACAAGGGACGCCGCCCTGCCAGGGAACGGATCGACAGCCGCAGACAGCCGGCCGCACCGGCATGGCGGGAAAGGGGGGCCTGGATCGGCTGTCCCGACAGCGTGACCGCGGTGACTTCCACCGGCGCGATTTCGACATCCTGCGTGGTCAGGAAGCGGCAGGTCTCGCCGCCGACCGGTTCGGCCTGCACCTCGGTGTGGCGCGGCAGGGTCTGCATGGCGGCCAGCGACTCGCCCGGTGCGAAGCGCACGATGCTCATGGAGGGCAGGGGGGCGAGATAATGCGGATAGAGCGTTTCGAGCAGGCCGTCGGTGAGTTCGGGAAATTCGTCGTCGAGCTTCTGGCGCACCCTGGCTGCCGAATAGGCGAAGCTCTGGATGAGACGCTCGACATGGGGATCGTCGGCAACCTCCCCGGTCAAGCGCAGGCGTCCCGCGATCTTGGGGAAGGCATCGGCAAACCGCGATGCACGCCGGCGCAAGGCCGACAATTCCTCATTGTAGCGCCGCAGGAACCCCTCAGCCATGTGCCGCCTCCACCTGGAAGCGCTGGCTGGTGGGATCGATGGTCGATTCGAAATTGATCGGCGGCATGCCGTCATAGAGGCGGAAGGTCGCCTCGATGCGCATGCGCAGCGCTCTTTCGCCCTGGGTGCGATTCTTGAGGATGGTCACGCGGATGTTCGACAGTCTCGTTTCGAACAGGGCGATGCGCCGCTCGATGGCGCGTGCCAGCTGCAGCTTGGCTTCGTCGGTGACCAGATTGGCGGAGACGATCCCTTCCACGCCGTAGCTGACCAGCGCGTCCTCGAGCTCCGCCAGCCTGTCCGGCGGGGTGGTCGGACAGCGCCTGGTATTGAGCAGCGCCTCGAGGTCGCGGCGGATGGCCTCGCGCATCTCCCGCGCCTGGTCCGCAAGGCTGAGGGCGGGGTCCTGGACGAGATCGGGTGTCGCGTCGAGCAATCGATCGAGGATCGAGCGCGACAGGACCTGTTCGCGGGCCCGGAACCGTTCGAGCGGATCAACCATGGGCAGCCTGCTTGTGATGGGCGACTTCCGGCATGCCCAGGGTCTGCATGTCGTGGAAGGAGACCAGGTCGTCGCCGGCCAGGAAGCAACGCTGGCCGCGGCCGGTGGTGATGCCCGAAGGCTCGGCGACCCACTCGGTCTCGCGTCCCAGCAAGAGCGTCTCGTTGCCTTCGGTACCCTGATAGATCGCCGGCAGCAGCACGGGTGCGGACGCGCCGTCGATCAGCGACAGCTCCGCCCTCCGGAAGGCGAGGTCGCGCGGCCGGGCGATCGGCTCCACCGTTACCGAGGCGATCTTGGCGAAGTCGATCCACAGATAGGCGCCGCCCGTCATGATGACTTCGAGCGCATGCGGCACCCGATCGTCGAGGTCCCGGAAATCACCGACCGGCTTGCCGTTCCACAGCATGGGCTGTTCGCCGCGCAGCTGGTCCAGCGCTTCCAGCGCGGGTCTTGCCGCACCACCCTCGCGATGGACGATGGCGAGCTCGATGGCGGCCTTGTCGAGCGCACTCGGCCCCTGGGGAAATTCCGGCACGGCGCCGGCCTCGAACCAGGCCTTGCGGGCCGCCATGGCCCGCAGCTGGTTGCGCAGCAGGGCAAAGCCCATGGTGTCCTGCGGCGCCAGGGTCACGGCCAGGCTGCATTGCGTATCGGCCCGCTCATAGTCCCCGGCGAGGACGAGCAGGTCGATATAGAGATGGCGGGCGTCCTTGTCCGAGGGACGGGCCCGCACATGGTCCTTGGCATGGTCGAGCGCCTGGCTCAGGGCGCCTTCGGACAGGGAACTGGCAATGCTGGCGGCGAGCGTCATGCGGTCATCCTTCTGGGCGGGGAGGCCGTATCGGCACCACTCGTCGGCGGCGCCATTTCGGCAATGAGGTGGAAGCTGGTCGACACGTCGTCGAGCTGGAAATGCGGCTGCAGCCGCACGGTGCAGATGAAAGTGCCTGGCTTGCCGGCGAGTTCCTCGACCGCAATGCCCGCCGAGCGCAGCGGATAGCGCGTGCGCAGGGGCAGGTCGGCATCGTCATTGCCGAGCGTATAGCCCGACAGCCAGTCCTCGAGCTTGCGTTGCAGCGCGGTGGCATCGGCCAGCCGGCCGACCTGGTCGCGCATGATCACCTTGAGATAGTGGGAAAAGCGTGAGGCGCAGAGCACATATTGCAGCATGGCGGCGAGGCGCGCGTTCTGACGCGCATTTTCATTGGCGTAATGCTGGGGCGCATGGAGCGACTGGTTGGCGTTGAAGATGGCCGATGCGGACATGTAGGTGGTGCCGATCGGCACCAGCCCGTGATCGCAGAATTGCTGCTCCTGTCCGCTGGTCAGGCGCACTTCGACCGGCGGCTGGGCGGACAGGCCCTCGCTTTCGGTCGCAAAATCATAGGCAGCGAGTTCGGCCGTGCTCAACATGCCGCCGTCCACCGCGTCCTGGGTGACGCCGCGAATGTCGGCGAACCAGCCGGACTGGATGAAATTGCGGATGACGATGGTGGCGAAGGCGAAGGCGCCGTTGCCCCACAGCAGACTTGCGCCATCCGCCGATACGGCCTCGCGGAAGGGGAAGCCGTCGTCACGCCGACGCGAATAGGGCTCGTAGGGCTGGCGCATCAGGACGCGCGGCGCGACCAGGCCGAGGAAGCGCGTATCCTCGTGGGTCCGCAGGCGGTTCCAGCGTATGCGATCGGGGCTGCTATCGAGCCAATGAAGATCCTGCACGCGGTTGAGTTCGGAAAAGCTGTCCAACCCGATCGCGCGCGGCGAGGCGCCGGCCACGAAGGGGCAGAACGCGGCCGCCGCCACCGGGGCCAACTGGGTCAGCGTGCCGACCACATCGCCGCCCTCCTGGGGATCGGTGGGCGAGAGGTGATAATCGCCGATGATGAGGCCATAGGGCTCGCCGCCCGGCATGCCGAATTCGCGATTATAGACCAGCTCGAACAGATGGCTCTGGTCGAAGTCCGATGCGCGTTCCATGCCGCGCGCCAGCTCCTTCCAGCTCAGCCCGAGCAGCTTGATCTTGACCTCGCTCGAGCGCGAGGCGACGCGCACCAGCATCGCCAGTCCGCGCCAGCGTGCCTCCATCGCCTGGAATTCGGGATGGTGCAGGATCGCGTTGACCTGGCGATTCAGCGCCTCGTCGATCAGGGCGATGAGCCGATCTGCTCTGCCTCGCAGCAAGTTCTCGAAACCTATCGTCGGAGATGGCTTTCGGAAGGAAAGCCGAAGGTGCCGCCGGGCGGGCCGGCGGCACGGCTCACTGTCTGTTCGCCGGCTCAGTTCTTGGCGGGAATGCGAGCGACCATGCGCAGCGAGGTCGTCAGTTCCTCCATCTGCAGCCAGGGGCGCATCCAGGCCACGGCATTGTAGGAGCCCGGCTTGCCCGGAACTTCCTGGACCGTCACCTTGGCGTCGCGCAGCGGGTAGCGCGCCCTCGTTTCCTCGCCGGCCTCGTCATTGGCGTTGACATAGTTGGAGATCCAGCGGTTGAGCCAGGCTTCGCAATCCTTGGCTTCCATGAAGGAGCCGATCTTGTCGCGGCCCATCACCTTGAGATAGTGGGCAAAGCGCGACGTCGCCATCATATAGGGCAGGCGGGCCGACACGGCGGCGTTGGCATTCGCCTCTGGCCGGTCGTAGAGCTTGGGCTTGTGGGCGGTCTGGGCGCCGAAGAACACGGCGTAATCGGTGTTCTTGTAGTGGCACAGCGGCAGGAAGCCGAGCTTGCCGAGTTCGGCGTCGCGCCGATCGGTGATGCCGACCTCGGTGGGGCACTTGAGATCGAGATCGCCATCGTCGCTGGAGAAGATGTGCATCGGCAGGTTCTCGACCTTGCCGCCATTCTCGGCGCCGCGGATGGCGGTGCACCAGCCGAATTTGGCAAAGGCCTCGGTCAGACGCGTTCCCATCACATAGGCGGCGTTCATCCAGCAATAATTGTCGTGCGGGAGTTCGCCGGTCTTGGAATCGCCGGTCTCATCATAGCCGAATTCGTCGATGGGATGCGTCTTCGGTCCATAGGGCATGCGGGCGAGCACGCGGGGCAGGGCCAGGGTGACGAAGCGCGAATCGTCGCTTTCGCGCAGTGAACGCCACTTGGCATATTCCACCGTCTCGAAGATCTTCTCCAGATCGCGCGGACGCGCCAGGTCGCGATAGTCCTCGAAGCCGAACATGCGCGGGCTCGCAGCCGAGATGAAGGGCGCGAAGGCGGCCGCTGCGATCGAGGACAGGCCCTGCAGCAGCTGGACGTCGTCGAAGGAATTGTCGAACTCGTAGTCGCCGATGATCGCGCCCATCGGTTCACCGCCGGGGGTGCCGAACTCGTCTTCGTAGATCGACTTGAACAGGCGCGACTGGTCGAACTCGACGGCCTTGGACAGGTCCCTGGCGAGATCACGCTTGGAGGCGTTGAGCACCCGGATCTTCAGATTGACGCTGGTCTCCGAGTTCTTCACCAGATAGTTCAGGCCGCGCCAGGCGCCCTCGAGCTTGGTGAATTCGGGCGACTGCATGATCGTCGCGAGCTGGCGCGAGATCGTCTTGTCGATGGCGGCGATGGCGTTGTTGAGCGTCACAGTCAGGTTGCGGTCATAGACCACCGTGCCCTTGAGGGCCTGGTCGGTCAGGGTGCGCAGCAGGTCCTGGGCGCGATCCGGCTCGGTCTGGCGGGTGGCCGACACGACCTTGGAGAGCAGGTTCTCTTCCGCTGTCGTTTCGACGACGACGTCACGCTTGGCTTGGGTCTTGGCATTCATGGCTCGATCCTCGTGTCGCTGCGGCGTCAGTTCGCCGAGCCGTCCTTCTTGTTGCCGCCGAGTTCACCGACCAGCTGCTTGATGTCGGATTGGTTCTGCAGGATGTTTTCGAGCAGCCGTTCCAGGTCCTCGGAGCGGTCGGCCTTGCTCATCAGGTCGCGCAGCTGGTTGCGGGCGTCGAGCAGGGCCTTGAGCGCCGGCACCTGATTGACGATCGCGCCGGGTTCGAAATCTTCCATGCTCTCGAATTTGAGATTGACCGCGAGGTCGGTGCCGTCATCGGCCAGGGTGTTCTCGACCGCGATGTTGAGGCCGGGCGTCATGCGGCGCATGACGTCGTCGAAATTGTCGCGATCGATCTGCACGAACTTGCGTTCGCCGAACGGCTTGAGCGGCTGGGTGGGGTTGCCGGAGAAGTCGCCGAGCACGCCGACGACGAAAGGCAGTTCCTTGACCACCATCGCCCCTTCGGTTTCGACCTCGTACTTGATGTGGACCCGGGGCTTGCGCACCCTTTCGAGCTTGGCGTGAACGCTTTCCATCTTGGTCTTCCTGTCTGTGCCAAGGGCACGTTGGTAAAATTGGGCACGTTGATAAAATTAGGCCGCAGATAAATTTCTTGCGTCGTTCGGAACGGGAAACGGCCAGGGCGACGAGGGTTTCAATTCCCGCACGGCGCCGAAGGGTCTCTCAATTGTCCCGTTTTTCGGTCTTGGCCTGGATCCCGGCCGCGGTCAGGACGGCGTTGCGCGTCTGCGCCTCGGGAAGGAGCTCGGCCAGCAGTTCGGAAAAGTCCATGCGCCCTCTGCGCACCAATGTTTCGATGGCTAAGGAAATCGGTGAGTGCGGTTCTGTCCGCCGGAAATGGCGGGCAACGGCGAGCAGGATCTCGAAAGCCTCCTCACGCGAGGTGATGCTGCCGGGAACGAGGGAACGCGGCGCCGACGGTGCCGGAGCGGTCTCGGCAGCCGTGCCCGCCTGCGTTTCCGCCGCAGTCGCCGGCATGGCATCACTCTCTTCCGTGCCGAGGCCGGTGAGATCCCGGATGGCGGCCGCGACCTCCTGCAGGACGTTGCGGGTGTTCGAGCTTGGCGGCGCCCGGTCCCCGCAGCGTTCGGTCAGCACCGTCGCCAGCTTGGCAAAGGAGGCGATGCAGTCGTTGACCACGGCCAGATGGGAGGCCATGGCAGCCATTCCCGCTTCCGTGGCCGCCTCGTGCAGGAGGTCGCGACGCTCGGCTTCTCCAGCCCGCTGGGCGAGCTGATAGTCCCACAGGGAATGCTGGGCGAAACTGCCATTGGGGACCAGCGAGGTCAGGCGAATCGCCTGGATCAGGGACCCTTCGCTATTGACGCCATTGAGGCCGGCAAGAGGAGCCAGTCGTTCCTCGATATCGTCGTCGCCGATGGAGTGCAGCTCCTCCCAATAATTGTCCAAAAGCGACATCATGGCGGTGAAGCTGTCCCGTAGGCCCTCGAAACCACGCAGCCTGAGTTGCGCCTCGGCGAGCCAGGCAAGGATTTCGATATCCTTGCTGTTGGACGACAAGATCTGAAGACCTAGTTCATTGACCTCATGCCAGGCGGGCGTAAGACGAATATTATCGTTCGGAGACGCGCTCCGCTCAACGCTTCGAGCAGCATTGCGAGCGTCCTTAATCCGATAATACTTTTCCTGATATTTGGGAGCTACCCTAATATTCTCGCCGCAAGGGCTATCCTGCCCAAGTGGAGAGATAATCTCCCTTAAATCCATCAGCACAGCGGCCCCAAGCTTTAAACTCCTGACACATCCCGATGGCAGTTTGCTTCCAAAGGCTCAAGCATTCTGTTTCCAAAGGTACAGTAATGTCAATGCCACAGCCCGTATGATGAATGAATGACGGTATATGGTATTACCTTACAGTTTTCCAATTGATGAAGAATCATATGAATCACGTCGCGCGAATGTCATCAAAATGTCATGTACTATCGTACCGCACTAACGGTCGTAGACTCGCAGTGGTGTACCGGTATCTTGGCTTTTGTAATAATAGCTCTATAGACGGAAAATAGGAATCCTGCTTAACTCAATTGACGTTACGGCGCACTTGCGCATAAGCAGCAAAACCTACGTGGAATTCGTGGATGCCGAATATCGATCTCAACCAACTTGTCAGGATGTTGGGACCGGAGCTGCGTGTCGCTCTTGAGACAGCTGCGTCCATCGCCGCACGCAACGCAAACCCCACTGTGGAAGTGGCGCATTGGCTGAGCGGGCTCGTCCAGGCCCCCGGTCTGGTGGCGCGATTTGAACAGGCGGGGGTCGGCGTCGAGGCACTCAGGCGTGAGCTCGATCTTGCTATCGCCGACCTGTCGCGGGACAGTCAGGCGCAGCTGACCTTGTCGCAGAATGTGCTGGCACTCGCCCGTGAGGCGTGGCTGGTGGCTTCGCTGCAGTTCGGGCGCAACAGCGTCGAGTTCGGCGATCTCCTGGTGGCGCTCGCCACCGAGCAGAGCCTTCGTATCGTGGCAAGGGCCACGGCCCCGAGCCTGCGGGACATCGACCTCAAGGCCGTCGAAGCGGCGCTCGCCGACCTCAAGGCGGCGGAGGTGGACCAGGCGCCGGCAGGCACGCCGCCGACCGCCGGGGCGACCGGCGAAAGCGATTTCCTGCGGCTTTACACCCAGGACATGACGGTGGACGCGCGCTCCGGCCGTATCGACCCGGTGATCGGGCGTGACCGTGAGCTGCGCCAGGTCGTCGACGTCTTGATGCGCCGCCGGCAAAACAACCCGATCCTGGTGGGCGAGGCCGGAGTCGGCAAGACGGCGATCGCCGAGGCGCTGGCCCTGGAGATCGCGGCCGGCAATGTGCCGGCCATGCTGAAGGACGTCCGCCTGCTGTCGCTCGATCTCAGCCTCCTGCAGGCGGGGGCCGGTGTGAAGGGCGAGTTCGAGCGCCGGCTGCATGGCGTGGTCGATGCGGTCAAGGCCTCGTCCGTGCCGATCATCCTGTTCATCGACGAGGCGCACAGCCTGATCGGGGCCGGCGGCCAGGCCGGGCAGGGCGATGCCGCCAACATACTCAAGCCTTCGCTGGCGCGTGGCGAGCTGCGTACCATCGCTGCCACGACCTGGGGCGAATATAAGCGTTTCATCGAGCGCGATGCGGCCCTGACACGGCGGTTCCAGACGGTGAAGGTCGACGAACCCGACGAAGAAACCGCGATCCGCATGCTCCGCGGCGTCGCCGGCGCTTTCCGGTCCCACCACAAGGTGCGCATTCGCGACGAGGCCCTGGCTGCGGCGGTACGGCTGTCGGCGCGCTACATTCCGGCCCGGCAGCTGCCCGACAAGGCAATCAGCCTGATCGACACGGCGGCAGCGGCGGTATCATTGGGCCGCCAGGCGGTGCCCGAGGCGATTCGCACCCTGCGGGGCGAGCGTGAATTGCTCGAGGTCGAAACGGCTTGGCTCGCCAAGGAGCCCGAGAGCGCCGAGGGCCTGGAACGGCAAGGCTGGATAGCCACGAGGCTGGTGGCCATCGCCGACGAGATCGAGGCGCTCGAAGCTCGTTTCGAGGCCGAGGCCCGACTAGTGGAGGAGGCCGATCGGCTGGAGGCGATCCTGTCGGGCGAGGACGAGGCGGGCGAGCCGTCATCGTCAGGGGGCGAGGAGGGCAATGTCGCGCCTTTCCCCGAGCAGCCCGGCACCCGCGAAAGCGCCCGCGCCGCGCTGGCCGAGGCCGAAGGGAGCCTGGCCGCCCTCACCGGCGAGACGCCTCTGTTGCCGCGCGCCGTCGATCGCGAGGTGATCGCGGCCCTGGTGGCACGCTGGACCGGCATTCCCGTCGGCAAGCTGCTGACAGACCAGGTCGAGACGGTCAAGACGCTGGAAGCGCGCCTGAAGGAACGCGTCATCGGCCAGGACGGCGCCGTCGGCCGGGTCGCTTCGGCGATGCGCACGGCCAGGGCCGGGCTCAACGATCCGCGCCGCCCGCCCGCCGTGTTCCTGTTCGTCGGCATGTCCGGCACCGGCAAGACCGAGACGGCGCTGGCACTCGCCGATCTGCTCTATGGCGGCAGCCAGTATCTGACCACCATCAACATGTCGGAATTCAAGGAGGAGCATAAGATCTCCATGCTCCTCGGCTCGCCCCCCGGCTATGTCGGCTATGGCGAGGGCGGGGTGCTGACAGAGGCTATCAGGCGCCGGCCCTATGGCGTGCTGCTGCTCGACGAGATCGACAAGGCCCATCCCGGCGTCCAGGAGATCTTCTACCAGGTCTTCGACAAGGGCACGCTACGCGACGGCGAGGGCCGCGACATCGATTTCAAGAACACCACCATCGTGATGACGGCCAATACCGGCTCGGACCTGCTGGCGACGCTTTCGGCCGATCCCGATACCATGCCGGAAGGCGAGGCGCTGGAGGGGCTGCTGCTCGGCGAGTTGCAGAAGCAGTTCAAGCCCGCCTTCCTCGGCCGCACCACCATCCTGCCCTTCATGCCGCTTGGCCGGGAGGCGCTGTCGGGCATCGTCGACATCCAGATCGGGCGCATCCAGGACCGCGTCGCGGCGAGCTATGGCAGCGAGGTGGTGCTGCTGGCCCCGGCGCGCGAGGCCCTGGTCGCCCGCGCCGGCACCAGCGAGATGGGCGCGCGTGCCATCGAGGCGATGATCGCGCGCGAACTCCTGCCGGATCTGTCCACCTTCTTCCTCGATCAGGTCACCGCCGGAACCAAGGCAGGGCGGATCGAGATCGGATTTGACGGTCACCGTTTCAGCATTGCCGCTGAGCCGGCGGCCGCCACGGAATTCGCCAGGCCGAGGAAACGGCCGGCGGATAAAGCAGCCTCGAATGGCAAGAAGGCTCATTCGGATGCGGTACGACCCAGAAAGGCGCGAGCGCCTTGACCTGTCTTAAGCCGATTCAACTTCGAACAGGAGAGAAGTAGTATGCCGATTTATCTGCAGCTCGATGGTATCCAGGGCGACGCCACCCAGGAACAGCACAAGAAGTGGATGGATATCGAAGCCATTCACTGGAACGTTTCGCGCAACATGAACACTTCGGCAGGTTCGGCCGCCAACCGCGAAGCCTCCGAGCCGACCATTTCGGAAGTGATCCTGACCAAGGTCAGCGATTCCTCTTCCACCCGGCTGTTCCAGGAAGCCTGCTCGGGCCGCACGGGCAAGACGGCGGTGATCCATCTGGTGTCCACCGGCAGCCCCGGCAACACCTATATCGAATACACGCTGACCAACACGCTGCTCGCCAATTATTCGGTCGATTCGAATGGCGATCGCCCGGTCGAGACGATCCGGCTCAACTTCACCAAGATGCAGGTGAAGTACACCCCCTACAACGAGGACAACACCTCCGGTTCGCCGACGATCGCCACCTACGATCTGGCCACGACGAAGGCTGCCTAAGCACCTCCGGCATGATGACGGGGCGCCTCCGATCCGGCGGCGCCCCGGACCTTTCGACGGCTTTCCGGTCCGGTTCCGGAGAAGCCTTCCAGCCATATCGAACGACAATCGCAAGGGAGTGGCATGGTCGATTTCAGCGTTTCCTCTGCAAGGCTCAGCGTAAGGCCGCTGGTTCCGGCCGATGTGCCGCCCATTGCCCGCATGGGCCGGGCCCCCAACCTCGACTACTTCGCCTATGCCCCGGGGCCGCGCGAAGCCGGCGGCAGGGCCGCCACGGTCGGGGCGGCCGCGGCCTTGTTCCGCCAGGGCTCCGAATTGCTCAACGAATATTCGCTGACCTATGCGCTGCGGACCTGGCTGAAGAACAATGATCAGCCGATCTCCCAGGCGATGGACGCCAAGGGCCATACGGTCTTCGTGATGCAGGTGACCTATTCGCTGGCGCAGGGGGCCGATACCCGCGCCTTCATGTGGCGCAGTGCCTATTTTCTCGAATCGGCCCGCAGCCGCGCCGAGCTGGAGCCGACCCTGGCCAGGCTGGTGCAGGGGCCATGGATCGGCCCGACGCCGCCGAACCGCTCGATCAGCTATGTGACGGTCTATCTCCTGGGAGAGCGGATCAGCCACTGAGCATCGACTTCGCATGCGGCGCCGGCGCCAGGCCGGGGCCGCGATCGAAACGGGCAGGCCCGCGGTGAGGCGAACTCGCCACCGCCGCCGGCCAGATGATACGGGGACAGGCATTCGATGGACGGCGACGCCAGCTCAGCATCCTATATCCAGGCCGAACGCATCCTGCGCATCGAGACACCGCTGGGCGCCGACGTGCTGCTGCCCGAGCACGTGGAGATGCGCGAGGCGGTGAACGACTTGTTCACGCTTCATGTCGCGGTACGCTCCAAGAAGACCGACATCAAGCCGAACGAGATCGTCGGCAAGCTGGTCGACGTCTCGCTCGAACTCGGCCAAGGCGAGCGGCGCACCTGGAACGGGCTGGTGGTGCGCCTGGTGGAAGGGCCGCCGGTGACGCGGGGCATGCGTTCCTACCAGCTCGAGATCCGGCCCCAGCACTGGCTGATGAGCCAGCGTTCGGACTGCCGGATCTGGCAGGACAAGACCTCGCTCGACGTTGCCCGCACGCTGCTTTCCGAGCACAAATTGCAGGCGCCGGTGACCTCGGGCGTCATCCCCGAACCCAAGCCCCAGCATTATTCGGTGCAATATAACGAGACCGATATCGCCTATCTCCTGCGCCGGCTGGAGGAGGACGGCCTGTTCTTCTGGTTCGAGCATGAGGGCGGCTCGGCCGGCTCGGTCGCCGCCAAGCATGTCATGCACATCGCCTCGCATGTCTCGGGCTATACCAGCGGGCCGGAGACCGATGTACGCCTCGCAATGGGTTCGAGCGACCGCAACCACCTCACCAAGTTCGAGCGCAGCTTCACCTATGTGCCCGGCAAGCGCTCGGCGGGGGACTGGAACTTCCTCACCCCCGGCTCCGTGCCCTCGGGCGAGACGCCGAGCCTGGTGTCGCTGCCGGGCAACGAGGCCTATGAGCTCTATGAATACCCCATGGTCGGCGGCTACGGCTCCGACAGCGCCTCCGAAGGCATCGCCAATGACCGGGTGGAGCGACAGTCCAAGCTGAGGATGCAGGCGGCCGAGGCCGATTACGAGCGCATTGAGGGCGCTTCCTCCATCCGCACCCTCTCGCCCGGCCGGCGCTTCAAGCCCTATGACGTCGCCAATCCCGGCAACAGCTACGAGGAGCACGTCACCTTCCAGATCGTGCATGTGGCGCGCGACCGCTCCTACGAGACCAATGAGGGCGAGCCGGACTATTCCAACCGTTTCATCGCCCTGCCGAGCCGGGTGCCGGCGACGCCCCACCGCTCGACCCAGCGCCCGCGCATCGACGGCACCGACATCGCCATCATCGCCGGCCCGCCGGGCGAGGAGATTCATCCCGACAAATATGGGCGGGTGAAGGTGTGGTTCCCCTGGGACCGCCGCGCCAAGAAGGACGGCACCGACACCTGCTGGATCCGGGTGGCACAGAACTGGGGCGGCGGCAATTGGGGCGGCCAGATCATCCCGCGCGTGGGTATGGAAGCGATCGTTTCCTATCTCGGCGGCGACCCCGACAGGCCGATCATCACCGCGCTGGTGCCCAATGCCAGCCAGCAGGTGCCCTACCAACTGCCCGAGCACAAGACCAAGAGCATCTTCCGCTCCAACACCTACAAGTCCAAGGATCCGACCAAGTTCAACGAGTTTTCCTTCGAGGATGCGCCGGGCCAGGAGAATTTCCACCTGCATGCCCAGAAGGACATGACCTCGAAGGTGCTCAACAATCAGATCCACACGGTGGATGCCAGCGCGCTGCACTCCTATGGTCAGCAGCATCAGCTCACCGTGGGCGCCAACATGAACCACCAGGTCGGCGGCGGGCTCAACCAGGTGGTGGGCGCCACCACCGGCATGGGCGCAGCCGCCCTGCTGGCGCCGCTCGCCGGGCTGATGGGCCAGAGCGCGGGCATGCTGCAGCAGGCCATGGCGATCGCGGCGCAGGCCGCCGCGAGCCAGCCGGGCAGTGCCGCCAGTAAGACTGCAGGTGCAGCCGCCTCGGCGGTGACGCAGGCGGCGCTGGGCGGTCTCGGTGGCGGATCCGGTTCCGGCGGTCCGGCGGGAGGCGGCGGTGGCGCCGGCGATGGCGGCATCCTCTCCACCCCGCCCTTCGTACCGCCGGCCGATGCCGGCGGGCAGGGCGGCATTGCCGGGGGCATTGCCGGCTCCTTGATGAACAACGTGCTCGGCGTCGCCTCCGGCCTCTTCGACCAGGGCCTGAAGGCCGCCGCCAATGTCGCCCCCCAGGCCCTGTTCCAAGCCGGCGGCGCCCCGATGGCGGCAGCCGGCACATCGGCGCTGGGTACGCTGGGAGGATTGTTGGGAGGCGGCGTGCTTAGCCAGACCATCGGGCGGATGCAGGTCAAGAATGTGGGTGTGGCCAGCGCGGAGCATATCGGTACAGCGAAGGTGTCGAATGTCGGGCAGGTGTTCAAGCAGAAGGTCGGCAATGCCTATCATGTCGATGTGGGCGAAGAATTCGTCATCGGCGTTGGTGCTAGCGTAGACGCAGAAGGTAAGCCGACGCCACCCAAAGCTATCTTGGTAATGAGAAGTAACGGCGACATCATTCTGCAGGGAGTCAAGCTATATGGTCTTGCCGATGCTCATATCCAGCTTATCTCCGATATGATCGACAACAATCCTCCCAACATCGGCTGAGAAATCTGTCTGGAGGATTTTGATCGTGCCTCGCTTGATTAATCACGCGCCTTTCCCCAATTTTCGGTATTACTCATCCGATAATACGGGGAAGGAGTTCGGTGTCGTCATCGTCAAGGGAACGTATGAATTTGCACCTTCCGGGCGGCTGCTGCTGGCCGAGGAGCAAGCAGCTTTGGTGTTTACCGACTTATGCCATGGTGCCGTTAACGTTACCTCGCTGCGACATCCTTCCGATCTAGTACCCAATAAGCCGAGCACAGACATCATCGTCAACGCAGTCGCCAGGGCATCGGGTGGCGAGCCAAAGCCCTCATGGATTTGTGGTCTGCGCATCGAGGCCCAAGACGGTGCTACCGTTGTCGAAAAGAACCTGCGTGTTACCGGACCGCGCCAATGGGTCCCTCGATGGAGGAGACAGCTATCCGATCGCGAAATCCAAGAATGGCGCAAGCACCGACGCTGGTTTGAAGGTTGGCAGCTGTCGGAGCCAGAGCCAATTTCGTATCTGCCGCTCCACTATGAATATGCCTATGGCGGTCCCAAACCAGTAGGGCAAGACGAGAACGGTGAACCCATTCTCGATTTCAGCCCCTATAATCCATTGGGGCGCGGCGCGCTCGATGAGGAATGGAGCGATCTCACGATTTCTCACCCCGCACCGCAGGTCGAAGCGGTGAATGATCCAGTCAGTGCCGCCTACACGAGCCACGCTCCCCAGAGCCTCGGACCGATCCCCCCTGCATGGGAGCCGCGTTTGCCGCTTGGCGGCACTTATGACGATGATTGGGATAAGAATGTTTGGCCCAATTGGCCGGCGGATTATCAATTTGCCTACAACAACTCGGCGCATCCCGACTTGATCTGTGGCAGCTATCTGCGCGGTGATGAACGCGTCACCCTTACCAACTTGATTACAGACGAGCCGACGACTGTCTTTGACTTGCCGGGCGATAGGATAAATCTGGATCTTATCAAGTCGGACGGAAGCTGTGACCAACGCGAAGCGGAACTGGATACCGTTCTGCTCGATATCGCATCGGACAAGCGCCGCAGACGCCACGTTTTCTTGACCTGGCGGGCGAATTTCGAGCCGGACGTCTATGAGAGCATACGTATCGCGCGCGAGCATCGCAACGCGAATGCGATAGCGGCGCGTGAGCATATCCAGCACATCAATGTCAGAAAGAGGCCGGCGGCATGAGTGAAGCCAAGGTTTCGGCGCGCAAGACCCATGCGCATACCATCGTCTCGAAGGGCCCGGATGTGTGCTGGACCCCTCGGGGCAATACCAGGGTCAAAGTCGCCTATAACTCCATCGCCTTCATGGATACGGCGGTACGAGTTTCAACCTCGGTGCGCAACAATGGTGACTATGATTTTCAGTTGAATTCACGTTGCGCGACATCCACGGGACACGAACCGGGTATCGACAAAGGGGTACATAAACCCGGCTATCTCGGGCCTGCTCATGTCGATACGGCAGCAGATTTCCTCTATTCTGAGGGCTTTGCCAGCGTGAGCCATCGCGATCCCGCTTGGATTAACGGGCCGGAGATCGGACCGGAGGAGACACAAAAAGGCCGCGGAGACGAGACAACGGGCGAGATCGGAGAAAAGTAAGATGGCCGATGGTGGTCCAAATCCGAATGTGTGCCGCCCGGGTATGTCCGCCGCCGATCTACGCGCCGAAGCGGACAAGATTGCCCAAGATGCAGCGAAGGCGGCAGCGACGATTCCTGGCAGGAATACCACCTGCGACCACAACAAGAATTCCAAGGGCGAGGTCTGTACGGATTCAACCTCAAAACCTGATTTTGATGATACATATAAAAGGTACAATGAGCTTAGTAACAAAGCGAAGGCGGCGCAGAAGAAAGAATATGACGATAGGCTTTCTTGGATCAAAAATTATCAGCAAGAACATCCAATAAAATATGGTCTTTGGCGTCTCGCTACGGGGGACGATGATCACGATCAGAAATATGCTAACGCAGGATCTTACGATCGATCGTTGCACGATTTTCTAAGCGGACAGGATAGAAAAGACTTTGACGATCTTCAAGAAGCAATAAATCAAAATGCGAACGGCGGTTTGCGGGCTTTGGGAAGCGGCTTTCTTCAGGGTACCGGTGGAATCGTCGAGTATGATCCAAAAGACGAAAAAGAGAAACTGAACCAGCAAGCAGCAAAAGAAGGTAGGCCGCTACAATATGGTGCCGGATTCTTTTTGCCATTCATATTTTTCCGCAAAGCAACCAAAGGAGAGCCTGTAGAAGCGACCCGCCCTCCACCTGTCAGACCTCCTCCTGTTGAACCTCCACCTGTCAGACCTCCTCCTACCGAGTCTTTGCCTGTAACTGCCGGTGAACCCGTTTCCGTCACCAGCGGCGAATATCTGGAAACCTGGCATGATTTTCTGATTCCCGGGGCAGCGCTGCCGCTCGACGGTTCGCGTTATATGGGCCTCAAGCTGCCGATGCCGACACGCTGGCGCAACCCGCTCGGCGCTTGCCAGATCTCAGCCTTCGACGAATTTTTCGCCAACCCCAGGCGTGGCGAGCTCATATTCTATCAAGCCGATGGCAAGGTGGTCGCCTTCGATCGCCCTTTCAACTTCCTGCCCTCGATCAATGGCGCTTATCCGCATCTGGAATTGAAAGCGCCGGCACTTGGCAGGTTGTGCTTGAAGGATCGGCGCATCGTCAAGCATTTCACCCAATATGATGACCGCTTCTATTACCTGGAGAAGATCGAAGACCTTAACGGTAATGCGCTCACCTTCACTCGCTCAGAAGTGGGGGCGCTGGAGAGAATCGAATCCAGTGACGGCCTCTCTCTTTCCTTCGAAAACGACGGCGAAGGTCGTCGCCTTTCGATCACGTTGATCGGCACAGACGGTTCTTCGCTCGAACTTGTCCGCTATGCCTATGATACGCGCAGGCGCATGGTTTCCGCCGACTGCGCCTTTGGCATGTCGGTGCGCTATTATTGGTCCACCACTAGGCCACTGCTCAAGCGCTGGTACAATCTGACCCGGCGCTCAGAGACAGTGTTCCAATATGATGCCGAGGGGCGCGTCGTCCACACTGCCACCAATGGCATCTGGAACGACGATCGCTTCCGCTATGACAGTCAGGCCCGCGAGACCACCTATCTGCCGGGGGGGGAGGAGACACGCGCTCAGCGCTTTCACTACGACGAGCAGCAGAACGTCACAGCTGAGATCGATGCCTTGGGTGGGGCGGTCAGACACCGCTACAACCAGGCGGGCATGCGTGTCTCCACCACGGATGCCAATGGTCATACGGGCAACACCAAATACGACCAATACGGCAATGTGCGTGAGTTCACTGATGCCGAGGGACGCAGCACCATCTATGGATGGGGTCCAAACGGAGACGTCGACACCATTGTTGATGGCGCCGGGGGCGTACGCAAATTTCAGAACGACCACTTCGGCAATGTGGTGGTGGCGCGCGACGCCGAGATGCACGAGACGCGTTTCGCGCGCGACGAGCGCGGGCGCCTGATCCGAACACTCTTGGCCGATGGTAGCGAGGAAACCCGGGCCTATGACGAGCATGGGCGTTTGGTGCAGATCCGCGATGCCAAGGGTGGACTGACAAGCTTTACCTATGACTCCTTCGGCCGTCTGATCCAATGGGTTGATGCTCTCGGCGGCGTGACCAAGCTTGCTTATGAGGCTGGCGCCGGCGGTTTTGCTACGCCCACCAGGCTAACGCGGCCGGATGGGGTGAGCGTCGGCCGCCAATTCGACGCGGAAGGCTCGCTTGCCTCGGTGAATGATGGCGAAGGGCGGCAATGGCACTACCGCTTTGGCGCTTTCGAGGTGCTGCAAGCGATCACCGATCCCAAAGGCGGTGAGCTTTCCTTCGGCTATGATAGCGACGGACACCTGATTACCGTCACCAATGCGATGGGGCGGATCTATTCCCTCAACCGCGATGTAGCCGGCCGGGTGATCGAGGAAGAGGATTTTGATGGGCGAGTAACTCGCTACACCCGTGACGCAGGCGGCCGGGTGACTGAGACGATCAAGCCTGATGGCGGGCGGCTGGTCTATGGCTACGACAGGACCAACAGGATCACGCACATCGAAACCTTCGCGCCGAAGGTCAAGCGCGAAGATACCAACGCCAAAACTGCGCCGCTGGATGTGACGCGCTTCTGGTACGACGGGCGCGGCCTGGTGATCAAGGCAGAGAATGGCGCCTCCCTGGTCGAGTATGAGCGTGACAAGAATGGAACTATCACCGCCGAGACGGTGAACGGGCGACGGGTCGCGGTGAAGCTCGATGCGATGGGGCGGCGGGTGGAACGCGAGCTCTCCACGCCAAAGGCGGCCGATCCTGGCAAAAGCCTGGTCGCCTACAGCTACGACCCGTTAGGGCTGATCGAAAGCCTCACCATCGACGGCCATGCCCCGCTGTCCTTCCAGCATGACGCTCTGGGGCGGGAGACACGGCGCTCAAGCCCGATCGGCTTCCATCTGGCGAGCCGGCATGATGCGGTGGGCCAGCTCATCGAGCAGACAGGCGGGCGCGTCCCCGGGTCAAGCCTGGGGATGACAGGCTTCGGGCAGGCTGCGTTCAGGGAAGCACCCGCCTCTGGCGCGGGCCTCGCCATCGAGCGTCGCTATCGCTGGGATCGGGCTAACGCGCCGCTAGCCATCCTGGATGGGCTGTGGGGCGAGACCAACTATGAGTACGATGCCAACGGCCAGGTGGAAGCGACCAGAGCGGGCGAAGGCACCAGCGACGAGTTGCGCGAGCGCTTCCAATATGATGCGGCGCGCAATCTCGTCGGCATGGCGGCGGCGGGGGCCGGCCAATTGCATGGTTTCGGCGAAATGCTCGGCAAGCTGACGGCCTGGAGCAACACGCCGGGCGGCGTGGTACGGATCGCCAGGGGACCACGGGGTGAGCGGCTGGCTCTCACGCATGACGAATGCGGGCGGGTGATCGAACGCAAGGTGGAACGCAACGGTTTTCGGCCAAAGGTCTGGCACTATGGCTGGGATCAGTACGATCGCCTTGTGAAATGCATGACGCCAGAGGGCGACGTCTGGCGGTATGGCTACGATGCGTTCGGGCGACGGGTGTGGAAGGTGCGCGAACTGACGCAAGCGGAGGCAAGAAGCCATGCCAGCCGCTTTTCCGGGCTGATCGCGGCCGGTCGGGTAACACCTGACTATGCCAGCAGCCTACTGCCGCTACCTTCCGAGCGCCGGGAGGACCTGTCGGGACGGGCGAGTGGCGATAAGGATAGGCCGCCGATCGTCGGCGTTGCCTATGGTTGGGATGGAGACGTCATCGCCGAAGAGGCGCCGCTGCGACTCGACGGGGCCATCGACTGGCACCAGGCGACGCGCTGGCACTATGAGTCTAACAGCTTTCGCCCACTTGCCAAGCAAGAGGCATTACGGCGGACCCGACGATCGGATGGAACAGTGGAGGAGACCCCTGGCCGGTTGCTCAACATCATCACCGACCATCTCGGCACACCGAGGGAGGCGCTAGATGAATGCGGAAAGATACAGTGGGCAGCAAGTTACACCACCTGGGGCTTGATAAGAGGGCTCAAAGTCGCTGCGTCGACAACGGCAAATGATGACTATGTCGAGAGTTTCAGACCCGGTAACGATGCTGGAGGTATTCGTGTCATAGACGACGTTGATGATACCCTTGTCTTCAAAGCAGTTGCCTTTGACTCTCCGCAGGGGCGATTTTGTCCGATCCGGTTCCAAGGCCAGTGGCAGGACGCGGAAACGGGGTTATATTATAATCGCTATCGGCACTACGACCCTCTTGCGGGACAATTTGCTAGCCCAGATCCGATTAAGTTGGAGGGAGGAGATCGGCCACAGGGATATGTGGAGCGGCCCACCACGTGGATTGACCCACTAGGATTGGCTAGTACTAGCAATGCGCGATCTTATCCGGACGGCAGTATTCGTACCCCCGACGGAAAGTTTGCCAGCCAGCTAGGAGTACCCGCTCCTGGTACTACTGCCGCTCACCGATTTGCGGAATTTTTGAGGACGAACGGTGTTGATGTTGTCGGTGAAGAGTTGACAGTCAAAGGTCCTCTTGGCAGTCGCAGATATGACATCGTAACCAGGAATCCGGACGGTACATTGCATGGCATCGAGGTCAAAAGCGGAAATGCCAGCAGAAATGCCTATCAAAATTTCACCGATATGTTTGTGAACAGATTTGGCGCAAATGGTACTGGACCGATTCAAGGGATGAGAATGACAGGTACGACAACGGTGTATGTGCCGTCTGGAGGTTTCTAATGCGTTTTGAAGTCGAAAAAAAAGCGCCAGTTGAGAATGTAAAGGAAGCTAAAATTCGCGCTGTGTTGAACAGCTTGCGTAATTATGGTCCATCTTCTTTTGCTTCAATAACTGATGATATCGGAAATTATCTTCAGGTTGCAGGTGGCGGGCTGCATTGTATGTTGGAGCGATATGATGCTAAAGATAATAAATTCTACCGCGCTTACCTTGATAGTAAGAGCAAGATATTTTCTGATGGCACCATTCTTGCCTTTGGTGGCGGGGAGTTGAAATTATTGTCAGATGAGTGGGTATCGATTTCGATTGTTATTGAGGCGTTTGTTGCTTTTCTAAATCATAAGGATTTGCCATCTAAGATTAAATGGCGCGATATTACAAGTAATTTTCAATAATTAAGTTATGATAAGCGTACGCTTTATTGGATTACGGTGATGGTGTGGACGGCGCCTTCCGCGGCATCTGTTCCACGGAGTGAGCTGTGCCAGGATGGTCGTTGTCAAACACGCCATTACCGTAATACCAGAGCTTTCGGAAGTACCCGTCATCGGTATAGCCTTCAGCTGGGATGGCGACGTCATCGCCGAGGAGGCGCCGCTGCGGCTCGACGGTAGCGTCGACTGGAACAAAGCGAAACGCTGGCATTATGAGCCGAATTCCTTCCGGCCGCTGGCGAAGGAGGCGCCGGACGGCACCCTGTTCTACATCGTCACCGACCATCTCGGCACGCCGCGCGAGATGTTTGGGGGAAGTGGTAAGCTGCGATGGGCCGCCGAGTATCGCACCTGGGGCGAGATGCGGCGGTTATGGGTGGCTGGGGCGGTCAATGACAATGCCCGGGAGGCCGGCGATCACTGGGCGGAAGTGCTGGCGCCGCTGGAACAGCCGATGCGGTCGGGCAACGGTGGAGATGACGGTGGTGGCGTCAACCCGCGTGGTGGTGGGCGAATCTATGGCGCCTTAGCGCTCAAGGACGAGGCCGATGCTGTAATGCAGGCGCGCTTCCTCTGTCCGATCCGCTTTCAGGGGCAGTGGGAAGACGAGGAAAC
This sequence comes from Labrys neptuniae, assembly GCF_040797145.1. Classification (NCBI taxonomy): domain Bacteria; kingdom Pseudomonadati; phylum Pseudomonadota; class Alphaproteobacteria; order Hyphomicrobiales; family Xanthobacteraceae; genus Labrys; species Labrys neptuniae. Next base: position 335,137 of record NZ_JBFNQD010000003.1, on the reverse strand, counting down.
TGGGCTATATTATAACCGATTCCGGCACTATGACTCGCTGGCGGGACAGTATATGAGCCCGGATCCCATTGGAATGTTTGGAGGGATCAGGAATTTCGGCTTTGTAGTCTCGCCTGCTATTTTATTTGATCCTCTCGGTCTTTAAAGCTGTGTTGTTACTGGAAGCGCTTCAAGCTATAATGACATAAAAAATCTTGGTGAAGGAGTTACTCAAGCTAATCATTTGAGCCAAGATGCTGCGTTTGGGAGCGTAATTCCTTCAGGTCAGGGATTGGCAATACCGCTAACAGGTGGCATTCAAGACATTGGTGGACAGCATTGGGCGTTTCACCAATCTATGGAACGCTTCTGGGAGCCCTATCGTCGTGGCGGTTCCCTTTTCGGCCAAACGCCAACCGTGGGTCAATATAATGCAGCTATGACCACATCATTGCAGGCTGCAGGTATACCCCCTGCTATTGCAACGTCACTCACAGACCAGGCAGCCGCACAACAGCGGGCTTTCGGCTTGGGTGCCAACAGTCAAGTTCCTCAAATTCCAGGTCGAACTAATGTAGCACAGCCACCCGCTGCTAAAGCGAAGAAGCCAGACTGTAAATATTAAAAAAGAGGTGTAACTTGGTTAAGATTCCTTTTGATTCCTACAGAAACAGATTTAAATTTTTTCTGAATTCTGCTCTTTTCTCGGAGGCGGGGTCAAGGGAAAGAACTATACCAAAATACGAATCATTTAGTAATATTTCTTTCGTGAACGACGAGGCTGAAGCCGTTGAATATATGACTTCAATAGAGTGGGATAATGCCTTAAATGATATGAGTAATTCATTTAGGAGATTAGCCGGAGAAGTTGATCGGCAGAAAGCTGATATTATTTTAAAGAATTTAAACGAAATTGCTATACAGCTTAGAGATGATTTTAGATTAGAAGTTGATGGTTCAATTTTTAAAAAAATCTCAACAAATATGCATGAGGCGCTGAATTTGGCTGATGATTTTCTGTCTTTTTGCCAAGAAGATTATGTTTTTTTATGTGGCTATAAAATTCAAAGATATTGGAAAGATATAGTATCTATTTACGAATATGGTCGAGTTCCGTGTGGTTGGTTGGGCCGATTTCCTGATGGAGATTTGCTAATATATTAAATGGCGAGTTTTTGAGTTACGGTGGCGCTAAAATTTATTAGAATTACGGTGACAGTGCATTCATGGACTGTACCCCTGAGTTGAGACGCGCACTTCAATGATAAGGTCGATGGGAGGCGGAATGTCCGGTCGTGAAGCTGGAAAATCGTTGTGACGCCAACGACGAGGCGATCCTGGCCCGCCGGCTCGGAGCTCCAATATCTCGTGCTTTGCCTGCCGCAATGGCGTGCGGATAAATCGGCCCTTTGCCAGTTCTAAGGTCTTGACCTTCCGGAAGGTTTGCGGCGGAATTCATCTTGGCTTTTCGGAATTTTGTCGAAGCAGACTTTAGGAAGCATCATGAAAATCGTTCATTGGCTTGTGGCAGCGTCATTCGCGACTTTGTCTTTGGCTGTCGTTTTGCATCCGAGTAGCTCCGCCCAGGCCGCCACCACCTGCGAGCACCGGGCCGCGCCGGCCGGGGCAAGCGGCAAGCGGGTGGCTGTCATCGTCGGCAATGGCGGCTATGGTAATGGCATTCCGGCCCTGCCCAATCCGGCCAGGGATGCGGAGGCTGTCGCCAAGGCGATGGGGGCGCTCGGCTTCGAGGTCTTCCTCGCCGGCGATGCCGATAGCGCGGGCCTGCAGAACTGCCTCGCCACCGCCTATGCCAGTGCGACCGGGGCCGATGTGGCGATGTTCTATTATTCCGGCCATGGCATCCAGATCAAAGACGAGAACTATCTGGTGGCCACCGATGCCACCTCGAAGGATCTCCAGCATGGCTTCGTGCCGGTGCAGCCGATCGTCGACACGCTGCAGAAAGGCGCCAAGGCGACCCTGGTCTTCCTCGATGCTTGCCGCAACAACCCGATGGCCGAGGGCGGTCAGGCCGGGCTTTCGGTCTCGACCGGGCGCGGCCTCGCGCGTGTCGAGGGGGCGGGGGCTGCGGCAGCGCCCGGCACGGTGCAGGCGCGCGGGCTGATGGTGGCCTATGCCACCTCGCCCAATGCGGTGGCGCTGGACGGCAAGGGCGAGCTCAGCCCCTTCACCGGTGCCTTCGTCAAGGCGGTCGGCACCTCCGGCTATTCGATCCAGCGCATCATGAGCGACGTCACCAAGGCGGTGGGGGAAGAGACCGACTGGGCCCAGACGCCCTGGATGAAATCCTCGCTGACCGACGAGCTCAAGCTTGGTGGCGGCCAGACCCTGGCCGAGGCCCAGTCCGTCTCCGACAATCATGCCGCCCGGGCCCAAACCTTACTCAACACCAATGGCAGGCGGGAGGAGGCGATCGTCGAGGCCCTGAAAGGCCTGCCCGCGACGCCGGACGAGACGGCGCTCCAGCGCTTTTCCAAAGCCTATGTGGCGCTTTATGCCGCCGTGCAGAGCCGCGAGGCCTTGCTGCCGGTGAAGCCCGGCTTCTCCCAGGTGGCGGTATCGACGCAGGGGCGGGTCGCCGTCTACCAGATGAGCGCCGACTACCAGTCCGGCGACCTTACTCTGTGGTCGGTCGCCGAGAAGAAGGCGCTGGCGAGCCTGCCGACCAAGGGCAGGGTCTCGAAATTCCTGTTCAGCCCGCACGGCAATCTGCTGGTCACCGAGATGGACAATGTGGTCACCGTGTGGAACGGGCTCGATGGCGCCAGGCTCTTCGACCTGAAGGCCGGCGGCTATGTCACCTCGATGGAATTCAGCCCGGACGAGAGCCGGCTGCTGCTGGGCGGCGACGGCTCCAGCGCGCTGACCGTCATCGATGTCGCCAGCCGCAAGCCGGTATTCACCGTGAAGTCGGGCCAGCTCACGCAGCCCGGGGGCAAGGCGCGGGGCGGCCGTCTGGTGCAGGCCAATTTCGGCAGCAACGATACGATCTGCTTTGCGCTCGACAGCAGCGGCGACAAGCGCCTGCTCGGCGTCTATGACTTGGCGCAGAAGAAGACCATGCGGCTGCGCGAGGCGAGCAATGCCGTCACCGTCTCCGTCTGCGATCCCGCCGGCAAATATATGGTGCGCACCTATGCCGTAGGATCGAGCGAGCAGGGCATGGAGATCTGGGACCTGGCCACCGATGCCGTCAACCTGGTCAAGGCGCCGATCGCCAACATCATGGGCATCGATCCCGCCGGCAAATATGTCGGCGTGATCGCCTTGGACGCAGAGGTCCAGGGCATTTACGACCTTGCTACCGGCAAGAAGGGGCAGCCCGCCACGGTGCCGCCGGGCTATGTCATCTACGGCAGCCGGGTGCGCAATGCCGAGGGCGGCCTGGTCAGCCAGGACATCAATCCCAATGCCTGGCGCGACTGGCCGGATGAGAGCCTGTATGGGCCGGGTCTGGTGGAGAAGGCGCTGGCGGGATTGACCCCGGCGCAGCGCGAAGAGGTTGCGCGGGACAGGATCACCTTCGCCGAGGTCGCGGCCAATCCGTGACCCCGTGCAGTGATCGGCCTGGGTATGCTCGGGCGTTTCTGTGAAGGCCGTTCGTTTGCGGCGGAGGGGGCTCATAATCACCCCCTCCCCAAATCACCCCACTTCCCCTATTCCCCTGCCTCGCGCATGATGGCGTGCGTCTTTCCGGCGCCCATCATGCCAGCAGGGAAACAACCATGCCGAACCACCCCTCCGATGCCATCAGCGCCTTCGGGCCGGATTTCCCGTTTGCCTATGACGAATGGCTGGCCCATCCGGCCGGGCTCGGCGCGGTGCCGGCCGACAAGCATGGCAAGCGGGTCGCCATCATCGGGGCGGGCGCAGCCGGGCTGGTAGCCGGCTATGAGCTGATGCGCCTCGGTTTGAGGCCCGTGCTCTATGAATCGGCACGGCTCGGCGGGCGGCTGCGCTCGCAGCGCTTCGAGGGCACGGACGGCATCATCGCCGAACTCGGCGGCATGCGCTTTCCTATCTCCTCGCGCGGCTTCTATCATTATGTCGACAAGCTCGGGCTGGAGACGCGGGATTTCCCCAATCCGCTGACGCCGGCGGCCGGCTCCACCGTGATCGATCTGGAGGGCGAGACCCTCTATGCCCGCACGCTGGACGATCTGCCGCCGCTCTACCGGGAGGTCGCCGACGCCTATCACCAGGCGCTGGAGGAGGGGGCCCAGTTCTCCGCCTTGCAGGCGGCGATGCGGGCGCGCGACGCCAGGCGCATCAAGGAGATCTGGGATCCGATCGTGCGCGATTGGGACGAGCGCACCTTCTATGATTTCGTGGTGTCCTCGCAGGCCTTCCGCAAGCTCTCCTTCCGCCACCGCGAAGTGTTCGGGCAGGTAGGCTTCGGCACCGGCGGCTGGGATTCGGATTTTCCCAATTCGATGCTGGAGATTCTGCGCGTCAATCTCGGCGCCTTCGACGACGAGCAACGCTATGTCGTGGGCGGGGTCGAGCAGGTGGCGCAGGGCATCTGGTCCAAGGCGCCGGAGAAGCTGGCGCATTGGCCGGCCGGCACCACGCTGGCCGGGCTCAATGCCGGCGCCACCAGGGGCAGGGCGCAGGCGATCGCCCACAATGGCAGGGGCGGCTTTGCCGTGACGGACCAATGGGGCAACCGCGACGACTACGAGGCGGTGGTGGTCACCTGCCAGAGCCATCTGCTCACCACCTCGATCGCCGCCGAGGAGAGCCTGTTCGACCAGAAGCTGTGGATGGCGCTCGATCGTACCCGCTACATGCAGGCGGCCAAGACCTTCATCATGGTGGATCGCCCGTTCTGGAAGGACAAGGACCCGGCCACCGGCCGTGACGTGATGTCGATGACGCTGACCGACCGCATCACCCGCGGTACCTATCTGTTCGACAATGGCGACGACAGGCCGGGCGTGATCTGCCTGTCCTATTCCTGGATGACGGATGCGCTGAAGGTGCTGCCGCTGCCGGCCGAGCGGCGGGTGGAGCTCGCCCTTTCGGCGCTGGGCAAGATCTATCCCGGGCTCGACATCGCCAGCCACATCATCGGTTCGCCGATCTGCGTGAGCTGGGAGGCGGACGAGAATTTTCTTGGCGCCTTCAAGGGAGCGCTGCCGGGGCATTACCGCTACAACCACCGCATGTACGGGCATTTCATGCAGGCCGACCTGCCGGAGAGCCAGCGCGGCATCTTCATGGCGGGCGACGGCGTAAGCTGGACGCCAGCCTGGGTCGAGGGCGCGGTGCAGACGGCGCTCAACGCGGTCTGGGGCGTGATGACCCATCTCGGTGGCCGCTCGCCCGCGGAAAATCCCGGCCCCGGCGACCTCTATCCCACCCTCAAGCCGGTCGATCTCGGGGATTGAGGAGGAAGAAGGCACGGTTTTCGCTTGTCATCCTGCACGCACTGCAACGCATGGCGTTGCGGTGCAGATGCGGGACCGCAATCCGAGTGCGGCGCAGAATTGTCCTGTGGTCCCGGATCTGCGAAGCAGCACTGCATGCTGCATCGCGTCCGGGATGACAGGGCGCGATCACCCTCGCCCTTTCCCATAAAACCTCGCGATACGCTCGCGCAGCCATTGATGGGCGGGATCGCCCCGACGGCGCGGGTGCCAGATCTGGGTGAAGGGCACGGCCGGCAGCGTGAAAGGCGGCTCGAACAGGCGAAGACCGCCAGCCTCGATAGAGGGCGGCAGGATGCCGCGCGCCACGGTCAGGATGATGTCCGTGCCGGCGATCAGGCGCGGTGCCACGCCCCAATGCGGCAGGGTGAGGCAGATCCGCCGCTTGTGGCCGAGCGCGGCGAGGGTGCGGTCGATCTCGTTCTCGACATCGGCGCGCAGCGCCACCAGCGCGTGCGGGCGGGCAAGATAGGAGGGAAGGTCGAGCCGGCCGGGGGGCGGCAGGCCGGACCCATCCGCGAGACAGACATAGTGATCCTCGAACAGAAGCGCTTGAGCGAGTTGCTCGCCAAGATCGGGAAACACGCCGAAGGCGAGATCGATTTCACCATCGAGGATCTGGGCCGCCATCGCCTCCCGGCCCGCCTGGGTGACGAGCAGGTCGCTGTGCGGCGCCTCTGCACGCAGCAGCGGCACCAGTCTCGGCAGCAGCACGGCGGCGCCATAGTCCGACATCGCCAGCCGGAAGGTGCGCCGCTCGCGCGAGGGATCGAAGCCGGCCGGGGTCAGCAGATGGCGCATGCGGTCGAGCGCCTCGGTGAGATGAGGCTGGATCTCGAGCGCCCGCGCCGTCGGCCTGAGGCTGCCGCCCTGGCGTGTCAGCAGGGGATCGTCCAGCAACGTGCGCAGCCGCGCCAGGGCGTGGCTGACGGCCGGCTGGCTCTTGTTCAGGCGCAGGGCCGCGCGCGAGACATGGCGCTCCGCCAGCAGGGCCTCGAGGACGGTGAGCAGGTTGAGGTCGATGCCGGCAAGATTATTCATATGGTGCATAGTATGGATAGGAAATCGGAATTTCCATCTGAATTAGGCATGGCATAGACCTTCGGTGATCGAAGGAGACCGCCATGACCAACCCCGCTTCCCTGTTTCTGCTGCTGCCGGCCCTGATCGCAGGCGCGGTCGTGCCGTTCCAGGCTGGGGCCAATGCCACGCTTGGCCGGCTGCTCGGTCATCCGCTCTGGGCCACCCTGGTTTCACTGGCGGTCAGCATCGCGGTGATCCTGCCGGTGATGGCGGCCTTCCGTGTCCCGATCCCCACCATCGATGCGGCGTCGAAAGGGCCGTGGTGGATCTGGACGGGCGGGCTTGCGGGTGTGATCTACATCACCGCCGCGCTTTTGCTGGCACCCCGGCTCGGCGCCGCCAATTTCATGGTGGCGGTGATCGCCGGCCAGATGATCGCCTCGCTGGCGATCGATCATTTCGGCCTGATGGGCTTTGCGCCGAGGCCCGTCAACCCGGCGCGCCTTGCCGGCGTCCTGCTCATCGTCGGCGGCATGGTGGTGACGCAATGGGCCAACGCCGCGCAGGCGGTCACCGCGCCGGCGCGGTGAGAGGCAGGGCGCATCCGAGCAGGCGGTCGCGGAGAATTCTTCTCCCCTTGTGGGAGAAGGTGCCCCGAAGGGGTGGATGAGGGGAGAAACGCAACCTAGCAAGGAGCGTGTTGGCACCCCTCATCCGGCGCTCCGCGCCACCTTCTCCCGCAAGGGGAGAAGGGTTGCCCGCGTTTTGCTTGGCGGCCTCGATAAGGTGGTACCTCTCAGGCGTCCTTCGACACCAGGATCTTGTCGATGCGCCGGCCGTCGAGGTCGACGACCTCGAAGCGCCAGCCGTCCCGCACGAAGCTCTCGCCGGTCTGCGGCAGGCGGTTGAGTTCGGCCAGGATGAAGCCGGCCGCGGTTTCGTAGTCGCCGCGCTCGATCGGCATCGACAGGGTCTCGGCCAGTTCGTCTGCCTGCATCCAGCCCGATACCAGGTAGGAACCGTCCGAGCGCATGGTGATGGCCGGTTCGTCGCCGTCATCGTCCTGGAAGGCGCCGGTGATCGCCTCCAGCACGTCATTGGCCGTGATCACACCCTCGAAATGGCCATACTCATCGAAAACCAGCGCCATATGCGCCCTGGAGGAGCGCAGCGACTGCAGCACGCCCAGCGCCTCGTTGGTATCCATCACGATCGGTGCCGTCTGGACATGGTCGCGCACATTGAGGGCCCGGCCGTCGAGCTGGCTCTGGAACAGGTCCTTGACCATGACCACGCCGACGATGTTGTCGTCCTCGCCGTCCTGCACCGGCAGGCGCGAGCGGCTGGTGGCGCGCAGCTGCGCCATGATCGTCTTGGCGGAATCGGAGAGGTCGATCACCTCGACGTCGCGCCGCGGCGTCATCAGCGAGCGGGCGCTGCGGTCGCCCAGCCGCATGACGCCCGAGATCATGTCGCGCTCAGCCGTTTCCAGCACGCCGGCACTTTCGGCTTCCTTGAGGATGGTGCGCACTTCCTCTTCCGTCACTTTCTCCTCGGTCTTGCCGCCCTGGCCGAGCAGCCTCAGCACGGTGCGCCCGGAGATGTCGAGCAGGAAGACCAGAGGCGCCGCGCATTTCGACAGGAGACGCATGGCCGGCGCCACCCGGGCCGCCATGCGCTCGGGGTCGCGCAGGGCGATCTGCTTGGGCACGAGCTCGCCGATGATCAACGACAGATAGGTGATCGCTACCACCACGATGCCGACGCCAAGTGTGTCGGCAGCGTGGATTGACAGGCCCTGCGTCTGCAGCCAGCCGGCAAGGCGCGTGCCGAGCGTCGCGCCCGAGAAGGCGCCGGAGAGAACGCCCACCAGCGTGATGCCGATCTGGACGGTGGAGAGGAAGCGGCCGGGATTTTCCAGGAGCTCCAGCGCGGTCGCCGCGCCTCGCTTCTTGCGGCCGGCGAGTGCGCGCAGCCTGGCTGGGCGGGAGGAGACAATCGCGAGTTCCGACATGGCGAGGACGCCGTTGAGAAGCGTCAGGAAGACGATGATGGCAATGTCGAGGAACAAGGTGCCTTTGAGGGGGTTGCATGCCCGCGACGAATGTCGGGCCGCTTCGAGAGGGCGGAGCATAACGGCATCGCCCGGCTTGGGATAGGGGCAACGGGCGGAGCTCATGGGGATGGCGGCCGTTCCAGGGCTCGAGCCTGTCTCACGGGAGCATCAGGATAGACAAGTACAGCCCTGATATTCCCTTTGGGAAGGAAAAGTCCGGCTGTGCAAGCCAGGCGAATATGGCATAACGATTCCCGTGTTGTTGCCATTGTCGGCACAGCCAATTCGGGGAATGAACGAATGTCAAAAATTTCCTTCGCGATCGTTGCTCTCGTGGTGTCCGCACTCACTCTGACCGCCTGCGCCAATACGGTCACCGGCGTCGGCCGGGACGTGAAGGCCACCGGCCGCGCCGTCAAGCACGCGGTGCAGTGAGTTTCGCACTGCGGTCAGCCCGCTGTTGCGGGCCGTAATCCGATCAACAAGACGGGCAGCGCTCCCTCGATGCTGCCCGTATCGTCCGCCTCGAAGACGAGGACGTCGCCGAAGCCGAGGTCGAGACTATCAGCGCCGATCCGGATCGAACCGACGCCGAGCGCCACCACCAGCTGCAGGCCGTCCTGCGGCAACGCCAGCCGTCCCTTTGCGAGATCGTGCCGGGAGACCTGGTGATTGAATCGCCCGCGCCGGGTCATCACATTGAAGTCGCGGATGGGGCCTTCGACCAGGCTGGCCGTGACGGGCACATCGCCGGGGAAGGCCAGGGGAGCGGAAACCGGGGTCAGCCTCACCGCCTCCCGCCCTTCGATCGACATGTCGAGGCCCTGGCCCTCGATCAGGGTCAAGGTGCGATCGATCTGGGGGAAGAGCGAGAAGGGACCGTTGCTCGCTACTTCCGCAACCGACAGGCGCCAGTCGAAATCGTCGAAGCCGGCGCCGTCAGGCGATACGGCGATTTCGGTGGTGGTGCCGCCGCCATTCTTCCAGGGCTTCGGCGTGAGGTCGGCGAAACGGATCAGCTTCATGGCAGGAGACCGATAAGACGGTGTTGAGCTTGAAGGAATGCCGGTCTGAAGACCGGCACACTACTATTTCAGCGCCCTGGCAAAGACCAGGCAGGCATTGAGGATGCTGCCGAGGGTTTCGCGCAGGGGCTGGGCGTAGGCCGCGTCGAAGGCGACCGGCCAGTTGGCTTCGTCGACGGGGCCGAGCGGCTCGTCGATATAGGAGCGGCAGGCGAGCTCCATTTGCACCGCGTGCACGCCCTTGTCAGGCTGGCCGAGGCTGCGCGTGATGAAGCCACCCTTGAAGCGCCCGTTCATCACCGTCTCGCGCCCGCTGGAGCGGCAGAGCGCCTCGATCGTCTCGGCCAAGGCGGGATGACAGGTCACGCCGCCATTGGTGCCGATGTTAAACTGCGGCAGCGTGCCCTCGAACAAGCGCGGAATGACCGAGCGGATCGAATGGCAGTCATAGACAGCGATGTTGCGATGGCGTCCCCTAAGCCTGGCGACTTCGTCGGCCAGGGCCTGGTGATAGGGATCGAACCAGAGGGCGCGCCGTTCGGCAACCTCGGTCGTGCTGGGGGCCTCGCCGTCCTTGTAGAGCGGCTCGCCGTCGAAGCTGGTGGTCGGGCACAGCTCCGTGGTGGCCTGGCCGGGATAGAGCGAAACCCCGGATGGGTCACGGTTGACGTCGATGACGGTGCGCGACATCGGCGTGCGCACGATGGTGGCGTCGAGCCCGGCTGCGAAGTCGTAGAGCGTCTCGATCCACCAGTCGGTGTCCTTGCGGGCGAGCCAGGGCGACACCAGCCGCGCTTCGATCGCGGCCGGGATCTCAGTGCCCGTATGCGGCAGCGAGACAAGCAGTGGTGCCTGTCCCTGCCGGATCTCGAGCCAGTCGGGCCGGCTCATGCCGTGCCCTCCACCACGCTGGCCAAAGTCTTGAGGCCGGCGGCCTTCTGCGCCGCGCCGCTCCAGATCAGCGCGGTGGCGGCGGCCATGTCGGGCGCGAAATGCCGGTCGTCGGAAAGATGGGGCACCTCGGCGCGCAGTGTGGCGCGGGCGCTTTCCAGCGCTTCGCTCGACTTCAGCGGTGCGTGGAAATCGCAACCCTGCACGGCCGCGAGATATTCGATGCCGATGACGTTGGCGGTGTTGCGGCTCATCTCCAGGAGACGGCGGGCGCCGTGGCAGGCCATGGAGACATGGTCCTCCTGGTTGGCCGAGGTCGGGATCGAGTCGACACTGGCCGGGAAGGCACGCTGCTTGTTCTCCGACACCAGTGCGGCGGCGGTGACCTGCGGGATCATGAAGCCGGAGTTGAGGCCGGGCTTGGGCGTGAGGAAGGCCGGGATGCCGGAAAGGGCCGGGTCGACCAGCATGGCGATGCGGCGCTCGCTGATGGAGCCGATCTCGCACAGCGCCATGGCGATCATGTCGGCGGCGAAGGCGACGGGCTCGGCATGGAAATTGCCGCCGGAAATCACGTCGCCCGTGTCGGTGAAGACCAGCGGATTGTCGGTGACGCCATTGGCTTCGATCGTCAGCGTCGCGGCGGCCTGGCGCAGGAGGTCGAGGCAGGCGCCCATCACCTGGGGCTGGCAGCGCAGGCAATAGGGATCCTGCACGCGCTCGTCACCAGTGAGGTGGGAGGCGCGGATGGCGCTGCCGGCCATCAGGGCGCGCAGCGTGTCGGCGACCTCGGCCTGGCCGCGATGGCCACGGACCTTGTGGATGCGCGGATCGAAGGGGCCGTCCGAGCCGCGGGCGGCATCGGTGGAGAGTGCGCCGGTCACTAGCGCGCCCTGGAACACACGTTCGGCCTGGAACAGGCCAGCCAGCGCCAGGCCGGTGGAGACCTGCGTGCCGTTGAGTAGCGCCAGACCTTCCTTCGGACCGAGCACGAGCGGCGACAGCCCGGCACGCTTGAGCGCCTCGGTGGCTTCGACCTTCTCGCCCTTGACGAAGAAGGTGCCGACGCCGGTGAGCGCCGCCGTCATGTGGGACAGGGGAGCGAGATCGCCGGAGGCGCCGACGGAGCCCTGGCCGGGAACGACCGGGATCAGGTCCCTGGCGAGACAGTCGCGCAACATGATGATGGTCGACCATTGCACGCCCGAAGCGCCTTGGGCGAGGCTGCCGAGCTTCAGGGCCATGATCAGCCGGACGACCTCGACCGGCAGGGGCTCGCCGACGCCGGCGGCATGCGAGAGCACGATGTTGCGCTGGAGGATGGCGAGGTCGGCATTCTCGATGCGCACGCTCGCCAGCTTGCCGAAGCCGGTATTGATGCCATAGACCGGCTCGCCCTTGGCGATGATGTCGGCGACGGCCTTGGCAGCGGCCTCGACCAGCGGGCGGCAGCCCTCGTCCAGGCTGATGGGCGCGCCGTCATAGATGGCGCGCCATTGTGCGAGCGAGACGCTGCCGGGACGCAGCAAAACGGGGTTGGTCACTGGCCTCTCCAGATGCGTTGATGTAGCGGATTGAAACCTAGGCGGTAGACAAGTTCAGCCGGGCGCTCGATATCCCAGATGGCGAGGTCGCACTGCTTGCCGGCTTCGAGCGTACCGATATCGCCGGCCCTGCCGAGCGCCTTGGCGGCGTTGCGGGTGACGCCGGCGATGCATTCGTCGACGGTCATGCGGAACAGGGTGGCGGCCATGTTCATGGTGGTGAGCAGCGAGGTCAGCGGCGAGGTGCCGGGATTGCAGTCCGTCGCCACGGCCATCGGCACCTTGTGGGCCCGGAAGGCGGCGATGGGCGGCTGCTTGGTCTCGCGAATGAAGTAGTAGGCGCCGGGCAGGATCACGGCGACCGTGCCCGCCGTATGCATGGCGGCGGCGCCTTCATCGTCGGTATATTCGAGATGATCGGCCGACAGCGCGCCGTAATCGGCCGCGAGCTTGGCGCCGTGCAGATTGGAGAGCTGGTCGGCATGAAGCTTGACCGGCAGGCCGGCCTTCTTCGCCGCGTCGAAGACCCTGCTGATGTGCTCGGGGAGGAAGGCGATGCCCTCGCAAAAGCCGTCCACGGCATCGGCTAGGCCTTCGGCGGCCACGGCCGGCAGCATTTCCCTGCAAACGAGATCGATATAGGCGTCCTTGTCGCCCTTGGCCTCGACGGGCAGGGCATGGGCACCGAGGAAGGTGGTCGAGACATTGACCTTGCGGGCCTCGCCGAGACGGCGTGCTGCACGCAGCATGGCAAGCTCGGTGCGGGTCTCCAGGCCGTAGCCCGACTTCACCTCGACCGTGGTGACACCCTCGGCGATCAGATGGTCGAGACGGGGCAGGGCGCCGGCGAGAAGCTCATCGTCGCTGGCGGCCCGCGTCGCGTTGACCGAGGAAACGATGCCGCCACCTGCCCGGGCGATCTCCTCATAGCTGGCACCCTTGAGGCGCAGCTCGAATTCGTGTGCCCGGTCGCCGCCGAAGACGAGATGGGTATGGCAGTCGATCAGGCCCGGTGTGATCCAGCGCCCTTCGAGGTCGATGGTCTCGACCTTGTCGCGCATGCCGGCCGGCAGGTCGCTTTCGGGGCCGGCGAAGGCGATGCGCTCACCTTCGGCAAGCACGGCTCCCCGCTCCACGATGCCGAGGTCATCCCCGACCAGGGTTGCCAGGCGCGCATTGCGCCACAAACGACCCCCTTGGCTGTCTGTCGCCATCGATCTCTCCACCCTGCTGTTATGCGGGAACATGTATAGACATATTAATTGACGCGCAAGTGGAATGATGAAAGTTTAGTGCCGATTGGCTTGAGCGGGAAAGCGGAACTTGGCGAGGGGAGCGGCAATGGCTAAGGAAGCGGAGGTCCTCGAAATTGCGGCGCTCGCCCGGATGGGGCCATATCGCAGCGGGAGCCTTTGATGAACGAGACAGCCCCCCTCGAGCTGGATGCCAAGGCACAGACGCTGCATCAGCGCATCCTCGGCGATATCGAGCACCGCATCGTTTCGGGCGAATGGCCGCCGGGCCATCGCATCCCTTTCGAGACCGAGTTGACCGAGATCTATGGCTGCTCGCGCATGACGGTGAACAAGGTGCTGACCCAGCTTGCCGCCGCCGGGTTGATCGAGCGTCGGCGCAAGGCGGGCAGTTTCGTGACCCAGCCGCGCAGCGAGGCCGCCGTACTCGCCATTCACGGCATCGAGGCGGAGGTGACCGCGCTTGGTCTGCCGTATCGCTTCGAATTGCTGCAACGTCGCCAGCGTCGGCCGACGTCGGCGGAACGCCTGACATTCGCGCTGGAGGGTTCCAGGCCGTTGCTGGCGCTGACCTGCCGCCATTTCGCCGGTGACAGCCCGTTCTGCCTGGAAGAGCGCCTGATCGATCTCGAGGCGGTGCCGTTGGCGGAAGAGGCAGACTTTGGCCGGGAACCGCCGGGGGTCTGGCTCCTCGGGCATGTGCCCTGGACGGTGGCCGAACACCACATCAAGGCTGCGGCGGCTCGCGGGGAAGAGGCGGCCTTGCTGAAGCTCGAGCCCGGCAGCGCCTGCCTTGTGGTGGAGCGGCGCACCTGGCGCGGCGACCAGTTCGTCACGGCGGTGCGCTTCACCTATCCGGGCGACCGCCATCAGCTGGTGGCCCGTTTCTCGCCGTCCTGACCATGCCTTGCTCCTGACGAGTCTGTTCGCGGGGCTGGCCGTTGCTTGCTGTCGCGGTATAGAGTTCGCACAAAGCCGACTCGTAGGACCAATTCGGGAGGACTGCAGATGAGAAGGGCCAAGGCCGCATGAGCGCAGCGCAAGCCGTTGCGCTGAAGGGCGTTTCGATTTCATTCGCGACCAGGGATTCCCGCTTCGATGCCGTGGCCAATGTCGATCTCTCGGTAGGGGAGCACGAATTCGTTGCCATTGTCGGGCCGACGGGCTGCGGCAAGTCAACGCTGCTCAATGCCACGGCCGGGCTGCTGATCCCGGTCGCCGGAACGGTCGAAGTCTTCGGCAAGCCGCTCAAGGGCTTGAACGGGCAGGCCGGCTACCTCTTCCAGCAGGAATCGCTGATGCCCTGGAAGACCGTCCTGCAGAATGTCGCCATCGGCCTGGAAGTCGCCGGCACGCCTGCGGAAAAGGCCAGGCAGGCGGCGCAGACCTGGCTGGAGCGGGTCGGCCTCGCCCGCTTCGGCGATCGCTATCCCCGCATGCTGTCCGGCGGGCAGCGCAAGCGCGTCGGCCTTGCGCAGGTGCTCATCCGCAATCCCAAGCTGCTTCTCATGGACGAGCCCTTCGGGCCGCTCGACGCCCAGACCCGCCTGGTGATGGGCGACCTCCTGCTGAAATTGTGGTCGGAGGATCGCAAGGCGGTGATGTTCGTCACCCATGATCTCGATGAGGCGATCGCGCTGGCCGATCGCATCGTCATCATGTCGGCTGGCCCGAAGGCTGGCATCATCGGCGAGTTCAGCGTGCCGCTGCCCCGGCCCCGCGCCATTGCGGAAATTCGCCATGACCCCGCTTTCATCCGCCTGCATCGCGATATCTGGGACGCCCTGCGCGACGAGGTGATGAAGGCCTACAGCTAGTTCGGCGGTTTTTCTCATGAGTTCGATCGATCATTCGTCATCATTGCGAGCGCAGCGAAGCAATCCAGGGCTCTCGCTTTATGGCAGGTGGATTGCCTTGCTGCGCTCGCAATGACGAAATTCAATTCTGCCATCCGAAGACGGCCGTCCAGGGGGACTCAATGAACAACAAGATCGTCTTGCTCGTCCTGCAGGTGCTCGTCGCGGTCGTCGGCATCACCCTTTGGCATCTGGCCTCGACGACGTCGCTGTTCGGCTCGCCCAAGACCGTGGCCTTCTTCTTCGGCGAGCCGCTCAGCGTGTGGAAGCGGATCGTGGAGTGGTTCACCGACGGCTCCATCTGGTACCATCTCTGGATCACCCTGGCTGAATCGGCGCTGGCCTTCCTGTCCGGCGCTGTGGGCGGCGTCATTCTCGGCTTCTGGTTCGCCCGCCAGCCCGTGGTCGCCGCAATTTTCGATCCCTATGTCAAAGCCGCGAATGCGCTGCCCCGCGTGGTGTTGGCGCCGATCTTCGCCCTGTGGTTCGGCCTCGGCATCTGGTCGAAGGTGGCGCTCGGCTTCACCCTGGTGTTCTTCATCGTCTTCTTCAACGTCTATCAGGGCGTCAAGGAAGTGAGCCCGGCGGTGCTCTCCAATGCGCGCATGCTCGGCATGAATGAGCGCCAGCTCCTGCGCCATGTCTATCTGCCCTCGGCGATGTCCTGGGTGTTCTCCAGCCTGCACACCTCGGTCGGCTTTGCCGTGGTCGGGGCGGTGGTCGGCGAATATCTCGGCTCCTCGGCGGGCCTGGGCTATCTCATCCAGCAGGCCGAAGGCGTGTTCGACGTCACCGGCGTCTTTGCCGGCATGTTCGTGCTGATGGCCTTCGTTCTCATCGTCGACTGGCTGATGACGGCGGTGGAACGCCGGCTGCTGGTCTGGCGCGGCTAACGCATATTGGAAAGCGAATTGGGAGGAAAAATCATGAAACGCAGGACTTTTCTGGTCGGCACTGCCGGCATGGTATTTGGTGCCTCGCTCGGCGGAACGCTGCCGGCCTTCGCGGAGGATGCCAAGCCCGAGAAAACCGACCTCGCCATCGGTGTCGGCGGCAAGCCGCTGCTCTATTATCTGCCGCTGACCGTGGCCGAGCAGAAAGGCTTCTTCAAGGAGGAAGGTCTCAACGTCACCATCAACGACTTCGCCGGCGGCTCCAAATCGCTGCAGGCGCTGGTCGGCGGCTCTGTGGACGTGGTCACTGGCGCCTATGAGCACACCATCCGCATGCAGAACAAGGGGCAGGATGTCATCGCCGTCTGCGACCTCGGCCGCTTTCCCGGCATTGTCATCGCGGTGCGCAAGAGCCTCGCCGGCGAGATCAAGACCATTGCCGATCTCAAGGGGCGCAAGGTGGGCGTGACGGCGCCGGGATCCTCCACCGCTCTCCTGCTGCAATATGCCTTGCAGAAGAACGGGCTGACCTCGGCCGACGTCGCCCAGATCGGCATCGGCGGCGGCGCCAGCGCCGTGGCGGCCATCAAGAATGGCGGCATCGACGGCCTGTCGCATCTCGATCCGGTGATCAGCCAGCTTCAGCATGACGACGACATCGCCATCCTGCTCGATACGCGTACCGAGGAGGGCACCAAGGCCCTGTTCGGCGGCACCAATCCGGCGGCGACTGTCTATCTCAAGCAGTCCTTCGCGAAGGACAATCCGGTCACCACGCAGCGCGTGGTCAATGCCATGATGAAGGCCCTGAAGTGGCTCGGCCAGGCCAAGCCCGAGGATGTCGCCGATCTCGTGCCCAAGGAATATCTGCTGGGCAATCGGGACCTCTATATGCAGGCGTTCCAGAATTCGCGGCAGATGTATTCGCCGGACGGCATGGTCACCAAGGACGGCTATGAGTCGATGATGAACGCGCTCAAGGCGCTCGATCCCGAACTCGCCAACGCCGACGTCCCCTACGAAAAGACCTTCGATCCGGCCTTCGTCAAGGCGGCCAAGATCTGACGCGCGGCTGGGCGGGAAAGAGCTTTGTCGGCGGGCCTGGCCCGGCAATCCTGCCTCGGCTCGTATCGAGCGGGGCTTTTGAATAGCCGGGCCGAGCCCGCGAGCCCGGCTAGAAATCGCAGCCATTCCCGTTAAGTCAGCCGTATTGCCGCTGGACTCAATCTTTCTCCAAGGGAATAAGAATCCGTCCAAAGAGTTTGCAGCAGGCGAGGATTCGGCTGCCGCCACGTTCTCAGAGTCTCCGGGGGAAATGCCATGAAATACCTGCTTCTGCTGGTACCTTGCGTACTGGCATTGCTGACGCCGCTCTATAACAGCATCGATCCCGTGCTGTTCGGCCTGCCCTTCTTCTATTTCTATCTTCTCGTCCTGGTGCCGATTTCGTCGCTGTTCGTCTACCTCGCCTGGAAGGTTGAACGCTGATGCTGGACAATCTCAATTGGACGGCGGCGATGGTGTTCGTCTTCTTCTTCCTCCTCGTCACCGTGGTGGGTTTCGTGGCGGCGCGCTGGAAGGCGGGTGATCTCGACCAGTTGCACGAATGGGGCCTCGGCGGCCGGCGCTTCGGGGCCTGGATCACCTGGTTCCTCCTGGGTGGCGATCTCTATACCGCCTATACCGTCATCGCCGTGCCCGGCCTGATGTATGCGGTGGGCGCCTACGGCTTCTTCGCCGTGCCCTATACCATCCTGATCTATCCCCTGATCTTCCTGATCATGCCGCGGCTGTGGAACGCCACCCACAAGCATGGCTATCTCACCGGCGCCGATTTCATTGCCGGGCGCTACGGCAATCGCTGGCTGGAGTTGGCGGTGGCCTTCACCGGCATCCTCGCCACCATGCCCTATATCGCCCTGCAGCTCGTCGGCATGGAGAAGGTGATCCAGGCCCTCGGTTTCTCGGCCACGGGTTTCGCCTCTCATCTGCCCTTGACGATCGCCTTCATCATCCTGGCGCTCTACACCTATAAGAGCGGCTTGCGCGCCCCGGCCATGATCGCCTTCATCAAGGATATCATGATCTACATCTTCGTGATCGCCGCGGTCGTTATCATTCCCTACCAGCTCGGCGGTTTCGGCTCGATCTTCGAAAAGGCCAAGGTGGTCTATGATGCCAAAGCGGCAGCCCTCGCCGCGGCCGGCAAGCCTGCCAATGTCGGCCTGACGCTGACGCCGGCGCAGATCTGGCCCTTCATCACGCTCTCCATCGGCTCGGCCATGGCGCTGTTCATGTATCCGCATGCGCTCACGGGCACGCTGTCGGCCACCGGCCCCAATGCCATCCGCCGCAACGCGGTGGCGTTGCCGGCCTATTCGCTGATCCTCGGCCTCATCGCTTTGCTGGGTGTGATGGCGGTTGCCGCCGGCATCGAGACGCCGAATGGCGATGCCTCGATGGCGATTCCACTCCTGATCAACAAGATGTTCCCCGACTGGTTCGCGGGCTTCTGCTTTGCGGCCATCGCCATCGGCGCCCTGGTACCGGCCGCGGTGATGTCGATCGGGGCGGCAAACACCTTCACCCGCAATGTCTGGAGGCCCTTCATCGAGCCGGACATGTCGCCGCAGAAGGAATCCTACCTCGCCAAGCTGATGAGCCTGATCGTCAAGATCGGCGCCCTTGCGGTGATCTTCTGGCTGCCGACCAAGTTCGCCATCGACCTGCAGCTTCTCGGTGGCGTGTGGATGATCCAGATCTTCCCCGCCCTTGTCGCCGGGCTCTATACGCGCTGGTTCAATGGCTGGGCCCTCTTGATCGGCTGGGCCGTGGGCATGCTCGCCGGCACCTATATGGCCATGGCTTCGGGAGCGGTGGCGCCGACCTACGCCCTGTTCGGCACCTCCTTCTATATCGGCCTGATCGCCGTGGTGCTGAACTTCGTCGTCTCGGTGGTGCTCACCATGGTGCTCGGTTCGACCACGCAGGACGAAACCTCGGATGCGGACTACGAGGATGCCGTGCCGACCCGCTGAATGCGTCGCGTCTTGAAACAACGATGGAGGCCGGCGGTGACGCCGGCTTCTTTGTTTCCTCTGGAGCAAAGCGCGTTCAGGCGTGAGCGTTTGTTTGCTTTCGCTCCTTGTTTCGACGCGTCCTTGCGATTCTCGGTGATTCCACCAAATCGCAAAACGCTTTAGCGGAAACGGTCATCTGAACGGTTGAACAAATGCCATGGGCGGGGCATTTTGTCAGATGAATCATATTGTAGAACGTTCATTTCCAATTGTGAGAACTGCCATGACCTATGTTGCGGATGAAACGCGTTACGACGCCATGCAATATCGCCGATCCGGCCGATCCGGGCTCCAGCTGCCGGCGCTCTCGCTCGGGCTCTGGCATAATTTCGGTGGCGACATCCCCTTCGAGAACGCCAGGGCGCTCTGCCGCAAGGCCTTCGACCTCGGCATCACGCATTTCGATCTCGCCAACAATTACGGTCCGCCGCCCGGCTCGGCCGAGGAGACCTTCGGGCGTATCCTGAAGACGGATTTCGCCCATCACCGCCAGGAACTGGTGATCTCGACCAAGGCCGGCTACCGCATGTGGCCCGGCCCCTATGGCGAGTGGGGCAGCCGCAAATATCTGCTCTCCAGCCTCGATGCCAGCCTCAAGCGCATGGGTATCGAGACGGTCGACATCTTCTATTCCCACCGCTTCGATCCGAACACCCCGCTGGAAGAAACCATGACGGCGCTGCATGATGCCGTGCGCCAGGGCAAGGCCCACTATGCCGGCATCTCGTCCTACAGTGCCGAACGGACCAAGGAGGCGGCGGCAATCCTGCGCCGCCTTGGTACGCCCTTGCTCATCCATCAGCCGAGCTATTCCATGCTCAACCGCTGGATCGAGAAGGACAGTCTGCTCGGCCAGCTCGAGGCCGATGGTGCAGGGTGCATCGCCTTCACGCCGTTGGCGCAGGGCCTGCTCACCAACAAATATCTCGGCGCAAGCGGCATTCCGGCTGACAGCCGGGCTGCAGCCGGCAAGTCGCTTTCGCCCGACCAGCTTTCCGAGGCGAATCTGGCAAGGCTGCGGGCGCTCGATGCGATTGCCCGTCGCCGTGGCCAGTCGCTGGCCCAGATGGCGATCGCCTGGGTCCTGCGCGATCCGCGCATGACCTCGGCCCTCATCGGTGCCAGCCGGCCCGGGCAGATCGAGGACTGCGTTGGTGCCTTGAAGAATCTGGATTTCTCGGCCGAGGAGCTGGCCGAGATTGATCACTATGCCGAGGAAGGCAACGTCAATCTCTGGGCGGCTTCGAGCAAGGGCTGATCGCGAGACAGCTGAACGTCGATCCAGCAGCGGGTCGCTTTGCGGCCCGTTTTGCTGTCAGGACTTGGCAAGGCAACATGCCTGTGTTTCCCTAGAGGCTAATTAGACTTAAGGGCGACATAGTAACAAGCAATCAAATTATTCTTATAAAGCATGAAGTATATTTCATAAAAATCATCCCACTCCGAAATCATCGAAATTTTGTCGAAAATGTGGACAGATAATAAGAATTGTGACAGTGATTTATTGTTGAATCATGTCACGATGGGGTGGGGATCATGAAAAAAATCGTCCTGGCGGCCTTTTTGCTGGCGCCAACGTCTGCTCTCGCTGCAGATCTCGCGGCGACGCCGGTCGAGCCGGTAGCGCCAATAACGCCCTATAGCTGGACCGGATTCTATGTCGGTGCCCATATCGGCTATGCCTGGGGCAAGGAGAGGGACGATCTGAGCCGGACGCTGCCCGTGCCCGCCGACAGCTTCAACGTCAATGGCGTGCTCGGCGGTCTGCATGCGGGCTACAATGAGCAGTTCTCCAACAATATCGTGGTCGGCCTGGAAGGCGACATCGATCTCAGCGGCATCAACGGCTCTCATACCGTGATCGACGCCAATAACGGCAATAGTCGTCTGCATATGCGCAACCGCTGGCAGGGTTCGATCCGCGCCCGTTTGGGTTATGCCTTCGACCGGGTCCTGGTCTATGCCACCGGTGGTGTCGCCTTTGCTGACATCCGCGAGCGCTGGAACCTGTTTGACGGCGATATCGTTGGCTCCGGGTCCAAGACCAAGGCGGGATGGACCGTGGGTGCCGGCGTCGAATACGCTTTCACCGACAATTGGATCGGCCGCGTCGAAGTACGCTATACCGATTTCGGCAAGTCGCGCTTCCGGGTGGCGCCCGATACCCGCTTCAAGGCCGGCTTCCACGAGACGGTCGCGCTGGTCGGCGTCAGCTACAAATTCTGAGCAGATCGGGGGCGGGAGCGCATGGGTTCCCGCCGCCATCTTCGCCGCCTTCCGCCTTCTGCGGCAGCCCGTTAAGCTGACGCGGAAGCGGAGTGCGCAGCCGGCATGAAATCGATTCTGTTCTACGTCTTGGCGGCCGCCGGCGAGATCGGCGGCTGCTATGCCTTCTGGAGTTGGCTGCGGCTGGGCAAGTCGGCCTGGTGGCTGGTGCCGGGCACGGCTGCCCTCGTCACCTTTGCCCTCCTGCTCTCCCAGATCGAGACGGATGCGGCGGGTCGGGCCTATGTCGCCTATGGCGGCATCTATATTGCTGCCTCGCTGCTGTGGCTCTGGGGCGTCGAGGGGATCAGGCCTGATCGCTGGGACCTGGTCGGAGCGGTCCTGTGCCTCGCCGGTATGGCTGTCATCCTATTCGCGCCGCACCGTACCGCTTGATACCAAGTCGCGAAGATGCTTGCGCATCCGTGACTTGAACACCTCGCGATTGTCGATGCCAAATCAGAGATTTGGCGAAAATCGCGAGGCGGAACCAAAAGTCATTTTCAATGACTCTTGGTATGAGAACTCACTTGACCCAGCCAGCTTGCGGCCACCCACCCACACGCCGCGCGCGGTCAGCTGCTCGTCGAGATGCACCAGATCGGCACGATAGCGTGGCGCCAGGCGCCCGCGACGGCTGTCGAGGCGCAGGAACTGGGCGGGATAGAGGCTGGCCATGCGCAGGGCCTCGCCGAGACCGATGCCGAGATGGCCGACACTGTAGCGCAGCGCCGCATCCATGGTGAGGTCGGAGCCGGCGAGCGTGCCGTCTTCCAGCGTCAGGGCACCGTCGCGCCGCGTGACTTTGCGCCCGTTGAGATAGAAGACATCGTTGGCATCGCCGGCCGTCGGCATGGCGTCGGTGACGAGGAACAGCCGCCCCGGAGCCTTTTTCGCCCGCAAGGCCAGCGAGAGCGAGCCCGGATGCACATGGAGGCCGTCGGCAATGATGCCGACCCAGAGCCCGCCATGATCCAGGGCGGCACCGGTGACGCCGGGGTGGCGGCCCTGCAGGGGCGACATCGCATTGAAGAGATGGGTGATGCCGGTGGCGCCGGCATCCGCCGCCGCCATCACCGCCTCATAGCTGGTGTCGGTATGGCCGAGGCTGACGATCACGCCCCCATCCGCCAGGCGCCGGATCAGGTGAAGCGGCGCGTTTTCCGGCGCTACCGTGAGCAGGACAGTCTCGATGCCGCTACTCAGAATGAGCTCGACATCGGCTTCCGTCAGCGGGCGGATCAAAGCGGGATCATGGGCACCCTTGCGTGGTACGGAAAGGAAGGGGCCCTCGAGGTGGATGCCCGCCATGCCCGGGACACCGTCGATGATCGCCTGGCGGGCGGCGGCGATGGCGCTCTTCATGCCTTCGGCCGTGTCGGTGATGTAGGTGGGCAGCAAAGCGGTGCTGCCGTGGCGGCGATGGGCCGCGACCATGCCCTCGAGTGTCGCGACATCAGGAGACTGGTTGAACAGGAATCCGCCGCCGCCATTGACCTGGGCATCGACGAAGCCGGGGGCCAACACGCCGGAGGGCAGCGTGGTCACAGCGGCATGGGAGGGAATGTCGGCCCGCGGCACCAGGCCGAGGATGGTATCGGCTTCCACCAGGACGGCGTGGCCCTCGACAAAAGCCTCGCCATTGAACAGGCGCGGGGCGGTCAGTGCGTTGAGCGACATCGTCAGCGCTCCCTCTTTGCCAGGGTCAGGGCCCCTGCCAGGGCATCGCCCCTGGGCGGAACCAGGATCTCGTCATAGCGCACCGGCAAATAGGGGCGATAGGGTTCGGCGAGCCCCCCCATCAGGGCGATCCTGGGCGCGCCCAGGTCCGTCAGGCGATCGAGCATGGCGACGATGGAGCCGGTCGCCCCGGCAATGAGATGGTCCGCCACCACATCCCCGCCGGCGGCCTCGAACACCAGGGGAGCGAAGCGGCCGTAGTCTCTCGGTGTGGCGGTCTTGGCCCAGATCACCGCCTCGTTCGGATCGTCATGAAAATGCGCCAGCAGGCGGCGGGTCAGGTCACTCACCGGACCAAGCAGGTCGACGCTGAGCAGGGCGGCCCGGAGGGCAGAGCGTCCGAGCACGGCGCCGGAGGCATCATCGCCCAGGGCAAACCCCCAACCGCCGACCGAGGTTTCCTTGCCGCTCACCAGGGCCAGGCCCTGCGAGCCCGTGCCGAGGATGAAGATGCCGCCGTCCTCGCCGGCATGGGCGCCGAGGCAGGCGGTGACGGCATCCGAAGTGACCGTCAGGGCCCCATAACCGAAGGGAAAGGCGGCGATACTGTCGGCGAGAGCAGGAATATTGCCGCCGGAAAGGCCGAGACCGGCCCGGACAAGCCGCTTCGCGTCCGGTGCCAGCCCGGCCGCGGCAAGGGCGGCATCGCCGGCCGCTGCGATCGCCGGACCCGCGATCTCGGTGCCGAGAGTGAGATTGGAAGAACCCGACAGGCCTTCGCCAATCAGCTTGTCATCCTCGTCGTAGAGCCTTGCGCGCGTATTGGTGCCGCCGCCGTCGACCGCAAGATAGAGGATACCCGTCATACCTGTCTCCCAGGGCAGAACGCCGGAGCGTCCGATTGCCCTAACTCCTTGTTTCGACGCGGCTTTGCGATTCCTGTCGATCCCACGCAATCGCATGCCTCCGTGTCGGTGGCATATCATCATCGCCAGCGGAATTCAGCCAGGATTCCGTCATGAGTGCGCACTCTCCACGGCCATCGACAACAGCATCGGGTCGTTCTGTGCGCACCATGCACAAGGCGCGAGAGCTATGCAGAACCAACATATGAGATGATCATGGCGGCGTAGCGTGCCAAAATCACAAGATATCAGTGTTTTTGCCTACATCTTATGCAAAAGGGGCACTCGTAACCGGGCGTCACTTGGGTTAAGGACCACCGTCCTGGGATCAACGATCGAGAAGCGACACATGACTTCAACGTTGCACGACAAGCTCTATTCGGCCGAGGCGGCGATGGCTGTCGGTGATGATGCGGCCAAGCTGCCCGAAGCGACCGGCGAGGCACGCGCCTTCCGTGACCTGATCCTCGCCAAGCTGACCTATGCCGTCGGCAAGGACCCGATCGTGGCGCGCGACCATGACTGGCTGCGGGCGGTGAGCCTGGCGCTGCGCGACCATATCGTCGACCGCTGGATGGCGACGACGCGCGGCGTCTACCGCATGGGCGGCAAGCGCGTCTATTATCTCTCGCTCGAATTCCTGATCGGCCGCCTGCTCAAGGACGGCCTCAACAATCTCGGCCTCGTGGCCACGGCGCGCGAGGCGCTGGCTTCTGTCGGCGTCGATCTCGACATGATTGCCGAGATGGAGCCCGATGCCGCCCTCGGCAATGGCGGTCTCGGCCGGCTTGCTGCCTGCTTCATGGAGAGCATGGCCACCGTCGGCATCGCCGCCTATGGCTACGGCATTCGCTACGAGAACGGCCTGTTCCGCCAGAACATCGTCGATGGCTGGCAGACGGAATCGCCCGAGAACTGGCTGCAGAACGGCAATCCCTGGGAATTCCCGCGCCGGGAAGTCGCCTATGAGGTCGGCTTCGGCGGTGCCGTCGAGGCAAGCGATGGCTGGGACGGCTCGGCCATACACAGCTGGAAGCCGGCGGAGACCGTGCTCGCTGTTGCCCATGACACGCCGGCCGTGGGCTGGCGCGGCAACCGCGTCAACACGCTGCGCCTGTGGTCGGCCCGCTCGCTCGATCCGATCTCGCTCGACGCCTTCAATGCCGGTGACCATATCGGCGCCCTGAACGACCGCACCAAGGTGGAGTCGATCTCGCGCGTGCTCTATCCGGCCGATTCCACCCCGGCGGGGCAGGAACTGCGCCTGCGTCAGGAGTATTTCTTCACCTCGTCCTCGTTGCAGGACATCGTTCGCCGCCACCTGCAGCAGCATCGCGACATCAAGACCCTCCCGTCCAAGGCGGCGATCCAGCTCAACGATACGCATCCAGCCATCGCGGTGGCCGAGCTGATGCGTATCCTGATCGACATTCACGGGGTCAACTGGGCCGATGCCTTCGCCATCACCCGCGAGACGATCTCCTACACCAACCACACCCTGCTGCCCGAGGCGCTGGAAACCTGGCCGGTGCCGCTTATCGAGCGGCTGCTGCCACGGCACATGCAGATCATCTACGCCATCAATGCCCGCGTGCTGACCGAGGCACGCGAGAGCGGCGCCTCCGATGCCATGATCGCCACCGTCTCGATCATCGACGAGAGCCATGGCCGGCGCGTGCGCATGGGCAATCTCGCCTTTGTCGGCTCGCACAAGGTCAATGGCGTGTCGGCTCTGCATTCGGAGCTGATGAAGGAGACGGTGTTCCGCGACCTCAACACGCTGTTCCCGGGCCGCATCACCAACAAGACCAATGGCATCACGCCGCGGCGCTGGCTGATGACGGCCAATCCGGGGCTGACCACGCTGTTGCGCGAAACCATCGGCGATGCCTATCTCGACGATGCCGAAAAGCTGGTGGCCTTGGAGCCCTACGCCAAGGACGCTGCCTTCCAGGAGGCCTTCGCGGCGGTCAAGCATGCCAACAAGGCGCGGCTGGCCAAGGTGCTGCAGCAGACCGTGGGCCTGCGCGTCGATCCCTCGGCGATGTTCGACGTCCAGATCAAGCGCATCCACGAATATAAGCGCCAGCTGCTCAACATCCTCGAGACCATCGCGCTCTATAACGCCATCCGCGCCCATCCCGAGAAGGATTGGGCGCCGCGCGTGAAGATCTTTGCCGGCAAAGCGGCCGCGAGCTACACCGCGGCCAAATATGTGATCAAGCTGATCAACGACGTCGCCAAGGTGGTGAATTCGGATCCGGCCGTGCGCAATTTGCTCAAGGTCGTCTTCATGCCGAACTACAATGTCAGCCTCGCCGAGGTGATCATTCCGGCGGCCGACCTCTCCGAGCAGATCTCGACCGCGGGCCTGGAAGCTTCGGGCACCGGCAACATGAAGTTCGGTCTCAACGGCGCCCTCACCATCGGCACGCTCGACGGTGCCAATGTCGAGATGAAGGAGCATGTCGGCGACGAGAATATCTTCATCTTCGGCCTGAAGGCGCATGAGGTCGAGGAAAAGAAGCGCCAGGGCCGCAATCCTGCCGACGCCATCGCGGCCTCGCCCGCTTTGGCCGAGGTGCTCGACGCGGTGGAAAGCGGCGTGTTCTCGCCGACCGATCGCGAGCGTCATCGCGGCACGGTGCAGGCGCTGCGCTCCAGCGACTGGTTCTTCGTCACCGACGATTTCGACGCCTATGCCGCCATGCAGCGCAATGTCGATGCGCTCTGGGCCAACAAGGCAGCCTGGCGCGAGAAGTCGATCCTCAACGTCGCCCGCATGGGCTGGTTCTCCTCGGACCGCACCATCCGCGAATATGCCGACGAGATCTGGGGCGTGCAGACGACGCCGGTGGAATAGATGTCACATATCGTTTGCGGGCTTATGGATTTTGAGAGGCGGCGCAAAGCCCCGTCGGTATCGCCTCAGCCCTGGGTTACGCCCTGATCCCGTAGAGCAGCGGCATCAGACCGACCATGGCCCTGAAGCGATCCCAGGATTTCCTGGGCGGGGTCGTCCATCCGGTTTCCGCAAGAGCCGAAATGCGGGGGAAGATCAGGCGGTCGAACACGCCCCTGTCGGTCATCGGTTCAGACCAGATACAGGTCTGTACGCCCAGGAAATGTTGCCTCTGGGTGTCTGACCAGCCCTCCACCGGATCGAAGCCATAGATCTTCTCGGCATCGGACCAGCCGGCCCAGCCGGCGCCCGGTTCCGACCAGGCCGGACTGTTGGCCATGTCCAGATAATAGACCTGTCCGGGGCAGACGACGATGTCATAGCCTTCGGAGGCGAGTTTGGCGCTGATCTCCACCGTGTGCCAGCCATTGAGGTAGCAACTGGCCTTGTCGATACCGCCGCCATGTGCGGCCTCTTCCCAGGCGCCCGTGATGCGGCCCCTGGCGGTCAGCGAGGCCTGGACGCGCTGCAGGAAATGGGCCTGCAATTCGGCGGTGCCGCCGCCCCCGAATGCCTTGAGATGCGCCATGGCCTGGGGAGAGCCTTCCCAGGCGCCCGCCGGGACCTCGTCTGCGCCGACATGGATGGTGCGGGAGGGAAACAGTTCGAGCAATTCGTCGAGGAGCTTTTCCACGAAGGCGTAGGTCTCTTCACGGGCGGGGTTCAGGCAGTTGTTGGGAAAGCCCTGAATGGAGAAATATTCGCCCTGTTCGTCCGGGTCGCGCAGCGAGGGCAGGGATTGCAGCACCGAGTAGCAATGGCCCGGCATGTCGATCTCCGGCACGACGTCGATGCCGAGGCGCGTTGCCAGATCCACGATCTGCCGGATCGCCGCCTTGGTGTAGTAGCCGCCCGTGGGCGCCGCGCCGGAGCCGAGGAGAGAGGGAATGGCCAGGCCATGGCCGCGCCAGGCGCCGGTGGCGACCAGTTCCGGATAGGCCTCGATCTCGACGCGCCAGGCCTCGTCGTCGGACAGGTGCCAGTGGAAACGGTTCAGCTTGTTCCAGGCGAGAACGCGCAGGAATTGCGCGATCTCGGCCGAGCCATAGAACTGGCGGGCGACGTCGAGATGCGTGCCGCGCCAGCGGGCCCAGGGCTCGTCCCGGATCTCGCCCTCCAGCGGGAACAGGAAGGTCTGCGGATGGAGGCGCGCGCCGCGCAGCATCTGGCCGAGCGTGATCAGGCCGTAGAGGAAGCCGGCATGGCTCGCGGCCGTGAGCGTGACACCGTCTTCCGCGAAGAGGATCGAATAGGCTTCGGCGGCCATGCTGTCCTGGCGCCGCAGGGCAACGGTGAGTCCACCTTCGGCCTCCGGTCGCACGATGCCTTCCACCGGGAACAGGCTGGTCGCCAGTTCGTCAAAGGCGGCGATGGCCCGGCTGGCCGCATCGCAATCGGGCTGGGGGGCAAGCCCCAAGGGCACGCCGCGCCGGCCCGTGACCGAAACCTCGTTCGGCCAGGGCACGATGGAGATGGCGGCGGGCGCGATATCCGGCACCGGATAGACGTCCGCGCCTCGCTTGGGGGAGGCGTTGTCGCCACTGGACCGGCTGGGCATGACCGTGACCGGCAGGTTGGTTCCATCGTCGAAGACGACATAGGCGGTGTTGGTTCCGTCCGTCCAATGCCGCAGCGGGTAGCTGAGGCCCCGGGCGGTGACGGTCCAGGCCGTGTCCGGATGCAGGACGAACCCTTCGGGTGGCGCGAACTCGGCATAGTTCGACAGGCGGGTTCGAAGCGAGCCGCCTTCGATCGTGGCGGCCGGGTCGATGCGTCCCGGCCCGCTGATGCAGAGCCGGAAGCCCGATATCGGCCTGTCCGACGCATTGGTCAGGGTCAGGGCATAGGCGAGCGGCCGATCCTCGCCGGACGGCGTCCATTGGGTTTCGAGACGAAGAAGATTGCGCACGGATATCGTCATGAAAGTCTCTCGAAGGGCAAGGATCAACTGGAAGCTTTGAGGAGACCGGCGAAGATGCCGGGCGTGGAGTCGGCGATCGGTGTGGCGCCGACCGTGCGGGCATAGAATTCCACCGGCCCGACATCGCCGATGGCGGCATAGGCATAGCCCTGCGCGCGCATGTCGTTGAGGCAGGCGAGGAGCAGGGCATGGCCGATGCCGCGGCCGCGCTCGGCCTCGTCCACGCCGGTGGGGCCGAAGAAGCCCCTGGCGGTGGCGTCGTAGCAGGCAAAGCCGAGCAGTTGTCCGTGCCTGACCGCAATGAAGCACGAGACCGGTTGGCGGCAGAGAGCCACGGTCGCCTCGCTGGCCCAGCCGGCGGTGAAATGCCGGCGGATCCACTCCGTTATGGCGGCGAGCTCCGGGGGCAGGGCGCGCCGGAGGGTGACGTCGGCATCGTCGAGGCGGGCGTCCAGCGCCTTGTTAGGGGCGAGGTCGTAGAGTTTGACGAGAAGGTCCATGCAAAGTCCTGTTCAGTCTGAAGCGTTGTGGTCCGCAGATCCGGGCATCCGGACGAAATGGTTCGGGCCCGCCTGTTCGACCGTGTTCGAGGCGGGACGCGAAATGCGGCGAATGTCTTCGGCGCGCCTGAGGAAGGCTCCGCTTTGGCCCGGGATGAACGGGCGGTTCGGATCGGGAACCGCCGAGAGCAGCAGCTTGGTGTAGGGGTGGCGCGGATTGGTGATCACCGCCAGGGCATCGCCCCATTCCACCATCTGTCCGGCGAACATCACGACGATTTCTTCCGCCACATGGGCCGCCGTGGCGATGTCGTGGGTGATGTAGAGCAGAGCCAGGTTGCGTTCCCGCTTGATGCCGGCAAGCAGGTCGAGAATGCCCTGCCGGATCGAGACATCGAGCATCGAGGTGGGCTCGTCCGCCAGCAGGACCTGCGGGCGAACCGCAATGGCGCGGGCGATGTTGACCCGCTGGCGCTGCCCGCCGGAGAGCTGGTGCGGGAATTTGCCGATGGTCAGCTCGGGATCGAGGCCGACGCTCTCCAAGATCTGCTTCACCCCCGCCCGGCCTTCGGCGCGTCCCCGGGCATGGCCATGCAGCAGCAGGGGGCGGATGAGGTGATGGCCGATGGAAAAGACCGGATTGAGGGAGGCGAAGGGATCCTGGAACACCATCTGCACCGCGCGCCGATAGGCCTTTTCCTCTGCGCGGCTGCCGGCCAGCGTGACGTTCCGGTCGTGGAAGTGCAGCGCTCCCCCGGTCGGCTGGTCCATGCGGGCGATGATGCGGGCGCAGGTGGTCTTGCCGCAGCCGGACTCGCCGACCAAAGCGAGGGCCTTGCCTGGCACGAGCGACAGGGTGATGCCGCGCAGCGCCTGCACGGCGCCGAAGGAGCGGGTGATGTTCTCCAGCCGGATGATCGAGGTCGCTGCCGCTTGCAGGCGGGTGGGGGTGGCCAGCATGTTCATCAAAGGCTCCCCTCGAGATGGCGGGCCGTGGGCAGGACCGGGATGGCGCTCCACAATTTGCGGGTATAGTCGTGGCGCGGGGCCGTGCTGATCTGAACGGTATCGCCGACCTCGACGAGTTCGCCCTTCAGCATCACCCCGATGCGATGGCAGATCTGCGCCATCAGGTGCAGGTCGTGGGTGATGAAGAGCACCGAAAAGCCCTGGCTCTGCTGCAGGTCCACGACCTGTTCCAGGATTTCGCGCTGCACCACGACGTCGAGCGCAGTGGTCGGCTCGTCCATGATGATCAGCTCGGGATGAAGCGCCAGGCAGATGGCGATGACGATGCGCTGGCGCATGCCGCCGCTGAACTGGTGCGGATAGTGGCCGAGGCGATCGGTGGGAATGCCGACCAGGCGAAACATGTCCTCCGCCCTGGCCCGCGACTGCGCCCGCGAATAGCCCTTGTGGAGACGGAGCACGTCGTGGAACTGCGCTTCCACGCGCAGCAGCGGATTGAGGGAGTTCATTGCGCTCTGGAAGACCATGCCGATCTTGCGCCAGCGGATATGCCGGAGTTCGTCCTCCGGCAGGGCCAGGATGTCCTGGCCGTCCAGCAGGATGCGGCCGCCTCTTGTCCAGGCCGGCGGCTTGGCGAGGCGCGTGATGGCATAGGCGATCGTGCTCTTGCCGCAGCCGGATTCCCCGGCAAGCCCGAAGAGTTCGCCGCGACGGATCTGAAAGGAGACCTCCCTGACGGCCTGGAAGGCCCCCTTGTCGGTGAGGTAGTCGACGCTCAGATTCTGGATATCGAGAAGCACCTCGCTCATGACCCGCTCCTCGACAGCCGCTTGCGCCGGTTGCTCAGTTGCAGCCAGCGGGTCAAGGCAGGACCGGAGCGCAATTGCGGATTGGCGATCTCGTCGAAGGTGAAGTTGACGAGCGACAGGCCGAGCCCGACCAGCATGATGCCGATGCAGGGCGTGGCGATGTCCCACCAGGCACCGACGATGATGGCAGAGGAGTTCTGCGCGTTGTAGAGCATGGTGCCCCAGCTGACGTTCAGGGGATCGCCGAAACCGAGATATTCCAGCGTCGTCTGGGCGACGATGGCGTAGATGACGCTGCCGACGAAGTTGAGGGCGATCAGCGGCAGCAGGTTGGGCAGGATCTCGACGAAGACGACACGCCAGCTCGGCTCGCCGATCATGCGGGCGGCAACCACGAATTCGCGGTTGCGCAGCGCCAGCGTCTGGGAGCGCGTCATGCGCGCGCCCCATGGCCAGGACGTCAGGGCGATGATGGTCATGATGGCGACCGGGCCGACCTTGCCTGCGAAGGAGGCGAGCAGGATCAGGAGCGGTATGTTGGGAATGACCAGCACCGCATTGGTGAGGAGGTCGAGGGCATTATCGGTGCGACCGCCGAAATAGCCGCCGAACAGGCCGAGCAGCGTGCCGAGGGCCGTGATGGCCAGGCCGGTGGCAAAGCCCACCGCCAGCGAGGAGCGCGCGCCCCAGACGAACTGGGCGAAGACGTCACGCCCCATCTTGGTGGTGCCGAGCACATGTTCGGTGCTGGGGGGCTGGTGCGGGCGACCGACACGGGCCGCCGGGTCGTTGGGGGCCAGGACCGGCGCCAGCAGGGCCGTCAGGCAGAGCAGCGCGACGATGACCAGGCCGAAGACGGCTTTCTTCTGTTTCAGCACGGCGTTCATGCCCTGGCCTCCCCGATGCGCGGATCGATCACGCCATAGACGAGGTCGACCAGGAGATTGGCGCCGAGCGTCGCCAGCGTCATCAGGAGGAGCTGACCCTGGATGACCGGATAGTCACGCGCGACGCTCGCCGTATAGAGCGTCAGGCCGAGGCCCGGATAATTGAAGACGATCTCGGTGACGATGGAGCCGCCGAAGACCGCGCCCAGGATCAGGGCAAGGTTGGTAAGCACGGGCAGCAGGGCGTTGCGGGCGGCGTAGTTGAACATCACGGCCATTTCCCTCAGGCCCTTGGCCCGGCCCATGGTGACGTAATCCTCGCCGAGCACGGAGATCATGCTGGTGCGCATGGTGGTCAGGAATTCGCCGATCAGTGCAGGCGAAAGCGCAAGGACCGGCATGGCCGCGTGGAGGAGGACGCTGCCGATGAAGCCTGGCGAGAAGGACGGATCCAGCGATGGATCATAGGCATAGCCCACCGGCAGCCAGCGCAGGGACACGCCGAAGAAGAAGAGGATCGACAGGCAGATCACCACCGGCGGCACCGATTTCATCACGATTGCCAGCGGCGAGACGATGGTGTCGAGACGTCCGCCGCGGCGCCAGGCCGCCAGGGCGCCGAGAAGGCAGCCGACGATGAGCGAGAAGGTGATGGCGGCGAAGATCAGGAAGGCGGTCCAGCCTGCGGAGCGGGCGAGGACCTGGGTGACGGTCTGGGGATAGTATTTGACCGATACCCCCAGATCGAACGTCGCCAGCCCCTGCAGATATTCCAGGAACTGGCTCCAATAGGACTGGTCCACCGCACCGAAGCGGGCGCGGATGGCATCGACGGCCGCAGGCGTGGCGCGCGGGCCGAGTTGGGCGATCATCCCGTCGACAGGGCTGCCGGGCATCAGCCGCGGCAGCAGGAAGTTGACCAGGATGGCGAAGATGAAGGCGGTACCATAGACCGCCAGCCGGCGGGATGAGAGCCGCATCAGTCGGCATTCGCCACTGGCTTCAGGCGTAGCAGATGCATGAGCCTGATGCGGTTGTCGTCGTGGTTCTCCGGATTCATCGCGGGATCGTCCTTGGTGACCCAGCCGGTGAAACGCTTCGAACTGTACTGATACCAGGTCGGGCCGTTGAACAGGGGAACCATGGGGAAATTATCGGCGATGTGGAGCTGGATCTTGCCGAAAATGGCTCGGAAGTCCGCATCCTTGGAGGCGCGCTTGTAGTCCTCGAACAGCTTGTCGAGGTCGGCATTGCTATAGCGCGAGGCGGCGAAGGACGACCGGCCGACAAAGGGGGTGGCGAGGGTCTGGTAATAGGCGCGGAACGGGGTGGGGCCGTCGGGCCGGGACTGGAACACGGTGTCGTAATTGCCTTCGACGATCTGCTTGTTCCACTGCTCATATTCGGGTGTGGCGACCGAAGCGTTGATGCCGGCCTTGCGCAGGCCCTCCACGCCGATCTGCACGGCGTCGATCCAGTCCGTCCAGCCATTCGGCACGGCGACGGTGAAGGCGATCGGCTCGCCCTTCGGGGTCTTGCGGAAGCCGTCGGCACCCTTGGCGTAGCCCGCCTCGTCGAGGAGCTTGTTGGCCTTGTCGACGTCATAGCCCATCCAGGCGTCCTGGCCCTGCTGGGCCTGCGGATTGGCCCAATTGTCGAAATGCAGCGGCAGGCCGGTCGCGTGGGGATTGACCTGTGGGTAGCCGAAACCGGCGATATCGACCATCGATTTGCGGTCCATCAGCAGGCTGACGGCCTGGCGGAACTTGATGTCGTCGAAAGCCGCCTTGTTGCCCGGATTGGTGGTCTTGAGGTTCATCTCGAAGGAGACGGTATTGGCGGAGGGCTGCCAGTAGCCATTATGCTTGGGATCGAGCGAGACATAGGTCTTTTCGATCTCGGGCAGGAAGGAACCGAACCAGTCCATGTTGCCCTCGGGCAAGGTCGCCAGCATCTGGTCGTTGCCGCTGATCTGGGGCAGCTTCAGGCAATCCACCTTCAGATGCTCGGCATCCCAATAATTGGGATTGCGGCATTGCTCGTAGACCTGCGGGGTGAAGCGGCGGATTTCGGTCATCGGGCCGGAGCCGACGGGATTCTCATTCTTGTAGGCGAAGGGATCGCCGACGCCCTTCCAGACATGCTCGGGCACGACGGTGAAGTCGGCGAGGGACTCGGGGAACTGGGAATCGACGTCCTTGAGATTGACCTTGACCTGGTTGGGCGCGGGCAGCTCCACCGATTGTACGGCAGCGCCGACCCCGACGATGTCGATGGAAGGGTTCTTCATCATCAGGTCGAAAGTGAATTTGACGTCCTTGGCGGTCAGGGGCTGCCCGTCCGACCATTTGACGCCGTCACGAATGGTGTAGGTAACGGATTTGAGGTCATCGGAGAACTTGTAGGCGGTGGCCAGGCGATAGATCGGCTTGCCGTTGTCGTAGGCGTTGAAGATGACAAGCGGCTCGTAGATGAAGTCGAGCGTGCTCTGCCGACGGCCAGCTGCGTCGAAGGGGTTGAAATTGCGCACCCAGCTGGTCTGCTCCTCGATATGCATGGTGAGCAGCGCCTCCGCCGAGGCATTGCCGATGATGGTGCTCGCGCACAAAGCGATCAGGATGCGTTTCATGGTCCACCTCTGTTATGGGATCGATCCCACATTTGTTTATGGTCATTTCACAACCCATCCCGGCCGGCACATGGTGCTGGGCGGGGCGGGCCGTCCTACGCTCTTGTTGCCTCCGCGGCGTGGTCCGTCCGCTGTCCTGCCGAATGGGGGATGACGCTTTCCCGGACGATCAGTTCGGCGGGAATGACGATGTCCTCCGGTGTGAAATTCCTGTCGGCAATCATGTCGAGCAGGAGTCTTGCAGCCGTCTGACCGGCTATGTCCGTCGGCTGGCGGATGGTCGTCAGCGACGGGGTGAGATGCCTCGCGTGAAAATTGTCGTCGAAGCCGAGGAGGGAGATCTGTTCCGGCGCCCTGACGCCGTGGTGGCGCAGCGCCAGCAGGACGCCGGCGCCGATGTCGTCGTCACCGGCAAAGATGGCGCTGACCTGCCGGCCCGACGCCAGCAGCCGTTCCGTGGCTTCGTAGCCGAAGCGCTCCTTGTAGTCGCCGGCTTCCAAATGGATGTCGGCCCGGCTCATGCCGGCTTCCGCCAGGGCGGTGTCGATGCCGCGCAGGCGCTCGCGCGTGTCGAAATAGGTGAGGGTGCCGGCAAAATAGGCGATGTCGCGATGGCCCATGGTCAGCAGATAACGCATGCCGTCGAGCGCGCCGTTGTAGTTGTCGATGCCCACCCTGGCCCAGGCCAGCGAGGTCGGCTCTCCGCCGATCGCCACGATCGGGATATCGGCCTTGGCCACCACTTCCTTGACCTCGTCGCTCACGGCATTTTCGAGATAGAGGATCAGGCCGTCGCAGGAGCGGTCGATCAATTCCAGGATCGCCCGCGCTTCCTCATGCGCCTGGGCGTAGCCCGAGGCGAGCAGGATCGACTTGTCGGCGGCGCGGCACACGCTCTGCATGCCGCCGACCATCTGGGCGTAGAAGGGGCTGGCGACGTTGACGACCACCGCGCCGATGATCTCGGAACGATTGGAGCGCAGTCCCCGTGCCATGGTGTTGGGCCGGTAGCCCAGTTCCGCGATGGCCGCCTCCACCGCCTGGCGCGCATTGTCCGAGACATAGCCATTGCCGGCAATGATCCGCGATACCGTCGATCGCGAAACACCGGCCCGCCTGGATACGTCTCTGATCGTGGCCACCAAGGCTCCGCTGCTGCATTGTGGGATCGATCCCATATCTAGAGCCCATGTTGGAGACGATGTCAAATCACCCCGTGGATTTTCGATTGACCCTCGCCGGGTGGCCGGTGCCGGCGCTTCTTCGAAGGTCGCCGACGGCGCGCCATAAGGCCGGAACCACCAAATTTTTCACCCTGCAGCAGCCTCGGCATAACCCATTTGGGCAGGCTGCGTTTAATCGTTGACCGTTGTAGCAAAAGCCCTAGCTTGTGTTCGAGAGGATCACAGGAAGACGCCTGGTCCCGGCAAGTCCAGGCGTTTCGATCCGGTTCGAAAAGGGGTCGTAGCGCTTGGCAAAGACAACGAAGACGAACGCTCCCGTCGCCAGAGCCGCAAAGCCGGCACCCTTGGCCAAGCGGCCGGCCAGCCGCAGCAAGACAGCGGATTGGCGTTTGTCCGAAGTGGAAGTCGCCGCGCTCGCGGCCGGGCGTCATGCCGATCCTTTCGCCGTACTCGGCCCGCATGAGACACCTGCCGGCCTCGTCATCCGCGCCTTCATTCCCAATGCCGAGACGCTGTCGGTGCTCGCGCCCAATCTGGTCGGACCCGTTGCCCTGGAGCGGCGGCATGACGATGGCGTCTTCGAAGGCCTGGTGCCCGACAGCGTCGGGATCTACCGCCTGCATGCCGTCAATGCGGGAGGGCAGTGGGAGGTCGAGGACCCCTATCGTTTCGGGCCGCTGCTGGGCCAGGTCGACGACTATCTGCTGACGGAAGGCACGCATCTCCGGCTCTGGGACAAGCTCGGTGCTCGTCCCCTGCAGCATGGCGACATGGAGGGCGTGCATTTCGCCGTGTGGGCGCCGCATGCCAGGCGAGTGTCGATCGTCGGCGATTTCAACGACTGGGACGGCCGTCGCCATCCCATGCGCAAGCGCGTCGATACCGGCGTGTGGGAAATCTTCCTGCCCGGTGTCGGGGTCGGCGCCCATTACAAATACGAGATCATCGGTCCGAATGGCGCGCTGCTGCCGCTGAAGAGCGATCCCTTCGCCTTTGCCAGCGAATTGCGCCCCGGCACGGCCTCCCGGGTCGCCTCGTCGGAGCCCTTCGTCTGGACGGACCAGCAATGGCTCGAGGAGCGGGCGCATCGCGATGCGAGACGGGCACCGATGTCGATCTACGAGGTGCATCTCGGTTCCTGGAAGCGTGGCGAGCACCAGCGCTTCCTCAGCTACGACCAGCTTGGCGACGAGCTGATCGCCTATGTCCAGCATATGGGCTACACCCATATCGAATTGCTGCCGGTGACGGAGCACCCCCTCGATGCGTCCTGGGGTTACCAGCCGACCGGCATGTTCGCGCCGACCAGCCGTTTCGGCTCGCCCGAGGGGTTCGCCCGTTTCGTCGACCGTGCCCATGCCGCCGGTATCGGCGTGATCCTCGACTGGGTGCCCGCGCATTTCCCGACCGACTCGCACGGCCTGGCCTGGTTCGATGGCAGCGCGCTCTATGAGCATCCCGATCCCCGGCGCGGCTTCCATCCCGACTGGAACACGGCGATCTATGATTTCGGCCGGCGCGAGGTTGCCAACTTCCTGATCGCCAACGCCCTGTTCTGGCTGGAGCGCTACCATATCGACGGGCTGCGCGTGGATGCCGTCGCCTCCATGCTCTATCTGGATTATTCGCGCCGGGACGGAGAGTGGCTGCCCAATGTCCATGGCGGGCGTGAGAACCTCGACGCCATCGCCTTCCTGCAGCGCATGAACAAGGAAGTTTATGCCGCCCATCCCGGCGTGATGACCATCGCCGAGGAATCCACCGCCTGGCCCGGTGTGTCCAAGCCCGTGCATGACGGCGGTCTCGGCTTCGGATTCAAGTGGAATATGGGCTTCATGCATGACACGCTGAGCTACATGCAGCGCGAGCCGGTCTATCGCCAATATCATCATGACGATCTGACCTTCGGCCTCATCTACGCCTTTGCCGAGAATTTCGTGCTGCCGCTCTCCCATGACGAGGTGGTCCATGGGAAGAATTCCATCGTCAACAAGATGTCCGGCATGGAGGGCGATAAATTCGCGACCCTTCGGGCCTACTACGCACTGATGTGGGCCTATCCCGGCAAGAAATTGCTGTTCATGGGGCAGGATTTCGGTCAGCGCCGCGAATGGAACGAGAATGTCGGGCTGGACTGGGACCTGATGCAATACGGCCCGCACAAGGGGCTGAGCGATCTCGTGCGCGATCTCAACCATCTCTATCGCGGCCGCGCGGCGCTGCATCAGCGCGATTGCGAGGGTGACGGCTTCGAGTGGATGGTCGTCGACGACAATGCCAATTCGGTGTTCGCCTGGGCGCGCTATGCCACCGATGCGATGCCGATCGTGGTGGTGGCCAATCTCACTCCCGTCGCGCGCGACGACTATCTGCTGCCCCTGCCGCTGGCCGGGCAGTGGTGGGAAATTCTCAACACCGACTCCGAGCGTTATTTCGGGCTCAATCGAGGCAATTCCGGCGGAGTCTATGCTTATGCGGGCGATTGGAAGGGCAAACCGGCGTCCGCGCGTATCAATCTGCCGCCCCTAACGGCCATCATGCTGGAATGGGCGGGGAACTAGGCTGGGGAGTGGGCGTTGCATGTCTTTGGAGAGTCGCGGCTCCGCGATAGGAGCCAAGGCTGAACAAGAAGGCAGCAGCGTCATCCCGGATTATCAGTGGGAGGAACTGTATGACGGAACCGAGGCATTCGAAGGGTGGGCCGCTGGCACGTTCGGCCATGGCTTATGTGCTGGCCGGAGGCCGCGGCAGCCGCCTGATGGAACTGACCGACCGGCGCGCCAAGCCCGCGGTCTATTTCGGAGGTAAGAGCCGCATCATCGACTTCGCCCTTTCGAACGCGATCAACTCGGGCATCCGTCGTATCGGCGTGGCCACGCAATACAAGGCGCATTCGCTGATCCGCCACCTCAATCGCGGCTGGAACTTCCTGCGGCCGGAGCGCAATGAAAGCTTCGACATCCTGCCGGCCAGCCAGCGCATTTCCGAGGACATGTGGTATCGCGGCACGGCGGACGCGGTCTATCAGAACCTCGACATCATCGACGGCACCGGCGTCGAATACATGGTCATCCTGGCGGGCGACCATATCTACAAGATGGACTATGAGCTGATGCTCAAGCAGCATGTCGAGCAGAACGCCGATGTCACCATCGGCTGCCTCGAAGTGCCGCGCATGGAGGCTACCGGCTTCGGCGTCATGCATGTCGACGAGCAGGACCGCATCGTCGCCTTCGTGGAGAAGCCCAAGGATCCACCCGGCATTCCCGGCAATCCCGAAATGGCCCTGGCCTCGATGGGCATCTATGTCTTCTCGATGAAGTTCCTCACCGAGGAACTCAACCGGGATGCCAACGATCCCAATTCGAGCCGCGATTTCGGCAAGGACATCATTCCCCACATCGTCAAGAACGGCAAGGCGGTGGCGCACCGCTTCCCGGCGAGCTGCGTGCGCTCCGAGCATGAAAAGGAATCTTATTGGCGCGACGTCGGCACGGTGGACGCCTATTGGGAGGCCAATATCGACCTCACCGACGTCGTGCCCGCGCTCGATCTCTACGACCAGGAATGGCCGATCTGGACCTTCGCCGAAATTACGCCGCCGGCTAAATTCGTGCATGACACCGAGGGACGGCGCGGCACCGCGATCTCCTCACTGGTGTCCGGCGGCTGCGTCGTCTCCGGGGCAACGGCCAAGCACTCGCTGCTCTATACCGGCGTGCGCATCAACTCCTATTCCAGTGTGGAGAATGCCGTGATCCTGCCCTATGTCGAGATCGGGCGATCGGCACAGCTCAAGAATGTGGTGATCGACCGCGGCGTGATAATTCCCGAGGGCCTGGTCGTCGGCGAGGATCCGGAACTGGACGCCAAGCGCTTCCGGCGGACGGAAAAGGGCATCTGCCTGATCACGCAGCCCATGATCGACAAGCTGAAGCTCTGACGACACGATCCAGGGCATTTTCCGGCGGAGCCACAGGCTCATCGGCCAGGAAAATACGTCAAAACAAGAAGTTAGCGCTTTCGATGATCAAAGTTCTCGCGGTTGCGTCCGAAATCCATCCGCTGATCAAGACGGGGGGGCTCGCCGACGTCGTCGGCGCGCTGCCTGCCGCCCTGAAAGGCCATGACGTCGCGGTGACGACGGTCATCCCCGGCTACCCCGCCGTGATGGCGGCCAGCACGGCCTGGGAGACGGTGGCCAAGCTGCCGGGGTTCTTCGGTGGTCGCACCGCCATCAAGCGCGCCACCATCGGCGAGCTCGATCTCCTGGCCGTGGATGCGCCGCATCTGTTCGACCGACCGGGAAATCCCTATGTCGACGCCGATGGGCGCGACTGGCTCGACAATCCCCAGCGCTATTGCGCCCTGTCGAGCGCGGCGGCGGAAATCTGCCACGGTCTGGTCAAGACCTACCGGCCCGACATCGTGCATGTGCATGACTGGCAGGCGGCGATGACGCTGGCCTATCTCAACTACACCGATGCCGTCAGGCCGAAATCGGTGATCACGGTGCATAACCTTGCTTTCCAGGGCCAGTATCCCCGCTCGATCCTCGGCAGTCTCGGCCTGCCGCAGCGGGCCTTTGCCCTGGACGGGGTCGAGTATTACGGCATGATCGGCTTCCTCAAGGCCGGGCTGCATTTTGCCGACCGCATCACCACCGTCTCGCCGCGCTATGCCGCCGAGATCAAGACGGCGGAAGCCGGCATGGGGCTGGAAGGCCTGCTCGCCGGTCGCGCCGATGTGCTCTCCGGCATCGTCAACGGCATCGACGAACGGGTGTGGAATCCCCAGACCGACCCGAGCCTGGCCGTGAATTACGATGCCAAGTCCCTCGCCAGGCGTGGGGGCAATCGCAAGGCACTGGAGGAGCGTTTTGGCCTCGATCACGACGACTCGCCGCTGTTCTGCCTGGTCAGCCGCCTGACCTGGCAGAAAGGCATCGACATTCTCGCCGAGGCGTTGCCGCATCTGGTCGCCTCCGGCGCGCGGCTGGCCCTGCTCGGTTCCGGCGATCGGGAACTGGAGGGCATCTTCCGCCAGGCAAGCCTTCAGCATCGAGGGCGCGTCGGTACGGTGTTCGGTTTCGACGAGGCGCTCTCGCATCTGATGTTCGGCGGCTCGGACATGACCCTGGTGCCGTCGCGCTTCGAGCCTTGCGGCCTCACCCAGCTTTACGGCCTGCGCTATGGCTGCATTCCCGTGGTGGCACGTGTCGGGGGGCTCTCCGACACCATCGTCGACGCCAATGATGCCGCCTTGACGCTCAAGGCCGCCACCGGCGTGCAGTTCCAGCCTATCACGCCGGACATGCTGCGCGATGCCATTTCGAGGGCCATCGCGCTCTACCACGACAAGCCCGTGTGGCAGGCGATGCAGCGCCGCGGCATGGGGCTGGACCAGTCCTGGGATCTCAGGGCTGCCGGCTATGCCAAGCTCTATCGCGAGTTGGTGGCGTGAGGAGAGCTCGGCCGCGGTTTTTGAGGGGAGGAGCCGCCCCTCACCCTTACCCTCTCCCCGTAAGAACGGGGCGAGGGGGACCTCGATGTCGCGACTTATCCAGCGGGCGCGACGTCTCGCATCGAGGCATCACGCTTGGCGCCCCTCGCCCCGTTCTTACGGGGAGAGGGTAAGGGTGAGGGGCAGCGCTGCTCCCATATGCTATCGATAGACCTTCGGATAAACCAGAACCGGAACCTCACTATGATCCGTACCGTCCCGACCCAACCCTTCGATGGCCAGAAGCCCGGCACGTCCGGCTTGCGCAAGAAGGTGCCGGTGTTCCAGCAGCCGCATTATGTCGAGAATTTCGTGCAGTCGATTTTCGACACGCTTGAGGGCTTTGCCGGCAAGACATTGGTCGTCGGCGGCGACGGGCGCTACTACAACCGCGAGGTCGTGCAGAAGATCCTCAAAATGGCCGCCGCCGCCGGCTTCGGACGCATCAAGGTCGGTCAGGGCGGCCTGATGTCGACGCCGGCCGTCTCGGCCGTCATCCGCAAATACGGGGCCTTCGGCGGCATCGTGCTCTCCGCTTCCCACAATCCCGGCGGGCCCGACGGAGATTTCGGCATCAAGTACAATATCGGCAATGGCGGTCCGGCGCCCGAGAAGATCACCGATGCCGTCTTTGCCCGTACCAAGTCGATCAGCGAGTTCAAGATCGCCGACGTGCCCGATATCGACATCGACAAGCTCGGCGAAACGGTGATCGGCGATACCATCGTCGAAGTGGTCGATCCCGTCACCGATTATGCCGAGCTGATGGGCAAGCTCTTCGACTTCGATGCCATCCGGGAGCTGTTCAAGTCCGGCTTCACCATGCGCTTCGATGCGATGTCGGCCATCACCGGCCCTTACGCCCGACGCATCATCGAGGACCAGCTGGGTGCCGCTGCCGGCACGGTGGTGAACGCGACACCGCTGCCCGATTTCGGCGGCCATCATCCCGATCCCAACCCGGTCAACGCCAAGGAGCTCTACGATCTCATGATGGGGCCGAACGCCCCCGATTTCGGGGCGGCCTCTGATGGCGACGGCGATCGCAACCTCATCATCGGCCGCGGTATCTTCGTCACGCCCTCGGACAGCCTCGCCATCCTCGCCGCCCATGCCCATCTGGCGCCCGGCTATGCCAAGGGCATTTCCGGCATCGCCCGCTCGATGCCCACCAGCCTTGCCGCCGACCAGGTCGCCAAGGCGATGGGCGTGGGCATCTATGAGACGCCGACCGGCTGGAAATTCTTCGGCAACCTGCTCGATGCCGACCGCGTCACCATCTGCGGCGAGGAAAGCGCCGGCACTGGCTCGAACCACGTTCGCGAGAAGGACGGGCTGTGGGCGGTGCTGCTCTGGCTGACCCTGCTGGCCAAGCGCCGCCAGCCTACGCTTGATATCGTACGCGAGCATTGGGCCAAAT
The DNA here is from genome assembly GCF_040797145.1 of Labrys neptuniae. NCBI lineage: Bacteria > Pseudomonadati > Pseudomonadota > Alphaproteobacteria > Hyphomicrobiales > Xanthobacteraceae > Labrys > Labrys neptuniae. The sequence goes on along the minus strand of NZ_JBFNQD010000003.1, from coordinate 292,451 downwards.
ATGGCCGGAACTACTATTCGCGCCACGACTATGAGGCCGTGCCCACCGAAGCCGCCAATGCGGTGATGGAAGCGGTCCGTTCGCAGATCCCCAGCCTGCCTGGCAAGAGCTTCGGGGCGCTAAAGGTCAAATCCGCCGACGATTTCGCCTATCACGATCCGGTGGACGGTTCGGATTCGAAGAACCAGGGCCTGCGCGTGCTGTTCGACAACGGCTCGCGCATCGTCTACCGCCTCTCCGGCACCGGTACGGAAGGCGCGACCTTGCGCGTCTATCTCGAGCGCTACGAGGCCGATCCTGCCCATCATGCCATCGAGACGCAGGCCGCTCTCGCCGATGTCATCGCCGTCGCGCGCCAGCTCAGCGGCATCGCCGAGAAAACCGGCATGGCCGAACCGAGTGTGGTGACCTGAAGGGGGCGGGTCTTCAGACCCGCCTCTTGCTATTCGGCCAACTCGCCGTTTCAGGCTGGTCCGAAGACCAGCCCCCCAACGCCATTACCCTCGCGGCGCGCAGAGTTTGGGCTGGTTCAGCACCGCCGGCTCGAGAAGGCCGGCAGCGATGCGCTTGGCGGTGCGGTCATCCCTCAGCTGGCCCGCCAGGGCATAGGTACGACGCATCAGCTCCAGCGCGACCGCCTTGCGGTCGGTTGCAGCGGCGAAAGCTGCGCCATCGATGGGATCGCCGATGGCGATCGGCAGGATCGTGCCGATGCGATCACGCACCTCCTTGAAGATCAGGGACAGGCGCAGGGTCTGGTTGAGATGGCTGGCGATCTGGAACAGGCGGCTGTTCTGGCCGCCGAAGAAGATCGGCACCACCGTGGCCTTGGAGCGCTGGATCAACTGCACGGTGAAGGGCTGCCAGGGAGCGTCCATGGCGGGGCGCCGTCCGAGCTTGTCGGGTGAGGTCGAGACACCGCCGGCCGGGAAGACGATCACGCAGCCGCCGCGGTCGAGCAACCGGCGTGCTTCGGCGCGGGTGCGCAAATTGGTCTGCATCGCCTCCTCGGTCTCCGCGAAATCGACGGGCAGCAGGAAGGCCTGCGTTTCCGGCGCATGCAGAAGCACGGCATTGGTGAGGATGACGAAATCCTGGCGGACCAGGCCGATCAGCCAGGCGATGGTGATGCCGTCGAGCACGCCATAGGGGTGGTTGGCGACGATGACGCAGGGCCCCGTCTTTGGAATCTTGTCGAGCTGGGTCCTGTCGAACTGGACGTCGAGCCGGAGCTGGCGGACCGCTGCGGCAAAAAAGCTCTCGCCGGCCACCGGATTGCGCTGGTTTTCGAGGTAGAGACGCTTCAGCCGAGGCTGCCCCGTCACCTTCTCGATGGCCCGGATCAGGGCCTGTTTCGGTTTGGAAAAGGTGGGGTCCGCATAGGTGAACTGGACGACGTCCGTTTCGGCCCCGGCTGGGTCGGCAATATGGCGAACCATGGTTTTCCTTCGGGCACACGATCGCGCCAGGACGTTCCTACAGCAAAACGCGCGACAAGGACATTGGTCGGCGACGATTCAGCCGCAATGGATAGCGGACAGAAATTTCGCCGCATCCTGTCATCTAGTCTTTGCGTTTTGATCGTCCAAGATGTCAGGAAAGTACGACAGGCATTCGACAGTCGAGGCAAGGACCGTATGGCACGTTCAAGCATGGCGAATCCCGGTGCGGCAGCTCCGCTCGGAGCGAGTTGGATCGGGGAAGAGGTCAATTTCGCCGTCCACGCTGCCGAAGCCGAACGCATCGAGCTGTGCCTGTTCGATGCCGATGGCACCGAGAGCCAGCGAATCCTGCTCTCGGGACGCGACGGGCCGGTGCATCACGGCCGCATCGGCGGCCTTGCGGAGGGACAGCTCTACGGGCTGCGCGCCCATGGTCCCTGGCGCCCGGAGGAGGGGCTGCGCTTCAACCCGGCACGCCTGCTGATCGATCCCCACGCTGTCAGGCTCGTCCTGCCGGAGGGCATGACCTCCGCTTTGCCGATAAAGGGCGCACAGGGTGTGGACGATATCGTGCTGGACGAAACCGACACTGCCGCGATCATGCCGAAGGCGGTGCTGGAGCGGCCCGCGCCGGGCAGGACCCGCCCTTCCGGTGTGAGGCCCGAGAGCCGCATCATCTATGAAGTCCATGTCAAGGGCTTCAGCCAGGCTCATCCCGGCATCCCGCCCGAGCTGCGTGGGACGGTGGCCGCGCTGGCCCATCCGGCTGCGATCACCCATTTCACCGAGCTCGGCATCACCACGCTCGAATTGATGCCGCTGGCCGCGGCGATCGACGAGCGCCATCTCGAGCCGCTCGGGCTGAGGAATTATTGGGGCTACAATCCTGCTTGTTTCCTGGCGCCGGATCCGCGCCTCGCCCCCGGCGGCATGGCCGAGATCGCCGATACGGTGGACCGGCTGCACGAGGCTGGCTTCGAGGTGCTGCTCGACGTCGTCTATAACCACACTTCGGAGAGCGACGAGCGTGGCGGCACCCACTCGCTGCGCGGGCTCGACAATCGTTCCTATTACCGGCTCGCCGACAATCCGCGTTTTTATGCCAACGATACCGGCTGCGGCAACACGCTGGCGCTCGATCGCGAGCCGGGGCTCGGCCTCACCCTCGCTGCCCTCCGGCATTGGGCGGAGATCGGCGGCTTCGACGGCTTTCGCTTCGATCTCGCCCCGGTGCTGGGGCGCCGGCCCGATGGTTTCGACCGGCAAGCGCCCTTGTTCGCCGCCATTGCCGCCGACCCCGTGCTGAGCACGCGGCTGATGATCGCCGAACCCTGGGACATCGGCCCCGGCGGCTACCAGCTCGGCCATTTTCCGCAAGGCTGGGCGGAATGGAACGATCGCTACCGAGACGACGTCAGGCGGTTCTGGCGCGGCGACGGCGGCATCGGCGCGCTGGCGACGCGGCTGGCCGGCTCCTCGGATCTGTTCGACCCCGGCAGCCGCCGCCCGAGCGACAGCATCAATTTCGTCGCGGCCCATGACGGCTTCACCCTGGCCGATACGGTGAGCTTCGCCGGCAAGCACAATGACGCCAATGGCGAGGGCAACCGCGACGGGCATTCGGGCGAGGTGAGCTGGAACGATGGCGCCGAAGGCCCCAGCACCGCGCCGGAGATCGTATCGCTCAGGCGCAGCCATGTCCGGGCCTTGCTGGCGAGCCTCCTGCTGTCGCGGGGCACGCCGATGATCGCCATGGGCGACGAACTCGGCCGCAGCCAGCGCGGCAACAACAACGCCTATGCCCAGGACAATGCCATCACCTGGAGCGATTGGGCCAGTGCCGATCGCTCCTTGATCCAGTTCGTGGCGAGCCTGACGCGCCTGCGCAAGTCATTGCCTTTGGTGACGGCGGATCGGTTCCTGACCGGCAGGCCTTCTGCCGACGCCGCGGCTGATGGAGCGCCCGACGTGATCTGGCTCGGTCCAAGCGGCCAGCCTCTGCAGGACAATGAATGGGGCAATCCGGCCCTGCGCAGCCTCGGCATGGCGCTTGCGGGACCGGATGGCTCGAAAGCGCTGATCTGGTTCCATGCCGGCGCCGAGCCGCTCTATGCCCGGCTGCCGGATCTCGCACCCGGGCTCGTCTGGCGGCTGGCGCATGTCAGCGACGAATACCAGGCCTTCGCACCGCCGGCCCTCTACGGCGCCTTCGACATCATGGAGCTTGCGCCGCGCTCGGTCGGCGTGTTCATCGCCGAGCCGGGGCGTGCGCCGCGCCGGGATGGCGACGCGCCGCCCGAAGTGCTCGAGCTTCTGGCCAAGGCGGCAGGCATCGCGCCGGAGTGGTGGGAGGTTTCGGGCCGCCACACACTGGTCTCCGGAGACACCAAGCGCGCTCTGCTCACCGCCATGGGCCTGCCCCATCACTCGCTCGCCCAGGCACGCGAGAGCCTGGAGCATCTACGCTCGCTCGCTGCGCCCGTCGGGAACCGACAAGCCAAGGCCTTTTTGCCACCGATGCTCGCCGATGGTGGCAAGCGCTTCGGCCTCTCCGCCCAGCTCTATACGCTGCGACGGCAGGGGGGCCAGGGCGTCGGGGATTTCCGCACGCTGGAGGTTTTGGCCAGGGACGCGGCCGGCAAGGGCGCGAGCCTGATCGCGCTCAACCCCTTCCATGCCATGTTCCCCTCCGACCGGCAGCGGGCCAGCCCCTATCAGCCCTCCGACCGGCGCTTCCTCGATCCGGCCCTGATCGCCCTTGACGCCGTGCCTGAACTGGAAGGCCGGCTCACGGTCCCGCCACCGGCCGGGCGTTTCATCGATTGGCCCGAAGTCTGGCGCCACAAGCGGGCGGCGCTGGCCCAGGCTTTTTCGATCCTGACTGAACGCCCTGCGCGCTTGGCTGCCTTACGGGCCTTCCAGATGGCGGGCGGCGAGGCGCTGGCTCGCTTCTGCCTGTTCCAGGCGCTGGAGGAGCAGGCCGGGTCGAGCGCGATCCCGGCGATGTCGACGGCGGCCCTGCCCCCCGACCTGCAGCATGCCGCCGATTTCGCCGGCTATCTGCAATTCCTGGCGGAGGAGCAGCTTGCCGCGGCCAGCCGCGGCGGCCTTGCCATCGGTTTTTGCCGAGATCTCGCCGTGGGAGCGGCGCCGGATGGCGCCGAGGTCTGGACGGCGCCCGATGCCTTCCTGAAAGGGGTCTCCGCCGGAGCTCCGCCCGACCCCTTCTCGGCCAGCGGCCAGGTCTGGCATATCCCGCCGCTCGATCCGGTCGCTCTGCGCCAGAGCGGTTTTGCCCATTACCGCGAACTGCTCGCCGCCAATATGCGCCATGCCGGGGCCCTGCGCATCGACCACGTCATGGCGCTGACCCGGCTCTTCGTGGTGCCCGATGGTGCGCCGGCCAGCGAGGGCGCCTATCTGACCTATCCGCTCGAAGGCATGCTGGCGGTGCTCGCCGAGGAGAGCCAGCGCCATCGCTGCATGGTGGTGGGCGAGGACCTCGGCACCGTGCCGGAGGGCCTGCGCGAGCGGCTCTCCGAAGCCGAGCTCTATTCCTATCGCGTATTGTTCTTCGAGCGGGACGGCGGAGTGTTTCGCCGGCCCGATCTTTATCCGGCCGCGTCGCTGGCCTGCGTTGCCACGCACGACCTGCCGACCTTGCGCGGCTGGTGGAGCGGCGCGGACATCGCACTGGAGCGCACGCTTGGCAGGCCCGTCGCCGAGGACGCCGAGGCGGTGCGCGCCGAGGACAGGCAGGCGCTGCTGCAGGCCGTCGGCAGCGAGGAGAGTGTGTTGACGCCGGCTCTCGTCGGCGCCATCCATGGCTTCCTGGCCTCTGCTTCCTCGGGCCTCGTCGCCGCGCAGGTCGAGGACCTTGCCGGTGAGGTCGACCCGGTCAACCTGCCGGGGACCGATCGGGAATATCCCAATTGGCGCCGCCGCCTCGACCTCGATGTCCACGCCATGCTGGAAACCGACGAAGCCAAGGCGGTGTTCGAAGCGATGCGGCAGGCGGGACGGGCAGAGTAGCCATGGCGCCGACCGGCAAGCAGCATGAGAGAAGCCTGGCGCTCGGGGCCCTGGTCAGTCCCTGGACGGTTCCTGCCGGCCTTCCACTCCTGTTTGTCGTGCTGGATCTCCTGGCCGGCGGGCAGGACGGCATTCCCGACTCTCAGATTGCCGGTGTCTTTGCGGCTTTTCTGATGTTTGGACTGCCTTTCACCTACGCCGTCACCTTGATCCTGGTGATGCCGGTGGCCTTGTGGCTGCGGCGCAAACAGAGTTTGTCGAGCGCAAGATTGTGCCTTTGGTGTATCCTGCTCGGGCCGATCACGATGTATGGCTACGCCTGGCTGCTGGGAGGAAGGCCGGGAGAACTGCTGGAACCGGAGGGCTTGTTGCTGTCTGCAGCGTATGGCCTGGCCTCCGGCATCGTCTTCTGCCTCGTATCGGGCATCCGTCTTGTGGCCCGCTGAAGCGCGTTCGGGACTCTGCTGCATCATTCGAGACCGAGGCCTGAAAGACCATGCATTCCAGATTGCTCAAGACCTTTCTCGCCGTTGCCCGCCATCGTAATGTCACCCGGGCAGCCGAGGTGGTGCATCTGGCCCAGTCGAGCGTGAGCGACCAGATCCAGGCGCTGGAAGCCGAACTCGGTACGCCTTTGTTCACGCGTTCGCGGTCGGGCCTGCAACTGACGGCCGCCGGAGCGGCGCTGCAGCCCTATGCCGAGGAGATCCTGACGCTGACGGAGGAGGCGCGCGGCGCCGTGGCCATGACGGTGGGGCAGGAGCGCGGAGCGGTCTCGATCGGCGCCTTGGAAACGATTGCGGCCGCCCGTCTGCCGGCCTGGCTCTCGCGTTTCGGGCAGGCCCATCCTGAAATCGCACTTCGCTTGTCCGTCGCGGGTACGGGCGACCTCCTGCGCAAGCTGGAGGATGGCGAGGTGGACGTCGCCTTCTGCTTCGACAATGGCGAGTTCGACGAGCGTTTCGCCAGGCGTGGCATTTCCAGAGAGCCGCTGATCCTGATTGCGCCGGCCGGCGAACCGCCGCTGCCGGCCGATGAAGGTCTGTCCATGCTTGCCACAAGACGGTTCGTCGTGACGGAGATGGGCTGCGTCTACCGCCATCTGTTCGATGCGGCTTTTGCCACCGCCGGGCTTGCGGCACCCAAGCTCGCGGCCGAAGCGGGCAGCATCGGCGCGATTGCCCGGCTGGTGGCGGCCGGAACGGGCCTTGGCCTGGTGCCGCGCCTGGCGGTCGCGGAGACACTCGCACGGGGCGAGGTCATCGAGCTTTGCTGGCCAGCCCCGGCCCAAGCTGCCAATCTCGCCGCGGAGCTGGTGATGATCTGGCGCCGGCGGCGGGTGCAGCCGCCGGCCTTGAAGTTGCTGCTCGCCTCGGCGAGCACCGGGCTCGACGCACTCAGACCAGGCGGTGCCCACCCTCGACATGCAGAACCGATCCTGTCGTGAAGCCGTTGCCCATCACGAAGGCCAGGGCATCGGCGATGTCCTCAGGCCGGCCGACCCGGCCGACCGGCAATTTCCTGGCCATGGCTCCCAGGGTCTCGTCCTTCCTGTCGCCGGCGACGAAGGCCCAGATCGGGGTATCGACCCAACCGGGCGACACGGCGTTGACCCTCAAGGGCGCAAGCTCGACCGCCAGCGCCTTGACCAGCCCCTCCAGGGCGGCATTGACGGCGGCGACCGCTGCGCCCCGCGGCAGGGGACGATAGGCGGCGATACCGGAGACGAAGGTCAGGGAGCCGGACGGTGCCAGCGTCCCGGCGCCATGCTTGGCCAGGAGGAGGGCCCCGTAGACCTTGCTCTCCATGATTCTCTGGACGGCCTTCAGGTCGAGAGAGGGCAGAAGCGCATAGGCGCCTTCGATATCAGCCGCGGTACTGACGATGTGATCGAGCCGGCCGATGTGCTCGAACAACGCTGCGACCTCGTGTTCCCGAGTGATGTCGGCAGAAACGGTATCGAGAGCGTCGGCGGCACCGAGGCTCGAGCGGGCCTGGGCCAGTCTCTCCTCACTCCGTCCGACGATGACGACCCGCGCACCGGCATCGAGGCAACGCCGTGCCAGTGCCAGGCCCATGCCGGAACCGCCGCCGGCGATAAGAATTCTCGATTTTGCAAGACTCATGATGAAGCGTTTCCTTTCGATGCCGATGAACCTGCGCATGGGCATCCCAGATCGGCGACGGCCTGGAAAACGGAAGGAACCGATAGTGCCATTGAGGTTTCCGATGGCAGAGCTGTGCTTGACGGGAAGGGGAGACGGACGAGACGTCCATGGGCGCTAAGATAAGGGGTTGGGCGAGATGAGGCGGTTGGAGATCGAGCTCGACATATGAGCCCCATCGCCCCGTTTACGGGGAGAGGATGGAGGTGAGGGGCTACGGAAGGCGTCAGTTTGTGAGGTCGCACCGCCCCTCATCCTTACCTTCTCCCCGTAAACGGGGCGATGGGGTGGCCGGCCTCGCGCCTCTCGCCTTATCTTAGCGCCCATGGACGTCTCGTCCGCCCTCGAAATCACCATGCATGCCTGCGAGAACCCTGTTTTCGGGGCGTGGCCGGAAATTCCATGCACCGGTACGTGCGGGCTGGTCGGTCGGGTTGCATGAGGCTCGCCGGCTGAGCCATGATAGCCGGCTAAACCGCGAATCTGGACAGTCCCGTGAGTCTCTATGCTCTCAAGCCTCGTTTTCAGGCCCTTTTGCGCCCGCGCGTCACGCGGCTGGCCGAGCGGGGCACGACCGCCAACCAGGTAACGCTGGCGGCGGCGGCTGGCTCGCTTATCGTCGGCCTCGGCGTGGCCTGGCTCTCGGACCTGCGCATCCTCTTCCTGCTGTTGCCGGTCTGGCTCGCCATCCGCATGGCTCTCAATGCCATCGACGGCATGCTGGCGCGCGAATTCGGCCAGAAGAGCCTGCTCGGCGCCTATCTCAACGAGATCGCCGACGTCGTCTCCGACGCCGTGCTGATCCTGCCTTTCGCCACCCTGCCGGTCTTTGGGCCGTTCTGGACCGGCGCGGTGATCGTGCTGGCCGTGATCAGCGAGTTTGCCGGCGTGATGGGGCCGATGGTCGGCGCTAACAGGCGCTATGACGGCCCGCTCGGCAAGAGCGACCGTGCTTTCGTGTTCGGCGCACTCGGCCTGTGGGTCGGCCTCGGCCTGCCACTGCCCGGCTGGTTCGGCTGGATCATGCCGCTTGCCGTGCTTTTTCTCACACTGACCATCGTCAATCGTGTGCATAAGGGCCTGCGTGAAGCCCGCGCCAAGCAGGCCGATGACGGCAGGAGTCATGATGCGTCCCTCTGAGACCGGTTTTTTTCGCAGCCATGACGGTGTCGAGCTGTTCTACCGCCATTGGCCGGCCCTCAATGCCCCCGCCAAGGGCGCGGTCGTGCTGTTCCATCGCGGGCATGAGCATTCGGGGCGCATGGCGCATCTGCCCGATGAACTCGCCATGCCCGATTATGAGTTCTTCGCCTGGGATGCCCGGGGCCATGGCGACTCGCCCGGCGAACGTGGCGATGCCCCGAGTTTCGGCGCCCTGGTGCGCGATGTGCAGAGCTTCATCGACCATATCGGCGCTGCGCATGGTTTCGCGCCCGCCGATATCGCCGTGCTCGCCCAGAGCGTCGGGGCCGTCGTCGCCTCGGCTTGGGTGCATGACTATGCGCCCAAGATCCGTGCTTTGGTGGTGGCCTCTCCCGCCTTCAAGGTGAAGCTCTATGTGCCCTTCGCCCGGCCGGGCCTGAAGCTGTGGCAGGCCTACAAGGGCAATTTCTTCGTGCAATCCTATGTGAAGGCCAAGTTCCTCACCCATGATCTCGAGCGCCAGGCGACCTTCGACGCCGATCCCAAGATCACCCGGGCGATCTCGGTGCGCATCCTGCTCGGGCTCTATGAGGCAGCACGACGGGTGGTCGAGGATGCCCGGGCCATCACGGTGCCGACGCAATTGCTCGTCTCGGGCGCCGACTGGGTGGTGCATCACGGACCCCAGCACCGCTTCTACGAAAATCTGGGATCGGCTACCAAGGAGCGGCACGTGTTGCCGGGGTTCTACCACGACACGCTCGGCGAGAAGGACAGGGCGGTGGCGATCGGCCATGTCAGGCGCTTTCTCGGCGAGCGCTTCGCCGCGCCCCTGGAACGCACCGTCCTCACCGAGGCCGACCGGCAGGGCTACACCCGCGACGAAGCCGACAGGCTTGCCTCGCCCCTGCCGCTCGCCTCGCCGAAGGGCCTCTACTGGGCCGGTAGCAAGCTTGGGCTGAAGGCGACGGGGCTGGTCTCCGACGGCATCAGGCTTGGCCATGAGACCGGCTTCGATTCCGGCTCCACCCTCGATTATGTCTATCGCAACACGCCGTCGGGGCGTTCGGCTCTCGGGCGGTTGGCCGACAAGAACTATCTGGAGGCGATCGGCTGGCGCGGCATCCGCCAGCGCAAGCTCCATGTCGAGGAATTGCTGCGCGCCGCCATCGCCCGGCTGCGGGAAGAGGGGCGGCCGGTTTCCATCGTCGACATCGCTGCCGGCCATGGCCGCTACGTGCTCGAAGCCCTGGAGGCGGAAGGCGTCTCACGGCCGGATTCGATCCTGCTGCGCGACTACAGCGACATCAATGTCGAGGCGGGCGGGCGGCTGATCGCCGAAAAGGGCCTCGCCGACATCGCCCGCTTCGTCAAGGGCGATGCCTTCGATGCGGCCAGCCTTGCCGGCATCGAGCCCAAGCCCACTCTCGGGCTGGTTTCCGGGCTCTACGAGCTCTTCGCCGACAACAACCTGATCAAATGGTCGCTGGGCGGCCTTGCCGCCGCCATCCCAGCCGGAGGCTATCTGATCTACACCGGCCAGCCCTGGCATCCGCAGCTCGAGTTCATCGCGCGCGCCTTGACCAGCCACCGCCAGGGGCAGGCCTGGGTGATGCGCCGGCGCACGCAGGCCGAGATGGACCAGCTCGTCGAGGCCGCCGGTTTCGAGAAGCTCGAACAGCGTATAGACGAATGGGGCATCTTCTCGGTCTCGCTCGCTCGCCGCAAGGCCGTGTCATGACCCCTGTTTTGGAGCGCGGACTTCCAGTCCGCTCTTGGAAACGCCCTGCTGATGGGAAGGGAAGAAGCGGACAGGATGTCCGCGCTCCAAGGGGCTTCCGGCAAGAGGTATCGTCATGACCATTACGGTACCGGCAAGGCCTGCCGATGGCGGGCGCTCCGACAGGCGTCCTTGGGGCAGGGCGCTTGTCTGGCTCGCAGGCCTCGGCATCTTCTTCTATTCGAGCTATGGCCTCGCCAATTACCTCGCCGACCAGCGCGTCTTCGTGCAGTCCATCGTGTTCGGCTGGGAACACGGCATGCCGTTCCTGGCCTGGACGATCATTCCCTATTGGTCGGTCAACCTGTTCTATGCCGCCTCGCTGTTCGTCTGCACTAGCAGGACGGAGCTGGACACACTGGGGCGCCGGCTGCTGACCGCACAGGTGATCGCGGTCGCCTGTTTCCTCCTCTTTCCGCTGCGCTTCAGCTTTGCCAAGCCGGAGATCGGCGGCGGCCTGTCCGGCTTCATGTTCGATGCGCTGCTCAGCTTCGACAAGCCCTACAACCAGGCGCCCTCGCTGCATATCGCGCTCCTGGTGATCCTCTGGGTGCACTACGCCAGCCATCTGTCGGCCTGGGCCCGGTGGTTGCTCCATCCCTGGTTCGCCCTGATCGGGCTTTCCGTCCTCACCACCTACCAGCATCATTTCTTCGACATACCGACCGGCGCCTTGCTCGGCCTGTTCTGTCTGTGGCTGTGGCCCGACGAGATGGGCGTTCCCTCTCCCCCTCCGGGAGAGGTTAGAAAGCGTCGAAAGCTCGCCGCCTATTATGGTCTGGGCGCCCTGGCTCTTGCCGTCATCGGCATCGGGGTCGGCGGCTGGGGGCTGTGGCTCTGCTATCCGGCGGCATCGCTCGCCCTTGTCGCGGCGAACTACCTCTGGCGCGGGGCGGCCGGTTTCCAGAAACGGGGCGACGGTTCGATGCCGCTGGCGGTCCGGCTCCTGTTCGCGCCCTATCAGCTCGGGGCTTTCCTCAATTCGCGCTGGTGGACGCGCCGCGAGCCATCCGCCGGCGAAGTCCGTCCCGGGATCTATCTCGGCCGTATCCCCTCGCGCCTCGATCGCGCACCGGGGAGCTATGGCAGCGTTGTCGATCTTGCCGCCGAACTGTCCGCCTGGCGGGGCGTGTCGACGCGTGCGGTACCGATGCTCGACCTGATAGCGCCGCAGCCGGCAAAGCTGGTGGAGGCTTCGCAAGCGATCGAAGCGGCGCGCGGCAAGGGCACGGTGCTGGTGTGCTGCGCACTCGGCTATTCACGCAGCGCCGCGGCGGTTGCGACCTGGCTGCTCGCCAGTGGGCAGGCGCAAACGGTGGACGACGCGGTTGCGATCCTACGTGCCGTCCGTCCGCGAATCGTGTTGGGGTCCGAGGCGCAGGCCGCCATCGTGGCAGCCGCCAAACTGGTTGATGTCCAAAGTGATTGAAGTCCATGGCTGAGGCACAGGAAAATCCGGCGGTGATCGCCGCCATCGCCGCTTCCTATTTGCGGCAGGGCAGGGCGCTCGATTGGATTTCGCGCGGATTGACGCTGCTGGGTGTCCTCGCCGTCGTGATCGCCACCTATGCATCAGCGCCCCTGTCCGTCAGCGGGCTTGCAGTGCTGGCCGTGCTGCTCGGCCTGGTACAGAGCTATTTCGCCCTGCGCGCGGGCTTTGATGCCGAGATTTTCGGCCATCTGGCCGGCAATGCCTTCAGCACCACCAATTTCGACGGGGCGATGAAGCGTCTCGGCTTGTTTGCTGAAGACCGCGCCTCGCGCCCGATGTCGGAGCGGGCTCGTGGCGCCATGGCCCTGGTGCGCCGCCAGGCCATCTTCCTGGTGCTGCAGGTCGCAAGCCTGCTGGCTTTGCCGCTGCTTGGGGCCATGCTGTGAGCGACATCGCGGTGCGGGATGGCCGTTCCCTGTTCGGCCGGCTGGTGGGAAGCGCTACCATCGGTTTTGCCCGGCTCGTCACCGGCGTGCGCGGCAATTGGCAGGGCTGCCTGCCGGCGCGCAAACCGCGCATCTATTTTGCCAACCATGCCAGCCATGGCGATTTCATCCTGGTCTGGACGGTCTTTCCGTCTGCCCTGCGCGCGACGGCACGCCCGGTGGCGGCGCGCGATTACTGGAATGCCGGCGCGACGCGGCGCTTCCTCGCCCACAATGTCTTCGATGCCGTGCTGATCGATCGCGAGAGCGCGACCCGCAGTGTCGATCCGATCGGCCAGATGGCCTCTGCCCTGGAGGCGGGATCCTCGCTGATCCTGTTTCCGGAGGGGACGCGCAACATGGGCGAGGAGCCGCTGCTGCCTTTCAAGTCCGGCCTGTTCTGGCTCGCCAAGCGCCAGCCGGACGTGGAAATGGTGCCGGTCTGGATCGAGAACCTCAATCGCGTGATGCCCAAGGGTGAGTTTCTGCCGGTGCCCTTCCTGTGCACCGTCACCTTCGGAGCACCGCTGCGGCTGGGGCCCGGGGAGGAGAAGCAGGCCTTCCTCGATCGCAGCCGCAATGCCCTGCTGGCTCTCAGGCCGCATGAGGGGGACGAGGGTTGATGTTCGAGAACCATACCCTGGCCCTGTTTGGCGGCATCATCGCCTTCCTGGTCTTGGCCTCCCTCATCGGCTGGCAGCTCGACCGCAGGGCCGGCCCGCAGGGCAATGCCGCCATCGACAATCTCAATGCCCGCATCCGCGCCTGGTGGGTGATGGTGGCGCTGATGGGCGGTGCCTTCCTCCTCGGCAAGGCCGGCGTGATCGCCCTCTTTGCCTTCGCCTCCTTTGCGGCCCTGCGTGAATTCCTGACGCTGACGCCGACGCGCCGGGCCGACCATCGCACTTTGTTCGCCATGTTCTTCGTGGTGCTGCCGATCCAGTACTACCTGATATGGATCGAGTGGTACGGGCTCTATTCGATCTTCATTCCGGTCTATGTCTTCCTGCTCCTGCCGATCCTGATCGCGCTGAGGGGCGATACTGCCAAGTTCATGACCCGTGTCGCCGAGATGCAATGGGGCGTGATGATCGCCATCTTCTGCCTCTCCCATGTGCCGGCGCTGCTGACGCTGGATATTCCCGCTTTCGAGGGCCGCAAGCTCCTGCTGATCGCCTTCCTGGTCATCGTGGTGCAGATGAGCGACGTCCTGCAATATGTCTGGGGCAAGCTCTTCGGCCGGCACAAGGTGGCGCCGAAATTGTCGCCCTCCAAGACCTGGGAAGGCTTGGTCGGTGGGGTAGCGAGTGCCACTTTGCTCGGTGCCGGCCTGTGGTGGATCACCCCGTTCTCCTTCTGGCAGGCCGGGCTGGTGGCGCTGGTGATCACCTTGATGGGCTTTTTCGGCGGGCTGGTGATGTCGGCGATCAAGCGCGATCGCGGCGTCAAGGATTGGGGGCATCTGATCGAGGGGCATGGCGGCATGCTCGACCGGCTCGATTCCGTCGTCTTCGCCGCGCCGATCTTCTTCCATGTGGTCCGCTATTGGTGGACTGTGTAGAAACGAGTCGTCGCTGCCTGCCGGCGATCGGATGTTCACGCCTCATCTCTGCCAAGGAAATCCCATGTCCAAGCCTGTCCTGTTCGGAACCTTCAACGGCGCCGATGTGCTCGAGGTCACCCTGCGCTCCGATGCCGGTGCCGAGGCCCGGATCATTACCTATGGCGGCGTGGTGCGCGATCTCCTGGTGCCCTCGAAGAACGGGCCGCAGCGTGTGGTGCTCGGCTTCGAGAAGTTCGAGGACTACCCCAAATATTCCCCGCATTTTGGCGCCAATCCTGGCCGGGTCGCCAATCGCATCGGCTTTGGCCGCTTCACCCTTGATGGCGTGACCTACGATCTCTCCAAGAGCCATGGCGGTCCGCACACGCTGCATGGCGGTGCCACCGGCTTCGGCAAGCGCGTCTGGTCCCTGGTGCAATCGGACCAGCGCTCGGCCACGCTGGTGCTCGTCTCCGAGGACGGCGACATGGGCTTCCCCGGCCGCGTGGTGACGACCTGTACCTATCGCCTGCTGGAGCCGGCGACGTTGCAGGTGATCTTCACCGCCACCACCGACAAGGCGACGCCAGTCAATCTCGCCCAGCATTCCTATTTCAATCTCGATGGTTCGGCCGATGTGCTCGACCATCGCATGGAGATCGATGCCGATTTCTATACGCCCACCGACGCCGACCTCATCCCCACCGGCGAGATCCTCTCGGTGGCGGGTACGCCATGGGACTTCCGTCAGGAGCGCACATTGCGCCTGGAGACCCCGGAGGGGCCGTTCAAATATGACGGGAATCTGGTGCTGAGGAGCTCGGGCGTATTGGCGCGGGCGGCGCGGACCTGGTCTCCCAAGAGCGGCGTCAGCCTGGAGACCTGGACGACCCAGCCCGGCGTGCAGCTTTACGATGCCGCCAAGCTGGACATCCCGGTTCCCGGCCTCGGCGGCGCCAAATATGGGGCCTTCGGCGGCTTCTGCCTCGAGACCCAGAACCTGCCGGATGCCGTGAACAAGGCGCATTTCCCGTCCTCGATCATCCGGCCGGGCCAGGTCTACGATCACGAGACGCAATATCGCTTCGGACAGGTGTGAGGCGATCATCCGGTTCTCGTTCGGGTGCGCGGACATCATGGCCGCGCACCCGGAACCGAACTGCGCCACGATCAATCTGCCTCTTACCTTCTGCATCGTGGGAGCAAATCGGACCTGGCCCGATGGCGAATTTTATCACCTACGATGCGCGGCCTGACCTGCCATATCTTCAGATGAGCAATTCGCTGACGTCGGTGTTCATCGGCGTCTTGGCGTTGGCCGCATCGTCACTGGCGTCTGCCCATCGGCAATGCCAGTTTGCAGCGTGGATCGCCGCGCGGGACCAAGGCATCTTTGGCCTTGGGACCGTGGGCTTCGATATCGCCGAGATGCCCTGGGAAATTGAGAGTTTCGTCGAAGACCGATCCTTCATCCTCCGCACGATCGAAACGGCGAAAGCGAAGCGCGATTGGCACCGGCTCGGCTACGAGCCGAAGGAAGAGTGGCTTATGCCATGCCTGGATAAATTCCATGTGCTGCTGGCGGCGTTTGTGCCCGCTGACATTCGCGCCGAGGCGACGGACCGGAAGGGTTTGTGGTCGGCCCCCGAATTCGAGCGCTGTCCGGCGCATGGCCTGATCAAGCATGCCCATGGCTGCCCCATCTGCAATGGGGCGTGACGGGAGGCATCGGTCCGATGGCAGGCGGGCACTCGATTGATTAGAGCAGGCCGAGATAGACGATCTCGGTTTCGATCTCGCCGCCGTCGATCACCACAATGCGATAGCCGCGTCGCGTCGTATCGACTTCAAGCCGATCGGCCTCCTTGACGATCTGGTAGGAGACGGCGGGGGTGCAGAACTGCCGGATGTTCGCCTCGCGCCGTTCATCCGCCATGTGATAGTGGCCGCAAAACAGTGATATGTCGCATTCGCTGCCGATCAGAAGCGCCTTGAGAGTATCGCGTTCCCTCAAGGCGGCGCCGGCGTGCTCCACCGGTGTATCGATCGGCAGGACCGGATGATGCAGGAACAGCAGGAGGCGGCGCGTGTCCTGCAGTTCGCGCGCGAACCAGGCGAGTTGGTCCTCATCCACCCGGTTGGCCGATGAATCGAGAAACACCCATTTCAGCGCCGGATCGCCTTCGGAAAAACAGGCCTTGCCCTCAACGGCATGGGTCTGATCGGAAAGGAAGGGTGAAACCGCGTCATAGTCGTCGTGGTTGCCGAGGACTATTCTCGATTTGAAATCGTAGGATCCCAGGATCTCGAAGAAGTCGGGGACGGAGTTGCGTGCGCCGATGTCGCCACCGAAGATCACCTCCGATATGCCTCTCGCGGCAATGTCGTCAAGGACCCAGCGCAGATGGTCTCGATGTTCTGCCGGCTCACTGGCATAGCGCATCTTGTCGCTGTCCATCGCACCGCCCATGACGAGTTTTTGCCCGAGATGGGCGTCGGTGAAATAAGCAAGTTTTCTCGTCATCACGGCGACCTGGCAATTGCATCGACTTGTCGCCCCGTTCTAGCGGGCCGTGCCGGGCAATGTTTCGACGCGCGTCGAACCATGTGTACCCACGCCATCCACGCAGATCAGGTTTCTGCTTAGGGCCTTGCTGCGAAACGCCAGGGCTTCGGCATATTCGGGGGAGGCATACCAGGCCTCGACGGCGGCACGATCGGGAAATTCGACAAGGACGATCAGACGAGGCGACCAATTGCCCTCCATGGTTCGGACCGGGCCGCCGCGCGCCAGATAGCGGCCGCCATATTTTTCGATCGTCGCGGGGGCAAGCCGCACATAGGCGTTCCAGGCTTCCTCATCCTGCGGAACCACGTCGGAAATGACATAGGCACTCATGATTTTCGTCCTTTTTCCAGTTCAGCCAGATCCAGGATCTTCTGCTCGATGACGAGGAGGCAGGACTGAAGGTCCTCGATCTGGGCTGCCACCCGCCGGCTTTGTTTCTCGAGCATGTCGCGGCGCGCGGCCTCGGTGCCGGCGCCTTGCTGCCATAAGAGCGCATAGGCCGCGATGTCCCGGATCGGCATGCCCGCGGCCTTCATGCGGCCGAGAAAGTCGATCCAGCCGAGGATGGCGGCGTCATAGTCCCGCTGGCCCGAGCCGTTCCGAAAGGCCGGCGGAAGCAGGCCGACTTTTTCGTAATAGCGCAGCGTGTGGACCGACAATCCCGAACGGCGCGCCAGTTCTCCGATCTTCATCTGTCTTCATCGCACTCCCGGACCGCTGTCGAGGCTACTTGCTGGAGTGCACTCTAGATCAAGCGCTGATTTGCGGCATGTCGGTCGACAGCCGACCGTCCGTCCGAGAGACCGCGGCGGGCTGCAGGCGCATAGCGGCTCGCACGGACCTCGGATAGCGACAGTGCTGACAGATCGTTGTCAGCAGCAATGAACTAACCTTCGCACTTCGATCGGCGGGGAGGGGCGAGGGCCATGACAGGTTTCGAGACATTGTCGGTAGCGATGGTTCCCATGCGCCTTCTGACCTTTCAGGCCCCGGTCGAGGATGTCGACCGCATCATGGAGGCCGTCGTCGCCATCGTTCCCCTGGCGATGGGAGCCTATGATAGCAATGCCTATCAGTCCTCTCCCGGGATTGAGCGCTATCGCCCGCAGGAAGGGGCCGCGGTCGGCGCGGAATGTGATCTTCGTCGGCGCCAGGGGGTGGTGGAAGTCGTTTTCGAGCTTCCCGATGCACAGGATGTTGCGGAGAGGGTGGTCGAGGCGATCTTCCAGGCCCATTCCTACCAGGAGCCGGTAATCAGGCTGCAGGCCATCCTGTCCAGCCGTTCCAAGGGGCTTGACGACAGCAAGAACCCCAATCGCTGGTGGAACAGCACCGGCGATTGGAAGAAGGCGGCTTCGACGTGAAGAAGAGTGATGGGCGGCGGCGCCTTAGGCCAAGGCTCCCGCCAGGCGCAGCCTGCCCACCTCGAGGCCGTTCCAGTTCTTCTGCACCGGTTCGAGGAAGCTCCTCAGCGCCTCGGCCTCGCTGTCGGAAAGGGGCAGAAGCTTGGCGATCACGCCGGCCATCATCAGTTCCGCAGCCCGGGTACCGCCATCGTCACATTTGAGGGCGATGCCGTAGCCGAGTTCGGGAAAGGCGGCGCAGAACACGCCCTCGGCGCCTGTCTTCACGAAGACGCGTTCGCCGAAGATCGTCATGATCTCGGTGCAGAAGCGCCTGGTGCCGGCGACCAGGAAGGGCTCCGCGGCCGCAGCGCGGCGGATGCGGGCGGCGGCCTTCGCCCTTTCGGGGCCGAGATGGGCGCCGGTGCCGAAGCGAGCAAAGCCCCGCGCCACGCCTGCGAGCGGAGCGGCCTGGGTGGGGATGGAGCAGCCGTCGATGCCGACGCCATCGCCGGCAAGGGCGGCTCCGCTCATCGCGTTGACCGCCCCCATCACCTCGCGCATCACCGGATGCCCGGCCTCGATGTAATGGTGGGGATCACGGTCGCTGGCGCAAGCAAGGCAGATGAAGCCGGCATGCTTGCCCGAGCAGTTGTTGTGCAGGGCCGAGGGCTCTTCTCCGGCCCGCAGCAGGGCCCAGGCGGCCGGGCGAAAGCTCGGCGCATGGGCGCCGCATTCGAGCGTGCCGGCATCGCGGCCGGCCTTGGCCAGCATGGCGGCAGCCTGCTCGACATGGCGCGGCTCGCCGCCATGGGAGGAGACGGCGAGGGCGATGTCCGCGTCGGTAAGACCGAGCTTGTCGGCGGCTCCCGATTCCAGCAAAGGCAGGGCCTGGAACGCCTTCACCGCCGAGCGGGGGAAGACGGGGCGGGTGACATCGCCGAGCGCGAGTACGAGGCGGCCTTCGGGATCGCTGACGGCAACGGCGCCGCTATGCCGGCTTTCGACCATGCCGCCGCGGATGAGTTCGGCCAGGACGGGATTGGACATGGCGACTTGCTTTCTTTATGTGCAGGCGGGCCTCCATCGCAGGCTTCGCGGGCCGAGGCAATACCCGAATATGTGATCACATTTCTACATTGATCCGCGCGCGCCGAACGCCTATCTAAGCGCCAGCGAGAGACATAACGGAGGAAGGCGCATGTTGGAAAAACTGGCGCAGACACTCGAATTCAAGCGTGAGGCCGCCTACGTCAACGGTCAATGGATCGCTGCCGACAACGGCAAGTCCCTGCCGGTCACCAATCCCGCCACCGGTGAACTCATCGGCAGCGTGCCCGATTGCGGCAAGGACGAGACGGCGCGGGCCATTGCCGCGGCCGATGCGGCCTTCCCGGCCTGGCGCGCCAAGACGGCGAAGGAACGGGCCAAGATCCTGCACAAGCTCGCCGATCTGATCGAGGCCAATGCCGAGGCGCTCGGCGTGCTGCTCACCGTCGAGCAGGGCAAGTCGCTTACCGAGGCGCGCGGTGAGGTGGTGTTCTCGGCTGCCTATGTGCGTTGGTTCGCCGAGGAGGCCCAGCGGGTCTATGGCGACGTTATTCCCTCGCCCTGGCCTGGCCGCCGCATCCTGGTCACCAAGGAGCCGGTAGGCGTCGTCGGCGCCATCACGCCCTGGAACTTCCCCTCCTCGATGATCGCCCGCAAGCTCGGCCCGGCGCTGGCCGCCGGCTGCACCATCGTGATCAAGCCGGCACTGCAGACGCCCTATTCGGGCCTGGCCTGGGGCGTCCTGGCCGAAATGGCCGGCGTTCCCGCCGGTGTCGTCAACGTCCTCACCGGTTCTGCCAGCGCCATTGGCGGCGAGCTCACCTCGAACCCGTTGGTGCGCAAGATCACCTTCACCGGCTCCACGCCGATCGGCAAGCTCCTGGTCGAGCAGTCCGCCAAGACGCTCAAGAAGGTCTCGATGGAACTGGGCGGCAACGCCCCCTTCATCGTGTTCGACGACGCTGATGTCGATCGGGCCATCGAAGGCGCGATGATCGCCAAGTACCGCAATTCCGGCCAGACCTGCGTGTGCACCAACCGTTTCCTGGTGCAGGCGGGCATCCACGACAAGTTCGTCGAGAAACTGATCGCGGCCTCGAACGCGCTCAAGGTGGGCAATGGCCTGGAGGCCGGCGTGCAGCAGGGCCCGCTGATCGACGAGAAGGCGGTGCAGAAGGTCGAGGAGCACATCAACGACGCCGTTGCCAAGGGCGGCAAGGTGGTGGCGGGCGGCAACCGCCACGCTCTCGGCCACACCTTCTTCGAGCCCACGGTGGTGACGGGGGTGACTCCGGACATGCTGGTGGCGCGCGACGAGACCTTCGGGCCGCTGGCCCCGGTGTTCAAGTTCGAGACCGAGGAAGAGGCCGTCCGGATGGCCAACGACACCGAGTTCGGCCTGGCTTCATATTTCTACACCAAGGATCTCGGCCGTGCTTTCCGGGTTGCCGAGGCGCTGAAATACGGCATGGTCGGCGTCAATGAAGGCCTGATCACCACCGAAGTCGCGCCCTTCGGCGGCGTCAAGGAATCCGGCATGGGCAAGGAAGGCTCCAAATACGGCATCGAGGATTATATCGATGCCAAATATGTCTGCCTCGGCGGCCTGGGCTGAGGTCTGCTCCAAAGCATATGACACGGGAAGGGCCGGCACCGCCGGCCCTTTTTCGTTGGATACCGCAGGCTTGCGCCCGCGGTCGCCGTGGCTCTCCTTGCCAGGCCGGAGTGACAAAAGAGCGTCGCGACAGCAGATGGGGGCTGCACCGCCGGCCTTCTGTGAAGGGGTGTGATATTTTTGCCGACATTCTCGTGGAAAACGACAGTGCGGCCGGTTTTTTGGCTGGTTCGAACGCAGCCGCCTCAATTTCGCCCGTTCACTGACTATTCACCCCTTTTGCTGCATTGAGGGCAGCTTAAGCAAACAGGATTGGGTTTCGATGCGGGTCGCCTCGCTCTTCGCTTTGATCGCTTCGGCACTTGTGCTGACGGGCTGCGTCGGGATCGATGACGATTCCGGTGACTCGACCTCATCCCTGAAGCCCGTGCTGACCAACACGGCCTCGAACGACCAGGCGGCCAACACCGCCCCGCTCGGCATCTGGCGCGGCGGCATGACCATGCTGGTGATGACCACGCGCAATTCGACCGGCAACAAGGAACCCTGGTTCGGGGCCAAGCGCGCTTCCGACCCGACGGCTGCGCGCCTGGTGATGTATCCGCCGTCCAAGTCGCTGCTGGCCGCGGTCAACCCGGTTTCCACACCTGGCTGGTCGGTGGCCGGGGTGAGCGCCCTGCCGGGAGACCAGCCGGCCACCTCCCTTGCGACGCAGGCCGAGGGGCGTGACGTCATCGTCTATGTCCACGGCTACAACGAAACCTTCGACAGCGCGGCGACGAGCTATGCCAAGCTGGTCGACGGCATCAAGTTCTCGGGCGTGCCGGTGCTGTTCTCCTGGCCCTCGCGTGCAGCTTTGCTGGACTATGTCACCGACAAGGACAGCGCGATGTGGTCGCGCGATGCCCTGGAGGACACGCTCACCGCGCTCGCCAACGATCCCAAGGTCGGCCGCATCAACCTGATCGCCCATTCCATGGGCAGCATGGTGATGATGGAAGCCCTGCGCTCGATGTCCGATCGCATGGGGGCCTCGCTTCCCAATCATTTCGGCGCCATCGTGCTGGCCAACCCGGATGTCGACCTCGACCTCTTCCGTCGCCAGATGAAGCGGCTGTCGTCGCTGTCGTCGAAGATGACGGTGATCGTCTCCAAGAACGACCGCGCCCTGGAGATCTCGACCAAGCTCGCCGGTGGCGTGCCGCGGGTCGGTTCCGGTGACAGCGAGGAACTGCAGAAGACCGGCGTGAAGGTGGTCGACGCCTCCGACTTCGGCTCCGGCTTCATCAACCACGACATCTTCATGAGCCGCGAGGAAGTGCGGGCCGTGGTCTCCCGGGCGATCGAGAACGCGGATCAGTAGTTTTCGCGCCGGGCCGCGCAATCACGCAAAGTCCGGACTACGCCAGGAAATCGGCGCGGTGCGGCGTGAAGCAGTCGACCAGCCGGCCTTTCTCGAGCGCCTTGACGCCATGTTCGAGGCCGGATGGCACGATGAAGCTGTCGCCGGCGACGAGCGTCTCGGTTCTGCTCGCGATGGTGACCTCGAACCGTCCCTCGGCGACATAGCTGGACTGAATGTGGGGATGCGAATGCAGCCAGCCCACGCCATCCTTCTCGAAGGCGAATTCGACCATCATCAGTTCGTCGGTATAGGCCAGGACCCGTCGCCGGTTGCCGTCCGGCGTAGGCTGCCATTCGGCGTCGCCGGACCGGGTGAAGAGCTCCTTGCTGCGGATCATCGGACGTCGCCTCGCTGTCCAGTTACGAGCGGGAAGATAAGCACAGGTCCGGCGCGCTGTCCCGCATATCGCTATCCTTCCGGGGCCGCTTCTATTCGCCGGCCGTCTTCTCCACGGCGCGGGGCGCATTGCGCAGGGCCTCCAGCATGCGGGCCCGCGAAATTTCCAGCAACTGGCTCATGGCCCGCGAGGCCTCGTCCGCCTTGCGGGCGAGGATGGCTGACACCACGGCCTGATAGGGCTGCAGGTCCATCGCCTGACCATTGGCGCTGCGCTGGGTCAGGCCGAAAGAAACCTTCAGGGCCGTCTTAACCGCCCGTCCGATGGTGACGAACAGGCCGTTATGGGTGGCCGTCATGATGGCGAGGTGGAACTCGGTCTCGGCACCCGCCGCCAAGGCCGGCTGCCCCAGCATGGAGACCAGGTCCGAGAAGCGCATGCGGATACGTTCCAGATCATCCGCCGAACCGTCCCGCGCCGCCAGGAAGCAGGCGCGCGGCTCGAAGCAGTTCCGCATTTCGTAGAGATCCTCGATGATGCGCTCGTCGAACTGGGCATTGAGGCGCCAGGACAGCACATCCTGGTCGAGCAGGTTCCAGTCTGCGAAAGGCAGCACGCGTGTGCCGGTCTTGGGCGAAACCTCGACCAGTCCCTTGGCCGCCAAATTCTTCACGGCCTCGCGCACTGTCGAGCGGCTGACGCCATAGGCCTGGCAGAGTTCGTTCTCGATCGGCAGGGTGTCGCCGGGGCGAAACTCTCCCGAGGTGATGCGGGTGCCGATGATGCGCGCGACCTGCGCGCTCATCGTGCTGATGGCGGTATCCCGCTCGAACATACTCATCTCCAAACCAGCCCGTTGCTGGATGCGGGCGGCACCGTGCTCCTCCCGCCGGCTGATTCCGCCGTGATCTGAGGGGCTTCCCACCTCTTAACACTGCTATCGGGGGGGAACAAAGCGCCCAGCAACCCTCCTGCCAATGGGAAATCCTCCTACAAATTGCCCTTCTTCACGTCGGCGGCGATTGACACCGGATCGCGATTGCTTCTATCTTATCATCAGATGATAATAAGAAAAGATGGTAGGAGGAAGAGGCCTTGAGTGCCATCGACATCGACAGGGTGTCCAAGACCTTTGGCGCCGTGAACGTCATCGCAGACCTCTCTTTGAAGATCCGCTCGGGTGAGTTCATTGCCTTTCTCGGGCCCTCGGGCTGCGGAAAGTCCACCTTGCTGCGCATGATCGCGGGGCTGGAGCGCGTCGATGGCGGCTCGATCTCGATCGGCGGCCAGAGGGTCGACCAGCTTCCCCCCGGCGCGCGCGGCGTCGCCATGGTGTTCCAGCATTATGCGCTCTATCCGCATATGACGATCTACGAGAACATGGCCTTCGGCCTGCGCAACATCGCGGTGCCCGGCCAGGAGATCGATCGCCGGGTGAAGGAAGCAGCGCGCATCCTGGAGATCGAGCCGCTGCTTGCCCGCAAGCCCGGCCAGCTCTCCGGCGGCCAGCGCCAGCGTGTCGCCATCGGCCGCGCTCTGGTGAAGAGCCCCAAGGCCTATCTGTTCGACGAACCGCTTTCCAATCTCGATGCGGCGCTGCGTGTGCGCACCCGTGTCGAGCTGGCCCGCCTGCACCAGCAGGTCCAGGCTACCACCATCTTCGTTACCCATGACCAGGTCGAGGCGATGACCCTGGCCGAGCGCATCGTGGTGATGAACGCCCGCAAGATCGAGCAGGTGGGTACGCCTATGGAGGTCTATTCACGGCCCGCCACCGAATTCGTGGCCCGTTTCGTCGGCTCGCCCGCCATGAATTTCCTGCCCGTCACGGTCGCCGAGCAGGGCGGCCTTGCCGCCGCCAGGTTGGCCGATGGCACTGGCATCACCACCCGCGTGCCCGTCGCCACCCTGCCTCAGGGTGCCAAGCTGCGCCTGGGGGTGAGGGCGGAGGCTGTCCGCGCCGATCCGGCGGGCTCCCTTGCCGGCCGGATCGAAGTGGTCGAGCGCCTCGGCGACCGCACGCATCTTTATGTACGCCTCCCCGACGGCACCTCGCTGGTCGCCGAGGACAGGGGCGCTTCGACCGCCGTTGCAGGCGGCGAAGCCCGCTTCTCGGTGGATTCGCAAGCTGCCCATCTGTTCGACGATGGCGGCCGCGCCTTCCATGCCGCGTGAGGAGGGGCTGATGTCCACGCAGAGCCTTGCCTCCACGGCGGCCGCGACGCCCGCACCCCGCTATGCCGGCGCCTCGATCGGGCCGAGCTGGCGCAATCTCCTGTTCGTGCTGCCCTTCCTTGCCGTCTATGTCGTTCTCCTGGTCTATCCGCTGTTTCGCGGCATCTGGATCAGCCTGCAGGAATACGACATGTTTGACCAGACGGCCTCCTTTGCCGGCCTGGCAAATTTTCGCCGCCTGTTCGCCGACAAGGTCTTCCTGGGCACGGTGAGCAACACCTTCGTCTTCGTGCTGATGACGGTACCGGTTTTCGTCGCCATCGGCCTTGGCCTCGCGCTTGCCCTCAACCGGGAAAGCAAGGGTAGCGCCGCCCTGCGGGCGGTCTTCTTCGGCACCTCGGTGCTGTCGGTGACCATCGTCACCATCATCTGGAAGATGATGTATCTGCCGGACCGGGGCCTGATCGCCGGCATCCTCTCGATCTTCGGCCTGCCGCCGATCCAGTTCCTCACTAGCCAGGAGCTTGCCCTGCCGGCCATCGCGCTGTGCACGCTGTGGTGGGTGATCGGCCTGCCGATGATGCTCTTCCTCGCCGCCCTGCAGCAGATACCGGGCGAGCTCTACGAGGCCGCCGCGCTCGACAATGCCGGGCGCTGGCGCTCCTTCTGGTCGATCACGCTGCCCTCGATCCGGCGTAGCGTCGTCGTCGTGGCGATCTACGAGATCGTCGCGCAGTTCCAGCTCTTCGGCCAGGCGCAGCTTCTCACCAGGGGA
This sequence comes from Labrys neptuniae, assembly GCF_040797145.1. NCBI lineage: Bacteria > Pseudomonadati > Pseudomonadota > Alphaproteobacteria > Hyphomicrobiales > Xanthobacteraceae > Labrys > Labrys neptuniae. The sequence goes on along the minus strand of NZ_JBFNQD010000003.1, from coordinate 267,160 downwards.
GGGCCCAACAACGCCTCCCGCCCCATCGTGCAGTTCATCTATGAGGAGGGCTTCCAGCGCTGGAATGTCGGCTATGCCGCCGCGGCCTCCGAGGTGCTGTTCCTTCTGATGGCCATTGCCGCGATCTTGCAATATGTCGCCGCCCGCCGGCGGGCGGAGGGCTAGGCCATGGCGAGCGCGCAGCAATTCGTCGGCCGCACCGCCGGAGACCGGGTGATCCTGGCGGGCGTCCTGGTCCTGGCCTTCGCTTGGCTGGTTCCCGTCGCCTGGGTGATCGTGCTCTCCTTCAAGCCCAATTCGGAGCTGATGCTCTCCACCGCCACGGCCCTGCATCCGCCCTATACCTTGAAGAACTACACCGACATCATCGCGTCATCCGGCGTGTTTCGCTGGCTGCTCAACTCCATGATCGTGGCCGGCGGCATGACCATCGGCACGTTGGTGCTGTCATCCCTGGCCGGCTACGGCTTCGCACGCACCGAGTTTTTCGGCCGAGACATCCTGTTCGTGCTGGTGCTGCTGGGCCTCGCCATCCCCGAACAGGCGGTGATCATCGCCCGCCACCAGATGTTCACCGACTGGAAGATGCATAATGGCTATCCGGCGCTGATCCTGCCGGGGCTGTCCCATGCCTTCGGCGTCTTCCTGATGACGCAATATTTCAAGGCCATCCCGCGCGACATCGACGAGGCCGCGATGCTCGACAATGCCTCGCGCTTCAAGATCTTCTGGAAGGTGGTGCTGCCGCTGACCATCCCGGCTCAGGCCACGCTCGGCATCTTCACCTTCCTGTCGGCCTGGAACGACTATTTGTGGCCCCTGATCTCGGCGACCAAGCCCGACATGTTCACCCTCACCGTCGGCATGGCCTCGACCCAGACCAATTTTGCCCAGTCCGAGGGGCTCGGCTTCTTGATGGCGCAGGCCGTCTTCGCCGGGCTGCCCGTCTTCATCGTCTACCTGTTCTTCCAGAAATACATCGTCCGCGCCGTGGCCGGCGCCGCGATCCGCTGACTCCGAGAAGATCTCCTGGTTCCGCGTCCCGGCCGCGCGCTCGACCTTGAACAAAATCGGCCGAAACGGAGGAAATGCATGATCGGTTTGAAACGATTGCTCTATGCCGGGGCCCTCTTGCTGCTGTCGTCGCAGGCCGGCCTCGCCCAGGACAAGACCGAGATCTCGGTGTCACGCTTCTTCGGTGCCTGCGAAGCCGACTATGGCGCGGTGACGGATGTCGCCAAGGCCAATGGCGAGTGCGGCATCATCACGGCGCTGATCAACAAGTTCAATGCGGAGAGCAAGGACACCCGCGTCAAGGTCGATATCGTCGAATGGCCGGGCTACGACCAGCTCACCGCCCGCATCCGCTCGGGCGAGCCGCCGACCATCTCGGTCATGCATGAGGCCGTGATCAGCGACTATTCCTCGCGCGGGCTGCTGGAACCCCTCGACGAGGGCTTGAAGGCGGCGGGTGTCGATACCGCTGACTTCACCGATGCCGCCAAGGCCGGGGTCACCAAGGACGGCAAGACCTATGCCTTGCCCTTCGATACCCATACCTGGCTCTGGCACATCAATCTGAACCTGTTCAAGCAGGCCGGCCTCGTCGATGCTGCTGGCAAGCCGATCCTGCCCAAGAATGGCGAGGAACTGCTGGCCCAGGCCAAGCAGTTCAAGGAAAAGACGGGCAAGCCCTATTTCGTCTGGACCATCGCCAATGAGCGTGCCTTCTTCACGCGCACCTTCGATACGCTGCTCTACCAGCAGAATTCGGAATTCTTCGCCGATCCAACCAAGGTCAATTTCGCCACGCCCGAGGCCAAGAACGCCGCGACACTGCTGAAGGCGCTCTACCAGAACGGCGACACCACCAAGGGGCAGGACTATGCCGCCTCGGTCGCCAGCTTCGCGGCCGGCGATGCGGGCGTGTTCATCTGCGGCACCTGGCTGGTCGATACCTATGACCAAGAATCCAAGAAGAGTGGTGCGCCCCTGTCCAATGGCTATGCGGTGGTGCCTTTCCCGCAGCTCTATCCCGGCAGCCCGCGCGTCTGGGCCGATGGGCATAGCTGGGTGGTCCTCAAGGCCGATCTCAGCGATGCCCAGCGCAAATCGGCCTACGAATTCCTGAAATTCCTGTGGGACAATGATTTCCAGTGGGCGCGCACCGGCCATCTGCCCATCCGCAGGTCCGTGGCCGACAGCGCCGAGTTCAAGGCCCTGCCGCACCGGGCCGATCTCGCACCGCTGACCACCAACGGCGCCGCCCGTCCGGCGGCGGTGAAGCGTCAATTCGCGATCCAGGAGATCGAGAATGACGAGGTCACCGCCGGCGTGACCGGCGACAAGGAGATCGACGCCGCGCTCGCCGATGCCCAGTCCCGCATCAACGAATTGCTGGCGAACGCGAAGTAAGGCCGCGTTCGCCACAGCTAGAGAAAGTATGATTTCTTTAAATCCCACTCTCTCTAACTCTTTGTTTTGACGCGTTTTCTTAATCGAAAAGTCTATCAGCTTTTCTGGAAAACGCTCTAGGACCCACGGCTCTCCTCCCGCCGTGGGTCCCTTTTCCGCCCGATATTTCCCCGGTTCAAAGGTCAGTTTTCGCCATGCCGTCCGCCCGCCTGATCGTCGATCACGATTTCATCATCTCCGATCTCGACCGCCGTATCTTCGGTACCTTCGTCGAGCATATGGGACGGTGCGTCTACACCGGTATCTTCGAGCCCGGCCATCCCAGCGCCGATGACCAGGGTTTTCGCCAGGATGTCGCCGAGCTGACCCGCGAACTCGGCACCACCATCGTGCGCTATCCCGGCGGCAATTTCCTGTCCGGCTACAATTGGGAAGACGGCGTCGGCCCGGTGGAAGAGCGGCCGCGCCGGCTCGACCTCGCCTGGTTCTCGACCGAGACCAATGCCTTCGGCACCAATGAGTTCATCGACTGGTCCCGCAAGGTCGGGGTGGAACCGATGTTCGGCGTCAATCTCGGCACCCGCGACCATGACGAGGCGCGGCGCTTCATCGAATATTGCAACCACCCGGGTGGCACCGAGCTGTCGGAGCTGCGCAAGAGCCACGGCTATGAGAAGCCGCACGACATCAAGTTCTGGTGCCTGGGCAACGAGATGGACGGCCCCTGGCAGATCGGCGCCAAGACGGCGGGCGAATATGGCCGCATCGCCCATGAGACCGCCAAGGTGATGCGCTGGGTCGATCCCTCCATCGAACTGGCTGCCTGCGGTTCGTCCAACCGCGACATGGCCACCTATGCCCGCTGGGAATACGAAGTCCTCGACCATTGCTTCGACTATGTCGACTTCATCTCCCTGCACACCTATTTCCAGAACCCGCATGACAGCACCGAGGAATTCCTCGGCAATATCGAGCTGCTGGAGGCCTTCATCCGCGAAGTGGTCGCCATTGCCGACGCGGTGGCCGCCACGCGCCGCTCGCCCAAGCGGATCATGCTGTCCCTCGACGAGTGGAACGTCTGGTACAAGGCTCGCACCCACGAGCATCTACGCAAGCCCGGCTGGCCCGAGCATCCGCCGCTGATCGAGGAAGTCTACAACACCGAGGATGCGCTCCTGGTGGGCGGTGCGCTGATCACGCTGCTCAACAATGCCGACCGCGTGAAATGCGCCTGCATTGCCCAGCTCGTGAACATCATCGGCCCGATCATGACGGAGCCGGGCGGAGCGGCTTGGCGCCAGACCATCTTCCATCCCTTCGCACTCACGGCACGCCATGCCCATGGCCGCGTGCTGCGCTCGCTGATCTCCTCGCCCTCCTATGCCGGCAAGACGGCGCCGGAAATTCCCTACCTCCATGCCTGCGTCACCGAGGACGAGACCACCGGCCAGGTCACCATTTTCGCCCTGAACCGCCATCTCGGCGAACCGATGGACCTCGAAGTGCTGCTGCGGGGCTTCGGCGGCAACCGGCAAGTGGTGGAGGCGCTGCAGATCCATCATCCCAACATGAAGGCGGTCAACACCAAAGACGCCCAGGACACCGTCGCGCCGGCACCGATCGAAACTGTGAGCCTTGAAGGCGACCGGCTGCAGGCGAGACTCATGCCGGGATCCTGGAACGTCATCGTTACCGCTCCGCGCTGAGCGGGGGAGATATCGTCAATCGGGCTGAACAAGGTACGATTTCAGAATTGAGCGCGCCAATCCCTCCCCGTCTGCGGGGAGGGTGGCCCGAAGGGCCGGGTGGGGGAGAGTGGCGCCATAGTGCTTGTTATTGCACGATTTGAGCCGCTCTCCCCCTTCCGTCGATGCTTCGCATCGCCACCTTCCCCGCAATCGGGGAAGGATTGGCGCGTCTCGCTCGTCTGGGCCATGCTCTTCGAAATGAGAGACTCGATAGGAGCAGTCTCATCGGCCCGGCATTTCCGCCGAAACGCCGGCTTTCATTTCTGATCTGACGTTATAGGGTCTGCAAAAGCCAAATCGGGGCAAAGGCTGATGGACCCTATTCACCTGTTCGAACTGGTGATCGCGATGTTCCTGGCGATCATCGTGCTGCACTTTGCCGCCCACAAGCTGGGGCTGCCGCCTTCAGTGGCGCTGCTGGTCGGCGGCGCATCGCTCGCCTTTCTGCCGGGCCTGCCCGCCATTGCGCTCGATCCCAACCTGGTGCTCGTCATCTTCTTGCCACCGCTCCTGATGGACGGGGCGTGGTTCATCGCACTCGGCCGGTTGCGGCGCCACATGATCGGCATCGCCTCGCTGGCGGTCGGTGCTGTGGTCTTCACCTCTCTCGTCGTCGCGGTGGCGACCCATCTCGTCTTCCCGTCCTTGCCCTGGGCCGCCTGTGCGGCGCTCGGGGCGATCGTCTCGCCGCCCGATGCCGTCTCCGCCCGCGCCGTGCTGCAACGGGTGAAGCTGCCCCGGCGCCTGCAGATCCTGCTCGAGGGCGAGAGCCTGTTCAACGATGCCAGCGGCCTGGTGCTGTTCCGCTTTGCCATCGCTGCGGGCGTCACCGGCACCTTCAGTGCGGTGGATGCGGTCGGCGAGTTCTTCCTGCTGGCACTGGGCGGTGTCCTCGTTGGTGTCGCAGCGGGCGCGACATGGGTGCTGCTCGCCCGCCGCCTCGGTGACGAATATCTGATCATCGCTGCCACCTGCCTGTTGTCCTGGTCGTCCTACCTGCTGGGCGAGATGCTCCACGTCTCCGGCGTCATCGCCACGGTCACCACGGGCTTGATCGCCGGCTGGTACCAGCACACCGTGTTTTCGGCTTCGGTACGCATGCGCGGCACGGCGTTTTGGACCGTGATGATCTTCCTGATGGAAGCGGCGGTCTTCATCCTGATCGGCTTCACCCTGCGTGGCGTGGTGGAGCGCGGTGGCGGATTCGGCGTGGTGGCCGATACCATGGCCGTGCCCATTCTGGTGATCCTCGCGGCACTCACCCTTGCGCGCTTTGCCTGGGTGTTCGGGTCCGATCTGGTGATCCGGCTTTGCAGGGCTGCGGGGCTCGATCGCTACACGCCGCTCGGCCTTGCCAACGCCACCATCCTGAGTTGGGCTGGCGTGCGCGGCGTCGTCACCCTGGCCCTGGCGCTGAGCATACCGGAAGGCTTTCCCGGCCGCGACTTCATCCTGGTGACGTCGTTCGCCGTCATCCTGGGAACGGTGCTCGTCCAGGGCACCACCCTGGGGCGGGTGATCGGCTGGGTGAAGCCGGTCGAGCCGGAATCGGAGCGGGCGCGCCTCACCATGGCCCAGGCCGAATCCGCCATGGCGCAGAAGCAATTGGTTACCATCGAGAAGCTCGCCTATGACAGCGAGGGGACGCTCATCCATCCCCGATTGCTGGAGCGCTACCAGCGCCGGGCCACGATGATCGTCGACTATGCCGAGCGGACCGAAGCGTATCAGCCAGGGCTGCACGCCCATTTCGACGTCGTTTTGGCGGCAATCGCTACCGGGCGCGACGAACTCATTCGCCTCCACCGGCTCGGAAAGATCGACAACGAGACGCTGCACGAACTGGAGCGGGACCTCGACCTGGAAGAATTGAGCGCGATCTCCGCCAAATCGTGATGAGGGCGGGCCGTGACGATCTTGGCGGAGTACATTGGGATCGCAGGCATCCTTGCCTGCCCTTGGAACCGCGGCGTTTCAAGGAAGAGCAGGCAGGGATGCCTGCGATCCCATAAAACGCCGGCCGTCACTGAGCGTCCCTTGGCCTGTTGTGGTGCCGGTGGCGCAACTGGTTCAGCAATTCGTCGAGCAGGCCGCCGGCAGCCTCAGTGATCACCGTGCCGGGCGGGAAGATCGCCTGGGCACCCGCCGTGTAGAGCGCTTCGAAATCCTGCTCGGGCACCACGCCGCCTACCACGATCATGATGTCGGGCCGCCCCTCGGCCACCAGGGCCTTGCGCAAGGCGGGAACCAATGTCAGGTGCCCGGCGGTGAGGGAGGAGACACCGACGATATGGACGTCGCTGTCGGCTGCCTGCCTGGCGACTTCCTCGGGCGTGGCGAACAGGGGGCCGATCTCGACCTCGAAGCCGAGATCGCCGAAAGCCGAGGCGATCACCTTCTGGCCGCGATCATGGCCGTCCTGGCCCATCTTGGCCACCAGGATCTTGGGTGGACGTCCCTCTTCCTCACGGAAGGTCTGCGTCTTCTGCTGGACCTTGGCGATGCCGTCGCCACTCATCGCGGCCTTGTAGACGCCGGAGGTGGCGCGGATCTGCGCCTTGTGGCGGCTGAACACCTTTTCGAGGGCTGACGAAATCTCGCCGACGGTCGCCTTGGCCCGCGCCGCGTCGACGGCGAGGGCAAGGAGATTGGCATCGCCTTCCGCGCCCTTGCTCAGGGCGTCCAGGGCCTGCTCCAGGGCAACCGGATCGCGCTCGGCCTTCAACTGCGCGAGCTTGGCAATCTGGGCCGCCCGTACCGCCGAATTGTCGACCTTGAGCAGGTCGAGCGGTGGCTCCGATTGCGGCTTGTAGATGTTGACGCCGATCACCGCCTGTTCGCCGGCATCGATGCGGGCCTGGGTGCGACTGGCGGCTTCCTCGATGCGCAGTTTGGGCAGGCCGGCTTCGATCGCCTTGGCCATGCCGCCCATCGCCTCGACTTCCTCGATATGCTGCCAGGCCTTGGCGGCAAGGTCGGCGGTGAGGCTTTCGATGGCGTGGGCCCCGCCCCAGGGATCGATCAGCCCGGTGGTGCCGCTCTCCTGCTGCAGCACGAGCTGGGTGTTGCGGGCGATGCGGGCCGAAAAGTCCGTCGGCAGCGCCAGGGCCTCGTCGAGGGCGTTGGTGTGCAGGGACTGGGTGCCGCCTTGCGTGGCTGCCATCGCCTCGATCAAGGTGCGCGTGACGTTGTTGTAGACGTCCTGCGCCGTCAGCGACCAGCCGGAAGTCTGGCAATGCGTGCGCAAGGCGAGGGATTTCTGCGACGTCGGATTGAATTGCTGCACCAGCCGCGTCCACAGCAGCCGGGCGGCCCGCAGCTTGGCCACCTCCATGGTGAAATTCATGCCGATGGCGAAGAAGAAGGACAGGCGCGGGGCGAAATGGTCGATGTCGAGCCCGGCCTTCAGCCCGGCCTTGATGTATTCGACACCGTCGGCCAGGGTGTAGCCGAGCTCCAGGTCCTGTGTCGCGCCGGCCTCCTGCATGTGGTAGCCGGAGATCGAGATCGCGTTGAATTTCGGCATGTTCCGCGCGGTGTAGGCAATGATGTCACCGACGATGCGCATGGAAGGGCCCGGCGGGTAGATATAGGTGTTGCGGACCATGAACTCCTTCAGAATGTCGTTCTGAATAGTTCCCGCCAGCTTGTCGGGCGAAACGCCCTGTTCCTCGGCCGCGACAATATAGAGCGCCAGGATCGGCAGCACCGCGCCGTTCATGGTCATCGACACCGACATCTCGTCGAGCGGGATACCCTGGAACAAGGTGCGCATGTCGATGATGGAATCGATGGCGACGCCGGCCATGCCGACATCGCCGGTCACGCGCGGATGGTCAGAATCATAGCCGCGATGGGTGGCGAGATCGAAAGCGATCGACAGGCCCTTCTGGCCTGCCGCAAGGTTGCGCCGATAAAAGGCGTTGGATTCCTCGGCAGTCGAAAAGCCGGCATATTGGCGAATGGTCCAGGGCTGCTGGACATACATGGTCGGGTAGGGGCCGCGCAGGAAAGGCGGCAGGCCCGGCCAGGAATCGACCGCCTGCAGGCCGATCAGGTCGCTCTCGCCATGCACGGCCTTGATGTCGATGCCCTCGGGCGTGCGCCAGACCTCGCCGGTCAAGAGCGGTCCAGGGGCGGGTCGGCGGCGGGGACGCGCGGAAAAATCGGGGATGCGGCTCATGGGGTGCCTCCCGACAGGCTTTCGAAGGCGAGCGCGTCGCGCTTGCGGCTCAGGGCCGGCGAGGGGGGCGGGGCCTCCTCGTCCGGGGCCGGCCGCAGCACCGAAACCGCCGGTTCCTCCGCCAGGGTGTATTTGTTGGCGCCGATGATGGTACCGACGGGCCGGCGCAGCCTCTGGATCTCTTCCTGCAGCCAGCCCGACTGGATCACATTAATGATGCCGCCCTGGCGTTCGATGGCCTGGAACTGGGTCCAGCCGGCCTCGCACAGAGCCTGCGTCATCGCCTCCAGCCCGCCGGAGCCGGCGGCCGGATCGGCGATGCGGTGCAGATTGGCCTCGCTGATCAGGACATGCTGGCAATTGCGGGCAACGCGCCGGGCATGGGTGTCGGCGAGCCCGTTGGCGGCGGTATGGGGCAGGATGGCGACACTGTCGGCCCCACCCAGGCCTGCCGCGGCGGTGGCCAGCCCATTGCGCAGCATGTTGGTGGCGGGGTCGCGCCGGCTCAGCATGCGCCAGGCGGTTTCTGCGTGGATGTGGATCGGGGAGGAGGCAAGGTCGCAGGCGTCCTCGATCTCGAGCCAGAGCAGGCGCAGGGCCCGGAGCTTGGCGATGGTGGTGAACACGTCCTGATCAGCGGCGACGGTAAAGCCGATGCAGTGGCGCGCTTCTTCGAGGCGCAGGCCGGTCGCTTCCAGCACGCGCAGATAGGACAGGGCCGAGCTCAGCGTGCTGGCGAGCTCGAGCCCCGGGGTCGCGCCGGCCTCATGAAAGGGGCGGCTATCGGCGGTCAGCACCGTGCCGCCTTGCCGATGATTGGCGAGAACCGAAGCTGTCGAGGGCCAGCCGGTTGGCAAGATGCCCGTGGTGGCGAGCTGGCCGATCGGGTCATAACCGTAATGAACAGTGCCGCCTTCGATCTCGCTGAGCCAGCGCGCGACTTCGAGGGTCTGCGGCCCCGCTTCGAGCCGGATCTCGATCGCATTGCGCACGACTCCGGCCAGCAGGCCGTCCAGGCTGCCGGCCGAGGTGATCACGACGCCGAAGCCGCGGGCGAACGGGCTTTGCGTCGTCACCAGCGTCATGCCACCGGCACCGCCCTCGAGATCCTCGAGGAGCTGGCTGTTCGCCGGTACGACATCGGGATGGTCGGCACGCTGGACGATGGTCCAGGGTGCAGCCGGCGACCGCCCGGGAATGGGCAGGGCGCCGGCCATGCGGGCATGGATGGGCTGGAGGCGCGCGCCGTCCGGCAACAGGCTGGTCAGCCTGTCCTCGAAGGAGGCTCCCTTGAGCACGCCGGCGACGGCGTCGCGCCAGCGGGCCTCATCCGCATCCGCCTCCGCCATGGCTCAGACGAACTGGCCGAGTTCAGGGATCTCGGCAACAATCTTGCCGACGACTTCCGGCCCGGCTTCCTTCTCGGCATAGGCGAAGAGCTCCTTGCCGATCGCCTGGATCTGGTTGAGGTCGAGGCCGAGCGCCATCAGCTGGCCGCCGAGGCCTGCAATGCCGCCGCCGACATGGCCGACCATGCCGGCCAGCATGCCCATGAAACCGCCGCTCTGGGCATTCATGGCCTCATTGGTGACTTCACGCGCGCCACTGATCGAATCGACGAGCTTCGATACCGCGTCGGCGGGTCCTTCCCGCTCCAGGAAGGCAAGCACGGCACCGATAGCCTGCGTCGCAACTTCGGGGCTCACGCCAATCTTCGCACCCAGTTGGGCGACCAGCTCTTCCATCTTTCTTCTCCCTGACGTGACGCGGCTGCTACCAGAGACACACGGTAGGCAAACCGCTCTTCTCTGTTTCCCATTTTGCCATGGAGATCAAGGCCGTGGCTTTAAATACTTGTAACACTTCATCAAGCCATTGGCCGTAGCGATTGGCGGCGCGGCCGGTTATGGTTTGCGTTGCGATTTGACCGTTCAGGACAGGAAGAGATGACCGATCAGAGCCGGATTTTCGTCGCCAAGAGCGTCGAGCCTCAATATCTCGCGCTGGCCTTCGGCAATCGCCATGGGTTGGTCACCGGGGCGACGGGAACCGGCAAGACGGTGACCCTGCAGGTGCTGGCGGAGGGGTTCTCCGCCCGTGGCGTGCCGGTCTTCGCCGCCGACATCAAGGGCGACCTCTCCGGCGTTTCCCAGCGCGGCGAAGCCAAGGACTTCATCGTCAAGAGGGCCGCCGAGGTCGGCATCACCTATCAGCCCGACCAGTTCCCGGTGCAGTTCTGGGACGTCTTCGGCGAACAGGGCATGCCGATCCGCGCGACGGTCTCCGATGTCGGACCGCTGCTTCTGGCTCGGATGCTGCAGCTCAACGATGTCCAGGAGGGTGTGCTCAACGCCGCCTTCAAGCTCGCCGACGACCAGGGCCTGCTGCTGCTCGATCTCAAGGATCTCCAGGCCCTGCTGGCCGACATGGCCGACAAGGCCGCCGAACTGATCAAGACCTATGGCAATGTCTCCAAGACGACGGTGGGGGCGATCCAGCGCCAGCTCCTGGCGCTGGAGCAGCAGGGTGGCGACAAATTCTTCGGCGAGCCGGCCCTGTCGCTTGCCGATATCGGCCTGCTCGATGCCAAGGGGCGCGGTACCATCAACATCCTGGCCGCCGACAAGCTGATGATGGCGCCCCAGCTCTACGCCACCTTCCTGCTCTGGCTGCTGTCCGAGCTCTTCGAGCAACTGCCCGAGGTCGGCGACCTCGACAAGCCCAAGCTGGTGTTCTTTTTCGACGAAGCGCATCTGTTGTTCAACGATGCCCCGCCTGCGTTGCTGCAGAAGATCGAGCAGGTGGTGCGCCTGATCCGCTCCAAGGGCATCGGTGTCTATTTCGTCACCCAGAACCCGCTCGACGTGCCCGACACCGTGCTCGGCCAGCTCGGCAATCGCGTGCAGCATGCTCTGCGCGCCTTCACCCCGCGCGATCAGAAGGCGGTCAAGGCCGCTGCCGAGACCTTCCGCCCCAATCCCGATCTCGACACCGCCAAGGTCATCTCGGAGCTCGGCAAGGGCGAGGCCCTGGTTTCCTTCCTCGAAGGCAATGGCGTGCCTTCCATCGTGCAGCGGGCGCTGATCCTGCCGCCGGCGGCACGCGTGGGCGCCATCACGCCGGCCGAGCGCCAGGCGATCCTGCAGGCTTCCCCGCTGCGCGGCAAATATGAAACCGTGGTCGATCGCGAATCGGCCTTCGAAATGCTGCAGCGCCGCGTCACCGACGAGGCGGGGCCCGCCGAGCAGGCGGAGGAGGGCGGCGGTTTGCTCGGCAGCGTCCTGGGGAGCGTGTTCGGTTCGGGCAGCGGCGGTGGGCGTGCTTCCGGCCGCATGACGACCTCGCAGGCCGTGATTCGCTCGGTGACGCGCACGATCGCCACGACCGCCGGCCGGGAAATTACCCAGGCGATCCTGAGAGGTGTGCTCGGCGGCCGTTCACGACGCTGAGGCATGCTCTCTCGCAATGCCATAGCTGAAGAGTCAGTATACAAGTACTACCAGTTCGCCGTTATTCGGGCCGCCTACGTCAAATTTCCCGTATTGCATTCCTAGCCCTCCTGGTGAGGTATTGGGATCAGCATATACGTTTGGGTACCCTTGGCGTATGAGCTTTTGAAGCGCGATTGCTGGAGGCTCTTGGGCGATGGATGGCGCAACTATACTGAACGACCGGTCGAATAGAAAAGTAATACAATCTGCTGATATTTTACTAGTGAATCCAAACCGAGAGGTTGCCGAGTTTTGGCGTGAGAACCTGCTGGATTTCGGCATGACCAAAGTCAGACTTGCTTCGGGTATCGTGGATGCTCTGGAGATGGCGCGGCGGGACCCGCCGCTGGGTGTTGTGATCGCACTGCCGGTGCTTGCGGACGCCTTTGCGTTGTTGGGCGCACTGAGCCAGGACGAAGGAGGCGAACTGCGCGAAGTGCCGATTCTGCTGGTTGCAAACCAGCCGAACCGTGCTGCGCTTCTCACCGCCACCCAGGCTGGTTTTGATGCCGTGCTGACCGAGCCGGTCTCGCCGCGGCAGATCTATCGGCGGGTGGGATCGATGATCCAGCGCACGCGACTCACCGCCCGGATGCGGAGCCTTGCGAGCTGACCAGCGCTATTCTTGCCCTTCCCGCTCAGGGGAGGGCGCAGCCATGGGCCGCGAAAATGCCATCGGAAGGCAAGTCGGCCCTACCCAGATCGGGCAAGGCGCGTTAGCTTGGCGCTTTCTCACCCGCATCGTTAAGGCACATGTCTGACATCAATAAAGCGCTCGATGCTGCCGACACGGCACTCGATGCCAGCCTCGACCGGCTGTTCGAATTTCTCCGCATTCCCTCGATCTCCGCCGACAGCGCCTATGCCGGCGATTGCCAGAAGGCGGCCGAATGGGCCGCTGCGGTCTTGAGGGACATCGGCTTCGATGCCTCCCCTCGCAAGACCATCGGCCATCCCATGGTGGTGGGACATCGCCGCACCGGCAAGCCGGGCGTGCCGCATGTCCTGTTTTACGGCCACTATGACGTGCAGCCGCCGGATCCGCTCAATCTGTGGCACACCAAGCCGTTCGAGCCGGTGCGCAAGCCCGGTCCCCATGGCGACATCATCGTGGCCAGAGGCGCTTCCGACGACAAGGGCCAGGTGATGACCTTCATCGAGGCCTGCCGTGCCCTGATCGAGACCCAGGGGGAATTGCCCGTTGATGTGACGGTGTTCCTCGAGGGCGAAGAAGAATCGTCCTCGCGCAGCCTCATTCCCTTCCTCAAAGAGAACAAGGACGAGCTGAAGGCCGATTTCTGCCTGGTTTGCGATACCGATATGTGGGATCGCGAAACGCCGGCCATCACCACCATGCTGCGCGGCATGGTCTATGAGGAAGTCACCATCAAGGCCGCCAGCCGCGACCTGCATTCGGGCATGTATGGCGGCGCTGCCCAGAACCCGATTCGGGTGCTGTCGAAGATCCTGGCCGCCCTGCATGACGACAATGGCAGCGTCACCCTGCCGGGCTTCTACGACGGCGTGCAGGAATTGCCCGAGGCAGTGAAGGCCGAGTGGGCTGCCCTCGACTTCGACGGCGAGGCCTATCTCGCCGAAGTCGGCCTGAAGGTGCCGGCCGGCGAGAAGGACCGCACGGTGCTCGAGCAGATCACCGTGCGCCCGACCTGTGACGTCAACGGCATCAGTGGCGGCTATGAGGGAGAGGGCGCCAAGACGGTGATCGCCGCGCAGGCTTTCGCCAAGGTGTCGTTCCGCCTCGTGGCAGGCCAAGAGCCCGAAAAGGTGCAGGCTGCCTTTCGCAAATTCGTGACCGATCGCCTGCCTGCAGACTGCAAGGCCGAATTCCAGTCGCATGGCATGGGACCGGCGATCGCCGTACCTGCGGATAGCGAGCCGCTTGCCAAGGCGCGAGCGGCGCTGGCGGAGGAATGGGGCCGCACCGCGCCGGTGATCGGGTCGGGCGGTTCGATCCCGGTGGTCGGCGACATGCAGCGCATCCTCGGCATCGATTCGCTCCTGATCGGCTTTGCCCTGGAAGACGATCAGATCCATTCGCCCAACGAGAAATACGATGTGCGCAGCTTCCATCGGGGCATCCGCTCCTGGGTGCGCATTCTCGATGCGCTCGCCAAATAGGGCAGGCCTCGAGCAGGGCCGGCGCCAGCGCCGGCCCTCGTCCATTGGCTGCGATACGGGTCCACCATGAAAGCTGTGGTTTTCGAACAATTCGGGCAGCCGCCGAGACTGCAGAGCGTGCCCGATCCGGCGCCCTCGCCGGAAGGCGTGGTCGTCAAGGTCGAGGCCACGGGCCTGTGCCGCAGCGACTGGCATGGCTGGATGGGGCATGACCCCGATATCGTGCTGCCCCATGTGCCTGGGCACGAATTGGCCGGCACCATCGTGGCGGTCGGCAGCCAGGTCCGGCGTTGGCGCGCGGGGCAGCACGTCACGGTGCCTTTCGTCGCGGGCTGTGGCCATTGCCGGGAATGTGCCGGCGGCAATCAGCAGGTCTGCGAACAGCAGTTCCAGCCGGGCTTTACGGGATGGGGGTCTTTCGCGGAATTCGTGGCGCTCGATTTCGCCGATGCCAATCTGGTGGAATTGCCCGAGGCCCTCGATTCGGCGACAGCGGCGAGCCTGGGTTGCCGCTTCGCCACCTCTTTCAGGGCGGTGGTCGACCAGGGACGGGTTCGGGCAGGCGATTGGGTCGCCGTGCATGGCTGCGGCGGCGTCGGGCTGTCGGCGATCATGATTGCCAGCGCCGTCGGCGCCAATGTCGTGGCCATCGACCTGACCGACGAAAAGCTGGATTTCGCCCGCCAGTTCGGCGCGGTGGCAACCATCAATGCGGCCCAGACCAAGGATGTCGTCGCCGCGGTCCGAGACCTCACCGGCGGTGGCGCCCAGGTATCGCTGGACGCGCTTGGCCATCCCGTCACCAGCGTCAATTCCATCGGCAATCTACGTCGGCGCGGCCGCCACATCCAGGTCGGCCTGATGCTGGGCGACCATGCCCGGCCGCCGATACCGATGGACCGGGTGATCGCCTATGAGCTCGAGATCCTCGGCAGCCACGGCATGCAGGCTTTCCGCTACCAGGCGATGTTCGACATGATCGCTGCCGGCAAGCTGGCGCCTCAGAAGCTGATCGGCAGCCGCATCGGCCTCGACGAGGCGCCGGAAGCCCTGATGCGGATGGACCGCTTCGACGGCGTCGGCATCAGCGTCGTAACGCGCTTTTGAGGTCCATGCCGGCCGTGCCGAACGCGCAATACACGGTGGCGCCGTAGAACGCGGCGCCAACGATGCCGACGAGGGCGAGGCCGATGATGTCGCCGATATGGGAGAGCCCGGCCAGGAGTGGCACCAGGGCGGTGGCGGCCGCGTACATGGCCAGGCCGGCGGTGACGGTTGCCAGGGCGACGCAAGCCAGCATGGCATAGAGGCGCCTGTCGAGATGCATGAAGCCGCGGCGGCTCGCCAGTACCGTGAGGAGGCCGAGATTGACCCAGGCACCGAGCGAGGTCGCCAGGGCAAGGCCCGCCTGCTGGAGCGGCCCCATCAGGACGACCTTCAGCCCGATGTTGACGGCGATGCCGGTGAGGGAGGCCCAGAGTGGCGTCGCCGTATCGCCGCGGGCGTAGAAGCTGGCGACGGCCGAGCGGATCAGCACCACGGCCGGCAAGCCTGCGCCATAAGCGAGAAGGGCGCTGGAGGCGGCCTCCGCGTCACCAGCCGTAAAGGCGCCGCGCATGAAGAGCGCGCGCATGATGAGATCGGGGACCGCGAGGAAGCCGGCGAGAAAGGGGGCTGCCAGCAGCCAGGTCAGGAAGATGGTCCGCCGCTGGGCGGCATGCGCCTCGTCGACCTGTCCGGCCGCCAACAGGCGACTCATCTGCGGCAGGATCACGGTGCCGGCCGCGATGCCGATGATGCCGAGCGGCAGCTGATTGATGCGGTCGGCATAGTAGAGTGCCGCCACCGCGCCGGCCGATAGCAGCGAGGCGATGATGGTGTCGGCGAAGATGGCGATTTGCGTGCCCATCGAGCCGATGGTGGCCGGCCCCAGCGCCTTGAAGAAGGCTTTCACCGGCGCGTCCAGCTTGATCGGCTCGGGCTTGGCGAGCACACGGGCCCGGCGCGCCGCCCACAGCATGAAGCCGAGCTGCAGGACACCGGAGATGGTGAGGCCCCAGGCCGCGGCATGGGCGGTGGTCGGGAACCAATGATGCGCGAGCAGGGTGGCGATCATCGCCACATTGAGCAGGATCGGTGCCGCGGCAGCCGCCGTGAAGCGTCCGACGGCGTTGAGCACGCCGCCATAGAGCGTGGCTAGGGTGATCAGGATGAGATAGGGAAAAGTGATGCGGGTGAGCGTTACGGCAAGATCGAAGCGCTCACCCTCGAAGCCCGGCGCATTCAAGCCGACGAATTGCGGCGTGAAGATCAGCACCAATCCCAGCAGGATGACCTGCGAGATCAGCAATATCGACACGATCCGCCCCTGGAACAGCCGTGCGGCGTCGTCGCCATCCTGCTGGTGGACCCTGGTGTAGGCCGGCACGAAGGAGGCGTTGAAGGCGCCTTCGCCGAAGATGGCGCGGAAATTGTTCGGCAGGCGGAAGGCGACGATGAAGGCCTCGGCGGCCGGGCCGCTTCCCATCAGGGCGGCCATCAAGGCGTCCCGGACAAAACCGGTCACGCGCGACACCATGGTCCAGGCGCCGATGGAAAGAATGTTCTTCAGCAAGGAGAGGGCCTATCGTGATGTCAGCTCCGCCTATACGCGGCTTTGATCGGCGGGAACAGGCACTATCGCCTTGAAAAGGTTGCCAACGGATGATGGCGGCAGGGATTTTCGGTGGAGAAGCTGTCGTTCGGGCCAACTGCGTTCAGGCGTGAGCCCGATTTGTTTCCACGTCGTTTACGCCCGCCTTGTGATTCCGGGGACACGCGCCAGCGTGTAACGGGTTCCAGAAAAGAAAGAGGCCGCAGCTTGCGCTGCGGCCCAAGTCTAGGGAGGAAACGCCCAAGGAGGGCTATCAAACGGGGAAAAATTCCGCGCCGTTTGATAGGGATTAGTTTAGTGTGCGCCGCACAATAAACAATTGCTGAGTTTGCATGGCTGCTAGGCGAGCCATGCGTAGCGATTGCAGGTGCTCCGCTACCGTTTCTCTATAAAGAGTAGATGTATCAATAAGTTGTGTTTCATGTCCAAGATTTTGCATTTACGCCTTGTGCCCAAAATGGGGCAAGCCATGCGCTGCGCGGGACGGATCGACTATCAAGTCTCCTAAAATGAAAAGGGCGGAGAACGCTCCGCCCTTTCAGCTTCTCGACAGAATATCCGAAAACGCCCTGCAGTCAGACAGGGTGCGACGAAGGCGCGGGGCGACCTCTTTGAAAGTAAGCGCCATTCGAGCCCACGGGTCGAATGGCGCTCCGGAGCTGCTTACTTCACTGCCGCTTCATAGAGCTCGGCGACATATTCCCAGTTCACCAGGTTGTCGACGAAAGCCTTGAGATAGTCGGGGCGACGATTGCGATAGTCGATGTAATAGGAATGCTCCCAGACGTCGACGCCGAGGATCGGCGTAGCGTCGTGCACCAGCGGGCTCTCGCCGTTCGGGGTCTTGGCGACGATGACCTTGCCGTCCTTGACGGCAAGCCAGGCCCAGCCCGAACCGAACTGGGTGACGCCGGCCTGGATGAATTCTTCCTTGGCCTTGTCCACCGAGCCGAGGCCATCGACGATGGCCTTTTCGAGGTTGCCGGGGATGGCGCCGCCGCCATTCGGCTTCAGCCACTTCCAGAAATGCAGATGGTTGTAGTGCTGGCCGGCATTGTTGAACAGGCCGGCATTCTTGCCATAGGAGCCCTTGACGATGTCCTCGAGGCTCTTGCCTTCCCACTCCGTGCCCTTGAGCAGGTTGTTGCCGTTGTTCACATAGGCAAGGTGATGCTTGTCGTGGTGGAACTCCAGCGTTTCGCGCGACATGTAGGGCGCGAGGGCGTCATAGGAGTAGGTCAGTTCGGGGAGCGTGAAGGACATGGTGTTCCTCATGAAGTGACATGATGGCGATGGGCATGGCTACAAAACGCAGCCCGCCCGTCCAGTGTTCCCGAACGGTTGCCGCGAGATCGAAGATCTTGCAGCCATCCGGGCGGGAGCCGAGTGAAGGGGTGGCGGCTAGCAGCCCCGATGCCCGCTGGAGCGGGCTGCAAGGCCGATGCACCGTCGGCGGGCAAACTTAAGCGCGATGGCGCTGGAAGGGAACTGATTTGGCAGGGTGACCGGCATGATTTTTAAGTCACGCCGCTCCCATCCTCTGCAGGGCGAAGGCCTGGACCAGCGCCACTTCCTTCAGCCGTTCGAAGCGCCCGGAAGCCCCGCCATGGCCCGAATCCATATTGACCTTGAAGATCACCGGATTGCCCTGCGGGTTCTTCTCGCGCAGCCGCGCCACCCACTTAGCCGGTTCCCAATAGGTCACGCGGGGATCGGTCAGGCCGGCGAGGGCCAGGATGGGCGGGTAGGGACGGGCGGCCACGTTGTCGACCGGGCTGTAGGAAAGAATGGTCCGGAAAGCCGCTTCGTCCTCGATCGGATTGCCCCATTCGGGCCACTCCGGCGGGGTGAGGGGCAGGCTGTCGTCGAGCATGGTGGTGAGCACGTCGACGAAGGGAACCTCTGCCACGATGGCACCGAACAGGTCGGGAGCGAGATTGGCGACGGCGCCCATCAGCATGCCGCCGGCCGAGCCGCCATGGGCGACGATCCGCTTGCGGGCCGTGAAACCGCGTTCCGCCAGATAGCTGCCGGCCGCGATGAAGTCCTGGAAGGTGTTGGGTTTCTTGGCGAGCTTGCCTTCGCGATACCAGCGCCAGCCTTTTTCCGTGCCGCCGCGAATATGGGCGATGGCATAGACGAAGCCACGGTCGACCAATGACAGCGCGTTGGTGGAAAACTGCGCCGGCATCGACAGGCCATAGGCGCCATAGCCGTAGAGCAGCAGCGGTGCCGAGCCGTCCAGGGCGGTTTCCTTGCGGTAGAGCAGGCTGATAGGCACGCTTTCGCCATCGGCCGTGGGGGCGAAGACCCGGCGGGTGACGTAGAGCGCAGGATCGTGTCCGGATGGAACCTCCTGGCGCTTACGCAGAACACGCTCGCGCGAGCGCATGTCGTAGTCATAGGTCTCGGCCGGCGTGGTCATCGAGGAATAGACGAACCGGATCCGGTCTGTCGCAAACTCCATGCCGCCATCGAGCGCGAGGGAATAGGCTTCCTCGGCAAAGTCGATGGCGTGTTCCTCGCCGCTGGACAAGGAGCGGATCACGATGCGCGGCAGGCCGTCCTCGCGCTCGAGCCGGACCAGCCAATCGGCCAGCAGCACGATGTCGAGGATATAGCGGCCCGGCTTATGCGGGATGAGGTCGCTCCAGGATGCCTGAGTTGAGGACGCCTGTGCGGGCGTCGCCAGAGGCGCGGTCATGATGCGGAAATCCTCGGCATCGTCGAAGTTGGTCAGGATCAGCAACTGATCCTTCCCGTCCGGCAAGGGGCGGTGTTCGATCTCATATTGCACGCCTTCCTGGCGCGCGGCGATCAGATGCACGCGGCTGTCGCCATCTTCGAGGCGGATCACCCGGACTTCCGAGGTTTCATGATCGTGGATGTCGATGACCGCCAGACGGCGCGACTGGGTCTGCGACAGACCGACGAACATGCCGGCGTCGGCCTCCTCATAGATGAGGCGGTCGGTACCGGCTGGGGTAGCCAAGAGATGCAGCCACACGCTGGAGGCGCGATGGTTCTCGTCGAGCCTCACATAGTAGAAGCCCGATCCATCCGCGAGCCAGACGGCCTCGCCTTCCGTATCGGGGACATTGTCGGTGAGCATTACGCCTTTCGAGGTATCGAGCAGGCGTATCGTATGGAATTCCGAACCGTTCTCATCGCAACTCCAGGCGATCAGCCGATGATCGGGCGAGGGGGCAAAACCGCCGAAGGCAAAGAAGCTCTTGCCCTTTGCGAGGGCGTCGCCGTCCAGAAGCAGCGTTTCCTCACCGCCGCCACGCGGGCGCCGGCAGAACAGGCGATGCTGTCCGCCCTGCCGGAAGCGCGAATAGTAGTCGAAGGGCCCGTCCGGAGAGGGCACCGAGGAGTCGTCGGCCTTGATTCTCCCCTTGAGCTCCTCGAACAGGACGGCCCGCAGGTGCTCGCCCTCCGCAAGCTGGGCGTCGGCATAGCGATTTTCCTGCTCGAGATGGGTCTTGATGTCGGCGGGCAGCGTCGAGCCGTCACGCAGCACGTCCTGCCAATTGTCCGCCCGCAGCCAAGCATAGTCGTCCTGTAACGCAATACCGTGAACGACGCGTTTGCTTGGCCGCTTTTCGGCAATCGGCGGCAGAATGGGGGAGGAAGTCACCATCTCATGCCTTCTGGTCGGGTGTGAAGTTCATGGCATGGCCGTTGATGCAATAGCGCAGGCCCGTAGGCGGCGGGCCATCCGGGAAGACATGGCCGAGATGGGCATCGCAAGCGGCGCAGCGGATCTCGATACGGCGCATGCCGTAGGATCTGTCCTCCAACTCGACTACGGCATCCGCGCGCACGGGTTCGAAATAGCTCGGCCAGCCGCAGCCTGAATCGAACTTAGTGTCCGACCGGAACAATTCCTCACCGCAACAGACGCAGGAATAGGTGCCTTTTTCTTTGGCGTTCCAGAAAGGTCCGGTAAAAGCGCGCTCCGTGCCGCGTTCGCGGGTAATGTGGTATTGTTCTGGAGAGAGAAGCGTCCGCCATTCCGCATCTGTTTTGTTAACTTTCTTGTTTGGCACAATTGTCTCCCAATATTTTGCCGCAAAGGGATGCTATCGAAACGGTGGACATACTTTGCGACTGATTCGACGGGCCGAGCGTTTGAAGACTATTCAGTTCGTCGTAAATAGGGGGTGGGGCGACAGTTCGCAATTCAGTGTCTTGTTGAATTCCGCGGCGGGCTTGCAAATTTGCATTTGCTGTTTGCCGAGGGTGGCAATTGTCGCAAGGGAAGCCGGTCGAATTCTAGACCTTTCTCATCGGCGCGGGATCGGCGGCAGGCGCAGCGATGCTGCGTAATGCGCTGGTTAGGTGCGCCTTTCTACAATTGCAGTCTGCTGTCGTGCCTGGCGTGACCTATCCGGTCATCAGTGCAGATCAGATAGTCCGATCGGGTGTTGCAGTACCCATTTGTGATAGGGGAGCGTCTTACGTAGGCGGTTGCATGTTTTCACGGCAGTAATCAGATGCGGCGTAGTGCAAAATTCATGCTTGTCTTGCAAAAGATCTTGATTGATAAGATTTGAGAGTTTACATCAGTGCGCAATTCGAAATTCGCGATTCCAAAGTTGCGAAGCGGATGTATGGCCTGCACTGCTGTTAATGAATGGCGCGGCAGCGTAGCCGGTGGTGAACATTTAGTTAAATCAGACCAAAAAAAGAAAGTCGATTTACCATGAGCGACGGATCCAACAACACCAACTTCATCGAGCTCGCGGCGGACATCGTCTCGGCCTATGTCAGCAATAATTCGGTTGCTGCATCGGACCTGCCCGGCTTGATCAATGAGGTCCATGGTGCTCTTCAGCGTATCACCAGCGGCGTGCAGGAAGTGCCGGCCGAGGCTCCCAAGCCGGCGGTTCCGATCAAGAAGTCGGTGACGGCTGACTACATCATCTGCCTCGAGGACGGTAAGAAGTTCAAGTCCCTGAAGCGTCACCTGCGCACGCAATACAATATCTCGCCGGAAGAATACCGCGAGAAGTGGGCTCTGCCGGCCGATTACCCGATGGTTGCCCCCAACTATGCTCAGGCCCGCTCCAACCTGGCCAAGCAGATGGGCCTCGGCCAGCAGCGTCGTCGCAAGGGACGGTAATTTCGCCACGGCCCTGCCGGGACGACAACAACAGCCGGATGCCATGCATCCGGCTGTTGTTGTTTGAAGTATATAGGGGGTGTCGCCAGTTATGGTTTGGCGCAAGACGTTCGAGGCAGGAAGCGATCAGGTCGTGACCAGGACCTGCCGCGCATCGCTGCGAATGCGTTCGACAAACGATTTCAGTCCGTTGGAACGCTGCGGCGTGAGATGTTCCTCGAGCTGCAGTTTGCGGAAGATTTCAAGTGCGTCGATGGCCAGAATCTCCGACGCGGTGCGGCCGGAATAGACGGCCACCAGGATCGCCAGGAGGCCGCGCACGATAAAGGCGTCGCTATCGCACTGAAAACCGGCCCGCCCTTCCTTCCAATGGGTGACGAGCCAGACCTGGCTGACGCAGCCTTGCACCTTGTTGGCCGCTGTCCGCGCCTCGTCGGGCAGCGGCTCCAGCGTCTTGCCGAGCTCGATCAGGTAACGATAGCGATCCTCCCAATCGTCCAGGAGTTCGAAATTCTCGATGATGACGGCGATGTCTTGGCTGCTCATCCCCTTCATATAAGTGAGATGCCGAGGAAGACAAAGCCCTCTCAGGGAATGGAAGGGCGTGGGGGCGGCAGGGCTGTGAAGCGCTGACCGGCTGGAGCGGGAGCGGCGGCGGCATCGTCACCCGGGCTGGCGAGGAGGCCAGTAAGCTGCCTGGCACCGGCGAGGCCAGCGGCGCATTGCTGGGGACTGGCGGCGCAATAGGACAAGGCGGCGCCGACGGCCTTGTCGGCGAGGGCCGTTGCCGACAGACCCGCCAGGGCCTGCTTGTCATGCTGGGCCGGCGGCGCCGGCAAGAGCAGGGCGACCACGGCAAGCCAGAACATCATGCGCAGGATGAAGAACACGTCATGGGCTCCCGATCGATGGTCAATTCTAGCATGGGCACCATCGACAGGAGCGTGACTCATCGCACGGACGGCGGCAAAGTGAAGGGATGGTTAACCCGCCAACCCGTCTTGGTGAGGAATTGTTCACCATGTTTGGCACTTGACCCGCCAAGAGGCCTTTCCAGACGCAGGAACGGCCTGGCAGGCCCATTCTCTTAGGGTTCGTTTAAAGGACGCACTGCCATGGTCGACGGGTCATGTAGGGAGCGCGGCCGCAGGGCCGTGCCGGGGCGTTGCGTCAGTTTGATTGGTTCATATCCGCCAAGGCATCCGTCGACCGCTTGGTCCACGGATCGGCGAAACACGATCCCTTGACAGCGGCCCGACATGGTGCCTTCGTCGCGATGCTGCTCGGCGCGGCGCTGTTCGGCCTGACATTGGTGCCGCCTTTCCTGGCTTTCTCCGGTGGTCCCAGCCTCGGTGTCGGCGGCATCATGGTACTGGTTGCCGCCCTGCTCGCCATTGTCTGGCGCTTGTCCGTCACCGGTCGTCTCGATGTTGCGGCTCTACTCACCGTCCTCGCCGTCTGCGGCTTTGCCGGCATCGTCGCCCGCCACAGCGGCGGGCACAGCGCCAGCGCCTATGCGCTTCTGGCCGTCGCTCCCGCCCTCGCGCTGCTGACGGGCGCCCGCAACATCGTGATCCGCGCTATCGTCCTGGCCGGCATCACCGCCATGATGATCGCTCTGGCGGGAACGAAGATGGCGCCGCCGCCCAGTCTCGGTACGCGCTTCCTCGACGGACTGGGCGTCGTGCTTGCCCTTGCTGCCGTCGGCGGCATCGTGCTGATGGAATTGCGCCTGAGGCGCTACGACCGCCAGCTCGTGAAGTCCGGCGAAGCCCGTTATACCCTGCTGGCGGAGAACATCAGTGACCTCGTGACCCGGCACGGCAAGCGCGGCCAGGTCGTCTATGCTTCGCCGGCGTCCCAGGCGCTGTTCGGTGCCGAGCCGTCCGAACTGCTCGGCCAGGGCCTGTTCGATTATGTGCATATCGCCGACCGTCCCGCCTATCTGTCTGCGCTTTCCAGCGCCGAGATGGATGGGCTGGGCTCGACGGTCGAGTTCCGCCTGCGCCGCAAGGGGGAGGGGGCTCCCGTCTTCCTGTGGGTGGAGATGCGCTGCCGGCCGCTGGGCGAGGACGAGGACCGCCAGACGGTGGCGGTCATGCAGGACATCACCGATCGCAAGGCCTATGAGCACCAGCTCATCGACGCCAAGATCGAGGCCGAGAAGGCCAATGCCGCCAAGAGCCGCTTCCTGGCCACGATGAGCCATGAGCTGCGCACGCCTCTCAATGCCATCATCGGCTTTTCGGAGCTGATGCTGAACGAGGAGATGATGAAGCTCTCGGCAGAGCGGCGGCATGAATATGCCGGCCTGATCCATGACAGCGGCCACCATCTGCTGTCGATGGTCAACGGCATCCTCGACATGTCGAAGATCGAGAGCGGCAGCTTCGAGCTGGTGCCTGAATCCTTCCAGATCCGCGACCTCATCGAGAACTGCCGCAATATCCTGCTGCTGAAGGCGCAGGAACTCGGCATCTCCCTGGAGACCGCCATCGCGCCCGACATGCCGCCGATCATCGCCGACAAGCGCGCCTGCCGCCAGATCTACCTCAACCTGATGTCCAACGCGCTCAAATTCACCAAGCGCGGCGGCCATGTCACCATCGGCGCACGCCAGGAGAAATACGGCGTCGCCCTCTTCGTCGCCGATGACGGCGTCGGCGTGGCGCGCGAGGACGTGCCGCGGCTGGGCGAGGCCTTCTTCCAGTCGACGGCCGGCAAGCCGTCCAAGGACTACGAACGGACCTATGAAGGTACCGGCCTCGGCCTTTCAGTGGTCAAGGGCCTTGCCCAGTTGCATGGCGGGCGCATGGAGGTCGACAGCCTGATCGGTCACGGTACCACCGTCACGGTTCAGCTGCCGTCCGATTGCGAAAGCGAAGCCTCGCGCCGGGCCTTTGCCAGCGGCGCCACCATTGAAACGCTGCCGGTGCGTCCGGCGGTCCAAGATCATTTTATCGAAGAAGAATTGGGGAAGAAGCGTGCGTGAAGCGTTAGCCCGTTCCGATCGCGATTTTCTGCTGTCGGACAAGGTCGAAGAGGCCCCCTCGCGTTATGTTGGTATCATGCGGGTGATCCTGCAGCGTCCGGCCGAGGTCGCGGGACTGGCGGTGATGGGGGGCCTCAGCCTTGCGATCCTGGTCAATGCTCTGGTTCTGCAGAACGGCACGCATACCTCGCCCTTCATCGCCCAGCGCGGCTCGGCCTCGTCGGCTCCTTCCGTTTCGGCGTCGGGTGCGAGCGCGCGTGGGGCTGACGATGCCGCTTCCCAGGATGCAGTTGCCGTGCTGCGGGATGTCCAGCTCGCCTTGGCCGAGCGCGGGCTCTATGACGGCCTGGCCGACGGGGTTCTCGGCCCCAAGACCACCGCGGCGATCCGCTCCTTCCAGCAGCACAATGGCATGCCGGTCGACGGCCAGCCCAGCGCGGCGCTGCTTACCAAGATCATCGCCAGTTCCAGTCCCCTGCTCACCACCGAACCGACCGCAACAGAGGCGCCCCCCGCTCCGCCCGTCGACCAGATCGCCGCGCTGATCAATGGCGAGCCGCCGGCCCCGGCCGGCCCACAGCCCGACAAACGCGTGCTTGGGGTCGAAAAGGCACTGGCCAAGCAGGGCTATGGTCCCCTGAAGGTCGATGGCTTCATGGCGGCCGACACGCGCAACGCCATCTCCCGCTTCGAGAAGGATCGTGGATTGCCGGTAACCGGCCAGATCTCGACGCGGCTGCTGCAGGAATTGGCCCGTTCCGGTACCAAGGTGGAATGAGCGCCCGGCTCAAATCCAGCCTGTTCGTCGCGGCTTATCTTCGCCGCGCCATGGCGGAGGGTGCCTTCGCCGCATTGCGCCAGCGCGGTTCCGAGGAGGCCGGGGCCATCTTCGTCAAGATCGACCATCTCGACGGCACCGCCGCGCTTTACGGCCCGGCGCCGCAATCGCTCATCACCGAGGATGATGGCGTGCGCCGCTTTGTGCGGATCACGCCGGCGGACGCCACGCCCTTGGATGCTGAGACGCGATTGCAGCGCGAATTCCGCTTCGACCCCGACCTCTGGGTCATCGAGGCGGAGGACCGTCAGGGCCGGCATTTCCTCGACCTCGCCGAGGAAAGCTGAGGCGGGCATTGCCCGAATTACCATTCGGCAATGTATCAAAACGTGATTCCGCAACCGATGGCTTTGGGTGCATAGTCTGGCCCGGACGGCCGGTGATGCCTTGCCGGACGCACCATGCCCGAAAGGCCTACGCCTATTTTGTTGGGCGCGTTTTGCCCAAAAAGGGCCAATTGGCCGTAATATCGGGGCCCGATGTGCAAAATCGCACACCGGAGTCACGCCGCAGCGACGGCGGGCGGCGTTTAGTGCGTATGTACACAGACTGTTAACTTTCCTTACCTGCTAATGACCCCAAAGCGAACGGAGTCTCGATTTCTGGTGCAATCTGCTGATAGGTCCCGCCATGAGCATCGTCCTGCCATTTCCCAAACAACCCCAAGCCCCACGCCCTCCGAGTGAACAGGAGGCCCGGGAGCCTAGTGCCGAAATCCTGTTCTTCACCGGCGTGCGTATCGAGCGCCACGTGGAAGACGATCGTCAGTCGCCCCAGCCGCGTCGTGGCGCCGGTGGTGGCAAGCGCCATCGCAAGGCGTGAGTTCCAGTGACTATCTCGACCGAGCCGAGGGAGCTCTCCTCGGGCTTGCCATCGGTGATGCGCTCGGCACCACGCTCGAATTTTCAGCCCGCGACAGCCATGCTCCCCTGACCGACATCGTCGGCGGCGGGCCATTCGCCCTTCCACGCGGGGCCTGGACCGACGACACCTCCATGGCGCTTTGCCTGGCGGCGAGCCTCCAGCAGCACGAACAATTCGATCCCCAGGATTGCATGAACCGTTTCGTCAATTGGTGGCGACACGGCTATTTGAGCGCGACCGGCGAGTGTTTCGACATTGGCGGGGTAACCAGCAAGGCCCTGGCGCGCTATGAGGCCTCGGGCAATCCGTTCGCTGGCCCGACAGCCGCCGATACCGCCGGCAACGGCTCCTTAATGAGACTGGTGCCGGTCGTCATCGCCGCTCGAGGAGATCGGCAACGTGCCCTGCGGGATGCGGCGGACCAGTCCCGCCTGACTCATGGGGCCGAGGAAGCCGTCGAGGCCTGCGTCTATTTCGCAACCCTGCTGTTCGAGGCCCTGCACGGTGCGGATCCGGCGAGCGTGCTACGGCCGAGGCACTTGCCGGAGGACCTTCCCGAGCGGCTGCGGCGTTGTGCAAGCACGGATTGGCGGCGGGTCGAACGCGATGCCATTTCCTCCAGCGGCTATGTCATGCACACGCTGGAGGCGGCGCTGTGGGCCGTATCCCGAGCCGGATGCTTCCAGGGTGCGGTGGTAGACGCGGTAAATCTGGGTGGGGACGCCGACACGATCGGCGCTGTGGCCGGCCAATTGGCCGGTGCCCTGTGGGGACGAAGCGCCATTCCGATCGCCTGGCAGCACAAGGTCGTGTGGGGCGATGAGATCATCGAGACGGCCCGCGCTCTCGCGCTGGGTTGAGAGGGTGCCGAGCGCTTTCTCTATCGAAAAATCTGTCGACGTTTCTGAACAACGCTCTAGCGACAGCTTGCGGGTTCCAGTCCCCGCTCCACATCGACCTGCTGGGTCGGTTCGGGCACGAGCGCACGCACCACGATCAGGCCCGTCGGCTCGGGGGCCTGAAGTCGCAAGGCGACCGGCAGATCCGGACCTTGCTTGGCCCTGATCTCGGCAAGCTGCGCCAGTGTGAACAAGGTCATCTCGAGCGCGCCGTTCGCGCCCGCACGGTCGGTCAGCGTGTAGAAATTGAGGCCTGCCGGCGTATAGAACGACACCGACAGAAAACCGGCATTCAGCGGAACGCGCACATGGACCGGGCCACCGGTGAGGTCGTAGCGGCAGAAAGCCGTTACGATGGCCGGGTCCGGTAGCGGCAATGGGGTCTTGTCGGCAGTCAGGATGACGAAACGTCCGAGTGGGGCGATTGCGCTCGCGCGCTGAAAGCCGGTCTGCCCGCTGAGGCGGGGTAGAGTGACGATCGTGGCCAAATGCACCACGACGCCGATGAGCAGGCCCGCGAGCGTCCATAACAGCCAGCGGATCACGGGGGGCCTCCAGCCACGCAGTCGAGCCGTTCGATTGCGGGAACGGCAATACTCCGGCCGGCTCCGAATTCCGTAGCGAGGCCTGTCGAGATCGGACTGTCATAAAGGCGCAGGATCAGGCTCATCGGTCCGGGGGAACTCGGCAGCCAGTTGCCGGGCTGGCTGTCGGGTGCCACGGTGACGGTCACCCGTCCTTCCTCGCCCCTCAGAACGGAAGCACTGGTGAAGCCGGCCCGGTTGCTGGGATTGCGGGCCAGCCTGTCGGATCGATCATAGAGGCTGAGGGTCCACCAGCGCGCCTGCGGCAGCATGGCCGAAAGGCGGTACCGGCAGGTGCCATCGAGCGCTCGCCCCGCCGAATCCTCCCACGCCGTGAAGGCAAGGCCTTCACCAGGCCCGAGAGGCAGGTCTCCACTGCGGGCGATGCGCGCGCGGCTATAGCGATCGGCCCCGAGCGGGTCGGCCAGGGGCCATGCCGTCCAGGGACCGAAGCGCAGGGCGCCGAGCTGGAAATCGGCCCCGGTAGCCCACCAGGTGAGACCGAGCCCCAGCGCGCCGCCGAGGGCAAGGGCATAGACCAGCCCCAGGATCGCGGAGAAACCTTTCATTCGATGGCCGAAACCGGCGCCGGGCGGCGCATCTGGGCTGCCTGCCTGGCAGGCGAATGATCGGCCTGCTCGATCAGGGTGGCGACGTCCCGCAGGATCTGTGTCGCGTTGCGGGTGAGGACAGGCGGCGGCGCAGGAGCCATCTGCGCCGCATCCGCCGTATCGGGGGCCGACGGTTCGGCCTTGCTGGGCTGCTGCACCGGCGGGAAGGGGGCAACGCCGGGGATCGGCCGGATTTCCACGCCTTGGTGAGCGACGGTCATCACCTGCTGCCAGGTCATGGCCGGAAGGGAGCCGCCGGTCATCTCCTCCGTGGGCTGGAAATTGTCATTGCCATACCAGACCCCACCGATGAAGTTACCGGTAAAGCCCATGAACCACGCGTCGCGATAGGAATTGGTGGTGCCGGTCTTGCCGGCCACCTTGATGCCGGGCAGCTGGGCTCGCTTGGCCGTGCCGTTTTCGACCACGCTGTTGAGCATGCCGTTCATATCGGCGATGATCTTGGGGTCGATCACCACCGGATCCTCGCGGGCGGGATCGAACTTATGCAGAAGGTCGCCCTTGGCATTGCGAATCTCCAGCGCGGCATGGGGGGGCGCCTTGTGTCCGCCGGACGAGAAGACGCCATAGGCGCCGGTCATCTCCAGGAGATTGACGGCCTCGACCCCGATCGGCAGGGCCCAGGACTCCTTGAGCTCCGTCTCGATGCCCATGGTTTTGGCCGTCTCGATGATCATGCGCCGGCCGTCGGCGGCGCTCTTGCTGAGGGCCAGGGAGATCTTGACGGGGATGACGTTGATCGAGCGGGTGATGGCCTGTGTCAGCGTGATCGGACCGGAGAATTTGTGGCCGAAATTCTGGGGACACCAGTTTCGGATGCAGACGGGCGAATCCACCACGATGGATTTGGGCGTGAAGCCGTTCATCAAGGCGGTGGCATAGACGAAGGGCTTGAAGGAGGAGCCGGGCTGGCGCAGGGCATCCGTGGCCCGGTTGAACTGGCTCTGGCTGTAATCGCGTCCGCCCACCATGGCGCGTACAGCGCCGTCAGGCTCCATGACCACGATGGCTCCCTGGTGCACGTTATAGTCCTTGCCATATTGGCGCAGATTCGATTCCAGGGCGTTTTCCGCCGTTGCCTGGATGATCGGATCCAGCGCCGTGCGCACCACGAACACGGATTCGCTGCCCAATGCCCCGTCATCGGCGAGGTCGGCGATCTCGCCATAGGCCCAGTCCAGATAATAGTCGGGTGCCTTTTCCCGCGCCCGGTCGACCGGCGTGGCCGGATTGCGGCGGGCACCGGAGACCTGGCCCTCGGTCATGAAGCCGGCGTCGACGAGATTGCTGAGCACCTGGTTTGCACGCCCACGTGCCGCTGCGAGGTTGTTGGTCGGTGCGTATTTGGTCGGTGCCTTGAACAGGCCGGCCAGCATGGCCGCTTCCGCTAGGGAGACGTCGCGCACCGACTTGCCGAAGTAATATTGCGCCGCCGCCTCGATGCCGAAGGCACCCCCGCCCATATAGGCGCGGTCGAGATAGAGCTTGAGGATTTCGTCCTTGCTCAGATGCCCCTCGAGCCAGAGCGCCAGATAGGCCTCGCGGATCTTGCGTTCCAGCGTGCGCTGGTTGGACAGGAAGAGATTCTTGGCGAGCTGCTGGGTGATCGAGGAGCCGCCCTGCACCACGCCGCTCGCCTGGCTGTTGACGGTGAGCGCGCGCAGCGTGCCGATGACATCGATGCCGAAATGATCGTAGAAACGTCGGTCCTCGGTGGCGAGCACGGCCTTGATGACATAGTCGGGCATGTCGGCCAGGGCGACGCTGTCATTGCTGCGGATGCCGCGCTGGCCGACGATGTTGCCGTAGCGATCCTCGAAAGTGACGGCGATGTCGGCGCGGCGCAACCAGTCATCGCCGATCTGGCGGATCGCCGGCTGCATCAGCATCAGGCCGAAGATCATGCCGGCCGTGCCCAGCGTCAGCCCCTCGCAGCCGACTTCCACCAGCATCCGGCGCCAGCCCGAGACCTGGAACCTGTTGGAGATGTCGGAGCCGCGCTCGATCCCGGCCCGCACTTTCTGCCACGACGCATAGACGGCGTTGTCGAGCCACGAGTCCAAACGAAGGGCGGCGCGGCTCAGGCGCTTTCGAAAGGACGGCTCTGGCTTGCGTTCAGGCACGATGGAACCAACCGGTACGCGAAAGACGTCAGGATGGACAGTCTAACCCCCGGTCGCCGATCCTGAAAGACCTGCAATTTCCCTGCCGAGATTTTCCATCGGCATGGCAAACAACGTTGCGTTCAGAATTAATTTTTCATCCCTGTCGGAACCGGCCGCGCTGCGCCGTCCTTGGGGTAAGTCCACGAAACTTGCCCATGAGGAGGGAAGACCATGGCTGATATCGCCCCGCACGGCATGAACGTCCTGTCGCCGCATCTGGTCTGCGACGGCGCAGCCGATGCCATCGAATTCTACAAGAAGGCTTTTGGCGCCGAAGAGATGATCCGCCTGCCCGGACCCGACGGCAAGCTGATGCATGCCTCGATCAAGGTCTGCGGCAGTTCAGTCATGCTGGTCGACGCGAACAAGCAATGGGGCCTGCTATCGCCCAAGATGCTCAACGGCACCCCCGTGACCATCCATCTCTTCGTCGCCGACGTCGACGCTTTCGTCGCCCGCGCTGTCGAGGCGGGCGCCGAAGTGGCGATGCCGGTGCAGGACATGTTCTGGGGAGACCGTTATGGCGTGATCAAGGACCCCTTCGGGCATCATTGGTCGATCGCCACCCATCAGCGCGACCTCACCGTCGAGGAAATCCAGGAAGGTATGCGCAAGATGGCCTGCTGAAGCGCTCCCTTCCGGCGGCCCGCCTTCTCACGAAGGGTGACTCTGACCGGCTGTTCCGCTATGGCAACGGCGATGGAACAGCCTTCGAAGCCCTTCTGGAAGACCAAGCCCTTGGAGGCCCTCTCCCCGGAGGAATGGGAGAGCCTTTGCGACGGCTGCGGGCGCTGCTGCCTGGTCAAGCTCGAGGAAGAGGAAACCGGCGACACCTATTTCACCGATGTCGCCTGTTTCATGCTCGAATGCCATAGCTGCCAGTGCTCCGACTACGAGCATCGCAAGCGTCATGTTCCTGACTGCGTCACGCTGACGCCCGAGCTGGTGCGCACCATCGATTGGCTGCCGCCGACCTGTGCCTATCGGTTGGTCGCCGACGGCGAGGATCTCTATTGGTGGCATCCCCTGGTTTCGGGGGACCCCAATACCGTGCACCAGGCCAATGTCTCGGTGCGCGGCAAGGTCAAGGCCGACGACAAGCAGGTGGGCGAGGGCGAGTGGGAAGAGCACGTGGTGCGTTGGCCCGCGCGCGTACCCAAGGCGGCTCGCAGGCGCTGAAGCCTGTGTGAAGGCGACGCTCCGCCGCCCTGCCTGAAACGTCAGGATGGGAGCGCGGTTGCCTGCGGGCTTTCCTGGCGCAACGGCAGCAAACGCCATTCGAGCGAGCCGAAGACGGGTGGAATCGCGGCGACGGGGAAACGGCATGGCACCGCATCGTCGAGCATCGCTGTGCGGACATTCTGGGAATTGCCCCACTCGGGCAGCATTCCAGCAACACAGCACGCTTATCTTTGCATCATTCAACAGGAGTTGCGGGATGGAAACGCTTGTCGATATCGGCTCTGCTGCCGTGCTCATGATCTTGGCGGGCATGATCTTGCATGTTGCCCTGTCCATGCCGGTCTGAGGTTGGAAAATACTAAGTTTACTCTTTGGTAAACATGTTTTGTCGAAGGAGAGGAGTTTGTGCGTTTTCGCACAGAGCGAATACGCGCAAATGTTCGAAATAGGGCGTGTTGAACATCAGATTCGGGGGAAGATTGATGACACGTGCGCAACTGGTTTTCGATCGTCCTGAGCGGGTGGCGGGCTTCGGCCGCGTGAATCCCTCGGCGGCTGGACGGCATCTCAGTTTTGCGATCTCGACTCTGTCCTTTGTCGTGATTGCTGCCTCCGTCTTGTTCCTTGCTTCATTCTTCTAAGCTCGGCCGCCGGCATTGGCCGTTTCGAGCGCGACCATGGGGCTGCATGTGACCTCGGAAAGCAGTGCTCAGGATTGAAATAGCGAGGGCAGGGGCCACAGGAACGATCGCAGGGCCTGCGATCGCCGGCGATGAGCGTCTCGCTTACTGAAAGCGCACAGGGGAGCCGGCTCTGTCGGCCATGGTCTCGATGAAGGTGCGATAAGCCGAGACGGCGGTAACGGCGGTGATCGTGCCGCAATCGCGCCCCTTGCCGCCCATCACGGCCGAGATCACGCCGACGAGCACATAGTTCGCGCCCTGGCGCTGGAACACCGGCCCGCCCGAATCGCCCCGGCAAATGCCGTTATTGTTGATGGTGCGGCGGGTTGCCTTGTGATCGATCAGGAAGAGCTGGTGGGATTTGCTGTCGATCTGGTCCAGCATGTCGAAGCGCCGTTCGCGCAGCTTGCCGGCGCTGCTGACCACGCGATCGCGACTCATGCCGAAGCCGGCGACCTGGACGTCGACGAAACTGCCGTCATCGGCGATACGCGAGGCCAGCGGCACCGGCACCAGCCAGTCGGGAAAATCGTGGTCGACCCGGATCAGCGCGATATCGTTGATCGCAGCCGAGGTTCCGAGCGCCGTTACGTCGAACTGGGGATGGATCGCCACCTGCGTCGCCTCGGCGAAGCGGAAGCGGAACTGGGTATCGAGGGCACGGATGCGATAGTCGCCATGCCCGCTCAGGAAACAATGAGCGGCCGTGAGCACAAGCTTGCGGGAAATCACCGTGCCACTGCATTTGGTGCCGCTCGGCCCCGTGATCTGTACCACGTGACTGCGTACGCCGGAGGGATCGGTGACGTCGCGACCGCCTTTGATCGCCAGGGCTGGCATGGTGAGGGCCACGAAGGACATGACAGCGGCGGCGAGGCGGGTTTTCATCATGGCTAAGCTGTAGAGCATTTCCAACCAAAACCAAATTGTTGCGCGTTCGGGCGGGTTCTTGCCGAGCGAGTCTCGGATTCGACCGTGAAGAATCGGCCGGATTTCAAACGCCGGGCTGTCATGGCAGGGGCGCTCCCATGCGCGCTGCATTGCTGCGAATCCAGGGCAGGGCGGTGCCCAGCAGGGCCACGCCCGTCATGCCGCCGCAGCCCCGGCCGCTATTGGCGCCCACGGCCGAAGCCAGCACGCCCACGAGCATGCCCTCGCGCAGCACCGGACCGCCCGAATCGCCCTGGCAGGCGCCGCCGACGCCACTGTTCTCGCGCAGGCGCAACTGCACCCTGGAGATAGGCGGAGATCCTTCCAGCGCAATTTCACGCAGAACGCCGCCGCTCTTGCCGGCATTCTGGGCAGTCAGGCCGAACCCGGCGACGCGGTAGACCGCACCCGCGATGCCTGCTTCGGCCGCCAGGGAAAGCGGCGCATAGCCCGCCAGGGGCGCATCGAGTTTCACCAGAGCGAGATCGATGGTGAAATGCCGTTTGTCATAGGCCTTGGCATCGAATTGGGGGTGGATCGCCACGCTACCGAGTTGTGACAGCACCGGCTTGCCGCCCTGATAGGTCAGCAGGCGGTAATTGGCGCCCTTGCGTACGCAATGGCCTGCCGTCAGCAGAAGATCGGAGGCAATGACGCTGGCCGAGCAGAAACTGCCGCGATCGGAGACGATCATCACGACGTGGCGGGCCATATCGGCGGCTGCCGGCGTGCCGCCGACGATGGCATGGGCGGGCAACGCCGACACAAGAGCCATGACCAGGCTCAGAAGGGCGATCATGGGTGAGCGCAGGACCCAGGTCGACATCGATGCCAGCATCCGTGACTGGCGTGGCCCGGGCGAGAACCAGCCGGCACCTGTCGTATTAACGGGGCGCTCCTTCTGGCGAAAGGCGGGATTGAGCATTACGTTCATGCCGTGTTCAGTGGCTCTGCACAATGATGATGGCTCGAATCGAGGGGAATTGCGGCGAAATCTAGAGCAAGGCGCGTCGGGCGGAAATGCCGCCTTGTTCTAACTCCTTGTTTCGGCGCGTTTTTGGATTTTGCACGAGGCGAGCTATAGCAGAAGGATGAGGATGGGGCGGATATCTTCCTTAGCCGTGGCCCTTGCCCTGGGACTGGGGTGGTTTGTGGCGTTGCAGCCGGCGATGGCTGCCTGCGTCAGCCTCAGCGAGGCGCGCCCGCTCGTGAAGTCAGGTACGATCGTGCCTCTTCTTTCGGCATTGGGAGCGGCTCGACGTGCGGTAAAGGGAGAGATGATTGACGGCAATTTGTGTGGAGACCCTGGCAATTACCGCTATGTCGTCACATTTCTGGGGACCGATGGTCGGGTGATAAGAGCGACGATCAACGCCAAGACCGGCGAAGTCGTAGGTGTGAAGTAAAGGAATACCGATGCGGCTTCTCGTGGTCGAGGATGATCAGGATCTCAACCGCCAACTGGTCAAGGCGCTTGAAGAGGCCGGCTATGCCGTCGACCGGGCCTTCGACGGCGAGGAAGGCCATTTCCTCGGTGATACCGAACCTTATGATGCCGTTGTGCTCGACGTCGGGCTGCCGAAGCTCGACGGCATTACCGTGCTCGACCGCTGGCGCCGCGCCGGCAAGGTGATGCCGGTGCTGATTCTGACCGCCCGGGATCGCTGGTCCGACAAGGTGATGGGATTCGATTCGGGGGCGGACGATTACGTCGCCAAGCCCTTCCACATGGAAGAGGTCCTGGCACGTCTTCGCGCGCTCATCCGCCGTACCACCGGCCATGCCACCAATGAACTCGTCTGCGGCCCCGTGCGCCTCGATGCCCGGGCCGGCCGCGTGGTGGTCGACGGCAACCCGATCAAGCTCACCTCGCATGAATATCGGCTGCTGGCCTATCTGATGCACTATACCGGGCGCGTCGTGTCGCGCACCGAATTGGTCGAGCATCTCTACGACCAGGATTTCGACCGTGATTCCAATACGATCGAGGTGTTCGTCGGCAGGCTGCGCAAGAAACTGGGTGTGGATGTGATCCAGACCGTGCGCGGCATGGGCTATATCCTCACGCCGCCGGACGCCATGCGCGTATGACCACACGCTCGCTGGCCTTCCGCCTCTTCGTCGCCGCCGCGGCCTGGGTGGTGGTGGTGCTGGTGGTGGCGGGCGTGGTGCTCTCCTCCGTCTACCAGCATGCGACCGAGCGCTCCTTCGACGAGCGCCTGCATGTCTATCTCAAGACGCTGGTCGCCGATATCGCTGGCGCCGATGTGGGCGACCGCACGGCGCCAGGCGCCATGGGCGAGCCCCGTTTCGAGTTGCCGCTGTCGGGCTGGTACTGGCAGATCAACCGCCTCGACAAGCCGGCTTCCAATGGATCCAAATCGCTGTTCGAGGCGACCCTGCCGAGCCTCGACGACCAGAACACGCCCGGCGAACCCAGCGGTGTGCGCGAGGGCTATATCAAGGGCCCGGACGATCGCCGGCTGCGTGCCGTCGAGCGTCTGATCGATCTTGGGGAGGACGGCCGCTACCGGGTAACCCTGGCCGGCCCTGCCGATGAGATCGACAGCGCCATTTCCGACTTTCAATATTCGCTGCTGCTGACCTTTACCGCACTTGGCGTCGGGCTGCTCGCTGCGATTCTGCTGCAGGTACGCTTCGGCCTTAGGCCGCTTTCGCGCATCAGCGGTGCGCTGGCGCGCATGCGCACTGGCGAGGCGGCCAAGCTGCCGCCGGACCTACCCGACGAGATCGTGCCGCTTGCGCGTGAACTGGATGCGCTGGTCGACGCCAACCGGGAAGTGGTCGAACGGGCCCGCACCCATGTCGGCAATCTCGCCCACGCCCTGAAGACGCCCTTGTCCGTCATCGCCAACGAGGCGGGTACGGCGCCGGCCAGTCCCTTGGCCGAACAGGTGGGCCGACAGGTCGGCGTGATGCGCAAGCAGATCGATCACCACCTCCAGCGCGCGCGCATCGCCGCCGCCGTCAGCGTGGTGGGAACGGTGACCGAGATCGCACCGGTGATCGAGGGGCTGGTCCGGGCCATGGAGAAAATCCATGCCGTCAAGCGCCTGAAGATCACGGTTCAGGTCGATCCGGCGCTGCGTTTCCGCGGTGAGAAGCAGGACATCGAGGAAATGACCGGCAATCTCATCGACAATGCCTGCAAATGGTCGATCAGCGAGGTAATGATCCGGACCGAGGCGTTCCACCTGGATGGCGCGATGTTCGCCCGGATTATCATCGACGATGACGGACCGGGCCTGTCACCCGAGAAGCGCGCCGAGGCGGGACAGCGCGGCAAGCGGCTCGACGAGACCAAGCCCGGCACCGGCCTCGGCCTCGCCATCGTACAGGATCTCGTCTCGCTCTATGGCGGCCGTTTCAATCTCGATGAAGCACCGATCGGCGGTCTGCGGGCCATCCTCGATATTCCCGCCCTGCAGGGGCCGGTACCAACAGCCGGCGCCCGGCCATCCTCGCGAAGCGGTGAAGGCGCGACGGTCTAGAACCAAACACGTTCAGATGCGAACACTTGTTGGTTCGACTTCTCCAGTCCGGCGCGTCTTTGCGATTTCTGGTGGTTCCACCAAGTCGCAAAACCGGTTGGGCCGGTATCAGGATCACTTTCTCGTATCACGCGGAACACCTGCCCCTTGCGACACTGAGAGACGGTTGGCGCGGGGCGTTTTTGCGTGTAAGGCTGCCGACAGCTTATGCTCTTATGCTTAGGTCAGGGGTCCTATGACAAAATCGATCGTCAAGCTGTTTGGCCTGGCTGTGGTGGCGCTGCCGCTGGCAGGATGCGGGCTTACCAGCTCGACCACCCAGCCGACCGTCGCTGCCGCGCCGCCCACGCCTGCCACCAGCAATTCGCCGATCCTCGACAGCCTCGATCCCGCCGATCGCGCCCGCGCCGAGCAGGCTCGGCGCACGGCCCTGGATGGCAAGGCCAAGGTCAGCATCGACTGGAAGAGCGACAGCAACGCCACCACCCATGGCAGCGTGGTGGCCGGGCCACTGCAGAACCAGGGTGCGGCTCCGTGCCGGCAATATTCCCAGACCGTCTACAAGGACGGCGTGCCGAGCGTCGCCCGTTCGACGGCGTGCCGGCAGCCGGATGGCGGTTGGGTCAACAGCTGAGGCGTTTTGCGATTGGGCGGAAGGGCCGGGAATCGCAGCGACGCGTCGGGACGACAAGCCGGAGCGAAGAGGTGTTCGGTCATGAACGCGCTTTGCTGCGGCGATATCTGGGCGGGCGGGGGTGCGGTCGCGCACGCTGCCCGCAGCCGATGGGTGATAAGGCGTCTCTGCGCGTTTGAAACGCCCAAATTAGGCCTTATGGCCAGCGCAAGAGATCTCGAATGCTCCTTTGGATAGCCCTGGCCGCCATGACCGGCCTCGCAGCTCTGGCATTGCTGTGGCCGCTGGCGCAGCGTGGCGGCGCCGTGACGCCGCAGGCATCCGATGTCGCCATCTACAAGGACCAGTTGGCCGAGATCGATCGCGATCTCGAGCGCGGGCTGATCGCCGGGAGCGAGGCGCAGGCCGCCCGCATCGAGGTCTCCCGCCGGCTGATCGAGGCCGATGAGGGAGAGAAAGCCGAGAAGGACCGGCAGCCGGCCGCGCAGGCGGCCAGCGGGCGGCGGAGGTTTGCCGCGTGCGTCGTCCTGGTGGCGGTCCCGCTGCTCAGCCTTGGGCTCTATGCCTATCTCGGCTCGCCGTCGAGTCCCGACCAGCCCCTGGCGGCCCGGCTGGACGACAATATCGAAAACGCCTCGCTCGATGAACTGGTGGCCCGGGTCGAAGCCAAGCTGGCGGAGAATCCTGAAGATGGCCGCGGCTGGGAATTGATGGCGCAGATCTATCTGCGCCAGCAGCGCTTCGAAGATGCCAAGCAGGCCTATGCCAATGCCCTGCGGCTGCTGGGATCGACCGCCGAACGCGAGGCCAATTTCGGCGTCGCCGTCGTCGCTGCCGCCGACCGCATGGTGACGGCCGATGCCAAGGCCGCCTTCCAGCGGGCTCTCAAGCTCGATCCCAAGGAATTCCGTTCTGCCTATTTCCTCGGCCTCGCCAGGGAGCAGGACGGCGACAAGAACGGGGCGATCGAGGCCTGGCAGGCCCTGATTGCCGACAATCCCAATGCTGCCGACTTCCTGCGGCAGGAAATCGCCAGGGTCGGCGGGCAGCCCGGATCTGCTCCCGATGGCGCCGCTCCCGATACGGCTGCACGCGGCCCTTCACAGGACGATGTCAGGGCAGCCCAGGCGATGACTCCGCAGGAGCGCGGCAAAATGATCCAGGGCATGGTGTCCGGGCTGTCCGAGCGGTTAAAATCGCAAGGGGGCAGCCCGGAGGAATGGATGAAGCTGATCAAGGCCTATAGCGTGCTCGGGCAGGCGGACAATGCCCGCACTGCGCTCGCGGATGCCCGCAAGGCCCTGGCCAATTCGCCCGATGCCGTCAGGCAGATGGACGAGCTTTCGAAGGCATTGGGTCTATGACGCGCAAGGGCAGACGTCTGGCGATGATCGGCGCAGCCGGTGTGGTCCTCGCGGCTGCGGTGGGCCTGGTGCTGTTCAGCCTGGGCGGCACCATGTCCTATTTCGCCGGTCCGAGCGACATCGTCGGCAAGCAGACCACGCCAGGCCAGCGCTGGCGGCTGGG
The DNA here is from genome assembly GCF_040797145.1 of Labrys neptuniae. NCBI lineage: Bacteria > Pseudomonadati > Pseudomonadota > Alphaproteobacteria > Hyphomicrobiales > Xanthobacteraceae > Labrys > Labrys neptuniae. The sequence goes on along the minus strand of NZ_JBFNQD010000003.1, from coordinate 227,961 downwards.
CGGCCTGGTGGAGCAGGGCTCCCTGCAGCGCGGCAGCGCGTCGGAGATCGCCTTCACGGTGACCGATACCAACAAGTCGATCAAGGTCGTCTATTCGGGTATCGTGCCCGATCTCTTCCGCGAGGGGCAGGGCGTGGTGGCCGAGGGCGTGGTCGACAGCGCCGGTGTCTTCCAGGCCGATACGCTGCTGGCCAAGCATGACGAGAAATACATGCCCAAGGAAGTGGCGGATGCGCTGAAGGCGCAAGGCCACTGGGAAGAGGGCGGCGCCTACGGGAAGAAGCCATGATCGTCGAAGCCGGCCACTACGCACTCGTTCTCGCCCTCACGCTCGCCGTGATCCAGTCGGTGCTGCCGCTGTGGGGCGCTCGCGCGGGCGATCTCGGGCTGATGCGCATCGGCACCAGTTCCGCCCTGTTCCAGCTTCTCTTCGTTGCCACGGCGTTCGGCGTGCTGACCTATGCCTATGTCAGCTCGGATTTCTCGCTTGCCAACGTGTTCGAGAATTCCCATTCGGCCAAGCCGCTGCTCTACAAGATCACAGGCGTGTGGGGAAACCATGAGGGCTCGATGCTGCTCTGGGTCCTCATCCTGGCGTTTTTCGGCGGGCTGGTGGCCGCCTTCGGCCGCAACCTGCCGCCGACGATGAAGGCGACCGTGCTGGCGGTGCAGGCCTGGATCAGCGCTGCCTTCCTCTTGTTCATCCTGCTCACTTCCAATCCCTTCACCCGCCTCACGCCGGCACCGATGCAGGGGCAGGATCTCAACCCGATCCTGCAGGATGTCGGCCTCGCCATCCATCCGCCGCTTCTCTATCTGGGCTATGTCGGCTTCTCCATCGCCTTTGCCTTTGCGGCTGCCGCATTGATCGAGGGGCGCATCGATGCCGCCTGGGCGCGCTGGGTCCGGCCCTGGATCCTGCTGGCCTGGATCTTCCTGACCCTGGGCATCGCCATGGGCTCCTATTGGGCCTATTACGAGTTGGGCTGGGGCGGCTGGTGGTTCTGGGATCCGGTCGAGAATGCCTCGCTGATGCCGTGGCTCGCCGGTACGGCGCTCCTCCACTCCGCTTTGGTGATGGAAAAGCGCAATGCCCTCAAGGTGTGGACGATCCTGCTCGCCATCCTCACCTTCTCGCTCTCCTTGCTCGGCACCTTCCTGGTGCGCTCGGGCGTGCTCACCTCCGTGCACGCCTTCGCCACCGATCCCAGGCGCGGCGTGTTCATGCTGGCGATCCTGGTGCTGTTCATCGGCGGTGGCCTCAGCCTGTTCGCCTGGCGCGCTTCAGCCCTGAAGCAGGGCGGCATCTTCGCGCCGATCTCGCGCGAGGGCGCGCTGATCCTCAACAATCTCCTGCTCACGGTGAGCTGCTTTGCCGTGTTCATCGGCACGCTCTATCCCCTGGCGCTGGAGGCCCTGACCGGCGGCAAGGTGTCGGTCGGTCCGCCCTTCTTCGACTTGACCTTCGGGCCGCTGATGCTGGCGGTGCTGGTGGTGATGCCGTTCGGCCCCTTCCTTGCCTGGAAGCGCGGTGACCTGGCCGGTGCCATGCAGCGCCTCGCTGCTGCGATCGGCCTCGCCATCCTGGCCGCGCTGGTGACGCTATGGCTCAAGCAAGGCGGGCCGGTGCTGGCGCCGCTCGGCGCGGGCCTCGCCTTCTTCATCATGGCGGGAGCGGTGGTCGAGATCGCCGGGCGCATCAAGCTGTTCCGCGAGCCGCTGGGATCCAGCCTGCGCCGGGCAACCGGCCTACCGCGGTCGGCCTTCGGCACGGCCTTTGCCCATTTCGGCGTCGGCGTGACGCTGATGGGCGTCGTTGCCGCCTCGGCCTGGCAATCGGAGACCATCGTGGCGATGAAGCCCGGCGATACCGCCGGCTTCGGACGCTTCCAGGCCACCTATGTCGGCGCAGTACCCAGGCGCGGCTCGAACTATACGGCCACCGAGGCGCAGTTCGTCATCCGCCGCGATGGCGTCGAGATCGGCCGTATGACGTCCTCCAAGCGTTTCTACCCGGCGCGCCAGATGCCGGTGACGGAAACGGGCATCAGCACCCATGGTTTCGACCAGATCTATATCGGCCTCGGCGACAATCTGCCGGATGGTGCCATTGCGGCGCGGCTCTATGACAAGCCGCTGATCACCCTGATCTGGCTCGGCTGCCTGATCATGGCGTTGGGCGGCCTGTTGTCCCTGTCGGACCGTCGCCTGCGCGTCGGCGCTCCCAAGCCGGCGCGCCGGCTTGCCCAGACCATGCAACCGGCCGAGTAGGCGATGGCGAAGCGTTTCATCCTCGCCTGCCTTTTCGGCCTCATGGTACTGCCGGCCCTGGCCGTGCAGCCGGACGAGGTCTTGCCCGACCCGGCCCTCGAGGCACGCGCCCGCGCGTTGTCGGCGCAGCTGCGCTGCATGGTCTGCCAGAACGAGTCGATCGACGATTCGAATGCCTCGCTCGCCAAGGATCTGCGCATCCTCGTGCGCGAACGCTTGAAGGCCGGCGACAGCGACGCTGAAGTCAAGGACTTCCTGGTTGCCCGCTATGGCGATTTTATCCTCTTGAAGCCGCCTCTGGAATGGCGAACGCTCGCTTTGTGGTCGGGACCGCCGGCATTGCTGCTGCTGGGTGGCATCGCCATCTTCCTGTCGACGCGGCGGCGGCACGCTGCCGCTCCTGCACCGCTCAGTTCGGATGAGCAGGCCAGGGTCGACGATATTCTCAAGCGGGAAGGCTAGAGCATCGTGCCGAAAAGCGGACGCTGATTTTCGGCAAAAGCGATGCGACAACAATAGCCTGCAGCATCGGATCGCCCCGGCTGCCGAGCTCGCGGTGCTGAAGAGCTTTGCTATCGGCCGGTCTCGAACAGGAACCAGGCCCGGCGTTCGGTTTCGTCGATCCAGTTTTCGATCAGGCTGGCGGTCGCGACATCGCGGTGTTCGTCGCACAGATCGTGGGTCTCGCGCAGGAAGCCGACCAGGCGCTTGTTGTCGTCGAGCAATTCGGCAAGCATGTCGCCGGGCGTGACGAAATCGGCATCATTGTCCGACAGGCGCTGCAGCCGCCCGATATGGCCAGCCGAGCGCAGCGTGGTGCCGCCGATCTTGCGGACCCTCTCCGCGATGGCGTCGGTCATGGCGAAGATCTGATCGGCCTGCTCGTCCAGCAGCAGATGATAGTCGCGAAAATGCGGGCCCGAGACGTGCCAGTGGAAATTCTTGGTCTTCAGATAAAGGGTGAACACGTCGGCAAGCAACGTCGTGAGTGCGCCTGACAGATCCTTTGTCGCATTGGAACCCAGATCGGTGGGGACCCGCAGATCCGCCGTCTTCAATGCCTTCGCCTTGTCCTTGGCCATCAAGTCGTTTCCTTTTGCTATCAGGTCGGTGGCGCTCCTCTCCAGCCCAAGCGGAACCATGACAGAGAGGCAGCCTTCATAGAACATCGCTCGGCCAGCAAGGTTCATCGCGGATCGAGCTTGGACAATCGTTGGACCGCCATGGCCCTGTCTGCTTTGCCTGGTTGCTCGTGCACCGATCTCACCTTGAATCAAACCGAACCGGCGCGGTGATGGTCCGGCTGACGCCAGCCGGCGGCGGGGGAACGGGCGAGGCCCTCCGGACCAGGGACAGTACCTCCTGGTCGAGTTCGACAGAACCCGAGGAGCGGGCGAGCGAGGCTGCCAGCACGTTGCCCTTATCGTCGATCCGGAAGCGGACATAGGCAATACCGCGTTCACCGCGCGAACGGGCGCCGGCCGGATAGCGCTTGCGCCGTTCGAGATGCGCCATCAACTGCGAGCGCCACTCCGCCGGCGCCTGGCCGGACAGCTGGCCGGAGCTGGTTTGCCGGGCTGCGTTGCGGCTCGACTGACTGGCCTGGGCTTGTGCCACGACGGCTGCCTTCGAAGCTTCATGGGCGTGCTGAGGACGAGGCTTGGCTGGCTTTTGCTTGGGCGGCTTCTTCGGCTCTGCCCGGAGAGTGGTCTGCTGCCTCGCCTTCACCTCGATGGGCCGCTGCTGGGGGAGCTGTACTTCGGCCTGCGTGACCTGCGTCGGCAGCGTTTCCATTGTCGGCTGCGGCTCGGCCGCCTCCGTCACCGGCTCCGGAGCCTGGACCTCCTCGATGGGGTCGGCGGGCACGGGCTCCTCGGGCGCCGGGACCGCCTCGCTTGCCGCCTGGGGCTCCGCCGCCTGCAGGTCGGGAGAGATCTCGTTGGTCTGGGTCTGCATCGCCTCCGGGGTCGGCGCGAGCTCGATCATGATCGCCGGCGGCGGAGCATCGGCGGAAGGCGCCGCCGGCGACGGCCACAGACACCAGATGGCAACCCCAAGGTGCAGGCTGAGCACGACAAGACCCGAACCGGCCCAGAGAGCCAGATCCGCGAGGCGGCTCCTGGAGCCTGAGACGGTTTGCCAATCGGTCACGATGGGGCGCCTTCCGGTACGCACTCCAGCCCGGCCGGGGCTATCGTGGGATAGCTGGCCTCGCGTAGCGTGTTCATCGGCGCCGTCAGAATGTGGCGGTCAGCGAGGCGTAGAAGGTGCGCCCCGGGCCCGGTTGCTGCACCAGGCTCAGGGGGTCGACGTAATATTGGTCGGTCAGGTTCTCGACGCGGACGCTGCCCGTGAGGTTCTTGCTGAACTTGTATTCGGCGAAGACGTCCACCAACGTGTGCCGTTTCCAGTCGACCAGGGCGATGAACTGGGACGCACCCTGCGCCGTCACGTCGCCATGGCCGATGGCGCGCGCGCCGACATGGGAAATCCGCCCGCCCACGGTGAGCGCATCGTCCATCAATTTCTGGGACAGCGTGAGCGCCAGCGAATAGCGGGGCGGAATATGGTTGGTCGAATAGTCGGCATAGAGCGACTTGTTCTCGCAGGTCCCGGCGGTGCGGCAGAACTCGACATTGGTGTAGTAATTGGCCGCCAGATCCGCCGTGAAGCCGCCGAGTTCGTAGCGGCCGGATAGTTCCAGGCCGGAGAAATGGGCGCGATCGATGTTGAAGATGCGCATGCCCGAGACACCGTTGGGAAAGGTGTACCATTGGCGCGCGATGTAGTCGTCGACGGTCCAGTCGAAATAGCCCAGCTTGAGCATGCCCTTGTCATTCGCCGACAGCAGGCCCTCCCGGCGCAGATTGGTGCCGATTTCCCAATTGCTGGAACGCTCGGGCTTCAGATGCGAATTGACGTTCATGGTGAAGGCCGAGACCGATTCCATGATGCTGGGGAGCCGCATCGCATTGGAATAGTTGACGTAGAATTGGGTGCCGTCGAAAGGCTCGACCGTCACGCCGATCGAGGGGCTGATGCCGCCCTTGGCCAGCCTGGTGTCGTAGGTGTAGTCGGGGCGCACCAGTTCGGGGGCATTGCGATCCTCGGACCAGAAATACTGGTAGCGCAGCCCCCCGTTGAGGGTGAGCCAGTCGGCGGGCCGCCAGGCGGCCTTGGCGAAACCGGCAGCTTCATGGCGGATGCCGTCGCGCAGGTCCAGCCAGGTTTCGGCCTCCTTGGTGCCGCGGCTCGGGCGAGTGTCCTCGCCCCGATAGGACAGGCCATAGGTCAGGTCGGCCGAACCATAGGCCAGCTGGAATTTGGAGGTGTTGGTGATCTCGGCACCCCACATGTCCGTGTCGGACCCGGAGCGGAAGTCCCCCGGCTTGGGCGGCCTGTAGCCGGCGCGCAGCGGATTGCGCATCTCCAGCTTGCTCCACCACAGATTGGTCTTGAGGTTGATGAGGTCGTTGTCCGCAGGTTTCCAGCGGTAGCGCAGCGTGACGCTGTCCACCGAGGTTCCGGTGGTCTGTGCCTGCTGGACCGCCTGGCCCCGGTCATTGGTGAGCCGGGAGGCGAGAAGGTCGCCGGCCTCGCTGCGAAAGCCGTTATAGCCGAGCTGCACGCTGTGGCCGTCGCCGAAGCGCACCGTTCCCTTGGCGATCCAGGATTGCGTCTCCAGCTGGGTGTTCAGCACTTCCTCGCCGGCGCGATAATTGGCGATGCCGCCATTGTCGATATAGTCCGTGTAGTTCTGGCAGTAGGTGGGCGTGGAGCAGACGCGGCGTGGCCCCAGATGGATGGGATAGGCGGAAGGCCCGTTCGTTCCCGCATGATAATTGCCCTGCTTGCGATAGGCGTAGCCGGCGATCAGGTCGAAATTCTCCTCCTTCACCGCAGCCACGACGCTGCCCGAGCCGCTCGTCGGCGACAGGAGGGCCGGCCGGTCCATGCCGGTCGGCGAGGGCGTGGCCACCGGGGAGGCCCAGGAGGCGTAGGGCCACTGGTAGCCGGCCACTGCGCCGGCTTTCGGCGAAGAGGTATTGGTGCCGAAACCGCCACGGACGCGCACGCCGTAATTCTTGCCGTCCTGCACGATGTCGGCGGCATCGAGCGTGCGCATGGCGACCGTGCCGGCAATGCCGTTGGAGGTGACGTCCGACCCCTTGGTGATGTCGATGCCGCCGAGCAGGTCCGGGTCCACGAAGGTGCGGTTGGACGTGCCCTGATAGCCCTGGTAGACGGTCACGGCATTCTCGGCTCCGTCGACCGTCACCGCGACGCGGCCCATGCCCTGCATGCCGCGGATGTTGACGTCGATGGCACCGGCACCGTTGCGCGCTTCGCCCGATGTCACGCCCGGCGTGCCCCGGAAGATGTCGGCCGGGCTCGATCCCCGGAAGCGCTCGATGGCCTTTTCCGAAATGTAGGCGGTGGGCGCCGGCGTCTCGTAGGGGGCTTCCTGCTGATTGCCGCCCTGGCCGGCCGTCACGGTGATGACGTCGAGGACCAGCGAGCCGTCATCGGCAAGCGGGGCCGCCGTGCCGGCAGCACGCCCGCTGATGGTCACGGTGTTGGCGCTGGTGAAGCTGTAGGAGAGGCCTGTGCCCGCGAGAAGGCGCGAAAGCGCCTGTTCGCGGGTGTAACTGCCTGATAGGGCAGGGCTGGTCCGGTTGGCGACCAGGGACGAGGCGAACAGCAACCGCAACCCGGCTTGATCGGCAAAGCGGGTGAGCGCCGGGCCCAGGTCCTGCTGGCGGATGTCGAGGCGAATACTGCCCTGCTGTGACGTTTGCGCATAGGCGGTGCCGCCGCACCATGCCGACGCCAGCACCATGCCGATCGATACCGACCCCAAAAGTGCGATCCTGGTGAGGCCGCCAAAGCCGCACCCCTTGTTATGTCCCAATCTTCTGCCGTCCATCAATCCCGCCCCGCTGACCAAAGGGGGGAGGGCAGGCGTTTCCTGAAAACGTCTGCCAGTCCCCCATATCTCCAGGACGAAACGAGACCGGCGATCTTGCAGCGCATCGGCAGGAAAATTTCGAAGTGCTCGCGGAAGAGGGGGAGCGGAACCATGTCCCAAGCGCTCGAGGGAAGGCGGCTTCAGTGCAGGATGGTGACGAAGGGCAGCCGCGTCACCTTGACGGGGAGCGTTGCCTCGAGGGTGGAGAGCACGGATTCCGGGTCGGCCAGTTCGAATACCCCGGTCACCTCCAGCGACTGCAGGCGGGCGCTGGTGATCACGATCCTGCCGCGGCGCTGGCGCTCGATCTCGACCACGACATCGCCCAGCGGCCTCTGGTTGAAGATGAGCTTGCCCCTGCGCCAGGCCGTCTCGGATTCGGCGTCGACGGGTTCGGCCGCGAAGGGCTGCCGGCCTGTTCCGTAGCGCACCCGCTGATCGGCTGCCGCGAGTACGCCCGTGCCGGGTCCGGCACCGGCCGTCACGTCCACTTGTCCCTCCACCACGGTAACGACCACTTCCTGCGAACGGATGTCGACGTCGAATACGGTTCCCACGGCCCGCGCTTGCCCGCCATTGGCCGCCACCACGAAAGGCCGTCCGGCGTCCGGTCGGACTTGAAACAGCGCCTGACCTGCGAGCAGTTCCAGGTGCCGATGGGCGGCATCGAAGGAGACATTCAGCGCGGTGTCGCCGTTGAGAAGGGCGGTGGAGCCGTCCGGCAGGGTTATCGTCGCGCGTTCTCCGGCACCGGTGCTGTGGTCGGCGAACAGATGCTGGCGCAGAAGGCTGGAACCGGCGACGGCCAATCCACCGATCGCCACACCACCAAGCACTGCCCGTCTCGTCAATTTGGCGCGGGCATTGCGCTGGACCTTGTCTCCGGCAAGGCGGATACCATGCCAGATCGTCTCGGCCTCGCGGGCAGCCAGTTCATGTTCGCGGCTCTGCCTGCGCCAGGCCGCGAAAGCCTCATGGTCGGCTTTGCCAGCCTGGCCGGAATGGAGCCTAACCAGCCAGTCGATGGCCGCGTCGCTGAGTGCGAGATCGGCCTGCTGCCTCTCTTGGCCTGGTTCCGTCTGTCTGGTCGGCGTTCTCGTCACCATCCGCTCCCGGCAATCTATACGCGCTCGGCCGAGAGGTCAGGCGATGGCGCGGAAATGGTCGCGGCAATGTCGTAGCGCCTGGGCGAGGTAGCGCGTCACCATGCTTTCGGAAACGCCGAGTCGCTTTGCGATGTCCCGATGGGAAAGGCCGTCGCAGCGATTCAGCAACAAGGCCGTGCGTGGCTTGGCTGCGAGTTTGGCCAGGCCGATGGCCAGGAAACGCAATTGGTCGCAATCGATCGTGATCGTCTCTGGTGACGGTGCGCTGTCGGCGACCGCCTGGAGAATGGCTTCGTCGCTGAGGCAGCGGGCCGAATGCCGACGATCCTTGCGGGCGAGATCGATGGCGATGTTGCCGGCGATGCGTAGCAGGAAAGCCTGCTGGTCCTGAATGGGGCTTCGCGTTCCCTTCATGTCCGCCAGCCGAAGCCAGGTTTCCTGGACGGCCTCCTCCGCGAGATCGTGCGAGCCACTGCGTTTGCGCAGCAGGCTGCGCAGCGTCTTCCATTGGCGCAGATAGAGCGACATCAGGTCGTCACGGGCATCGGTCGTGGTGAACGTCGTCATCGGCGTGGCATCGGAAATGGAAACGAAGTCGCGCTTCGGGAGGGCGATGCGCGTCAACTCAATGCAGGACCTGATATCCCATCAATAATTTCCCTGCAACATCAATAGTTTAGATGGATTCTAAGGGGCGCGGAAAACCGGTGCCGTCCGGTGGGATGTGCGGTTATAGTACGACAGGGGCCGGCATCCAGCCGGTGGGACATGCTCTCGAGCGGGAAAAACTGCGTCTTACTAAAGAGTAATCCGGCGGAAAAAGAGCCGTAATGTTGGTCAGGGCATTGTCACCGGCAACGGCGCTGAATGGGGGCGCTGAAGCAAAGGCGACCGGTCTATCCCTACGGAAGGCCGTGTCATTATGGAGCCTATCACGATGAATTCATCCGATCATGACATGAAGCCGAAGGCCGGTATCCTCGCCCGCCGCCGCACGCGCCTGATGGCTGCCGTGTTCGGCCTTGGCGTCGCCGGCGCGGTTGCCGGCAACTTCGTGGTCATGCCATCCGTCACGCCCGCTTTCGCGCAGACCCAGAGCCAAGCCGTTCAGTCTGGCGTCGCGCAGCCGGGCTTTGCCGATATCGTGCAGAAGGTGCGGCCGGCAGTGGTTTCCATCAAGGTCAAGACCGAAACCAATGCCAGCGCTTCCGACGACGACAATGACGGTGCGCCGGCCAATCCGTTCGAGTTCTTCTTCAACGGGCCCGGTGGCGGCAACATGCAGCCCGGCCGGCCTCGCAAGCAGTTCGGCATGGCGCTGGGCTCCGGTTTCTTCATCTCGGCTGACGGCTATGTCGTGACCAACAACCATGTCGTCGACCATGCCAAGGAAGTCGATGTCGTCACCGATGGCGGCAAGACCTATACGGCCAAGGTGATCGGCGTCGATCCGAAGACCGACCTCGCCTTGCTGAAGGTCCAGGACGATGCGGGCAAGTTCCCCTTTGTCGAACTCGAACTGCAGAACGAACCGCGCGTGGGCGATTGGGTCCTGGCTGTCGGCAATCCCTACGGCCTGGGCGGTACCGTGACGGCGGGCATCGTGTCGGCGCGTGGCCGCGATCTCAACAACTCGACCTATAACGACTTCCTGCAGATCGACGCTCCGGTCAATCGCGGCAATTCGGGCGGGCCGACCTTCGACCTCTCCGGGCGCGTCATCGGCGTGAACACGGCGATCTACTCGCCGTCCGGTGGCTCGATCGGCATCGGCTTTGCCATTCCCGCCGAGACGGTTTCGCGCGTGGTCTCGCAGCTCAAGGCCGATGGCCAGGTGACGCGTGGCTATATCGGCGTGCAGATCCAGCCGGTCACCCAGGATATCGCCGACTCCATCGGCCTGAAGAAGGCTTCGGGTGCCCTGATCGCCGACGTCACCAAGAACGGTCCTGCCGCCAAGGCCGGCCTGCAGTCGGGTGATGCCATCACCGCCGTCAACGGCAAGGAAGTCGGCGATTCTCGCGAGCTTGCCCGCGCCATCGCCGATGTGAAGCCCGGCGAGACCGCCGACCTGACCGTCTGGCGCGACGGCAAGGAGCAGAGCGTCAAGGTCGAGACCAGCAAACTGCCGGGCGACAAGCAGCTGGCCGATGCGCGCTCGCAGCAGGATGACGACACCGGCGGCAAGAGCTCGCTCGCCAGCCTGGGCGTCGAACTGGCGCCGGCTGCTGCCGTTGCCGGTGCCGGCAAGGCCGGTGTGGTCGTGACCGATGTCGATCCAGGCAGCCCCGCTGCCGAATCGCTGCGCCCGGGCGACGTCATCCTCGACATTGCCGGCAAGCCGGTGAGCAATGTGCGCGAGGTTCGCGAGATCCTTTCGAGCGCCAAGGCCGACTCCAAGCGCACCGTGCTGCTGCGCGTGAAGAACAATGACGGCCTGCACTTCGTCGCCCTGCCGATCGGCAAGGCCTGATCCGAGCTGAAACGCCGATGCGGCTGCCCGTCACGGGCGGCCGTGACGGCACCTTGGCTCGAATCCATGTCCCCCCCACCCCGTTCGCTCCGGTCGGAGCAGATCGGGATGGGGGGTGCATTCTTGAAAACACCGTGTGAATGCTGCGGGCGCGGATCATTGCGCCCCTATGAGGTGACCTCGAAATGTGGCAAAGCTCGTCTCAGACGCCTTCAACTCGAAATCTGAATGAGTCTGAAACCAAAATGCGTATTCTGATCGTCGAGGACGACCGCGACGCAGCCGCCTACCTGGTCAAGGCCTTCTCGGAAGCGGGACATGTTGCCGACCATGCTGCCGATGGCTTGAGCGGCTATGCCATGGCCAAGGACGGTCCCTATGACGTGCTGATCGTCGATCGCATGCTGCCCAAACTCGATGGCCTTTCGATGATCTCCCGCCTGCGCCTCGAAGACACGCAGACACCCGCCCTGATCCTGTCCGCGTTGGGCGAGGTCGATGATAGGGTCAAGGGCCTGCGCGCCGGTGGCGATGACTATCTGCCCAAGCCCTATGCCTTCTCCGAGCTCCTGGCTCGGGTCGAGGTCCTGTCGCGCCGGCGTCCCGGCAAGGGCGAGGAAACGGTCTATCGGGTCGGCGATCTCGAGCTCGACCGCCTGTCCCATGTGGTCAAGCGGGCGGGGGAGGAGATCGACCTCCAGCCCCGCGAATTCCGGCTGCTCGAATATCTGATGAAGAATGCCGGCCAGGTGGTGACCCGTACCATGCTGCTCGAGCATGTCTGGGACTACCACTTCGATCCCGGCACCAATGTCATCGACGTCCATGTGTCGCGCCTGCGCTCCAAGCTCGACAAGGGCTTCGAGAAGCCATTGCTGCACACCATTCGCGGGGCGGGCTACATGATCCGCGACAGTGCGAAATAAGCCATCCCGGCAGGATTCCACCGCGTGAAGATGAGGAGCACTGCGTCGGGGGCTGAATCGGAAAGACTGGCTGTGACCGGACTGCGGAAACTGATCCGAACCACGGCCTTCAAGCTGATGGCCGCCTATCTGCTGGTGTTCACGCTGTTCGCGGCTTCGCTGCTCGGCTATTTCTTCTGGAATGCCCAGCGCCTCCTCGGCTCGCAGATCAGCAATTCCATCAATGCCGAGATCAACAGCCTCAGTGACGAATATGCCCAGGGTGGCGTGATGCTGCTGGCCTCGACCATCGAGGCCCGCACCCGCCGGCCGGGATCGCTGCTCTATCTGCTCACCACGCCGCAGGGGGAGGCGCTCGTCGGCAATGTCAGCGAACTGCCCGACGGTGTCCTCGATAAGCCAGGCCTCAGCAATATTCCCTATCGCCGTGATGATGGCGGCAAGGCCGGTCCGCGCACGGCGCTGGTGCGGGTTTTTGCCCTGCAGGATGGCTACAAGCTCCTCGTCGGCGTCGATCTCGACGAGCAGAGCCGCGTGCGTGCGATCATGTTCAATGCGGCGCTGTGGTCGGTCGGCTTGATCATGTTGCTCGGCGTGGCCGGCGGCTGGTTCGTGGCGCGGCGCGTGCTGCATCGCCTCGACGACATCAATGCCACCAGCCGCTCCATCATCGACGGGGACCTCACCCGCCGCCTCAAGGTCGCAGGCACGGATGACGAATTCGACAGGCTGGCCTCGACGACCAATGCCATGCTGGATCGCATCCAGGAACTGATGGCGGGCCTCAAGGAGGTTTCCGACAACATCGCCCATGATCTCAAGACCCCGTTGACGCGCCTGCGCAATCACGCCGAGGAGGCGTTGCGAACGGCGAAGGACGAGGATGCCTATCGCGCTGCGCTCGATCGCACCATCGAGGAGTCAGACGGGTTGATCGGCACCTTCAACGCTCTCCTGATGATCGCGCGGGCGGAAGGCGGCCGTATCGACGGGGCGCTCAGCGAGTTCGATGTCGCCGAGGCCGTGCATGCAGTGGCGGAGCTCTACGAACCCGTTGCCGAGGAGAGCGGTGCCAGGATCGTGGTGGCGGCGCAATCGCCCTTGGCGCTGCACGGCAACCGCGAGCTGGTCAGCCAAGCTTTGGCCAATCTCATCGACAACGCCCTCAAATACAGCCCCAAGGAGGAGGGCGGACCGGCTGGCGACGTGACGATTGCGGCCGAGAAACGCGACGGGCGCGTCATTCTCAGCGTGGCCGATCATGGCGCCGGCATTCCGCAGGCCGACCGGCAGAGGGTGCTGGAACGCTTCGTCCGGCTGGAATCGAGCCGCACGCGCCCGGGCTCCGGCCTTGGCCTGGCGCTCGTCTCCGCCATGGTGAAGCTGCATGGCGGCACGATCCGCCTGGAAGACAACCAGCCGGGTCTACGTGTGGTGCTGGAATTGCCCGACAAGCCCGCCGAGGAGCCGGTGCCGTCCAAGCTCGCCCTGCGCCGCCCGGGCTTGCGCGTTCGCTCCTGAACCGGACACCTGCTCGAGAGCATGCTACGTCGTAGCGACGGCATTCGAAGTCAGCCATTTGCGTATGCGAATTGTTTGAACCAATGCTATCGCCAAGGAACGACAAGAAGAGCGTGAAAGCAGGGTGAGGCGGCGGCATGATTCCCATTGAAGACAAACGTCGTGTCAAATCCCGCTTCGCCGATCTGACGGACGTATTGGATCCGGCCGCCCAACCGACCGTCGCAACGGCGCTGGAGGGCGGGCAGGGCCATGCCGTGCTGGCCGGGCTTGCCACCGCCTCACCCTTCCTGTGGGGGCTGGCCCTGGCCGATTCCGCCCGCCTGGAGCGCATCCTGGCAGGAGCGCCAGGGGCGGTGCTCGAAGAGGCGATCGCACGTGCCAAGGCTCAATGCAGCGCCGCGGCCGATATCGCCGAGGCCATGAGGGCCCTGCGCCTGCTCAAGCAGGAGGCAGCCTTGCTGATCGGCATTGCCGATCTCGGCTGCGTCTGGCGGCTTGCCGAGGTCACGGCGGCCCTGACGCGCGTGGCCGACGAAAGCGCGACGCTGGCCTTGCGTTTCCTGCTGCGGGAGGCCGCCGCCGCAGGTCGTTTCCTGCCGTCCGATCCTGAAAATCCGGACCGGGATTGCGGCCTGGTGGCATTGGCGATGGGCAAGCAGGGCGCGTTCGAACTGAATTATTCATCCGATATCGACCTGATCGTCCTCTACGATCCGGAAACGGCGCCCTTGCGCGAAGGGCTGGAGCCGGCGCCTTTCTTCGTGCGGCTGACACAGGGGCTGGTCAAATTGTTGTCCGAGCGCACGGCCGATGGCTATGTCTTCCGGGTCGACCTGCGTCTGCGGCCCGATCCGGGAGCCACCGCGATCGCGATCTCGCTTCCTGCCGCCTATGGCTATTATGAAAGCGTCGGGCAGAACTGGGAACGGGCGGCGATGATCAAGGCGCGACCCTGCGCCGGTGACATCGCGCTGGGCGAGCGTTTCCTGGCTGGGCTGGTGCCCTTCATCTGGCGGCGTCATCTCGACTATGCCGCCATCGCCGACGTCCATGCCATGAAGCGGCAGATCCATGCCCATAAGGGCCATGAGGCCATCGCCGTTGCCGGGCACAATCTCAAGCTCGGGCGCGGCGGCATCCGCGAGATCGAGTTCTTCGTGCAGACCCAGCAGCTGATTGCCGGTGGCCGCAATCCCGACCTGCGCGGGCGCGGCACCATCGCCATGCTCGCCGCCCTGCAGGAAGCCGGCTGGATCACGCCGGAGGCGCGTGACCAATTGACCGAGGCCTACGACTTCTTGCGCGGGTTGGAGCATCGCCTCCAGATGATGGCGGACGAGCAGACCCACAGCCTGCCGGCGGAGAAGCAGGCACTCCTGGAATTTGCCCGCTTTGCCGGCTACGCCGATGTGGAAGCCCTGTCCAAGGCGCTGATCGCTCGCCTGGAGACCGTGCAGCAGCATTATGCCCGCTTGTTCGAGGCCTCGGCGCCGCTCGCCAGCGATGTCGGCAGCCTGGTCTTCACCGGCAAGGAGAACGATCCGGAGACGCTGAAGACCTTGGAGCGCCTGGGTTATGCCTCGCCTTCGCAGGTGGCGGAGATGATCCGCGGCTGGCATCACGGACGTTACCCCGCCATGCGCTCGGCCAAGGCACGCGAGGATCTCACCGAACTCACGCCCGCTCTGCTGCAGGCGTTGGCCAAGGAGGGGCGTCCCGACAAGGCCTTGTTCGTGTTCGACGGGCTGCTCGCCCGCATGCCCTCGGGCTACCAGCTCTTTTCGATCCTGCGCAACAACGCCAAGCTGTTTTCGGTGCTCGCGCGCGTGCTCGGCGTGGCGCCACGCCTGGCCGAAGTGCTGGTGCGGCGCCCGCATGCGCTGGACGGCCTGCTCGACCATGGTGCCGAGGGTGGTGATGCTCAGGCCTGGATCGATTCGCGCCTCGCCGGTGCGCTCGCGACGGGCGAGAGCTATGAGGACAAACTCGACCTGGTGCGCATTTTCGTGCGCGAGCGCATTTTTGTGCTCGGCGCCCGCCTGCTTTCCGGAGAACTCGATCCCCTGCTGGTCGGCGAGCAGATCACCGCCCTGGCGCAGGCCGTGGTCAGGGCGTTGCTCGATCTCGTCATCGCCGAACTGAAGCAGGCCCATGGCAGCCCGCCCGGTGCCCGCGTCGGCATCCTTGCCATGGGCAAGTTCGGCGGGGGGGAATTGACCTCTTCCTCCGACCTCGACCTGATCGTGCTCTACGACCATGATCCCGATGCCATTGAAACTGACGGACCCCGCGCGATCGCCCCGTCCGTCTGGTTCGCCCGGCTGACGCAGAGGCTGATCGCCGCCCTCTCGGCCCCGACGGGAGAGGGAACGGCCTTTTCCGTCGACATGCGGCTGCGCCCGTCCGGGCAGAAGGGGCCGGTCGCCATCCATATCGACGGGTTCAGGGAATACCAGCTCAAGGAAGCCTGGACCTGGGAGCATATGGCGATGACGCGAGCGCGCATCGTCGCGGGTGACGCCGAGTTCGGTCGCCTGATCGAGGAGACCATCGCCGGGATCCTCACCGTCGAGCGCGAGTCGCGCAAGATCCTCAAGGACGTCGCGGAAATGCGGGCCCTGCTCGAAAGCGAGAAGGGCGGGCGCGGGCCGTGGGACCTCAAGAATGCCCGGGGCGGCCTGGTCGATATCGAATTCATCGCCCAGACCCTGCAGCTCCTGCATGCGGCCACCCATCCGGCCATGCTCGATACCAATACCGGCCGTGCCCTCGACAAGGCCCTGGAAGCCGGCGTGCTGGCCAAGACGGCGCATCGGCGCCTCATCGAGGCCTGGCGGCTCTACACCGCTCTCTCCCAGGTGATCCGTTTTTGTGTCGGCGGTAATCTCGATCCCGACAAGACATCCGAAACGGGCAAGATCCTGCTCAGCCGCGTGGCCGAATGCAGCGATTTCGACGAGCTCAACGCCGTCATCGGCGTGACGCAGGCGCAGGTGCGGGATATTTTCAAGCAGGTCGTCGGCGGGAAATAAGCCCGCGCGGCGATGCGGCCGGTTCATCCCTGGTCTCCCTTCGAGCGGGCTCGATTTTGCCGCTCGGACGTGGAAGAATGATTGCGATCATCGCTTCCCGACGGGAGGCTTCATTGGGAGTTTTCTGCCAATGAGCGACACCGACCTTCGCCCTCGCATCAAGGCCAGAACCAGGACCCAGCGGCCGCAGCTGCACAAGGTCATCCTGGTCAATGACGACTACACCCCCCGGGAGTTCGTGGTGGTGGTGCTCAAGGCCGAATTCCGGATGAACGAGTCACAGGCCTATCGCGTTATGCTTACCGCCCATCAAAGAGGCGTCTGCGTGGTGGCCGTGTTCGCGCGCGACATTGCCGAGACGAAGGCGACCCGGGCGACGGATATGGCGCGCAGCCAGGGCTATCCCCTGTTGTTCACGACGGAGCCGGAAGAATGAGCACGCCCCGCACGACACAGTCCTACGATGCCGAGATCGCGATCATCCGCGAAAACATCCGTCAATTGATGGAGCAGGCGGCGGCATCTTCCGGGGCCGCGAATGAGGACCTTCTGGCCGATCGCATCGCGGCCCAGGAGGCGCGGCTGGCGGCGCTGCAGCAGCAGATGGATGGGGCGCGTGGCGCCGATGAAGGAGGCGAGAGCCGAACCTGATCCCCTCGCCAAGCCGACGCCGGCAGGTTCCATCGCGCGGCGGTGTCAGTGCAACAGCGCTGCCGATGCCGCGCGTCTTGGCGTGGGCCGCATCAGGAGCGGCGTGGTCGGTTGAACCGGCGAACGCGTGGCTTCGACCGGCAGCACCACCATGACGACGGTGCCGACGCCCACGGCGGAGCGGATGCGGATCGAGCCGCCATGCAGCTCCGCCAGGGATTTGGCGATGGAAAGGCCGAGGCCCGAGCCCTTGTGCGTCTTGGTGAACTGGGTCTGGACCTGCTCGAAGGGGCGACCGAGCTTGCCGATTGCTTCCGCCGGAATGCCGATGCCTGAATCCTCGACATAGAGGGCGACCCGGCTGCCGTGCCGGCGGATGCGAACGCCGATCCTGCCGCCCTCCGGCGTGAACTTGATGGCGTTGGAGAGAAGGTTGTTCATGATCAGGCGCAGGGCGCGGCGATCGGCCTGCAGGTTCACGCCATTGCTCCAGGAGGGGTGGAGGCTGAGCTTCTTGGCGTCCGTCTCCGGCCGGAGCGAGCGCAGCAGGTCGCCGAGCAGACGGTCGACCGCCACGAGTTCGCGCTGCAGCGTGACCTCGCCCGCCTCGATCTTCGACATTTCGAGGATGTCGTCCACGAAGTTCAGGAGATAGCGTCCGCTGTCGTTGATGTCCTTGCAATAGCCGACATAGCGCGGCTGGCCGAGCGCGCCGAAGGTACCGTTCTCCATCAATTCGGAAAAGCCGATGATGGCGTTGAGCGGGGTGCGCAGCTCATGGCTCATATTGGCGAGGAATTCCGACTTGGCCCGGTTGGCGGACTCGGCCTTGATCTTTTCCTCGGCATATTTCTCAGCCAGCTCGGCCAATTCCTGGGTCTGGCGCTCGAGCACCTGCCGGGAGCGCTTGAGGTCGGCGATCATGCCGATCAGGCTGCGCTCGCTGTCCATCAGCCGGGTCTGCTGTTCCTTCAGCGAGGTGATGTCGGTACCGACGGAGACATAGCCGCCATCCTTGGTACGCCGCTCGTTGATGGTGAGCCAGCGACCGTCCTGGAGCTGGGCCTCGAAGGTGCGCGCGCCCCGCTCGATCGGCGCGTTGGCGGACATGTTGGTGCGCACCACGGGCTGGGAGCCGGCCTCGACGATAGCGCTGTAATGGGTGCCGGGACGTACCAGGCCGTCCGGCAGGTTGTGCAGTGCCTGGAACTTGGAATTGCAGATTACCAGGCGATTGCCGGCGTCCCACAGGACGAAGGCTTCCGAGATGGTTTCGACGGCGTCGCGCAGGCGCAGGTCCGCCCGCTTGGTGTGCTCGGCGAAGCGCCGCTCTTCGGTTTCGTCGACGACGATGCCGATCAGGCGCTTGTTGCCCTGCGGGCCATAGACCAGCTCGCCGCGCACGCGCACATAGATCCATTCGCCATTGGCGCAGCGCATGCGGAAGCGCCGGTCGATCGCGAGTGGCGGATCCTTGGCCAGCAGTTCGGCGGAAAGGGTGCGCAAGCCGCCATCGTCGATATGAATGAGCCGGTCGATGTCGCTGTGGACCAGAAGGTCGTCCTGCGGCTCGTAGCCGAGCAGATGGAACATCGAATCCGACCAGAACACCCGTCCCGCTTCGAGATCCCAGTCCCACAGGCCCGAGCGTCCACGGCTGAGCGCGGTTTCCAGCCGGTTGCGCACATTGTTGTAGATGTCGTCGGCCCGGCGGGCCCGGGAGGCCTGCCAATAATAGGCAAAGCCCAGGATCAGCAGCACGCCGCCGGTGGTGGTGGTGAAGACGAGCAGCCGGCCGCTCAGGGCGTACCAGCCTTCCAGGATATCGTCGATCGGCCTGGCGGCGACGATGCGCAGGCTCTCGCTGGTGCCGATGGAGGCGAGCATGGCAGTGCCGCCGACCGTGACGGTCAACTGGCCACTGACGCGGTCCCCGATCGCGCCGATCAGGCCGGCAACGTCGCCATTGTCGTTGAGCAGGCGGCCATGCGGCGTGATCACCGCAAGCAGTGTGTGCTCGGGCGCCGTGATCGCGGCACGGGTCGGCACGCGGCCGCTCTGGGCGACGATCGCACTCAGTTGTGCCGCGGCGGCCGAGACGATGAGATCGAGGTTGCGGCCGGCCTCCTGCATGGCTTGCTGGCGGCTGTCCCGGGCCTGGATGAAGGAGGCGAGGGCGATGACGGCAAGGAAGGCGATGATCAGCAAGGGCACGGCCTTGCGCAGGATCGGTTCAAGCCCGATCAGTCGCCGATAGGTTGGGCAGACCAGTGTCTTGGCAAGGCCCCGGATGCCCGGCGCGCGCAAAGACGCATGTGTCGCGTTTGCACGCGCCATTGCTTAGCCCTTCCAAGCCTTATCTGAGAATTTGCGACAGGGCAGGTGGTCATCACCGCCCCCGAATCGATAAAGCTATAAGAATCAACCTTCACGTGATTTGTCTAGAGTCGCCGTGAACACTTTTTTAATTATTTGTGTCCGTTTGCGGCTGAAAAGCGAAGAATTCGCGCCCGATTCAAGACAAAATCTTGATGCTTTGGCTACATGTATGGAGCTGAAAACTCACCACCACAAGATCTGGTGGCATGGGGCTGCTTTCCTTGGAATGCAGCCTATGAATGCTTCCCTAGAGGCACCAGTACTCTCGATTGCAACGGTCAGCCGGCGCCGAGCCGACCGCATAGTTGCAAAGGCTGCTTCATGCAAGCGATCTTTGCGCGATGTCAGCAACGTCGCGCGATAGTCCCGGACGCCTGGCGATGTCGCGCAATGTTGCCGCCGCCAAGGTGCGCCTGCCTTGTTCGAGCGAGCGCCAGGTCTTGAACGCGACCAGCAGCCGGGCCGCCAGTTGCGGGTTCTTCGGGTCGATCGCCAGGATGATGTCGGCGACGAAGCGATAACCCTCGCCGTCGGCGCGGTTGAACTGCGTCTGGTTGGCGGAACAGAAGGTGCCGATCAAGGCTCTGACGCGGTTGGGATTGTGCAGGGAGAAGGCGGGGTCATGCATGAGTTCCTTGACACGATCCAGCGTCGCCTCGAGCGGCAGCATCGCCTGCACGCCCATCCATTTGTCGATGACCAGTGGATCATTGTCGTAACGTTCGCGGAAATTGTGCAGGGCCCGTTCGCCGGCCGGCGTAGCGGACAGGGCCAGCGTGGCCAGCGCTGCCATTTCATCGGTCATGTTGTCGGCCTTGTCGAACTGCGCGGCGGCAGCATCCAGCGCCTGGGGCGTGCCGCCAGCGCAGACCAGGTCGAGTGCGCCGTTGCGCAGGGAACGTCGCCCGGCATCGGCGGCCTGGGGCGAGTACGGGCCCGCCACCGTCATGTTCTCGATGGTGCGCAGCAAGTCCGCCTGCAGGTCCCGGGCCAAGGTCCGCCGCAGGATCGAGCGGGCCCGGTAGACGGCCTGGGGATCGACGTCATTGCCGATCTCGCGGGCGATGTCGGTCTCGCTGGGCAAGGCGAGGGAAAGCGCGGTGAAGGCTGGATCGACGGCTCCCCCGGCAAGGAGGCCACGGACAGCCGCGATGAAACGCGGGTCGACCGGCGTCGTCGGGTCCTTGACCAGGCGCAGCAGCAGCTTGAGCGCGTAGCTCTGGGAGGCCTGCCAGCGATTGAAGGGGTCGCTGTCGGCCTTGAGCAAAGTGAGCAGGGCTTCCTCGTCAAGCGCGACCGTGAGCTTGACCGGTGCCGAGAAGCCACGCAGCAACGAGGGGACGGGGGCCTGGCGTACATTGCCGAACACGTAATTGCGCTCGGATTCGGCCAGGGCCACCAGACCATCGAAAGGCTTGCCATCGAGCGTGACGGGAAGATCGCCGTCCTCGCCGACCAGGCCGAGGCGGATCGGGAACAGCATGGGCTGCTTGTTGGGTTGGCCCGGCGTCGGCGCCAGGATCTGCTTCAGGCTGAGGTGGTAGGTGCCGGCCTCTTCGTCCCACTGCCCCTCGGCGCGGATCTCCGGCGTGCCCGACTGCCTGTACCAGAGCATGAACTGGCCGAGGTCGCGCCGGCTTGCCTCAGCGAAGCAGGTCAGGAAATCCTCGATGGTGACCGCTTCCCCGTCATGGCGCTGGAAATAGAGATCCATGCCGGCGGCGAAAGCCTCGTCGCCGATCAGGGTCTTGAGCATGCGCACGACCTCTGCGCCCTTTTCATAGACCGTGGCGGTGTAGAAGTTGTTGATCTCGTTGTAGATTTCAGGACGGACGGGATGGGCGAGCGGTCCGCCGTCCTCGGAGAATTGCTGGCTGCGCAGGAGCTTGACGTCATTGATGCGCTTGACGGGGCGCGAGCGCTGATCGGAGGAGAATTCCTGGTCGCGGAAGACCGTCAGGCCCTCCTTCAGGCAGAGCTGGAACCAGTCGCGGCAGGTGATGCGGTTGCCGGTCCAGTTGTGGAAATATTCATGCGCGATGATCGCCTCGACGGCGGCGAAGTCGCTGTCGGTGGCCGTCTGGGGCAGGGCCAGCACATATTTGTCGTTGAAGATGTTGAGGCCCTTGTTCTCCATAGCGCCCATGTTGAAATCGGACACGGCGACGATCATGAAGATGTCGAGATCATATTCGCGACCAAAGGCTTGCTCGTCCCAGCGCATGGAGCGCTTGAGGGCGTCCATGGCATAGGCGCAGCGGTCTTCCTTGCCGTGCTCGACATAGATCTCCAGGCGCACCTCCCGCCCCGAGCGGGTGGTGAAGCTGTCGGCCACCATGGCGAGATCGCCCGCAACCATGGCGAAGAGGTAGGAGGGCTTGGGGAAGGGATCATGCCAGACGGCATAGTGCCTGCCGTCTGCCAAGGATCCGTGCTCGGTGCGGTTGCCATTGGCGAGCAGCACCGGTGCTTCCTGGAACGAAGCTTCGATCCTGGTGGTGTAGACCGACAGCACATCCGGCCTGTCCAGGAAATAGGTGATGCGCCGGAAGCCCTCGGCCTCGCATTGGGTGCAATAGGCCGAGTTGGAGCGGTAAAGCCCCATCAGCTGTGTATTGGCGGAAGGATCCAGGCGCGTCTCGATGGCCAAGGTGAAGGGCTCGGCGGGCGGCTGGTGCAGGCTGAAGCCATGGGGCGAGACCGAATAGGCATCCGATGGCAGCGACACGCCGTCGAGCCACGCCTCTACGAAGACGAGGCCGTCGCCGTCGAGCTTCAAGGCGCCTTGCCCAGCGCTGTGGGGATTGCGCCGCAAAGTCAGGGTAGAAACGATACGGGTCTGCGTCCGCTCGAGCCGGATGTCGAGATGCACCGTGTCGATCAGGAAAGCGGGCACCCGGTAGTCGGCGAGGCGAACGGGTTCCAGGGCAGCTGCTGTCATAGGGGCTTCATTCCGGCGGGGACAATCTGAATCGTCTGGTGCCGGCCATCATGGCGGATGTCCGGCCCGCGCCGCAACCCAGGCATTTCCGCATGGTGCGATATGATCCTCCGCGATGCCGGGGCAATGCCGTGCCGGCATGTTCTCCTGAGCGAAGGGCCGATCGGATTTTCTCGAAATTCCCCTAACCGACCAGCGCCAGGATGGCCTTCGCCATGTCCGGGGCGCGATGACGCAACGGCCCCTGGAGCCGGCCATAGAGGGTGAAGATCGCGGGCTGGGCGACGATGCCCAGCGCCATCGCGGTCAGGAGGTCGGTGTCGTGCTCGCGGATCTCCCGCCTTTGCATGGCGCCGGCGAAGATCGAGTGCACGGCCTCCACCACGTTCTTGCCGGCTTCGTGGGGAACCTCGGCCAGATGGGCGTGCTGGGAGAGCAGCAGGAAGGTGAACAGGGCGCGGTCTTCGTCGAAAAGGTCGCAGAAGACCTCGACGATCCGCGTGATCTTGGTGTCGAACCGGGCATGGGCCTGGTCCGCTGCCAGGATGTCGCCGGCAAGCCTGGCATAGCCATCCAGGAAAAGGGAGCGCGACAACGCGTCCTTGGACGGGAAGTGGCGGTAGAGGGCAGCCTCCGCCACGCCCACGGCACCGGCGATGTCGCGGATCGAGGTCCCTGCCACACCTTTCTGGGCGAACAGGCGCAAGGCCTCCGTCACGATCTTGGCGCGCGTCTTCGATCCGTCACGCATGATTCCCGCCCGTTTCGTCGTGGGCGGCCCTGACCGAAGGCGGCGCTTCTGCTTCGGCGGCCGGCCTGGACTCGCCGGCGGGGCGACCCGGTGCGGCGAGCGGGGCAGGCGGAGGGCGATGGGCTTCCGGCTCGGCACCATTGCCCTGCGCAGGCGAAGCCGCGGGGGGCTTGGGCGGCTCGGGCAAGCCCGGCAGCGGGGCCGGTGGGCTGGCCTTTGCTTCGGCGGCGCCGGCATTGGCCTGACGCTCCTTCAGCATCTTGTTGAGGCCGACATAATCGGTCTTGCCGGTGCCCATCACCGGCATGGCGTCGATGATCATGATCTCCGAGGGGATCATCAGCTCGGCGGCATGCTTGTAGCGCAGATGTGCGATCACGTCGGCGCGGCTGGCCTGCTTGTGAGGCGTGATCAGCACCAGGCGCTCGCCCTTGCGGGGGTCGGGGGTGGCGAGCACGGCCACCGGGCTCTCAGGCCAGAGATCGGCAAGCATCGCCTCGACGGCTGCGAGCGACACCATCTCCCCACCGATCTTGGCGAAGCGCTTGGCCCGGCCCTTGATGGCGATGAAGCCTTGCGGATCGATGGTGACGATGTCGCCGGTGTCGTACCAGCCTTCCTCGGGTGCGGCGATCTCGCCGGGCTGATCGGCCTTGAGATAGCCGAGCATCACATTGGGGCCGCGCACATGCAGGCGGCCGCCTTCCTCGATGCCCGGAATGTCCTCCAGTCGCGTCTCCATGTCGGGCAGAGCCCGGCCGACGGTGCCGTTCTTGTTGAACATCGGTGTGTTCAGCGCCAGCACCGGCGAGGTCTCGGTGACGCCGTAGCCTTCCAGGATGCGCAGGCCGAACTTCTCGTTATAGGCCCGCCGGGTCTCCACCTTCACCGGCTCGGCGCCGGCCACGACATAGCGTAGCGAGCGGAAGTCGTAAGGATTGGCCATCTTGGCATAGCCGGCGAGGAAGGTGTCGGTGCCGAACAAGGCGGTGGCGTTGGTGCCGTAGATCAGTTCGGGGATGATGCGGTAGTGCAGCGGCGTCGGGTAGAGGTAGAGCCTGACGCCGTTGACGAGCGGCAGGATCATGCCGCCGGTCAGGCCGAAGGAATGGAAGACCGGCAGCACGTTGAAGACGATGTCGCCGGGGCCGAAGTCGATGCGGGCACCGACCTGCGCGATGTTGGAGAGGATGTTGCTGTGCGACAGCACCACGCCCTTCGGCGCGCCCTCCGAGCCCGAGGTGAACAGGACGGCGGCGGGGGCACCCGGCGCGGGCCTGGCATGGGCGCGCCCGGCGCCGAGGAGGCCCCTCAGCTTGTCGGCGGTGCCGACCTCGGCGCGCACATCCTCCAGCCAGACGAAGCGCACATGCTCTTCCATCGCGGCCACGACATCGCCGAGCCGGCCTTTCTCCACGAAGGCGCGGGACGACAGCACCGTCTTCACCTGCGCTGTCTTGCAGGCCGAGATCAGATTGGCCTGTCCGGCGGAGAAGTTCAGCATGGCCGGGATGCGGCCCGTCGATTGCAGGGCGAAGAAGGTGACGGCCACGGCATTGGCGTTGGGCAGGAGCACGCCGACGTGCTCGCCGGGGGCGGTAAAGCCCATGAATTTGCGGCCGAGCACGTTGATGCCGATCAAGAGGCGCTTATAGGTGAGGGTGCCGCTGACCGGGTCCTCCAGCACCACCCGCTTGCGGCCATATTTGTCGGCCGCCGCCACCAGGGCACGGAAGAGATCGGTGTCGACCGAACTCGTCTTGTAGATGAGGTCCGACATCACGTCGTAGAGGGCGGCGCCGGCGGCCTGGCGGCGCTTCTTGCCGCGGAGGTCCTCATCGATGGTGAGGCGTGTCGGTTCGGTGAAAGTGACGGTCACTTTCGGGAACCAGCGGCGCGAAACCTTGTTGGCGTCGAGCCTGGTAAAGGGCGTACGCTCCAGGCCGTCGATACGCATGGGCACGATGTCGGCATGCGACTTGTCGGCGATCAGGCCCGCACCGTCATAGACCTTCATCAGAGCGCCGGTGACGGTGAGGCGCCCCTCGGGGAAGATCACCAGGGTCTCGCCCGCCTTCACCGCATTGATCAGCCCGCGCGTCGCCATCGGCTTGGTCGGGTCGAGCGGATAGGCCCGGCAGATCTTGAGGAAGGGCTTGACCCACCAGGCCTTGGCGATGGTGTGGTCGATGGCGAACACGGGATCCTTGTCGAGCAGGGCCAGGACCAGGCCGGCGTCGAGGAAGCTGACATGGTTGATCGCGATGATGCGATGGGGCGTCGGCGTCTCCAGGTTCTCGATGCCCTTGACCTCGAGGCGATAGAGCAGCCGGTAAAGCAGCAGGATGAAGTCGCGGAACCGGCTCATGGGTAGGACATAGAGCAGGATGACGCCGGCGATGATGTCGAGGACGGCGATGCCGAGCAGGGCAGTCGGTGTGGTGAGGCCGAATTTACCCTGCAGCAGGGAGAGACCGCCGGCGCCGACCGTCATGAACAGGGCCGTGATGACATTGCCGCCGGCGATGACGCGGGCGCGTTCGTCCTTGGGGGCCCAGTGCTGGACGGCCGCATAGATCGGCACGATGAACAGGCCCGCTGCCAGCGCCACCAGCACGAGCGCAAGGGTCATGTGCACGCCGGAGCCGGTGGCGAGATAGCTCAGGAAATGGAGGGGGGTGGCCGAGCGCTCGGTACCGAAGGCGATCCAGGCCACGTCGAGGCAGAACAGCCCCATCAGGATGCAGCCGATCGGCGAGAGCAGCACGATGATGCGGCCCGTGGCCAGGCGTGCGGCCAGGATCGAACCGATGGCGATGCCGATCGAGAAGGCGGTGGTGAACCAGGTATTGAGCGTGCCGTCACCGCCGATGACACTGTGGGCGAGGGAAGGGGTCAGCGACAGGATGACGATGCCGCTCATCCAGAACCAGGCCACCGCCAGCGAGCCGATCAGGAGCTTGCGGTCGGAGGCCACCAGTTGCACGAGCTGGTAGCTCGATCGGATGATGTTCCAGTCGATCTTGAGGTCGGGGGCCGCTTCGCCCGTGGGCGGGATCAGGCGGGCAAACCACCAGCAGGCCACGGCCACCGCCACCATGATGGCGGCCACGATCCAGCTGGGCAGGTGGGGAGCGACGAAGCCGGCCCCGATGATGCCGATCAGGATCGATAGGAAGGTGCCTGCCTCGATCAGGCCGTTACCGGCCGGCAGTTCCTCCGGCGCCAGATGGTCCGGCAGGATGCCGTATTTCACCGGCGTGAACAGCGTGCCCATGATGCCGAGCGTGAGCATGCTGACCAGCAGGATCGGCATGGAGTGCAGGGCAAAGCCGACCGCAGCGATGGCGACGATGGCGATCTCGGCGAGCTTGATCTGCCGGGCGACCCGGGCCTTGTCGTAACGGTCGGCCAATTGCCCCGCCAGACCCGACAGCAGCAGGCCGGGCAGCACGATCAAGGCACCGGCGATCGAGACCATGCTGTCGCCGCCTTCCATCGCGGCCGTTTCGGCAATGCCGTAGACTGCAAGGATGGTCAGGGCCTGCTTGATGAAATTGTCGTTGAAGGCGCTGAAGAACTGGCTCCAGAACAGGGGCCAGAAGCGGCGGGCGGACATCAGCGATGCGAGCATCGGTGTGGTTCCTGGATGGGCGCGTACCGGGCGCGGGAGAATCGCATTTTAAGTTAGCGTTCGTTCACTAACTTAAAATGTATGGTAAACGGCGTCAAGGAGGGGAGGGCTGGCTCATGTCCGGCCTGTGCGCCGCCGCACAGTGGCGTGAACCAGCGGTACCGAGCCGTCATCCTAGCCCTCGCGCCTGACGACTTCCAGGAAGACTTCGCCATAGCGCTCCAGCTTTGCCTGGCCTACGCCAGGCAGGGCCAGAAATTCCGGCAGGCTGCCGGGGCGCTCGCTCGCCATGGCGCGCAAGGTGGTGTCGGCGAAGATCATGTAGGGCGGCACGCCCTGCTCGCGGGCGAGGCGGCTGCGCTCCGCCCGAAGGGCAGCAAACAAGGCGCCGTCGCGTTCCGACATCTCGATCTCGCCGCGCCGGGCGCGTTTGGTCTCGGTGCTCTTGCGGGGGCGGTCGCGACGGAAGACGATCTGCCGCTCGCCCTTGAACACGGCTCGCGCCTCCTCGGCCAGGATCAGGGCGCCATGGGCCTCGTGGTTGACATTGACGAGGCCGGCCGCGGTGAGCTGGCGCAGCACCGACTGCCAGGTGCGCGCCTCGATGTCCTTGCCCGCCCCGAAGACGGGCTGGTTGTCATGGCCGAAGCGCTGGACCTTCTCCGTGACCTTGCCGGTGAGCACGTCGATAATATGGGCGGCACCGAACATCTGGCCGGTGCGGTAGATCGCGGCCATCGCCTTGACGGCGGCATCGGTGCCGTCCCAGCTCTCGACCGGCGAAAGGCAGGTATCGCAATTGCCGCAGCGGCCGGGATGGGTCTCGCCGAAATGGGCGAGGATTGCCTTGCGCCGGCACTCGGCGGTTTCGCAGATGCCGAGCAAAGCGTTGAGCTTGCCGAGTTCGACCCGCTTCACCGTCTCCGGCGCATTGCCCTCCTGGATCATGCGGCGGCGCTGCACCACATCGGCCATGCCGTAGCTCATCCAGGCATCCGAGGGCAGGCCATCGCGGCCGGCGCGGCCCGTCTCCTGGTAATAGGCTTCCACCGAAGCGGGGATATCGAGATGGGCGACATAGCGCACGTCAGGCTTGTCGATGCCCATGCCGAAGGCGACCGTGGCGACCAGGCAGAGGCCTTCCTCCTCCAGGAAGGCGTCCTGGTTGGCGCTGCGAACAGCTGCTTCCAGGCCGGCATGATAGGGCAGAGCGCGGATACCCTGCTCGTTCAGCCATTGCGCCGTCTCCTCGACCTTGGCGCGCGACAGGCAGTAGACGATACCGCTATTGCCTTTGTGCCCGGCCAGGAAGGCGAGCAATTGCCGGCGGGCATTGTCGCGCTCGACGATGGCGTAGCTGATGTTGGGCCGGTCGAAGCTGGTGGCGAAGACCTCGGCCTGGTTGAGGCCGAGCCGCTCGATGATGTCGGCACGGGTAACCGGATCGGCCGTGGCGGTGAGGGCGATGCGCGGCACGCCGGGGAAGGACGCGGCGAGGCCGCCTAGCTCGCGATATTCGGGCCGGAAGTCGTGGCCCCACTGGCTGACGCAATGGGCCTCGTCGATGGCGAAGAGCGCGATGTCGGCATCGGCGATCAGGGCCTGGAAACCTTGCGTCGCCACGCGCTCGGGCGCGACATAGAGGAGGTCGAGCTTGCCGTCCATCAGGGAACGGCGGACCTTATAGGCCTCCTCGCGCGACAGGGAGGAGTTGAGCGCCGCCGCCCGCACGCCGGCCTGCTTGAGTGCCTCGACCTGGTCGCGCATCAGCGCGATCAGTGGCGAGACCACGATGCCGACGCCGCGCCGGCACAGAGCCGGGATCTGGTAGCACAGCGACTTGCCGGCTCCCGTCGGGAACAGCACCACCGCATCGCCCCCTCCGGTGACATGGCGCACCACCGCCTCCTGCTGGCCGCGAAAGGCGGCGTAGCCGAACACGCTATTGAGGATGGCGAGAGGATCTCGCGGAGAGGAGAGGGTCATGCCGGCAGGATGCACCTTGGTGCCTGATTCCATTGCAGGGTGAAGCGTGAGGCTTATCCGACAAGGGCCGTGATTCGAAAATTTCCCGCATGGATTTCCTCTGCTGGCAGACAAATCCGGTGGAATGATCACGGTCGAGAATGCCAGCAAGCCTCTGCCCACCTGCGTGGCGATTGCTGGGGTGACGATGGTGAGAGCTCACTTGCGATTGTGATAGTTATGTTATAACGTTTCATATAAATCAAAATTCAATGAGGCCTCTCGGCAGCGACATGCTGCGGGGCATCCGCAACGGATCAAGGAATTCCGACATCATGCAGCCCGCGCCGCAGACACCCGTCACCGTCCTCACCGGCTATCTCGGGGCAGGCAAGACCACGCTTCTCAACCGTATCCTGACCGAGAGCCACGGCAGGAAATATGCGGTCATCGTCAATGAGTTCGGCGAAGTCGGCATCGACAATGACCTTGTCGTGGATACCGACGAGGAAATCTTCGAGATGAACAATGGCTGTATCTGCTGCACGGTGCGCGGCGACCTCATTCGCATCATCGAGGGCCTGATGCGTCGGCGCGACCGCTTCGATGCCATCCTGATCGAGACGACCGGGCTGGCCGATCCCGCACCGGTTGCCCAGACGTTCTTCGTCGATGACGATGTGCGCGCCAAGACCCAGCTCGACTCCATCGTCACCGTGGTCGACGCCCGGCATTTGCTCGGCGAGATCGAGACGGCGCATGAGGCGCAGGAGCAGCTTGCCTTCGCCGACACGATCCTCCTCAACAAGATCGATCTGGTCACGGCAGAGGAACTCGATCGGGTGTTGAAGCGGATCCGTCGCATCAATCCCACCGCCACTCTCCACGAGACCCGGCGTTGCGACATCGCGCTCGACAAGGTGCTCGGCCGCGGCGCGTTCGACCTCGACCGTATCCTCGAAGCCGAGCCTGATTTCCTCGAGGGTTTCCATGACCACGACCATGACGATCATGTCGGCAGCTTCGCTCTCGTGTCCCAGGAGCCGCTCGATCCCGGCAAATTCATGCCCTGGCTCAACATGATCGTGCAACAGTTCGGCACGGACATGCTGCGCCTGAAGGGCATCGTCGCCTTCGATGGCGATCCGCAGCGCTTCGTCGTGCAGGGCGTGCACATGCTGCTCGAAGGCGATCATCAGCGTGCCTGGAAGCCCGAGGAGGAGCGCCGAAGCCGCCTGGTCTTCATCGGGCGCAACCTGCCGAAGGACGTGATCGAACAGGGCTTCCTGGCTTGTCGGGCCTGACGCGGGAAGGCAGGGCACGGCATCAGGGGCCGTTCGCTTTGCATATTCGCTTGACCGCGGTCGTGACGCCCCGATAACTGTGCGGTGACGGTTCCCGTCGGGTGCGAGCCCGTCGGGAGTAATAGGGAACACGGTTCGGCTTTCTAAATGCCCATGCCGTGGCTGCCCCCGCAACTGTAGGCGGATTGCCAAGTATCCCCGTGGCGCGAAAGGCGCCATGCCACTGTGGGTCTCCCATGGGAAGGCAGATGCAAGGCCTTTATCCGCGAGCCAGGAAACCTGCCGTCATATCGATCAATCCCATGTCACGGGCGGGGATGCCCGGAACAGGAGACAATGTGACGTTTCTTCCCGACGTTTCGGGCGCTTGCCCGCCTGTTCCCTCCGCTTCGCACGCTCACGTCCTTTGCCACAGCCTGGCCTGAGGAAACCTCACGGTATTCGGCTGGTGCTGAAGACCGCTGCTTCCCTTATCGCGAAACGAGAGAACGTCATGATCCTTTCAACGAGCAAGGCCCGCTGGTCCAGCTTCGCCGTCATGCTTGCGGCCAGCTTCGGCTTGGCGCTGGGTATCGATCCGGCGGCTGCGCAGGCAACGAAATATCCCCTCAAGCTCACCAATTGCGGCCGCACCGTCACCTTCGAGCATGCGCCGCAGCGCACCGTTTCCGTCGGCCAGAGCAGCACGGAGGTTCTCTATCTCCTCGGCCTGGCCGACAAGGTCGTCGGCACGGCGGTGTGGTTCGGCCCTGTATTGCCCGGCTATGAAGCGGCCAATGCCAAAATTCCGCGTCTGGCCGACAATGATCCGAGCTTCGAAAGCGTGATCGCCAGGAAGCCGGATCTTGTGACGGCGCAGTTCCAATGGCATGTCGGGCCCAGCGGTATTGTCGGCAAGCCCGAGCAGTTCGAGGAACTTGGCATCCCGACCTATGTTTCGCCCGCCGATTGCGTCGGCAAGGACAATTCCAGCGGCGGCGACGGCACGCGCGGCACCCTCTTCACCATGGATCTGGTCTATCGGGAGATCACCGAGCTTGCCGAGATCTTCGACGTGCAGGAGCGCGGGGCGAAAGTCGTCGCCGAGCTGAAAGCGCGTGAGGAAGCCGCCCGCCTCAAGATCGCGGCCGGCGATGGCAAGGTCTCCGCCGCCTTCTGGTTCTCGAGCGCCAAGGTCGACGTCGATCCCTATATGGCCGGCAAGAACAGCGTGCCGGGCTATATCATGTCCGCGTTGGGTGTGCGGAACGTCGTGGAGAGCGAGGAGGAGTGGCCGAGCGTCGGCTGGGAGACCATCGCCAAGGCCGATCCGACCATCATCGTCGCCGGCCGGATGGATCGTCGCCGCTATCCGGCCGACGACATCGCCGTGAAGCTCAACTTTCTCAAGACCGATCCGGTGGCAAGCCTGATGCCGGCGGTCAAGCAGGGCCATGTCGTGGAGATGGACGTGCAGGCGATGCAGCCGAGCGTGCGCGTCGTCGAGGGCATCGAGATGCTCGCCGATGCCATCCAGCGTTTCGGCCTGAAGCGCTGAGATGAATCGCCCCGTCACACGATTGCTGGCGATCGGGATGCTGGCGCTGGCGGTGCTCGTGCTGGCCCTCTGGCTGGGCGCCGCCATTGGCGAGACGGCCATTCCGATGGACGTCGTCGCCAAGACGGCTGCCAACCGCCTGTGGGGCGCCGGCTATGGTCTGGATCGCATCGATGAAGGCATCGTGTGGAACTACCGGCTGAGCCGCGCGGTCGTCGCGGCCTGCTGCGGCGCGGCCCTGGCGTTGTCGGGCGTCGTGCTGCAGTCGCTGCTGCGCAACGTCCTGGCCGACCCCTATGTCCTCGGCATCTCAGCTGGGGCATCGACGGGAGCGGTCGGGGTCGTCATCCTCGGCCTCGGGGCAGGGGTCCTGAGCCTGCCCGCCGGCGCCTTTCTCGGTGCGCTGACGGCCTTCGGCTTCGTCGCCTTGCTGGCGATGCGCTCGGGCCGCGGCACCGGCGCGGTGATCCTGGCCGGGGTCGCCGGATCCCAGCTCTTCAATGCCCTGACCTCCTTCATCGTTACCAAGGCGGCCAATGCCGAACAGGCGCGCGGCATCATGTTCTGGTTGCTGGGCAATCTCTCGGGTGTACGCTGGCCCGACGTCTGGCTGGCGCTGCCGGTCACGGCCGTAGGGCTGCTGGTCTGCCTGTGGCATGCCCGCGCGCTCGATGCCTTCACCTTCGGCACGGAATCGGCGGCGTCCCTCGGCATCTCCGTCCGGCGCGCCTATGTCGTGCTCGTCGGTGTTGCGGCGATGATGACGGCCGTGATGGTCAGTATCGTCGGATCGATCGGCTTCGTCGGGCTGGTGATCCCCCATGCGGCGCGGATGGTTGTGGGCGTGCGCCATGGGCGCCTGCTGCCGGCCAGCGCCTTGATCGGCGCCGTCTTCATGATCATCGCCGACATTCTGTCCCGCATCATCATCCCCGGCCAGGTTCTGCCGATCGGCGTGATCACGGCTCTGGTCGGTGCGCCGGCTTTCGCTCTCATCCTCAGCCAAAGAAAGGCGACGGCATGAGCCTGTCGGCCCACGATCTGTCCTGGTCGGCTGGTGGGGTCTCGATCCTGCACGGAGTATCGCTGGAGGTCCGTCCGGGCGAGTTGCTCGGCATCATCGGCCCGAACGGTTCGGGCAAGACCAGCCTGATGTCCCTGCTGGCCGGCATTCGCCGTCCGCAGGGGGGGCAGGTGCTTCTCTCGGGCCAGCCGCTCCATGGCCTCGCTCGCCGCGAAGTCGCACGCCGCATCGCCCTGGTCGAACAGCAGGCCGAGACGGCCGAGCGCATTACCGCCCGCCAGGCCGTGGAGCTTGGGCGAACACCGCATCTGGGGGCCTTCACGCCCTGGTCGAACCAGGACGATGCCATCGTCGACCTCGCGCTCGAGGAGGTGGCGATGACCGCCCTTGCCGGTCGCCTGTGGCACACGCTCTCCGGTGGGGAACGCCAGCGCCTCCACATCGCTCGTGCCCTGGCGCAGCAGCCGGAGATCCTGCTTCTCGACGAACCCACCAATCATCTCGATATCGGCCACCAGATCGGCCTTTTGCATCTGGTGCACCGTCAGAACCTCACCGTGGTGGCGGCCCTGCATGACCTCAACCACGCGGCGATGTTCTGCGACCGCATTGCCCTGATGCAGGCGGGACGGATCGAGGCGATCGGTCCTCCGTCCGAGGTGCTGACGGCGGCGCGCATCCAGTCGGTCTTCGGTGTCGCCGCCGAAATCGTTCGCGACGGCGCGGGAGGCTGCTTCATTCGCTATCGGCATCCGGATCTTCCGGCACCGCGGGCGGGCTGGATCGCGGCGGCGTCATGACCCGCATCCGCCAACAGATGGAGAGAACCGTCAGATGACCAGCACCGGCACCGCGAATTACGATCTCAAGGAAGAGATCCGCGATTACTGGTCGGGGCGGTCGGAAACCTTCGACCGCGCCTTCGGGCATCACATTCCCGAAGGTCCGGAATTCGAGGCCTGGGCTGCGGCGATCCGCGATCATCTCGGCAGCGATCCGCGCCGGGTTCTCGACCTCGCCTGCGGCACGGGCGAGATCACCAAGCTGCTGCTGGCGCTCGGCCACGAGGTCACGGCCCTGGATTTTTCCGAGGCGATGCTGGCTGTCGCCCGGCGCAAGCATGCCGGGCGACAGCGCCTGCGCTTCCGGCTCGGCGACGCCGAAAACACCATGGAACCGGAAGGCGCCTATGATGCCGTCGTCTGCCGGCATCTGGTCTGGACGCTGACCGAGCCGCAGAAGGCCTTCGCCGATTGGCATCGCGTGCTGAAGCCGGGCGGCAGATTGCTGTTCTTCGACGGGGATTGGGCGAGACCGACCAGGACCGGACGCATGGCGTCCAGGCTCATCGCCCTGATCGATCGCCTCGGTGGCGCCGATCCCTACTATGATGGCGCGATGGGCGAACGCCATGCCCGCATCATGGAGCGGCTGCCTTTTGGCCGGGGACTGCGGAGCACCGATCTCCTGCCGCTCCTGGAGCAGGCCGGTTTCAGGGATGTCGTGGTCTCCTCGCATCGGCCGATCGCCGCTGCCCAGAGGCGCCGGGCGAATCTGCGCAACCGGCTGCGCACCTATCTCTACCAGCGCTTCATCATCTGCTGCCGCAAGTGATCCGCGTACCGCAGTCGCCTTGTATCTCCCGGCAACGGAGCCATATCTTGATAGGCAGCCTGGAGGATCATCCGAGGCATGTTCGAGGCGGCAAATGTCTGCCGCACCGTGCTCTCTTGCCCGCTCCGACGGCGAGGCAGAAAAACAGGCATGATAACTGATGACGCCGCCGGGGCTGGGGTCTATGGTCCGTGACGGGACGCTAACAAGCTCTGTGAACAAGGACGTAACATATGGCTTCGAAACTCGAACAATTGCGTGCCATGACGGTCGTGGTCGCCGATACCGGCGATATCGACTCGATCAAGGCGCTCAAGCCGGTGGACTGCACCACCAATCCGAGCCTGCTGCTCAAAGCAGCCGAAATGCCGGCCTATGACCATTTGATCGCGGAAGCCGTGAGCTGGGGCAGCAAGCAGGGTGGCGGCAAGGACGGCGTCGTCGCAGCCATCGCCGATCGCCTCGCCGTTTCCTTCGGTGCGGAACTCACCAAGCTCGTTCCCGGGCGCGTTTCGACCGAAGTCGACGCCGACCTCTCCTTCGATACGCAGGCGACCATTGCCAAGGCGCATGCCATCATCGCCGACTACAAGTCGCGCGGCATCGAGCGCGACCGCATTCTGATCAAGATCGCCTCGACCTGGGAAGGCATCCGTGCCGCCGAAGTGCTGCAGAAGGAAGGCATCGACTGCAACCTGACCCTGCTGTTCTCAAAGGCGCAAGCTGTGGCTTGCGGCGATGCCGGCGTGTTCCTGATCTCGCCCTTCGTCGGCCGCATCCTCGATTGGCACGTGAAGAATGACGGCCGCACCTTCACCCCGGAAGAGGATCCGGGCGTGCTGTCGGTTCGCGGTATCTATGCCGATTACAAGTCCCGCGGCGTCAAGACGGTCGTGATGGGCGCTTCGTTCCGCTCCACCGGCGAGATCGAGGCACTGGCCGGTTGCGACCGTCTCACCATCGCACCGAACCTGTTGCAGGCGCTCGATGCGGATCAAGGCACGCTGGAGCGCCAGCTCTCGCCTGGCAACTATGCCGCTGCTCCGACTACCGGCAAGATCGACGAACGCGCCTTCCGCTGGGAGATGAACGAGGATGCCATGGCGACCGAGAAGCTCGCCGAAGGTATTCGCGGCTTCGCCAAGGATCTCGGCAAGCTGCGCACCCTCATCGCCAAGCGCGTCGAGGGCACGGCCCAGGCCGCATGATCTTGGCGGCATGACCTTGGCCGCCTGATCGTCGCAACATGAGCCGAGCCTTCACCCAGGACGGCCAGGAAGGGGAGGACGCCCAGGTCCTTCCCGAGCGGCCGATCTCGATCGAGCGCAATCTCGTCACCGCGCGCGGCCTTGCCATGATCGAGGCCGAGCTCAGGCGGGCGCGCGCGCTTTTCGCCACGGCGGAGGCCGCGGGGGATCGCATTGCCATGGGTAATGCCTCGCGCGACATTCGCTACTGGGCAGCTCGGCGGGCCTCTGCGGAGTTGGTGATCCCCTCTGTCGCCGATACCGGCATTCGCTTCGGGATGGCCGTCACGCTGCACTATCCCGACGGGCGCGAAAGGATCTGGCGCATCGTCGGCGAAGACGAGGCCGACGCCACCCATGGCCGGATCAGCCATGTCTCGCCGCTAGCGAAGGCGTTGTTCGGCAAGGATGTCGGGGATGTCATCCGCGTCGGGCCGCAGGAGGGCGAGGTCGTCGAGATCGATATCACGCCGGAACCGAATTGAACCGGACCAGTCCTGCAGGGGCGGTTCAAAGATCGACGTGCGACCGTGACATCGGACTCGAACCTCTTGATGTCGTGCTGTAATTCCTCGCCGGCGATGCCGCTCAGATTCCTGCGAGAATTTGTTCGATGTGCAGGGCGCTCACATCGAGGAAGGGAAAATCGGGCTCACGATCCGCATAGAAGGACGACAGGTCCGTCCCGGCCAGCATGATGGCCTGTGCGCCCCTCCGGCCGAGCAGGTCGCCGGCCAGGTCGTCGAAATAGGCGACCTCGGCCTTGGTGCCGCGCTTACCGGAGAGGGCAATGTCGGTGTAGGTCTCGTGTACGCGCGCGATCTCGCTTGGATCGAGCTTGACGACCATATCTTCCGGCACGGCGCCGAAGACCGCCGAGGTCATCACGGCGCGGTTGCCAAAAATCGCGACGCGTTCGAAGCCCGCGGATTTCAGGGCGCCCGGGATCGTTGCCAGCACGTCGATGATCGGGCCCTTCGCTCGTTTCTTGATTTCGTCGATGGCAAGATGCGGCGCGACGGCGGTGATGGACACCGTGTCCATGCCGGCGTCGAACAGTTCGTTGGCGAGCGAGCCCAGATAGTGGCCGAGCCCGACCCTGTCCCCCGATCCGACATGGCGCAGTACCGTGCCCATGTCGGCATGTCTCAGCGTCAGGTCGAGGGCGATCTTCGCCCCCTGATATTCTTGCAGGATCCGCTCGTAGTAGTAGATCCCGGCCCTGGCCGCCAAGCCGCCGATCAGGCCGATTCTGGTTGGCTTGATGTGTATCGGCGATCTGCTCGGCATGGGGTCCTCGTCGGCTACGAAAGCGTGGCAATGGTCGATACGGTTACCATATACGAGGTGAGCGCCTGCCGTCGCTGCAGGCCGGCGAAACCAAAGAAAAAGGCGGTCGTCGCGACCGCCTTGTCCGATAGTTCTGAGGAAGAACGGCCTATTCTTCCGAGAAGCCGCCGAGATGGCTCTGCGAGTAGTTCTGGATGCCGAGGCGTTCGACCAGGTCGAGCTGGGTCTCAAGGAAGTCGATATGGCCTTCCTCGTCGGTCATCAGTTCCTTGAACAGGTTCTCGGAGACGAAATCCTTGACGGTGCGGCAATATTCCGCAGCTTCCTGATAGAGGGAGCGCGCCTCGCGCTCGGCGGCGAGATCGCATTCGAGAACTTCCTTCACCGTCTGGCCGATCCGCAGCGGATCGAGCGTCTGCATGTTCGGGAAGCCTTCGAGGAAGAGGATGCGCGAGGTCAGCTTGTCGGCGTGCTGCATCTCCTCGATCGATTCGGCACGCCACTTCTTGGCAAGACCGAGCAGGCCCCAATTGTCGAAGATCCGGTAATGCAGCCAATATTGATTGATTGCGGTCAGTTCGCTACGCAACGCCTTGTTGAGATAGTCGATGACCTTCTTGTCGCCCTTCATGAGCGTTTCTCCGTACTTAGTGGACTGAAGCCACATTAGAAGAATTCTAAATTTAGGCAAGCCCCTGGTGGCGTCAAATTTGTCCGGAGGATTTTATCCAGGGGAAGGGATGAGGTCGGTCACCGATGACTGTCGAGGCGAATCCCAGTTTATTGTCATTCTAAACTACTGATTTATAACGATTCTATTGTTGCGGCGAGCCATTGACAAGGCGCTCGCGTCCGTCCACATCACTCGCGTCACTGCCTTTGCTCGAACCCAAGATCGCCGCGAATGATCGTCTGTTCCTGCCGTGTTTTGACCGATGAGGATTTCACCAGCACGCTCGCGACCGAGCAGCCGGGGTGTCCGCGTTCGGCTGCAGATGCCTATCGTTGCCTGGGTTGCGGACCGGAATGCGGCCGCTGCCTGATCACCGTGCGGCAGATTCTCGCCGATGCACGCGCAGCAGCACGCTGCCATGACTGCACCGAGGATTGCGCCCTGCGTGACATGGTCGAAGCGGCGAATGCCGACGAAATCCTGCTCGACGCCGCCGAATAGGCCTTCTGACAACAGAAGGGATAGGGAGACTTTGGCGCAGCGGCGGTAATGCTTGTCGCAAGTCCGCTCACCACCCCTTTTCACATGATTGCGTTTCCCGCCAGCCGCGCCACAATAATGCCGCGCCATATCGGCATAGGCGATTCATGCCCCAATCAGGTGATCAGGACGTTCGAACCGGCCTCGCCGCGCATCTTGTAGCGCTGTGGCGGTTCGGGCTTGTGCTATCGGGTAGCGGACAGGCGGCGGAGGAACTGGTCCAGGCTACCTGCCTGAGGGCGCTCGAGCGGTCGCACCAGTTCATCCCCGGAACGCGTCTCGATCGTTGGCTGTTCGCCATCGAGCGTTCGATCTGGCTCAACGAGATCCGGGCCAGCAAGGTCCGCAATCCCGTCGAACTCGACGAGGCGGAGGCGGCTCTGTCTTTTGACGGCGAACGGCAGTTTCAAACGAATATTTTGGCTGCTCAGGTGTTGAGGCATGTGCAGGCCCTGCCTGCAGCGCTGCGCGAAACCGTCTTTCTGGTCTATGGCGAGGGGCTCAGCTATGCCGAGGCGGCCGAGATGTTGGCCGTGCCGATCGGCACCGTCATGAGTCGTCTTGCCTCAGCCCGGCTCAGGCTCGCTCATCTGAACAGGGATACGCCCGAGGGCGCTTCGGGGGAGACATCATGAGTGTGGAAGAGATGGGACCCGACGATGCCGTCCTCGTGGCTTTCCTCGATGATGCGCTGCCGCCCGAAGAACGTGCGGCGTTACAAGGGCGCCTGGCTCGGGAACCGGCCTTGAAGGCGAGGCTGGACGCTCTGGCGGGCGGTTCGCTCCCCTTCGAGCAGAGTTACGAGGCCCTGACGGCGCATGCGCCACGGCAACGTCTGGAAGCGCTTCTGGCCGAAAGCCTGGCCGCGGTTCCGGCGCCGGTGGCCAATGACAATGCACGGGGCTCGCGCTGGCGCATCCCGCCTGCCGCGGTCGCAGCAGCGCTCGCCTTGTTCGTCGTGGGTACCGGGGTCGGCCACTACATGCCGCCGGGCCTCTGGCCGTTGCCCTCGTCGCAGCGCAGCGACCATGAAGGGCCGGACGCCTGGCGTTCGACCGTCGCCGACTATTGGGGGCTGACGACGTCGCAGACGCTCGATTGGATGCCGAACGACGTCTCCACCGCGCAGCGTGATCTTGCCGCAGCGACCCGTCGGCTCGGCTTCCCGCTGACGCCCGAGAAGATCAGCCTGCCGGCCCAGGAGCTCAAGCGCGTCGAACTCTTCCACTACGACAATGCGCCCCTGGTCGAGATCGCCTATCTCGACGAACTGACGGGCCCGCTCGCCTTCTGCATCTATGGCAACAGCCCCGGTGCGGTAACGCCGCCGACGCTCGAACAGCGCAACGGCTTCAACGTGGTCTACTGGTCGGATGCCGAGCGTTCCTACATGCTGATCGGCCACGGGCCGGACGAGATCATGCAGAAGCTCGCCGCCATGCTGGCGAAGCAGATCGCGGCATGATGGCGGGCGGATCTTCAGACCCGCCCCTTTCAGGGTGTTGAGGTCTGAATTTCGGATAGAGTGGTGCGACCCCTCATCCGCCTGCCGGCACCTTCTCCCGCAAGGGGAGAAGGGGATCTTTTCAGGAGACGCGGCGCTGGTCGGTTGTCTTCTCCCCTTGCGGGCGAAGGTGCCCCGGAGGGGCGCATGAGGGGTCGTGTTGCCCTGTCCCAGTCTTTTCCGGGTTCGTTCCAAACACCTTGAAAGGGGTGTGTCTGAAGACCAGCCCCCAAACCCCTTGCCAAGCCGTCGAGACAGGCAGATTCTCACTCTGGAGCTGTTCAAAAGTGTGATTGACAGCGACTCGTTCTTTTGATCAACTGGTAAAAAATAAAGAGCCAAATACCAGAGGTTCAGATGACTGCACGATCCGACATTGCGCGGGGCCGTCTCGATTCCCCCACGCTCGCCAGCAATTTCTCAGACCTGCATCCGGCCTTCGGCAGGCATGAGGCGCGCGTTGCCGCCGAGCGCTGCCTGTTCTGCTACGATGCGCCCTGCGTGAAGGCCTGCCCCACCTCGATCGACATTCCGATGTTCATCCGCGAGATCATGACCGGCAACACGGTCGGCGCGGCCCGGACCATCCTGGAATCCAACATCATGGGCGGCATGTGCGCCCGCGTCTGCCCCACCGAGACGCTGTGCGAGGAAGCCTGCGTCAAGGAGACCTCGGAGGGCAGGGCGGTCGAGATCGGCAATCTGCAGCGCTACGCCACCGACGAGCTCTTCGCCAAGGGCCGGCAACTGTTCAAGCGCGGCGCCCCCACCGGCAAGCGCGTCGCCGTGGTCGGTGCCGGTCCGGCGGGCCTGTCCTGTGCCCACAAGCTGGCAACGCTGGGCCATGAGGTTACCGTGTTCGAGGCGCGCGAGAAGGCTGGCGGGCTCAATGAATATGGCATCGCCGCCTATAAGAGCACCGGCGGCTTTGCCCAGGCCGAGGTCGACTACATCACGGCGATCGGCGGCATCACCATCGACTATGGCAAGCGCCTCGGCCGCGACGTCGAACTGGCGAGCCTCGCTCGTGAGTATGATGCGGTTTTCCTTGGCATGGGACTGGGCGACACCAACGATCTCGGCCTGGAAGAGGGCATCGAGGGCGTGATCGATGCCGTCGACTACATCGCCGACCTGCGCCAGGCGGCGGATCTTGCTGACCTGCCGGTCGGCCGCCGCATCGTGGTGATCGGCGGCGGCATGACCGCCATCGACATCGCCTCGCAGACCAAGCGCCTGGGGGCGGAGAGTGTGACTATCGCCTATCGCCGCGGCCAGCCGCAGATGAATGCCTCCGACTACGAGCAGGAAGTGGCGCAGACCGACGGCGTGCTGATCCGCCACTGGCTCAAGCCCGCGCGGCTGCATGCCGAGGACGGCAGGCTGGTGGCCGTCGAGCTCGAATACACCGTGGAGCAGGGCGGGCGCCTCACGGGCACCGGCGAGACCGTCAGGCTCGAATGCGACCAGCTTTTCACCGCGATCGGGCAATCCTTCCTGCCCGAGGAAGTGAACGGCGTAGCGCTCGCACTGGAAAAAGGCCGGATTACCGTCGATGCCGAGCAACGCACCTCGGTGCCCGGCATCTGGGCCGGAGGCGACTGTGTCGCCGGTGGCAAGGATCTGACCGTGGCGGCAGTGGAAGACGGCAAGCAGGCCGCCCTCTCGATCGATCGCGTTCTGAAATCTGAAGCCAAGGCTGCGTGAGGAGAAACGACATGGCCGATCTCAGCACCAATTTCCTGGGCATCAAGTCTCCCAATCCGTTCTGGCTGGCCTCGGCGCCGCCGACCGACAAGGAATACAACGTCGTCCGCGCCTTCAAGGCGGGCTGGGGCGGCGTGGTCTGGAAGACGCTCGGCGAGCAGGGCCCACCGGTGGTCAACGTCAACGGTCCGCGCTACGGCGCCTGGCACAGCCAGGACCGCCGGGTGATGGGCTTCAACAATATCGAGCTGATCACCGACAGGCCGCTCGAGGTCAATCTGCGCGAGATCAAACAGGTCAAGCGTGACTGGAAGGACCGGGCGCTCATCGTCTCCCTGATGGTGCCCTGCGAGGAGAATGCCTGGAAGTCGATCCTGCCTTTCGTCGAGGACACCGAGGCCGATGGCATCGAGCTGAACTTTGGTTGCCCGCATGGCATGTCGGAACGCGGCATGGGCTCGGCCGTCGGGCAGGTGCCCGAATATGTCGAAATGGTCGCGCGCTGGTGCAAGCAATATACCCGCATGCCGGTGATCGTGAAGCTGACGCCCAACATCACCGACGTGCGCAAGCCCGCCGAGGCGGCCAAGCGCGGCGGCGCCGATGCGGTGTCGCTGATCAACACCATCAATTCCATCGTCTCGGTCGACATCGACAATATGCGCCCCTGGCCGAACACCGACGGTTTCGGCACCCATGGCGGCTATTGCGGCCCGGCGGTGAAGCCGATCGCGCTCAGCATGGTCTCGGAGATCGCCCGGGCTGAGGCCACCCGCGGCCTGCCGATCTCCGGCATCGGCGGCGTCGAGACCTGGCGTGATGCCGTGGAATATATGGCGCTTGGCTGCGGCACGGTGCAGGTCTGCACGGCTGCCATGGTCTATGGCTTCAAGGTGGTGCAGGAGATGATCTCCGGCCTGTCCGACTGGATGGACGAGAAGGGTTATACCTCCGTCGACCAGTTCGTCGGCAAGGCCATACCCCAGGTGACCGACTGGCAGCATCTCAACCTCGAATATGTGGTCAAGGCCCATATCGACCAGGAAGCCTGCATCAAATGCGGCCGCTGCCACATCGCCTGCGAGGACACCTCCCACCAGGCCATCACCAACATGGTCGCCGGCGAGCGCAAGTTCGAGGTGATCGAGGAGGAGTGCGTGGGCTGCAATCTGTGTGCCGTGGTCTGCCCGATCGAGA
Source organism: Labrys neptuniae (assembly GCF_040797145.1). NCBI lineage: Bacteria > Pseudomonadati > Pseudomonadota > Alphaproteobacteria > Hyphomicrobiales > Xanthobacteraceae > Labrys > Labrys neptuniae. The sequence continues at coordinate 185,702 of NZ_JBFNQD010000003.1, read as the reverse complement.
ACTGCATCACGCTCGAACCGGTGACGTCCGGAGTCGACAAGCGCACCGGCAGGCCGGTGGGCGGGCATCGCACCTGGAAGGAGCATCCCAACAATCCGGCCGTGCATGCCAAGGCAGCCGCGGCGGCGGAGTAGGGCAGGACTCGAGCGGGCCGCGCCACCACCCCTCATCCGGCTGCCGCCACCTCTAGTCAACTCAAGAGAGTTGACGACACCCGCAAGGGGAGAAGGGGTTTTGATGGGGAAGGCCGAGACCAACTGAGCGATCCCAAATACCGCATCCCACGCCGAGTAAATTCCCTTCTCCCCTTGCGGGAGAAGGTGGCGGCAGCCGGATGAGGGTGACACTCGATCGAGCAGAATGAGATTGTCATCCCTCTCCGCCCAGACCAGGATGCAGCGCTCTCATCGGGAAATCACGCCGAGCCCATGACGCTGGATCAGATTGCAGAACATGCCGAAGCTGTCGGCGTCTCGGTGGGGGGTGCCTTCCATCCTCGGCAGGAGGACGGCGTACCGGCGCTCGATACCGGGCCGGTCGAAACGCTGGTGCTGCTCGGCTGGGCCGGTGGTCGGCAATGGCCCGCCTTCGCGGCCTCGCCGGAGGCAGCCGATGGTGCGCAGCATCCATTGGATCGCTGGTCCGCCCGGGTGATCGACGCGATGGCGAACGAGTTCGGTGCCGTCGCCCTCTATCCCTTCGGCGGTCCACCCTATTTGCCGTTCCAGCGCTGGGCGCAGCGCGGCGGCGCTGTCTTCCCTTCGCCGCTCGGCATCTATGTGCATCCCGTGCATGGTCTCTGGCACAGCTATCGCGGAGCGCTCGGCCTTGGCGAAAGGCTGGCGCTGCCGCCGCTCGCAGAGGCAGTCCATCCCTGCGAGAGCTGTGCGGCCAAGCCCTGCCTGAACAGCTGTCCGGTCGGGGCCTTCACGATGGCCGGTTACGATGTCGAACGCTGCGCCGCCCATGTGCACTCACCGCAAGGCACCAACTGCAGGCATGGTGGCTGCCTCGCGCGCCGGGCTTGTCCGGTCGCCCCTGACAAGGCGTATGGCGCTGGGGAGGCGGGCTTCTACATGAACGCTTTCCTGGCCGCGCATTGAGCGAAGGATCGCTCTACTTCAGCTTCGCCTTGGTCTTGGGAAAATCACGCCAATAGTCGCCGCTGCCCCGGCGCAGCACTTCGTCCTCGGGCCGGATCTCGAAAGGGGACAGCGTGGGCTTCTCCCGCAATTCGGCGAACAGCGCCGGTGCATCGATCCCCTTGAGCAGGTCAAAGAGCTCTTCGAAACGGTCGATCACGAAGTAGCTCGCCTGGAAGTCGTCGATGTAGTAGCCGGTCCTGACGACCCTGTCGAAATCGAAGCGCAGATGATGGGCGGAGGTATCGCCGACGGCATATTTGGCTTCACCGAAGGAGGAGACGATGCCCGCGCCATAGATGCGGATGCCCTCGGGTTTGCGGATCAGGCCGAACTCGATCGTATACCAGTTGAGGCGGGCGAGGAATTTCACGCCCTTGTTGTCGATCGCGTCGAGGCCGATTCGGCCATATTCGTTCATGTAATCGGCATAGGCCGGATTGGTGAGCAGCGGCACATGGCCGAAGACGTCGTGAAAGATGTCGGGCTCTTCGAGATAGTCGAGCTGCGCGCGCGTGCGGATGAAGGTGCCGGCCGGAAAGCGCCGGCTTGCCAGCATCTCGAAGAAGGGGCGGGAGGCGATCAGGCCGGGCACGGCCACCACCTCCCAGCCGGTGGCCCGTCGCAGCCTTTCGTTCATGCGCTCGAAATTCGGTATACCCGTCTCGTCGATACCCAGTGTGGCCAGCCCATCCAGATATTCCTGCGCGACATGGCCCTTGAGAGCCGTGAGCTGGCGCTTGAACAGGATCGACCAGGTCTCGTGGTCTTCCTTGGTGTAGCGATCCCAATCCTGCGGGATGATGCATTGCTCGATCGTCTGAGCACTCAGTATAGCGTGTCCCATCTCGTCCTCCCAAAAGCGTTTTGTGATTTCCTGGAAGCACCAGGAATCGCAAAGACGCGTCGGAACAAGGAGCTAGGGCAAACAAGCGTTCACGCCTGAACGCGCTTTGCTCTAGGGGATGACCCCTCTATCCATGTGGGGTGAGGATAGCACGGCTGCTAGGGTAAGACGTGATTTCTCTGGGTTGTGTTTTGTCTATAACTCTTTGTTTTGGCGCATTTTATTAGCTTAAATGCGAGGCTACCTTTCCGAAAATTGCTTTGGGCCCAAGGCCCGATCAGCGCTCGGCCAGCACGCCGCGCAGGATCGTTTCTGTCAACGTCTTCAGCGTTTCTTCGTAGAAGGCTTCGTCGGTGAGGTCCTTGCCGGTGAGGACGCTGATCTGCGTGGCGAAATCGGCATAATGCTGGGTGGTCGCCCAGATCATGAAGAGGAGATGATAGGGCTCGATCGGCCGCAATTTCCCTTCGGCGATCCAGCGCTGGATGATGACCGATTTCTGCCGGACGGTGTTGGTGAGATCCGTCGCCAGCACCTTCTTCAGATGGGGCGCCCCCTGCATGATCTCCATGGCGAAGAGACGGGAGGACTCCGGATAGAGCCGCGAGCATTTGAGCTTGTGCTCGATATAGGACGTCAGGGCCGCGACCGGGCCGCGCGTGGCGTCGAGTTCCTTCAGCGGCGTGACCCAGACTTCCAGCGTGCGGGTGAGTACCGCCTCATAGAGGGCGTCCTTGGTACGGAAATAATAGAGGAGATTGGTCTTCGACATGCCGGCGGCTTCGGCGACCTGGTCGATACGCGTGCCGCGCAAGCCATGTTTCGAAAAGGCCGAAAGGGCGCTGTCGAGGATCTTGTCGATATTGGCCAGGCCGAGCTTGGTCTTGTTGCGTTGCCGGCCGGCCTCTCCTCCCTCTGCCATGAGCGCTTCCTGTTTCGTTGTTCCCATTCCTTCATGGCTCAGAAGCTTGGCGGTGTGCAAGCCGATATCAGCTCGCAGGCCGTATCGCCGACATTGCGGAAGCGATGAGGCTCGCGGCTGTCGAAATAATATGCATCCCCGGGACCAAGCACGGCCACATCTTCGCCCACCGTGACTTCGAGCTGGCCGCGAATGATGATGCCGCATTCCTCACCCTGGTGGTGCAGCAGCACTTTGCCGGAATCGGCGCCGGGCTGGTAACGCTCGGAGATCATCTGCAGCGCGCGCCCGCGCAGATCCGAGCCGACCTGGCGGTAGGAGACGCGTCCCCGGCCGATTTCCATCAACTCGCCCGAGCGATAAAACACCTTGCGGCCGGGATTGGCGTCGAGGGCGAAGAATTCCGCCAGGCCGATCGGCAGGGCGTCGAGCACCCGCTTCAGGGCACCGACCGAAGGGTTCACTGCATTCGATTCCATCAGCGAGATGGTGGCGTTGGAGATGCCGGCACGCTTGGCGAGCTGGCGCTGCGACAATCCGCGCGCCTCGCGCACGCGCCGCAACAGAGAACCCAAATCGACGTTCTGCATGATGTGGTCCTCCATCCAGGCCTGTTTAGAATGTTAAATATCATGAACGCAGTCGATAATTCCACTTTGCATTCAATGTGCGGGAATTTACGAACCTAACGCTTGTTATTGAACATTCGTTCTAGAACAAAAACTCGGGTATGAAAGTGTGGCCGAAATAGGAATGATGCTGCCACAACAAAGAGTTGGCATAATTTTCAAATTCAAGGCAAAGCTATTGCCAGCTTAACGAGCCGGGCTTCCCGCCAGCCTTCGGGACCCCGGCAGCTTCCGGAGAGATCCTGATGAATGCCCCGATCCGTGTGACCAACAACCTCGAAGCGTTCTGGATGCCGTTTACGGCTAACAGACAGTTCAAGTCCAATCCGCGCATGTTCGTCGCGGCCAAGGACATGCACTACACGACGGCCGATGGCCGCCAGGTGCTCGATGGTACGGCGGGTCTGTGGTGCTGCAACGCCGGCCATGGCCGCCCCAAGATCACCGAGGCGATCCAGAAGCAGGCGGCGGAGCTCGATTATGCGCCGGCCTTCCAGATGGGGCACCCCGCCGCCTTCGAGCTCGCTTCGCGCCTGGTTCAGCTTACGCCCCAGGGCATCGATCACGTCTTCTTCGCCAATTCTGGCTCCGAAGCCGTCGACAGCGCGCTCAAGATCGCACTCGCCTATCACCGCGCCCGCGGCGAAGGGCAGCGCTTCCGCCTGATCGGCCGAGAGCGCGGCTATCACGGCGTCGGCTTCGGTGGCATTTCGGTGGGCGGCATCGTCTCCAACCGCAAGATGTTCGGCACGCTGCTCACCGGCGTGGACCATATCCGCCACACCCATGACCTCACCCGCAACGCCTTCTCCCGCGGCCTGCCCGAACATGGTGCCGAATATGCCGAGGATCTGGAGCGTGTGATCGCCCTGCACGATCCCTCCACCATCGCGGCCGTGATCATCGAGCCGATCGCCGGCTCCACCGGCGTGCTGCTGCCGCCCAAGGGCTATCTGGAGCGGATCCGCGCCATCTGCGACAAGCACGGCATCCTCTTGATCTTCGACGAGGTCATCACCGGTTTCGGCCGCCTCGGTGCGCCCTTCGCCGCCGATTATTTCGGCGTGACCCCCGACATGATGACGGTGGCCAAGGGCATCACCTCAGGCGTGATCCCGATGGGCGCGGTGTTCGCCAAGAAGGAGATCTACGATGCCTTCATGACGGGGCCGGAGCACCTGATCGAGCTCTTCCACGGCTACACCTATTCGGCCAATCCGGTGGCCTGCGCCGCCGCGCTCGGCACGCTCGACACCTATGCCGAGGAAGGCCTGCTCACCCGCGCCGCCGATCTCGCCTCCTATTGGGAAGACGCGGTGCACTCGCTCAAGGGCCTGCCGCATGTCATCGACATTCGCAACCTCGGCCTGATCGGCGCCATCGAGCTCGAGCCTATCGCCGGTCAGCCCACCAAGCGCGCCTTCTCCGCCTTCCTGAAGGCCTATGAGAAGGGCCTCCTGATCCGCACTACCGGCGACATCATCGCCCTGTCCCCGCCGCTGATCATCTCCAAGGCGCAGATCGACGAGTTAGTCACCACGCTCGGCGACGTCTTGAAGACGCTGGATTGAGGTCATGTCATCCCGTGCGCGATGCAGCATGCAATGCTGCGTCGCCGACACGGGATCGCGTGACAGATGAGCTTCTATCGGAAGACGGTCCCGGATCTGCATCGCGTCACTGCGTGCCGCAATGCGTCCGGGATGACCTATTTTTCAGAGGAAACCCCATGGCCCGTATCGACAACCTGATCGGCGGCAAGCAGACCGCTACCACCAGCGGACGCTTCGCGCCCGTGTTCAACCCTGCCACCGGCGAACAGAGCGGCGAACTCGGCCTGTCCTCGACCGCGGACGTCGACGCCGCCGTGCAGGCGGCCAAGAAGGCCTTCCCGGCCTGGTCGACCACCGCGCCGCTCAAGCGCGCCCGCTACATGTTCAAGTTCAAGGAACTGCTCGAGGCCAATGCCGACAGGATTGCCCAGGCGATCTCGGCCGAGCATGGCAAGACCCATTCCGACGCTCTGGGCGAAGTACAGCGCGGCATCGAGGTCGTCGAATTCGCCTGCGGCATCCCGCATCTGCTTGCCGGCGAATTCAGCCGCAATGTCGGCCCGGCCATCGACACCCACAATGACCGCCAGCCGCTCGGCGTCGTCGCCGGCATCACGCCCTTCAACTTCCCGGCCATGGTGCCGCTGTGGATGTATCCGGTGGCGATCGCGGCCGGTAACACCTTCATCCTCAAGCCGTCCGAGCGTGATCCCTCCGCTGCCCTGCTGGTGGCGCAGCTCCTCCTCGACACCGGCTTGCCCGAGGGTGTGCTCAACGTCGTCAACGGCGACAAGGAAGCCGTCGACGCGCTGCTGCACCATCCCGACGTCAAGGCCATCAGCTTCGTCGGCTCGACCCCGATCGCCCAGTACATCTATGCGACCGCCGCAGCCAACGGCAAGCGCTGCCAGGCCCTCGGCGGCGCCAAGAACCATATGGTGGTGATGCCGGATGCCGACATGGACCAGGCCGCCGATGCGCTGGTCTCGGCCGCCTATGGCTCGGCCGGTGAGCGCTGCATGGCGATCTCGGTGGCGGTGCCGATCGGTGATGCGACCGCCGATACGCTGGTCGAGCATCTCCTGCCGCGCATCAACAAGCTCAAGGTCGGCCCCGCCGCCGATCCGCAGGCCGAGATGGGGCCGGTGGTCACCAAGCAGCACCAGGAAAAGGTGCTCGGCTATATCGACGCCGGCGTGCGCGAAGGCGCCAAGCTGGTGGTCGATGGTAGCGGGCTCAAGCTGCAGGGCTATGAGAACGGCTATTTCGTCGGCGCCACCTTGTTCGATCACGTCACCGAAGAGATGTCGATCTACAAGGAAGAGATCTTCGGGCCGGTGCTCTCCATGGTGCGCGCCCGCGACTATGCGCATGCCACCAAGATGATCAACGACCACGAATATGGCAACGGCACCGCCATCTTCACCCGTGACGGCGATGCGGCCCGCGCCTTCGCCGACAGCATCGAGGTCGGTATGGTCGGCGTCAACGTGCCGCTGCCGGTGCCGGTCGCCTACCATTCCTTCGGCGGCTGGAAGCGCTCGCTGTTCGGCGACCACTCGATCTACGGCATGGAGGGCGTGCGCTTCTACACCCGCCTGAAGACCGTGACGGCACGCTGGCCAACCGGCATCCGCTCCGGCGTGAACCTGAACTTCCCCTCGACGAACTGAGGGGAGGCATATTCCCGGGTGCGCGGGCATCCTGCCCGCCCTTCTCATCCGCAAATATTGCGTTTGGGGTTTAGGAAGATGCGGGCAGGATGCCCGCGCACCCGGGGAAATTACCTCCGGTTGAACTGCGCCGGACGCTTTTCCACGAAGGCGGCCATGCCTTCCTTCTGGTCTTCGGTCGAGAACAGGGCCTGGAAGACGCGGCGCTCGAAGGTGAGGCCGCTGGCGAGCGGCAGTTCATAGGCCTGGTTGATCGCTTCCTTCATCACCATGCTGGCCGTCAGCGACATGTTGGCGATGGTATCGGCCGTCTTCACCGCGTCCTCGACGAGATCGGCAGCCGGAACGACGCGCGAGGCCAGGCCGCAGCGCTCGGCCTCCGCCGCGTCCATCAGGCGGCCGGTGAGGCACAGTTCCATCGCCTTGGACTTGCCGATCGAGCGCACCAGCCTCTGGCTGCCGCCCATGCCGGGGATGACGCCGAGCTTGATCTCGGGCTGGCCGAATTTGGCGGTGTCGGCGGCCAGGATGAAATCGCACATCAGGGCGAGTTCACAGCCGCCGCCCAAAGCATAGCCGGCTACGGCAGCGATCTTCGGCTTGCGGCAGGCCGCGAAATGGTTCCATTCCGCGAACCAGTCGCTGCTGTGCATGTCGACGAAGCTCTGGGCCTGCATCTCCTTGATGTCGGCGCCGGCGGCGAAGGCCTTGGCGGAGCCGGTGATCACCAGGCAGCCGATGCCGGGATCGGCGTCCGCCGCCTGGGTGGCCGCCAGGAGCTCGCCGGCCAGCTTGCGGTTGAGGGCGTTGAGGGCCTCGGGGCGATTGAGCGTGATCAGCAATACGCGTCCGCGCTGTTCGGTGATGATGGTCTCATAAGTCATGTCTGGTCCTCAATGCTTGCCGCGCAGCAACCGGATGATAGCGGAGAAATCCTCGGTACCGTGGCCGAGGCCGTCGAACAGGGAATAGAGCTGGGCCGCCTCAGCGCCAAGCGGCGTATTGGCGCCCACCGAGTTGGCCGCTGCCTGGGCGAGCTTGAGATCCTTGAGCATCAGGGCTGTGGCGAACCCCGGCTGGTAGTTGTTGTTGGCGGGGGAGGTGGGCACCGGCCCGGGGACGGGGCAATAGGTGGTGAGGGACCAACACTGGCCCGAAGAGGTCGAGGCGACGTCGTAGAGCGCCTGCTGCGACAGGCCGAGCTTTTCGCCAAGTGCGAAGGCTTCGCAGACGCCGATCATCGAAATGCCGAGGATCATGTTGTTGCAGATCTTGGCCGCCTGGCCGGCGCCGGCGGTGCCGCAATGCACCACGCGCTTGCCCATCACGGCGAGCAGAGGCTCGGCTCGGGCGAAGGCCTCGTCGGCTCCGCCGACCATGAAGGTCAGCGTGCCGGCCTTGGCGCCGCCGACGCCTCCGGAGACGGGTGCATCGACGGCGGCGAGTTTGCGTCCGGCGGCTATGTCATGGGCCTTGCGGGCGCTGTCGACATCGATGGTGGAGCTGTCGATCAGCAGGGCACCGGCCGGCACGAGACTCACCAGCTCAGACCACACCTTCAGCACATGAGCGCCGGCCGGTAGCATGGTGATCACCGCGTCGGCGTCCTCGACTGCTTCCGCGGCGGAGGCCGCGATGATGATGCCATTACCGCGCGCCGTCTCGAGCGAGGCCGGGGACAGGTCGAAGCCGCGTACCTGATGGCCCGCCTTCACCAGATTGGCCGCCATCGGCCCACCCATGTGGCCGAGGCCTATGAACCCTATCTTGCTGCTGGCCATTGGGGACTCCTTCTCGATAGAGCGATTGTAGGTGTTCCCGGGTGCGCGGACGTCTCGTCCGCTCCTGGAAACGCTGAGTTCTAGGGCGAGAAGGTGCGGACGAGACGTCTGCGCAACCGGAATCTGCCCCTGCCGTCGCCATTATCCAAACACCCGGTCCGCCACCGGTTGGATCCAGGCTTCGATATTGCCATCGTCGACCTCGGCGAGGCTCGGCGGCGACCAGCGCGGATTGCGATCCTTGTCGATGATGGCTGCCCGCACGCCCTCGTAGAAATCATGGCCTTGCGCCACCGCGACGGCGGCGGCGAATTCCCGCTCCAGGCACTCTTCCAGGCCCTCGGCCTCGCGAGCGAGCCGGATCAGCCGGAAGGTGAGCTTCAGGCTGGTCGGCGATTTGGAGGCGATGAGGTCTCGCGTCTTCAGGGCGAAGGGCGTGCCATCCGCTTCGAGAGCTTGCAGGATGGCTTCGACGGAAGAGCCGGCAAAGCATTGGTCGATCAGAGCACGATGCCCGGCAAGGCGAGCGGTTTCGGGCTGCATGGCGTGTTTTGCTAGCAAGGTATGGATTGCCGCATTGCCTGTTCCCGGCGTGAGCTGTGTCAGCTCGTCAATCAGCGCGGGAATGCCGGCCAGCGGGATCTGTACATCGGCCAGGCCGGCATAAATAGCGTCTGCAGGTCCGATCGCCTCGCCGGTGAGGGCGAGGTAGGTGCCGATCTCCCCAGGGGCATGGGCGAGCAGCCAGGTGCCGCCGACATCCGGCACGAAGCCGATGCCGACCTCGGGCATGGCGATGCGGCTGCGTTCGGTGACGATGCGGTGGGCGCCATGGGCTGATAGGCCGATGCCGCCGCCCATGGTGATGCCGTCCATCACGGCGACATAGGGCTTGGGAAAGCGGGCGATGCGGGCATTGACACGATATTCGTCGCGCCAGAATTGCGCGCCCGTGCCGTCGGGCGTGCGCTCGCCTTCGTAGAGGGCGCGGATGTCGCCGCCGGCACACAGGCCGCGTTCGCCTTCCCCCGTCAACAGCACGGCCGCGATGACAGCGTCCTTCTCGAAGGCGTCGAGAGCCGGTGCGATCAGATGCACCATGGCGTGTGTGAGGCTGTTCATCGCCTTGGGGCGATTGAGCCGGATGCGGCCGAGCGAGCCGACACGCTCGACGATGACGTCCGCAGATGTTTCGAACTGGGGAAGCCCTTCCTCTGCTGCCATCAGCGGCTCCCCAGCAGGGCACGGGCGATGATCACGCGCATGATTTCGTTGGTTCCTTCCAGAATCTGGTGCACCCTGAGATCCCTGACGATCTTCTCGACGCCATATTCGCTCAGATAGCCATAGCCACCGTGAAGCTGCAGCGCCTGATTGGCAACCTCGAAACCGGCATCGGTGACGAAGCGCTTGGCCATGGCACAAAAGCGCGTCGCCTCGGGGCTCTTGGCATCGAGCGCGCTGGCCGCCCGCCACAGGAAGGTGCGCGCCACTTCCAGTTCCGTCGCCATGTCGGCAAGGCGGAATTGCAGGGCCTGGAAGTCCGAGATCTTCCTTCCGAAGGCTTTGCGCTCGCCCATATAGGCGATCGCCTTGTCGAGAGCCGCCTGGGCGCCGCCGAGTGAACAGGCGGCGATGTTGAGGCGCCCGCCATCGAGCGCCGCCATGGCGATGCGAAAGCCCTGGCCCTCTTCGGCAATGCGGTTGGCGGCGGGAACCCGGACATTCTCGAACATCACCGCGCGCGTCGGCTGGGCATGCCAGCCCATCTTCTTCTCGCTGGCGCCGAAGGAAAGCCCGGGCGTGTCCTTCGGCACGATGAAGGTGGAGATCCCCTTCGGGCCTTCGCCCCCGGTGCGGGCCATCACGATATAGAGATCGCTGGCGCCGGCGCCGGAGATGAACTGCTTCTGGCCGTTGAGGATATAGTGGTCGCCATCGCGCACCGCCCGGGTCGCGAGATTGCCGGCATCCGAGCCATGGCCGGGCTCGGTCAGGCAATAGCTGGCGATCATCTCCATCCCGGTCATCGCCGGCAGCCACTGGCTGCGTTGCTCGGGCGAGCCGTAGGCATCGATGATCCAGGCGCACATGTTGTGGATCGACAGGAAGGAGGCGACGGCCGGACAGCCCAAGGACAGGGCTTCGAAGATCAGTGCCGCATCGAGACGGGTGAGGCCGGAGCCGCCGACATCCTCGCGCACATAGATCGCGGCCATGCCGAGCCCGGCCGCCGCCTTGAGCGTGTCGATGGGGAAATGCTTGTTCTGATCCCATTCGAGGGCGTGCGGGGCGATCGCCTCCGCCGCGAAGCCGGCCGCCATCTCCCGGATCGCCGCCTGTTCGTCGCTGAGTTCGAAATCCATGGTGGTCGCCTTGTTGGAAGGGCGCGTTCTATACCCTCCCCTGGAGGGGGAGGGTCGACGCGCAGCGTCGGGGTGGGGTGAGAACCGCGACAGTCGAGATAGTCACCCCACCCCGGACTTCGTCCGACCCTCCCCCTCCAGGGGAGGGTGGAGAGTGCTACCGCATCGTCGGGATCGAGAAATCCGCGCCGCTCTTGATGCCGCTCGGCCAGCGCGAGGTCACCGTCTTGGTCTTGGTGTAGAAGCGGATCGAATCCGGGCCGTGCTGGTTGAGGTCGCCGAAGCCCGAGCGCTTCCAGCCGCCGAAGGTGTGGTAGGCGATCGGCACCGGGATCGGCACGTTGATGCCGACCATGCCGACATTGACCCTGGCGGCGAAGTCGCGGGCAGCGTCGCCATCACGGGTGAAGATGGCTACGCCATTGCCATAGGAATGCTTAGTCGGCAAAGCGAGTGCTTCCTCGTAGGTATCGGCACGCACCACGGAGAGCACCGGCCCGAAGATCTCCTCCTTGTAGATGGTCATCTCGGGCTTGACTTCGTCGAACAGGCAGCCGCCCATGAAGAAGCCATTCTCATAGCCCTGGAGGCGGAAATTGCGGCCGTCGACGGCCAGTTTCGCGCCCTCGTTGATGCCGATCTCGACATAGCGCTTGACGCGCTCCACCGCCTCGCGCGTGACGAGCGGACCGTAATCGGCGGAGCCGTCGTTGGAAGGCCCGATCTTGAGCGATTCCACCCGCGGGATCAGCCTTTCCATCAGGGCGTCGCCCGTGGCCTTGGTGACGGGAACGGCGACGGAAATCGCCATGCAGCGCTCGCCCGCCGAACCGTAGCCGGCACCGATCAGCGCATCGACCACCTGGTCCATGTCGGCATCCGGCATGACGATGGCGTGGTTCTTGGCGCCACCGAAGCACTGGGCCCGCTTGCCGGTCTGGGCGGCGCGGACATAGATGTATTCGGCGATCGGGGTCGAGCCGACGAAGCCCACGGCGCGAATGTCCTCGTCGTCGAGAATGGCGTCGACTGCTTCCTTGTCGCCGTTGACGACATTGAACACGCCCGCCGGCAGGCCGGCCTCGACGAACAATTCGGCGATGCGGATCGGTACGGAGGGATCGCGCTCCGACGGCTTGAGGATGAAGGCGTTGCCGCAGGCCAGTGCCGGCGCGCATTTCCACAAGGGGATCATCGCCGGGAAGTTGAAGGGCGTGATGCCTGCGACGACACCGAGCGGCTGGCGCAGGGAATAGACGTCGATGCCGGTGCCGGCGCTCTCTGTATATTCGCCCTTGAGTAGATGCGGGATGCCGATGGCGAACTCGACCACTTCGAGGCCGCGCTGGATGTCGCCCTTGGCATCCGGCACGGTCTTGCCGTGCTCGCTCGCCAGGAGTTCGGCCAGGCTGTCATGCTCGTCCCGCATCAATTCGAGGAAGCGCATCAGCACGCGGGCGCGCCGCTGCGGGTTCCAGCCGGCCCAGACTGCCTGCGCCTCGCGGGCGTTCTCGACAGCCGCCCGCAGCTCGGCCTTGCTGGCGAGCGCCACCTTGGCCTGTACATCGCCGGTGGTGGGATTGAACACATCGGCAAAACGGCCGCTGGTGCCCTCGACGCGCTTGCCGGCGATGAAATGTCCGATCTGTCGCATGGCCTGGTCCTTCATCGTGTTGTGAAAATTGTCTTTCCGGGTGCGCGGACGTCTCGTCCGCTTTTTGGAAACGTAGTGTCTGCCGAGAGCAAGAAGCGGACGAGACGTCCGCGCACCCGGAATGCCGCTGCCGCAACCCTATGCGCGCTTCCTCTCCGATGCCATCTCCGGGAAATCGGTCTCGGCGAATTCGACGCCCCGGAACGGGCTTTGCGTGTCTTCCTCCACTTCCAGCCGGCGCAGCTGCACGCGGCGGATCTTGCCGGAGATGGTCTTGGGCAATTCGGTGACGAATTCGATGCGGCGGATGCGCTTGAAGGGGGCAAGACGCTCATTGGTGTAGCGGAAGATCGACAGGGCCGTCTCGCGTGACGGCTCGGCTGCGCCGACCAGCAGCACATAGGCCTTGGGGATCGACAGGCGGATGGGGTCGGGCACCGGCACGATGGCAGCCTCGGCCACCGTCTCGTGCTCGATCAGCACGCTTTCGAGCTCGAAGGGACTGATGCGGTAGTCGGAGGATTTGAAGACGTCGTCGGCCCGGCCAACGAAAGTGAGATAGCCGTCCTCGTCGATGAAGGCGACGTCGCCGGTATGGTAGACCTCGCCCTCCAAGCCTCCGAGTTTGCCGTCGGTGCTCTGGTATCCCTGCATCAGACCGGCCGAGCGTGTGTCGCCGAGCGGCAGGCAGACCTCGCCTTCCGTGGCGGGCTTGCCGTCGGCATCGAGGATGCGGATGTCGTAGCCGGGGAGGGGGCGGCCCATGGCGCCGATCTTGATCGGCTGTCCGGGCGAATTGGCGATCTGGGCCGTGGTCTCGGTCTGGCCATAGCCGTCGCGGATGGTCAGTCCCCAGGCGTTGCGGACCCGTTCGATCACTTCCGGATTGAGCGGCTCGCCGGCCCCGCACACCTCGCGCAGCGAAACCTTGGTGGTGGCGAGCTCCTCCTGGATCAGCAGGCGCCAGACGGTCGGCGGGGCGCAAAGCGTGGTGACCTGGCAGCGTTCGAGTTCGCGCAGCAGCACCTTGGCGCTGAATTGCGGCTGATTGATCACCAGCACCGTGGCGCCGGCATTCCAGGGCGCGAAGAACGAGCTCCAGGCATGCTTGGCCCAGCCGGGCGAGGACACGTTGAGATGAACGTCTCCCGGCTGCAGGCCGAGCCAGTACATGGTCGAGAGCGCGCCGATGGGATAGCTGCGCTGGGAATGGCGCACCAGTTTGGGCTTGGCGGTGGTGCCGGAGGTGAAATAGAGCAGCAGCGGATCGTGCGGGTTGGTCGGGCTATCCGGCGTGAAGGTGGTGGACTGGTCGAAGGCTCCGGCATAGGCGACCCAGCCGGCCTCGCTGCCGGGGCCGACGACGATGCGCTTCACCTCCGGCGGCGCGACGCCTTCGCATTTGGCGAGCTGGTCGCGCTCGGCGATGATGGCGCGGGCCTTGCCGCGGTCGAAGCGATCGGCGAGCTCGTCCGGCGTGAGCAAGGTGGTGGCGGGAATCAGGATCAGGCCGAGCTTGATCGCCGCCAGCGTTGTCTCCCAGATCGCCGGCACATTGCCGAGCAGCACCAGGACGTGGTCACCGCGTTTCAGACCCTGGGCGCGCAGGAAATTCGCCACCTGGTTGGAGCGCCGGCTGAGCTCGCCGAAGCTGAATTTGGTGTCGATGCCGGCTGCGGTGTCGACGATCCACAGGGCCGTGCGGTCCCGGCTTTCGGCAGCGGTGGCGAGCTCGGCATCGAACCAATCGAGCGCCCAGTTGAAGTGGGGCTCATCCGGCCAGCCGAAGCCGGCGCGAGCCGTCTCATAATCCGTGCGATGCTTGAGCAGAAAGTCACGAGCCTGCCGAAAATCGGGCATGAAGGTTTCCTCGTTTCCCTGGAGCGCGGACATCTCAGCGACATGCTGTCATGTCGCGATGTCCGCTCTTGCTTGCCCCAAAAACCGCGCTTCCAAGAGCGGACAGGATGTCCGCGCTCCAGTGCAAGTATTTCAGTTGTGACTAGACCAGCCGTTCCACCGCCATCGCGGTCGCTTCGCCGCCGCCGATGCACAGGCTGGCCACGCCGCGCTTCAAACCGTGGCTTTCGAGGGCGGCCAGCAGCGTCACCAGCACGCGCGCGCCGGAGGCACCGATCGGATGGCCGAGGGCGCAGGCGCCGCCATGCACATTGACCTTGTCGCCAGGCAGATCGAGGTCGCGCATCGCCGCCATCGTCACCACGGCGAAGGCCTCGTTGATCTCGAACAGATCGACCTCGCCGGCCGTCCAGCCGGTGCGATCGAACAATTTGCGCATGGCGCCGATCGGGGCGGTGGCGAAGCGATTCGGTTCCTGGGCATGGCTGGCATGGCCGACGATCGCGGCGAGGGGCTTGAGGCCGCGCTTTTCCGCCTGCGAGCGGCGCATCAGCACCAAGGCGGCGGCGCCGTCGGAGATCGAGCTCGAATTGGCCGCCGTCACCGTGCCGCCCTCGCGGAAGGCCGGCTTCAGCGTCGGGATCTTGTCGGGGCGGGCCTTGCCGGGCTGCTCGTCGACGCCGACCACCTGCTCCGTCTTGCCCGAGCCGACGGTCACGGCCACGATCTCGCTGTCGAAGCGCCCGTCGCGGATGGCGGCCTGGGCTCGGCTCAGCGATCGCAGCGCGAATTCATCCTGTGCCTCACGGGTGAACTGATAGGCCTCGGCACAATCCTCGGCGAAGGTGCCCATCAGCCGTCCCTTCTCATAGGCATCCTCGAGCCCGTCCAGGAACATGTGATCCTTCACGCTGCCATGGCCCATGCGATAGCCGCCTCGCGCCCGGTCGAGCAGATAGGGGGCGTTGGTCATGCTCTCCATGCCGCCGGCCACCACCACGCCAGCCGTGCCGGCGGCGATCAAATCGTGGCCGAGCATGGCGGCCTGCATGCCCGAGCCGCACATCTTGTTGACGGTGGTGGCGGGTGTCGAGATCGGCAGGCCCGCACCCAGCGCGGCCTGGCGGGCCGGAGCCTGGCCCTGGCCGGCGCTGAGCACGCAGCCGAACACGGTCTCCTCGACAGCTTCGGCGGGCAGCCCGGCCCGGGACACCGCCGCCGAGATAGCGGCTGCGCCGAGGCGTGCCGCCGGCAGGCTGGAAAAGGCCCCCTGGAAACCACCGAGCGGGGTCCGCGCGAAACCGACGATCACGACAGGGTCATTCATCTCATGGTCCCTTTCTGCGAAGGAGGATTTTACGCCGATTTCGGCGATGTGTGTGGTCGATCAGCGCGGCGCCATGCGCAGGGCGCCGTCGAGCCGGATGATTTCGCCGTTGAGCATGCGGTTTTCGACGATGTGGCAGACCAGGGCAGCGAATTCCTGCGGATGGCCGAGGCGGGGCGGGAAGGGCACGGTCGCACCCAGCGAGTCCCTGACCTCCTGCGGCATGGCCTGCATCATCGGGGTCTCGAACACGCCGGGCGCCACGGCGACGACCCGGATGCCGAAGCGAGCGAGTTCGCGGGCCGCCGGCAAAGTGAGGCTGGCGACGCCGCCCTTGGAGGCGGCATAGGCGGCCTGGCCGATCTGGCCGTCATAGGCGGCGATCGAAGCGGTGTTGACGATGACGCCGCGTTCGCCGTCCTCGCCGGGCGCGTTGGCGGAGATCGCCCGGGCGGCAAGCCGCGTCATGTTGAAGGTGCCGATCAGATTGATCTGGATGGTGCGGGCGAAGCGCTCGAGATCATGCGGACCGTTGCGTCCGACGATGCGCTCGCTGGGCGCGACGCCGGCGCAGTTGACGAGGCCGTCGAGCCGGCCGAAGGCGCTAAGTGCGGCGTCGACGGCAGCTTGCCCATCCTCGGCACTGGCGACATCGGTGCGCTGGAAGCGGGCCGCAGGCCCCAGCGCGGCAGCGGCTTTCTCGCCGGCTTCGGCATTGAGATCGCAGAGGAGGACGCGCCCGCCGCGGTTCACCAAATCGGCGGCCACCGCATGGCCGAGCCCGGACGCTCCACCGGTCACCAGGAAGACGCGATCTTGGATCTGCATGGCGCGGAACTCTCCCCGTTCGGCTCTTTGAGAGCCGTTGTCGTTGGCAATGATATTACGCGCGTGGGCGGTGGCATTCGATGACCCTTCATGCTTAAAAGCGTGATCGGTTTTGCCATATTGTCGGGATGGGTATGCACGCCAACTTTGCAAGATTTGGCGCGGAATTGGAGGGTCGATCTCCAGATCGACCGTCTTGGCAACGACGTCTTTGCCGAGTGACAGAATGTCGATCTGGAGATCGACACACCGATCGTTCGCCTTCATTCGTGGGACGCGATCCGTGATCGGCCTCGGCTTCATCCAGGATACGCTCGAGCCCCTGCGGCGCGGCGGCTTCGATCTTGCGCCGGCGCTGGAGGCGGGCGGCTTCCGCGAGAGCGAACTTGACCTGCCGGGCTTTCGCCTGTCGGCCGAGCAATATGGCCGCCTGTGGCTCAGCATCGCGCAGATCATGCAATGCGAATATTTCGGCTTCGGCGCTCGCCCGATGGCGCCAGGCAGTTTCGCCATGCTCTGCCACGCGGTAATCTCCAGCCAGACGCTGGAGCACGCCGTCAGGCGCAGCCTGCGTTTCCTCAACCTGATGCTCGCCGAGCCCAAGGGAGAGCTGGTCATCGAGGGAGCGCTCGCCCGGGTAATTCTGCGCGAGATATCCCCGCCGCGCCTGCCCTTCGCCTATCGTACCTATTTCCTGCTGCTGCACGGCGTCGTCTGCTGGCTGGTCAAGCGCCAGCTCGAGATCCGCGAGCTGCATTATCGCGGGTCCCTGCCGGCCGGACGCGAGGACCATCGCGATTTCTTCGGCACCCCCGTCAGCTTCGAGCGGCCCGAAACCATGCTGGTCTTCGACCGCGACATGCTGGCGCTCAAGGTCCGCCAGACCGAAAAGACGCTGCAGGGCTTTATCACCGGGGCACCGGCCAACATTCTGGGGCGCTATCGCTATGACCGCGGTGCCGCTGCCGCCACGCGGCGCTTGCTGCGCGAGCTTCCCCCGGCCGAATGGCCTTCCTTTGCGCAGATGGCCGTGAAGCTGAACCTGTCCGAACCAACCTTGCGGCGCCATCTGGCTGGAGACGGCGAGAGTTTCTCCGAAATCAAGGAGGAGATCCGCCGCAAGCTGGCCTTGGACTGGTTGGCCCGCACCACCAAGCCGGTCGGCCAGGTTGCCGCCGATCTCGGTTATACCGAGCCGAGCGCCTTCCACCGCGCCTTCCATAAATGGGCCGGCATGAGCCCGGGCGAGTTCCGCCGCTCCCGCACCAAATGACGGCTGGGTTTCCGGTTTCGTCATAACTCCTTGGGGTTATTGTTCGATCGCCGGCATCGGCACAAGCTTCCCGGACACAACGATAGGGCGGACGCCGGCAGACCGGCGAACTTGTCACCAGGGGAGAGCGGCGATGCAGGACGTGAAATTGGACAGGGCGTTGGGCCTGTGGTCGGTGGTACTATTCGGCTTGGCCTATATGACGCCGATGATCGTGTTCGGCACGTTCGGGCCGCTGGCGACAGCAAGCCAGGGCACCACGGCGATGTCCTATCTGCTCGCCTCCGGCGCCATCCTGCTGAC
This sequence comes from Labrys neptuniae, assembly GCF_040797145.1. Taxonomy (NCBI): domain Bacteria; kingdom Pseudomonadati; phylum Pseudomonadota; class Alphaproteobacteria; order Hyphomicrobiales; family Xanthobacteraceae; genus Labrys; species Labrys neptuniae. Next base: position 167,544 of record NZ_JBFNQD010000003.1, on the reverse strand, counting down.
TGCCCTGAGCTATGGCGTGATGTCCCGGGTCTATCCCGTGGCCGGCTCTGCCTACACCTATGCCCGCCGATCCCTCAGCTCCGGTGTCGGCTTCCTGGTCGGCTGGGCCGTCCTGCTCGACTATTTCTTCCTGCCTATGGTGATCTGGCTGATCGGCGCGGCCTATCTGTCCTCCGCCTTTCCGGCCGTGCCGAGCTGGGTCTGGATCGTGGCCTTCATCCTCACCACCACCGTGATCAACATCCTCGGCATCGCCTTCGCGAGCCGGGTGAATTTCGTGCTGATGCTGGTGCAGCTCGCCGTCGTCGTCGCCTTCATGCTGCTGGCGGCCCGCTATGTCGCCGCGGCGAGCGGGACCGGCGGCCTGGCGGCTGCGGCGCCGTTCTTCCAGGCGAACGTGCCCTTTTCCGCTTCGGTGGCGGGGGCTGCCATCGCCGCCTATTCCTTCCTCGGCTTCGATGCCGTCTCCACGCTGACGGAGGAGACCAAGGATGCCGGCCGTACCATCCCGCGAGCCATCCTGATCGTGGCCCTGGCCGGCGGCGCCATCTTCGTGGCGGCGGGCTATGTGATCCAACTGGCCCATCCCGGCTTCGAGTTCGCCTCCGTCGATGCCGCCGGCAACGAGATCGCCCAGAAGATCGGCGGCGACTTCTTCGTCGTGATCTTCCTGGCGACGCTCGTCCTGGCGCAATTCAGCTCGGGCCTGGCTGCCCAGGCCAGCGTCGGCCGCCTTCTCTACGCCATGGGCCGCGACAACGTGCTGCCTAGCGGCCTGTTCGCCCGCCTGCATCCGAAATGGCAGACGCCCCTCGCCAACTTGGCTTTCGTCGGCCTGGTCGGACTGGCTGCGATCTGGATGGATGTCACGACCTCGACCTCCTTCATCAATTTCGGCGCCTTCCTGGCCTTCACGGCGGTCAATCTCTCCGTGATCGCTCTCTATCTGCGCGGGCATGAAGGCGTCAGGCCGCTGGGCGTGCTGATGGGCGTGATCCTTCCAGCCATCGCGGCGGCCTGCGACCTCTATCTGCTCCTCAATCTCGATGCCCACGCCAAATGGCTCGGCCTGATCTGGCTGGCGCTGGGGGCGGCCTATCTCGCCTATCTGACGCGCATGTTCAGCCAGGCCCCGCCCGAAATGGACTTCGTGGAGGACGCAGCCTGAGCAGGCACTGCTCAGGCTGCGGAAGATTGCCCGGCCAGGAACAGGCGGAACAACTGCCCCTGGCTCGATATCTTCAGCTTTGCGTAGATGTGGCGGCGATGCACCTTGATCGTTTCGGGGGACAGAGAGAGGACGGCGCCGATGGAGAGGCTCGAATGCCCCTTCAGGATCAGCGCCACGATTTCCCGCTCGCGCGGCGTCAACTGGGGATGGGCGATGGCCGCCGAGGGGAGTGCCTCACCGGAGGGGGAGGGCGGGCGTACGGTCCGCCAGTGCCGTTCAGCCAGGCGGCAGATCAGTTCTGCGACGTCGCCGAATTGCTCGATCTGGCGGCGGCGGAACAGCGGGTTCGTGCCGAGGCGACTGATCGAGAGTACGCCGACATGTCCGCTGCCGAGATCAAGCACGAAGCCGATCTCGTCCCTGATGGTCGTCGCGGCATAGTGGACCCGGTAATATTCGGATTGCCTGAAATGATCGGGTGCCAGGTCCTGCATGACGATCAGGCAATCGGCATCGCTCCCCCGGACGGCGTCGTAGAAGGGATCGAGCACATAGGCGCCGGACAGGTATTGATCGACGATGATGCCGCGATCGATGAGGTCGGGCGGGTTGTGGAGATCATGCGCGCGCCCGTCCGGCGCATAGCGAAAGCCGTTCATCATCTCGAAAGGGGCGATCAGGCGCAGGACTGCCTGCAGCGCCGCCGGAAAGCCCGGCGAGCCGATGGACTCGACGGCATCGGCGAGACGGCGGTTCCAGTCCTGGAATGGCGGCGGCATGGTGCTCCCTCGAACTTCCCTGCAAAGACGCATGGACTGGTTGCCAACCCTATGCGCCCGCCTCAGGCCTGCAACAAGCCGGAATGGAGAAGACGATGAATCTGGCCGGCACGACAACATCCCGAACCCATCCACTCGACCTGCCGGCCTACGCGATCGCCGACGGCATTCGGCGGCAGCGCTTCCATGCCGTGGAGGTGGTGGCGGAAGCCCTGCACCGGGCCGAGGCGTGCCAACCTGAATTGAATGCCTTCACATTGCTGCGGCACGAGCATGCCCTTGCCAGTGCTCATCAGGCGGATGAGGCCGCCAGGGCTGGACAGTCCCTGGGAGCCCTGCATGGCGTGCCCTTCGCCGCCAAGGACATGACGCCGACGGCAGGCGATCTCACCACCTTGGGTTCCTGGACGAGCGGAGATCCTGTTCCTACCGAGAGCGCCCTGTGCGTCCGCCGCCTGGAGGCTGCAGGGGGCATTCTGATCGGCAAGACCACCACGCCGGAATTCGCATTCTCCAGCTTCACGCAGAGCCCGCGTTGGGGCGTAACACGCAATCCCCGGGACCCCGAGCGCACGAGCGGCGGGTCCTCTGGGGGATCGGCCGTCGCCGTGGCCATGGGCGTCGTGCCGATGGCGGAGGGAACCGATATGGGCGGTTCTGTGCGCATCCCCGCCGCTTTCTGCGGTGTGGTCGGCTTCAAGCCGAGCCTCGGGCGCATCCCGATGACGATCCTGCCAAGTGTTTTCGACAATATCTCGCATTTCGGGCCTCTCGCGCGCAGCGTCGAAGATGCCATCGCTTTCATGGCCGCGACGGCCGGGTCGAGCGACGAGGACATCCAGTCCCTGCCGCTTCCCTTCGACGGCATGCGGGCACGTAAGGCGGGCCTCGCCGGCCGGCGTTTCGCCTTCTCGCTCGACCTTGGCTTCTATGCCGTCGAGCCGGCGGTGGAGATGGCCATTCGCAGCGCGGTTGAGGACCTTCGCGGGGCAGGGGCCGTCGTCGACGAGATCCCGATCGGCTGGAGCCGGGCCGTGGTCGACCAGTGGTTCGACATCTGGTGCGTCTTCATGTCGGCCTATTTCGGGGGGCGTCTTGCCGCAGGGCGCGGACGCATGGATCCGGCCGTGGTGGCGATGATCGAAAAGGGCCTGGCCATGGACGCCACGCAGTACAAGCGTACTGAATTGCTGCGCACGGCGATGTGGCGGGACATGGCCCGATTGTTCGAAAGCTATGATGCCCTGCTGTGCCCGACCTGCGCCATCGTGGCACCCCCGGTGGAACTGACCGATGACGACTTTGCCGAGAGCCTGCCGGACGGGCGCCTGAAGGGACTGGACATGACGTGCCCCTTCAATCTCCTGCCGCAATGCCCGGCTCTCTCCCTGCCGGTCGATCGCGCCGGCGTCATGCCGGTCGGCCTGCAGATCGTCGGGCGCCGGTACGCGGACGAGGACGTCCTCGCCATTGCGCTGGGCATGGAAAAGGTCCTGGCGTCGTCGCGATAGAACCATCGTGCAGAAAGACAAAGCGGCGGCTCGATGGAGCCGCCGCTTCTGAAATCACCGCTGTATCGTTTCCAGCCAAAAGCCGGGAGCCGTTTTTCGGCCCGGCAGGTCAGGCGCCGAGAGCTGCACTCATGGTCGTCTCGTCGGCCGCCACCTCGAACTGCTTGAAGTTCTCGGTGAACATGCCGACCAGGCGGCGGGCCTGGTTCTCATAGGCCGCCTTGTCCGCCCAGGACTTGAAGGGATCGAGCACGTGGCTTGGCACGCCGTCCACCGCGGTCGGAACCTGGAAGCCGAAATGACGGTCGGTGCGGAACTTGGCCCTGTCGAGGCTGCCATCGAGGGCAGCGTTGAGCAGGGTGCGGGTCCATTTGATCGGCATGCGGCGGCCGGTGCCATAGGCACCTCCGGTCCAGCCGGTGTTGACGAGCCAGCAGGAGACCTGGTGCTTGTCGATCAACTCCTTCAGCAGGCGGGCATATTCGACCGGATGGCGCGGCATGAAGGGAGCGCCGAAGCAGGTTGAGAAGGTCGGCTGCGGCTCGGTCACGCCGCGCTCGGTCCCGGCGAGCTTGGCGGTGAAGCCCGAGAGGAAGTGGTAGATCGCCTGCTCCGGCGTGAGGCGGGCGATCGGCGGCATCACGCCGAAGGCGTCCGCCGTCAGCATCACCACCGTACCGGGATGACCGGCAGCGCTGGACGCCGAGGCATTCTCGATGAAATGCAGCGGATAGGCGGCGCGGGTGTTCTCGGTCTTGCGGCCATCGGTGAAGTCGAGCTTGCGCGTGATCGGGTTCATCGCGACGTTCTCGAGCACCGCCCCGAAGCGCTGCGAAGCGGCGAAGATCTGCGGCTCGGCCTGCTTGTCGAGATTGATGGTCTTGGCGTAGCAGCCGCCCTCGAAGTTGAAGATGCCGTTCGGGCCCCAGCCATGCTCGTCATCGCCGATGAGCGAGCGGTCGGGGGAGGCGGACAAGGTGGTCTTGCCTGTGCCCGAGAGCCCGAAGAACAGGGCCGAGACGCTGCTGGGGCCGACATTGGCCGAGCAATGCATCGGCATGACGCCGCGCGCGGGCAGGATGTAGTTGAGGTAGGAGAACACCGATTTCTTCATCTCGCCGGCATAGGCCGTGCCGCCGATCAGGACGACGCCGCGGGTGAAATCGCAGGCGATCACCGTCTCCGAGCGCAGGCCGTATTTGGCGGGGTCGGCCTTGAAGCTCGGCATGTCGATGATGGTGAGGTCGGGATAGAACCCGGCGAGGTCGTCGGCGGAGGGGCGGATCAGGAGATTGCGGATGAACAGGCTGTGCCAGGCAAGCTCGGTATAGACCTTGACCTTGATGCCGTTGTCCTCGTCGGCACCGGCATGCAGGTCCTGCACGAAGAGCTGCTTTTCCGTCGCATGCCAGAGCATGTCGGCCAGCAGTGTATCGAAGGCGGCGCGGGAGATCGCGTTGTTGTTGGCCCACCAGATCGAGTCCTCGGTCTCGCGCTCGCGGACGATGTACTTGTCCTTCGGGGAGCGGCCGGTATGGCTGCCGGTATCGACGACCAGGGCGCCACCGGGGCTGAGCAGGCCCTCGCCGCGGCGAATCGCGACTTCGACAAGCGAAGGTTCGTCGAGATTGGCGTGGAGCGCGCCGAGATTGTTGAACTGGATCGGCTCGATCTCGTCCTTGGCTCCGCCTTCCACAACATGAAGTTTCATATCACGCTTCCTCATATTTGCCGGTCTCCAGGCTTCATGGCCCGGCCCTGTTCTCACGGGCAGTACCGCAACAATCGTTCATCGCCGCGTCGAGAGCGGCGGGAGGGCGGCTGCTTCCCATTCAAATGCGACCTTAGCACGGCAGACCCGTGGACGTGTCATGCGAATGTTGCGGCGAAATGCATCGGTCGCAGGATCGTGGCCGGCATCGGTATTGATATGACAAATGACGCCGAACAGCGCACGCGGAAAGGTCCGCGAGCGCCTCGAAGCCGTCTAATACTTTGAGAGATCATTGAAATTTACGGCGTCGTCCGCCCGAAGGCGCCGAAAAGCCTGTTCGGCTTCAGTCTTCGCGCTTCATGCGCTCGCGACGTTTGATTTCCGCCGGGCTTGGCTCGGCAAGTTCGAAGGTGCCTATTGGCACGGATCCGGCTGGTTCATAGGTGGCGATGATAACGCCGGTGCTCGAAACCTCGTGGCTGGTCAGTTTCAGGGCGCCGGACGGCGTGCCTGTGCCGAACAGGCGCTTGCCCTTGCCGAGTACCAGCGGGAAGGTCATGATGAAAAGCCGGTCGATGAGGCCCGCGGCCAGCAATTGGGGGTAGAGCGTCGTGCTGCCCTGGACGAGGATGTCCGGCCCTTCGCTCTGTTTCACCTCGGCGACGGCGGCGATGTCGGCGAGTCGATGGCTGTTCTGCCATTCGAAGGGCTCGCTGCCGTGCGTGACCACATATTTGGCCGCCTTGGTGAAGGCGGGGCCGATGGGATCCTCCGGACCGACAAAGGGCCAGTGGGCCGCGAAGATCTCATAGGTCTTGCGCCCGAGCAGCAGGTCGAAGGGATTGCTGAACAGGCCACCCATCGCCGTGCCCATCGTGCCGTCCCAGAAGGTCGCCGACCAGCCGCCGAGTTCGAAGCCACCGGTCGGGTCCTCCGGCGGGCCGCCGGGGGCCTGCATCACACCGTCGAGAGACTGGAATATGCCGCCGATGATCTTGCGCATGGGAAGATGTCCTCTGGTTGCCATGGTTTGGATGGGAAGACGCGATGCGGGGCGGCATCGCACTCTGCCCCAAGGACGGACGGGAGGGCCTTCTCCCGACAAGGAGTGAATTATTTCGTCCGTTCCCTGCCGTCCTGCGTGGTCACTTGCGCGAGGCACCGGAGGAAAGAGCCAATTGCAGCAGGATCTCCTGATGAACGAGGCAGTCGCCACGCCCGACGGATGCCTTGGTTGCCTGGCCGCCGAGGGCAAGGGCCGGCGCGAAATAGAAGCACTCGCCAGGGGAGAGCGGCCGCTGGTTGACCGTCGAATAGAGTTCGTAGAAGGCGCGCGGATTCTCCTGCAGGAAGGCTTTGAGATCCTTGGTGAAGAAGTCGTCCACGGACCAGGTGATGGCCGAACTGCCGCGATAGTGGATGCTGAGAAAGACCACGTCGCTGCCGTTCTTCCAATTGGCTTCGAGCCCGTTTTCGGCGGCCCTCTGCCGCAGGTCCCGAAAATAGATCAGGTCGCCGAAGGCGGTGCGCGCAATGGGGACTCGCGTGGGGTCGGGCTGTTGGAGCAGCAGCCAGCGGGCCAGCATCGTTTCGGCCTCGCGTGGATCGAGGAAAGTGATGAAGCCATTGCCGAAGGACCCGAAGCCGACCCTTTGCCAGAACTCGATCAATCTGGGATGGACGTGTTCCTTCAGCGCCGGCGACAGTTCACCGTGGAAGGGGCGTACGTCATTGCCGGGCGGGAAGTCGCTCAGAAAGGCCTGGAAGTCCTTCGATCCATCCTGGGCAAGGCTCGGCCGGGGCGCAGCAAGCAGGCCCAGCAAGCCGAGCAGAATCATGAGGATGCGCATAGGGAAGCCTTCCTGCCCGGTGTTGCGTGCGAGGCCTGCAATGTGACGATACGGAAGATTCCTGGCAATTAGGAGTTTGGCGGCCAGCTTCGATTGGGGGAGGCTCATGGAGCGGTGCGGACAATCGCTTCCTTAAATCTCTTCCAAATGGGGTTGCCTATTTTTTGTCCATAAGGTCAATATTGCTGCCAGCCGCACGGGCAATCCGGGGTTGCCCTCCGGAGTGGTGAAGAGCAGGAGATGATCCCGCTTTTTTGCTCGCAAGTGGCAATCGGCTCGGTTTGAAATATTCCAACCGGGGCGGCGAGCCGGTAACGTGATAAAATAGAGACTCTCGTCGCAGTGGCACGATCATTGCTGTGAACGGGGGCGAGCAGGGCGGAACGGTTCACCGTATTCGCCGGGGACGAACCAGAGGTAGAGCCGGCATGCAGGTTGAGGGCGTGGATCGGAAGCTTGGTGCCGTGAGGGAACGAACGGCCGCCGGCGAACCCGTGATTGCGGTCGAGGATCTTTCCTTGACCTTCGACACCGGGGACGGGCCGGTCTATGCGCTCTCCAAGGTCGATCTCACCGTCAATGAAGGCGATTTCGTCTCCTTCATCGGGCCTTCGGGCTGCGGCAAGACCACCTTGCTGCGCGTCATCGCCGATCTCGAGCGCCAGACCTCCGGCTCGATCAAGGTCAATGGCCTGACCCCGGAGCAGGCGCGGCTGGGGCGGCATTACGGCTATGTCTTCCAGGCGCCGGCGCTCTATCCCTGGCGCACCATCGAGCGCAACGTCATGCTGCCGCTGGAGGTGATGGGTTTTCCCGCCGCCGAGCGCAAGGAGAGGGCGGCCCGCAATCTCGAACTGGTCAATCTCAAGGGCTTCGAGAAGAAATTTCCCTGGCAATTGTCCGGCGGCATGCAGCAGCGTGCCTCGATCGCCAGGGCGCTGTGCTTCGATCCCAAGCTGATGCTGATGGACGAGCCGTTCGGAGCGCTCGACGAGATCGTCCGCGACAAGCTCAACGACCAGCTCCTGCATCTGTGGCGCACCACCAGGAAGACGGTGGTGTTCGTCACCCATTCCATCCCCGAGGCGGTGTACCTGTCCACCAAGATCGTGGTGATGTCGCCCAGGCCCGGCCGTATCATCGACATCATCGACTGCAACTTCCCGCGCGACCGCACGCTCGACATCCGCGAGACGCCTGAATTCCTCGAAGTCGCCCATCGTGTGCGCGACGGCCTCAGGGCAGGGCACTCCTATGACGACTGAGGTGCTTGCCGCCCGTACCGCGCCCTCGCTGGGGAGCCGCCTGATGGCCGGCAAGGCGGGTCCAGTGACCGTGGTCGTGCTCGCGATTTTCGCGGTGTGGTATCTCGCCTGCCTGCCGATGAACGGCTCAGCGCTGCAGCGTGCCATGCCCGATGCCGCCAGCCGTCCGCTGATCGAGCAGTTCATCGCCGCCATCAATCTGCCGGACGGCAACCTCGCCGCGCCGCACCAGATCATCATGACCATGGTGCAGGGCCTGTTCTTCGAGCCGCCTCTGGGCCGCCGCAGCCTCGTCTATCATGGCCTGATCACGCTTTCCTCGGCGATGTCGGGCTTCGTGCTCGGTGCCGTGCTCGGCATCGTGCTGGCGGTGCTGATCGTGCATTACCGTTCGATGCGCCAGAGCCTGATGCCTTGGGTGATCGTCTCTCAGACCATCCCGATCCTGGCGCTGGTGCCGCTGCTGACCGCGATCACCGGCCGGCTCGGCGCGCCCATCCTGGTGCCGAAAGCCCTGATCGCCACCTATCTCTGCTTCTTTCCCGTGACGGTAGGCATGGTGAAGGGGCTGATGTCGCCGGACCTGATGCAGCTCGATCTGATGCGCACCTATGACGCCTCGAAATGGCAGACCTTCTGGAAGCTGCGCTGGCCGGCGGCGACACCCTATATGTTCGCCAGCCTGAAGATCGCCATCGCCGGCTGCATCGTCGGCGCCATCGTCGCCGAGATGCCGACCGGCGCCCAGGGCGGGCTCGGCTCGCGCCTGCTCGCCGGCTACCAGTACAACAATCTGCGCCTGGTGCTCTGGGCTTCCCTGTTCACCGCGGCGCTGCTCTCGGCGGCCCTGATCGGGCTGATCGGCCTGATCGAGCGTCGTACTCTGGCGAGAATGGGCGTGAAAGGAGAGCAGGCATGACGGCCTTCCAATCGCGCGGATGGCTTATTGCAGCAGCGCTTATTGCTGTAAGTGCCCTTTTCCCTTTGGGCGATGACACCGATGCCATTTCGATTCAGATGGTCAGCTCAGTCTATATCGTTGGGGTTCTCTATTTGGGGGCCAGCCTTCATGGGAAGCGCTATGGTGGATGGCTTTTTAGTCTACTTCCGCTTTCTTTTGCCGCCGTCGTCACCCTGACGATAATTGTCCACTCACCAGGCGTCGCAGGGGTGGCCAACTGGGGCTTCTGGTTGAAGGCGATTGGGCTGTGGCTTGCCGCCTGGATGCTGGTGGACATGATCGCCAATACCGGTGATGCACGCCGCACCTCACGTTGGCGGAATCTCGCGCCGATGATCCTGTTCGGCGCGACCTTGCTGATCCTTTGGGAGTGGCTGGTCGTCGGTTTCGGCATCTCCCCCATCATCCTGCTGCCGCCTTCGGCCATCGGCCAGGCGGTGGTGGCGCAGGCCAATACGCTTGCCACCGATTTCGTCTGGACCTTCCTGCACGAGGTCCTGCTCGGCTGGCTGATCGGCTCCGGCTCGGGCTTCCTGGTGGCGCTGGTGGCCGACCGCGTCCCCTTCCTGCGGCGTGGGCTGCTGCCGCTCGGCAATGTCGTCTCGGCCCTGCCCATCGTCGGCATCGCGCCGATCATGATCTGGTGGTTCACCTATGACTGGCCCTCCAAGACGGCCGTCGTGGTGGCGATGACCTTCTTTCCGATGCTGGTCAACACGGTGGCGGGCCTGGCAGCCAGCGGTTCCCTGGAGCGCGACCTGATGCGCTCCTACGGCGCCAGCTATTGGTCGACGCTGGTGAGCCTGCGTCTTCCCGCTGCGATGCCCTTCATCTTCAACGGCTTGAAGATCAATTCGACCCTGGCGATGATCGGCGCGATCGTCGCCGAATATTTCGACGGCCCCACCATCGGCATGGGCTTTCGCATCAACACCCAGGCGGCGCTGTCGCAGACCGACATCGTCTGGGCCGAGATCGCCGTGGCCATGGTGGCCGGCTCCCTATTCTATGGCCTCATCGCTGTCATCGAGCGGGCCGTGACGTTTTGGCATCCCTCTTACCGGCGCGCGTGACGCAGGACGAGGTTAACAGAGGAGTGGACGGAATGAAGAAGGCACTACTGGCCGGCGTCGCTTTCGCGCTCGGGCTTGGCGCGATCAGCGCGGCGCAGGCGGCCGACAAGGTCACGCTGCAGCTCAAATGGGTGGTCCAGGGGCAGTTCGCCGGCTATCTCGTGGCCAAGGACAAGGGGTTCTACAAGGAGGCCGACCTCGACGTCACCGTGGCGCCAGGTGGTCCCGATATCGCGCCGGAAACGGTGATCGCCAACAAGCAGGCCGATGTGATCGTCGACTGGATGCCGGCAGCGCTGGCCGCCCGCGAGAAGGGCGTCGGTCTCGTCAACATCGCCCAGCCCTTCAAGCGCTCCGGCCTGCAGCTGACCTGCCGCAAGGAATCCGGCGTCAAGACGCCGGCCGATTTCAAGGGCAAGACGCTGGGCGTCTGGTTCTACGGCAACGAATATCCGTTCAACGCCTTCATGGGCAAGCTCGGCCTCAAGCTCGACGGCTCGGCCGACGGCGTCAAGGTGATCAAGCAGGGCTTCAACGTCGATCCGCTCCTGCAGAAGCAGGCCGACTGCATCTCCACCATGACCTATAACGAATATTGGCAGGTCATCGAGGCCGGCGTGAAGGCCGAGGATCTGACCGTCTTCAACTACACCGACCAGGGCGTGGCGGTGCTCGAGGATGGGCTCTATGTGATGGAGGATCGCCTCAAGGATCCGAAATTCGTCGAGACCATGGCCAAGTTCGTCAAGGCCTCGATGAAGGGCTGGGAGTATGCCAGGGCCCATCCGGACGAGGCCGTGAAGATCGTGCTCGACAACGATGCCTCCGGCGCCCAGACCGAGGTGCACCAGACCCACATGATCGCCGAGGTCAACAAGCTGACGGAAGGCTCCGACGGCACGCTCGATCCGGCTGCGGCGGAAGGTACCGTCAAGACGCTGCTCGGGGCCGGCGGCGACAGCCCGGCCATCACCAAGGCGCCCGTGGGCGGCTGGAGCTCGGCGGTCACCGACGCGATGAAGAAGCTGTGAGGAAAGCGTATTCGTAAGGCACTGCGCTTTGTCATCACCGGACTTGACCCCACCGGACTTGATCCGGTGGCGATCCAGCGGGTGCCAAGGGCATCGTGTCGGCGTGAAGAACTGGATGCCCGGGTCAAGCCCGAGCATGACAAGGGTGGAGTTTTGCTGGGCCAGGAAAATACCAGCATGCGGCATCGCTACTGGGTCTATCTGATGGCGAGCAAGCGTAACGGTACGCTCTATGTGGGCATGACGGATTTGCCGCGTAGGGTCCATGAGCACAAGGAGAAGTCATTTTCCGGGTTCACGGCGCAATATGATGTGAACCTCCTCGTTTGGTATGAGGAGCATCGCTATGTCGGCAATGCCATACAGCGCGAAAAAACATCAAGCATTGGCCGAGAGCCTGGAAGCTGAAACTGATCGAGGATCTGAATCCCGAGTGGGACGATCTCGATCTGCATTTGATCTAGAGGTTCGCGTTCGAGTCGAAAAACTCGACCTTTGTCATGCCCGGGCTTGACTCGGGCATCCAGTTCTCCGGGCGGAACCTGGATCACCGGGTCAAGCCCGGTGATGACAAAGCGCGGCGCGTGAATATTGTATAGGGAGGACTATTATGCCGATCCTGATCCGTGGCGGTGTCGTGGTGAACCACGATCATTCCAAACAGGCCGATGTGCTGATCGACGGCGAAACCATTTTGGCGATCGGTCCGAAGCTGTCGGCGCCGGCGGGGACCGAAATCATCGATGCCGATGGCTGCTTCGTTTTGCCGGGCGGCATCGACCCGCACACGCATCTCGAAATGCCGTTCATGGGTACCGTGTCGGCCGACGATTTCGAATCCGGTACCAGCGCCGCCTTGTCCGGCGGCACCACCATGGTGGTGGATTTCTGCCTGCCCGCGCCCGGCCAGTCGCTGCTGGCGGCCTATCAGGAATGGCGCCACAAAGCCGAGAAGGCGGTCGCCGACCACTCCTTCCACATGGCAATCACCTGGTGGGACAAGCAGGTTTTCGACGAGATGGATACCGTGGTGAAGACCTACGGCATCAACACCTTCAAGCACTTCCTCGCCTATAAGGGCGCGCTGATGGTGAATGATGACGAGCTGTTCCATTCCTTCAGCCGCTGCGCCGGCCTCGGTGCCTTGCCGCTGGTGCATGCGGAGAATGGCGACATCGTCTTCCGCCTGCAGCAGCATTATATCGACCAGGGTGTCACCGGGCCGGAGGGGCACGCCTATTCGCGCCCGCCGGAGGTGGAAGGCGAGGCGACCAATCGCGCCATCATGATCGCCGACATGGCAGGCAGCCAGCTCTATGTCGTGCACACCTCCTGCCGTGACAGCCACGAGGCGATCGCGCGGGCCCGCGCGGCCGGCAAGCGCGTCTATGGCGAGCCTCTGATCCAGCATCTCGTGCTCGACGACAGCGAATACCAGAACAAGGACTGGGACTACGCCGCCCGCCGGGTGATGTCGCCGCCCTTCCGCAACAAGTCGCACCAGGATTCACTGTGGGCGGGCCTCGCCTCTGGTTCCCTCCAGGTGGTGGCGACCGACCACTGCGCCTTCACCGCCGAGCAGAAGCGCATGGGCCTCGGGGATTTCCGCAAGATCCCCAATGGCACCGGTGGGCTCGAAGACCGCATGCCGGTGCTGTGGACGGCGGGCGTCAAGACTGGCCGCCTCACCAAGGAGGAATTCGTGGCGGTGACCTCCACCAACATCGCCCGCATCCTCAACATCTATCCCCGCAAGGGAGCGATTGCGGTCGGTTCGGATGCCGATCTCACCATCTGGGATCCGGCGGCTACCAAGACCATCCGGGCCAAGACCCAGCTCAGCCGCGTCGAATACAATGTGTTCGAGGGCTATGAATGCACCGGCCTGCCTGTTGTCACTCTGTCGCGCGGTCGCGTCGCATGGCGAGACAAGCAGATCCAGCTCCAGAAGGGCGACGGGGCCTTCATCCAGCGCGACCCATTCCCGGCAAGCGCAGTGGCCAATGCCACCTGGAAGGAGTTCAGCAAGCCTCGGCCGGTCTCGCGCATCGAGGTGACGCCGTAGGAAGAGAGCCTTCAGAACCATCTTTTCCAAGTCTAACGTTTCTAGATAGGTTGAAAAAGATCCTTTGAATGTTGGGTATTTGGTGTTCGAGGGAAATGTATTGGCGCTCATTTAAGGTGAGAGATGGCTACGCAGGACGATCTGAAATTATGGATAATCGATGCGCTGAGGGATCTAGGATCTAAAGCTCGAATAGCTCGTATATGCAAGCACATGTGGGATAATCATGAGAGCGATCTCCGGTCTTCTGGGGATTTGTTTTATACTTGGCAGTACGCGATGCGTTGGGCTGGGCAGCAACTGCAAGAAGAAGGGAAAATTAACAAGCTCAAAGGAAAAGAAGGCTGGGAGTTAAGGTGAGATCACCTGCTTTTATGCAATTGAGAATTATGCCATGTCGACCGATGTCGTTCCTTCCCTCCAGCAAGGCCGCTGGCTCAACGAGCCGCCGTCCTGGTCGCTGGCCGGCGATCGCCTGGAGGTCGTGACCGGCGAGGCCACCGATTTCTGGCGCAAGACCCATTACGGCTTCACCCGTCATAGCGGCCATTTCTTCCATCTCGACAGCGGCGGCGATTTCACCGCGGAATTGCGCGTTCAGGCCCGCTTCGAGACACTCTATGACCAGGCCGGCCTGATGGTCCGGTTCGATGACGAGACCTGGCTGAAGGCCGGCATCGAATATAATGACGACGCGCCCATGCTCGGCAGCGTGCTGACCGTGGGGCAGTCGGATTGGGCGACCGGCCCCTTTCCGGGCAATCCCGGCGATTTTCGCCTGCGCCTCACCGTCGCAGACGGGGTAATCAGGCTGCAATATTCGACGGACGGGCTAGTCTGGCCGCTGGTGCGGCTGGCGCCGTTTCCGAAGGCGGCATCCTATCAGGTCGGCCCGATGTGCTGCACGCCGGAACGATCGGGTCTCGCCGTTTCCTTCTCGGATTTCCGCCTGTCTCAGCCCAACGGCAAGGCGCTTCACGATCTCTCATGATCACCCGGAAAGGAGAGAATGGTGTCTTGGGCCACCCGATATATCGAGCGACTACAGGCTGGTGAGACGGTTCAATTTCGTCCGCGCGGCGCTTCGATGAAAGGCAAAATCGCTAGCGGTCAACTCTGCACCGTCGTTCCGATTGCCGACCATGCCCTGCTCGTCGAAGGGGATATTGTCCTGTGTCGTGTGCGCGGCGCGCAATACCTGCACCTCATAAAGGCCGTTAGAGACGGTCAATTCCAGATCGGCAACAACCGAGGGGGTATCAATGGTTGGATCTCCGCTGGTGGGATCTTCGGCCGTTTGGCCGCCGTCTCGGACTAAGCATTGAACAACTGCCCGTTTTCTTCAGAAAGGCCTCACCATGCTCACCAATCTCAACATCAATCCGCAGCGCTTGTGGGACAGCCTGATGGAAACCGCCAAGTTCGGCGGCACGGCCAAGGGCGGCATCAAGCGTCTGACCCTGTCGGACGAGGACAGGCAAGTTCGCGACTGGTTCAAGGCGCAATGCGAGGCGCTCGGCTGCACGGTGAGCGTCGACGAAGTCGGCAACATGTTCGCGGTGCGCCCCGGCAGGAACAACGAATTGCCGCCGATCGCCATGGGCTCGCATCTCGATACCCAGCCCACCGGCGGCAAGTTCGATGGCGTGCTCGGCGTGCTCGGCGCGCTGGAAGCGATGCGCACCCTGCACGAGCAGGGTTATGAGACCAATGCCCCCGTCGAGATCATCAACTGGACCAATGAGGAAGGCTCCCGCTTTGCCCCGGCTATGCTGGCCTCGGGCGTGTTTGCCGGCGTGTTCACGCCCGACTACGCCTATGAGCGCCTCGACCGCGACGGCATCAGCTTCAAGGACGAATTGGAGCGCATCGGCTATCGCGGCACAGAGAAGGCCGGCGCCCACAAGTTCCAGGCGATGTTCGAGCTTCATATCGAACAGGGCCCGATCCTCGAGGACGAGAAGACGATGATCGGCGTGGTCACCGGCGTGCAGGGCATGCGCTGGTACGAGGTCACGGTGACAGGGCAGGATGCCCATACCGGCGCCACGCCGATGTATCTGCGCAAGAATGCGCTGCTGGGTGCCGCCCGTATCATCGAGGCGATCGACGCCATCGGCCAGAAGCACCAGCCGGGCGTGGCCACCGTCGGCTTGATCGAGAACAAGCCCAACAGCCGCAACGTGGTGCCGGGCGAGGTCTTCTTTACCGTCGATCTGCGCCATCCCGACGAGGAGGTGCTGGAAGTGATGGAGCGGGAATTCCGGGCTGCCCTCGAGGCTGCACTGCCGCCGATGAAGCTTGCCTATGAGGAAAAGCGCATCTGGATTTCGCCCGCGGTGAAATTCGCGCCCGAGCTGATCGAATGCGTCGAGCACGGCGCCGACAAAGCGGGCTTTGCCATGCGCCGCATGGTGTCGGGCGCCGGCCATGACGCGGCCTACATTGCCCGTGTCGCCCCGACCACCATGATCTTCGTACCCTGCGAGGGCGGCCTAAGCCACAATGAGGCCGAGTCGACCTCCTTCGACGAATGCGCAGCGGGCGCGCAGGTGCTGCTCAACGCCGTGATCGAGCACGACCGGCGGCTGGCGGGCTGACGGAGCGCGGACATCTTGTCCGCCTCTTTCTTCTCGAAGCTCTGTGCTTCTAAGAGCGGACTGGAAGTCCGCGCTCCGGGTTGCGCCGATCCTCGATGGCGTGTTGGAGCACGATAGAGATGCTGTTCAAGCAGGCCATGCTCGATGGTATTGCCGCCGGCAAGGTGACGCTGGCCTTCCGGTGCTGGACCCGGCCGACTGTGCGCGCCGGGGGAACGTTGACAACCGCCGCCGGTATCCTGGCCATCGAGGCGGTGGAGGCGATCGAACTCGCTGACATCAGCGACCAAGAGGCGATCAGGGCTGGCTTTGCTTCGATCGAGGCTCTCCGGCGCGACCTGAGGCAGGAGCGGCAGCTCTACCGCATTGCCTTCCATCGGATGGGGGACGATCCGCGCATTGCCTTGCGCGACGCAGCCGTTCTCGATGAAGCTGATGTCGGCATGCTGCGCGCCGCCCTCGCCAGGCTCGACCGCAGCCATCGCGCCGGCCCGTGGACGACCGTCGTGCTCGGCCTGATCGCCGGGCAGGACGGCATCACCGCCGCCGAGATTGCCGCCCGGCTCGGCTGTGAGAAACTCGCGCTCAAGGCTGACATCCGCAAGCTCAAGGCCCTCGGCCTCACCGAAAGCCTGCAGGTCGGCTATCGCCTGTCGCCGCGGGGGAGGGCTTTGCTCGATTGGCCGGAAGCGCTTGAGAAAATCGTCGGCGAGCGATAGAGCGGGCGGGTGATCAAGTCTCCAAATTTGGACCTGTCGAGGTAATGGCTCTCCTGGGACCGCAGGCGTCCTCGCCTGCTCTTGGAAGCGCCGCGCTTTCAGGATGGGAAGAGCAGGCGAGGACGCCTGCGGTCCCAGGAAGAAGCAGCCACGACGCGAGTTGGAATAATTCTCTGAGAGGAGGCCGCCTTGCTGCCTGCCGAGCTTGAAGCCGACCTCCATGGCAATATTCCGCTCACACAGGCCATGCAGGTTCGGGTTCTCGAAATCGGGCCGGATTCCGTGCGGCTCGGTGCCCCGCTTTCCGCCAATATCAACCATCACCGCACGGCTTTCGGCGGCAGCCTCGCCACTTTGGCCACGCTCGCCGCCTGGTCGCTTGCCCATCTCAAGCTGAGAAGCGAGGGGCTCGATTGCAGCCTCGTCGTCGGTTCCGTCCACATGGATTACCTGGCGCCGGTGGAAGGCGATTTTTCGGCCCGCTCCGTCCTGGCGGAACCCGACAAATGGGAGCCGATGCTCGAGACCTTCGCGCGCAGGGGCAAGGCCCGCATCCCGGTCCTGGCCGAGATCGACTATGGCGGTCGCTGCGCGGCCCGTTTCAAGGGCGATTTCGCAGCTCTGGCCCGTTGAGGCAGGCCGGAGCGCAGCCGGCCGTCAATTGGTGTTGACCGCCAGGAACGCGGTCGGCTTTACCGAGATCTGCCCCATGAACGGGCGGTCATGCGCGAGGATGACGAAATAGGCTGCTGTCACCACCACCACGAAGATATGGGTGGCGAGGATCTGCATGCGGGGGACATGGTTGTTGCAGATGGCGATGGCCGTGACGGTCACCGTCGAAATGATCCAGATCGCGATCCATTGCGCCCAACTCATGCCGGTATTCGAGGCCGAGAGCCGGAGCAGGCGCGCATGGCGCACGGCCAGTAATTGATTGACCAAAGGCTGATAGGCGGCAGGCTGGGCATTGGTTCCGTTCTGGC
This sequence comes from Labrys neptuniae, assembly GCF_040797145.1. Classification (NCBI taxonomy): domain Bacteria; kingdom Pseudomonadati; phylum Pseudomonadota; class Alphaproteobacteria; order Hyphomicrobiales; family Xanthobacteraceae; genus Labrys; species Labrys neptuniae. The sequence goes on along the minus strand of NZ_JBFNQD010000003.1, from coordinate 149,819 downwards.
GCGAAACGAGCCCGATCGCATTGATGAGGATGTCGCCCGAGCGATCGAAAACCGGGCTTTCGATACGCTCGCCATTGGCCATGGCGGGCCAATCGCCGGAGACGACCTGCGCCACATAGGCCTTGAGGCCGTCGCGGACACTGGTCTGGAGATCGGCCGGAAGGCCGGCGGAAAGCACCAGGACGTTCTCGATCGCATCGGCTTCCTGCTGGACGGCGCTGCGGGCGGCGAGGGAATCGGCCCACAGGCCCGCCGCCGAAAAGGCCACCATCAGGCCGAAGATGGTGGCGCAGACACCGACGATCGATTCGCGGATGGGCAACGCCTCGTCGGCGGCGTAGCCGCCTTTCGCAATGGCGAAGCGGACGAGGCCGATGACGATCCAGGTGATCACCAGGCAGATCACCAGCACCGTTGCGAACATGACGGGCAGTGACAACTGATGCAGCAGAATGAACATGCGGCGCCCCCCGGGAGAACGAAGCCTAGTGAAAATCGACGACCTGGTCGTTCAGCGGGAGCTGATTGACATGGTCTCCGCGCCAGCGTGGCTCGATCCGGGCCACTGCGCCTTGCTCGAGTTCCTCCTCGTTCCCCGGCGCGAGCACGCCCTGCCCGGAGAAGCGCGTGAGCACGAAGGGCAGGCTGTTGGCATTGAGCGGCGAGGGGCCATCCATCAACTGGAAGTGCAGATGGGGAGCGGTGGAATTGCCGGTATTGCCGACCAGGCCGATGACCTGGCCGGCTTTCACGCGTTCGCCCAGCTTGACCCTGAGGCTTCTGCGCTGCAGGTGGGCATAGAAGGCAAAGGCCCCATTGCCGATGTCGGTCACCAGCATGTTGCCGCCGATATTGGCGGGGACGATGCCGCGGGCCGGCTGGCTCGGGACCTGCTCGTCGGCCTGGTCGTAGAGATTGACCACCACGCCATCGGCTGCCGCATGGACTTCGGCACCGTAGAAGGAATAGCTGGCCGGATCCTGCGCGTTGCCGGTGAACAGGCGGCTGCCGGCGTCGAGCTTGATCCAGTCGATGGCGAAGCGCTCGGGCACGCGCAGGCGCCCGTTCACGGCCATGACGGCGCCGCGATGGGCGGTGACGGTGTCGCAGCAGCCATCGGCGGCAACCCAGCCGGTGCCCCTCAACGGTGGTTCGACCACCACGGCCGGCTTACCGATCGCCGTCGTTCCACCGATGAAGCTGTACTGTGCGGAGATGGGGGCATCCGCCGGTAGCGGCACGGGCTTGCCATCCGCGCCTTCATTTTCGCGGAAGGCGTTGATACGGGCGGAGACATGCTGGGGCAGCTTGTCGTTCGTGGCAAAGCCGACATCCATGAAGACGATGGCGGTGCCGCCGGGCGGCAACTGGCGATCCCTACCGCCATAAAGATGCATCATCTTGGCCAGTCCTTCGCCCTGAAGGGAGGACAGGCTTTTGCCGGCGTCGTCGACGGCCTCGACCTTGTCGAGCCGTACGAACACATTGCCGGGATTGTTGATCACCAATTCATAGGCGAGATGCACGCGCCCATCGGCGCCGAGCACCGAGTTGGGCTCGCTGATCGGCTGTACGGTGACCGAGCTCAGGATCTCATCGGGTTTGAGGGATTGGGCGATGGCGGCAGTGACAGCCAGAAGCCCTGCAACCGCCACGAGAAGCGACTGGAAACGCATAGGAAATGCCCCGCCGGCTGCCCCGCACCGGAAGGCAGAACCTGTGGGCACAGTCCCGCATTTGCCTCAGCCCTTGTCAAGCGATCTCGGGGGCTTGGCGCGCCGCGAAGGCAGCGGCCGGGCACCGTCGAACGGCGCCCGGCCAGTCTTCTTCACCACAAATGGTGGACGAACCCGGCGATCTCACGCTGGTAAAGGTTCTTCAGTGTTTCGAGCGTCGCCGGTGGGAGAGCCGGGACGTCGCTGGCCGCGGCATTTGCAGTGGCCTGGGCCGCATTCTTGGCGCCGGGAATGACGGTGGTGATGGCGTCATTGGCCAGGATCCAGGCCAGCGCGAATTGCGATAGGGTCATGCCATCGGGTACCAGCGGCCGGATCTCCTCCACGGCTGCCAAAGCAACATCATAGGGTACGCCCGAGAAGGTCTCGCCCTTGTCGAAGGCCTCGCCATTGCGGTTATAGGCGCGGTGATCGTCGGCCGCGAACTGGCTGGCGGCGCTCATCTTGCCGGTCAGCATGCCGGAAGCGAGCGGCACGCGCGCGATTACCGCGATGTTGCGCCGCTTGGCTTCCCGGAAGAAGAGCTCGGCCGGGCGCTGGCGGAAGATATTGTAGATGATCTGGACCGAGACCACGCCGGGATATTCGATCGCCTTCAGCGCCTCTTCCACCTTCTCGACGGAGACGCCGTAATTGCGGATCTTGCCGGCGGCCACCAGGTCATCCAGGACGCCGAACACTTCGGGCCGGTAATAGATCTCGGTCGGAGGGCAGTGAAGCTGCACGAGGTCGAGGCAATCGGTGGCGAGGTTCGTCAGCGAGCGCTCGACGAAAGCGGTGAGGTTTTCCCGGTTGTAGCCGTCGGCGGTGTGGGGAGAGAGCCGGCGCCCGGCCTTGGTCGCCACGAAGGGGCGGGGACCCGAACGCTCCTTCAGCACTTCGGCAATGAAGCGCTCCGAGCGGCCATCGCCATAGACATCGGCGGTATCGATGAAGGTGGTGCCGGCGTCGAGCGCGGCATGCAGGGCGGCGCGCGCATCACCATCCGGCACATCGCCCCAGGAGCCACCGATGGCCCAGGCACCAAAACCAATCTCCGACACACTGCGCGCGGTCTTGCCGAACAGGCGTTCCTTCATCGTTCCATTCCTGCGTTTCATGCGCCGCCGCGGGAGCGACAGACGGTGTTTCAGCATCTCGTTGGCAGGATAGGACTTGAGTGGATCGAACGCTCCTTGTTTAGTGTGAATGACAATCATAGAAGCAATGAAGTTTTTTCATCGATGGCAGCTCTCGAGCGGACCGATCTCGGCGATTTCAACGTCTTCCTGACCATCGTCCGCCGGCGCAGCTTCACCACGGCCGCCATCGAGCTCGGCCTGACGCCGTCGGCGGCCAGCCACGCCATGCGGCGCCTCGAAGCCAGGCTCGGGGCCAAGTTGCTCAACCGCACCAGCCGGGCTGTTTCGCCGACCGATCTCGGCCTGAAATTCGCGCAGCGCCTCGAAGAAGGCTTCGATGTGATCGGCTCGGCCCTGGAGGTGCTGGAGGCACCCGGAAACGTACGTTTCGGCGAATTGCGCCTGAACGTGTTCCGGGATGCCGCTCATCTGTTGATCTCGCCGGCCTTGCCGGAATTCGCCCGCCAATGCCCGGATGTCCGCCTGACCGTCGCGGTGGACGACCGACCCATCGACATCGTTGCCGAAGGCTATGATGCCGGCATGCGCTATGGCCATCACGTGCCGGAAGACATGATTGCCGTGCCGCTCACAGGGCCCCAGCGCTGGGTGGTTGCCGGCTCCCCGGCCTATTTCAGGGAATATGGCCGACCGCAGACACCGGACGATCTCGCCGGCCATGTCTGCCTGCAACTGCTCCTGGGCGACAACACCGCCTATCGCTGGGATCTCGGCAGCGGCGAGACGGCGCGCCGGCTGCGCGTCCCCGGCCTCATCACCCTCAACGACACGGCGACCACGATCATTGCCGCCAAGGCCGGGCTTGGCCTCGCCTATGTCCTGGAAGCGCGGATCGCCGAAGAGGTGGCGGAAGGCAGCCTGGAGATCGTCCTCGACGACCAGGCTTCGGATGGCGATCCTTTCCACATGTATTACTCGAGCCGACGCCACAATCACCCGGCCTTGCGCACCCTCATCAACATCATCCGGCTGCAGAACGGCATGACCCGGCTGGCGTGAGCCAAGAACCAAGAACCAAGAACCAAGAACCAAGAGCCGGCCTATTCCGCCAGCAATTCGCAAAAACGCTCCAAATCGACATTGCCGCCGCTGATCAGCACGCCGACACGCTTGCCGGCGAGTTCGGCCTTCATGGCGCGGGCGGCAGCAAAGCCGAGACAGCCCGTCGGCTCGATCACGAGCTTCATGCGGCTGGCGGCGAAACGCATGCAGTCGACGAGTTCGGCATCCGAGACGGTGAGGATGTCGTCGACATCGCGCTTGATGATCGGGAAGGTGTGGGCACCCAGATATTGGGTCTGGGCGCCGTCGGCGATGGTGCGGGGCGTGTCGATCCTGACGATCCGGCCAGCGCGGAAGGATTGCTGGCCGTCATTGCCAGCCTCGGGTTCGACGCCGTAGAGCCGGCAATGGGGCGATAGGGCCCGCGTCGCCAGCGCCGATCCGGCGAGCAACCCGCCGCCACCGAGGCAGACGAAGAAGGCGTCGAGTTCGCCGACCTCCTCGAAGAGTTCCTTGGCTGCGGTGCCTTGGCCGCAGAGCACATCCGGGTGGTCGTAGGGCGGAATCAGCATGAGGCCATGTTCATGCGACAGTTTCCGCCCGATCACCTCGCGGTCTTCGGTATAGCGATCATAGAAGATGATCTTGCCGCCATAGCCCTTGGTGGCCTCGGCCTTCGCCTTCGGCGCATCGTGCGGCATGATGATCGTGGCAGGAATGCCGAGGATGCGGGCAGCAAGGGCGATCGCCTGGGCATGGTTGCCGGAGGAAAAGGTCACCACGCCCCTGCGTTTCTGCTCGTCGTCGAAGCGCGACAGGGCATTGAAGGCGCCGCGAAACTTGAAGGCGCCCATGCGCTGCAGGTTCTCGCATTTGAAGAAGACCTGCGCGCCGAGCTCCTCGTTGAAGCTCCGCGAGGTCATCACCGGCGTGCGATGGGCATGGCCGTGGATGCGCTCGGCAGCGGCGACGACATCGGCATAGTCGGGCAGGACCAGTTCGCTCATGCTTGGCTCTCCCAGCTGATGGCCTGCCGCAGGAAGGCATAGCCCAGGGCGATGAAGGACGCACGCTCGCGGCTGTCCTTGCCATAGCCGTGGCCGCCGGCCTCGGGCTCGTAGAAGTGTACGCGATGGCCGAGCGCTTCCAGCTTCGCCGCCATCTTGCGGGCATGGGCGGGATGAACCCTGTCGTCGCGGCGCGTGGTCGCCAGCAGGATGGGCGGATAGGAACCGGCATCGGCGACATGATAGGCCGAGATCTTCTGCAGGAAGGCCCAGTCCTCCGGCTTGTCCGGATCGCCATATTCGTCGATCCAGCTCGCGCCCGCCAGGAGCTTGGTGTAGCGACGCATGTCGATCAGCGGGATGGTGCAGAACAGGGCGCCGAACTTTTCGGGATGGCGAGTGAGCATGTTGGCGATGAGAAGGCCGCCATTGGAGCCGCCCTCCGCCGCGATCCTGGCCGGCTGGGTGATGCCGCGACGGACCAGATCGGCAGCCACCGCCGCAAAATCCTCATGGGCGAGATGCTTGCCTTCGCGTCGGCCGGCCTCGTGCCAGCGGGCGCCGAACTCGCCACCGCCGCGAATATTGGCAGTGACCGAGGTGCCGCCCCGTTCGAGCCAGAGCTTGCCGATCGAGGCGCTGTAGCTGGGCAGGACGGAAACACCGAAGCCGCCATAGGCCGTGAGATGAACCGGTGCCTCGCCGGTCTCGCCGGCAGGCCCGACCAGCGTATAGGGGATCTTCTCGCCGTCGACCGAGACTGCCTCGTGCTTGATGACCTTGAGCCCCTTGCTGTCGAAGGCGTCGGGGCTGCGCTTGAGGAGGAGGGGGCTCTGCACCGCCTCCGGCCTGCTCACATCGAGCAGTAGCATTTGCGGCGGAGTAATCGGGTCCTGCAGCGACACCATCACCTCGCCATTGGTGTCGGCCTCCTCCGCGTCGAGCGACCAGACATGCACGACGCCCGTGGAGGGCAGCACGTCGATGGCGTGCCTGCGCCAGGTCTCGGGCGAGGGACTAACGAGCTCGAAGCGGGGCTGGAGATTGTCGAGGATCGACAGCACGAGCTGTCCCTGGTTCCAGAAGAAGCCGTCCAGGGTGCGGCGCTCGGCCGGTTCGAACAGCATCTGAAAATCGCGGCTGCCCGCTCGGAAGGCGGAGAGGGAGATACCGAGAAGGGTGTCGCCGGCAAAACGGGTATCGGTGGGAGCCCAGGCCGTGCGCAGCTTCACCCCCAGCCAGTCGCCGAACACGTCCCATTGCGAATCGGCCGGCAGGTCGATGGCCTCGCCCGGGCCGTTCCTGTCGCCGAGCCAGCCGCGCGTCTCGAAGAAGACGGGCTTTTCGAGGAACCAGATGCGTTCGCTGCCGTCGGTGCGGTCGATGCCGGCCCAGACGGACATCGAGGTGGGATCGACCTCGAAGACGATCGCTGTCTTCAGGGGATCTTCGCCGCGCCGCCACAGGCGCACCGTGCGCGCATAGCCCGACGTTGTCGCCATGCCCTCGCCAAGTGCACTGGAAAGCAACAACGTGTCGGCGTCGAGCCAGGCGATACCGCCCTTGGCTTCCGGCAGCGTGAAGCCGTCAGGGACGAAGCTCCGCGTCGCAAGGTCGAATTCGCGGTGCACGGCCGCATCGGCACCGCCGCGCGACAGGCTGAGGATGGCGCGCAGCCGCTCATGGGGTTCGAGCGATGCTCCGGCCCAGACCCAGTCTTCGCCCTCAGCCGCGGCAAGGGCGTCGAGATCGAGCAGGACATCCCAGGCCGGTTCCGCCTGCCGGTAGGAAGCGAGGGTGGTCCGCCGCCACAGGCCGCGCGGATTGGTGGCATCCGTCCAGAAATTATAGACGAACTCGCCGCGCCGGCCGATTCCCGGAATTCGGTCGGGACGATCGAGGATTGCGGCCAGGGCATCGCGATCGCGCTCGAAACCGGCGGTGCCGAAGCGGCCCAGGGTTGCCTGCGAGCGTTCGTTGACCCAGGCAAGAGCATCTTTGCCTTCGATATCCTCCAGCCAGAGATGAGGGTCGTCGTCGGGCGCGGCCAGGGACGGCCGGGAGACGCGATCGGACATGCGGAACGTTCCTTGAAACAGGGAGCCTGGGCGTGTCGTCAGTGATGGTTTCGGTTAGACGGCAGCGCTCTCAGCCGGCGAGCCGTGTTTGCGCCAGTTGCGTCCAATAGCTGATCCCGGCGGGGATGATGGCATCGTTGAAATCATAGGCGGCGTTGTGCAGGCCGGCGCTGTCGCCATTGCCGATGAAGATGAAGGCACCGGGCCGTGCCTCCAGCATGTAGGAAAAGTCCTCGGCCCCCATCATCGGCGGAGCGACCGTGTCGACAGCGGCAGAGCCTGCCACCATGCGGGCAATCTCGCCGCAATAATCAGTCTGGGCGTCGTGGTTGCGCGTCACCGGATATTGGTGCCGATAGGTGACCCTGGCCTTGGCGCCGAAGGCCTGTGCTGTCAGTTCGGCGACCTCGGTCAAGCGTTTCTCCAGCAAGGCGCGCATGCCGGCGGTGAGGGCGCGACAGGTGCCGTGCAGATGGGCGGTGGAGGGAATGACGTTGTAGGGCCCGCCGGTCTGGATCGTCGTCACCGAGATCACCGCGCTGTCGAGCGGATCGGCATTGCGCGAGACGATGCCCTGCAGGGCCGTGACGATCTGGGCGGCGACCAGCACCGGATCGATGCTCTCATGCGGGCGGGCGGCATGGGCGCCCCGGCCGGTGATGTCGATGTCGAACGTGTCGCTGGAAGCCATGATCGGGCCGTGGCACATGGCAAAATGCCCGGGCGCCAGGCCCGGCAGATTGTGCATGCCGTAGACTTCCTCGATGGCGAAGCGCTCCATCAGGCCGTCCTCCACCATGGCCTTGCCGCCGCCGCCGCCTTCTTCGGCTGGTTGGAAGATCACCACGGCGTTGCCGCTGAAATCGCGCGTGCTGGCCAGGTTCTTGGCTGCGCCCAGCAGCATGGCGGTGTGGCCGTCATGGCCGCAGGCATGCATCTTGCCCGGCACGGTGGAGGCATATTGCACGCCGCTCTCCTCCAGGATCGGCAGCGCATCCATATCGGCCCTCATGCCGACGCTGCGCGAACCGGGGCGCCCCCTGATCACGCCGACCACGCCGGTGCGGCCGATACCCTCGACGACCTCGTCACAGCCGAAATCGCGCAGGAGCCCGGCCACCAACCCGGCCGTGCGCTCGACGTCATAGAGCAACTCCGGGTGGCGATGAATGTCACGGCGCCATTCGGTCGCCTCGGTTGCCAGAGCCTTGATGCTTTCCGAAATCGTCATATGCCTTCAGTTCCAATATTGATTTATGCCCCCGCTCCGGGCGACAAACACACCCCGCAGTTTGGCATGCCTTCGGACAATGAGGAAGGGAAACGGATATGGAGCATTCACAGGCCGCAAAGGTTTGGCAGGATCTCGAAGCCCACAAACAGAAATTGGCCTCGACGACGACGCGCGACCTTTTCGCCGCGGATCCCGACCGATTCGCCAAGTTCTCTTTCACACTCGACGACGTGCTGGTGGATTTTTCCAAGAACCGCATCGCCGACGAGACGCTGTCCCTGCTGCTGCAGCTGGCGCGGGCGCATTGCATCGAGACCCGCCGGGACGAGATGCTGAAGGGCGACAAGATCAACACCACCGAGGGGCGGGCGGTGCTGCACACGGCCCTGCGCGCGCCCGCCGATGCCGACATCCGGGTTGACGGCAAGAATGTCGTGCCCGACGTGCATGAGGAACTGGCGCGCTGCTACGCCTTCGCCGAGAAGATTCGCTCGGGCGAGCTGCGTGGCGCCACCGGCGACAAATTCACCGACGTGGTCAATATCGGCATCGGTGGCTCCGATCTCGGCCCGGCCATGGGCGCCCGCGCTCTCTCGCCCTATGCCGACGGCCCGCGTGCCCATTTCGTCTCCAATGTCGACGGCGCCGACATGGCGGACACCCTGTCGCGGCTCGACCCTTCGCGTACGCTGTTCCTGGTTTCCTCGAAGACCTTCACCACCATCGAGACCATGACAAACGCCCAGTCGGCGCGGCAATGGATCGCCAAGTCGCTGGGCGAGACGGCGGTGGGCGACCATTTCGCGGCGATCTCCACCAATATCGTCGCGGTCGAGGCCTTCGGCATCAACAAGGACCGGATGTTCCGTTTCTGGGACTGGGTCGGTGGGCGCTATTCGATGTGGTCGGCCATCGGCCTCGGCCTGATGATCGCCGTCGGGCCGGAGAACTTCTCGGAATTCCTGGCCGGCGGCCATGAGGTCGACCACCATTTCGCCACCACGCCGCTGGAGAAGAACATCCCGGTGCTGATGGGCCTGATCGGCATCTGGCATCGCAATTTCATGGGCTATGCCGCCCATGCCGTGCTGCCCTACGACCAGCGGCTCGGGCGCTTCCCGGCCTATCTGCAGCAGCTCGACATGGAATCCAACGGCAAGCGCGTGCATCTCGACGGCTCGCCGGTGACCTCGGAAACCGGTCCCCTGGTCTGGGGCGAACCCGGCACCAACGGCCAGCACGCCTTCTACCAGCTCATCCACCAGGGCACCAATGTGATCCCGGCCGACTTCCTCATCGCGGCCGAGCCGCATGAAGCCGGCATGGGTGATCACCACGCCATCCTGATGGCGAACTGCCTGGCGCAGACCGAAGCGCTGATGCATGGCCGTTCGCAGGAGGAGGCGACGGCGGTGCTGAAGGCCCAGGGCCTCGACGACAAGAAGATCGCGCTTCTGGCTCCCCACAAGGAATTCCCCGGCAGCCGCCCCACCACCACCATCGCCTATCGCAAGCTCACTCCGCGCATGCTCGGCCGCCTCGTGGCGCTCTACGAGCACAAGGTGTTCACGCAGGGCGTGATCTGGGGCATCAACTCCTTCGACCAGTGGGGCGTGGAACTCGGCAAGGAGCTCGCTTCGCGCCTGCTGCCGGTGGTGAAAGGCGCGACCGTCGACGGGCTCGATGCCTCGACCAAGGGGCTGGTGGCCCATCTGAAGTCGCTGCGGGGCTGATCGAAGAGGATCTCCCGCTCGACATTCGCTCCACTAAACAGGCCCGGCCGCGAAGGCCGGGCTTGCTCTCTCTCAGGCATCCTTTGTGGCAGCGCCTGGGTGAGAAGGCCGGCCCCTCCCGGGCCGAATGATCGCGCTGCCGGCCTGGAAAGACAGCCCCATGAACCCGACCGTCGAACCGTCAGCCATCGTCCCTGTCTTCGATGGCCATAACGACACGTTGCTGCATCTAGCCTCCAGCAAGGCAAAATCGGCCGAGGTGATGTTCGGTAAGGGCGACGGTGCCGGGCATATCGATCTGCCCCGGGCGCGCGCCGGCGGTTTTGCCGGCGGTTTCTTCGCAATGTTCCCGCCTCCCCAGGCCTCGACGACCAATATGGACGAGGAGATGAAGGGCGCGAGCTATGATCTGCCGCTGCCGCCCTTGCTGCCTTGGGAGAAGGCACAGGCCTCGACCGTCGGCATGCTGTCGATCATGTTGCGACTGGAACGGGCCTTTCCCGACGATGTCGCCATCTGCCGAAGCGCCGCCGAGATCCGTGCCGCCATGGCGGCCGGCAAGATCGCGGCCGTCCTGCATATCGAGGGGGCGGAAGCGATCGATGCCGATTTCGCCAGCCTCGACGTGCTCTTCGCCGCCGGCCTGCGCTCGATCGGGCCGGTCTGGAGCCGCCCCAACATCTTCGCCCATGGCGTGCCTTTCCGCTTCCCGGCCTCGCCGGATACCGGTCCCGGCCTGACCGAGATCGGCCGCGAATTGGTGAGGCAGTGCAACAAGCGCGGCATCATGATTGACCTTTCGCATCTCAACGAAAAGGGCTTCTGGGACGTTGCCGGGTTGAGCACGGCGCCGCTCGTCGCCACCCATTCCAACGTCCACGCTTTGTGCCAGTCCACGCGCAATCTCACCGACAGGCAGCTCGATGCCATCAGGGAGAGCCGCGGTGTCGTCGGCCTCAATTTCGCAACCTGCTTCCTGCGGCCGGACGGCGCCATGCGTGCGGATACCGATCTCGACGTCATGGTGCGCCATCTCGATTACCTGGTCGAGCGTCTGGGCGAGGATGGCGTCGCCTTCGGTTCGGACTTCGACGGCGCGGTGATCCCCGCCGCCATCGGCAGCGTCGCCGGCCTGCCGCGCCTGATCGAGAGGATGCGCGCTGCGGGATATTCGCAGGCCCTGCTGCACAAGATCGGCCATGAGAATTGGTTGTCGCTGCTGGAGCGGACGCAGGGACAGGCCTGAGATTTACAGGATTAGGCGCGAGAATCCTTCTCCCCTTGTGGGAGAAGGAGCCCCGTAGGGGCGGATGAGGGGAGATCCGCGACCTTTTGGGATATGTACTGACACCCCTCATCCGGCGCTACGCGCCACCTTCTCCCGCAAGGGGAGAAGGAAGTTGTGTCTCATTCGTCATGGTTTCGAGGGCATAGGGCAGCATCGAACCTATCGCCTCGGGATCTTTGATGCCAAGGCGGATCCATGCCGGCACAGGTCCGCCATCCCGCATCGCGAGCAGAGCGGACGCTGGCTGGTGCAGACCTCCTGGCCGAAGCGTTTGATCAGCCAGTGCAGTTCGTAGAGGTCGTCGGCATCCCAGCTCGCCGGCATCAGGCGCAGCATGATCTGATGGGCCCTGGTGAAGCTGGCATTGTCGGGCAGCAGGCCGAAGCGTTCGCCGAAACGCCTGATGTGCCGGTCAACCACGAAGACACGCCGCCTGAGCGTCGAGAAATTGAGCACCGCCGCCGCGCATTTGGGGCCGATGCCGTCATGAAGCTGGAGCAGCTCCATCCCGGTTTCGACTGAAAGCGCGGCGAGATGGGAGAGATCGAAGCGTCCCCGCTGCTCGACGATGCGACCGACCGAAGCCACCAGCTGGCTGGCTTTCTTCTCGGGATGGGTAACGTTGGCAAGCTGCGTGAGCACCTCGCGGGGGGCGGCCTGCCCCAGCCTGTCGAGGGGACGGAAATGCTCGCACAGGGCCTGGAAGTCCTTTTCGGAGTCGCGATCATAGGTCTCCGAGCTGATCAGTGCCTTGACGAATTGCTCGGGCGGCGTGTGTCGCCGGGCGTGGCGCTGCGGGCCGTAGGCCGCGAGCAGGCGCTCGCGCAGCACGGCAATGGGCTCCTCTCGGCCGAAATCGAGCCCGAGCTGGATCTGCTCCCGGATGGCAGGCATGCCCAATTCCTCAATGGAAATCCCGGCTCTTGAACAGGCTGAGTTCAAGCTGAGCTGGCGGCGGCGGTGGTGAAGCGCCATCCGACATGTCGCGCAGGCGCGCGAGTTCGGCGGAGAGGTCGAGCACCTCCTCGGCGATGACATGCACCACGTCGCTGGCACGCTGCAGCCGGCCGCGTATGGCGACGAAACGGGCATTCATCACCGCGCGGCGATTCCTTTCGAAGGTTCGCGACCACACGATGATGTTGGCGATGCCGGTCTCGTCCTCGATGGTCATGAAGACGACGCCGCTGGCCGTCCCGGGGCGCTGGCGCGTCACCACCAGGCCGGCGACGGTGACGAGGCTGTCCTGCTTGAACTTACCCTCGCGATGCGCCTCGTTGGTGATGGCGCCGAGATGCTGCAATTGCGGGCGCAGGAAGGAACAGGGGTGGGCCTTGAGCGACAGGCCCGTCGACTGATAGTCCTCCAGCACATGCTCGCTCTGCGACATCACGGGCAGGGCGACGGCGGGCTCGGGGAACAGGGCATCGTCGAAATCGGCGGCCAGCAGCGGCATGTCCCGGCTCGTCCTGGTAGCGCCGATGCCGATGGTCTCGAAGCGACGCACCGCCCAGAGCGCCTCGCGCCTGTCCAGGCCGAGAGAACGGAAGGCATCGGCCTCCGCCAGTTTCTGCATCGCCGCCAATGGCAGGCCGCTTGCCGTGCCGAAGCGCTCCAGGCTGGAAAAGCCGTTGCCGCGCCGGCCGGCCATTGCCGTGATCTCGTCTTTCTTCAGCCCGGAGACCAGCCGCATGCCCAGACGCACGGCAAAGCGGTGTTTGGTGGGGTCGCCGGCCGGTTCCAGCGTGCAGTCCCATTCGCTGTAATTGACGTCGACGGGCCGGATCTCGACGCCGTGATTTTCGGCATCCCGCACCAGCTGCGCCGGCTGGTAGAAGCCCATGGGCTGGCTGTTGAGGATGGCCGCGCAGAAGACGTCGGGATAGTGGCATTTGATATAGGCGGAGACATAGACCAGCACGGCAAAGCTGGCGGCATGGCTTTCGGGAAAACCATATTCGCCGAAGCCCTCGATCTGGCTGAAGCAGCGCTCGGCGAAGGCCTGTTCATAGCCGCGGCGCACCATGCCGCCGATGAACATCTCCTTGTAGTTGCCGATCGTGCCGGTGTGCCGGAAGGTCGCCATGGCGCGTCTCAGGCCATCGGCCTCGTCCGGCGTGAAGCCGGCGGCCTTGATGGCGATCTCCATGGCCTGTTCCTGGAAGAGGGGAACGCCGAGCGTGCGGCCCAGCACGTCCTCAAGCTCGTCCTTTTTCCCGAACTCGGGAGAAGGTGAGGGAAAGATGACGGGTTCGAGACCATCTCGCCGCCTGAGATAGGGGTGTACCATACCCCCCTGGATCGGGCCGGGGCGGACGATCGCGACCTCAATGACGAGGTGATAAAATTTCCGGGGTTTCAGGCGCGGCAGCATCGACATCTGCGCCCGGCTCTCGACCTGAAACACGCCGACGGAATCGGCTTTGCACAGCATGTCGTAGGTGGCCTCATCGTCGCGGGGCAGGGCCGCGATCGCGCCGAGGCGCCGGTCGTAATGACGTTCGAGCAGGTCAAGCCCGCGCCGGATGCAGCTCAGCATGCCGAGCGCCAGAACATCGACCTTCATCATTCCCAATTCGTCGATGTCGTCCTTGTCCCATTCGACGAAGGTACGGTCCGCCATTGTGGCGTGGCAGACGGGCACGGTGTCATCAAGCCTCTCGCGCGTGAGCACGAAGCCGCCGACATGCTGCGACAGATGGCGGGGAAAGCCGGTGAGGGCGGCGGTGAAATGCAGCGCCTGGCGGATCACCGGATTGTCGGGATCGAGGCCCGCCTGGCGCACCCGACTGGGTGTCCAGGTCTGCATGCCCATGCCCCAGACCGTCTTCGACAGCGCCGCCGTCACGTCCGGCGTCAGGCCTAATACCTTGCCGACTTCGCCCACCGCCCGCCTGGAACGGTAATGAATGACGGTCGAGCAGATTGCCGCACGATGACGTTTGTAGCGATCATAAATGTACTGGATGACTTCCTCGCGCCGTTCATGCTCGAAATCGACGTCGATATCCGGTGGCTCGCCGCGGTTTTCAGAGATGAAACGCGAAAACAACAGTTCCGTTTCTTCAGGATTAACCTCGGTGATGCCCAGGCAATAGCAAACGGCGCTGTTCGCGGCCGAACCGCGTCCTTGGCAGAGGACTTTGAGGGTATTGCGGGCATGATCGACGATGTCATGCACGGTCAGAAAATAGGGCGCGAATTCGAGCTTGGCGATCAGGGCAAGCTCCGCGCGAACGGCGTTGACGACTTTCTCCGGTATTCTATTCGAGAAGCGTTTTCTGGCGCCAGCCCAGGCCAGGTCTTCCAGGTGCTGCTGCGCAGTCTTGCCAAGGGGAATAGGTTCGTTCGGGTATTCGTAACGCAGCTTTCGCAAGTCGAACTTACAAGCCTCGACGATTTCGAGCGTGCGTGCCAGGGCATCGGGATGATCCGCGAAGAGAACGGCCATCTCGGAGGACGGCTTGATATGGCGCTCTTCGTTGACCTCGAGCCGCAAGCCGGCTTCGGCCAAGGTGCATTTCTCGCGGATGCAGGTGAGGATGTCGGCAAGCGGCCGCTGGGCCGGCACGTGGTAGAGCACGTCGTTGACGGCGACCATCGGGGCGCCGATCCTCTCGCCCAGCTCGGCGATCAGGCCGAGGCGGCGGGGCTCGTCGCCTTTGAGGCGGTGGCTGCCGGCGAGATAGATGGAGCCTGGCGCGGCCTCGGCCAGTCTGGTTGCCCGTGCGACGAAGAGGGGATCGAGCGTGTCGGGCGGCAACACGATCAGCTTCTGCCCCTCGCAGGCGGCGAGAATGGCTTCGAAGCCGAACTGGCACTCGCCTTTCGCGCGCACCATGCGCTTGTTGTTGTCGCTGAGCAGGCGGCAGAGCCGGCCATAGGCCTCGCGGTCGGTGGGATAGGCGATGGCCTCGAAACCATCCACGGTGACGAGGCGCACGCCGGGCAGATAGCGCAGGGACGGATATTTCCTGGCTTCGCGCAGGGCCCTGACCACGCCGGCGAAGGAGTTGCGGTCGGCGACGCCGATGCCGGCCAGGCCGAGCCTGTGGGCCTGCCGCACCATGTCCTGCGGGAAGGAGGCGCCGCGCAGGAAGGAGAAATTGGTGGTGACGGCCAATTCGGCATAGGCAGGTGGGGCAGGGGCCGGCAAATCCGCAGGAAGCGCCTGGTCTTTCGCCCTGCCGGGAATGACGGCATGGCCGCTATAGGCCTCTCTTTCATACCTCATGCCAGCAGCCCTCGCAGGGACCAGTTCTGCCGGCCGTCATGGCAGAGCCAGAAGCGCTGGCCGTTCTGTGTCTCGGCGACGTAATAGTCCTGACGGGTCGGCGCGGGCAGCAGGACAGCGCGCTCACGCGTGGCTTCCCCATCCTCGAAGCGGTTGCGCTTCTGGCTCTTAGGGCTTTCGCTGTCGGGGAGGGCAGGCGATTCCTCCCCCATCTTGCCCCAGCCATATTCCTCCTTGCCCGGCTTGTCGGGCAGGGCCGGGGGAGCCGCTTCCCACCAGGGACCGGCGATGCGCTCCGGCCCCTGCAGTGCGGTGATGCGATGGGACGAGCCACGCCAACGGACATGGTCGGGCAGGCCTTCCGGGCTGGTCGCAAGAATCTGCAGGGGCTCGGGCTGGTCGAGGAACAGAGGCGGCCGCTGATGCGAGCCATCGGCCGCCGGCCAAGTTGGCTCGGGATCGGCGGCATCGCGTGCCTCCTCGGCAAAGGCCGGATCGTGCCGGGCGACGGGATGGAGCCGCTGTACGCTGCCGGGGCCGAGGCGCTGGCGGAGGGCGTCGATCAACTCGGCCCGGCGTTCGGCGGCATCGGCCGGCGGCGCATCCCGGCGTCCTTCCTTGAGGGACAGGCGGCTCTGACGCTGGCCGAATTTCTCGGTGACGGTGGCGGTCAGGCTGATGGTCTCGAAGCCGAAGCCGGCATCGATGGTCTCGCCCAGCCGTTCCAGGTCGAGCTCCACCAGCCTGGCGATATGGGCCGGATCGCGCGTGGCGGCGGCAAGGCCGATATGGATGGTGCGCACCTCGCCATCGACCCGGAACAGGCGCAACTGCAAGGCGCGTGCTGCCACCCCGCCCGCGACGAGGGCCGGAACCAGGTCCTGCATCAGGCGGGCGGCGACATGCACCACGGCCGCCTGGCTCACCACCGGCTCGAGGAGCTGGCGGCTGCGATGATAGAGCGGCGGCGGCTCGATCAAGGCGAGGGCTTCCTCACGCCGCCCCATGGCCTGGTCGAGGCGCTTGAGCAGGATCGCATCGAAACGCGCGGCGAAGGGGGCGCGCGGCTTGCCAATGAGATCGCCGATGCGGGTGAAGCCGAGGCGGCGCAGGGTCTGGACCGTTGCCTCGCCAAGGCGCAGGGCCGCCAAGGGCAGATCGGCAAGAACCGGGCCGGGATCGCCGTCCTCGGCGATGACAGTGCCGTTCTGGGCATGGAAGCGGGAGAGTGCCCAGGCCGCGCCGGGTGTGTCGGCCAGCGCCACGCGCGCGCCGAGGCGAAGATGGCGCAGGCGCTTGACGATGTCGGCGAGCAGGGCCTGTTCGCCGCCCGCCAGATGGCTAGCGCCGGTGACGTCGAGGAACAGGCCGTCGGCCCCGTCAGCTTCGCGATAAAGAGCCACGGAGGGTGTATAGCGCATCGCCCATAGGCCGAGCCGGTGCAGGGCCCTGGCATCGGCCTCCGGCATGGCCGGGCGGGTCTGCAGCCCCGGCACCTTGGCTCTCGCATCGGCGACCAGCCCGCCCGCGGCAAGGCCCTCGATCTCGGCCGGCTTGCTGGCGGCGGCAATGCGCGGGCCTCCGGCGGCATCGACCGTCAGGACGAAGGGGTAATGAGCATCGATCGTATCAAGCGACCTTGGCGCGTTGCTCTGGGCGACGAGAAAGCGCTGGATCGGCCAGCGTGGCAGATAGATCGAGACGATGCGAGGCATGGTCATACTCCATGAGCCAGGATCCGCTTTGCCCGTTGCGGCTGCGCTCGAGCCGAACGTGCCAGCGCCAGGCGGTGAGAAGGCCGAAACGATCGCGCGGCCCGGCGGCCGCGCCGATGCGCCAGCGGGTGATCGCGGCCAGGGAAGGCGCGGCCAAAGGCGGGCGCAGAAGGAAGAGAGGACAGGGGGCGGAGGCTGCCGCGAGCTGGAGGCGTCGGCTGGTGGCGGCGTCCATGCCGCCGCCCGTCACGGCTGCCACCGCCGCGGCGGCGCCGGAGCGCAGGATTTCCTCCATGGCCCAGGCGGCCTCGGTCTCGTCGCCGGCCGCGGCCATGATGAGCCCGGCGGGGTCGAGGCCGAGGGCGTTGAGGCCGTGGCCGTAGAGCCGCCCGAGGCCGGCCAGGCCGCGCGGCGAGGTCACCAGCCAGACCATGCCCTTGGCCTGGCGCAGGGACAGGCGGGAGGCGAGGAAACCCAGTGCGCAGCCATTGTCGAAAATGGTTTGCGGCGCAATTTCATGCAGGCCGTCCAAGGCGAGGCCGCCACCCGGCAGGCGCGCGTCGATCGCCCCGATGCCAAAAGGCAGCACGCCGGCATCGGCATGCACATGGTCGAGCCGGGGCAGCAGGGCACGCAATTCCGCCAGCTTCTCGGCTCGTTGGCCGGCGAGGACAGAAGGAGGGGGAACGCGTATCGTCATGGCTATGATCCGTTTCGCTCAGACTAGAACAAAACAAGAACATTTCAAGCAGAGTCTTTGATCGCGCTCCATCGGGGCGGGAAAGAGCCCGGCATGGTAAAGGGACTCTTCCATCACGAGATGGCAGAGTCCCCTGATTTCAAAGGCCTTACGAAGCGCGCTTCAATGCGAGGGCAGGGAGCGGGGCTGGCCTTCCTTGTCGTGCACGGCGAAGCGTTCCACCAGGGTGGCGCTGGCCTCGTTGAGGCCGACGACCTCGACCTCGCGCCCGTGGCGGCGCGCCTTGAGGACGATGCGGTCGAGTGCGCCGACCGCCGAGATGTCCCAGAAATGCGCCGCCCCGACGTCGATGACGATCCGCTCGACGGGTTCCTGCACATCGACGGCGTCGCTGAAGGTGCCTGCCGAGGCGAAGAAGATCTGGCCTTCGACCCGGTAGACGCGCTCCTTGCCGTCGGCCGAGAGGGTCGAGCGCACGCGGCTGAGGCGCGAGACCTTGCCGGCGAAGAACACGCCCGACAGGAGCACGCCAACCAGCACGCCCTTGGCGAGGTCGGCCGTTACAACCACGGTGCCGACGGTTGCCAGCATCACCACCGAGGAAGGCACGGGGTTGCTGCGCAATTGCAGGAGCGAGCGCCAGGAGAAGGTGTTGATCGAGACCATGATCATCACCGCCGTCAGGGCGGCGACCGGCACGATGGCGAGCAGATCCTGCAGCGCCACCAGCAGGATCAGGAGAAAGCCACCGGCCACCAGCGAGGACAGGCGGCCGCGCGCACCGGAGGACACGTTGATCACCGACTGGCCGATCATGGCGCAGCCGCCCATGCCGCCGAACAGGGCCGAGGCCATGTTCGCGATACCCTGGCCGGCGCATTCGCGGTTCTTGTTGCTCGGCGTATCCGTCATGTCGTCGACGATCTGCGCAGTGAGCAGGGATTCGAGCAGGCCCACGGCCGCCAGAGTGAGCGCCACCGGTGTCAGGATCCGTAGCGTTTCCAGCGTCAGCGGCACCTCAGGCAGACCGAAGCTCGGCAAAGTGGAGGGAAGCTCGCCCAGATGGGCCACCGTGCGCACGTCCAGCCCGAAACCCCAGGCGATGGCAGTGAGCACGGCGATCGCGACCAGAGGTGCCGGAATGGCTCTGGTGACATAGGGAAACAGATAGATGATGGCGAGGCCGAGGGCGATCAGGCCATAGGTTGCCACCGGTACATGCACGAGCTCGGGCAGCTGGGCCAGGAAGATCAGGATCGCCAGGGCGTTGACGAAGCCCGTCATCACCGATTGGGAGACGAAGCGCATCAGCCGGCCGAGCTTGAGGAAGCCGGCGATGATCTGGAACGCGCCCATCAGGATGGTGGCCGCGAACAGATATTGCAAGCCGTGGTCGCGTACGAGGCCCGTCATCAGCACGGCGGTGGAGGCGGTGGCCGCCGAGATCATGGCGGGGCGCCCGCCGGTGAAGGCGATCACGCAGGCGATCACCACGGAGGCGTAGAGGCCGACCTTGGGGTCGACGCCCGCGATCACCGAAAAGCCGATGGCTTCGGGGATCAGGGCAAGGGCGACGACGATGCCCGAAAGCACGTCGCCACGCGGATTGGAAAACCATTCCCGGGAATAGGCAGACAATTTGTTCATGAGAAAATTCGCAAGGGACATGCGGCCATACCCGCTGAAACGGGTTGGATGATGCTGTCGCGCCATTTGCGTTATCCGGCGGATCGGCGGCCGGAAGAGCCACCCGGAATTTCACCGGGTCCTTCTGAATGGCCTCCTTCTAGCGGCAAGGCGCAGGCCGAGGCAAGGCGAAAGGCAGTGCCGGCCGCATTTTGTTGTGGCCGGCAGCAAATCGAGGGCGGCCGTTTTTGCGCTCAGCGCTCCTCCTTGCGGAAGGGCTTGAGCAGGGCAGCCGGCGCCACCGCGTTGCGCGACATCATCGCCATGGCGACGATGGTGAGCAGGAAGGGCAGCATCAGGAAGATCTGGTAGGGGATATGCCCCAGGCCCACCGCCTGCAGGCGCAGTTGCAGCGCGTCGACGCAGGCAAAGAGCAGGGCGGCACCGGTGGCGCGCAGGGGATCCCAGCGCCCGAACACTACCAGGGCAATGCAGATCCAGCCGCGCCCCGAGATCACGCCGAAGGTGAAGGCGTTGAACTGGGCCATGGTGAGGAAGGCGCCGCCAAGGCCCATCAGAGCACCGCCGAGGATGACGGCCTCGAAGCGGCGTGCGGTGACGCTGATGCCGGCGGAATCGGCGGCACGCGGATTTTCGCCGACCATGCGCAGGCCGAGGCCCCAGGGTGTGCGATAGATCAGGAAGGCGGTCAGGATGACGCCGATCAGCGCGAGATAGACCAGGGCGTATTGCTGGAACAGGATCGGCCCCAGGATCGGTATCTCGGCAAGGCCGGGGATCGGCACAGGCTGGAAGGCGGCGATGGTCGGCGGCGAGGCCTGCTGGCCGAACACCAGGCGATAGAAGAAATAGGCGAGCCCCGAGGCGAACAGGGTGATGCCGATACCCGAGACATGTTGGCTGAGGCCGAGCGCCACCGTCAGCACGGCATGCAGCGCCCCGAGCAGGGCGCCGGTCGCGATGGCGGCGAGGACGCCGAGCCAGGGGCTACCGGTGAAGTAGGCGGCGGTGAAGCCGGTCATGGCCGAGAGCAACATGATGCCCTCGATGCCGAGATTGAGCACGCCGGCGCGTTCGGAGATCAACTCGCCGAGCGTGGCGAAGATCAGCGGCGTGGCGATGCGCAAGGTTGCCGCGAAGAAGCCGACCTGGAAGATCTGTTCGAGGACCAGATTCATGCTGCGGCCCCCTGATAACGCAGGCGATAGGAGGTGAACAGGAGCGCGACCAGCATGGTCAGCAGCGAGGTACCCTGGATGACGTCGGCCAGGAAGACCGGCACGCCGGTGGCGCGCGACATCGCTTCAGCGCCGGTCATCGCCGCCGCGAAGAACAAGGCCGCCGGCACCACGCCGAGCGGATTGAGGCGTGCCAGCATGGCGATCACGATGCCGCTATAGCCATAGCCCGGCGACAGGTCCCCCATCACCTGGAAATGCACGCCGCCGACCTCGCCGACGCCGGCAAGGCCCGCCAGCCCGCCCGAAAGCAAGGCGGTGGCGACCAGGATGGCATTGACCTTGATGCCGCCATAGGCGGCCGCCTCGGCATTCTCGCCGGTGACGCGGATGGCAAAGCCCAGCGTGGTGCGCGTGATCAGGAACCAGACGGCCGGCGCCGCGATTAGGGCCGCCAGCACGCCCAGATGCAGCCGCGTGCCCTCGAAGAACACCGGGAAATTGGCGCTGTCCTCGATCGGGGGCGAGATCGGGTAGCCAGAGAGCGAATCCTTCCAGGGCCCTTCGATCAAAGCAAGCACACCGAGCAGGATCACCGAATTGAGGAGAAGCGAGGAGACGACGTCGTCGACCTTGAGCTTCACCCTGAGGAGGGCCGGGACCAGCGCGGCGATGCCGCCGGCCAGCGCGCCGGCGAGCGCCATGGCGACATAGGCGAGGGGGCTGGGCATCGGAAAGCTGCCGACGAAGCAGCTCGCCACCGCGCCGGCCATCAACTGGCCCTCGGCACCGATGTTCCAGAACTTGGCGCGGAAAGCGACGGCGACGGCGAGGCCGGTGAAGATCATCGGTGCGGCCTTCACCAGCGTTTCGGTGAAGGCGTAGAAATCGCCGAAGGCGCCTTTCAGCATCAGGCCATAGGCCTCGAAGACATTGGCGCCCGCGAGCACGATCAGGCCGCTGCACAGGACGAGCGCAATCGCGATCGCCAGCACGGGCAGAGCGAGATTCAGCCAGACGGGCGTGGATTGGCGGGGTTCCAGCCTGAGCATCAGTGGGCTCCCGTCATCAACAGGCCGAGTTTTTCGATCGTGGCTTCGCCGGCGGGCAGGATGCCGGCGACCCGCCCCTCATAGAGCACGGCGATGCGGTCGGAGAGGGTGAGCAATTCTTCCAGGTCTTCGCTGATCACGATCAGGCCGCGGCGGCGGGCACGCAGATCGAGAAAGCGTTCATGCACGAAGCGGGCGGCGCCGACGTCGAGGCCGCGCGTGGGCTGGGCCACGATCAGCACCTTCGGATCGAAGGCGAGTTCTCGCGCCAGCAGGGCCTTCTGCATGTTGCCGCCGGACAGCGAGCCGGCCCGCGCCATTGGCCCGGGGCAGCGTATGTCGAAGGCCCGGATCTGTTCCTCGGCGAAGGCCTGGATGGCGCCAGGCTTGAGCAGGCCGCGCGCCGAGAAGGCGGCGGTGCCGACGCGCGGCAGCACCATCGAGTCGGCAAGCGGCAGGGCGGTGACCATGCCCTGGGTCATGCGGTCCTCGGGGATGCGGCCGAGCCCCATCTCCTGCACGCGGCGCGGGCCATAGGGTACGACCTTGGCGCCGGCGATCTTCAGTGTGCCGGCCGAGGGAGCGAGCATGCCGGCGATCACATCCGCCAGGGCGCGCTGGCCATTGCCGGTCACGCCGGCGATGCCGAGGATCTCGCCCTCGCGCACGGAAAGCGAGACGCCGGCAAGCCGCATGCCGCCATGCCGGTCGGTCGAGACATCATCGAGCGACAGGACGACGGCGCCGGGCTCGGAGGCGGGACGTTGCGGCGGCACGATTTCCTGGCCGCACATCAGCCGCGCCATCTCGGACGAGGAAGTCCTGGCGGGTTCGGCGATCGAGCCGACGACGCGGCCATGGCGCAGCACCACGCAGCGATCGGTGATGGCGCGCACCTCGGTGAGCTTGTGCGAGATGAAGATGATGCCGAGGCCCTCGGCCGTCATCGCCCGCAGCGCCTTGAACAGCCCTTCCGCTTCCTCGGGAGCGAGGACGGCGGTGGGTTCGTCGAGGATGAGGAGTCTGGCGCCGCGAAACAGGGCCTTGATCACTTCCAGGCGCTGCTGCTCGCCGACGGCGAGCGAGGAGACCGGCCTGTCGGGATCGAGGCGGAGATTGAACTTGGCGGCAATCTCGCCGAGGCGGGCGAGGGCGCCCACCCGGTCGAGCCGCCCGCCGCGTCCCGGCAGGCCGACCAGCAGGTTTTCGAGTACGCTCAGGCGGGGCGCGAGATGGAAGTGCTGATGCACCATGCCGATGCCGGCGCTGAGCGCGTCGGCGGAATTCTGGATGCGCCGTGCCTGCCCGTCGATCAGGATCTCGCCCTCATCCGCCGCATAGGCGCCGAATAGGATGTTCATCAGCGTGGTCTTGCCGGCCCCGTTCTCGCCGAGCAGGCCGACGATCTCGCCGGGGCGCACCAGGAGATCGACGTCGGCATTGGCCTGGACGGCGCCGAAGCGCTTGGAGATGCCGCGCATCTCGACGAGGGGAGGGGAAGGGGGCATGGGCAAAGATCGGCCTGGATCTACCCTCCCCTGGAGGGGGAGGGTCGGACGAAGTCCGGGGTGGGGTGATGGCCGGCAATAATTTTCTTCCAAACCATCAATGTCGACACCGTCGTTGAGGGGCGCTGGCCACCCCACCCCGACGCTGCGCGTCGACCCTCCCCCTCCAGGGGAGGGTAAATTATACTCAGTCCGAGACGGGGGTGTTCTCGTCGACGTCGACGCGGAAGGTGCCGGCGAGGATTTCCGCCTTCTTTTTCTCCACCAGTTCCTTCACCTCGGCCGGCAGCAGCTTGTCGAACTTGTGATAGGGCGCGAGCGAGGAGCCGCCCTTGGCCATGCGCGAGAAGTCGCCGTAATCCTGGGCGGTGAATACCCCGGCGCGCACCATCTTGATGGCCTGCTGCACGGTCGGGTACATGTCCCAGACCGGGCCGGTGATTACGGTGTCCGGTCCCTGGTCTGACTGGTCGGACATGTTGGAGATCGCGTAGATCTTCTTTTCCTTGGCCGCGTCGATCACGCCGAAGCGTTCGGCATAGATGACGTCGACGCCGCCGTCGATCTGGGCGATCGCAGCTTCCTTGGCC
Source organism: Labrys neptuniae (assembly GCF_040797145.1). Classification (NCBI taxonomy): domain Bacteria; kingdom Pseudomonadati; phylum Pseudomonadota; class Alphaproteobacteria; order Hyphomicrobiales; family Xanthobacteraceae; genus Labrys; species Labrys neptuniae. Next base: position 125,975 of record NZ_JBFNQD010000003.1, on the reverse strand, counting down.
TTGGGCGGATCGAAGAAGGAGCCGATGAAGGTGATCTTCTTCTTCACCTGCGGATTGGCTTCCTTGGCGCCGGCGAAGAAGGCGTTCACCAGGCGGTTGACCTCGGGAATGCCCATGGCGGCTACGGCGCCGACGGTGTTGGACTTGGTCATCTTGCCGGCGATCAGGCCCGACAGATAGGCCGGTTCGTGGATCCAGTTGTCGAACACGCCGAAATTGGGCTCGGCCGGGCCGGCGCCGGAACCGAACAGGAAGGCGGTCTTGGGGAATTGCTTGGCGGTGCGGCGGGACTCGCGCTCGGCAGCGAAGGCATCGCCCATCACCAGCTCATAGCCGCCCTGGGCATATTCGCGCATGACGCGGCCGAAATCGGCTGCCTGGACCTTCTCGGAAAACTTGTAGTCGATGTCGAGTTCCTTGGCCGCCTTGGTGAGGGCGAGGTGAATCTGCTTGTCCCAGGGTTCCTCGATCGGCGTAGCGAAGATCGCGGCGACCTTGAGCTTCTTGTCGGAGGCGGCGAGAGCCGGCAGTGGCAGGCCGGCCGCGACCAGGCCGGCGGCGCCGAGCCCGATGAAATGGCGGCGCGACAGGCCTGATTCCCCCTGAAGCGGGCTGCGATCTCTACGCGACATGTCATTCCCCTCTCTTGTCGGATCAAGTTTGTAACGGTTCGAAATACGGGATGGAACGTTTGGATTGCCAAGCACTTGGCGGCTCTTGCCAGAGCAATGTGCCCTTTGGCGTGACGCCTGTCCAGATGGTCAAATCTGAATTGGGGGGCTGGTCTTCAGACCAGCCTTGACCCTTTCGGCCAGTGTCGTGCTTTCGGGCCGGTCTGAAGACCAGCCCCCATTCACCCCGCGTCCTTGGGTGCATAGCTCGCCGGATCGAGGCTGGCAGGGCGGCCCGGTAGGTCGAGCGTGCTGCGCCGGGCCGGGGTCTGCGCAATCACCTTTCCGCGGCGCACGACGGCGAGGCGGGTCGGGCGCATGCGCACTGCTTCGATCGTATCGGCCGCCTGCAGGATGACGAAATCGGCATGGCAGCCCTTGGCGAGGCCATAATCTTCCAGCCCCATCACCGCGGCGGGCACCGACGTCACCGCCTCGAAGGCCCAGCGTATCGCCTCGCGGCTGGTCATCGGCGCGGCATGCACGGCCATATGGGCGACATCCAGCATGTCAGCGCCACCAAGCCCGTACCAGGGATCCATCACGCAATCCTGGCCGAGCGCCACGGGGATGCCGAGCGCGCGCATCTCGGGAATGCGCATCAGGCCGCGACGCTTGGGATAGGTGTCGTGGCGGCCCTGCAGGGTGATGTTGATCAGCGGGTTGGCGATCGCGAAGATGCCCGCCTCCAGGATCAGCGGCAGCAGCTTTGAGACGTAGTAGGAATCCATCGAGTGCATGGAGGTGAGATGCGAGCCGGCAGCTCGCCGGCCCAGGCCGAGGCGATGAGCCTCCGCCGCCAGCGTCTCGATATGACGCGAATGCGGATCGTCGCTCTCGTCGCAATGCAGGTCGATCATCAGGCCGCGCTTGGCGGCGATGGCGCACAGGGCCTTCACCGAGGCGGTGCCGTCCTCCATCGTGCGCTCGAAATGAGGAATGCCGCCGACCACGTCGACGCCCATGTCGAGCGCCCGCTCGAGATTCCTGGCGGCGGTGGGCGAACGGTAATAGCCGTCCTGCGGGAAGGCGACGAGCTGCAGGTCGAGATAGGGCTTCACCCTGGCCTTGACCTCGAGCAGGGCTTCCACCGCGAGCAGGCGGTCGTCGCAGATGTCGACATGGCTGCGCACGGCGAGCAAGCCCTGACTGACGGCAAGATCGCAATAGCGTAGCGCCCGTTCGATCACCGCCTCATGGGTCAGCATGGGCTTGAGCTCGCCCCAGAGCGCAATGCCCTCCAGCAGCGTGCCCGACTGGTTGAGTCGGGGAAGGCCGAGCGACAAGGTGGCGTCCATGTGGAAGTGGCAGTCGACGAAAGGTGGCGCCACCAGATGGCCGCCGGCGTCGATGCGCTGGGCCGCCTCGGCCGCGATGCCCGGCTCGATGGCGGTGATGCGTCCGCCCGTTACAGCGATGTCCTGGCCGGTGCGTCCGTCGGGCAGGGTGGCGTTGGTGACGATGAGGTCAAGCGACATCGGGGCGGTTCCGTTAAAAGTCATTCAGGAAGGAAGGGCAATTGTCATCATGGGCGGTTTGACGGATTCGGCCAATGGCGCAAGTCGTCTTGCCTCAATGCGGTTCACTCAAAGAGGAAGCTCTCCGATTTGTCATAGCCGGGCTTGACCCGGCTATCCAGGAGCCACCTGCGCAATGGGGCAAGGGCTGGATTGCCGGGTCGAGCCCGGCAATGACAAGGGGCGCGCAAACTCGAAGATGGTAGAATGAACCATATTGCGCCTTGCCCTCATCCCGCCGGCCTGAACGGCTTGGCCAGCGAGGCTGGGAAATGCAGGGCCAGCATCTGGCGATTGCGCGAGATCAAGACCAGCACCACGATGGTGGCGAGATAGGGCAGGGCCGACAACAGCTCGGACGGCAGGGCAAGGCCGAGCGCCTGGCCCTGCAATTGCAGGATGGTCATGCCGCCGAACAGCCAGGCGCCGAGCAGCACGCGCAGCGGCCGCCAGGTGGCGAAGACCACCAAAGCCAGCGAGATCCAGCCCTTGCCGGATGTCATGTTCTCGACCCAGAGCGGCGTGTAGGCCACGGAGAGATAGGCACCGGCAAGGCCTGCCATCAAGCCGCCGAACAGCACGGCCATGTAGCGGATGCGCACGACCGGATAGCCGATGGCATGCGAGGTCTCCGGCGACTCGCCCATGGTGCGCAGGACCAGGCCGGCCTTGGTGCGATAGAGGAACCAGCTGATCGCCGCGAACAGCACGAAGGCGAAATAGACCATTGCGTCGAAGCGGAAAAACATCGGCCCGGCCATCGGAAGCTGCGAGAGCACGGGGATGTCGAGCGGCTTCAGGGCCTCGATCGGGGCGCTGCCGAAATTGCGCCCGACAAAGGCGGAGACGCCGGAGCCGAAAATGGCGAGTGCCAGGCCGGCGGCATATTGGTTGGTGAGGAAGGTGAGGGCGAGCACGCCGAATAGCAGCGAGGCCGCCGCGCCCGCCAGCGCGCCGATCAGGATGGCGACGGGCATGGGCAAACCAGCCATCACCGCCCAGAAGGCGAAGGCGGCGCCCATCAGCATCATGCCCTCGATGCCCAGATTGAGGACGCCGGATTTCTCCACCACCAATTCGCCGAGTGCGGCATAGATCAGCGGCGTGGCGGCGATGATGGTGCCGGTGAAGATCGCGATGAACAGATCCATCAGGCATGCTCCCGCACGGGGCTGAACCGGTAGAAGATGAAGAAATCCGCAGCCAGCAGGAAGAACAGCAGGATGCCCTGGAAGATGCGGGTGAGCGAGGAGGACAGGCCGATGGTGAGCTGCACGCTTTCGCCGCCGAGGAAGAGAAGCGACATCAACAACCCGCCGAGCACGATGCCGAAGGCGTTGAGCCGGCCGATGAAGGCGACGATGATCGCCGCAAAGCCATAGCCGGGCGAGATCTGCGGGGACAATTGCCCGAGCGGCCCGGACAGCTCGGCCATGCCGGAAATGCCCGCCGCCGCGCCGCCAGCGAGCAGGCCGGTCCATACCGCTGCGGATTCGCGGAAGCCGGCATAGCGGGCGGCAAGCGGAGCCGCGCCGCTCACCGACATCTTGTAGCCGAGGAAGCTGCGATCGGTGAACAGCCACATCGCGATCACGCCGATCACGGTGAGGATCACAGAGGTGTTGAGGCGATAGGCATCGTCGAAGACCGGAAACATCGCGGCAGGCGGCAACAGGGCCGTTTGCGGATAATTGAAGCCGGCGGGATCGCGCCAGGGACCATGCACCAGCCAGGACAGCAGCAGGCCGGCGATATAGGTGAGCATCAAGGTGACCAGGATCTCGTTGGTGTTCATCCGCGCCCTGAGAAAGGCGGGAATCGCGGCCCAGGCCATGCCGGCCAATGCGCCCGCCAGGATCATCAGCGGCAGCAGCAGCCGGCTTTCCGGATCGGGATAGAACAGGCCGACGCCGCAGGCGGCGATCGCCCCGATGATGAGTTGGCCTTCTGCGCCGATGTTCCAGACATTGGCGCGGAAGCCGACGGCGAGGCCGCAGGCGATCAGGATCAGGGGCGAGGCCTTCAAGAGCCATTCCGAGACGCCGTTCATCGAGTTCAACGGCGCGATGAAGAAGGCGTGCAGGGTCTGGAGCGGATCCTGGCCCAAAGCTGCGAACAGGACGGAGCCGACCAGCAAAGTGAGCAAGGCCGCGACCAAGGGCGCGGCGAGGCGCATGGCGGCGGATGGTTCGGGTCTTTGTTCAATCTTGAAGCGCAACGGAACTGCTCCCGCTCAAGCAAAGCGCGTTCATGGCTGAACGCTCGTTTGCTTTAACTCTTTGTTTCGACGCGTCTTTGCGATTCTTGGTGACACCGTCTACTCGCAAAACGCTTTAGTCTGGCTCTGGCCGCCGATGCGGGTCATGAGCAGGCCGACCTCCTCGCGGTTGGTTTCCGCCCGGACGAGGGGCGGCGAGACCCGTCCCTGGCAGATCACCAGCAGCCGGTCGCAGATCTCGAAAAGTTCGTCGAGTTCCTCGGAAATCACCAGCACGGCGGCACCGGCGCGGCTGAGATCGATCAGCGTCTGGTGGATGAAGGCGGCTGCGCCGACATCGACCCCCCAGGTCGGCTGGGAAACCAGGAACAGCTTCGGGGCGAGTGCGATTTCCCGCCCGACGATGAATTTCTGCAAATTGCCGCCCGACAGGCTGCGTGCGCTGGCGCGCGGGCCGTTCGCCTTGACCTTGAATGTCTCGATGACGCTGCCGGCAAAGCCCATCGCCCGCTTGCGGTCGACAAGGCCATGGCGCACCAGCTCCTTGCCATGGGCCGTCAGCACGGCGTTCTCCCATAGGGCGTGCGGCGGCACGGCACCACGGCCAAGCCTTTCCTCCGGCACGAAGGCGAAACCGCGCCGGCGCCTGGCGGCGGCGTCGAGCCGGCCGACCGGCTGCCCGCCGAAATGGATGGCCTCGTGATCGGCGACAGGCCGCTCGCCGCTGAGGGCGGCGATCAGCTCGGCCTGGCCATTGCCCGAGACGCCGGCCAGGCCGACGATCTCGCCGCCATGCACCTCGAAGCCGACGTCATGCAGGGCGACGCTACCCTTGCCGGATGGCACCGACAGGTCGCGCACCCTGAGGATCGGTTCGCCGCTGCGCGTCGAGGGCGTGACTTTCATCTCGGGCAGGGCCGAGCCGACCATCAGCCGAGCCAGCTCCACCGAGGTGCTCTGCTTGGGCTTGGCGGTACCGGTCACCCGGCCGTTGCGCAGTACGGTGGCGGAGTCGCAAAGCGCCTGCACCTCGTCGAGCTTGTGACTGATATAGAGGATGCTGCAGCCCTCCGCGGCGAGCTGGCGCAGTGTCTCGAACAGTTTCACCACCGCCTGCGGCGTGAGCACCGAGGTCGGCTCGTCCAGGATCAGGAGCTTGGGCGTGCGCAGGAGGCAGCGCACGATTTCGACACGCTGGCGTTCGCCGACCGAGAGGTCGTGCACCCGGCGCCAGGGATCGATCGGCATGCCGTAGCGTTCCGACAGCGCCGTGATCTGCCCGGCAAGCTCGTCCAGCCGGAAAGGGCCGGGAGCGCTGAGGGCTATGTTCTCGACGACGGTGACGGACTCGAACAGGGCGAAATGCTGGTAGACCATCTCGATGCCGAGGGCGCGCGAGCTTGCCGGGTCATGCACCTCGATCAGCCTGCCGTCGCAAAGGATCTCGCCGGAATCGGCCTGGGCCGCACCGTAGATGATCTTCATCAGCGTCGATTTGCCGGCACCGTTCTCGCCCAGCACCGCATGGATTTCGCCGGGCAGGATCGAGAGGCAGATGCCGTCATTGGCGACGACACCGGGATAGCTCTTGGTGATATCGCGCAGTTCGAGACGCGGGGTCATGGCCGGTCCTGCATTGGGAATGGAAACTGTGGGGATACGGGAAGGAACAGAAGCTGGATCTACCCGCGCTCCCCCAAAGAGGCGCGACTAGCCTTCTCCACGAAGTGGGGAAGGTGCCCAAACGAAGTTTGGGCGGATGGGGTGTAGCGGGCAGTGCACCGCACATAACGAGATGGCATCACGGTCGAGCAGCCCAGGAACGGTTGTCACACTGCCCGCCACACCCCTCCCGACCCGACTTTGTCGGGCCACCCTCCCCAGCTGCGCTGGAGAGGGCAAATCGCGCCCTTATCGGCCCGGCCGAGCGGGGTGCATTCTGTCTCGGAGGGATCGGATTCTCTCCTCACCCGAGCTTGCCGATCATGCCCTTGACGAACCAGTTCATGCCGCGAATCTCGGCATCCGTGGCCACCGCACCGGCCGCGACCTTGACATTGCCTGCCTGGTCCTTGAGCTCGCCGGCATAGGGGTGGAGCTTGCCCGAGCCGATATCGGCCTCCAGCTGCTTGAGCTTGGTAACCACGTCGGAGGGAATAGCCTCGTTGTAGGGCGCCATCTTGACCACGCCGCCGGCCAGGCCGTCCCAGCGGGCCTCGGGCTTCCAATTGCCTTCCGCCACGCCCTTGGCCGCGCGCACGTAGTCGCTCGACCAGTCCATCGTGAAAGCGGTGAGCTGCTTGCCGGAGCCGAACTTGGCCATGTCGCTGGCATAGCCGATCGACCAGGCGCCGCCTTCGCCGGCGACCTGCACGCCGGTCGCCGTATCGGTCATCGAGCAGATCACGTCGCAGCCCTGCGACAGCAGGGTCTTGGCCGCTTCCTTCTCCTTGCCGGGATCGAACCAGGAATTGAGGAAGATCGCATTGCAGGTGATTTCAGGCTTCACGCTCTGGGCGCCGAGCAGCAAGGCATTGGCGGGGCCGACGATGTCGGGGATCGGGAAGCCGCCGATGAAGCCGATCTTGCCGGATTTGCTCATATGGGCGCCGGCGGCGCCGGCGACGAAGGTGCCCTCGTAATATTTGGCTTCGAAGGTGCCGAGATTGGCCAGGTGCACGATGCCCGAGCAATGCTCGAAGGCGATCTTGGGGAAGCGCGGCGCCACCTTCTGCAGCGGCGTGCCATGCGAAAAGCTGGTGCCGAAGATCAGCTTGTTGCCCGAGGAGGCGAGTTCACGGAAGACGCGTTCGGCGTCCTGCGGCATGAAGATGTTGTCGATGACGGTGATCACGACCTTGTCGCCGAATTCCTTCTTGATCGCTTCCACGCCGAGGCTGTGCTGCTTGGTCCAGCCGATATCGGCGATGGGCGAGACGTAGACGACACCGATCTTGAGCGGCTCATCCGCATGAGCGCGGCTCGCAAAGCTCCCGGTTCCCAGGGCAGCGCCGGCCATGCCGGAATATTGCAGGAATTTGCGCCTCGTCAGGTCGATCATGATGGCAGTCCTCTGTTGGCTCGGTGATTGCCCGGCTTGTCGCCGAGTCTGTATGGAAGTGTCTATTTCGAAGTGTGGCTGTGGCGATGTTTTGCCGCCTCACCATTGCTTTTCTGGGCAGTTTCGCGCCGGGTTCGCAAAGCTTCGCCGGCTTTCGGTTCCAGATAGGGCTCCAGGGCTTCGCGGGGTGATAGCTCCGGGAAGACCTGGCGATCCATGATGTAGCCGCGCACCACGCTGCGGTGATGGGTATCGATCAGCTCCATCGCCTGTTTGAGGCGGCCCTTTTCGAGCAGGTCGATCACCCGCGAATGGTCGTCGATCAGGTTGCAATAGTCGAAATCGGCGGTGACCAGCGAGCGCAGCAGCGTGGTCCGGCGAACGAGCTGGGCATGGATGTCCTGCATCACCTTGTTGCGGCTGAGGCGGACGAAGATCGTGTGGAACTCCTGGCCGAGAACGTCCGCCAGGGCATCGTTGCCGGCCGCGATGGCCTGGCGCTGGCGTTCGACGTGCTGGCGCAATTCGGCCCAGCCAGCCGGGCCTAACCGGTCGCTGAGCTGGGCTGCCACGCCCTGTTCGACCAGGGTCAGCGCGTCATAGATTTCGAGCGCTTCCTGCATGCCGGGACGGGCGACGAAGGCGCCGCGATTGCGCTCAATCTGGGCGAGGCCGTCATCGGCGAGCCGGATCAGGGCCTGGCGCACCACGATGCGGCTGACGTCGAAGATCTCGGCGAGCTCCCGTTCGCCGAGCTTGCAGCCGGGCACCAGCCGGTGCTCGATGATGGCTCGGGTCAGGATGTCGGCGATCGCCTGCGAGCGGCTGCTCATGCCCATTATCTCCCGCACCGGCAGCACGGCGTGTCCAAACTGCCTGCACCATATCGGTATTCAATCCTCTCGCCCTGTCAATCAAGAATCCTTCTTTGTCGTGCAATTTTTAATTGATTGATATCCAATCCTGTGGTTCCAATGCCCGTAACGGAGCTAGGTTCATGGGGAAGAGCTAGCCGAGGGGAGGGTGCGATGAGTCAGGCAACCCTTTGTAGCGACCGAGTCCTTGTGAACGACTGGCATGTGATTGCCGACCTCGCCAACCTGGCACCCGACAGATCCTTCCAGACCCGCCTGCTGGGCGTGGCGCTGGATATCCGCTCCGACGACGGTGCCGTTTGGCGGGTTGTCCGAGAGGACGATAGCGCCCCGGTTACGGTGGCCTGCCGCTACGGTTTTCTGTGGGCCTGTCTCGGCGTGCCGGAACGCGACATCCCGTTCGTGCCGGAAGCCGGGGAGGGAGATCGCTATCTGGTGACCGGCGGCTCCATCGCCGTCCGTGCCTCCGGACTGCGGGCTGTCGAGAACTTCCTCGATCTGGGCCATCTGCCCTTCGTGCATGCGGGTACCCTGGGTGAAGAGCCGCATACCGAAGTGGCGCCCTACAATGTGCGCGTTACCGAGGCTGACGAAATCCTGGCGACCGAATGCAGGTTCTTCCAGCCCTTCGCCTCGCCGTCCGCGCAGGGCGGCTTTATGGTCGACTATGTCTACAAGGTGCTGCGGCCCTATACGGTGGCGCTCTACAAGAGCAATTCCGTGCACAAGCATCGCTCGGACGTGATCGTGCTGTTCGTCCAGCCGGTGGACGAGGAGAATTGCGTCGCCCATCCCCTGCTCTGCTATGTGAAGGACGGCACCGGCGAGGCCGCCATCCGCGGCTTCATGCAGTTGATCTTCGCCCAGGACAAGCCGATCCTGGAGAACCAGCTGCCCAAGCGCCTGCCGCTCGATCCGCGCGCCGAGACGCCGATCCGGGCCGACGCCGTCTCCGTCCATTACCGGCGCTGGCTCAGGGACCATGCGGTCTCCTACGGTGCCATTCCGGCGCGGCTTTGAAGCCTTGCGCCCACCTGATTCAAGAGGAAGATCAATGACGCAGACACGATGCAAGGATCCGGTGACCCTCAATCTTTGGCACCCGCTTGCGGCAATTGTCGAAATACCCGCCGGCAGGGTGGCGGAGACCGTGCTGCTGGAAGAGAGGCTCTGCTATGCCGTCGACGAACAGGGTAACGCCGCGGCCTGGCGGGCCCGGCCCGGACTTCGTCACGGTGACAGTGTCGACATCGCGAGCCTGGAGGACACCCTTCCGGTCAAAACAGCCTATGGCTATGTCTGGACCTCGCTCGGCACGCCGCCCGCGGAGCTTTTTCCCATCCCGGAATTCGCCGAGCCCGATCGCCGCCGCCTCAATGCCGCCAGCATCGGCGTCAATGTCTCGGCACCGCGCGCCATCGAAAACTTCCTCGATATGGGCCACTTCCCCTATGTCCACACCGACATTCTCGGCGCCGAGCCGCATACCGAAGTGAAGGAATATGACGTCGAGATCTCGGTCGAGCGCGATGAGATCCTGGCGACGCGCTGCCGCTTCTTCCAGCCTATGGCCTCGACCGTCTCGACCGGCGGGGCCGATGTCGACTATGTCTACCGCGTGCCCCATCCCTTCTGCTCGGTGCTCTACAAATCGAGCCCGGCCGACGAGAACCGGCGTGACGTCATCGCCGTCTTCCTGCAGCCGGTCGACCAGGAGCATGTCCGCGCCCATATGATGCTGTGCGTCCTCGACGAGGAGAACGAGGACAAGGTGATCAAGCGCTTCCAGCAGACCATCTTCGGGCAGGACAAGCCGATCCTCGAAAACCAGTTCCCCAAGCGCCTGCCGCTCGATCCCAGGGCCGAAACGCCGATCCGCGCCGACAAGTCGGCGATCGCCTATCGCCGCTGGCTCAGCCAGAAGGGCGTGACCTATGGCGTCATCCCGGCTGCGACCTGACGATACTGAATTCCGGAGACAACCATGCTCGAGACCGCCAAGACCCGCTGGCATCCCATTGCCGCGTCTCACGACCTGCCGTTCCGCCACGTCTTCCATGGCCAGTTGCTCGGCCGCGAATTCGCCGTCTGGCGCGCCGATGACGGCTACGTCAACATTTGGGAGAACCGCTGCCTGCATCGCGGCGTGCGCCTGTCGATCGGCATCAATGACGGGCGCGAGCTCAAATGCCAGTATCACGGCTGGCGCTATTCCAACCGCACCGCAGGCTGCACCTATATCCCGGCCCATCCGGCCGACGCCCCGGCACGCACCATCACCAACCGCACCTTTTCCTCAGTGGAACGCTACGGCCTGATCTGGTCGGCCGAGGAACCGCTCGGTGAGGTGCCGGAGATTGCAGGTCTTTCGGAAGGCAACCTCCTCGCCCTGCGCGGCATCCCGGTGAATGCCCCGCCAGAATTCGTGGCGGAAGGGCTGAAGGCCTATCGCTTCCAGCCGAGCGATGCCTTGGCCGGCACATCGGCCGAGACGGTAGCTGAGGCCGCCGATGGGTTGAGCGTGGCCTTGCGCGCCAAGGAGGGCGAGCATTTGACCCTGGCGGTCTTCTTCGTGCAGCCGGTCGATTCCAACCGCTCCGTCATCCGGGGCGTGCTCGATGCCGTATCGGAAGGGCCCGCCCGGCTGGCGGTGCTGCGCCATCACAACGAGCTTCTCTCCAAACTGCGCGACAGGCTGGAGCGCGAGGCGGCCGCCCGGCCGGCGCCGGCGCCTTTGGAAGCGGTAATCGCGCGTGTCTCCCCCGAGCTTGCCGAGATGCCCGAACTCGCCGCCCATGGGCGCAAGGCCACCATTCGCGTCGAGGTGGCACGGAAATGGCAGGCGGCCGATGGCATTGCCGGTTTCGAGTTGCGTCCGGTGAAGGGCCTGCTACCGACCTTCCAGCCTGGCGCCCATATCGACGTGCACCTGCCCAACGGCCTGATCCGCCAATATTCCATCACCAACGGCCCCGGCGAGGCCGACCGCTATGTCATCGGCGTCAAGCTGGAGCGCGAGTCCAAGGGCGGCTCGGCCTGCCTGCATGACAGCGTGCGGGAAGGGGACGTGCTGGCGATTTCCGATCCGCGCAACAATTTCCCCCTGCGCCGGGATGCCTTGAAGACCCTCTTCATCGCCGGCGGCATCGGCGTGACCCCGATGCTGGCCATGGCCCAGGCGCTGCATCACCAGGGGCTGGCGCATGAGTTCCATTATTTCGCACAGAACGAGGCACAGCTTGCCTTCCGCGATCGGCTGGAGCTGTTGAAGGCAACGCTGGTGCCGCATCTCGGGCTCGGCCCGGAAGCGACGGCGGCCAAGCTGCGCGAAATCCTCGGGGCCTATGATGGCGACACGCATCTCTATCTCTGCGGCCCGGGACCGATGCTGGAGGCGGCCCGCGCCATCGCCGCAGAGCTCGGCTGGCCGGAAGAGGCGGTGCATTTCGAGTATTTCAAGAACACCAAGGAGATCGACGATAGTTCCAGCTTCGAGATCGCTTTGGCGCGCTCGAACATGACGCTGACAGTGCCGGCCGGGCGCACCATTCTCGAAGTCATGCGCGAGGCCGGTATCGATATGCCATCCTCCTGCGAGCAGGGAGCCTGCGGCACCTGCCTATGCTCGGTGATCGAGGGGGAACCCGATCACCAGGACGTCTATCTCACCGAGGCCGAGAAGAAGTCGGGCACCAAGATCATGACCTGCGTCTCGCGTGCCAAGTCGGCCCGCCTCATTCTCGATCTGTAGGACTAAAGCCGTGATCAAACTCTACGACTACGAACTCTCGGGCAATTGCTACAAGCTGCGCCTGCTGATGGGCATCCTGGGCATCCCCTATGAAACCGTGCCGGTCGATTTCTATCCCGGCCGCGAGCACAAGTCGGACTGGTTCCTCAGGATCAATCCGCTCGGCCAATTGCCGGTGATCGACGATGACGGGCTGGTGCTGCGCGACGCCCAGGCCATCCTGGTCTATCTCGCTACCCAATATGATGCTGGGGGCAGCTGGTATCCGCGCGATAATCCGGCCTTGCTCGGCGAGATCAGCCAGTGGCTGGCCTTCGCCGACGGCATCACCGCCACGGCTTCGGCGGCGCGGCTGCATGATGGCCTGTTCTACGAGCTCGACGTCGAGGCGGCGCGGGCCGGCGCCCACCGCCTGTTCCGCATCCTTGACGAGCATTTGTGGTTCGGCGAGCAGGAAAAGCGCGACTGGCTGTGCAGCGCGCCCCAGCCGACCATCGCCGACATTGCCTGCTTTCCCTATGTGATGCTGTCGGAGGAGGGCGGCATTCCCCGCCAGGACTATCCGGCGATCCGCCGCTGGGCCGACAGGGTCAAGCGCATCCAGGGCTTTTCGGTGATGTCCGGTGTCTTCCCCGCCGGTCCGGCGAAAGCGGCGTGACCGGCACGCCGCTTTCGGTTTGCGTCACCCCTCCACCAGCACCGAGGTCTTGGCGAATCGGGTGACGTCGATCAGGCCCTTGTCGGAGATGCGCAGCTCCGGGATGACCACCAGCGCCAGCAGCGAGTGCTGCATATAGGCGTTGTTGAGCGTGCAGCCGCAGGCGCGCATCGCCTCGACCAGCCGGCCCGCCTTCCCGGCCACGATCTCGGCCCGCTCGTCCGACATCAGCCCGGCCACGGGCAGTTCGACCAAAGCGAGTTCGCGGCCCTCGCTGATCATCACGATGCCGCCGCCGACCTCTCCGAGCCGATTGGCGGCCAGCGCCATGTCGCTTTTGTTGGTGCCCACCACGATCATGTGATGGCTGTCATGCGCCACGGTGGAGGCCATGGCGCAGTCCCTGGTGTAGCCGAAGCCGGACACGAAGGCGTTGACCACCTCGCCCGTGGCGCGGTGGCGCTCGACCAGGGCGATCTGGCAGACATCATTGGCCCTGTCCATGCCGACGATGCCGTCCTTGACCGGCAGCGTCCTTTCCAGCGCCTTGGTGGGCGCCTGGTTCTCGACCACGCCGATCACCCGGGCCGTGACCTCGGAGGTGCCGGGCGCGGCGATGTCGAAATCCCGGGCCTCCAGGCGCTTGCCGAGCCGCACCGTATTGCAGGCGCTATCCGGATAGGCGTAGCGCGGGATTTCCGCCGTCAGCGCTCCCTGCTCGGCCAGCAATTCGCCGCGGGCGAACACCATCTCGACCGGCAGCGCCGCGAGATCGGAACTGATGATGAGGTCGGCGCGACGGCCCGGTGCGATCGAACCGAGCTCGCGTTCGAGACCGAAATGCTGCGCGGTGTTGAGCGTCGCCATCTGGATGGCGGTGACGGGCTTCAGGCCCTGGGCGATGGCGTGGCGCACCACCCGGTTCATGTGGCCGTCATTGACCAGCGTGCCGGAATGGCTGTCGTCGGTGCACAGGATGAAGTTGCGCGGGTCGAGGCCGCGCTCGGTGATGGCCTTGACCTGCGCGGCGACGTCGTACCAGGCCGAGCCGAGGCGCAGCATGGCGCGCATGCCCTGGCGCACCCGGGCGATGGCGTCGTCCACGGTGGTGCCCTCGTGATCGTCGGCCGGGCCGCCAGCCGCATAGGCATGGAAGGCGCGGCCGAGATCGGGGGAGGCATAGTGGCCGCCCACGGTGAGGCGGGCCGCCTGGGTCGCTGCGATCTCCGCCAGCATCTTGGCATCGTTCGAGGCGACGCCAGGGAAATTCATCATCTCGCCGAGGCCGATGATGTTGGGCCAGGACAGGGCCTGCTTGACGTCATCGGCGCTGAGTTCGGCACCGGCGCGCTCCAGCCCGGGCGCGCTCGGTACGCAGCTCGGCACTTGCACCAGGATGTTGATCGGCAAGCTTTGCGCCTCGTCGTTCATCAGCTTGACGCCGGGCAGGCCCAGCACATTGGCGATCTCGTGTGGATCGATGAACATGGTGGTGGTGCCGTGCGGGATGACGGCGCGCGCGAACTCGGTCACCGTGACCAGGCCGCTCTCGACATGCATGTGCCCGTCGCACAGGCCTGGTACGAGATAGCGGCCGGCGGCGTCGACGACCCTGGTCTCAGGCCCGATGGCGTGGCCGGCATCCGGCCCGACATAGGCAAAGCGCCCAGCCGAAATAGCGACATCGGTTTCCGGTACGATCTCGCCGGAATAGACGTTCACCCAGCGCCCGTTGCGGATGACCAGATCGGCCGGCGTGCGGCCCATGGCGACGTCGACCAGCCGGGGCGCGATTTCAGACCAGGGCTTCAGCATGTCCTGCTGTCCTTTCAGTTCGAAGAAGAGACGGGCGGGCATCGAGGCACCCGCCCGCGCGGATCGTCAGGCCTGCACCTGCAAGACCAGCATGGCCGCGAGCACCGCCACGAACCACATCACCGGCCTCACTTCGCCCGGCTTGCCGGCGAGAAGCTTGAGCAGGACATAGGCGATGACCGCGAGCGACAGGCCGAGCGTGATCGAGAAGGTGAGGGGGATCAGCACGATGGCGAGGAAGGCCGGGATGGCGTCCTCCATGCTCGACCATTGGATGCGGCCCATCGGTTCGGACATGAACAGGCCGGTGAGGATCAGCACCGGCGCCGTGGCGATTGCCGGCACCAGCGAAAGCAGCGGCGACAGGAACAGGAAGGGCAGGAAGAGCAGGCCCGAGACCAGCGCGACCAGGCCCGTACGGCCGCCCTGGGCGATGCCGGCGCCCGATTCCAGATAGACCGTGGCCGGGCTGGTGCCGAGCGGCGCCGAGATCAGGGCGGCGACCGCGTCGACATGCATCGACTGCTTGACGTTGCGCGGCATGCCGTTCTCGTCCTTGAGGTCGGCGGCTTCGGCCAGGCCGAGGAAGGTCGACAGCGCCTCGACGAAATTCGTGAACAGGAACACGAAGATGAAGGGCGCATAGGCAAATTGCAGGGCACCGAGAAGATCGATCTTGCCGACGAAGCTGAAATCGGGGGCGGCGGTCAGCCCGCTCCAGTTGACCAGCGTGTGCAGGTCCGGCGTGCCGGCATTGAAGGCGGCGCCATCGCCCCACCAGCGCCCGATCGGGATGGCGAGAAGGGTGGTGATGATCATGCCGAGCATCATGGCGCCGGGCAGGCGGCGCACCACCAGCGCCACCGTGACGATGAAACCGGCGATGAAGGTGAGCGTCACCGGCGAGAAATGGGTGAGCCCGACGATGGTGTCGGCATTCGAGACGATGAACTTGGCGTTGACCAGGCCGATCAGGGCGATGAACAGGCCGATGCCGCAGGCGATGCCATAGCGCAAGTCGGCCGGTATCGCCTCGATCACCGCCGTGCGCAGGTCGAGGATCGCCATGATGGTGAAGAGCACGCCAGCCCACAACACGCAGCCGAGCGCGATCTCCAGCGGCACCTTGGCGCCGAGCACCATCGTATAGGTAAAGAGCGCGTTGATGCCCATGCCGGGCGCCACCAGGATCGGGCTGCGGGCATAGAGGCCCATGGCGCAGCTGCCGATGAAGCTGACCAGCACGGTGGCGGTGACGCCGGCCGAGAACGGAATGCCGGCCGGCAGCAGGATCGCGGGATTGACGACGATGACGTAGGAAGCCGCCAGGAAGGTCGTCAGCCCGGCCAGGATCTCGGTGCGAACCGTCGATCCGAAGTGCGATATCCGGAAATAGCGGTCGAGCGCGGCGGCGAGCCAGGATTGGCCCTGGCCCGCTCCCCTTGCCTCGACATCGGTTTGATAGCCCATTTCTCTTCCCCTCAGGATTATTGTCGTTATGGAGCTGGGCAGGGGCCGTCTATGCCGCTGCCCCGATGTCGTTGCCCGTCGCTTGGATCATTGGTGAGATCACCTTCAAATTCACGCAATCGACCACGCCGAGATCGGTGATCGCGTAATCGGGAATCGCCGTGATCTGCAGCACGAACATGTACATGAACGGCCAGGGCAGGTCGCAGCCCAGGCTCCGCACCGCGTCGTCGAGCCGCAATTCCTTCTCGGCCATTGCCTGAGGCTCGATATCCGCCACGATGCCGCCGATCGGCAGATGCAGGAATTCGAGCACCTTGCCGTCGCGCACCACCACCTGGCCGCCCTGGTTGGCGATGAGATGGTTGATGGCAACGGCCATGTCTTCTGGATTGGTGCCGATGCAGATGATGTTGTTGTCGTCGGGCGCGGTGGAGCTGGCCATGGCGCCGGCCTTCAGGCCGAAGCCCGAAGTGAAGGCAACGGGGCGGTTGCGCGTCTTGCCGTAGCGCTCGACCACGGTGATGTACTGCACGTCCTGGCCGATATCGGCTTGCACACGCCCGTCCCTCACCGGCAGCGTCACGTCGCGCCGCGTGCGCACGAAGATCTTCTCGGGCGTGACCGCGATCGCCAGCACGTCGGCACTGTCGCCGGCGCCGGTGATGGGCACCACGATCTCCTCGGGCTTGACCGGTTCGAGCTTGATCGAGTGCAGCAGCGCCTCGCTACGCGGCGGCGGCGCGAGATCGACGGCCATCCTGCCGTCGCGTGCCGCCAGGGCGCCCTTGGCGATCACCGCTTCGATCTTGAAGTCGCGCAAATCGTTGACCAGCAGGATGTCGGCGGCCCGCCCCGGCGAGATCGAGCCGACCTTGTCGTCGATCCTCAGGGCATCGGCGCCATTGATCGTTGCCATCTGGATCGCCGCCATCGGCGAGATGCCCATGGCGATCGCCATGCGCACCATGTTGTCGAGATGGCCGCGCGCCAGGATGTCGCTGGCGACGACGTCGTCGGTGCAGAAGCTGATGCGGCGCAGGGCCTTCACGCCCATTTCGGTGACGATGCGCAGATTGTCGGAGAGGAAATGCGAGATCGAGGATTCGCGCACCACCACATGCATGCCGGCGCGCAGCTTCTCCAGCATCTCCTCGGGCGTATAGCTCTCATGGTCGGCGCGCACGCGGGCCTGCTGATAAGCGTCGAGCCGGGCGCCGCGCGTCATCGGGCAGCAGCCGAGCAAAGGCAGGCGGCTGGCCTCGGCGATCTCGATCGCCTTGAGCACGTCGGCATCCTCTTCCTGGATGAATTCGCGCACCGTCTCCCAGATGCCGACGCATTCGGGCCAGTGATGGGTGGCGAGGTGGTCCTGCGGGCCGAAATAATGCCCGACGGTGGAGCGGGGCATGGTGTAGGGCGTCTTGCAGGGCGCGCCCCAGAACACTTTCAGCGGCGTCTGGCGCGCCTCGTCGAGGAATTCGCGGGCGGCGGCGGGGCCGCCCACCACGATGATCTGGTCGAGGCCGGTGACGATCGAGGTGGTGCCGAGCGGCACGACGGCCTTGGCGAAGCTGGTGATCGAGAGCTTGGAGCATTCGACATGCAGATGGCCGTCGATCATGCCCGGGCAGAGATATTTGCCGCTGGCATCGACGATCTCGGTCTCGGAGCCGATATGATCGGCGATGTCGCCGACGGCGATGATGCGGTCGCCGAGAATGGCGATGTCGGCCTTGTAGATCTCCTCCGACACCACATTGACCAGCCGGCCGCCGCGAACCGCCAGGCTCGCCTTGGCGCCGTGGCCCGACGCGGCGCGAATGAATTCCCGTATATCCGTCACTGAAACCTCCCTGGATTGGGGGGAGTATTTCGGCAGAGCATCGTTTACACAACTGGCCGAATTAGGCTATCCGATGAACTGATCGTCCAATTCTTTGAACGAAATTGAGGCTGGCATGGATCTTTCCATCATCGATTGCTTCGTGAAAGTCGCGGATGCCCGCTCGATCTCCGCCGCCGCCCGGCTGCATCGCCTACCCAAATCGACGCTCAGCCATCGCATCCGCCAGCTCGAGGACGAGTTCGGCGTCGAGCTCTTCGTGCGCGAGGGCCATCACCTGCATGTCACCGATGCCGGCTCCGAATTGCTGCGCCATGCCCGCCGCATCCAGGCGAGCTGCGAGGATGCGGCGACGGCCATGGCCGAGATGCGCCACGAGGTGGCCGGCACGCTGCGGGTCGGCTCCACCGGCGAGTTCGGCACCACCATCACCTCCGAACTGCTGTTCGCCTTCCGCCAGAACTATCCGCAGGTGGTGCTCGACGTGATGTTCCTCACCTCGCGCCAGCCCTTCTCGGATGTTACCGAACTCGCCCTCGACGGCATCTTTCATTGGGGTGAGCCGTCCGAGATCGACTATGTCAGCCGCCGCCTGGCGACGGCCTCCTACGGGCTCTATGCCAGCCCCGATTATCTCGAGCGCCACGGCCTGCCTGCAACGACCGAGGATCTCGCCCGCCATCGCGGCCTGATCTTCCGCCAGCCCACCCGCCCGCAATCCTGGTACCTTGCCGACGCGCAAGGCGCGGAGACCGACATCCTGCCGCCGGTGAGCTGCATGACCAACGACTACTGGACCCTCAAATATTTCGCGGTGGCCGGCGAGGGCATTGCCTATCTGCCCGGCTTCTTCGTCGAAACCGAATGCGAGCACGGCCTGCTCGCGCCTGTCCTGCCGCACTGGCGTTCGCCGGAGACGGCGATCAACCTGATCTATTCCCGGCGCCGGCACGTCTCGCGCCGCTTCCGGGCCTTCGCCGACTTCTGCGCCGATTTCTATCGCGACCGGGAAAAGGGGCGGGTACCCCGCTATTATGTCGAGCGCGTTGGGTGACGATGGGCCGATATCCTCGTGATGGGGTATATAAGAGAATTCGAACATCTGCCTCTAGTCACGAGGCTAGATTGCCTCGATCTCGATAGTGCGCAGGCAGTTTGCCGCATCGAATGGAGGCGTCGAAGCGGGGATGGCAACTCGATCACAAGCAGCCTACCCGGGTATATGGCTGACAATTTGGAGCTGGGCTGGTGTTTTTTAAGCGAAAAAAATCTGCTGCCTCTGATGGTCCTGCGACTGAAGAACAGATTGCGGGCATTTTCGACCAGATCATGGCACTCGGCCCGGGCGATCTCTCCACTCTTGAGGGCGTCAGCCGCGATGTCGGAAACGCAATACTGACGCTGGAAGATTCTCCGAATGGTCGTTTATGGTCGGCGATGACGGCGCTTGGCTGGGCGGCTCCGGAGGCTTTCGAAATACCTGATGAGGGACTACCACGACTGCCGGTTAAGAGCTTCAAATTGCTACCTGCAGGTAAAGAGCCGGTTTCGCAGCTTTTGGAAAAGTGCTTTGCCGAACATGCTGCCCGACCACGGAACCCACTGCATGAGCAGATCGATATGTGTAACGACTTCATAGCTCGGTTGCGAGAGCATGTAATTATCCACGGGGGTGGAATGCAGGAGTTTGTCGGGCATATTGCGTTCGTTGCTGCAAAAACTGTCCATACGTTTGCAAATGAAGAAAATAAGAATGATGTCCTTAGGAAGATGTTCGATATTTCAGGAATTTATTTGTCAAAAATGCGTGAAGCCGAGGATAATAAAACATAATACTTTTGAATCGATTCCATATATGTTTGGGATGTGACATTTAGTCGTTTTTCAAATACGTGCGGATCTTCGTCGGTTTTTTGCCCTAGTTTCTACTGCTATCGGGAAAAGAGAGTGTTCCCCGCTATTATGTCGAGCGCGTCGGCTGACGACGGGCCGATCAACTCTTTGAAAAGACAGGAAAATGCTGTAAGAGCCTCAGGCGCTCTGCGGCCCGATGCCCTCCTGATGGGCGTTGCGAGCGCAAAAGAGCAACGAAAGCAGCATGTTGGACAGAGACTTTTCCATCGCCCCGATGATGGACTGGACGGATCGTCATTGCCGGTTCTTCCATCGCATTCTCTCGGCGGAGGCCTTGCTTTATACCGAGATGGTGACCACTGGTGCCGTGATCCATGGCGACCGGCAGCGTCTGCTCGGGTTCTCCGGCGAGGAACATCCCATTGCCGTGCAGCTTGGCGGCTCCAACCCGAAGGACCTGGCCATCTCGGCCCGCATCTGCGCCGATTTCGGCTATGACGAGATCAATCTCAATGTCGGCTGTCCGTCCGACCGCGTACAGGAGGGACGGTTCGGGGCCTGCCTGATGGCGGAGCCGGAACTGGTGGGCGAGTGCGTCGCCGCCATGAAGGCCGCGGTCGACCTGCCCGTCACCGTCAAATGCCGCATCGGCATCGACGAGCAGGATCCCGAGGTCGCTCTCGATCGCATCACCGTGGCCGTCCGGGCTGCCGACGTCGACGCTTTGATCGTGCATGCGCGCAAGGCCTGGCTGAAGGGGCTGAGCCCCAAGGAAAACCGCGACGTGCCGCCGCTCGACTATGGCCGCGTCTACCGGCTGAAGGAAGCCAATCGCGATCTCAACATCTCCATCAATGGCGGCATCAAGGCCGTCGAGGAATGGAGTGCGCATCGGGCCCGTCTCGATGGCGTGATGGTCGGGCGCGAGGCCTATCAGAACCCCGAGATCCTGCTCGCCGTCGACCCGACCTTGTTCGGCGTGGCTGCGCCGGTCGCCGACGGGTTCGAGGCGATCGAGGCGATGGCGCCCTATATCGAGGCGCAGCTGGCTGAGGGCGTGCGGTTGAGCTCGATCACCCGCCACATGATCGGCCTCTTCCCGGGCCGGCCGGGCGCGCGGCTCTACCGGCGCCATCTCGCCACCGAGGCGGTCAAGCCCGGCGCCGGGCTCGAGGTGCTGTTCGAGGCGGCTGCCCATGTCCGCCGTGCCATCGAGGCCAAGGCGGCCTGATCCGGCCGATCGCGTACCGCTCCCGCCAAAGTGAATCGCCTCGTCCCGCCCGAGCGCTATGCTGCGTCATCGGGGACGCTGTTGCGTCGCGGGGGCGCGGAGTTTGCATCATGACGAAACCCTATCGGCTTGCCGGCCTGCTGGCGCTCGCCTTCATCCTCCCGGCCCAGGCGCAGGAGGCGCCGCGCAAGATCTTCCGCGGCACGATCGAGGCGCTGGACGGCAAGGGGCTCAGCCTCAAGACCTCGGACGGCCAGAGCGTTGCGATCCATCTCACACCTGACTGGAAGGCCCGACTGGTCGCGCCCATCAGCGTCGAAGCCATCCATGCCGGCAGCTTCATCGGCACGGCGCAGATCCCCCAGGCGGACGGCTCGGGCAAATCGCTGGAGGTCCATGTCTTCCCGCCAGGCGTCAAGAGCGGCGAGGGCGAGCGGGACTGGGATTCCAAGCCAGGCGCGCGCATGACCAATGGCACGGTGGGGGGCGAGGTCGTCTCGACCGCGGCGGGACGGGAGGTCACGCTCACCTTTCCCGGCGGCAGCCGCAAGATCGTGATCCCGCCTGAGGTCCCCATCGTGCAGTTCAATGCGGCCGAGCGGACGATCATCAAGCCGGGGATCGCGGTGTTCGTCGTGGCCCAGCCCGACGGCAAGGACTGGCGAACCAACAGCGTGGCCACGGGCCAGAACGGTGCGCCGCCGCCGATGTGACGACAGTAGGAGCGCGGACATCTCAGCGACATGAAGACATGTCGCGATGTCCGCTCTTCTTGCCAACCGACAATGTCTCCACAAGAGCGGACAAGATGTCCGCGCTCCGGGAGGAGCCGCTAGACCTCGATCACCATGCCGTCCTCGGCAAGGTCGAACAGGCTGCGGTCGACCTTGTCGCGATAGGCCAGCATGGTCGGGCCCATATGGGTGAGCACCACGCGTTTGGCGTTGAAGTCGCCGCGGCGGGCGAGCAGGCGATTATAGTCGAGATGGGGCGGCGTCTCCTCGATGGCGAAGCATTCGAGGAAGAGCAGGTCGGCGCCGTCGGCGATCTCGGGCAGGACCTCGGTCCATTCGGTGTCGCCGGAATGCACGAAGACCTTGCCGCCGCCTTCCAGCCGCACCGCCGTGGCCGGCGCGCCGCAGGGATGGACCACCTCGACGGTACGGATGGTGAAGCCCTGGGCTTCGCGCTGCGTCCCCGGTGCCATTTCCTCTACGCTCCAGGCAAAGCTCCAGGGCGTCTCCATGGTGGCGCCGGCGAACAGTGCCTCGATGGTGGTGGAGAGGCGCTCGATCGTGCCGGGAGGGCCGATGATGCGCAGCGAACGAGTGCGCTTGCGCACCCATTGGGCATCGAGCAGCAGGAAGGGGATGCCGCCGAAATGATCGCCATGCAGGTGAGTCAGCATGATCAGGTCGATCTGGTCGGGATCGATGCCCATGGCGCCGAGCGCCGTCATCGTCGTCGCACCGCAATCCAGCAGGCAGACGGTACGGCCCTCCTGCGGATCCTCGATCTCGACCAAACTGGCGGTGTTGAACCGTCCTCCCGATCCGAAGGCATCGCCACAGCCGACCACCGTCACGCGCATGGCAGGGCCTCCTGCCGCCGGGGCGCCGCGAATTGGAGGGAGCGGAAAAGGATCTGCCTCATGCCGAAGTCTGTTCTATTTCGATAACAAGCCTCGCAGGATCGGCGAGGCTTCAACCGGATGATGTGCGTCAAGTCACCCACCGGTATGAACCGAAAAGTCCCGGAACTTCAACTCAAAGAAAGCAGGCAAAACCGGCGAGAATGAGCCAGGAGCCGCCGGCTCACGAAATGCCAAAACTGTCTGTGCGAAAACGCACAAAGCGAACGGGGGTGAAGCATCGCAAGCACCTGAGATCCTGCGGCTTCCGCCCGATCGAGCTTCGCGATTCGATCGGGAAAGCTGCCTGGTTCAGAACTTGCGGGCGGTCGGTTCGACCACGATGCGAAACGGGCCGAGATCGCTGTTGCCGCGCGCATCGACATGGCCCTTGACAGTGGAGCCAAAGCCGCTCTGCTGGCCGAGGCCGCTCTGCTTCCTGAACCCGTAATCGGCCCTGAATTCGCCGCCGACCCTGATGCACATGCCGGTATCGGCCGAATAAGCGAACCCTTCGCCATATTGGCTGCAGCGGGGATCCGTTTTCTCGCCGGCAAAGCCAGGCGCCGTAAAGGCAAGCACGGCGATGGCAGCACTGATCGTCCTGAACATGAATAGGCTCCTAAAGCGCCCTGCGATCGGGTGGATCATCCGGAAATCGTAAAGACGCGTCGAAACAAAAGTTAGAGCAAAGCAGGCATTTTTGCCGAAACATACCCGACTCTGGCAGCGAGTCAGGCCTAGCGCCCGATCGTGACCACTTCGCGGCAAAGCTTTCGCGGTTCGAACACGAGATATAACGGTTTGTTACATCCAGTCGTCGCGACGCCCCGTTTGTACCAACGAGCGCAGCTCAAGCCTTGTCGGTGACGCCCGCCTGCGCGAACGTCGCCATGCCGGTATGGCAGGCAAGAGCCGCCTTGATGAGGGATATCGCCAGGGCCGCGCCGGATGCTTCGCCGAGTCGCATGTTGAGATCAAGCAGCGGCTTCTTGCCGAGGCGAACCAGTACATCGCCATGAGCCCCCTCGGCAGAGACATGTCCGGCGACGCAATGGTCCAGCAAGGTAGGATCCATGGCGTGGAGAATGGCCGCGGCGGCGCAGACGACATAACCGTCCAGCACCACGGGCACGCGCTGGCTGCGGGCCGCCAGGATGGCGCCGGCCATCGCCGCGATTTCGCGGCCGCCCAGGCGCCGAAGCACTTCAAGCGAATCCTTGAGATGGCTGCGGTGGAATTCGACCGCGGCCGAGACGGCTGCGATCTTGCGAGCCAGGCCGGCATCGTCGACACCCGTGCCGCGACCGACCCAATGGGCAGCCTCCCCACCATAGAGGGCATGATAGATGGCGGCGGCGATGGTGGTGTTGCCGATGCCCATCTCCCCCAGGGCCAGCAGGTCGATGCCGCCGGAGACCGCCTCCATGCCGAAGGCCATGGTGGCCGCACAGGCCTTTTCGTCGAGCGCCGCCTCGCAGGTGATGTCGCCGGTGGGGATGTCGAGGGCGAGGTCGAAAACCTTGAGGCCGATGTCGAAGGTCGAGCAGATCTGGTTGATCGCGGCGCCCCCGGCGGCGAAATTCTCCAGCATCTGGCGCGTGACTTCCTGCGGATAGGGCGAAACACCGCGGGCGACCACGCCGTGATTGCCGGCAAAGATCGCCACCAGCGGGCGCGAGACGGTGGGAGACGCCGTGGCCTGGACAGCGGCGAGCCATTCGACGATGGTCTCCAGCCGGCCGAGGCTGCCCGGCGGCTTGGTCAATTGACCGTCGCGCTGCTTCACCCCCGCCACGGCGTTGGCGTCGAGGGCGGGCATGCTGCGGGCGAGCTCGCGGATGTCGTCGAAGGGCAGGGCGGTGCCGGCAAAAGCCATTGGGATGTTTCCAATGTGGGAGAGATGATTTGCGGCGCTTATAGACCGATGACCGCGCGGCGGAAAGGTCGCGTGACGACGGTTGATGCCCCGGTCTCGACACGGGGGAGCAGGCAGGAGCAGGGGCGAGCGAGCCCGTCGCACCGTTGATTTGATGGGGGCCAGCATGGCATGCAGGTTGTCGCCATGATGCATTCATCCTTTCTCGCCAGCGTTCCGCAGGCTTTGCGCTTCTGGTCGCGCCTGCCGGTGCCCGTCCTGTCCTTCGAGGTCGATCCGCATGGCCGGCCCGACATGGAAAGGCTGGCGCCGGTGACACCGCTGGCGGGCACCGTGCTTGGTCTCGCGGCGGCCGTCGTGCTGGTCCTCACCCATCTTGTCGGTCTGCCAGCGACGGTTGCCGCGATTTTCGCGATAGCCGCCGTGGCGGTGATGACCGGTGCCATGCATGAGGACGGGCTTGCCGATGTCGCCGATGGTTTCGGCGGTGGCGGCACGCTCGAGCGCAAGCTGGAGATCATGCGTGATTCGCGCATCGGTGCGTATGGAGCGACCGCGCTGATGCTGGCTCTCGCCGCCCGGGTGTCGCTGCTCGCCGCGTTGCTGACGGCGATCGGCGATGTCTGGCGTACTGGCCTGGTTCTGGCCGCTGCCGTCGCCACTTCCCGCATCCTGGGGCTGCTGCCGCTGGTTCTGCTGGGACCAGCCCGTCTGGATGGTGCCGGTGCCTCGGCAGGCCGGTTGACCGGCCATGCCTGGCGTTCCGGCGCCATCCCTGCCATGGTCGTAACTGCCTTGCTGGCCTGGGCCGGAACCGGCCATTTCATGTCGGTTCTCGCACCCCTGGCGGGGCTTGCGGCGGCCTACGCTGTCACGCGGCTGGCTGAACGGCAGATTGGCGGGCAGACCGGCGATGTCTGCGGTGCTGCCGTGATGCTTGCCGAAATGGCAATCCTGGCAGGCGCTCTGGCGCCTCTGGGCTGGCATGTCTAAATTATTGATACCTCGCTAGCCGGATTGTGAACGCCATGCAGATCACCTCCACACCTTGCGTCGCCATTTGCCGCATCGATGCGGCGAGCGGCTTCTGCATCGGTTGCGGACGCACCAGCCTGGAAATCGGCCGCTGGGTGGAGATGAGCGAGGAGGATCGCTTGGTGCTGATGGCGAGATTGCCGGATCGCTTTGCGCAAACGCCGGCCTTGCAAGCCGCCCGCGATGCTTTCGACGCCATGATGGCGGCGCGGCGGCGGACCGGGCGGCGCAATCGCGTATGAATGCCACATTTGAATGGCTGAACTCCCAGTGGGCGGTTGCACCAAATCGCCGGGCACTTCGGGGAAGCATCGAGGAGATGGCATGATTCGGATCGGCGCTCTCATCTTGGCTGCAGCTTTCGCCGCCTTCACCGGCGGCTCGGCCTCGGCAAGGGAGTGGAAATCGATCCGCATCGCCACCGAGGGCGGCTATCCGCCCTTCAACCAGCTCGATGCCAAGGATCAGCCCATCGGCTTCGATGTCGATATCGCCAGGGCGCTCTGCCGGAAAATGGATGCGACCTGCAGTTTCGAAGTCCTCGATTGGGATGCCCTGATTCCGTCCTTGAACGCCGGCAAGGTCGACGCCATCGTCTCCTCCATGTCGATCACCCCTGAGCGGCGACGCCAGGTCGCCTTCACCAACCGCTATTACGACCGGCCGACGAGCTTCGTGGCGCGCAAGGACAGCAAGATCGCCACCTGGGATGCGGCGGGACTGAAGGACAGGGTGGTCGGCGTCGTGGCCAATACGGTGCAGGCTTCCTTCCTGCAGGCGGAGATCCAGGCAGGAGGGGCCCAGATCAAGCTTTATGGCAGCCAAAGCGAGGCCAATGCCGATCTTGTGACCGGGCGCCTCGATGCCGTGCTTGCCGACAAGCTGATGCTGGCCGACTGGCTGGGCAAGCCCGAAAGCACCTGCTGTGAACTGAAGGCCGATGTCGACCTGGCGAAATATGCCAGGTTCTTCGGGGAGGGCGAGGGGATCGCCCTGCGCAAGAGCGATGTGGATCTTGCTGAAAAGCTCAACAAGGCGATTGTCGATATCGTTGCTGATGGTACCTACAAGACGATCAACGACAAATATTTCCCCTTCTCGATCTATTGAGCCCTGCAGCTGCTCAAGCGTTTTGCGATTTGGTGGAAGCCCCAGAGTCGCAAAGACGCCTTAGCCGATCCTTTGAATTGGCTTGGGAACACGGAGCCGGAGCAAATAAGCGTTCACGCTTGAACGCGCTTTGCTCTAGAAGCGCTGGGATAAAGGAGTTCTTGCGATGAAAGTGGCGTTTCTCGGTCTCGGCGTGATGGGCTTTCCGATGGCGGGCCATCTGACCGTAAAGGGTGGCCATCAGGTTACCGTCTACAATCGTACGCCCGCCAAGGCGCAGGCCTGGGTAGAGAAATACGGCAACGCCGCTGCGCCGACCCCGGCCGAGGCAGCCAAGGATGCCGACATCATCTTTGCCTGCGTGGGCAATGACGATGATTTGCGCTCGGTGACGACTGGGCCGCAAGGCGCCTTTTCCGGCATGAAGAAGGGCGCCATCTTCGTCGACCACACCACCGCTTCCGCCGAGGTCGCGCGCGAACTGTATGAAGCGGCCGGCAAGCTCGGCCTCGGCTTCATCGACGCCCCGGTTTCCGGCGGGCAGGCCGGCGCCGAGAACGGTGCGCTCGGGGTGATGTGCGGCGGCGATGCCGATGTCTACGCCCGGGCCGAACCGGTGATTGCCCACTATGCCAAAGCTTGCCAGCTCATGGGACCTTCGGGTGCCGGGCAGCTGACCAAGATGGTCAATCAGATCTGCATCGCCGGGCTGGTGCAGGGCCTGTCCGAGGGCGTCCATTTCGCCAACAAGGCTGGGCTCGACCTCGAGAAGGTGATCGGCGTAATCTCGAAGGGGGCCGCGCAATCCTGGCAGATGGAGAACCGTTGGAAGCCGATGCAGGAAGGCAAGTTCGATTTCGGTTTCGCCGTCGACTGGATGCGCAAGGATCTGGGCATCTGCCTCGATACGGCCCGGGCGAACGGTGCCCAATTGCCGGTGACGGCCCTGGTCGACCAGTTCTATGCCGAGGTCCAGGCCATGGGCGGCCGGCGCTGGGATACTTGCAGCCTCGTCGCCCGGCTCGAAAAGCCGCGCAGCTGAATCAGGCGATGATGGGAAAGCCGCACCTATGAAGACCCTCGAGGATATGGGCTCGCCGCCGGGTTTCGATGGCGAGCCGGACTACAATGCCGAGACCGACGAGGAAGAGCGCAAGCTGTATGAAAGCCTGATGCTGGCAACGGCATCGGGGTTTGACGAGGCCGTCGCGGCCCTTACCGCTTTCCTCCAGCGCCATATCGGCGCCGAGCTGGAGACGACGACCGAGGATGTCGCCGGCGTACGCAGCTGGGTGGGGCGATGCCAGACTGCGAGCCAGTCGGTGGATGCGCAGCTGACCGATTTCGGGGACTATCGCGGCGGTTATCTGCGCCTCGTCTCCGATTTGGAAGGCATGCAATCCTGAGTGAGGGGGCGGGGCCTGACAGGGATCCTGACTGCCGAGGATTGTTCGTCCGTCGGCATTTTGCTAAAGGCCTCGTTTCATCCGTTTGACAGGAGCCGGACATGAAGGGCCTCAAATCGTCGGACCGCTAGGCCGCAACGACATGTCGATGTTGTTGCGGCGTTCTGTCCGATCCCGTCCGGTTTTGCACTGAAGAGGCAGACCGCCGCCGAATGTTTTCATTTGAGCGGATGTTTTGTCATGCCTGCCAAAAACCCCGTCTGGGGTCATTGCCTGCCGTCGGCCCTGCTGCTGATGGCCCCCTTCGATATCCTCGCTTCCCTGGCCATGGATATCTATCTGCCCATCGTGCCCATCATGCCGGCAGCGCTGGGTACCAGCGCGTCGGTGGTCCAGCTGACCCTCAGCCTCTATATGGTGATGCTCGGGGTGGGACAGATCATCTTCGGGCCCTTGTCCGACCGTGTCGGCCGCCGGCCGATCCTGATCGGCGGTGCAGTCGTGTTCCTCTTCGCTTCTCTGGGACTTGCAGCCAGTTCGAACGCCGTCATCTTCCTGGCCCTGCGCTTCCTGCAGGCAGCCGGCGCTTCCGCCTGCCTGGTGGCGACCTTCGCCACGGTGCGGGATGTCTATGCCGAACGTCCCGAGGGCGCCATCATCTACAGCCTGTTCAGCGCCATGCTGGCATTCGTGCCGGCCCTGGGACCGGTCGCGGGGGCACTCATCGCCGATCATTTTGGCTGGCGGGCGATCTTCGTCACGCTTGGGCTGCTGATGACGGGCGCCCTCGTCCATGCAGCATGGCGCTGGCCCGAGACCCGGCAAACGCCACAGGAACTCGCCCGGCGCCCTGCCATCACGGTTCTCGGCAGTTATGCGTTCTGGACCTATACGGCAGGCTTCGGCACGGCGATGGGGAGCTTCTTCGTCTTCTTCTCCACCGCGCCACGGGTGCTGATCGACAGGGCCGGCTATTCGCCCCTGGCCTTCAGCCTTGCCTTCGCCACGGCCGCCCTGGCGATGATGGTCGCAACGCGCTTCGTGCCCGGCCGTGTCGAGCGCTGGGGGCGCCTGGGTTGTCTGAGACGAGCGATGGTGACGATCCTGGCCGGCGCCGGCCTGCTCGCGGCGGGCGAGATCATGGGGGCGCCGTCCTGGTGGAGCTTCCTCGCGCCGATGTGGGTGATCGCCGTCGGCATTGTCCTCGTCGGCGGTATCGCCGCCAATGGCGCGCTCGAAGGCTTCGATGACATCGCCGGCGCCGCGGTTGCGCTGTATTTCTGCGTGCAGAGCCTGATGGTCGGCATTGGCGGAACCCTGGTCGTCCTGGTTCTGCCGGGGGATACCGCCTGGCCGCTGGTCGCCTATGCCGCCGGCATGGCGAGCCTGGTTCTCCTTCTTGCCGGAGCAAAACGTGGAGGGCTCGTGGAGGCAGATGCCTGAAATCCCTCTGCGGGCTGGAGCATTTTGCTCCGGCCCGTCTTGTTCCCGTCACAAAGGCTCCCTATATAGCCTTTCAAGGGTGATCCGGCGGACGCGTCGGGTGCTCGATCGAAAGGCAGCCCTACCACGGATGTACTGGGGGGCGGGCCGATTGAAATGAAAGGGCCGGTGTTTCGCCTTCGGGTTTGATCCTGGTCTTTGTCGCAAGGCAACCCCGCTAGCAATGGCGGGGTTTCGTTTTTCTGGCGTATGTCGAGCGCTTCCCGGGCGCCGGGCGCTCACTCCTTGCGGATGAGGAAGAACCAGGCGAGATAGCCGCCGACCGCCAGGGCAATCAGCAGCATCACCGTCTGTTTGGTATCGGCGCTCAGGGCTGCGTCGCGCTGCGCCTGGGCATAGCGGCTCGCCATTTCGGGATTGCTACTGACATAGATGGCGGCGATGCCGAGTATGGCGGCCAGCACCAGCCAGATCCAGCGTGAACGAAACAAATCAGATCCTCAACTTAGCCTGGTTGCATTCTCGGCCGGAATGCTGACGATTTCACGTTAAGAAAGTGCAATTCTAGAGCATCGCGCCGAAAAGTGGACGCCGGTTTTCGGCAAAGGCGAGGCGACAACAATAACCTACAGCGTCGAACTCGATTCCGAAATCGAGTCCGACGCTGTAGAGCAAAGTGCGTTCATGCGTGAACTTCTTTGCTCAAATTCCTTGTTTCGACACGCCTTCGTGCTCCACCGAAACGCAGAACGCCTCGTCAGCGACCCTGGAACAGCGGCGCCCGCTTGGCCAGGAAGGCCGCGACGCCTTCGGCAAAATCATGCGAGGCGCCGGCCTTGCGTTGCAACGCGGCTTCCAGGGCCAGTTGGGCATCGAGATCGTTGTCGGCGCTGGCCAGCACCGCCTCGCGGATCATGCGGAAAGCCAGGGCCGGGCCCAGGGCGAGCTTGGCAGCAAAGGCCGCGACGTCGTCGCGGAAGCTGACATCCTCATAGAGCTTGTAGACGAGGCCCATGCGCAGGGCCTCCTCCGCCGGCACCGGTTCGGCCGTCAGCATGAGGGCGAGAGCCCGCTTGGGACCGATCAGGCGCGGCAGCAGCCAGGTGCCGCCGGCATCGGGGATGAGGGCGATCTTGGCGAAGGCTTCCTGCAGGGTCGCCGATCGCGACGCCAGCACGATGTCGCAGGCCAGGGCGATGTTCATGGACGCGCCGACAGCCGGCCCGTTGAGGGCTGCGATGGTCGGCTTGGGAGAGGTGACGATCTGCTTGATCAGAGGATTGTAGTCCCGTTCCAGGGCAGGGCCGAGATCGATGCCGCCGCGGCTGTCGCGCGGCAGGTCCTCGGTGAGGTCCTGGCCCGAGGAAAAGGCGCGCCCTTCGCCGGTGAGCACGATCACCTTGACGTCGTCATCGGTGATTGCCGCTGAAAGGGCCGTGCGGAGTTCGGCGTGGAGGCTCGCCGTGAAGGCATTGAGCTTTGCCGGCCGGTTCAGCGTCAGGGTGCGTACCGAGCCCGCATTCTCCACCACCAGCTCGCTCATGCCGTACTCCCTGTTCAAACACCTTTTTCCAGCGCCGCCTCGATGGCGCGCCGGCGCCGCATTTCGCGGCCGGCAGCATAAAGGCCGCTCAGGATGATCAATATCATGCCGGCGCCCGCCCACACATCGGGTAAATCGCCGAAGACCGCAAGCCCAGCCAGGACCGAAAGCGCGATGGCCGAATAGCGGAACGGGCTGACGACCGAGACATCGGTGCCGCGATAGGCGGCGATGACCAGGGCATGCCCGCCGACCAGGCTCAGGCCTCCCAGCATCAGGAGCGAGAGGTCGGCAAGATGGAGCGGCTGCCATTCGGATAGCGCCGAACCGGCAAAGCCGGCCAGGGAGACGATGGTCGTCGTGCCGAGCGTCACCAGCAGGGTCGGCACGCTGGCGCCGATGCGGTGGGTGACGAGATCGCGCAGCGCCGCCAGCACGGCGCAGGCCAAGGTGGCCAGGACATAGAGATTCAGGCCTTGCGTGCTCGGGCGGGCCACCAGGATCACGCCGGCGAAACAGACGAACACGGCCACCCACCGCCTGGCGTCGACCTTCTCCTTGAGCAGCAGCGCCGACAAGGCCAGCAGCAGGATTGGCGCGATCTGGCCGATGGCGGTGGCGATGCCGAGCGGCACATGGCTGAGGCCGAGAATGGAGGCGAAGGCGACCACGCTCTCCATGCCGCCGCGCGCGGCGACCCGCCATTGCCAGATCAGGCGGAAATGGCGCTGAAGGCCGCTGGCCAGGATGAGCGTGAGCACGAAGGCCGTCGCAAAGACGCCGCGAATGGCGATCACCTCGCTGACGGGCATGCGCGCCGTGGCGAGCTTGGCGACGGAATCGTTCACCACGAAGCAGGCCATCGCAGCGATCATCAGGACGATGCCGCGCTGATTGGCCCGTTGGCGACCGAGATCGGCCTGGGTAAATGCAACCGTGGTCATCAGGCGATGGCTTCCTGCCTGCGCCTCGATCTGACGAAGAGCAAAGCAAGCCCGCTGGCCACGATCATCGCCATGCCGGTGATGGCGAGCCCGTTCGGCACTTCGCCCCAGACCAGGAAGCCGCCGATCACCGCCCAGACGGTGAAGCTGTAATAATAGGGCGCCACGATCCCGGCCGGCGCTCGGCGGTAGCTCAGGAAGATCGCCATCTGGCCGAGCGTGACGATGAAGCCGGATGCGGCCATGGTCAGCCATTGATCGAACGAAGGCGGCATCCAGCTCTCATGGATCAGGGTGGCGCAACCGGTGGCGAGCGTCAGCACGACGGTCGTGGTGGTCAGGACGACGAAGGTTGGAATGGTGGACGGCGTACCGCGGGTGAGCAGGTCCCGCGTCGCCACCATCATGGCGGTCAGGAAGGCGTAGATCGCGGCGGGCGAGAGACCCGAACCGCCGGGCTGTGCCACCAAGAGGGCGCCGAGGAAACCGGTGCAGACCAGGACGAGGCGGACGGCGCCGATGCGCTCGCGGAAGATGACGGCCATGGCGATGATGACCAGCAGCGGTGCGGTCTGGCCGATGGCGATCGCGTCGGCGATCGGCATGGCGGAGAGCGCCGCCATGTAGAAGAAGGTGGCCGTTGCCTCGAGCAGGGCGCGCAAGATGGCTCGCCAATGCAGGGCGCCGCCGAGCTGGCGAAGCTGTCCGGTCGCGACCAGCAGGAGGCCGCAGGACATCAGCCCGAAGAAACCGCGCATGAACAGGACCTGGAAGGGCTGCAAACCCTGCGCCGTGAGCTTCATCAGGCTGTCGCTGACGACGAACAACCCTGTCGCGAGAACCATCGCGACGATTCCGGACCAATGCGATTGTGCGGGCGGCATGGAGGCGCAATCAAAAGATCGCCGCCGGCGGGCAGCGGGCAATCAGGAAGGTAAGAGAATAATACTTACCTATACTTTGCCTGACGATTTGGCAAAGACAAACCGAGCAGAACTCAAGAAAAGCGCGAGAGGCCGAACATGCCGAGGTCGAAGCGGCTGCTGCCCGTGGTAGCGAGTTCGGCGAGAGCTTCGCCGACGGCGCTGGCGAATTTGTAGCCATGGCCCGAGCAGGGGGAGGCGACGATGACCTGTTCGTGGCCGGGCAGGGTATCGATGATGAAATGCTCGTCGGGCGTCATCGTATACATGCAGGCCTTGAGGCCGAGCAGGTCGCCATTGGCGCCCGGAATGTGCTTGGCGAGGCAGGCCCGCAATTGCTCGCGGTGCCGGGGCGAGGGTTCACGGCTGGGCGTATCGGGATCATAGGCTTCTCCGCCATAATGCGGCGAGCCGAGCTTGAATCCCGGATGCTGCCAGAGCGGGAAGCCGTAGAAATGCCCCTCGTCGGCTTCGAGCGTGAAAACCGGGAAATGGGAGAGGTCGAACAGGGAGGGCCGGGCAGGGGCAAACCAGCCGAGTGTCTGCAGCACCACCTCGGTCGAGGGCTTGAGCGTGGGCACGAGCTCCCCGATCCAGGCGCCGGGCGACAGGATGAGCCTGCCGGCTTCGTAGCTGCCCCGGTCTGTCGTCACGCGCACGCCGCCGCCCGCTGTCGGCTCCCAGCCCAGCATGGCTTCGCAGCCGTGAATCTCGGCACCGTGGTGCAAGGCGAGCGCCGTATGGGCGAGGATGGCACGCTCGGAGGCCACGAAGCCGGACTGGGGCTGGTAGAGGCCGACATGATTGCGATCGAGCGTGAAGGGGTAGCGCGCCTCGATGGCATCGCGATCGAGCAATTCGTGCTCCAGGCCATGGGCCTGGCTGGCTTCGAGTGCCTTCTCGACGATGCCGCTGCCTTCATGAGCGATATCGAGTGCGCCGACCTCGAAGAAAAGCGGCTCGCCGGTGAGCTTGCCGGTCTCGATCCACAATTCCCGGGCCCGCTGCACCAGCGGCACATAGGCCTCTCCCTCGAAATAGGCAAGGCGCAGGATGCGCGTCAGCCCGTGCGAGGAACCCATCGCATGGCCGATTTCGAATTTCTCGAGGCCGAGCACACGCACGCCTCGCTTGGCGAGCTGATAGCAGGCGGTCGATCCCATGCCGCCGATGCCGGCGACGATCACATCAAAGGTCTTGGACATTATGGGAGGCAAGTGGAAGGCAAACCGACCGAGTCTTCAACCCCTGGGAGCGCGGACATCCTGTCCGCCCTTCCTCGCCTGCGGGCATAGCGTTTCCAAGAGCGGACATCGCGGCATGTCTTCATGTCGCTGAGATGTCCGCGCTCCATCATCCCCCCGTCACGCTCATATGCCGGCTAACCGCGGGCTGCCTGGTGCGCCGGTCGATGACGAAGTCATGTCCCTTGGGCTTGCGGGTGATGGCACGGTCGATGGCGGCGTTGAGCAGATCGTTGGCCTCGGAGGCGCGCAGGGGAGCCCGCAGGTCGGCGGCGTCTTCCTGGCCCAGGCACATGTAGAGCGTGCCGGTGCAGGTGACGCGCACCCGGTTGCAGCTCTCGCAGAAATTATGGGTCATCGGCGTGATGAAGCCGAGGCGCCCGCCGGTCTCGCGCACCCGCACATACCGGGCGGGGCCGCCCGTATTATAGGGAATGTCGTCCAGCGTGTAGCTGTCGAGGAGCTGGGCGCGCAGCACCGAGAGCGGCAGATACTGGTCGACCCGGTGCCCGGTGACGTCGCCCATCGGCATCACTTCGATGAAGGTGAGGTCCATGCCGCGGCCATGGGCCCATTCGATCAGCCCGACCGCTTCGTTTTCCGTCATGCCCTTGATCGCGACGGCGTTGATCTTCACCGCAAGGCCCGCTTCCTGAGCCTTGTCGATGCCATCCATGACCTTGGCGAAATCGCCCCAGCGGGTGATCGCCTTGAAGGCAGCCGGATCGAGCGTATCGAGGGAGACATTGATGCGCTTGACGCCACAATCCTTGAGTTCAGCAGCATAGCGGGCGAGCTGCGAGCCGTTGGTGGTCACGGTGAGCTCATCGAGCCGACCGCTGTCGAGATGGCGCGAGATCGAGCGGAACAGCGTCATGATATCGCGACGCACCAGCGGTTCGCCGCCAGTGAAGCGCAGCTTGCGCACGCCCTTGGCGATGAAGGCGCTGCACAGCCTGTCGAGTTCCTCGAGGGTGAGCAGGTCCTTCTTGGGCAGGAAGGTCATGTCCTCGGACATGCAATAGACGCAGCGAAAATCGCAGCGGTCCGTCACGGAAACACGCAGATAATTGATCGCGCGCCCGAAAGGGTCGATCATCGGCGGCATGTCCGCCATTGCATGATCATCCAGCACGTCCACACTCCCGGGGCAAGGCGTTCTTGAGCAAAGCCGCTCCACCCCCGCTCGCTGTTTCGACGCGTCTTTGCGGCGAGATCAATGAACCGCCGCATCGAAAGACGCTTTAGGGGCATGTCCCCTTTGGTATTCTTCTAAGCCGACGAGGGCCCAAACACCAATGATAGTCTAGGCAAATTGCCATTATGTCGCAGAGTCCGAGCCGAATGCTCAAACAGCATCGGATTGGGTTTGCGGCTTGCGCAGCATCCGCCTTCTCCTTATGTGGCGATCAGAACAGAAAAGGGAAGATGCCGTGAGCGGAGACGTCGTGAAGGCCTGGCCGACCGAATTGCGCCTGTCCAAGGACAAGAAGACCCTGACCGTGAGTTTCGACGACGGCCAGTCCCATGTGTTCAGTGCCGAGATGTTGCGCGTGATGTCGCCGAGTGCCGAGGTGCAGGGGCACAGTGCCGCCGAGCGCAAGACGGTGGGCGGCAAGATCAACGTGGCGATCCTCAGCCTCGATCCGGTCGGCAATTATGCCGTACGCATTTCCTTCGACGACATGCACAATACCGGGCTCTATACTTGGACCTATCTGGCGGAACTCGGCTGGGAGAAGGAGAGCCGCTGGGCCTCCTATCTTGCCGACCTCAAGGAAAAGGGCCTGACGCGCGAAAGGCCGGGGCAGCGCTGAGCAGCCCC
Organism: Labrys neptuniae; assembly: GCF_040797145.1. Taxonomy (NCBI): domain Bacteria; kingdom Pseudomonadati; phylum Pseudomonadota; class Alphaproteobacteria; order Hyphomicrobiales; family Xanthobacteraceae; genus Labrys; species Labrys neptuniae. The sequence continues at coordinate 90,026 of NZ_JBFNQD010000003.1, read as the reverse complement.
GCTTCTCTCAGGTTGGGTCCTCGCGATGGAGGTCGTGAATGGCCATGCCGCCCTCGGCGTCCACGGGAGGCAGCAGCCATTGGCGATGGCGCAGCGTGCGCTGGGTGTCCTCCAGCCCCATGTCCCAATGCTCGCGCATCGAGGTGCCGGAGAATTCATAGTCCTTGGCGTGGCCCTCGTAGTTCTTGTGCTGGTAGATCAGGTGCACGATGTTGACGAGGCCGAGCTTGGCGTGGCTGTCGATGAGCGCCTGTTCGTCCCGCGTCAGCAAATCCTTGGGCACGCGCTTCAGCGCATCGATCAGATGGGTCTTGATGCCGTGGATGCGCCGGAAATTGTCGGTGTTCTGGCGCGTCCGGCTCGAATACATGATGTCCTTGTGGCGCGACAGTACGTCCGGCATGCTGCGGGGCAGGGTGCCGCGGGCGCTGAAGAGATCGACCTGGAACACCAGCGAGCTGCGCTCCTCCTCCTGATCGAGCAGATATTGCAGCGGTGTGTTGGAGACGATGCCGCCGTCCCAATAATATTCACCCTCGATGCGGATGGCGGGAAAGGCTGGCGGCAGGGCGCCCGAGGCCATGATGTGCTCGGGGCCGATGCGGACCTCGTCCGTGTCGAAATAGACGAAATTGCCGGTGCGCACATTGACGGCGCCGACGCTCAGGCGCTTGCGGCCATCGTTGAGGATGTCGAAGTCGACAACCTCTTCCAGCGTCCGCTTCAGGTCCGAGGTGTCGTAGAAGCTGGTGGCCCCTTCAGCGCCCGGAAGCTCCAGCCAGGGATTGGGCAGGCGTGGCTTGAAGAAGCCGGGCTGGCCCTGTGACATGGTGATCCAGGAGCTGGTGCGGTTGCGGATGTCGCGGAACAGATCGCCTTCCGGCGTATAGGCCCAGATCTTGCGGCCGGAGATCGTCTGCCAGAACTGCTCCAGCCGCTGCAGCCGGTGGCGCGGCTCGTTGCCGGCGATGATGGAGGCGTTGATGGCGCCGATGGACACACCCGAAAGCCAATTCGGTTCGCAGCCGGCATTGGCCAGCGCCTCGTAGACGCCGGCCTGGTAGGCACCGAGGGCACCGCCGCCCTGGAACACCAGGGCGATGCGATCATATTGTGCCGAGATCTCCTCGATGGTGGCGCGCGCGGCCTTGTCTCTATTGCGTTCGAGCACGGTGGAAACTCCGGTCAGGCATAGCGTTTTGCGATTTGGTGGAATCACCAAGAATCGCAAAGACGCGTTGAACCAAAGACTTAGAGTAAAAAAGCGTTCACGCTTGAACGCGCTTTGCTCTAGGCGGGGTCAGCGGGCGGCGAGATAGTCGTGCACCACCTCGCCGAGCCCGAGCGTGAGGTCGGCGACGAAATGCACGGCCGAGACGACCTCCAGCACCGGCAGGCGGCTGACATCGGCCATGACATGGGCGTGCAGCTCCAGCGCGGCCGGGGCCGTCCAGGCTTCCTTGAGCGTCACGTCGGTGAGGTGATAGCGCACGAGTTCGCAGATCCGCGGCGACCCGTCGACATGCGGGATGATCTTGATGAGGAAGTTGGGCGCGCCGAGCGAGTCCAGCACGGCCTGCCGGTCGGCGAGGCGATGCTTGTAGCCCATGGTCCCGGTGGCGCAGAGCACGCTGCCATAGTGCAGCGTGCCGACGATGACTTCGCCCTCATGCACGATCTTGGGTGTCGCGAGCTTCTTGGGAAAGCCCCACAATTCGCGGCCGCCGGCGATAGGGGCATCGTCATCCAGATACATCGAATGGACATAGGCGCCGTGCTGGCCCTTGAATCGCACAGGAATGACCTGTCCGGTCTCGGTATAGTCGCCGAAGCCGGTCGAGTCGGGCATGCGGATGAATTCGTATTTCACCAGCGGCTCGTCGATCTCGAGCGGGGCGGGCACCACAGCTTCCAACGCCTCGCGCGTCGTGCGGTAGGTGATGATGATGTATTCGCGGTCGAAGAAGCGGTAGGGGCCGGGCGGGAAGGAGGGATTGGTCAGCGGCATTGCATAGGCGCGCTTGACGACTTCGGCTTGATCCACGGGATGTCCTTCATGAAAAGCGGGGAGGATCTCTGCTTATGTTGCATGGCAGCATGACAGGTCCATGTCCGCTGGAGCAAAGCGCGTTCATGCCTGAACGCCTGTTCGCCCCCACTCATCGTCCCCGAGCGTCTTTGCGATTCTGGGTGATCCCGTCTCGTTGCAAGGCGCTCTGGGAGCCGAGGGCTGGTGTAATAAAGGCGACATCTAGCCATGCCAGCTTCCGGGCCGGCGGTCCTGTCCGCCGCACCTTCCCACCTCCTGCCTGACGAGATGAACATGGCCCGACTCTCCTCCCGCAATGCCCTGGTCACCGGCTCGACCAGCGGCATCGGCCTCGCCATTGCCCGAGCCCTGGCGGCCGAAGGGGCCAACGTCACCATCAACGGTTTCGGCGACGCCGATGCCATCGAGCGCGAGCGGGCCGGCATCGAAAAGGATTTTGGCGTGAAGTGCCGCTACAGCGGCGCGAACATGATGGTTGGGGCCGAAATCACCGCCATGATCTACGAGGCCGAGGAGGCTTTCGGCACTCTGGACATCCTGGTCAACAATGCGGGCATCCAGCACGTCGCCCCGATCGACGAGTTTCCGGACGACAAGTGGGAAGCCATCACCCGCATCAACCTGATCGCTTCCTTCTATGCCATCAAGGCAGCGCTTCCCGGCATGAAGCAGCGCAGATGGGGTCGCATCATCAATACGTCTTCGGCGCATGCGCTCGTGGCCTCGCCGTTCAAGTCTGCCTATGTCGCCGCCAAGCACGGCGTTACCGGCCTGATCAAGACGGTGGCCCTCGAGGTTGCCGAGCACGGCATCACGGCCAACGCCATCGCGCCCGGCTATGTCTGGACGGCGCTGGTGGAAAAGCAGATTCCGGATACGATGAAAGCGCGCGGACTGACCGAGGAACAGGTCAAGCATGATGTGCTGCTGGCGGCGCAGCCGACCAAGGAGTTCGTCACGGTCGACGAAATCGCGGCCGTCGCGGTTTTCCTGTGCAGTGATGCCGCCAGACAGATCACCGGCACCACCCTGCCGGTCGACGGGGGCTGGACGGCGCAATGATGCGAGATCATCCCGTGCGAAATGCGGCACGCAGTGACACTTCGCAGACGCGGGACCGCAGGACAAGAAAGGCGCTCTATTCCAAGCGCGGTCCCGGATCTGTGCCGCATCACTGCGTGATGCAGCGCGTCCGGGATGACACGTGCCTCAGCCGCGGACGACCACGACCCTGGTGCCGACCTTCACGCGTTCATAGAGGTCGGTGACGTCGGCGTTGGTCATGCGGATGCAGCCCGACGAGACGGCTTGGCCGATGGTCTGCGGCTCATTGGAGCCGTGGATGCGGTAAAGGGTCGAGCCCAGATACATCGCACGCGCTCCGAGCGGATTCTGGATGCCGCCCTCCATATAGGCGGGCAGGTCCGGCCGGCGCTTGCGCATCTGCGGCGGCGGGGTCCAGCCCGGCCACTCGGCCTTGCGCGAGATGCGGTGCACGCCACCCCATTCGAAGCCCCGGCGGCCGACACCGACGCCGTAGCGCAGGGCGGTGCCGTCGTCGAGCACGAGATAAAGCCGGCGTTCCTGCGAATTGATCACGATGGTGCCGGGCCTTTCGCGGCCGCTATAGGTCACGACCTCGCGCGGAATCGGCGAGACGGCGGCAACCGCGCCGGCATTGGCTGGCTGGCGCGAGGTGCCGAACAATTTCTCGAAAATACTGGCGGCGTTGGCCGAGCTTGAGGCAATGCCCAAGCTCGACACCAAGACCAGGCCGGTCAAAAGACGACGCATGTTGAAGCCCCGAATGGTTTGATCGAAATTCTTCGATCCCCCTTGAATGAACAGAGCCTCGATCTTCGGATTCTTCAACTGGTAGACGACTGTCGATCGCTAGTCTTCACGCGAAAATCAAAGCCTGTGTCCTCTCAACAACACTTGGCTGAAGCACGCTGTGCGTATTGACACCAGGCATCTCAAGCATTGGTGCCGCCATCGATGGTATAGGTGCCGCCCGTGGCGTATTGCGCTTCCGGACTTGCCAGCCAGGCGACCAGGCCGGCGATCTGCCCGGGCTCGCCATATTTGGGGATCGCCATCGCTGCCCGGGCCTGATCGGCGCGTTCGGTGGTGGCAGGGTTCATGTCGGTATCGGTCGGGCCGGGATGGACGATGTTGACGGTGATGCCGCGCGGGCCGAGATCCCGGGCCATGGCCTGGCTGAGACCGGTCAGGGCCGCCTTGCTCATGACGTAGAGGCCGATGCCGGCGCGCCCGACCCGGCCGACCAGATTGGAGCCAATGGAGACGATGCGTCCGCCTTCCCCCATATGGGCGGCGGCCGCCTGGGAGGCGACGAAGGCGCCGCGCAGATTGGCGGCGATGATGTGATCGAAGTCTTCGAGGGTGACCTGTTCCACCGTGCCGCCGGTGAAGATACCGGCATTGTTGACGAGGATGTCGAGGCGGCCGAACGCGGCGGCGGCCTGGTCCACGGCACTGCGAACGGCGGCGGCATCGGCGCTGTCGGCCTTGATCGCCAGGGCACGCTGGCCCGCGGCCCGGATTTGCTGCGCGACCGCTTCGGCGCTGTCGGCCCGGCTCGCATAGGTGATCGCGATATCGGCGCCCGATTCCGCCAGCCGCAGGGCAATGGCGGCGCCGATCCCGCGGCTCCCTCCGGTCACGATGGCAACCTTGCCCGACAGGGTCTTGATCATGATGGCCTCCTTGGTAAGATATTAGCCTTACCTAGCAGATCGCATAGGTATGATGCAAGGCTTACCTTGGAGGTTATCCATGGCCGATCGCGAAGGCCATCCCGAGCCGGAAGAAATGCAGTTCGGCAAATTGCTGGCGGCGCTGGCCGATCCGCTACGCCGCCGCGTGATCGCCGAACTGATTGAGGCACCCGACGGCACGGCGCGGCATTGCGCCTCCTTCGGCTTCGAGGTCAGCAAGGCGACGCTGACCCATCATTTCCGCGTGCTGCGCGAGGCGGGCCTGATCTGGCATTTCGATCGCGGCAACAGCCGGGCCGCCAGCCTGCGCCGCCAGGACATCGAGACGCGCTTTCCTGGCCTACTGGCTCTGGTTGCGGCGGAGGTGGCTTTGGCCAGATCTTGACGTAGACTGGCAGTCGCGCCGGTTCCCTGCAGCGGCAGGCATGGCCTATCAGGATCGCATCCAAGCATGAGGAGACGATCATGAGCCTGGTCAGCGCCATTCCCGCGGCCCCATCCCACCTTGCCATCGCCCATTTCGAGCGCCGGCTGTCGGTCGAGACCGATTGCTCGGACGTGGCCCAGGCGCTTGCCTCCGGAAAGCAGGATTTTGTGCTGCTGCATGTCGTCGGTTCGTCGGAGACCTTCCGCCGTCGGCACGTTCCGGGTGCCCTTCACCTGCCGCATCGAGAGATCGATGCCGGGCGCATGGCGCAGTGGCCTGACGGTACCCTTTTCGTGGTCTATTGCGCCGGCCCGCACTGCAACGGGGCCGACCAGGCGGCCCTCAAGCTTGCCCGGCTCGGCCGTCCGGTGAAGATCATGATCGGCGGCCTGACGGGCTGGGCCGACGAAGGCCTGGCTTTCGCGGACGGGGAGAGGTGAAGGCGGTCCCAGGAAGAGGCGGTCAAATATCCTGCAAGCCGGTATTACTTCATTGGGCGTCAATCTCGGCTCTACGGCCCTGGCTTGAACAGCGCGAACTCCTCCGCCGTCACGCGATCGAGATGCTCGCGATACGCGCCATAGTGACGATGCGACGGGCCGATCCTGCCGAAGGAGAGGTCGGCCTCGCGGCCGGGAGGAATCGGTACCAGGGCGATGGCGGCTGATACGGGCGTGAGCTGCGTGCCACGCCCGGCACGCAGCGAAGTGAGGATGCCGTACATCTCACCGGTATTCATGGGACGGCCGACCACTGCCACCCGGTACTGCCCGCTGATCGACGTCACCAGATAGACATGGCCGGACTGGTTCGGCACTGAGACCTCGCCCTGCTGGTTGAAGCCGGTGTCGAGGCGCTCGGCCTCGCGGAAGATCAGGCGGGAGGCGCTGTCGCTCCAGGTGATCTCGGTGCGATAGGCAAACACCGCTCCGGCCTCGCCGAAGGAGGGGCGCAGAGTGAGGTAATTGCCGGTGAGCCAGGACACGGCCGCCTTGGTGTAGGAACCCAGATGTTCCGGCGCCGTGCCACCACCCTGGATGGCAGCCGGGGCGGGAGCGTAATCGGCATGGCGCAGGTCGGTGCCGAGGGCTTCCTCCAGGCGAATGACGGTGGCGAGCGTGAAGGGGCGCCGCCCGGAAAGGGCCTTCTCCAGGGTCGACAGGCTGATCTTGGCCTTTTCGGCGAGGGTCTGGCGCGAAATGCGCCGACGCGCCAGAGCCTCGCGCACCGCGAGCGTGATCTGGTGGGCTTGTTCGCTGGAAAACTCGCTGTCCGACGTCAAGATACCGGTCCTGCAAAAGCATTTTCCTCATCGAAGAGTCGATCGACTTTTCGATGAGGAAAATGCGTTAAAACAAAGCTTTAGAGCAAAGCGCGTTCAGACATGAGCGCGCTTTGCTCGGAGGCGCCGACATAGCTCTGCGCACAATCACGTACAAAACCGGACATTGCCGCAGGAGTCCACAGCCGGCAAGGCGATTTGTGACGGTTTATGCCTAACAAACGCAGTTAATGAAGCTCGTACGCACGGTCCTCGCGGGAGCAGAACGGAACCAGGCCAACTGAGGCCAGACAGCGTTCAACCGAGGACGACATGCACATGAACCAAGCGGTTGCCGGCCGCCAAACCGGCAGACGACGGCACCCTCATTCCGGCATCGCTCGCGCCGCGCTGATTGCGTTGGCCGAACGTTTCCTCATGGTGGTGCTGGTCCTTGCAACCTTCCTCATCTTCGTGGTGGGCGCCTATGCCGCTCCGCGCATCACCGTCGACGATGTCAAGGCGGGATCCCTGCTCATGCGCACGGACGATCCCGGCAGCTATGTCGAGGCCGTCAGGACGGCCACCGATGTCCAGCTCAACGTCAGCGGCCCCACAATCCGCGCCACGCTGACCCAGATGTTCCACAATCCGAGCAAATCCTGGGTCGAGGGCATCTATGTCTTCCCGCTGCCCGACGGTGCCGCAGTCGACACCATGAAGATGGTAATCGGCCAGCGCGTCGTCGTGGCGGACATCAAGGAAAAGCAGCAGGCCAAGCTCGTCTATGAGCGCGCCAAGGCCGAAGGCAAGAAGGCGGCGCTGGTCGAGCAGCAACGGCCGAACATGTTCATGAACTCGATCGCCAATATCGGCCCCGGGGACACGGTGGTGATCCAGATCGAATATCAGGAACCGGTGCGTCAGGCCGACAACACCTTCTCCCTCCGCGTGCCGCTGGTGGTGGCGCCGCGCTTCTCGCCGAGCGGGATCGGCGCCGGCTCCGCTCAGACCGTGACCTTCCAGGACAAGTCGGGCTGGGGCGCCGTCACGCCGGCTCCGGCCTCGAGCCAGGTGCCGCAGGCGCCCGTTCTCGATCCGCGCGAGAATGCGCCGGTCAATCCCGTGCAGATCCGCATCGATCTCGACGCCGGCTTTGCGCTGGGCGACGTGAAGAGTGCCTTTCATCCCATTAAGATCACCGACAAGGGCCCCCAGGCCCGCCATATCGAACTGGCCTCGGGATCGGTGCCGGCTGACCGAGATTTCGAATTGACTTGGTCTGCCCAGCCCAGCCAGACGCCGGGCGTCGGCCTGTTCCGTGAAAAGGTCGGCAGCGACGATTATCTGATTGCCTATGTCACGCCGCCCAGCCTCAGGAGCGCGCAAGCCGACCAGCGTCCGCGTGACGTCACCTTCGTGATCGACAATTCCGGCTCGATGGGCGGCACCTCGATCGAGCAGGCCCGGGCAAGCCTTACCTATGCTCTCGGCCGCCTGACACCATCGGACCGCTTCAACGTCATCCGCTTCGACGACACCTTCACCAATCTCTTCGGTGGCACACTGCAGGCCACGCCCGAGAACATTGCGCGGGCCCAGGACTATGTCTCGCGGCTCCGGGCCAATGGCGGCACCATGATGGTTGCCCCCATGCTGGAGGCCCTCAAGGACGACCATGCCGATGAAAAGGGCTTCCTGCGCCAAGTGGTGTTCATCACCGACGGCGGCATCGACAACGAGCAGGAACTGTTCGATGCCATCGCCTCGCATCGCGGTCGCTCCCGTGTCTTCATGGTCGGTATCGGCTCGGCGCCGAATTCCTACCTGATGACCCGCGCGGCTGAGCTCGGCGGCGGCGCCTTCATGCAGATCGGCTCGGTCGAGCAGGTGCAGGAGCGCATGAAGCAACTGGTCGACAAACTGGAAAGCCCGGCGATGACCAATGTCGACGTCGCCATCTCGGCCGGTTCGGCTGACGTGACGCCGCGCATCCTGCCCGACCTCTATCATGGCGAGACCTTGGTGCTGGCGGCCAAGGTCAAGCAACTCGCGGGCAATGTCGAGGTACGCGGCCTCATTGACGGCAAGGGCTGGTCCATCTCGCTGCCGGTTGCCGGCGCCGCCGAGGGAGCCGGCATCTCCAAGCTGTGGGCGCGCCGCAAGATCGACGACACCGAAGTGGCGCAGACGCTGCGCCAGATCAGCCGCGAGGATGCCGACAAGCGCATCCTGGCGCTCGCCCTCGATCATCACCTCGTCACCCGCTTCACCAGCCTGGTGGCGGTGGACAAGACCCCGGTCCGCCCCCGCGGCGTGCGCCTGTCCCGTTCCGACGTGCCGCTCAACCTGCCGGCCGGCTGGGACTTCGACAAGGTGTTCGGCATCAAGGGCGAGACGGTTGCAGACCGCGAGCAGCGCCAGGCCCTGCTCGATCTCGATGGCAGGAAGGTGCAGACGATCGATGCCTCGCGCGCGATCAGCCTGCCGCAGACCGCCACCGACGCCGAACTGCGCCTGATCATCGGCGGCCTGCTGCTCGCCGGCGGCCTTGGCTTCGGCTTCCTCACCCGCCGGCGTAGGGCTGTGGCATGATCGCGCTCAAACTCGAAAGGCTCCCGCCCGCAGCGGCGGGAGCTTCCTTGCCAGCCAAGCTGCGGATGCTGGTCGTGGGTGGGTTGTTCTGCGCCGGCTTGGTCCTGGCCGGGCAGGGGGCGTGGATCCACGCCAAGGCCTTCCTGGCCCAGATCCTGCTCGACCGGGCCTTCGACCAGTCCGTCGCCAGCGGCGCCATCGTCAAGCCCTGGTCCTGGCTGGATACCTATCCGGCCGCCCGCATCGAGGTACCTCGCCTCGGCAAGAGCGCGGTGGCATTGGAGGGAGCAAGCGGACAGGCCTTGGCGTTCGGGCCGGCTCATGTCGCCGGTACGCCGGCGGCCGGGGAGGAGGGCACCGCCGTCTATGCCGCCCATCGCGATACCCATTTCGCCTTCCTCAGCGAAATGCGGCTTGGCGACGAGATCAAGATCACCAACCGCGAAGGCATCACGGCTCGCTATCGTGTCACCGGCCACGACATACGCCGCTGGGATGGTTCGGGCATCGACCCCGTTGCGCCCGGCCGCCACCTCGTATTGGCAACCTGCTGGCCGTTCAATGCCGTCGCCAGCGGCCCCCTGCGTTATCTCGTTTACGCCGAGATGGTGCAGGAAGGTATGAGGAAGATCGATTGAAGCTGCGTTCGCCATGATCTAGTTTGCTCACGAAACGTCCAATGGGAGCGAGCCTTGAGCGAACTGAACCGTCAGAACCGGATCATCGAGGTTCTGGGCAAGCGTCCCTTCCTCACTGTGCGTGACCTGCAGGGGCAATTGGGCGTGTCGGCTGCCACCATCCGCCGGGATATCGACAAGCTCGACCAGTCCGGCAAGGCCCAGAAGGTCTATGGCGGCATCGCGGCGCTCGACGGGTCGGCCGCGCCCGGCCGTCATGCGGCCAAGCCTTATGACGAAAATCGCGATCTCGCCGTGGAAGCCAAGCAGGCGATCGCGGAGGAAGCGGCGACGCTGGTGCGCGATGGCGATTCCGTCATCATCCATGGTGGCTCCACCTGTTTCTATCTCGGCGCGAAGCTCGCGCATCGCAATGTGCGCCTCTATACCAATTCCATGCCCCTGATCGCCTTTCTCAGCGACCGCGGCAGCTGCAGCCTGACGGTTGCGGGAGGCGAATTGCACCGCGAGCCCGGCATCATCCATCCCACAGCTCCGGCGCCGCCGTTCTATGCATCGAAGTTCTTTCTCGGTGCCCAGGGCATCGGACGGGATGGGCTATTGGAATCCCACCCCCTGCTGGTGCGCACCATCATCGATCTCAGCGCCAATGCCGATCAGGTCGTCGTGCTGGCGGACAGTCGGAAATTTGCCATCCGTGCGCGCAGCGTCGCCTTGCCGCTTTCCCGGGTGGGCGTGCTTATCACCGATGATGGCTTGTCGGATCGGGATGCCAAGATGCTCGAGAATGCCGGCATCACGATCCGGATCGTTGCTCTCTCGCCCGATGCCGTCTGACATGACCGCGTCCTGGTCTTTGTGATTAAGATCAATCGAATTGGCGCTCAGGCCTTTGCATGTGTTGGCGACGCCAGGCGGCGCCGCCCCGTTGCCGAGGTGCCTCTAAATATTGAAATATAACGGATAATGCTAGTCTCTCTCTGAAATCCGGCTATTGCGAGAGTGACGATTCTAGATCATGCATGAGTTAATTATTGCACAGGATGCTGTATCCCGCTTGCTGAAAGATGATTTTTGATCTAGTTGGGCGATATGTCTTACAAAAAAGCGTGAGGAAAGGCGCTGACATGGGGGAGACGTGGGTCGGCCGGATGGCGATCACCACCGGGCAAGCCTTTCGATCACGCCTGGGTCGCTCCAGGGCGGCCGTCGTTCGGAGGGCGCCATGACAGCCGTCGTCAGCCTCCGCGACATCTCCAAATCCTTTTCCGGGGTGAAGGTGCTGCGCGACGTCAATTTCGACGTGCGCCCGGGCGAGGTCCATGCCCTGCTCGGCGAGAACGGCGCCGGCAAGTCGACGCTGATCAAGGTGATCGCCGGCGTGCATCAGCCGGATACCGGCACGCTGACGGTCGGCGGCGAGATTGTCCGCTTCACCTCTCCGCGCCACGCGCGCCGCCATGGTGTCGCCACCGTCTATCAGGAATTGCTGCTGTTCCCGGAACTGACAGTGGCGGAGAACATTTTTCTGGGCAATGCCCCCCGTCAAAAGTGGGGCGGGCTCGATTGGAGCGCGATGCGCCTCAGGGCACGGCAGCTCCTGGATTCCCTCGACAGCCATGATCTCGACGTGGATGCCAAGGTCGGCACCCTCTCCGTGGCCAATCGCCAGCGGGTCGAGATCGCCAAGGCGCTGTCGCAGGATGCCCGCCTGCTGATCATGGATGAGCCGACGGCCGCTTTGGTCGAGGCGGATGTGCGCCGCCTGATGAGCGTGGTCAAGAAGCTGCGCGAGCGCGGTGTCGCCATCATCTACGTCTCCCACCGCATGCCCGAGATCTTCGAGCTGGCGGATAGGGTCACGGTGCTGCGCGACGGCAGCTATATCGGCACGCGCGACATTTCCGAGGTGACCGAGGCCTCGCTCGTCTCGATGATGGTCGGCCGCTCGATCGAGCAGCTCTTCCCGAAGGTGGAGGCAACGCTCGGCGAGGTCGCGCTCGAACTGCGCGACGTCAGCTACGGCCGCAAGGTGAAGAACGTCTCGCTGAGCCTCAGGGCCGGCGAGATCCTGGGCCTCGCCGGCCTGATCGGCTCAGGGCGCACGGAACTGGCGCTGACCATCTTCGGCATCACGCCGGCCGGCACCGGCGAGATTCTGGTCGATGGCAGCAAGGTGGTGATCGACGGCCCGCGCAAGGCGCGCGACCTTGGTATCGCCTATGTGCCCGAGGATCGCGGCTCCCAGGGCCTGGTGCGGCCGATGACCATCCGGGAGAACGTCTCGATGGCGGTACTCGACAAGATGTCGAACGGTTTCGCCATCCGCTTCGGCGATGAAATCCGCCGCTCGGTGGAGGCGATCAAGCGCCTGGGCATCCGCACCCGCGGCCCCGAGCAGGTCGTCGGCCAGCTCTCCGGCGGCAACCAGCAGAAGGTCGTGCTGGCCAAGTGGCTGGAGGCCAATCCGCGTATCCTGATCATGGACGAGCCGACCCGTGGCATCGATGTCGGCGCCAAGGCCGAGATCTATGCGCTGATGGGGCGGCTGGTGCAGCAGGGCGTCGCCATCCTGATGATATCGAGCGAACTGCCGGAGGTGCTCGGCATGAGCGATCGCGTCCTCGTCATCAATGGCGGGCGCATCGTTGCCGAATTCGACCGTGTCCGGGCGACGCCCGATGCCGTCGGCGCCGCCATGACCAATGCTCGACCCCTGCAGGGAGCCGCCTGATGGGCGAAACTGCATCCTCTTCCGCCCTTGCGCCCTCGCGTAGCCCCCTGGCGCGCCTCTTCGGCGGGCTCGGCCAGGAGATGGTGGTGCTCGGCGCGCTCGTCGTGCTGATCGCAGCCATCGGCCTCTACAATCCGCGCTTTCTTGGCGCCAGCAACCTGAACGCCATCTTCGCCGGCAATGCCTATATCGCCGTGGCCGCCATCGGCATGGCGATGGTGATCATATCCGGCCACATCGACGTTTCCATCGGCTCGTTGATCGGCGTGCTCGCCACCATCGCCGGTACGCTGGCGACCAAGGGCTATCCCGTCTGGATCGCCTGGCTGGTGCCGGTGCTGGTGGGCATCGCCATCAATGCCTTCGTCGGTGTGCTGGTCGCCTATGCCAGCATCCCCTCCATCGTGGTCACGCTCGGCATGCTCTCGATCCTCAAGGGCGGTCTGATCCTGGCGACCAGCGGCAACTGGATCAACAACCTGCCGCCCGACTTCCTGATCGCGCAGATGAGCTGGTTCGGCGTGCGCTCGCCCATCGTCATCATGGTGGTGCTGACGGCGGCGGTCGCCTTCTGGATGCGCTATTCGGCCTTCGGGCGTTCGATCTATGCGGTCGGTGGCAATCCGGAGGCTGCCCGCGCAGCCGGCATTCCGGCCAAGCCCGTGACCGTTGCCGTCTTCGCCATTCACGGCTTCTTCGCGGGTCTGGCGGCACTGCTCTTCGCCACGCAGCTGCAGGTGATCCAGTCGACCGTGCCGCCCGGTCTCGAGCTCACCGTCATCACCGCCGCCGTGATCGGCGGCGTCTCCATCCTCGGCGGCACCGGCACGGTGATCGGCTCGACCCTGGCGGCGATGCTGTTCGCCACCATCACCTCGGCTTTGACCTTCATGCCCTATTCCAACGTGCTGGTGTTCTGGAAGCAGGCGATCGTCGGCGTGCTCATCCTCGTCACGGTGCTGGCGGACATGGTCCGCCGCCATCGCATGGTTTGAGGGGAGGGCATGATGAACTGGCGCTCCCTTCTGCTCCGCCACGAGGCCATCCTGGCTTTACTGCTGGTGGTCGTGCTCGTCTTCCTGGCGCAATCCTCCGACAGGTTCCTCACCGTCGACAACCTCCTCAACCAGGCCCGGCTGATGACGGAGATCGGCCTGATTGCCTTGGCGATGACCTTCGTCATCGTCACCGGCGGCATCGACCTCTCCGTCGGCTCGATCGTCGGCGTGGTCGCCATCGTGCTCGGCGTGCTCTGGCAGAATCTCGGCCTGCCGCTGCCGGTCGCCATCGTGCTGGCTCTGGCGCTCGGCACGTTGTGCGGCGTCGTCAATGGGCTGATCATCACCCGCTTCAAGGTGCCGCCCCTGATTGCCACCCTGGCCACGCTCGCCCTCTATCGCGGCCTGGCGGAGGGCATCAGCCAGGCCCGGTCCGTGCGCGGCTATCCCGACTGGTTCCTGGTGCTGGGGCAGGGGCAGGTGCTCGACGTGCCGGTGCAGGTCTGGCTGCTCGTGCTGGCGGCGATCGTGGCGGCCTGCGTGCTCGGCCTGACCGTGTTCGGCCGTGCTACCTATGCGATCGGCTCCAACGAGATTGCCGCGCGCTTCTCGGGCATCGCGGTCGACCGCACCAAGATCCTGATCTATGGCGCCTCGGGCCTGTGTGCTTCGCTGGCCGGCGTGATTTTCGTCTCCCGCGTCACCACCACGCGCTCGGACATGGGGTCGGGCTGGGAGCTTGATGCCATCACGGCGGTGGTGCTGGGGGGCACCAGCATCTTCGGCGGGCGCGGCACCGTCATCGGCACGGTGCTCGGCCTTGCTCTGATGCAGGCGCTGAAGAACGGCCTGCTGCTGCAGGGCTACAAGGGTGACAGCACCATCATCCTGATCGGTACGGCCCTGATCCTCACCGTGCTGCTCAGCAACCTGGTTCCCCTGCTGAGCCGCATCGCCGGTCGCAAGCGGCCGGCATGACGAAGATCTTTCGGCGGGGGCAGTGCTCCCGCTCGAAGAGGATGTTTTGGCGTAAGGCGTTCAATTTCAACGATCTGGCTCTCGTTCCGGAATCGGTTTCTCCGGCGGCGAGGACGGCAATGGCAGCCGGTACAAGACCGGCGAACTGTGGAGGAAGACCATGATCCGTATATCCCTGGCTCTCGCCTTGAGCGTGTCCCTGGTGGGCCTGGCGCATGCCGCCTCGGCCTGGACCGGCGGCGACCTTCCCACCAATCCGCTCGCCTGCGATGCCACGCCGGCCAGCGCGACGAGCAAGCCCTATGACGGCGGTGCCGTCACCGGCGCACCCGACCGCAAGGGCAAGCCGATCAAGGTGGTCGACGTGCCCAAGCTCATCGGCATCGGCTATTTCAACGCCACCTCCAAGGGCATCGCCGATGCGGCCAAGGAACTCGGCAATGTCGATGCCAAGACCGACGGCCCGACCAAGGCCAATATCGACGAGCAGATCACCTTCATCGACAACTACATCACCTCCGGCGTCGACGGCATTCTCTATGCCGCCAACGACCCGGTCGCGATCGCGCCCGTGCTGAAGAAGGCGCTGTCCAAGGGCATCAACGTCGTCGGCTATGACGCCAATTCCACGCCGGATTCCCGCCAGTGGTTCGTCAACCAGGCCGAGTTCAACGGCATCGCCAAGGCCATGGTCGACAACATGGTCAAGGAGAGCGGCGAGGATGCGGGCGTTGCCATCGTCACCTCCACCTTCACCACGCCCAACCAGGCCCGCTGGATCGCCGAGATGGCAGCCTATGCCGCCAAGTGCCATCCCAAGCTGAAGCTCCTGGAGACGGTGGAAGCGCAGGAAGACAATGCGCTGTCCTTCTCGCAGGCGACCACGCTGATCAACAAATATGGCTCGGATCTCAAGGGCATCTTCGGCATGACCAGCGTCGCCACGCCCGCTTCGGCCGAGGCGGTGACCCAGGCCGGCCAGTGCGGCAAGGTGGCGGTGATCGGGCTGGCCACGCCCAATGCCATGAAGCCCTATGTCGCCAAGGATTGCGTGAAATCCGTGGTGCTGTGGAATCCGGTCGATCTTGGCTATGCCGCCATGCAGGTCCTGCGCGCCACGGCCGATGGTTCGCTCAAGCCCGGCGACACCAAAGTCAAGGCCGGCAAGCTCGGCGAGCTCAATGTGATCAACGGCTCGGAAGTCCTGCTCGGCTCGCCCTTCGTCTTCACCAAGGAGAACATCGACAAGTTCGATTTCTGACGAAGGATCAAGGCTGTAAGCCAAAGCAGTTCACGTGGGGGAGAAAACGCCCCATTTTGTCATAGCCGGGCTTGACCCGGCTATCCAGGAGCCGCGTGTTGCCGACCAGGAAGCTGGATTGCCGGGTCAAGCCCGGCAATGACAAAGGTTGTGCAATCTCGAAGGCACTTATGTGAACCGCATCAACGCTGTAGGCGTCTTTCCCGAATCGGATTGTCGCCCAGTGTTCAAACAAGCAGAAGGCCGGGAGAAATCCCGGCTTTTCCTTTGACGCCGATCCGGAATCGGTGTGGAGAAAGCAGTATCCGGCTACCTAGAGCAAAGCGCGTTGAGACGGAGACGCTTGTTTGCTCTAGCTCTTTGGTTCGACGCGTTTTGCGATTCTTGGCGTAACCGCCAAATCGCAAAACGCTCTGATCGGATGCCCCTTGACAGGGGGCGAATTGCACGGGAAGATCGTTTGTACACAAACGAATTTTTGGCGCTTCCTCGAAAGGGCAACCATGGCTGTTTCCGCTCAAAGCCGAGCCCGGGGGGCGCTGGTCGGCCTGGCGATCGGCGATGCCCTGGGTATGCCCACGCAATATATGCCGCGCTCCGTCGTCTCGGCACGCTACGGCATCCTCGAGCGCTTCGAACCGGCGCCCGACGACAACCCGATCAGCCGCGGCATGCCGGCGGGTCGGGTGACCGACGATACCGACCAGGCCGTCATCCTCGGCGAACTCCTGGTCGAGGGTAAAGGCTATGTCGATCCCAGGCGTTTCGCCGACGAACTTCTGGCCTGGGAAACCCGCATGATCGCGGCGGGCTCTGCCGATCTCCTCGGCCCCTCCACCCGCAAGGCGCTGACACTGATCGCCGAAGGCATGCCGACCGACGAGACCGGGCGCACCGGCGCGACCAATGGTGCGGCCATGCGCGTTGCCCCGGTCGGCATCGTCTTCCCCGCGCGTCCCGTCGAGGCGCTGGTCGATGCGGTCTTCCAATCCGGCCATGTCACCCACAACACCACGATCGGCCTTGCCGGCGCCTCGGCCGTTGCCGCCGCCGTCAGCGCGGCTGTCGACGGCGCAAGCATCGACGAGGCGCTGCAGGCCGCCGTGGAGGGTGCACGGCATGGGGCGAAACGCGGCTTCTATTTCGCCGGCGGCGATATCGCCGCGCGGATCCGCTGGGCGATCGAGCTGGTGCGGGGCAAAGGCGAAGCCGAGGCCCTCGAACTCATCTACGACATCGTCGGAACCGGCGTCGCCACGCAGGAGGCCGTGCCCGCGGCGATGGCCATCATCTCGCTGGCGCCCGAAGATCCTTGGCGTATCTGCCGCCTTTCGGCGAGCCTGGGTGGCGATTGCGATACCGTCGCCGCCATCGCCGGCGCAGTCGCCGGCGCCTGCCACGGCGTCGAAGGCTTTCCGGCCCCGGTGATCTCTGCCCTGGAAGCCGCCAATCCGGATCTCGATCTTGTCGGCCTGGCGGATCGCCTGCTGGCGCTGCGAGGCAGGGCATCGATCCTGCCGCCCACCGGGAAAGGGCCCGCGACGGCATGAGCACCAGGCCGCCTCTCACTCGTCTCCTGTCCGTGGGCAGCATCCTGGCCGATGTCCGCCTCGACGTGCCCCGCTTGCCGCAACGCGGTGGTGACGTGCTGGGGTCCGGGGCGACGATCAGCGCGGGAGGGGGCTTCAACATCCTCACGGCGGCTTCCCGCAACGGGCTCAAGGCCGCCTTTGCCGGCCAGCACGGCGATGGTCCCTATGGCGAGCGTATTCGTGCCGAACTGGTCGCCGAAGGCATCGAGGTGCTGATGCCGATGAGCGCGGATGGCGACAGCGGATTTTGCATCGTGATGGTCGAGCCTGACGGCGAGCGCACCTTCGTCACCAGCCCTGGCGTCGAGGCGCGGCCGGGGCAAGAACCGCTCTCCGCCCTGCAACTGGGCCCGGCCGATGCCCTGTTCGCTTCGGGCTATGATCTCTGCTACCCGCAACTCGGCCCCGCGATCGCCGACTGGATCGCCGGCCTGCCGCCGAGCGTCACCGTGATGATCGATCCCGGTCCCCTGGTCGCCGATATTCCAGCCGACATCATGGCCGCGGTGCTGGCACGGGCCGATATCTTGACCCTGAACCGGCGCGAGGCCGGCCTGCTCACCGGAGCCGACGACAAGGCAGTGGCCGCCAAGCGGGTTCGCGATCGCCTGTCGCCGGGCGCCCTGGTGATCCTGAGGGATGGCTCGGCCGGGTGCTTCCTGCTTGGGGGCGACATCGGCGAGCCCGGCCTGCAGGTTCCGGCACCGTCCGTACGCATGGTCGACGCCACCGGAGCGGGAGATGCCCATACCGGCGTGTTCCTCGCCGCGCTCGCGGCCGGCTATCCCGCAGCCGAGGCCGCGAAGCGCGCCAATGCCGCCGCTGCCCTTGCCGTCACCCGCAAGGGGCCGGCAACCGCGCCCCATACGGACGAACTGAACGCCTTCCTGGCCGAACAGGAGGCCGAGAGGACAACAACAAGATAGGGTGGATGCCCCCGCAGGCACGAACGCCCAACCAATGATAAGAAAATCGAGAGCAGCATGTCGCCATCGACGAAGGGAATTGGAAAGATGACATATCGGATCACGCGCCGCCATTTTACCGCCCTGGGAGCCGCGGCCGTCGCCGGCTTGTGGGCGCGCCCGGGTTCCGCCCAGGCCAAGGAAATCACCGTGCTCAACTGGAAGGGCTACGGCACCGACGAGGCCTTCGCGCTCAAGGCTTTCGCCGAGCAGACCGGCATCACGGTCAAGCATGACTATTTCAACTCCGAACCGGAGATGCTGACCAAGCTGCGCACCAATCCGGGTGCCTATGACGTGGTGCTGATCAACAGCGCCCGCACCCAGCAGGCACAGGCCGAAGGCCTGATCGATCCGGTCGATCTCGCCACCATCGCCAATGCCAAGGACCTGGCGCCGGCGCTGAAGGATCACGCCAATCTCAAGGCCGACGGCAAGACCTATGGTCTGGCCTGGCTCTGGGGCATGAATTCCCTCGCTGTGCGCCAGGGCATCAGCGCCGACAGCTGGACGATCTTCTCCGACCCCAAATATGCCGGCAAGCTGGCCTTGTTCGACGATGCGGTCACCTCGGTCGGCATCGGCGCCCTGCTGACCGGCCAGGATGCCAACGATCCCAAGGACCTCGCCAAGATCACTGAGGTGCTCAAGGCGATGAAGCCGAACGTCAAGCTGATGTGGTCCAGCGAGGACGAATGGAACAAGGCCTTCGCCGCCAATTCCTTCGACATCTCCGTCTACTGGTCCGGCGCGGCGGTGCGCTCCATCCGCCAGCACAAATTGCCGGTGGAATTCATCGTGCCCAAGGAAGGGGCGATCGGCTGGCTCGACAGCCTGGCGGTGCCGACGTCGAGCACCAAGAAAGAGGATGCGCTCAAATTCCTCAACTACATGATCGACCCCACCTTCTACCTGACCTGGGCGAAGGAAGCGGGCGCACCGGCTTCCGCCAATGAGGGAGCCATGAACAAGCTGCCGGCCGATGATCTCAACCGGCAGATCCACAAGGCTGACTACCTGCCGAAGCTCACCTTCATGGCCGCCCTGCCGGATGATCGCCGCCAGGCCTTCAACGACCTGTGGGAAGAAGTGAAGGCCTTCTACGCCAAATAGCAGGGCTTCAAGAAAGCGACGCTGATTCAAGGAAGTAGCCAGTCCGAATGAATCAGTTCCGCAGGGTTGCGGCGGGCCTCGTTCCGCCGGGAACCTCGTGGAAAAGACTTTCACGTCAAGGGTTTGGCGGCTTGGCGTGAATCAGATCGGCAGGCCCTTGTCACATCGGACAAGGGCCGTTCGCTACCGTCTTGCAATCGCAGGAAGGGTCCATGGCGCTTGCTGCATCGCCGCTTTCAGGCTGAGCGATGCCGGCGACAAGGGGAGGGACGAGTGGAGATCGTGTCGAAAGCCGATGGCGGCAAGTCAGGCCCCCGCAGGCGCCTGGGGCAGGGCTGGGCCACGGCCGCCCTGTTGACGCCGGCCTATGGCTGGCTGCTGCTGGCCGTCTTCCTGCCGCTTTGCGCCATGCTGTTCTTCAGCTTCCTGAAGAGCTCGCCGGTTCCGGGGCGGGCACTGGTCTACACCGTCGACAACTACCTCGCCTTCATCAAGCGGCCCTATCTGTTCAACGTCGCCTGGACCTCGATCCAGATCGGGCTGTGGACCACGGGCCTGTGCGCGCTGATCGGCCTTCCCGCCGCGATCGCCCTGGCGCGTGCGACCGCCGGGCGCTCCAGGCACATCCTGTTCCTCCTGATCATCCTGCCATTCTGGACCAACGGCTTGGTGCGCGTGTTCTCCTGGACCATGGTGCTGCGGGAAGGGGGCATTCTCGATTATGCCCTGCACTGGATCGTGCCGGCCGCGCCGTCGGTGTCGCTGCTCTACAGTTTTCCGGCCATCATCATCGGCCTGGTCCATGCCTACCTGCCCTATATGATCCTGACCTGCTACCTCTCAGCCACGGCGATCGAGGATTCGACCATCGAGGCCGCTCGCAGTCTCGGTGCCCGCACGCCGGTGGTGTTCTGGAAGATCCTGCTGCCGCTCTGCATGCCCGGCCTGATTTCCGGATCGATCCTGATCTTCGTGCCGGTGATCGGCAGCTTCATGGAGCCCCGTATCCTGGGCGGACGTATCGGCGTCACCATGGGCACCGTGATCGAGGACCAGTTCACCGCGGCTTTCAACTGGCCGCTGGGCGCGGCCCTGTCCTTCACCATGCTGGCGGTGGTGCTCGCGATCTTCGCCGTCTCCTCGCGCGTGCTGTCCGGCCGCGCCGCGACGCCGTAGGAGGGCGCCATGATTGCACTCGGGCGCACCTTCCTCGCCGCCACCCTGGTCTTCCTCTATCTGCCCATCGCGGTGATGGTGGCGATGGCCTTCAACGCCTCGCCCCTCTACACCCTGCCGATCGAGCCGACCTTCCACTGGTTCGGCGTCCTCGCCGAGAACGGGCCTCTGCTCTCGGCCACCTACAACAGCCTGATGATCGCGTTGGCGACTTCGGTCATCGCGACGGCTGTCGGTACCCTGGCCTCGCTTGCCCTCAACCGCCGCACCTTCCGGGGGCAGTCGCTGCTCAAGGTGCTGCTGCTGCCGCCGATCGCCATTCCCTGGCTGATCACCGGCACCGCCATGCTGGTGTTCTTCTTCTGGACGGGCATCGGGCGCGGCCTGCATGCCATGCTGATCGGCCATGTCGCTTTGGCCATCCCCTATGTCGTGCTGATCGTCGGCACCGGCATGCAGACATTGCGGGCCGATCTCGAGGAGGCGGCGATGAGCCTGGGCTCGACGCCAATCCATGCCTTCTTTGCGGTGACGCTGCCCTTGCTGGCACCGAGCATCATCGCAGCCCTGCTGTTCGCCTTCGCGGTTTCGCTCGACCAGTTCGTGGTCTCCTACTTTCTGGCGACGCCGGGCGTCTCCACCCTGCCGGTCGAGATCTACACCTCGATCCGCAAGGGCTTCACGCCGGAGATCAATGCGATCTCCGCCATCTTCCTCGGCGTCTCGGCCGTTCTCGTGCTGATCTTCGCCCAATTGTCCAATCTGGGAGGCAGTCGTGATCGGCGTTGAAGTCGCTTCGATCAGCAAGGGCTACGGATCCTTGCGGGTGCTCGACAAGGTGAGCACCGCCTTCAAGGCGGGCGAGTTCACCAGCCTGCTCGGCCCCTCGGGCTCCGGCAAGACCACGCTGCTGCGCATCATCGGCGGCTTCGTCGATCCGGATGAGGGGCGCATCCTGTTCGGGGGCGAGGACGTCACGGGGGTGGCCCTGTGGCAGCGCAAGGTCGGCATGGTGTTCCAGTCCTATGCACTGTTCCCACATATGAGCGTGTTCGACAATGTCATCTTCGGGCTCAATCGCCAGGGCATTCGCGGCGAGGCGGCGCGCAAGGAGGTGGCGCGGGTGCTGGAGATGGTGCATCTCACCGGCTTCGAGCAGCGCAAGCCCAAGCAGCTTTCGGGCGGGCAGCAGCAGCGCGTGGCGCTGGCCCGTGCCATTGTCACCAAGCCGAGGGTTCTCCTGCTGGACGAGCCCCTGTCCGCGCTCGACCGGCGCCTGCGCCAGGACATGCAGATCGAACTGCGCCGCATCCAGCGCGAGAGCGGGCTCACGACCATTTTCGTCACCCACGACCAGGAGGAGGCGCTGACCCTGTCCGATACGGTGGCCATCCTCGATGGCGGGCGCATCGTGCAGGAGGGCGCGCCGCTCGACATCTATGAGCGCCCGCGCACGCGTTTTGCCGCCTCCTTCCTGGGAGACGCCAATTTCTTCGAGGGCAAGATGACCGGCGACGGCATCGCGATCGACGGCGGCGTCATCCATACGAGCGATGGGCTGCCGGGCTCCGGCAGCAAGGTCACGGCGGCGGTGCGGCCCGAGAAGATGCGGCTTCTGGCGCCGGGAGAAAACCCCGGCGGCGATAATGTCTTCGCCACGCGGATACGCGAGATCATCTATGCCGGTGCGGTCTCGACCTTCATCGCCGAAGGGCCTGATGGCAGCGACATCAAGGTCCTGTCGCAGAACCGGGAGGTCTCGGCGGTATCGCCCGGACAGGCCATCACGCTGGCCTGGTCGCCGGCCAACACCGTTCTGTTGCAGGCCTGACAATGCCGGTCAGCGTCAATATTCCGCTCGAACGCGCGTGGAACAGCTGGTCGTCGCGGCCGGCCGAAATGGTGTTCCTGCCGCTCGGCCTTCGGCTCACGCCGCTTGCCTTCGCGGCCAGCACGGGCAAGGCCTGCCTGTTCGAACCGGGCGATGCCGTCACGCTGGGGCGGCACGCCCTCGATGCCTCGCTGGTGGAGCTCCAACTCTCCCACGCCGGAACGACCCTCGACTGGCGTTACGCCAAGCCCGATCCCTTCAGCCTCACCGGCAGCTGGCAGACGGCCAAGGCCGGCGAATGGGGGCTGCGCTTCTGGATCAATCTCTGCCTGTCGTCGGACAGCGGCGAGGAGGTTCGCTTCGACGCAGCGCAGGGCGCTGCCGTCATCCGTGTCGGGCATCGCTTCGCGGCGCTCGTCAGCGAGGAGCCGCCTGTCCAGGTGACTGGACATGCTAGTCTCGCCGATGCGGTGCAGGACTACGAAACGCACGGCTATTTCCATACCCGCTCCCGGGCCGGGGCAGCGCCCGTCCTCGTGCTGCGCTTCAACCTGGAAATGATGCGCGACAATCGCTTCGCGCTCGCGATGGCCGACAGGCAGGACCTCGCGATCGCCCAGGCGCGGGCCCTGCTGGCGCAGCCCGAAATAGTGCCGCCTCAACCGGTTGGCGAGCCCGCCGCCGCTTTGGCGGCGCTGCGCGACGTCGTCGCCTGGAACACGGTATGGGATGGCATAAACCAGCGCCCCTATACCGCCATCAGCCGCAATTGGGACCTCGGGAAGTTCGGCGGCTTTGGCGTCTGGCTGAACGACCAGTTCTATGCCGCCCTGATGGCCGGCGAATTCGATGCCGGCCTGGCGCGCGACAATCTCGCCGCCGTGTTTTCGGGCGCGACGCCACAGGGCAACCTGCCCTGCCTGCTGACGGCCAGCGATGCCTGGGTCGATCGCAGCCAGAGCCCCATCGGCGGCTTCGTGGTCTGGCAGCTCTATCTGCGCCTTCGCGCTCGAGACCTGATCGAGGGCGCCTATGCCGCGCTGGCGCGCAACCATGCCTGGTGGTGGCGCGAACGCGATCCGGGCGGGACGGGGCTTGCCTCCTTCGGCACCTCGGATATGGGCGACGGGCTCTACAAGGGCACTCATTTCGGGGCGCGCAATGAATCGGCGATGGACAATTCGCCGGTCCACGACGAGGCCCGCTACGACAAGGCGACGCGCACGCTCGATCTCTGGGATGTCGGCCTCAACAGCCTGCTGGCCCTTGATGCCGAGATGCTCGCCTTGATGGCCTCGGAGCTGGGCCGTGAGGAGGAGGCGGCTGCCCATGCCGTTCGTTCCGAGGCCACGAAAGACCTCATTCGCGAGACTTTATGGGACGGCGATCGCGGCATCTTCGCCAATCGCCGGCGCGGCGGCGGCTTCGTGAAGAGCCTGGCACCGACGAGTTTCTATCCCATGCTTGCCGGTGCCGCGACGCCCGAGCAGGTCGACCGGCTATGTCAGCATCTCGACGATCCCATGGCCTTTGGCGGCGATCCGGTCATTCCCGGTGTCAGCCGTGCGGATCCCGCCTTCGGCGACAATTCCTATTGGCGCGGCCGGATCTGGCCGCCCTTCAACTATCTCGTCTATCACGGGCTGCACCGCTACGGGCTGGACGAGAGGGCGTCGGCCCTGGCCCAGCGCAGCTTTGCGCTGTTCCGCTCCGCCTGGGAAAGCCGGCGTATCTGCCCTGAAAACTACAATGCCGAGACGGGTGAGCCGCTCGACCAGCCCGACACCGAGCGCTTCTACAGCTGGGGGGCGTTGATGGCGAAGCTCGGTATCGCCGCTGCGACCGATGTCACGCCCTGGCATGGCTGGGAAATCGCCAATCCGGGCGGGGAGGGCGAGTTGGGACCCTTCGCAAGCCCGGCTGGGCAGGTTCGCCTCGCTCTTTCGCAGGGCCGCCTGCGCCTGATCCAGGGCGAGCGCACTGTGCTGGACACCGATGTCGCCGGACGGATCTCCCAGCTTTCGATGATGGACGGCATGCTGTCATTGCGGCTGCCGCCGCTCGAGCGGGCATGCTTCCTGCGCTTCCCGCATCTCCATGCCGGCATGAAGCCCCGGGCGAGCCTCGACGGCGAGGCGGTCGCAACCACGGAGGAGGGCGGCATCCTGGTTCACCTTCCCGCGAGCGCCAAGGCGGCCGATTTCGAGCTGCGGTGGCGTGCGGGAGTGAAGCATAAGGCATCTCGCTCATAGACTGCTAATTCCGGCCAAGAAATGCGACGCTGGCCACCCCTTCGCCCCGTTCTTACGGGGAGAAGGTGAGGATGAGGGGCAGCGCTGCGCGAGCAATGTGAGTTCTGTGTAGCCCCTCACCTCAATCCTCTCCCCGCAAGCGGGGCGAGGGGGCACAAATGTCGAGCCTTTACGGTCCCCTATCATCTCGCTCGACCCACGAGCCTACCCCCAGGTACTAACGAGCCTACCCCCAGGTACTAAATTGTATGCTTACTCAAGCGGCCGAACTATCCTCCAAGGCCAGGAAGCCGCCGGACTGGCGCCGCCACAGCCTGGCATAGAGGCCATCGCGTTCGATCAGGTCCTCATGCCGTCCCTGCTCGACGATACGGCCGCCATCGAGCACGATCAGGCGATCGAGTTCGGCGATGGTCGAGAGGCGATGGGCGATCGCGAGCACCGTCTTGTCATGCATCAGGCGGCGAAGCTGGCTCTGGATTGTTGCCTCCACCTCGGAATCGAGGGCGGAGGTTGCCTCGTCGAGCACCAGGATCGGGGCATTCTTGAGCAGTACGCGGGCGATGGTGATGCGCTGGCGCTGTCCGCCCGAGAGCTTCACGCCGCGCTCGCCCACGCGCGATTCGTAGCCGGCGCGGCCGTCCTGATCCCCCAGCGTGACGATGAAGTCATGCGCGGCGGCCTGCCGGGCGGCGTCCTCGATGGCGTCCCGATTCGCTTCCATGCGGCCATAGGCGATGTTGTCGTGGATGGAACGGTGCAGCAGGGAATTGTCCTGTGTCACCACACCGATCTGCCGGCGCAGGCTGTCCTGGCTGACGCCGGCAATGTCCTGCCCGTCGATCAGGATCCGGCCCGACTGGATCGCATAGAGGCGCAGCAGCAGGTTGACGAGCGTCGACTTGCCGGCGCCGGACGGGCCGACGATGCCGACCTTCTCGCCGGGGCGGATGGTGAGCGAAAGATCCGTGAACACCGGCTGCGTGCCGCCATAGCCGAAGCGGACATGCTCGAACACGATTTCCCCGCGCGGCACCGAAAGCGTGGCCGCATCGGGAGAATCGACAAGGTCATGCGGCTTGGCGATGGTGAGCATGCTTTCCTGCACCGCGCCGATATTCTCGAAGACGTCTCGGATCAGATACATCAGCCAGCCCGAGAGCTGGATCAGTCGAAGCACCAGAGTGAGGGCTGCCGCACCGGCGCCGGCCGTCATGTTGCCCTGGCTCCACAGCAGGAGGATCATACCGGCGATCACCACCAGCAGCAGGCTGTTGAGCACCTGCAGCGCGAAACTGGCGCCGAGGATCAGGCGCATCAGGTCCAGGAAGCTCTGGTTCCAACGCTTGAGCGCCTCCTTCACCGCCGAGCGTTCGAGGTCGGAGCGGGCGAACAGCTTCACGGTGAGGATGTTGGTATAGGAATCGACGATGCGCCCGGTGGTGGTCGAACGGCCGAGGGAATTGGCTTCCGAGCGCTTGAGGGCGCGTGGCACGAAAAAGGAGAGTAGTGCGGCATAGGCCGCCAGCCAGAGGACGACGGGCAGCACCAGCCAGGCATCGACCGAGCCGAAGAAGCCGATGGTGACCCCGGCGAAGACCAGCGCATACCAGAGGTCGCCGATCACCGCGATGATCGCCGAGCGGATCGACTGCCCGGCCTGGATCACGCGTGCCGACAGGCGCCCGGCAAAGTCGTTCTGGAAATAGGTGAGGGAATGGCCGAGCGTGTAGATGTGGTTGCGCCAACGGATCTGGTTGGTCAGCGGCGGCACGACGATCAGATTGGTGACGGCCTGGGTCACGAAAAACAGAATCGGCCTCAGGAACAGAATCACGAACAGGGCTCCGGCGAGCAGCAGGCCGTGGTCGCGAAGCAGGGTCTGCGGCGAGCCCTTGTTGAGCAGGTCCACGAACCAGCCGACCATCAGATAGATGCCGGCCTCCACGCCGCTGAAGGCCAGCTCGATCGCCATGATGGCGGCGAGCCAGCCCTTCACGGGCTTGAGGTGATGCCACATGAAACGCCACACCCCGGTGGGTGGCGTGTCGTGTTCGTCGAAAGCGGCGAATATGTCTATGCGGCTTTCGAGAAATCGGAATAAGCGCGCAAACATCGAAAATATGACCTTGAAACAATGCTGGAATCGCTAGCGGCGACACCAAAGCAGGAGTTTCAGGTCAAATTACGAGTCGCGCCAGCCTTCTTGGCGGCGGACGGATGTTTCAAAAATGCGGACGGGACGTCCGCATCTTCCTTTCCCGTAAACGCCTCAATCCACCAGGATGACCCGGAGGTCGTTGACATTGGTGAAGGTCGGGCCGGGGGCGACGAGATCGCCGATGGCTTCGAAGAAACCGGTCGAGTCGTTGTCGGCGAGATAGGCAGCCGGATCGATTCCCGCCGCGCGGGCACGGGCGAGCGTGGTCTCGTCGACGATGGCGCCGGCCGGGTCGGTAGCGAGGCCGCCGCCGCCATCGGTGCCATCCGTATCGGCGGCGAGCGCGCTGATGCCGGTCTCGCCGTCGAGGGCGAGGGCCAGGGCCAGGCTGAATTCCTGGTTGGGGCCACCGCGTCCCTTGCCGGTGATGGTCACCGTCAGCTCTCCGCCGGAGATCAGCGCGGCGCGGCGGCCGGCAGCCTTCAGCGCGCGGGCCTGCCGCGCCTGGTCGGCGGCGACCTGCCGGGCTTCGCCCTCGACATTGGCGCCGAGCACGACGGGCTCGTAGCCATGCTGCTCGGCAAGGCGGGTCGCGGCCGCGATCATGTCGCCGGGCGTGACGACGATGCGAAACTCGCTGTTGGCAAAGACGGCATCGCCCGGCTTTGGCGTCTCGTTGCCGGCATCCTCGAAGAGGGCCCCGGCCGCACCGAGAGGCGTGTTGAAGCGCTCGGCAATGGCAAGGGCCTGGGCATTGCTGACGGGGTCGGGCACGGTGGGGCCGGAGCCGATCACAGCGGGATCATCGCCCGGCACGTCCGAGACGGCCAGGGTGAGCAGGCGCGCGGGATAGGCGGCCTGGGCGAGGCGCCCACCCTTGATGCGCGACAGGCGCTTGCGCAGCACATTGATCTCGCCGATCGCGGCACCCGAGCGCAGGAGATGGCGGGTGATGGCGCGCTTGTCGTCCAGGGTCAGTGCACCGGCGGGTGCCACCCAATTGGCGGAGGCGCCGCCGGAGAGCAGAACCAGCACCAGATCATCCTCGCCGGCTGCAGTTGCAAGCGCCAGCGCGCGCTCGGCGCCGTCGATGCTGCCTTGGTCCGGCACAGGGTGGCCGGCCTCGATCATGGGCAGGGTCTTGAGCGGGCGGCCATAGCCATGCCGGGCCACGGCGACGCCGTCGATGCGATCGGCCGGGATGCCGAGGGCGGTGTAATGGGCTTCGGCGATCTCCGCCATGCTGCCGGCCGCCTTGCCAGCGGCGAGCAGGATCAGACGCCCTGTGCTGGGTGGCGCGGGTAGATGCTGTGGCAGGAAGGTAGCCGGATGGGACGCGGCGACCGCCCCCGTGAAAATGGCGTCGAGAGTCTGGCGGCGGGCATCGGCATGGTCAGGCATTGCGTCTTCGGGCTCCCTCGAGGCAAGGCGCGTTCAAGGAAACGCTCCATGCTTGTTCCTTGCATCTGCCCTCCCGCCGTCTGGTGAGGTACCAGGCGGCGGCAGGCAATGGCTTGCCATGTCCCTTAACCCATGGAGGCGCAGCGAGGCCAGCCCATTGGCGGCAATTTTGAAAACCACAGGCGGTCAGGTGTCCGAGCCGCCTTTCTCGCGGAAGCGGCGCACGCGCATATGAGTGCCGCAAGCCTCTTCCGAACACCATTGGCGGCGTCCGCCACGCGAGGTGTCGAGGAAGAGCCAGCCGCAATTGATGCCATGGCATTCCCGCACATTGCGGCGGTCACTGCGACTGGTGAGCAGGTCCGCCGCGGCGAAGGCGATGCGATGAAGGATGGCGTCGAGACTATCGCTCTCGCGCCACCCCCATTCGAAGGAGCCGGCGACCAGGCGCAGTTCGCGCTGATGGTTGGCGTTCTGCAGCATGGCATTGAGGCGGACACCGTCCTCCTCGCATCCCGCTTCGTCCATGGTTTCGGCGAGGAAGAGATTTCTCAACGTCGTGCGGAGGGCCCGGGCCCGCGTCAGGGCTGCGTCCGCCTCGGCAGACTTGGTATCGGCCTGGTGCCGCAGGCGGGCCGACAGGGCCGAATCGATCAGATCGACCCGTTCGGCCCAGGTGACGAGGTCGCCATAAGCGACGAGCAGGTCCGGCCCCCAGCGGTCGCGCCAGGCGTCGACCGTGTTGACGAAATCCAAGGCCGGATGTCCGCCGACGAGGCGGGCGGTGGCAATGGTCCTGGTCTGGCTCATCCTCGCACTTTCCAGCGCCTGGGCTCCAAACTCAAGCGTGCATTGTAACGCTTATAATGATATATAACCGTTACAACAAGTCGACAGAGGTTCCGCATGCCTAGCCGCACCACACTGCTGTTCCTGGCTCTTTGCGTGATCTGGGGAACCACCTGGATCGGGATCAAGGCCGGCGTGGAGGTGGTGCCGCCCCTTCTGTTCGCCGGCACGCGCTTTACCGCGGCGGGTGTACTACTGCTCGGGTTCGCCGCTTGGCGCGAGGGGCTGCCGCGGCTGGCATGGCGGGACCTGCCGCGTCTTGCGGCCACCAGTCTGCTGATGATCACGCTATGTTACGCGGCGCTGTTCTGGGGCGTGGCGCATGTCGATTCGGGCACGGCTGCCGTGCTCGAAATGTCATTGACGCCGATAGCGCTGATGGCTTTTGCGCTCTGGCTGCGGGAAGAGAGTTTCGACCGGCGGCGTTTCGGTGCCCTGGTTCTCGGCATGGCAGGGCTGGCCATCCTGTTCGGGCCGACTGCGGTTCGAAACTGGTCCGCCGCGGCGGGCGAGGGCGCGGCATTGCGCCTGGCCGGGGCGGCAGCGGTGTCGTGGGCGGCCGTGGCCTATGGCTGGGGCTCGGTGGTAGCGCGTCCCTTGCTGCGGCTCTATTCCTCGACCTTCGTGGCCGGCACCACTACCCTCTTCGGTGGCCTGCTGCTGCTGGCCCTGTCGCTTGCCGGCGAGCCCGGAGCAATTCCCGCCTTGGCGGGCCAATGGGGTTCGGCAGCCTGGGCGGGGTGGCTGTTCCTCGTGCTCTTCGGCTCGCTGATCGGCTACACCATCTACATGACGCTTCTCAGGGAGATCGGTGCCACCCGCGCCGGGACCTATGCGTTCGTGTCTCCCATCATCGCCGTACTGCTCGGCATGATCTGCTTCGGCGAACAGGTGCGCCTGCTCGACCTTCTCGGCATGGCGGTGATGTTGGCCGGAGCCGGCCTTGCCATGGCAGAGCCCAAGCCGCGGCTGAAGCCGGTCACGAACTGAGGGCAGTGGTGGCGAAGGAAAAAGCGCCCTGGAACCAAAAGTTGACGCAAGGCGCGATTCCGGTAAGCGCGCCTTGCACCCAGCGATGGTTCGCCAGCGTTCTCAGGAAAAATCAGGCGCGCCGATGGTGGCGATAGTGCCGGCGGTGATGGTGGCGATGCCGGTAGCCTTCACCGCCGTGTTGACGCAGCCAGCGCGGCCCGCGATGCACGCCGGGCATCCCATACCATTTGCAGCGGGCTGTGCGGGACGGCGCGTTGCAGGTCCGGTCCCTGACGGTCTGCACCAGCGAAGGATTGTCAGGCTGGGACACCGGCATGGCCGAGGATGGGGTGGCGAGGGCGAAGGTGGCGCCCAGGGCGATAGCGGCGGCAATAAGAAATCTCATGGGCCTCTCCTGTCGAAATGAAACGAAAACACGCATTTGATCGAAAACGCTCGATCAAACGCATGGGCAGGGAGAAAGTTCCGTATGGGATGACGATGTATATCGCCGCAGACCCGCAAATTGATCCATCGCACCGCGTCTCAACACTGAACGGCGAATACGGTCATCAGAGGATAAATTTGCGGAGTTTGGATGGTGGGCGCGACAGGGATTGAACCTGTGACCCCTCCCGTGTGAAGGGAGTGCTCTCCCGCTGAGCTACGCGCCCCCGAAGGGAAGCGCCTATTTGGATAAAGCCGGCTGCGCTGTCAAGCCGGTAATCGCATCGATCGCAGAAATCAGTTGATCGAAATGCGAAATGACGCGCGTTGCCCCCAACTGCGTGGCGGGAATGTCGGTGTAGCCGAAATCCACGCAGACCGACGGCAACCCGGCGCGCAAGGCCGTGTCGATGTCGGTCTTGCTGTCACCCACCATGATAGCGTGGGCGGGATCGCCGCCGGCGGCCTCGATGGAAAGGGTGAGGTGACGGGGGTCCGGCTTGAACCAGGCGAAGGCGTCGCGTCCACAGATCGCACTGAAATAGGGGGCCAGCCTCAGGGCTTCCAGTAGCCGGACCGAAAGATCCGTCGGCTTGTTTGTACATACGCCCAATATCCAGCCCCGCGCTTTCAATGTCTTCAAGGCCTTCTCGACGCCGTCGAAGGCAACCGTCTTGTCGGCCAGGTGTTTGCCATAATGATCGAGGAAATCACCAAAGAGCACATCCATGCGGGCCGGCTCGACCGCCAAGCCACACACGGCAAAGCCGCGTTCCAGCAAGGCGCGGGCGCCGGCACCCACCAGACTATGCGCCTTCTCGAGCGGCAAGGCGGGCAGCCCTTCGCGAGCCAGGATGAAGTTCAGCGTGCCCATCAGGTCTGGGGCGCTGTCCACCAGCGTTCCATCAAGGTCGAAGATCGCCGTCCGCGGCTGCATCATGCTGTTCTTTCCGGCTTGGTCTGGAAAATGCCATGTCTGGGTGGCAAGCGGAGATTTGAAAATTCACGATTCGAGCTAGGATCGTATCGTCCATGCGAATGTAACCGGGTTCGATCACGCCAGGGCGTGTGACACGACGCCCCAGGCATTCGGGACATGCGCTCCGCCGAGGAAACGACGAGCCAGTCATCATGAAGCGTTCGCTAGGCCTTGCAGCCCTCCTTCTTACCGCCGGTCCGGCGCTTGCCGCCGACTATGTCTTCGTGGCGGCCCCGCAAAAGGACCTCAACCGGATCTATCGGGTCGACCGGCTGACCGGCGAGGTGGGGGCCTGCCAATATGGGGTCAAGGAGGACAATACCGGCGTCACCCTTTGTTTCCCGGCCGGTGAAGGGGCCGGCAAGCAGGAGCCCGGGGACTACACGCTGATCGCCTCCAGCCACGAGCGCGAGAGTTCGGTGTTCCGGGTGGAACAGCGTACCGGGACGATGAGCGTGTGCTATGTCTGGAAGGATCAGGTCATCTGCACGCCGCCGGGGAAATAAGCAGAAGCCGCAATGGGCGCATGGGTGGGCTCGCCGGGCTAAGGGGGGAGGCCGATTTTCCTTGTGTCTAGCCCCTTGCTTCTCAAACTTAACTGATGCAATCGGCGGCAAAGCCGTTATAACCGCCGCCTGATCCCAGGCAGATTCCTCCTGATCGCGCCCATGACGCGATCAGGAGGAATCTGTAAAAGACCGAACTCCGCTTGAGACGCATCGTCCGATAACCCGAACAGCACAAGGTTGCCATGACCCCTGACGACATGAAGCGCGAAGCAGCCCGAGCCGCGCTCGCCCATGTCGAAAGCGGCATGAGGCTGGGCCTGGGCCATGGCTCGACGGCCAAGCACTTCGTCGACCTTTTGGGCGAGAAGGTGCGCGACGGGCTCGATGTCATTTGCGTGCCGGCCTCCGAATTCACCCATGACCAGGCCAAGGGCCTGGGTATTCCCTTGACCACACTCGACGAGACGCCCGAACTCGATCTGGCCGTCGACGGCGCCGACGAGATCGGTCCGGCTCTCGGGTTGATCAAGGGCGGTGGCGGCGCGTTGCTGCGCGAGAAGATCGTCGCAGCGGCGGCGGCCTCGATGCTGGTGATCGCCGACGAATCCAAGGTCGTGCCCGTGCTCGGGCGCTTCCCGCTGCCGGTGGAGGTCATTCCCTTCGGCTTCGGTGCGACCCGGGCAGCGGTGGAACGTATTGCCGCGAAACTCGGACTTTCCGGTGAATTGCGCCTGCGTCATCAGCCTGACGGCCTTGTTTTCGTCACGGATGGCGGGCACCACATCCTTGATTGCCACTTTCAACAGATCCCCGATCCCGCTGCCCTGGCGGCGGGCCTGTCCACCATTCCCGGTGTCGTCGAACACGGACTGTTTCTCGGATATGCCAAAGGCGCTTATGTCGCCGGCTCTTCGGGAGTCCGCTTCATCGGGCCAGCCTGATTTGTGATGGGAGTTCCATGATGCTTCGTCAACGCCATGTTTGTGGGCAGGTTCGCGTCTTGGCCGCCGCCATGGTCGCCGGACTGCTCGCAAGCGCCGCAGCGCTGCCAGCTTCGGCGCAGAATGCCACGCCGGCGCCCACGGCCGAGGTGCCGACTGGCAACGCCGCCCAGCCCACGCCCGAGCAGCTGGCGACGGCCGTGCAGTTTCTCAAGGCTTCCGGCCTTACCGTCGGTTTCGACGACATCATTCCGCAATATCTGCAGCAGGCCACCACCATCTATACGGGCCAGCGTCCCGAGCTCAGCCAGCTGATCAACGAGGCCGCGATCTCGCTGGTACCCGAATTCATGAAGAAGCGGGTCGAGCTCGATAACAGCCTCGCCAAGTTCTACACCACGCGTTTCAGCGAGGACGAACTCAAGCAGCTGATCACGTTCTACGAGAGCCCGGTCGGCAAGAAGCTCGCTACCCAGCAGCAGATCATCCTGCGCGATTCGATGCCGGTGGTGCAGGGCTGGACGAGGGACCTGCAGGACGGCGTGATGAAGCGGGTACGCGAAGAGGTGGAGAAGAAGGGCGGCAAGCTCGGCCCGTCGCCGGCCGACGCTCCCGCCGAGGCACAGGCTCCGGCCAAACCCGCCCAATAAATCCGCATACCGGACTTGTTAAGAAGCGGGATTGATCGCATCAATCCCGCTTCTTACGTTCAGGGCGTTGTGCTCACATAACTGACGCGACCTTTGTCATGCCCGGGCTTGACCCGGGCATCCAAGGACGCCCTCCTCGAGCCTGGAGGGGAAGAACTGGATTGCCGGGTCAAGCCCGGCAATGACAAAGCTTGAGCCAAACCAATTCGTTTGTTGACGGGCGAATCCTAGGCTTCTTTTTTGCCCTCGGGGCACCGGAAATCAGGCTGTACCATGTCGCAATTCGACTATGATCTGTTCGTGATCGGCGCAGGATCCGGTGGGGTGCGCGCCGCCCGTATCGCAGCTTCGCATGGCGCGCGGGTAGCCATCGCCGAGGAGTTCCGGGTCGGCGGCACCTGTGTCATTCGTGGCTGCGTGCCCAAGAAGCTCTATGTGCTGGCCAGCCGTTTTGCCGATGAGTTCCGTGAGGCTGCAGGCTTCGGCTGGACGGTGCCCGAGGCCGAATTTTCCTGGCCCAAGCTCGTGGCCGCGAAAGAAGCCGAGATTAGCCGGCTGGAACGGGCTTATTCGGCCAATCTGGAAAAATCGTCGGTAGCGACTTTCCCGAGTCGTGCCGTGATCACCGCCCCGCACACCGTGCAGCTCGATGGGGGACGCAGCTTCACCGCCGGCCGGATCCTGATCGCCACCGGCGGGGCGCCGGTCAAGCCGAACGTGCCGGGCGTCGAGTTCGCCATCACCTCCAACGAAGTCTTCTACCTGCCGGCCCTGCCGGAGACGATGATCATCGTCGGCGGCGGCTACATCGCAGTCGAGTTCGCCTGCCTCCTGCAGAGGCTCGGCGTGAAGGTGACCCTGGTCTATCGCGGGGAGGCGATCCTGCGCGGTTTCGACGACGACGTTCGCCGGGTGTTGACCGAGGCGATGAGTGCAGCCGGCATCGAGATCCTGATCCGTACGGACCTCAAGCACATCGAGGAGGACAAGGCCGGCGGGCGGCGGGTCACCCTCACCAACGGCCAGACGCGCCATGTCGGCGAGATCATGGTGGCGACGGGGCGCAAGCCCAATACTGTGGGTCTCGGTCTCGAAACGGTCGGGGTGGAAATCAACACTGCCGGCGCCATCGCGGTCGACGACCAGTCGCGCACCACGGCGCCCGGGATCTGGGCGGTGGGCGACGTCACCAATCGCATCAATCTCACCCCCGTCGCCATCCGCGAGGGGCATGCCTTTGCCGATACCGTCTTCGGCAACAAGCCCTGGCTCGCCGACCATCGCCTGGTGCCGACGGCCGTGTTCTCGACCCCGGAAATCGGTACCGTCGGCTTGAGCGAGGAAGAAGCGCGCGCCGAATGCGGTGGCGGCGTCACCATTTTCCAGACCTCGTTCCGGGCCATGAAGGCCACCCTGTCGGGTAGCGGCGACCGTGTCTTCATGAAGCTGGTCGTCGACAAGGTGACGGATAAGATACTTGGTGTGCACATCGTCGGCGAAGGGGCGGCCGAAATGGCCCAATTGTTGGCGATCAGCGTCAAGATGGGCGCGACAAAGGCCGATTTCGATGCCACGATGCCGTTGCATCCAAGCGCGGCCGAGGAATTGGTGACGATGCGCACGCCCGTCCGCTAAGCCGGCCTTTACCAACCCGGCTGCAGAGTGCGCGCCGTGCGATAGCGGCGATTCCCCCGCTTGGATATCCGGCCGCTACGCATCAGAAGGCGGCAGGGCAGGCGGTTCGGGGAGGGCATGATGCGGGCTCCTGTGGTGATTTTCGGCGCGGTCGCCGCTGGCATGGTCATGCTGGCGAACGCGGCTTGGGCGCTCAATCTCACCCCGCCTCATGGGCGGCATGTCCCACCCTTGCGCGCCGCGCCAGTCCAGCCGCAGACGGAAGAAGCCGTTACGGACTGTGATCGCCTCGCGGCAAGTCCCGAGGACAGCCAGAAAGTCGTGGATGGCGTTGCCTTGGAGGCGCTCGACGGTACGCTGGCCCTGGCACGCTGCGAGGAGGCCGCCGGCCGCTATCCCGCCGTCGCGCGCTTTCAGTTCCAGCTCGGGCGTGCCCAGGAAAAGCTCGGCAATGATCGGGCCGCTCTCGAAGCCTATCGCAAGGCAGCCGATCTCGGCAGCCTGATCGCGGCCTTTTCGGCCGGGGTGCGCGAACGTGACGGTGTCGGTATTCCGAGCAATGACGCCGAGGCGAACCGCCTGTTCAAGCTCTGCGCCGACAAGGGCGATGCCGACTGCCTCAATTCTCTGGCCTATCAATATCAGGTCGGGCGCGGCGTAAAGGTCGATCCGGTTGAGGCACTGGCGCTCTACAAGAAGGCGGCGGAGGCAGGGCTGGCCGCCGCCAATGTCAATCTCGGCTTTCTCTATCGGGATGGCGAGGGCGTCACCCAGGATTTCGCGGAAGCGGCCCGGCAGTTCCAGGAGGCGGCCGACAAGGGCGATCCGGCGGGAGCCCGCAATCTCGCTCTGGCCTATCAGAGCGGGCAGGGTGTGCCGAAGGATGGCGCCAAAGCGATCGCCCTGTTCCAGGCTGCCGCCGACCAGGGCGACGACGATGCGCTGGTGAAGATCGCCTATGCCTATCTCAGCGGCGACGGTGTGCCCAAGGATGAAGCCAGATCGGTCACCTATTATCGCCTGGCTGCCGATCGCGGCAACACCGACGGCATGGCGGGGCTTGCCTTTGCCTATGCCAATGGCACCGGCATTCCGGCCGATGGCAAAGCGGCGGCCCTGTGGTTGATGCGGGCGCTCGCGGCCGGCAACGACTACAGCTTCAAGCAGCTCACCGACCACTGGGGGGCCTGGGGCCTGGATACCCGCATGGAAGTACAGTCGATCCTGGTCGACCGCGGCCTCTACAGCGGCAAGACCAAGGGTACGCTCAATCGCGAGACCTTGAAGGCGCTCAAGATCCTGGCGGGGCGGGAGAATTGAAGATCCGCCATTCAGCCGCCCCCTTCATTCGACGGCGCGTTTCCAGGAGCCGGCTGAAGGCCAGCGATCCGGCAAAAACGGTCCCAACCTGCTCGAAGATTTCGTAAATGAGACTGAAAACCACGGCTTTACGCTGGTTTTCTATTGGCCGGACGCGTATAGAACCGGCCTTCGCCGGAAAACGCCGGCCTCGTGAAAGTATCATAGTCGTGCAGGGCGGCTATAGCCGGTTCGCCCTGAGAACAGGAAGTATACTCATGTCCGAGCGTTGGACACCGCAGAGCTGGCGTTCCAGACCGATCCAGCAGTCGCCCGTCTATCCCGACGAAAAGGCTCTCAACGACGTCGAGGCGACGCTCGCGACCTTCCCGCCGCTCGTTTTTGCCGGTGAAGCACGCAAGCTCAAGCGCCAGCTCGCCAAGGTTGCCGCCGGAGAGGCCTTCCTGCTCCAGGGCGGCGATTGCGCCGAGAGCTTCGCCGAGCATGGCGCCGACAATATCCGCGACTTCTTCCGCGTCTTCCTGCAGATGGCCGTGGTGCTCACCTTCGCCGGCTCCTCGCCGGTGGTGAAGGTCGGCCGCATCGCCGGCCAGTTCGCCAAGCCACGCTCGGCGCCCACCGAGAAGGTCGGCGAGATCGAGCTGCCCGTCTATCGCGGCGACATCGTCAACGGCACCGAATTCACCGCCGAGGCCCGCATTCCCGATCCGCGGCGCCAGCTCGAAGCCTATCGCCAGTCGGCGGCGACGCTCAACCTGCTGCGCGCCTTCGCCAGCGGCGGCTATGCCAATCTCGCCCATGTGCATCAGTGGATGCTCGGCTTCGTCAAGGACTCGCCGCAGAGCTCGAAATATCAGGCTCTGGCCGAGCGCATCACCGAGACGCTCGACTTCATGCGCGCCTGCGGCATCGATCCGGAGTTGCATCCGGAGATGCGCATCACCGATTTCTACACCAGCCACGAGGCCCTGCTGCTCGGCTATGAGCAGGCGATGACCCGCATCGATTCCACCTCGGGCGATCCCTATGCGACCTCGGGCCATTTCGTCTGGATCGGCGACCGCACGCGCCAGCTCGACCACGCCCATGTCGAGTTCTTCCGGGGCGTCAAGAACCCGATCGGCCTGAAATGCGGCCCCTCGCTCAAGCCCGACGAACTGATCAAGCTGATCGACATCCTCAACCCGGAAAACGAGCCGGGTCGCCTGACCCTGATCGCCCGCTTTGGCCATGACAAGGTCGAGCAGCATCTGCCCGAACTCATCCGCGCCGTGAAGCGCGAGGGCCGTTCGGTGGTGTGGTCCTGCGATCCGATGCATGGCAACACGGTGAAGGCGATGAACGGCTACAAGACCCGGCCGTTCGACCAGATCACCGGCGAGATCAAGAGCTTCTTTGCCGTGCACCAGGCCGAAGGCACCTATGCCGGCGGCCTGCATCTGGAGATGACCGGCAAGAACGTCACCGAATGCACCGGCGGCGCCCGTGCCGTGAGCGAAGCCGATCTCGCCGATCGCTACCACACCCATTGCGATCCGCGCCTCAATGCCGAGCAGGCCATCGAGGTCGCCTTCATGGTGGCGGACCTGGTCAAGAAGGAGCGTTCCGGCCAGGTCAAGCCGAGCATCATCGCGGCAGAGTGACGGCGCGCGCCGTCATTCCCCTCGATCGGACAATCGATATGTCGAGAGGCGGGTCCGTTGGCCCGCCTCTTGGCTTTTCAGGCATTGACCGAGAGGACATTCCCGGCCCGAGCGGGGATTGCGCCGACTTTCCTTCAATCCTGCATCTGTCGGCGATTGTCCCATCATAGCCATGGGGCAGGGTTGCCTTGCCAAGCAACGCAACCCCGTGGATCCCGATGCTGTCCAGACGCCGTTTCCTGCTCAAAGCCGGCCTCGCCACGCCTTTCCTGTCCGGCGGCTACGCCTTCGGCGTCGAGCCGCAGCGTCTCGTGACGACACGCTACCGAATCTCGCCCGGCAATTGGCCTGCCGCACTGGTCCTCAGGATCGCCGTGCTCGCCGACATCCACGCCATCAATCCCTGGATGAGCCCTGCCCACATCGAGCGGATTGCGCGCGCCACCAACGCCCTCGACCCCGACATCGTGCTGCTGGCCGGCGACTACGAGGCCAGCATGCCGCTCTATGGTGTCGGCTCCTATGTCTCGATGGAGGATTGCGCCGAGGCGCTATCGCTGCTTCGGGCGCCTTTGGGCGTGCATGCCGTGCTCGGCAATCACGATCTGGGACGCCGTGGCAGGGGCGGCGACAATGTCCGGCGCGCTTTCGCCGCTTTCGGTATTCCCGTCATGGAGAACAAGGCGGTCCGGCTGGAGAAGAAAGGGAGGGGATTCTGGCTGCTCGGCCTGGGAGACCAGTGGGGAGGTATCCATCGCAGAAGGCTCGACGACCTGCCGGGCACCCTGGCCCAGATGAGCGATGGCTCGCCGGCAATCCTGCTGGCCCATGAACCCGACATCTTTGCCGAGCTGCCGCAACTCGATCACGAACGCCGCATTGCCCTGACGGTCTGCGGACACACCCATGGCGGACAAGTCAGTTTCCCCTTCTATGGTCCGAGAGGCGTGCCCTCCCGCTTCGGCAGGCGTTTTGCCTATGGCCATATCGTCGAGGACGATCGTCATCTGGTGGTTTCCGGCGGCTTGGGCATGACCGGCCTGCCTGTGCGCTTCGGCGTGCCGCCCGAGATCGTGATGGTCACGCTCGGGGGCGGCAGCTCACTGGCGACCTAACACGTCACCGATGCCCGGTTCGCGCACGACGAATGCGCTTTCTTTCCATCGCTCCTGCATATCGTTGCTGCTGCAGCGCCACAAAGATGCGCGAAGATCGTTTCCTTCGTTGCAATACCCCACGGTTCCGCATGCTCTCCAGACGCAATTTCCTCCTCAAGGCCGGCCTTGCCACGCCTCTTCTGTTCGGCGGCTACGCCTTCGGGGTCGAGCCACGACGGTTGCTGGCGACGCAGTACCAAGTCGCACCGCGCCAATGGAGAAGCGGACCGACGCTGCGCATTGCCGTGCTTGCCGACATCCATGCCATCAATCCCTGGATGACCCCGGCCCACATCGAGCAGATCGCCCACACCACCAATGCCCTCAAACCCGACATCGTGCTGCTGGCGGGTGACTACGAGGCCGGCATGGGGCGCTTCGGCGTCGGTTCCTTCGTGCCGATGTCCGAATGCGCCAGGGCGCTTTCCATCCTGCGCGCGCCGCTCGGCGTGCATGCCGTGCTCGGCAATCACGATATCGGCTGGCATGATGGCGACAATGTCCGCCGTGCCTTCAAGGCTCATGGCATCCATGTCATGGAGAATGCGGCGCTGCGGCTCGAGAAGGACGGACGGCCCTTCTGGCTGCTCGGCCTCGGCGATGGCAATTACGGCCTGGACGATCTGCCGGGTACGCTTGCCAAGGTGGGCGACACCGCCCCGGCGATCCTGCTGGCCCATGAACCGGACATCTTCGTCGACGTGCCCGATCATGTCGCCCTGACGGTCTGCGGCCATACGCATGGCGGGCAGGTGGTCCTGCCTGGCGTCGGGGTCATTCATGTGCCCTCGCGCTATGGCAACCGCTTTGCCTATGGCCATATCGTCGAGGGGGATCGCCACCTCGTCGTCTCGGGTGGCCTTGGCATGACGGGTCTGCCGGTGCGCTTCGGCGTGCCGCCCGAGATCGTGCTGATCACCCTGGGGGCAGGGGCGCCTCCGACGGTCTAATCCGTTTGCAACTCAGCTAAAGTTGTGAAACACAACGAACTCGTCAGACAAATGGGGCGGGTTCGAATGGCCATGACTTACGACACCATCATCGTCGGCGGCGGCTCGTCGGGCTGCGTCACCGCCATGCGGCTCGTGCGCGATCTTGGCCAGCGCGTCCTGATGCTGGAAGCCGGCCCCGCCCGCATGAACCCGATCATGCACATGCCGGCCGGCTACATGAAATATCTGGCCAAGGACACCTATCTCACCATGCACAAGATGGAGCGCCAGCCCCAGCTCGACGGGCGCGCCACCATCGTGCCTCAGGGCCGGGTGCTCGGCGGCGGTTCCTCGGTCAACGCCATGGTCTATATGCGCGGCCAGCCTGACGACTATGACAATTGGGCCGAGAATTACGGGGCGGAGGGCTGGCGCTATGCCGATATCCTCCCCCATTTCATTGCGATGGAAGGCAATGCCGACCTGAACACGCCGGTGCATGGCACCGCCGGCCCGCTCAAGGTCACGAGGCCGCTCCATACCTGCGAGATGACGAAGGCCTTCCTCCAGGCGCTGCCGTCCCTGGGCGAGCCGCTCAATCCCGATTTCAACTCCGGGCGCCAGCGCGGCGTGGGCCTGATGCAGGGCACCATGGATCCGGTGGCCAAGCGCCGCTGCTCGGCCGTGGACGCCTTCCTGCCGCTGGTGCGCGGCGACGAACGTCTCACCATCACCACGGAAGCGATTGTGACCCGCCTCGTCATCGAAGGCAACCACTGCACGGGGGTCGAATATGTGGAAGGCGGGCGGACTCACAGGGCCTCCGCCGCAACGGTGATCCTGGCCGCCGGGACCTATGTCACGCCCAAGCTCCTGATGCTGTCCGGCATCGGCCCGGCCGACCACCTCCTGCGCCACGGCATCAAGCCCAAGGTGGATCTGCCGGGCGTGGGCGAGAACCTGCAGGATCATTGCGAGGTGCCGCTGATCGCCGCCTCCAACGGCCGTTACGGCTATTTCGGTCAGGACAAAGGCTGGAACATGATCCGCAACGGCCTCGACTACCTGTTGCGCAAGCAGGGGCCGGTGACCACCACGGGCGTGGAAGCCTGCGTCTTCACCAATCCCGACGACGCGCAGGCCGATGCCTCGCTGAAGATCTATTGCGTGCCGACCGTCTATCTCGACCGCGACATCACCGACGTCACTGCCTGCGACGGCGTCACTTTCACCACCTGCCTGCTCAGGCCGAAATCGCGGGGGACAGTGAAGTTGCGCTCAGCGGATCCACTCGAGCCACCGGTCGTCGATGGCGGCTTCCTCAAGCATGCCGAGGATATCCGCCTGATGATCGCGGGCCTGCGTTTTGCCCGTTCCTTTCTGACCGCCTCGCCCATCAAGGAGAAGATTTCCCATGAGATGCTGCCGGGCGCTGACAAGGTTTCCGATGCCGATCTGCACGCCCATTGCAAGCGCATGGTCAAGACCAATTACCATCCGGTCGGGACGGCGCGCATGGGCCGGGACGATGATCCGATGGCGGTGCTCGATTCCCAACTGCGCGTGCGCGGCGTCGAGGGACTGCGTGTGTTCGATTGCTCGGTGATGCCCGAGATCGTCAGCGCCAATACCAATGCTCCAGTCATGGCCATCGCACACCGCGCCGTGGAATGGCTGAAGACGAGCTGAGCCTTGGAGGGGTGCTTGCCGGTTCTGTCACATAACTGAAATATTCCTGCACTACGGGCTTCATCAAAGCATGGGCCTATGGCGCCCGAGACATGCCCGGCCGATCGAAGCGGCCTTCTCGCAAGGAGTATTCGCATGACCACGCCAGCGGATAGCAGACCCAATCTCGACCGCATCCGGCAGGAGATTGCCGACGGCTATGACGAGGAGCTGGAACTGGAGCTGGAGGAGGCCCGCCTCGACCGTATCCTGGGGGATGCGCCCGAGCTGGAGGAGCGCGATACGCTCGACCGCAAGATCTATTTCCGCGAGCTCTTCCGCCTGCAGCACGAACTGGTCGAACTGCAGGACTGGATCCAGCACAACAAGCTGCGGGTGGTCGTGCTGTTCGAGGGGCGCGATTCCGCCGGCAAGGGCGGCGTGATCAAGCGCATTACCCAGCGCCTCAATCCGCGCATCTGCCGCGTGGCAGCCCTGCCGGCACCCAGCGAGCGCGAGCGCACGCAATGGTACTTCCAGCGCTATGTCGCTCATCTGCCGGCCGGCGGCGAAATGGTGCTGTTCGACCGCAGCTGGTACAACCGGGCGGGTGTCGAACATGTCATGGGCTTCTGCACCGATGCCGAATATGAGGAGTTCTTCCGCTCCGCGCCGGAATTCGAGCGCATGCTGGTGCGCTCGGGTATCATCCTGTTGAAATACTGGTTCTCGATCACTGACGAGGAACAGGAATTCCGCTTCAACATGCGCATCCAGGATCCGCTCAAGCAGTGGAAGCTGAGCCCGATGGACGTGGAATCCCGTCGGCGCTGGGAAGACTATACCCGGGCCAAGGAAGTGATGCTGGAGCGTACCCATATTCCCGAAGCGCCCTGGTGGGTGGTCGAGGCGGTCGACAAGAAGCGCGCACGCCTCAACTGCATCAGCCATCTGCTCAATCAGATCCCCTATGGCCAAGTCGAGCATCCGCCGGTGATCTTGCCCGACCGCGAGCGCCATGAAGACTATGTGCGCCATCCCGTGCCGTCGGAAATGTACGTGCCGAAGACGTACTGAGAGGTTGAGGGCGGGTCTTCGGACCCGCCTTTTCCTGCGGCCGAGGATGCCTGCTTGCCCGACCGGTTCGAAGATCGGCGCGCTCGTCTGTTCTCATCTCTTTTCGGCATGATCTCATCATTTGAAGCGCGGCTGGTTTTGGCTTAGGCCTGTGAACCCAAACAGGTACAAGGGAGCCGCCCGATGTCGCTCGTCGATCATGTCAAATCCACCCTGACGGAAATCGCCAAGGACGGTTTGTGGAAGAGCGAGCGCGAGATTGCCGGCCCGCAACGCGCCCGCATCGAAGTGGCCGCCGAGGCCGGCCGGCGGCCGATGCTCAATCTGTGCGCCAACAATTATCTGGGCCTGGCCGACAATCCCGAGATCATCGCCACCGCCAAACAGGCCATGGACGGCCATGGTTTCGGCATGGCCTCGGTGCGATTCATCTGCGGAACGCAGACCCTGCACCGCGAACTCGAGCGCACCATCGCCCGCTATCTCAACAAGGATGATGCTATACTCTTCGCCGCCTGTTTCGACGCCAATGGCGGGGTGTTCGAGCCCCTGCTCGGCGCCGAGGACGCCATCATCTCCGACAGCCTGAACCATGCCTCGATCATCGACGGCGTGCGCCTGTGCAAGGCCAAGCGCTATCGCTTCGCCAATGGCGACATGAACGATCTCGAGGTGCAGTTGCAGGCGGCCAAGGTGGACAATGCCCGCCACATCATCATCGCCACCGACGGCGTGTTTTCCATGGACGGCTATCTCGCCGACCTGAAGACGCTCACGGATCTTGCCGGGCGCTACGGGGCGAATGTGATGGTGGATGATTGCCACGCCACCGGCTTCATCGGTCCCGAGGGGCGCGGCACGCCCGCTCGCGCCGGGGTGGAGGACAAGGTCGATATCCTCACCGGCACGCTGGGCAAGGCCTTGGGTGGCGCCATGGGTGGCTATGTCGCCGCCAGCCAGCCGATCATCGATCTCCTGCGTCAGCGTGCACGTCCCTATCTTTTCTCCAATTCTTTGGCCCCGCCGGTTGCGGCCGGCTCAATGAAGGCGATCGAACTGGCTCAGGCGGGCGATGACTTGCGCGAAAAACTGTTCGCCAACACCAGGCGTTTCCGCGCCGGGCTGGAGAAGGCCGGCTTCGAACTTCTGCAGGGTGAGACGCCGATCATTCCGGTGATGCTGCATGATGCGCGGCGCGCCCAGGAGATGGCTCGGGCGCTCGACGAGCGCGGCGTCTATGTCGCCGGGTTCTTCTTCCCGGTGGTGCCGAAGGGCAGGGCGCGCATCCGCACCCAGATGTCGGCCGGGCTGACGGAAGCTGACATTGATTTTGCCATCGACGCCTTCACCGATGCCGGCAAGGCTTTGGGCGTGATCTGATCTTTTTGCGTGATTGGCTTTGCAGGATGTAGTATTGTAACTACATATCCTGCGGAGGTCTCCGATGAAGCACATGAGCAGC
The DNA here is from genome assembly GCF_040797145.1 of Labrys neptuniae. Classification (NCBI taxonomy): domain Bacteria; kingdom Pseudomonadati; phylum Pseudomonadota; class Alphaproteobacteria; order Hyphomicrobiales; family Xanthobacteraceae; genus Labrys; species Labrys neptuniae. Next base: position 45,611 of record NZ_JBFNQD010000003.1, on the reverse strand, counting down.
CGGGAGTTCAATCACGACATCGGCAAAGCCAAGCGCGCCGCGGAGGAAGGCCCGCTCGTGATCACCGATCGCGGCAAGCCGGCCTTCGTGTTGCTGAAGCATGAGGAATATCAGCGCCTTGTCGGGGAAGAGCCAAGCATCGTGGATTTGCTCCGCCAGGACGAACCGGAAGCGGATTTCGATTTCGAGCCGCCGCGCTTGCGTGAGATCGTGCGCAGGGAGACGGTATTCGACTGATGTTCCTGCTGGATACCAATGTCCTCTCCGAGTTGCGTCGTCCTCGTCTTGCCGCGCCAAAGCTTCTCGAATGGGCTTACGCCACCGCCAGATCGAGACAATTCATCTCTGCAGTCACCTTGATGGAACTCGAAATTGGCGTGTTGTCGATCGAGCGGCGTGATCCCGCGCAAGGCGGAGTTCTTCGTAACTGGTTGGTTGGCAAAGTCGAGCCCAGTTATGATGGCCGGATTTTACAGTTTGGATCTCGGACCGCGCAGATATGTGCGCGCCTGCCTGTCCCGGACCGGCGTCCCGAACGGGATGCGATGATTGCGGCTACGGCCTTGGAGCATGGCCTGACCATGGTCACCCGAAATGTCGCCGATTTTAGCCCCCTCGGCGTTCCTGTCTTCAACCCCTGGCAAGCCTGAAGGCCTCCCAAGAAAGCCCTGACAGATGAAAGCCCTCGTCAAATCCAAGCCCGAACCCGGCCTTTGGTTTTCGGACAATGAGCCGATGCCTGAACTCGGTCCCAACGATGTCCTGGTGAAGGTGCGGAAAACCGGCATCTGCGGCACCGACATCCACATCTACAAATGGGACGCCTGGGCCCAGAAGACTGTGCCGGTGCCGATGATCGTCGGTCATGAATATGCCGGCGAGATCGTCGAGATCGGCTCGGCCGTGCACAGCCTCAAGATGGGCGAGCGGGTGTCCGGCGAAGGCCATGTCATCGGAATGAAGAGCCGGGCGACGCGGGCAGGGCGCTTCCACCTCGATCCCGACACCCGCGGCATCGGCGTCAACATGCCCGGCGCCTTCGCCGAATATGTGAAGGTACCGGCCTTCAACATCGTGCCGCTGCCCGATGAGGTCGACGACGAACTCGGCGCCATCCTCGATCCGCTCGGCAATGCGGTGCACACGGCGCTGTCCTTCGATCTCGTCGGCGAGGACGTGCTGATCACCGGCGCCGGCCCGATCGGCATCATGGCCGGGGCCGTCGCCCGCCATGCCGGTGCCCGCCATGTCGTGATCACCGACATCAATCCGGTCCGCCTCGACCTTGCTGCCAAGGTGGCCGATGTCGTGCCGGTCAACGTCGCCAAGGAAGATCTGCGCGACGTGATGACCCGCCTGAGGATGAAAGAAGGCTTCGATGTCGGCCTGGAGATGAGCGGTGCACCGGCGGCTTTCCAGCAGATGCTCGACGTCATGCTGATGGGCTCCAAGATCGCCATGCTTGGCATTCCCGCCACGCCCTTTGCCGTCGACTGGAACAAGATCGTCTTCAAGATGCTGACCATCAAGGGCATCTATGGCCGCGAGATGTTCGAAACCTGGCACAAGATGCTGGCCATGCTGCAGAGCGGGCTCAATATCCGCCCGGTGATCACCCACCGCCTGGCCGTCGCCGACTATCTCGAGGGCTTCGAGACGATGGCGCGCGGCGAGTGCGGCAAGATCGTGCTTGACTGGAATGCCTGAAGGGCAGGGGTGGCCGATTGCGTCTCGGCGAGGACGATCCATGAGGTCCGTGCATCATGGGTCGTTGACAGGTTGAGGCACTAATCTATCATTCGTCGTACCATTGCAGCGAAAGATCGGCCGCTGCAGTGACGAAAATTGAGGTACGTAACTCATGAAATCGGGAGGCACTATGGGATTGTTTCAAAAACTGTGTCTGGCGAGCGCCTTGGCTGCCGGCATTCTCGTGACACCGGCCTTGGCACAGGACAAGGGCACCGTCGGCATCGCCATGCCGGACAAGACGGTCGAGCGCTGGATCGACGACGGCAAGAATGTCGTCAAGCAGTTGGAAGCCAAGGGGTATGGCGCCGATCTGCAATATGCCAATGGCGATATTCCCGGCCAGCTCGCCCAGATCGAGAACATGCTGACCAAGGGCGACAAGGTGCTGGTAATCGCGGCGATCGACGGCACCACGCTGGCCGATGCTCTCAAGGCCGCCGCCGCCAAGGGCGTCAAGGTTATCGCCTATGACCGCCTGATCCGCAATTCGGAGAATGTCGACTATTACGCCACCTTCGACAATTTCCAGGTCGGCGTGCTGCAGGCCCAGTCGCTCGAGACCGCCCTCGGTCTCAAGGCCGGCAAGGGCCCCTTCAACATCGAGCTGTTCGGCGGCTCGCCGGACGACAACAACGCTTTCTTCTTCTACAATGGCGCCCTGTCCGTTCTTCAGCCTTATCTCGACAGCGGCAAGCTGGTGGTGCAGTCCAAGCAGATGGGCATGGACAAGGTCGGTACGCTGAACTGGGACGGCTCGCTCGCCCAGTCGCGCATGGATAACCTTCTCTCCGCCTTCTACACCGACAAGAAGGTCGACGCGGTGCTCTCGCCGAACGACACCCTGGCCCACGGCATCGTCGCCTCGCTGAAGGCGGCCGGCTACGGCTCGGGCGACAAGCCCATCCCCTTCATCTCCGGCCAGGATGCGGAAGTCGCATCCGTCAAGGCGATCATCGCCGGTGACCAATATTCCACCGTCTTCAAGGATACCCGCGACCTGGCCAAGGTGTCGGTCGGTATGGTCGATGCCGTGCTCTCCGGCGGCAAGCCCGAGATCAACGATACCAAGAGCTACGACAACGGCAAGAAGGTGGTGCCGACCTATCTGCTCAAGCCCGTCCTGGTCACCAAGGACAACTGGAAGCAGGTGCTGGTCGACAGCGGCTACTATAAGGAAGATCAGTTGAAGTAGGGGCTCGGGACGTCGAGCGGTAACCCGCGACCGCAACGCCGGCCGTTCCCCTGGCCGGATTGACATGCGATGACGAGAGGCGTCACCGTCGCTCTTATGGGCCGGTGGCGCATCATCTGTTTGCTAATTGTATTACCAATTGACAAGCATCGGAAAGCTCTTATGAATTCTGAGCCTCGCGGGAAGAAACACCCCTTGGCGGCACGGTTCTGGACGCATTCGGCTGTGCCCCGGGGGTGAGAAGAGGCTCCATTGGAGCCGCTTCGATTCCCGATGTCGGCTGAGGGGCTATTTCTAGACCCGGTTCGTCCCGGACCGGGAAAACGTCAACTTGGGAGAGAGACGTGAAACTATTCAAATCCTTGCTTTTGGCTGCTGCCTTCGGTGCGATCACCCTCGCATCGCCGGCCCTTGCCCAGGATAAGGGGCCTGTTGGCATCGCCATGCCGACCAAGACTTCGGAGCGCTGGATCGACGACGGCAACAATGTCGTCAAGCAGCTCCAGGCCAAGGGCTATGCCACCGACTTGCAATATGCCGACGACGATATCCCCAACCAGCTCGCCCAGATCGAGAACATGCTGACCAAGGGCGACAAGGTCCTGGTGATCGCCTCGATCGACGGCACCACGCTCGCCGACGTGCTCAAGGAGGCTGCGGCCAAGGGCGTCAAGGTCATCGCCTATGACCGCCTGATCCGCAATTCGGAGAATGTCGACTACTACGCCACCTTCGACAATTTCCAGGTCGGCGTGCTGCAGGCCCAGTCGCTGGAGAGCGGCCTCGGCCTCAAGGACGGCAAAGGCCCCTTCAACATCGAGCTGTTCGGCGGCTCGCCCGACGACAACAACGCCTTCTTCTTCTACAACGGCGCGATGTCGGTGCTGCAGCCTTACATCGACAGCGGCAAGCTGGTGGTGCAGTCCAAGCAGGCAGGCATGGACAAGGTCGGTACGCTGCGCTGGGACGGTTCGCTCGCCCAGTCGCGCATGGATAACCTTCTCTCCGCCTTCTACACCGACAAGAAGGTCGACGCGGTGCTGTCTCCCTATGATGGCCTGTCGCGCGGCATCATCGCTTCGCTGAAGGCGGCCGGCTACGGCTCGGGCGACAAGCCCATGCCCTTCATCTCGGGCCAGGATGCGGAGGTCGCATCCGTCAAGGCGATCATCGCCGGCGACCAGTACTCGACGATCTACAAGGATACGCGCCAGCTCGCCAAGGTCTCGGTCGACATGGTCGATGCCGTGCTCTCCGGCGGCAAGCCCGAGATCAACGACACCAAGAGCTACGACAACGGCAAGAAGGTGGTGCCGACCTATCTGCTCAAGCCCGTCCTGGTCACCAAGGACAACTGGAAGCAGGTGCTGGTCGATGGTGGCTACTACAAGGAAGACCAGCTGAAATAAGTGGTCGTCCTTAAAACCATGTTAGGGTATCGGGCGGCTGGCACCACGGTGCCGGCCGCCCTTTTCACAGGTCATCCACTATGACAGCCATCCTGGAAATGCGGGGCATCACCAAGACCTTTCCGGGGGTCAAGGCGCTCAGCAACGTCAACCTCACGGTCAACGAGGGCGAAATTCACGGCGTGGTCGGCGAGAATGGCGCCGGCAAATCAACCCTGATGAAGGTGCTGAGCGGTGTCTATCCCCATGGCTCCTATGAAGGGGAGATTCGCTTCCGCGGCAAGGAATGCCACTTCAAGGATATCCGCCAGTCCGAAGAGCTCGGCATCATCATCATCCATCAGGAACTTGCCCTGGTGCCGCTGCTCTCCATCGCCGAGAACATCTTCCTCGGCAACGAGCAGGCCACCGGTGGCCTGATCGATTGGCCCCTGACCTATGGCAAGACCCGCAAGGTGCTGGATAAGGTCGGGCTGAGGGAATCGCCGGACACGCTCATCACCAATATCGGCGTCGGCAAGCAGCAGCTCGTCGAGATCGCCAAGGCCTTGTCGAAGGACGTCAAGCTCCTGATCCTCGACGAGCCGACGGCCAGTCTCAACGAAAGCGACAGCGATGCCCTGCTTGACCTCCTGCTGGAGTTCAAGCGCCAGGGCATTTCCTCGATCCTGATCTCGCACAAGCTCAACGAGATCTCCAAGGTCTGCGACGAGATCACGGTGATCCGCGACGGTGCCTCGATCGAGACCCTCGACTGCCGCAACGAGGCGATCAGCGAAGACCGCATCATCAAGGGCATGGTCGGGCGCGAAATGGCGGACCGCTATCCCAGCCGCGAGCCCAAGATCGGCGAGCCGGTGCTGGAGATCAAGGACTGGGTGGTGCACCACCACGAGCATTCCGATCGCCAGGTGGTCAAGGGCGTGAACTTCACCGTGCGCAAGGGTGAGGTCGTCGGCATCTCCGGCCTGATGGGCGCAGGGCGGACGGAACTCGCCATGAGCATCTTCGGCCAGTCCTACGGCCAGCGCATCAGCGGCCAGGCCCTGATGCACGGCAAGCCGGTGGATCTGTCCTCCATCCACAAGGCGCTGGCCAACGGCCTGGCCTATGTCACGGAGGACCGCAAGCAGCTCGGCCTCGTCCTCGAAGAGGACATCATCAAGAACATCACGCTGAGCAACCTCGAGGGGGTGTCGAAGAATTCCATCATCGACGACATCAAAGAATTGCGGGTGGCCAACGACTACCGGCGCAAGCTGAACATCCGCTCTCCCAACGTCTTCCAGAAGACGGTGAACCTGTCGGGCGGCAATCAGCAGAAGGTGGTGCTCTCCAAATGGCTGTTCTCCAATCCTGAACTGCTGATGCTCGACGAGCCGACGCGCGGGATCGATGTCGGTGCGAAATACGAAATCTACAGCATCATCAACGAGATGGTGAATGAAGGTAAAGCCGTGCTGATGATTTCCTCCGAGATGCCGGAACTGCTCGGCATGTGCGATCGCATCTATGTGATGAATGCAGGTCGCTTCGTAGGCGAATTCCCCGGGGCCGAGGCCACCCAAGAAAAGATCATGCGCGCCATCATGCGTGCGGAAGGGCATTGACGATGACGACAAACACTGTGGAAGCTCAAGGCTCATCGCCCAAGAAATCCATCCTTGAATATATCAGCGGCAACATCCGCGACTATGGCCTGCTGATCTCGCTGATCGTCATCGTCGGCTTCTTCCAATATATGACGGAAGGGCGGATGCTGGCGCCGTCCAACATCAACAACATTCCCAACCAGAACGGCTATGTCATCGTCATGGCGCTCGGCATGCTGCTGGTGATCGTGGCCGGCCATATCGACCTGTCGGTCGGCTCGGTCTGCGCCTTCACCGGCGCCGTCGCCGCGACGCTGATGGTGAAGCTGGGCTGGCATTGGGCACCAGCGGCGGTCGCTACCCTGGTGGTCGGGGCGCTCATCGGTGGCATCCAGGGCTATTTCATCGCCTATCTGCGCATTCCCTCCTTCATCGTCACCCTGGCGGGCATGCTGGTGTTTCGAGGGCTGACCTATCGCCTGCTCGGCAATACCAATGTCGGTCCGCTGCCGGCCGAGTTCAACCAGCTCAGTGCCGGCTGGATTCCCGATCCGTTCGCGTCTCCGGGCTTCTTCACCACCACCTTCGCCCTTGGCCTGATCGCCGCGGCGCTGTTCATCCTGGTGAACATCAAGGGCCGGATGACGCGGCTCAAGCACGGCGTGGAGGAAGAGCCGATGGCGATCTTCATCGGCCGCAACATCCTGATGGCGGTCGCTACCGTCTATGTCGGCTATCTCCTCGCCATGTATCGTGGCCTGCCGATGGTGCTGATCATCCTGCTGGCGCTGACGCTGCTCTATGTCTTCGTCACCACCCGCACCGTGGTCGGCCGGCGCATCTATGCCCTCGGCGGCAACGAGAAGGCAGCCAAGCTCTCGGGCATCAACACCGATCGCCTCATCCTGTTGACCTTCGTCAATATGGGCGCGCTGGCGGCGCTGGCCGGGCTCATCGTCACCTCGCGCTTCGGCGGCATGGCGACACCCAAGGCCGGCGACGGCTATGAGCTCGACGTCATCGCAGCCTGCTTCATCGGCGGCGCTTCGGCTTCGGGTGGCGTCGGCAAGATCACCGGCGCGGTGATCGGCGCCCTGCTGATGGGCGTGATGAATGTCGGCATGTCGATCCTCGGTCTCGGCATCGACGACCAGAAATGGATCAAGGGCCTGGTGCTGCTCTTCGCCGTCTGCCTCGACGTCTACTACAAGAAGAAGCGCTGACAGACGGGACGTCGATCACGCATGCCGGCCTTCGGGCCGGCATTTGCGTTGTGGCGTCTCGATTGCATGCCCCGATTATACTTGGCGATTGCCGCTGCGTGGCCTTAAAACGCCTGCCATTCTCGGGAGCGGTCATGGAGCGAATCGTCAAGGCATTCTTCAATTCGGCAGCGGGTCTTGCCCATGCCGTCCGCTATGAATTGGCGGTGCGCCAGGAGGTCATCGTCCTGCTCGTCGCGGTGCCGGCGAGCTTCTTGGTTACCGAGAGCTGGTGGAAGCGCCTTGCCCTGATCGGCGTCATCCTGCTGGTACTGATGGTGGAACTGCTCAACACGGCCATCGAAGCGCTGTCGGACCATGTCACGCCCGACCGTCATCCCCATATCCGCATCGTCAAGGATCTCGGTTCGTCAGCGGTGTTCACGGCGCTCACCTTGGCGGGGCTGACCTGGCTTCTCGCGCTGGCCGAAAGGCTGGTGTAAGGATGGCGGATCATTCTTGTCCGCCTTTGAAGAGACCATGAGCACCGATATTCTGCGCATTGCCGTTGCCCAGCTCAAACCAACGCTCGGCGACATCGCCGGCAATCTCGCCAAGGCGCGCGCGGCGCGGGCCAGCGCGCGGGAGCAGGGCGCCGATCTCGTGCTGTTCACCGAACTTTTCCTCTGCGGCTATCTGCCCGAGGATCTGGTACTCAAGCCCGCTTTCCAGGATGCCTGCCGCGCCGCGCTGGAGGACTTCGCCCGCGATACGGCCGATGGCGGACCGGCGGCGCTGGTCGGCCTGCCCTGGCGCGAGAAGGACAAGCTGCACAACGCGGTAGCGCTGGTGGACAAGGGAATCGTCGCTGCCGTCCGCTTCAAGAACGATCTGCCCAATTACGGCGTGTTCGACGAAAAGCGCGTGTTCCAGCCGGGGCCCTTGCCGGGGCCGATCGCCTTTCGCGGTGTGCGCCTGGGCGTGCCGATCTGCGAGGATATCTGGGGCCATGACGTGGTCGAGTGCCTGGCCGAAACGGGCGCCGAAATCCTGCTTGTGCCCAATGGTTCGCCCTATCATCGCGACAAGTCCGACATCCGGCTCAATGTCGCGGTGGCACGCGTTACCGAATCCGGCCTGCCCATGCTCTACGCCAATGAGGTTGGCGGCCAGGACGAGGTGATCTTTGACGGCGCCTCCTTCGCCCTCAATGCCGATCATCGCCTGGCGGTGCAACTGCCGGCCTTCCGGGAGGCGATCGTCACCACGACCTGGCGGCGCGGGGCGCAGGGCTGGGCCTGCGAACCGGGCGTGGTCGAGCCGGTGGAGGAGGGCGAGGAGGCCGATTACCAGGCCTGCGTCCTGGGCCTGCGCGACTATGTCGACAAGAATGGCTTTCCCGGCGTGGTGCTCGGCCTGTCCGGCGGTGTCGATTCGGCCCTGGTGGCGGCCATGGCGGTGGATGCGCTCGGACCGGAGCGGGTGCATTGCGTGATGCTGCCCTATCGCTACACCTCCAAGGAATCCCTGAAGGATGCCTTCGAATGCGCTACGGCGCTGGGCGTGCGCTATGACGTCGTACCGATCGAGGCCCCGGTGAGCGGGCTGGAGAGCGTGCTCGAGCCGCTGTTCGCCGGCCAACCCCGCGGCATCGCCGAGGAGAACATGCAAAGCCGCACCCGTGGCACCATCCTGATGTCGATCTCAAACAAGTTTGGCGCCATGGTGGTGACAACCGGCAATAAGTCGGAGATGTCGGTGGGTTATTGCACGCTCTATGGCGACATGAATGGCGGCTTCAACCCGATCAAGGACCTTTACAAGACCGAGGTCTATCGCCTGTGCGAGCTGCGCAACCGCTGGAAGCCGGTGGATGCAAGGGGACCAGACGGGGTGGTGGTCCCGCCCAATATCCTGACCAAGGCACCCTCCGCCGAATTGCGCGAGAACCAGAAGGACCAGGATTCGCTGCCGCCCTATGACGTGCTCGACGATATCCTGCGCTGCCTGGTCGAAAGCGAGATGCGGGTCGCCGAGATCGTGGCGCGCGGCCATGACGAGGAGACCGTGCGCAAGGTCGAGCGCCTGCTCTACCTTGCCGAATACAAGCGCCGCCAGGCTGCCCCCGGCGTGAAGGTGACCGAGAAGAATTTCGGCCGGGACCGCCGCTATCCGATCACCAACCGCTTCCGGGACGGCAACAAGCCGGCTTTCGTGCCGGATGCTGCGCTCTATCGCGTCTCCACCACTGCGAGCGCGGACGCCGTCGATTTCTGAGCCGCCGGGTTGTCTGCCAGCGCTTCCGCCTGGGCCGTGTCGATGAGCCAGCGCCGGACCGCGTCCGTGGGTTCGGGATGGCGCTGCCGGCGCGGCAGCACCACGTAGAAATCATGGCCGCCGGACATTACGGCCGCCACAGGCTGGATGAGCCGGCCGGTGGCGAGATCGCCGGCGACCAGGAAACGGCTGGCGAGCGCGATGCCCTGGCCGGCGGCCGCCGCCTCGATCGCCAGTCCCGTCTGGTTGAAGCGCATCCGTCGCGGCTCGACGAGCGGCTTCAGCCCCAGCGCCCGCTCGAGAAACTCCGGCCACAGATTATGGGTGTCGTGCAGAAGCGTGTAGCTCAAGATTTCGGCCGGTTCGATGCCGTTCGAGCCGGCCGGCAGCAAGGCGGGGGCGCAGACGGCGATGACGTGCTGCGCAAACAGGCGCTCCACTACAAGGCCCGGCCCGAAGGGCAGGCGACCCTGGCGTACCGCGATGTCGACACCGTCGCTCTGGAAATTCGACAGGCTTTCATTAGCGAGAATGCGCAGGTCGACGAGCGGATGCTCGGCCACGAAGTAAGGCAGTCTCGGGATCAGCCATTTGGTGGCGAAGCTCGGCGTGACGCTGATCGTCAGCCGGGCAGGCTCGGGCCGCAGGCCCAATGTCGCGTCGGCGATGAGTTCGAAGGCTCGGCGGACAGGAGGCAGGTAGCCGTGCCCGGCATGAGTGAGCGTAAGCCCGCGCGGCAGCCGCTCGAACAGCTTGACGCCAAGATCGGCCTCCAGCCCTCTGATATGCTGGGCGACGGCGCCCTGGGTCACGTTGAGCTCCTCGGCGGCGAGGCGGAAGTTCAGATGGCGTGCGGCGGCTTCGAAGGCACGCAGGGCCTTGAGCGGAGGAAGGCGGGGCAGGGCGTCCGGCATGCAGTAGTTTTTCTACAGGATGAGAGCAGCTATTCTGGCTCGAATGGGAGCTGGATTGCCAGTATATCAGGTGCATGGTCCCTTTGTCGCGGCCTCCCGCCGCTCCGGGGCATGGAAGGATGATTCCGATGGCAGCAGAAAAAGTAGCGATCGTCACGGCCGGGGGCAGTGGCATGGGAGCGGCGGCGGCCAGGCGCTTGGCCAAGGATGGCTATAGGGTTGCCATTCTCTCCTCCTCCGGCAAGGGCGAGGCCATCGCCCGGGAATTGGGGGGCCTCGGCGTCACCGGTTCCAACCAGTCCAATGAGGACCTGCAGCGCCTCACCGACCTGACGCTCGAACGCTGGGGGCGTGTCGATGTGCTGGTCAACAGCGCAGGCCATGGTCCGCGCGCGCCGCTTCTGGAGATCACCGACGAGCAATGGCACACGGGGCTCGACGTCTATCTGATGAATGTGATCCGTGCGACCCGCGTGGTGGCACCGGCGATGATCCGTCAGAAGAGCGGCGCCATCATCAATATCTCGACGGCCTGGGCCTTCGAGCCGACGGCGATGTTCCCGACCTCGGCGGTCTTCCGCGCCGGGCTTGCCGCCTACACCAAGCTCTTCGCCGATCAGCATGCCGCCGACAATGTGCGCATGAACAATGTGCTGCCGGGCTGGATCGACAGCCTGCCGGCCACCGAGGAGCGCCGCGACAGCGTGCCGATGGGGCGCTACGGCACCAGCGAGGAGATCGCCGCCACCATCGCCTTCCTCGCCTCGGAGGGCGCCGGCTACATCACGGGCCAGAACATCCGGGTCGACGGCGGGCTGATGCGCTCGCTCTGACAGAACATGGTCGGAGTGCCGATTCCCGGGTAGGCGGACGTCTTGTCCGCGCACCCGGAAGGACGTCGTGCTCTCAGAGGGCCCAGCCGACCTTCAGGCCTTCCAGCACGGCTTCCTCGGCCGTGCGGGGCGTCAGGCAGTCGCCGATGCTGTGGATCTCCGCCACCAGGCCCTCCAGCTCGGCTTCCAGAGCATTGACGGCCTCATGGCCCAGCGAGGTCACCAGCGTGTCGATGCCGTCGATGATGATCGGCTCGCGCCCGGTGACATGGGCGAGATAGACGGTCTGGCCGTCGACGCCGTAGAGATCGGCATAGGGGATGACCTCGATGCCGAGATCGTGCAGCACGCCGGCCCAATGGTCGCGGACATAGGCCTGGATACGCTGGCCCGGCATGTAGCCATTGACGGCGAGGCGGACCTTGCAGCCCGCCCGCGCCAGCTTCTCGGCGACGCCCATGCCGATCCAATCACAGCGCCAGTCCGCCACCAGGACGGAACTGCCGACATTGGCCTCGTCACGGAGTACTTGCCAGGCGTCGACGACATGGGCGGTCTCGGCACCGGGCAGTTCGGGATGGCGGGGCGTGGCACCGGTCGCGATGATGACCACGTCCGGCCGTTCGCGCTCGACCAGAGCACGGTCGACCCTGGTGTTCCTCACCACGGTGACGCCGGCGAGCTCCGCCTCACGGGTGAGGTTGGTGACGATGCCGCCGAATTCCATGCGTCGCGGCAGCAATTGCGCCAGCAGGGCCTGTCCGCCGAGCCGGCCCGAGGCTTCGTAGAGCGTGACGTCATGGCCGCGCGAGGCGGCGATGCTGGCGGCTTTCATGCCGGCCGGACCACCGCCCGCCACCAACACTTTCTTCGCAGCGCCGGCGGGCAGCACCTTGCCGTAGCGCAGCTCGCGCCCGGTCTCGGGGTGCTGGATGCAGGAGATGGGCACGCCGAGCTGGAAATGGCCGATGCAGGCCTGGTTGCAGGCGATGCAGGCGCGGATGTCGTCGAAGCGGCCCTGCTCGGCCTTGGCGGGCATATCGGGGTCGCAGATCAGCGCGCGCGTCATGCCGACCATGTCGGCCTCGCCCTTGGCGATCAGTTGCTCGGCATCCTGGGGCTGGTTGACGCGCCCGGCATAGAAGACGGGGGTCTTTACCTTGCGCTTCACCGCTGCCGCCGATGGCGCGCCATAGGCACTGGAGAAGGCCATGGCGGGGGCGATGTGCACGGCACCGCCAAAGCTGGCGGAGGATCCGACCGTCAGGTTGAAATAATCGAAGCTTCCGTCGAGGGCGGTGAGCACCTCCGCCACTTCCTCGGGCGTGAGGCCGTTGAGGTCACTGTCCTCGGATGAGAAGCGCAGGCCGACCACGAAATCCGGCCCCGTCCTGGCACGGATGGCGGCAAGGCTCTCGCGGATGAAGCGCAGGCGGTTGTCCAGCGAGCCGCCATAGGCATCCTCGCGTACATTCACGCGCGGATTGACGAATTGCGAGGGCAAATAGCCGTGGCTGCCGACGATCTCCACCCCGTCGATCCCGGCCTGTTCGAGCCGACGGGCAGCCTCGCCATAGCCCTCGACGATCTCGCCGATCATCGTTGTGCTCATGGCGCGCGGCATGACGTGGAAGCGCTGGTTGGGCACGGCGGAGGGCGCGTAGGCAACGGGGGCGGTGCCTTCGGCCGTCTCCATGATCTCGCGGCCGGGATGGAAGAGCTGGCCGAACACGGCCGCACCTTCGGCGTGGCAGACCTCGGCAAGGCGCCGGTAACCGGGGATGCAGTCGTCGCTGGTCGCCATCAGGAGGTGGGAGGTGTAGCGCGCCGTCTCGTGCACGCCGGCAACCTGCAGCACGATCAATCCGACGCCGCCCTGGGCGCGCGCCTGCTGATAGGCGATCAACGCGTCATTGGGCACGAAGGCCGTGGGCAGGGTGGTGTCATGCCCGGTGGACATGATGCGGTTCTTGATGCGCAGATTGCGGATCGTGAACGGCGAATAGAGGTGGGGGAGGGCGGCGGACTGGCTCACGGGGCCTCGCAGAAGCTGGACCCGTACTGGGTGCACGGGACCGATCCCGCAATCAACATGGCCGATTGTCGCGACGAGCATGGCTCGGCGCTGGTGAGGCATATCCCGGGCGCCCGCGCACCCGGGGATAGCTGCGGGGCGTCTCAGAGATTGAAGTCGAAGCGATAGCTGGCCGATACGCCGATCGTGAACTGGTTCGGGGAGCCGCGCTCCTTGACCAGGCTCGATTTGGAAGCGGGACCGGTGAGACGGCTATATTCGGCAAAGGCGCTGGTTGTGATCTTGTCCGTGGTCTTCCAGGTGAGCGCGCCGCCGACGCCAACCGATTTCAGGCCACCGCCGGGCGAATAGGGGCTAAGGCCCGAAGCGAGCGATTCCTGCAGGTTCACGCCGTAATAGGCGTCGAAATAGCTGCGTGTAGCCAGGGAGACCCGGGGCCCGCCGGAAATACGCCAATCCGGTGCGATATCATAGAAGGCGTCTGCGGCGATATCGGCGACCAGGCCGTGATGCGAACGGATGCCATGCCGCAATTCGGCCCGCAGACGCAGCCACTCGGTCGGATAGATATCGGCGAAGATGCCGAGTTCGCCGCCCCAGCGTACCGGCTTGAGGCCCTTGAGATCATCGTCGGTGGAGCCGTCGCGCTCGAACAGGATCTTGCCGACCGGGCCGATGCGCAGGAAACCATTGTCGAGGAGGCCCAGGCCCGGATTGTCGTTGCGCGAGGTGAAGGCCGGGCCCTTGCCCTGGCGCGACAGCGAGACGATGGGCGAGGGCAGGAAGCTGAAATCCTTGGCGCCTTCATATTTGGGGCCCATGGCGGCTGTGGCGCCGAGCTCCAGCGACCAGCCGCCGGCGATGTAGTTGTCCCAGAATCCCGTCGGCGTATAGGAAGAGGACTGGGCCAGCGCCGGCGTCGCCAGAACGGCAAGAACTCCTGCCGCAACGGCAGTCTTCAGGGAGGTACGCAACATCACTTTATTCCCATTTCCGGTCGCGGCAGGAACGGCCGCGAACCTGGCCGCACAATGCCTTCGAGGTGACAACAAACAATGAAGGATGGCACGAATAATCAACGAATTCCCTAACGTCATGTTTTGGATGCCGAGGGCATCGTCAGTTTCGTGATGCCTATTTTGGCGGCATTCACTGAGTGGCGATGATCAGCCGGGAAAGGAGTCTATGAGCCGGCTGCGATTGATTATCGTCTCCCTTATAAACACGATGGCGATTTTGTGGCCAGCAAAAATGGCAGGAGCCTGTTCATAATCTCTCCTTCAAAAGGCAGGAGACGCGGTATAGGACAGGCCATAATTCCAATTTCGAAAGCCCATCATGCCGCCCGTCGTCCGCTTTGCGCCATCCCCCACCGGCTATATCCATATCGGCAATATCCGCACCGCTTTGCTGAACTGGTGCGTGGCCAAGCGTGCGGACGGGCGCTTTATCCTGCGCTATGACGACACCGACACCGCCCGTTCGCGCCAGGAATATGCCGACGCCATCGCGGTGGACCTCGCCTGGCTCGGCATGGTGCCGGACGTGCAGGCACGACAGTCCGAGCGCATGGCGCTCTATGATGCCGCCGCCGCCCGCCTGCGCGAGGCCGGCCGGCTCTATCCCTGCTACGAGACCGAGGAGGAGCTGGAACGCCGGCGCACTTTGCAAAAGGCCCGCGGCCTGCCACCGGTCTATGACCGGGCGGCCCTGCGCCTGACGGCCGAGCAGAAGGCGGCCCTGGAGGCCGAGGGGCGGCGTCCGCATTGGCGCTTCCTGCTCAACCACCGCATCGTCGAGTGGCAGGACGGCGTGCGCGGGCCCGCCCATGTCGACACCGTCTCGCTTTCCGATCCGGTACTGATCCGGGCCGATGGCGGCTATCTCTACACACTGCCGTCGGTGGTCGACGACATCGACCTCGGCGTCACCCACATCATTCGCGGCGAAGATCACGTCACCAATACCGCCGTGCAGATCGAGATCTTCGAGGCTCTGGGCGGTACCGTGCCGGCTTTCGCCCACCACAACCTGCTCACCACGGTGAGCGGCGAGGGGCTGTCCAAGCGCAGCGGCGCGCTGTCGATCGGCTCGCTGCGTGAGGCCGGCTTCGAGCCGATGGCGGTAGCGAGCCTGGCGGTGCTGACCGGCACGGCCGAGGCTGTGCGTCCGATCGCGTCGCTGCAGGAGCTCGCCGCACTGGTTGATCTTTCGCGCATCTCGCGTGCACCGGCGCGCTTCGATCCGGCCGAGATCGAGACGCTCAATGCCAAGTTGCTGCACGAGACAGCCTTTGCGGATGTTTCCCAGCGGCTCACGGCTCTCGGCATCGAGGGCGGTGAGGATTTCTGGCTCGCCGTGCGCTCCAATCTCGTCAGGCTGGCCGATGCGAAATTATGGTGGGAGGTGGTGACGGGGCCGGTCGCCGCAAGCGAACGGGATCGGGAGTTCCTCGGCCGCGCCGCAGGGCTGCTGCCCAGCGAGCCCTGGGACGAGAACACCTGGGGCGCCTGGACGCAGGCCGTGAAGGAGGCCACAGGCGCCAAGGGCAAGGCCTTGTTCATGCCGCTGCGCCAGGCGCTGACCGGGCTCGACCATGGTCCCGAACTCAAGGCGCTGCTGCCCTTGATCGGCCGCGAACAGGCGTTGGCACGGCTGGCAGGCTGAGGCTGGAGTGTCGGCCTCCGGGTCGATATTGGATTGGGGATTTATGAGGAGCGTCGACCGGCAGGTCGAGACTCCACCCTGGCGCCCGGCTCGACGCCTTCCCATATGGGGCCCGATGAGGAGACCCCGCATGCTGCGTAGAATATGCTTCGGCTTTGCCGTGATCGGACTTGCCCTGCTGGCTCCCGCCGCTGCCCAGGCCCAGGAGCCCGACCTAATCTTCCGCAAGTCGACGGTATGGAAATTCCTGACCCCGGATGACAAGCTTGCGGTCTACGGCATCGACGATCCCGATGTCGAAGGGGTCGCCTGCCACTTCACCGTGCCGGAGAAGGGCGGTCTCAAGGGCATGTTCGGGGTGGCCGAGGAGGTGTCGGACGTCTCGCTGGCCTGCCGGCAGGTCGGGCCGATCAAGTTCAAGGAAAAATTCGAGCAGGGGGCCCTGGTCTACCGCCAGTCTCGCTCGCTGTTCTTCAAGAAGATGCAGGTTGTGCGCGGCTGCGACGCCAAGCGCAATGTGCTGGTCTATCTGGTCTACACCGACAAGCTGATCGAGGGCTCTCCGAAGAACTCGACCTCGTCGGTACCGGTGATGCCCTGGGCCGGGGAGCCGCCCCAGAAATGCGGCGATTTCGTCACGGACTGAGGGCGGCACCCGGCAGAGCTGCCGCCCACATTCCCACTTCCCGTGAAGTTTTTACTTCTCGCAGGTGATCACGACGGCGTGCGGCTGCGCGGCAGCGGCCACCTGCGTGGGCGCGTTGATGGCGCCGGTGATGTCGGTTTCAGTCTGGCGGCGGAAGGCGACGGCCTTGGCATAACCATTGGCGACGCACCATTCGCTGGCAATCGGCTGGCCGCAAGGCGAGCCGCTTTCCAGGCAGGTGTCGACGCCATAGCCGTCATCGCTGCTGACGACGAAGGAAGCCACGTTCTGGGCGGAGGCGGGGCTGGCGAAGGCCAGGCAAGCCGCGATGAAGGAGAGGGTACGCAGGTTCATCGAAATCACACATGTGAACGGGGTCTGCCCCGTTCGGATAGCGGAGCCTGCCTATCATCGCTGTGCGTTTTTAAACATACGTAAATCTGCGTGTTTAATTTTTGGCGAAACTCTGTTGCCTGGGTGCATCACTCTGGCACTGGAGAAAGCGGATGCCGTCCTTGTCTCGTGTGGCTTGACAACGTCGCCCGCATGGCACATTGCTCCCGGCCATGACAAAGACGGCCATCCTTTCGCGGATTATTTGCAGCTAGCAGCAACGCTGGCTGGCGCCGTCATTCGCCCAAAATCTTGAGCGCAGGACGCCCCCGGCCAGCCGAGGTGGGGAACTCATGGTTTTACGGCTCTACGATACCCGTACGCGCGCCAAGGTCGATTTCACGCCGATCGATCCCGATCGGGTGCGTATGTATGTCTGCGGCCCGACCGTCTACGACTTTGCCCATATCGGCAATGCCCGGCCGATCATCGTCTTCGACCTGCTGTTCCGCCTGCTGCGCCATGTCTACGGCGCCTCGCATGTCTCTTACGCGCGCAACATCACCGACGTCGACGACAAGATCAACGAGCGCGCGGCCGAGCGCGGCATCACCATCCGCGAACTGACCAATGGTACCCTGGCCCAGTTCCACCAGGACATCAGGGAACTCGGCGTGCTGATGCCCGACCAGGTCAACCAGCCGGGCGAGCCGCCGCAGATGGTGGAGCCGCGCGCGACCGATCATATCGAGGAGATGAAGGCCATCATCGAGCGCTTGGTGGCGCGCGGTGTCGCCTATGTTGCCGAGGAGCATGTGCTGTTCTCCGTGCATGCCATGGAGAAGCTCGCGACAGTGCCGCGCTATGGCGCGCTCGCCCGCCGCTCGCTCGACGAGATGCTGGCCGGCGCCCGGGTCGATGTCGCGCCCTATAAGCGCGATGCCATGGATTTCGTGCTGTGGAAGCCCTCGCATGGCAACCAGCCCGGCTGGCCGAGCCCCTTGGGCATCGCCACGCCCGGCCGTCCGGGCTGGCATATCGAGTGCTCGGCCATGTCGATGGCGACGCTGCTCACCCCTTATGGCGGTGGCATCGCCTGCGACGATCCGGCCCGCAACGTCTTCGACATACACGGCGGCGGCATCGATCTCGTCTTCCCGCACCACGAGAACGAGATCGCCCAGAGCTGCTGCGCCTTCGACACGCCGGTGATGGCCAATGTCTGGATGCATAACGGCTTCCTGCAGGTCGAGAGCGAGAAGATGTCCAAGAGCCTCGGCAACTTCATCACCATCCGTGAACTGCTCGGCAGCGACAGATTCGGCGGGCGCGCCTGGCACGGGGACGTGCTGCGGCTCGCCATGTTGCGTACGCACTACCGCCAGCCGATCGACTGGACACTGCAGGCCTTGAACGAAGCCCAGCAGACCCTGCTGCGTTGGTACGAAGAGGTGCCTGCGGGCGGAAGCGTCGATGCCGGCGTGATCGAGGCCCTGTCGGACGATCTCAACACGCCGGCCATGCTGGCCCGCCTGCATCAGATCGTCGACCCGGCCGACCGGGCGGCGACGCTCGCCTTCCTGGGCTTCAACAACGATGTGGCCGCCCTGAAGGGAGACACCCAGGTCAGCGATGGTCTGAGGCAGGAGGTCGAGGCGCTTCTGGCTGCCCGCAAGGTGGCGCGCGCCGAGAAGAACTGGCCGGAGTCCGATCGCATCCGCGACGAGCTTGCCCGGCTGAACATCGCCGTCAAGGACAACAAGGACGGCACCACCAGCTGGGAGGTCAAGCTCTGATGGCACAATCCATGCCCAAGCCGGGGCTGCGTCCCTTCCTGCCCGCAGATGCGCCGATCCTGGCCGAGATCTTCCGGGCCAGCATCCACGAGTTGACGGCTGACGACTACTCGGAAAGCCAGCAGGAAGCCTGGGCCGAGGCCGCCGATGACGAGGAAGCCTGGGCCAAGCGTCTTGCCGGCTGTCTGACCTTGGTGGCCACGGTCTCCGGCTCCCCAGTCGGCTTCATCGCCCTGAAGGGCAAGGACCTGGTCGATCTGCTCTACGTTCATCCCGCGGTCGCCGGGCAGGGGGTGGCCTCGACGCTCTATGGCGCCATCGAGCAACTTGCCAAGGCGCGCGGTGCTACCCAGTTGACGGTGGATGCCAGCGACACCGCCCGAGACTTTTTCCTCAAGCAGGGTTTCGTGCCCCAGCAGCGCAACACCGTGTCGCTCGGCGACGAATGGCTCGGCAACACCACCATGAAGAAGGCGCTCGTGGCCCCGCCCGATGCGAGCCGGCAATGACACGCGACCGCCTCTATCTCTTCGACACCACCTTGCGCGACGGCGCCCAGACCACGGGCGTCGACTTCTCCCTCGCCGACAAGCAAGCGATCGCGCGTCTGCTCGACGATCTCGGTGTCGACTATGTCGAGGGCGGTTATCCTGGCGCCAATCCGCTCGACACCCAGTTCTTCAGCCAGCCCAACGGCCTCAAGGCAAAGTTCACAGCCTTCGGCATGACCAAGCGGGCAGGGCGCTCGGCCGCCAACGATCCTGGCGTCGCCGGCCTCCTGGATGCTGAGGCGGATGCGATCTGCTTCGTGGCCAAGAGCTGGGACCACCAGGTGCGCATGGCGCTCGGCATCAGCCTGGAAGAGAATCTCGATTCGATCCGCGACAGCGTCGCCACCGCCAAGGCGCGCGGGCGCGAAGTGCTGCTCGACTGCGAGCATTTCTTCGACGGCTACAAGGCCAATCCCGACTACGCGCTTGCCTGCGCCCGCACGGCCCATGAAGCCGGCGCGCGCTGGGTGGTGCTGTGCGATACCAATGGCGGTACTCTGCCGCATGAGGTCGAACGCATCGTCGGCGAAGTGGTCAAGGTGATCCCCGGCAGCCATCTCGGCATCCACGCCCATAATGACACCGAGCAGGCCGTCGCCAATTCGCTGGCAGCGGTGCGGGCCGGAGTCCGGCAGATCCAGGGCACGCTGAACGGCCTCGGCGAACGCTGCGGCAATGCCAATCTCACCTCGCTGATCCCGACGCTCCTGCTCAAGCCCGCTTATGCCGATCGCTTCGAGATCGGGGTGGACGCGGCCCGGCTCGAGAACCTCACGCGCATCTCGCGCAAGCTCGACGAACTGCTCAACCGCATGCCCGACCATCATGCGCCCTATGTCGGCTCCTCGGCCTTCGCCACCAAGGCCGGCATCCATGCTTCGGCCGTGATGAAGGATCCTTCGACCTATGAGCACGTGCCGCCCGAAAGCGTCGGCAACCGGCGCAAATTGCTGGTCTCGGACCAGGCCGGCAAGTCGAACATCCTGGCGGAACTGGAGCGCCTGGGGCTGGCCATCGACAAGGACGATCCGCGCCTGTCGCGCCTTCTCGGTGCGTTGAAGGACAAGGAAGCGCAAGGCTATGCCTATGAGGGGGCGGATGCGTCGTTCTTCCTCCTGGCCAAGCGCATCCTCGGCAGCGTGCCGGAGTTCTTCTTCGTCGAGCGTTTCAGCGTCAATGTCGAACGGCGCTGGAACGAGCGCGGCGAACTCGGCGTGTTCTCCGAGGCCATCGTCAAGGTCAAGGTCGGGGCCGAGGAACTGATCTCGGCGGCGGAAGGGCATGGCCCGGTCAATGCCCTGGACACGGCGCTGCGCAAGGACCTGGGCAAATACCAGTCGGTCATCGAGGACCTGAAGCTGATCGACTACAAGGTCCGTGTCTTCCAGGGCGGTACCGACGCGGTGACGCGGGTGCTGATCGAATTCCAGGACGCCGCCGGCGACCGGTGGGCGACCGTGGGTGTCTCCGACAACATCATCGACGCCTCCTTCCAGGCGCTGGTGGATTCGATGACCTACAAACTGCTCAAAGCGGGCGCGGAGGTGTGAAGAGAGGGTGTCGACCTGGAGGTCGACACTCCATCCTTCAGCGCCGGATCGCTTCGGCGTTGATATCGATGCGCACGACGTCGCCGATCAGGGGGATGAAGGCCTTCATGCCGAAATCCGAACGCCGGATGGTCGTGGTGGCCGTGAAGCCGGCGACCATGCGGTTGCCGCGCAACGGATCCGGTGCCACGCGGTTGAAGGTGGTTCGCAGCGTCACCGGTTTGGAGATCCCGAGCAGCGTCAGTTCACCGCTGAGGTCGGCGCTGCGCGGGCCACGGCGCTTCACCTTCGTGGTCCGGAAGGTGATCGTCTGATGGTGGACGACGTCGAAGAACTCGCTCGACCGAAGATCCTCGTCGCGCGAGGGCAAGCCGGTATCGACGCTCGAGGCCTCGAGCGTCGCCTCGACCAGGCTTTGCTCGGGATGTGCCTCGTCCAGCGTCAGCACGCCCTTCAGCTGGCGGAAACCGCCCGTGACGGTGGAATAGCCGAGATGGTCGATATGGAAGATCGTCTGGGTATGGTCGGGGTCGAGATCGTAGAGGTCGCCCGCCAGGACAGGGGACGAAAGGCAGGTACTGAAAAACAGCGCCGCCGCGCTCGCCTGGAAAAACTGCCTCATCGCATTGTCCATGCCGCCCGATCGCAAAACACCGTGGCATGAACACCCGAGGCCGCGATCCTATTCGACCGCAGCCCCTGTTCGACCGCAACCCCTGGAGGCGGCTTCAGAGCGTCTCGGGTGCGACGCTCATCGCCATTTCGGCGCGCGTGATCTTTTCGATCGCTGCCGTGACCATCGGCACGACCTCTTCGGGTGTGTTGGCCACCAGCACATCCACCGCGGTTTCGGGCCGAATGAAGCCCTCCTCGCGCATGTGTTCAAGAATGTCGAGGAACCGTGTCCAGAAGCCGTCGATATTGACCAGCACGATCGGCTTCTTGTGCTGGCCGAGCTGGGCCCAGGTGAGCTGCTCGACCAGTTCCTCCAGCGTGCCGACGCCGCCGGGCAGGGCGACGAAGGCGTCCGCCCGTTCGAACATCAGGCGCTTGCGCTCATGCATGTCCTTGGTGACGATGAGTTCCTCGACCTCGGTGAGCATGCGCTCGCGCCGCTGCAGGAAGGTCGGGATGATGCCGGTGACCTGGCCGCCATTCTCGATGACGGCGCGGGCGACCGTGCCCATCAGGCCGACATTGCCGCCGCCATAGACGAGGCGAATGCCGCCTTCAGCCATGTCCCGGCCCAGGCGCTCGGCGCCGGCGACATATTCGGAGCGAGTGCCATTGCTGGAGCCGCAATAGACGCAAATCGAACGAAGCTTTGTCATGCCCCCGGTTTCGCACTGCGGCATGGGTGGGTCAAGTTGCTTTGCCGGAAGCCCCTTACTTGATGCAGACTTTGGCGAGAAGGAGATCGAGATCGCGGAAACGTCCCGTCGAGACCGTAACGGTCTCAGCTTTGACAGGGCCGCTCTCTTTCGGGCCAATTGCGAGTTTCAGCGAACGCCTTTCGGCGAGCGTGCAGAAAGCGACGGGATCGAGGGTGATTGTCAGGGCAGGGCCGGAAACATTCCTCGACAGATTCGAGAAGGCCAGTACGTCGCCGATTTGAAGGATCGCGATCAGATTGGCGGTCGGCACGGGACCGCCGCCGGTCGTCGGCATGACGCTGGCTTGGACGCCGGCGACATTCGGCGCTTGGCGCAACTCGACATGCGAGATGATCGCGTTGCCATCGTAGAGACCCGCCGGCACGTCGGCGGCAGTCGCGGTAAAGGCTGCGACGCGCTCGGCATTCTTTTGAGTAAACAGTGCCGCCTGGTGCTTGAGAACCTGCCCTCTCGCATCCTGGCCGTCAGTGATGATTTTCGTTGCTAGAAGTTCGGGACGGCTCATGACGTGGATATTGCTGTTGCTCGCAAGCTGAACCAGCTCGTTGATACTGGGATCGATGCCCATTTCGTCGAAAAAGCGGGCAGCCTGATCATATTGCGCCTGTGTCGTCTTTACCTTGATCCGGTTGACCGACAGAATCTCCCGCCGGATGACGCGCCCGTTCAGAGTGGTCTGGCGCCAGCGTGTCAGGGTCCGCGAACTGGCGAATTGATGCACACCGACCGGGGTCATCCAGAAGACGTGGCGCGCGACGCCGCCTGCCAGCACGAACACACAGGCCGAATTGCAAAAGGCGCCCGCATTGTTGGCGAAGCCGCGGCGGCCTTTCGTGATCGAGGCCGTGCAGTTTTTCTCACCCGGCTTGCAGGCAGCCAGCATGGTCCGGCCGATGGTGACCTCCAGGCCTGCGCGGCGAATCAGACGTCCCATGGCGTAACCGGCGGCGACGTCTCCGCCGGGCGAGGTGAGGATGAAAGGCAGCTTCCTGCCGCCGGCGGCTTTCAGAACCTTGCGCAGCAGTGCCGGCGTCGCGGCGGTGATGTCGCCTTCTGCGGAAATCCATTCCGCACAATCGGGTTCACAATCCACTGCTGCGTTGCGCACGATGAAAATGCGCATGGGCGAGCCTTTGGGACCTGTACCAGCCTCTGTTTGGCCGGCTTGCGATGGTAGGATTCCAAAAAGAAGTGTCAGGCAAAGAGCAGATACAAACAGCGCCGCTCGTTTCATGGAACCTTCCGATCAAGCCCGTCCGACGAAGAATATCGTGCGTTCCTCGAATTTCATCACAATTCTGCGGCAATGGCGCTGCAGTCGGGCGATACCGGCACGCGCCGGATATGATACGGTTGCAGGTGAAATAAACCGGCGCGATACTTTGTTTGCCCGACATCTTGGCGGCGTGGCCTTTCGTCTTGCAGGCGAAGCGGATAAGTAAAATTGGATGAAACGATGCGCGTTCTTGCATCGGGAGTAGATGATGGCAGTGGGCTGGAAGAGTCTGGCTGGAATAGTCGGAGCCGCGAGCGTTGTCAGCGTCGGTACGCTTTACAGCGTGCTGGTGCGCGAGCCTGCCCGGTCGCCGTCGCCGGCCGTCGGCGATACAAATTCGGTGGTGGCTGCCAATCCTCCTGCCGACAAGGCACAGAGGCCGGCGTCGAGCGGCGATCAGGCGGCCGGCAAGCCGGGTGCGAGCGCTCCGGAGGCCACGAAGCCTGACGCCGCCAAGACCGAAGCCGCGAAAGTCCCGGCCGCGGGCACCCAGGCCGCCAAGCCCGAGGCTGGAAAGACGGAGGTGGCGCAGCCCGAGGCAGGCAAAACCGAAGCCGCCCAAGCCCAACCGCCGAAACCTCAATCTCCCAAGCCCGAGGCACCGAAGCCGGATGCGGCCAAGGGGCAGATTGCCCCGACCTTCGACATTGCCCGCATCGAGCCGGCCGGCAGCGCGGTGATCGCCGGCCGGGCCGCTTCCGGCGCCACGGTGGAATTGCTGCGCAACGGCAATCCTTATGCCCGCGTGGTCGCCGACATCAATGGAACTTGGGCGATCACGCCGCCGGCCTTGCCGAAGGGCCCCTGCGAGCTGACCCTGCGCACCACATCGCCGGACGGCAAGGTGACCTTGTCCGAGCAGACCCTCTCCGTGCGCGTTCCCGAAAAGCCGGGCGAAGAGGTGGTGGTCGTCCTCAACACGCCCGACCAACCCTCCAAGGTTCTGACCGATGCGGCGCAGCCGCCAGGCAAGGCACCCGAGCAGCCGGCAACGCCGGCAGCGGCAAGCGCCTCTGCCGATGCGGACAAGGCAGCGTCGCGGGCCAATGTCTCGATCCGGACCGTCGAAGCGGACGAGATAGGCCGCTTCTTCGTGACGGGCCGCGCCGAGCCGGGGGCTGCCCTGCGTATCTATCTCAACGATACCTTGGTGACGGGCGTGACCGCGGCCAAGGACGGGACCTTCGGCATGACCATCGAGAAAGGCATGCAGCCGGGCAATTATCGGGTGCGTGTCGACGATGTCGCAGCTGCCAACGGGCAGGTGATGACGCGGGCCGAGGTACCCTTCACCATGGTCGACAAGGCGCCTACCGCCTCGGCTCCGGCCGTGGTGGCGGCGATCGCCACACCGTCGCGTTCGGGGGGCAGCCGCAGCGGAGAGCCGGCCGCGACACCGACCCAGCCGGCGACCACGCCGTCGACCGCCGTGCCCGGTGCTGCCACGCCGTCCCCGGGTAAGTCGCTCCCTGGCGAAACGGCTCCTGGCAGCAGGACGCAGCCGGCGGCGGCTTCCGTACCCGCCCAGGGGGCCTCCCCGGCAACGGAGCCCGGCACGCAGGGGGCAGGGGGCACGGGAGCTGCCTCGTCCCCGGCGCAGGCGGAAGCCGCACCGCCGGCCTCCGGCAATGTCGTGGTACCGAGATCCGCCACGACGCCATCCGCCTCCAACCCAGCGACGCCCGCCACGGAGCCGGTGCAGACCAGCGAGGCCAAGCCGGCCCAACCTTCGCCGCCGCCCTCGGTGGCGGTGATCCCGGAGATCCGCACCACGACGATCGTGCAGGGCGACAATCTTTGGCGGATCTCACGCAAGGTCTATGGCCAGGGCATCCGCTATACCTGGATCTACGACGCCAATACCGATCAGATCCGCAATCCCAATCTGATTTATCCGGGTCAGATCTTCGTCATGCCGGACAAGAAAACTCCCTGAGCAGGGCGGGCCGCGGGCCCCGGCACGGGGCAGCAAAATGAGATTTCGTCGCAAGACGCTTGCGGTCACGGCGTTCCAGACCTAACTACGCAGCGTCATCGAGAGCAAAGCGCCTTCAGGCCTGAACGCTTTTTGCTCCGACTCTTTGTTTCGACGCGTCTTTGCGATTCGAGGCGATTCCGTCAAATCGCAAAACGCTTTGGAAAACCCCTGATGCCGGCGCTCTCCGCTCGCCGGCCGAAAGACCGTTGATGCCCTCCGCCGACCCTTCCGCCGCCCCCAAGCGCGTCAGCGCAGACCAGGGCGCCTTTCTCCAGACCATGAAGCATTTGTGGCCCTATATGTGGCCACAGGACCGTGCGGATCTGCGCATGCGGGTGGTGTGGGCCTTCGTGCTCCTGCTGCTGACCAAGCTCATCACCCTGGTCGTGCCCTACACGCTCAAATGGGCAACCGACGGTCTGGCAGCCGTCGGCGGCGGTCGTGAGCTCACGGGCCATACGCTCGCGGTGCTGCTGGCCGGTGTACCCCTCACCATGCTTGTGGCCTATGGCGTTGCGCGCATCCTGATGACGGCGATCTCGCAATGGAAGGATGGGCTGTTCGCCGCCGTGTTCATGTACGCGGTGCGGCGGCTGGCGATCGAGACCTTCGAGCACATTCACAATCTCAGCCTGCGCTATCATCTCGAGCGCAAGACTGGCGGGCTGTCGCGGGTGATCGATCGCGGGCGCACCGGCATCGAGAACATCGTCCGCTTCGCCACCATCAACATCCTGCCGACCATCGTGGAGCTGGCGCTCTACCTGGTCATGCTGGTGCTGCAATTCGACTGGCGCTATGCGCTGATCGTGCTCGTCACCACGGCGGTCTATGTCTGGTTCACCGTCAAGGCGACCGAATGGCGGATCAGCATCCGCCGCGAGATGAACGATTCCGACACCGATGCCAACCAGAAGGCGATCGACAGCCTGCTCAACTACGAGACGGTCAAATATTTCTCCAACGAGGACCGTGAACTGGCACGCTACGACCGCGCCATGGCGTCCTACGAGAAGTCGGCGATCCGGACCTATATCACCCTGACCTGGCTCAATATCGGCCAGGGTATCATCTTCATGGCGGGCATGCTGGCCTCGCTGCTGCTGGCGGGCCTGGGCGTCTATCACGGCGTCAACACCGTCGGCGACATCGCCTTGCTCAACGTGATGTGGCTGCAGCTCGCCACGCCGCTGAACTTCCTCGGCTTTGCCTATCGCGAGATCAAGCAGGGCATCACCGACATCGAGACCATGTTCGAACTGCTCGACAAGGATGCCGAGGTGAAGGATCGGCCTGGGGCGCCGGCGCTCGATGTCCGTGAGGGGCGGGTGACCTTCGAGAACGTGGTGTTCAACTACGACCCCGATCGCCCCATCCTGCAGGGGCTGTCCTTCGACGTGCCGGCTGGCAGGACGGTGGCGATCGTCGGTCCCTCCGGCGCCGGCAAATCGACCATCTCGCGCCTGCTCTTCCGCTTCTACGACGTCAATGGCGGGCGCGTCATGATCGACGGGCAGGATGTGCGCGAGGTCACCCAGAAATCGCTGCGCGCGGCTATCGGCATGGTGCCGCAGGACACCGTGCTGTTCAACGACACCATCCGCTACAACATCCGTTACGGCCGTTGGGACGCCACCGACGCGGAAGTGGAAGAGGCTGCTCGCCTCGCCCAGATCGATACCTTCATCCGCCGCATGCCCAAGGGCTATGAGACCGAAGTCGGCGAGCGCGGCCTCAAGCTGTCGGGCGGCGAGAAGCAGCGTGTCGCTATCGCACGCACCATCCTCAAGGGGCCTCCGGTGCTGGTGCTGGACGAGGCGACCTCGGCCCTCGACAGCTACACCGAGATGGAGATCCAGGCAGCGCTCGAGCGCATCTCGGAGAACCGCACCACCTTGGTGATCGCTCATCGTCTTTCGACGGTGGTGAATGCCGACGAGATCATCGTGCTCGACAAAGGCGTGATCGTCGAGCGGGGCAATCATGAGGAATTGCTGGCATTCGGCGGCGTCTATGCCGGCATGTGGAACCGCCAGCGCGAAGCCGACGAGGCTCGCGAGAAGCTCCAGCGCACCCAGGACGATGCCTCGCCGGCGGCCGATTACCGCGACGCTCTGGCCGGATAAGCGGTACGGAAGTCCCGTTTTCGTGCTATGAGCAACCGGCTTGGTCGGTGTGGAGGCTCCATGACGGGCAGGAAGCGTCAGCCACCCTTCCCGCAGGCTACCGTTCGCCAGCCCTTCCCGACGTCCGCAGCCATGGTGCCGGCTCCGGCCGCGCGGCCCCTGGTCAGCGTGGTGATGCCGGTCCACAACCGGGTGCGCTACTGCGCTGAGGCGATCGACAGCATATTGAGCCAGACGCTGGCCGATTTCGAACTCGTCATCGTGGACGACGGCTCGACGGACGGCACCTCCGCCTTCCTCGAATGGTATCGCGGGCTGGATGTGCGCATCCGGCTGTTCCGCAATGAGGTCAATCGGGGTGTTTCCGCCAGCCTGAACCACGGCATCGCGCAAGCGCGCTGCGATCTGGTGGTTCGCATGGATTCGGACGACATCTCTTTGCCCGAAAGACTCGCGCGCCAGGTCGCGTTCATGGCTGCTCATCCCGAAATTCTGGCCGCCGGCAGTGCCCTCAGGATGATCGATGCGGGAGGAAACATCGCCGGTCCGCCGTCGAAGGTCGAAACCGATCCACAGATCCTGCATTCCCGTCCAAGCCTGGCCCATCCGACCACCATATTGCGGCGCGAGGCGGTCCTGAGCGTCGGCGGGTATCGGCCTGCCTTCGATCATGCCGAGGATGTCGATTTGTGGTTTCGCCTCGGCGAGGTCGGCATGCTGGGCAACCACCCCGAGGTTCTCCTGCACTATCGTGCTCACCCCGGCAACGTCCATCGGACCCATCGGCGCCGCCAGTCGTTCCTGGCTGAGATGGCGGCCTTGGCCGCCTATCGGCGGCGGAATGGCTGGGGTGATCCGGTGCATGCCGAAGCCCGCTATGAAGAGGCCGAATTGGCCGATCTTCTGGGCTGGAGCGAGAAGGCGCGACAGGCCTTCCTTCGGCGCATGGAGGCATAGGGAAGGGCGGTCCCGGCCTCAGTTCAGCCCCGGTTCATCTTGTAGGCTGCTTATTCACCCGGCTGGGTGCATAGTCTTGCGTTACAGGATCCCTCTTCATGTCGACCCGACGTCGTTTTCTCGCTGGAGCTGCCGCCGCCGGCGCCACCATGCTTGCCGCTCCCGCGCTGGCGCAGAACCTGATCGAATGGCGGATGGCGACGGCCTGGCCGAAGGGCCTGCCGGGAGCGGGCACCGGCGCTCAGCGCCTGGCCGATCGGATCGGCGTGCTCACCCAGGGCCAGCTTACCATCAAGCTCTACGCGGCCGGCGAATTGGTGCCGGGGGACCAGAACATGGCGGCCGTGATGTCCGGCGAGGTGGAGATGTCGCATGACATGTCGGCCTATTATCTTTCCAAATCGCCGGCCTTCGCTTTCTTTTCGGCCATTCCCTTCGGCCTGATCGCCCAGGAGTTCGATGCCTGGCTCTATGCCGGCGGGGGCAGGGCGCTATGGGACGAACTGGGTGGGCAGTTCGGCATCAAGGCCTTTGCGGCCGGCAATACCGGCGCGCGCCTGGGTGGCTGGTTCCGCCGGGAGATCAACGGCGTCGCCGATCTCAAGGGCCTGCGTTTCCGCATCGGCGGCCTGGCCGGTCAGGCCCTCGCCAGGCTCGGCGTTCAGCAGATGCTGATGCCCGGCTCCCAGATCCTGCCCAGACTCCAGGCCGACGAATTGGATGCGGCGGAGTTCATGGGACCGGTCAACGATCTCAGCTTCGGTTTCCAGAATGCCGCCAAGTTCTGCTATTGGCCTGGCTTCCAGGAGCCTTGTGCGGCGCTGCAGCTCCAGGTCAACCGTGCCAGGTTCGACGACTTGCCGGCCACCCACAAAGTGGCGATCGAGGTTGCATGCGCCGAGGAGAATGCCCGCTCCCTGGCCGAATACGGCGCCCGAGCGCCCGCAGCGATCGCCCAGGCGGTGACGCAGCAGGGCGTCGTTCTCAAGCAGTTCCCCGACGAGGTGTTTCAGGCCTTCGGAACGGCCAGCGGGCAGGTTCTCAGCGAAATCATCGAAAATGGCGACGAATTCATGCGCCGCCTCGCCGCCTCTTATTTCGGCTTCCGCCAGCAGACCCTGCTGTGGACCCGTATCGGCGACCAAGGTTACGCCAATATGCGCCTGCTCACCTACGACTATCCCAAAGGCAGCTGATTGCGTCCTTGTCCTGTCGGTGTGCGCCGACCGGACAATTCTTGCCTGTGTTTTGGGCCGGAGCTTGGAGCTCGAGGGGCGGGTTTGCCGTGTAGCGATGTTTTTTACCATTTGTATACGATTGGTATGACGTAAAGTTATTTTCTTATCCAATGGCAACGTCGCTTCGAAGTTTTCGATCGTTGACTTGTAGAAAAACGCCAGCCGATTACCTTTGAATGCAAATATGCGTCACTTCATGGGAATTCCCTATTTAAGAATATGCGGAATGTTCAAACTTTATCGAATGCTTCGGTGGATCAGTTTATTGAGGTGATAGGATTGATTGCGTGGTTAACCGTTTATTCATGATGATATACGGTGGTGGGTTGATTGGCGGAGGTTGTTTGGCGTAAGGTTCGGCTCCGGGGCGGCGCCCTCGTATAGGGGTTCAGTGGGGGCGCTGGTCTATGGCGTGGGGCGATCGACAAGCGATGAGGGGGCTCAGCAGGCTCGAACGCCTGATGCCGGCGCGGCAGCGTCTGGCCAAGGGGTTGGCCCTGTCAGTGGCTGTCGCAGCGCTCATTGCCGGGGCAAAGCCTCAGCCTGCCGCAGCCTTCAAGCTCTTTGGCTATAATTTCTTCGGATCGGACGAGAAGCCGGTCTCACCCGATGCCCAGACCTACAAGATCGAAGTGGTGATCGCGGGCGGGGACAAGACGATCAAGTCGGCGGTCGAGGGCGCATCCTCCCTCTATAGCGGTAAGGATGAGACGCCGCCGCCGAGCACGCCCGCCTTCCTCTCCAAGGCGCGGACCGAATATGATCGCATTCTCGGCACGCTCTATGCCAATGCGCGCTATGGCGCCTCCATCTCGATCATGGTCAATGGGCGCAAGCTCGAGGATATTCCCATCGATGCCACCTTGCCGCATCCGGTTCCGGTGGTGATCAACGTCAATCCTGGCCCGGTCTTCACTTTCGGCCGGATCAGGATGGAGAATCGGGCGCCGCACAGCCCGATCGACGACATTCCCAAGACCAAGACGCCCGAGCGTCTCGGCCTCGAGCCAGGGCATCAGGCCAATTCGGACATCGTGCTGTCGGCGGAACAGGCGATGATCGATGCCTGGCGGCGCCAGGGCTATCCCAAGGCCAAGGCCCTGCCGCGCGTCATCACCGCCGATCACGTCAACAACCGGCTCGATGTCACACTGGCGGTCGAACCGGGGCGCTTGGCCCATTATGGGCGCATGACCGTCGACGGCACCAAGGACATGAATCCGGCTTTCGTGGCGCGCCAGACCGGGCTCCGGCCCGGCGATCAGTATGATCCGGCCGAGATCGAGCTCGCCAAGCGGCGCCTGCAGCGCCTACAGGTGTTCTCGACCACCAGCATCGTGGAGGGCGATGCGATTGCGGCCGACAGCACCATGCCGCTGATGGTCACCGTGTCGGAACGCCCGCTGCATGTTTTCGGTGCCGGCGCTGAATATTCCACCACCGACGGCATCGGCCTCAATGGCTATTGGGAGCATCGCAACCTGTTCGGCGAGGCCGAGCGCCTGCGTTTCGATGCAACGGTCGCGGGCGTCGATTCGACCGACCCGACCAAGTTCACCTATTCGGGCGGCGTCACCTTCGTGAAGCCGGGGATCTTCGACCCCTTCACCGACCTCACCGCGCAGTTGCTGGCCAAGCGAGAGGTATATGATCCCTATTCCCAGAATACGTTCCGTGCCCGCGTCGGGCTTGCCCACGAGTTCTCCGAACGGTTGACCGGCAAGATTGCGATCAACGGCGAATACGACCAGGTCGAAGATTTCTACGGCAAGCGCAATCTCCTGCTGTTCAGCCTGCCTGGCGAACTCGCCTATGACACCACCGACGACAAGCTCGAGCCGACGCGCGGCTATCGCCTGAAGGGAACGCTCGAGCCATTCTACGAGGCCAAGTTCGGCAATTTCGGCGCGGTGACGCGCATCGACGGTTCGGCCTATTTCTCCTTCGATGCGATGGGGCGCTATGTCCTGGCCGGCCGGGTTGCGGTTGGCTCCATCGTCGGGGCGCCGGCCAACGAATTGCCGGGCGATCGCATGTTCTATGCGGGCGGCGGTGGCTCGGTGCGCGGCTATAA
Source organism: Labrys neptuniae (assembly GCF_040797145.1). NCBI lineage: Bacteria > Pseudomonadati > Pseudomonadota > Alphaproteobacteria > Hyphomicrobiales > Xanthobacteraceae > Labrys > Labrys neptuniae. Next base: position 13,819 of record NZ_JBFNQD010000003.1, on the reverse strand, counting down.
TTTCCGCAGCCTCGGTCCCAAGCTCGACAATGGCTTCGTCGTGGGCGGCCGCTCCTTGCTGGAGGGCTCGCTCGAAATGCGCATCAAGGTCACCGACAGTATCGGCATCGTGCCCTTCGTCGATGCGGGCAGCGCCTTCTCGACCTCCTATCCTTCTTTCGACGAGGACATGAAGATTGGTGCCGGTGTCGGTCTGCGCTACTATACCAGCCTCGGAGCGATCCGCGTGGACATCGCCAGGGGGCTCACGCCCGTCAAGGGCTTCGTCATCGAGGATGGTAAGGTCAAGAAGAAGAACACACCGCCTTTCGCCCTTTATATCGGATTGGGAGAAAGCTTCTGATGCGGCGCCGGATCGTTCTCTTCACTGCCGTCGCGGTGGTGGCCGTTCCCCTCGGTCTCAAGGCGCTCGCGCCGGCGCGCGCCGATGACGCCAACGAGAAGTCGTGGTTCATCACCTATGTCGAGGACACCATCTCGACACCGGACCAGAAGATTTCGCTTGGCCAGATCGATGGCGCCCTGTCGTCCGATGTGAGGATCTCCTCCATCACCATCGCCGACCGGCAAGGCGTGTGGCTGACCATCAAGGACGCCCATCTGGTCTGGAGCCGGCTTGCCCTGATGAGCAAGAAGCTCGATGTCGACCTTCTCGAAGCGGGTTCGATCGAGATCACCCGCAAGCCCAATCCGCCCCAGGGCGTGCAGCCGGCCGCCAGCGAGGGCGGCTTCTCCCTGCCCGAACTGCCGGTTTCGGTGAAACTCGGCAAGCTCGCCGTGCCCGTGGTCAAGCTCTCCGCGGCCCTCGCCGGAGAGGATACGGTGTTCGACGTCGGCGGCAATGCCCTGCTGGCGGACGGCAAGCTGCATTCGGAATTGCTGATCAAGCGTACGCAGCCGGCCGGTGGCGATCTCACCTTCACCGCCGATTTCGACAATGCCACCAAGCAATTGGGCCTCAATCTTTCGCTGCAGGAACCGCATGGCGGCTTCCTGAGCAGCATGCTGAAGGTGCCCGGCTCGCCGCCGCTCGGCTTCACCATCGTCGGTTCCGGCCCCCTCGACAATTTCGCCGCCGATATCGCCCTTTCGGCCGACGGCAACAAACTGTTCGGCGGCAAGACGACGCTTGCCCAGGGGGGGAATGGCGTTACCTTCAAGGCCGATCTCGGGGGCAATCTGGAACGGCTGGTCGATCCGGCCTATGCGGATTTCGTCCGGGGCCAGTCGGCCCTCTCGATCGAGGGCGGCCAGGTTGCGGGCGGTGGCTATGAACTCAAGCATGCGACCGTCAAATCCGGCGTGCTGGACCTTGCCCTCGCGGGTACGCTATCGCCCGATGCCTTTCCGACCAAGCTCAAGTTGGACGGCAAGTTCGGTGCCGAGGACGGCCACGACATCCTGTTGCCGGGAGGCAATGCCCGCATCAGGGGAATGACGCTGGCGGCCCAGTTCGGCGATGGCGGCTGGACCGCGAATTTCGACCTGCAGAAGCTGGTTGCCGGGACGGTTGCTGCCGAGAGCGCCACCATCAAGGCCGGGGGTGACGCCCAGAACCTCGCCGATCCACAAAAGCGGAGCCTCACCTTCAAGGTCGACGGGCGGGGCGACAAGCTCAGTTCGTCCGATGCCGGGCTTGCCAAGGCGCTCGGCAACAGCCTCGGTCTCACCGCAGCCGGCAAGTGGCAGGCGGGGCAGCCTGTGGTCGTCGACGGCGTGCGCCTTGCCGCAAACGCCTTCCAGGCCGGCTTCACCGGGCTCGTCGGCACCAAGATGAGCGGCATCTACTCGCTGGCCACGCCCGATATCTCGGTGTTTTCCGGCCTTGCGGGACGCGAATTGCGCGGCAAGGCCGATCTGACCGCCAAGGGCGACGTCGCTCTCGCGGGCGGCGGTCTCGCTTTGACCTTCGAAGGCAAGGCCAGCGACATCGTGCTCGGCGATCCGCGCCTCGATGCCGTGCTCAAGGGAGCGACCGATCTCAAGGGCGGCGTCAGACGCGACGCCGAAGGCCTGCATTTCGACAAGATCACCCTGGGCAACCAGCAGTTCAATGCCTCGGCCGATGGCCTTTATGGCGCCAAGGCGATGGATTTCAAGGCCACGGCCAGCCTTGCCGACATCAAGCTGGTGACGGGTAACGCTTCCGGCGCCGTCGAGGTCAATGCCAGCCTGAAGGGCAGCGCCGAAAAGCCCGACGTCGTCGCCGATCTCGTCGCACCCAAGCTGGTGCTGCAGGGCAAGCCGTTCAGCGACGGCAAGGCCAATTTCACCGGCAGTGTCGCCGGCCCCGCCGTCAACGGCGTATTCTCGCTGTCCGGCCAGCTCGACCGCATGCCGGTGAAAGCGGGTGCGACCATCGCCACGCTGGCCGACGGTACCCATCAGATCAATGGCCTCAATGCCAGCGCGGGAGCTGCCCAGCTTGCCGGCGACCTTGCCGTCACCCCGAACGGGCGTGCCAGTGGCCAGCTCAATGCGGCGATCCCGGACATGGCCGCGATCGCGCCGCTGCTGCTGATGAAGGCTTCCGGTTCGCTGACCGCCAATATTGGCCTGTCCGTCGACGGCAACAAGCAGAATGCGGCCATCAAGGCGCAGGCCAAGGCGCTCAAGGTCGAGGCCAATAGCATCGGCTCCGCCACCATCGATCTGACCGGGCGGGATCTCACGGGTGTTCCGGCACTCGCCGGCACAGCCAACGCCGCCAATGTCCAGGCCGGCTCCTTCATCCTCAGCCAGCTGCAGGCCAGCGCCAAGCCGGAGGGCGAGAACGCCACCGCCTTCCAGCTTCAGGGCACCATGCCGAAGGGCAAGCTCGCGCTCGCAGGCGCGGTGAAGCCGGCGGGCGATGGGCTCGACGCCCGGCTCGACAAGCTCGACGTTTCGCAGCAGGGCATCTCCGCCTCCCTTCAGTCACCCGTCACCATCGCCAGCCGCAAGAGCGGGGTCACCATCCCCAAGGCCGTGCTCAGGATCGGGCAGGGCGGCGTCGTGTCCGTCGACGGTAAGGTCGGCGAGACGCTGGCGATGAATATCGTCGTCGGCCAGCTGCCACTGTCTCTGGCCAATATCGCTTCGCCCGGTCTCGGCGCCACGGGCACGCTGTCGGCCAATGTGAAGCTTTCCGGCAAGCCCGCCGATCCAGTGGCGGAGTTCGACGTGAAGGGCAGCGGCCTCGGTGTCGCCGCCGCGAAGGGCTTCGGCATTCCGGCCCTGCAGCTCGCCGCCAATGGCCGCTATGCGGGCAAGGCCGTCACCATTGGCAGCGCCAGCCTGACGGGAGCGGGGGGCCTGTCGGTCACCGCGCGCGGTCACGTGCCCTTGCAGGGGGCCGGCCTTTCCGTCGACGTGCAGGCGTCGGCGCCGCTCGCTCTGGCCAATGGCGCCCTGCGTGATCGCGGCGGCCGCGCCACCGGCACACTCACCCTCAACGCCAAGGCCGGCGGCTCGATCGCCGCGCCGGCCGTATCCGGCCAGGCCGTTATATCAGGCGGCACGGTGACCGATCCCGAAACGGGCATGAAGCTGACGGGGATCGGCAGCACCATCCGCTTCGATCGCGACCGGGCAACCATTACCCAGTTCAGCGCGACCACCCAGGGCGGCGGTTCGATCGGTGTCAGCGGTTCGGTCGGCTTGAAGCCGGATTTCGCTGCCGACCTGAAGATCACCACGCGCAACGCCAAGCTCACCGACGGCAATCTGGCGACGGCGATCGTCTCCAGCGACATCACGATACGCGGCCCGCTGATGGTCAGGCCGGTCATCGGTGGTCGTATCGAGATCCAGCGTGCCGAGATCACCATTCCCGAGCGCTTTGCCGCAAATGCCGCCATGCTCGGCGTCAAGCACCTCAAGCCGCCGCGTGAAGTAAGTCGGACCCTGGCAAAGGCGAAGGATACCGCCGCGGCCGGCAAGCCCAAGAAGGGCAAGGCCAGTTCCGGCCCCAATGTGGTGCTCGACCTGACCATCGATGCACCCGCCCGCATCTTCGTGCGTGGCCGTGGCATCGATGCCGAACTCGGTGGCCAGATGGCGCTGAAGGGTTCGGTCGCCAACATATCCCCGGTGGGCTTCCTGGAGATGCGGCGCGGCTCGCTTGACGTCATCGGCCAGCACATCGTGTTCGACTCGGGCAAGGTGACCCTGGTCGGCGATCTCGATCCCAACATCGATTTCGTCGCCTCCACCCGCAACAGCTCGATCACGGTGACGGTGCGCGTGACGGGGCGGGCCTCCGATCCGCAGATCGTGCTCTCCTCGGTGCCCCAGTTGCCGCAGGACGAGGTGATGGCGCGCTTCCTGTTCGGTCGCAGCATCCAGGACCTGTCGCCGCTGCAGCTCGCCCAGCTTGCCACGGCCGTGGCCCAGCTCGCCGGCGGTCCCTCAGGTCCCGGCCTGCTCGACAGTATCCGCAAGTCGACAGGCCTCGACAATCTCGGCGTGGTCACCGATTCCAGCGGCAATGCCGCCGTGCAGGCCGGCACCTATATCGGCGACAAGATCTATCTGGGCGTGACCTCCGGCGTCGGCGGCCAGACCGACGCCACCATCAATCTCGACGTCACCAGGAACCTCAAGCTGCGCGGCCAGGCCGGCACCGACGGCTCGAAGGGCGGCATCTACTACGAACGCGAATATTGAGGAGCGGCGTTCGCGTCAGGATTCGTCAGTAAACGAATCGAACTGGCTCGACCTTTGTCGTTGCCGGGCTTGACCCGGCAATCCAGTTCACCTTCGCAGATGTCCAAAAACGGGAACGCTGGGTGCCCGGATCAAGCCCGGGCATGATAAAGGCGGCGTTCCAGTTGTTGCCAGCCCATGCCTTAGCGGCCGCCTGCAACGCGCAGGATCGAGCCGGTGACGTAACTCGCAGCCGCCGACAACAGATAGAGCGTTGCATCGGCAATTTCATCGGCGGCGCCGATACGCTGCATCGGAATGCTCGGCCTGATGCGTTCCACGCGTCCGGCGTCGCCCGTGCTGCGGGCATGGATCTCGGTGTCGACCATGCCGGGCTGGATGGCATTGACACGCACGCCCTCGGTGGCGAGCTCGCGGGCGAGGCCGTAGGTCAATCCGTCGATTGCGGCCTTGGATGCGGCATACCAGACATATTCGTCCGGCGAGCCCAAGGTCGCCGCGGCGGACGACATGTTGACGATCGCCCCGCCCAGGCCGCCCAGCCGGGTCGAAAGCCGTTTGACCGCCTCGCGAGCCACCAGGATGGCGCCGGTGACGTTGACGTCGATCGTCTCGCGTATGACGGCGGGATCGGTGTCGGCGAGCCGTCCGGACTTGCCGGTGATGCCGGCATTGTTGACCAGATGCGTCAGCCTGCCGAAATCGTCGACGGCCGCGAACAGGGCCGCGATGTCGTCTTCCTTGGCCATGTCGCCGGCACGGAGCAGTACCCGCGCACCCGCATGCCGGGCAGCTTCCGCCACAGCCTCGGCCGCGGCATGGTCGCTGCGGTAGTTGATGACGAGGTTGTAGCCGGCTTGGGCAGCCTTGAGTGAGACGGCGGCTCCGATGCCGCGGCTTCCGCCGGTGACGAGAAGGAGAGGGCGCTGCGACATGGAAAACTCCCGGCTTGTGATCGGCCTTGGCTGGCTCAAGGGGATGGACGTGATCTGATCGTTCAGAGAGGGGAGACATCTCCCGGTTCGATGGGAACTGCCTCGCGGATCACCCATTCGGCAATCCCGTCGATGTCGTCGAGCTCGAAGCGCGGCATCGGGAAGGGGCCGGGTGCGTCCGTGGCGATGGCGCGAATATAGGGATCGCCGGGATAGATGTAATCCTTGTCGGTCGCGGTGCGATGCACCTCGATCTTGGGATGCGGATCGCTCTTGAACCCTTCGACGATGACGAGGTCGACCGGCGACAATCGCCGGAGGAGTTCGGTAAGAGGCGGCTCGGAAGCGCCGCGCAGCTCATGCATCAGCGCGAAACGATGGGCCGAGGCGACCAGCACTTCCCGGGCGCCCGATTCACGGTGGATGTAGGAGTCCTTGCCAGGCTTGTCGACATCGAAGGCGTGGTGGGCGTGCTTGATGGTCGATACCGTCAGGCCGCGCTGGAGCAAAGCCGGAATCAACGCGGCAATCAGAGTTGTCTTGCCGGCGCCGCTCCAGCCCGACAGACCCATAAGCCGCATCATGGCGTCGGCCCCTTGCGGATGTGATGCGCCGTGAAGCCCTGATCCTCGCTGCGTCCTTCATAGATGTCGCCGGTTTCGCGCGCCAGGTTGGGCAGGTCGATCGCGGCCATTGGATCGGTGCATTCGAGGATGAGGCGATCGCCGGGCGAAAGACGGGCCAGCTCCTTTTGTGCGCGCAGCACGGGCAGCGGGCATTTGAGGCCACGCAGATCGATGCGCAGGGCCGGGGCGGTCGCCGACGGGGAGGAGGGATGAGCGGACATATCACCGCTCTAGCGAGCCGGAGCCTGCCATTCAACCATTGTGCGTCGTCGCGACGCATCTCCGCCCTGTCGGGGTTGAAGAAATCCCGGAAAAGTCCCTATGGGCTTGCTCGACATGCCGTTGGCATGGAACATCTCGAGCGGCGGCACGGCGACCTTCAGCCGCCATCGATCTCGGAAAGGCGAGGCAGTGTCGTTGAACCAGAACGAGCAGAAGACAGGCAACGCCGTCATGGGGCTGATCCTTGCCGGCGGCCTGTCGCGTCGCATGGGCGGCGGCGACAAGGGGCTGTCCTTGCTGGGCGGGCGGACGATCCTCGAGCGCATCGTCATGCGCCTGCGTCCGCAGGTCGGCGCCCTCTTTCTCAATGCCAACGGGGATGCCGGACGATTCGAGGCGCTGGCTCTTCCCATTCTGCCGGACAACGTGCCGGATTTCCCGGGGCCGCTGGCCGGTGTGCTCGCCGGTCTCGACCATGCGGCGCAGGCCGGTTTTGACGACGTGGCGGTGGTACCTTGCGATGCGCCCTTCCTGCCGGCGGATCTGGTGGCCAGGCTGCGGACCGGGACACAGGCAGGAAGGGGCGCCGTCGCAGTCTCCGCCGGCCGGCGCCATCCGACGGCGGCGCTCTGGCCCGTTCATCTGCGTAGTGCCCTGCGGAAGGCCCTGGTCGAGGAGGATCAGCGCCGGGTGGAGGCCATTCTTCGCCGTCACGATTTCGCGGAAGTGACGTGGCCGGCCGAGCCCTTCGATCCCTTCGCCAATGTCAACGATTCCGCCGGAATGGCTGAGGCGGAGGCGCTCCTCGCCCGTTTCCCGGCGGCCTGACTGCGGAAGTCGTCCCATCGCGCGCTAGTGCCGCCATCTGGCCTTAATTCCGCGCCGGTGATAGAAGCGCGGCGATTGCCAGAGCTTTTTGCGACCGACGGGGCATCCCGGGAAACGCAGAGGCGCGTTGAAACCAAGGTCGGAGTGCAGCGGGGGTTTGGCAAGAACCTGCGCTGCTCCAGGAGTTGCCACCATTTCCACAGAGGCTCAGAACACAGTCCGCGCCATGCCGTTGCTGCGGCGCCTGTTCTCCGATGAAGGAAGCAAGCACACCCGCGCCTATGGCGTGGCGATTGCTGCCGGCGCGATCGAAGCGTCCATGGGCGGGCTGGTGGCCTGGCTGATCGGACCGGTCATTCGCGCCATGTGGGACAAGCAGAGCATGGGGCAGATCACAGGCTTTGCCCTGCTGGTCGTCGTGGTCTTCCTGGTTCGCGGCGCGGCTGCCTATACCAAGGACACCGTGCTCGCCCGCATCGGCAACTCCATCATCGCCAGCGTGCAGCAGCGGCTGTTCGATCATGTCGTGAAGCAGGACATGGCCTATTTCACCGCGCGCCATTCCACCGAAATGGTGGCCTCGAATACTTTCGTGGCCAATTCCTCGCGCATCGCCTCCAATCTTCTGGTCACCTCGGTCTCCAACGTGCTGCAGGTCGGTGCACTGATCGCCGTGATGATCATGCGTGATCCGCTATTGGCCTTGTCTGCCCTCGTGGTGATGCCGCCTGCCGTGCTCGGCATCCGCTACATCACCAAGCGGATCCGGCGTGTGGTGAAGCGCCAATATCAGAGCACCGCGCAGATCACCGGAATCATTCAGGAAACCTCGCAAGGGATCCGGGTGGTCAAGTCCTTCGGCATGGAGCAGGCCATGCGGGCCCGCATGGCAGCCGGCGTGGCCGAGGCCCAGGCAGCCGCCAACAAGATGGCGGGGCTCGGCAATCGTTCGGGCCCGATCATGGAGACGATGGCCGGTTTTGCCGTTGCGGCGGTCATCATCTATGGCGGTTGGCGTATCACCGCCGGCCAGCTCACAGTCGACGAGTTGATCTCTTTCCTGTTCGCCTTCCTCACCGCCTATGCGCCGTCCAAGGCACTCGCTCGCGTCAATGTCGACCTGAACGCCGCCGTTGCCGGCGTGAGCATGTTTTACGACATCATCGATCAGCCGGCGCGCGAAGGGGCAGGCGAGAGCAAGAAGCCCGCCTTCGTCAACAGAGGTGGCCATATCGCCTTCGATCAGGTGAGCTTCGGCTACAAGCCGGACGAGCCGGTCTTGCAGGATCTCTCCCTGGTCGCCGAGGCCGGCAAGACGACCGCTCTGGTCGGTCCGTCCGGCAGCGGCAAGTCGACCGTGCTCAACCTGATCCTGCGCTTTTATGAGCCGGGCTCCGGCGCGATCGAAATCGACGGGCAGGACATCGCGTCGGTTTCCGTCGCCAGCCTCCGCAGTGCCATGGCCTATGTCGGCCAGGACGTCTTCCTGTTCGCCGGCACCATCCGGGAGAACATCGCCTTTGGCCGGCCGGGTGCCTCCCAGGAGGCGATCGAGGCGGCGGCCAAAGCCGCCTATGCCCATGACTTCATCGTGGATTTCGACCGGGAATACGACACCGAGGTCGGTGAGCGCGGCCTGCAGCTTTCCGGCGGGCAGCGTGCCCGCATCGCGATCGCGCGTGCCATCCTGCGTGATGCCTCGATCATTCTCCTGGACGAGGCCACGGCCGCATTGGACTCGCAATCCGAACAGGCGGTGCAGAATGCCCTCGACGATCTCTGCGCCGGCCGCACCGTCGTGGTAATCGCCCACCGGCTGCAGACCATCCAGGAAGCCGACAAGATCTGCGTGATCGACGGCGGCCGGCTGGTGGAGGAGGGCAGCCATGAGGCGCTGCTCGCCAGGGCAGGGCGCTATGCCGCCCTCCATGCCGTGCAGTTCCGCGACGAGCCCCAGCTCCTGCCTCTCTGAAGAAGGTTTTGTTTCGTGAAATCCGTTGCTCTCTTCGATCTCGACGGCACTTTGGTCGATGCCGATCACCTGCATTACGAGGCCTGGCGCGAGATGGTGGCGCCGCACGGGATCGAGCTTTCCCTCGACACCTATGTCTCCGAGATCATGGGCCAGCCCAACAGCCTGCTTGCCAGGAACTTCCTGAAGGATCTCGACGAAGATGCCGCCCTCAAGCTCGTCGACGACAAGGAGGCGATGTTCCGCAGCCTCTTCGTGGGGCTGAAGCCGGCGAAGGGACTGACGGATTTCCTCGACTGGCTGGAGCAGAACGGGGTGCCGGTCGGCGTGGTCACCAATGCACCGCGGGACAATGCAGAGCATCAGCTGGTCAATCTGGGCCTGGTGGAACGCTTTCCGACCGTGGTGATCGGCGCTGAGGTTGCCAATCCCAAGCCCCATCCAGATCCTTACCTTGTCGGCCTGGAGCGCCTGTACGGACGGGCCGCTTCCAGCCTGGCCTTCGAGGATTCGCGCTCGGGCATCACGGCTGGCAAGGCAGCGGGCCTTGCCGTGATCGGTCTTGCCACCAGCATGAGCGAGGAGGCGCTGCTGGCGGCCGGCGTGGAACTGGCGATTCCCGACTATACGGATTCGCGCCTCCGACCTTTCGCCGCAGCTCGGCTCGGTATCGCCTGATCGCAGGCCGGTGACCCAGCTCCGTCATGGCGCGGATGCTGGGTGAGGCCCCAAGTCTTGGCCTGTCGTCGGCAGAGGGCGGCTGCCGCGATGAAACGGACTTTCCCTCGTGCCGGGAAAGCGCTAACACGAGAATTGTCTCATGGGGTGCCCGCAAGGGCTGAGAAGACGATGGCCGCAAGCTACGTCTAACCCATCGAACCTGATCCGGGTCGTGCCGGCGGAGGGATGAGCTTCGAAGCTTTCAGCTTCACCTCAATTTTCTTCACCGCCGTCATCCGTATCGAACCGTTTTCGACATGGAGGACGCTATGCTGAGGAAACTGCTCGCCGCTCTCGCACTGGCCACCGTCGCCACAACGGCCTCGGCCGACGACAAGCCGGTGCTCACCGTCTACACTTATGAGAGCTTCTCCGGCGAATATGGCCCCGGCAAGCCGCTGCAAACCGCCTTCGAGGCCAAGTGCAACTGCAAGCTGACCTATGTCACCGCCGATGATGGTGGCGCCCTCTTCGCCAAGCTCAAGCTCGAAGGGGCCTCGACCAAGGCCGACGTCGTCGTCGGGCTCGACGACAATCTGATGGGAGAGGCGGAGAAATCAGGCCTGTTCGCGCCGCATGGCGTGGCAGCCGAGAAGCTCTCTCTGCCCGAGCCTTGGACCAACAAGACCTTCATTCCCTATGACTGGGGCTATTTCGCCTTCGTCTATGACAGCGACAAGCTCAAGACCCCGCCCGCCAGCCTGAAGGATCTCGTCGACGACAAGAACGGTCCCAAGCTGGTGATCGAGGATCCGCGCACCTCCACGCCGGGCCTTGGCCTGCTCGCATGGATGAAGGCCGTGTATGGCGACAAGGCCTCCGACGCCTGGAAATCCTTGAAGCCCCGCATCGTCACGGTCACTTCGGGCTGGTCGGAAGCCTATGGGCTCTTCCTGAAGGGCGAGGCCGACATGGTGCTCTCCTATTCGACCTCGCCCGCCTACCATATCGGTGCCGAGAAGAAGACCAACTACAAGGCGGCGATGTTCCCGGAAGGCCATCAGACCCAGGTCGAGGTCGCCGGGGTGACGGCGAGTTCAAAGCAGCAGGAACTCGGGCGCCAGTTCCTCACCTTCCTCATCTCCGACGAGGCCCAGTCCGTCCTGCCCGAGACCAATTGGATGTATCCGGCCAGGACGCCCGCTGCCGGCCTGCCGGAGAGCTTCAAGGCCGTTGCCGTGCCCGCCAAGGCCCTGATGGCGGATCCGGCCAAGCTTGCCGAGAACCGCAAGGCCTGGATCGACGAATGGCTGGCCGCCATGGCGAAGTGAGGAAGGGCAGGTGAAGCTCGACGCTGGTCCTTTACCCTCCCCTGGAGGGGGAGGGTCGACACGAAGTGTCGGGGTGGGGGTGGGATGCACTGGCCCTTCCAAATCGTCTTCCCTCGGCCAAAGCTGAAATATTTTGCAAAGAGTCACCCCACCCCGGCCTTTCAGGCCGACCCTCCCCCTCCAGGGGAGGGTAAAGATGCTTCAATCTGAATGCCCGGCCTGATTCTCCTCGGCGGCCTTGCCGCACTCGTGCTCGCCGCGCTCGCCAGCCTGTTTCTCGCGGCTGGCGGCGACGCCTGGCAGGGCAATGTCGGCTATCTCGTCTCGATCGCCGGTTTCACCGTCTATCAGGCGCTGCTCTCCACTCTGCTGTCGCTCTCGTTCGGGGCGCTCGTGGCCTTGGCGCTGGCCCGGCGGCAATTTCCCGGACGTCGGCTGCTGCTGGCCCTGTTCGGCGTTGCAGCGGCGTTGCCCTCGATCGTCGCCGTGTTCGCCTTTGCCGGCATCTACGGTAGGGCCGGCATCGCCAACACCGTGCTGGGTGCCATCGGCCTGCCGGCCATCTCGCTCTACGGGCTCACCGGCATCCTGATGGTGCATGTGTTCTTCAACGGTGCCTTCGCGAGCCGGGTGTTCCTTGCGGCGCTGGAGGCGGTGCCGGGCGAGCATTGGCGGCTGGCAGCCTCGCTCGGCATGCCTCCGGCTACCATCTTTCGCCGCATCGACTGGCCGGTGCTGAGGCGGGACCTGCCGGCGCTCGCGCTCCTGATCTTCATCGCCTGCGCGACGTCCTTCGCCATTCCCCTTACGCTCGGAGGCGGGCCGGGGAGTGCCACGTTCGAGGTTGCAATCTACCAGGCCATCCATTCCGATGCCGATTTTGCCCGGGCCGCGGTGCTGGCCTTGCTGCAGATCGCCGCCATGGCACTGCTGGCGACGCTTGCCGCGCCGTTGCTGGTGCGCCCGCCGGAAGCGGCGAGTGTCGGACGCAGGCTGGAACGGCCCGATCGCGAAGCTGGCTGGCTGCAGTTGGCCGATGCACTGGTCATCGGCTTTGCGCTGCTTCTGCTGCTGCCACCCTTGCTGGCGGTCATTCACGCGGGCCGCACGCTGATGGCTGGCATCGATCCGCAGGTGCCCCGAGCCCTCGTGACCAGTCTGGTGGTTGCATTGGCGGCTGCCTTGCTGTCGCTGGCCGCTGCCCTCCTGCTGTCGCGTTCGCGCCTGTCGCTGACAAAGCAGGGCTGGCCCCGTCTCGCCCGTCTGATGGCCGCGGGGCCCTTGCTCACACTGGCCGCTCCGCCATTGGCTTTCGCGGCGGGTCTCTACGTGATCGCCCGTGCCTTGGGCGCGACCGATTTCGTGGCGATGCCGGCTCTCATCCTGGTCAATGCGATGATGGCTCTGCCTTTCGTGCACCGGCTCGTCGATCCGCCCATGGCTCTGGCTGAGGAGCGGTATGGCCGACTGGCCGACAATCTCGGCCTGACCGGCTGGGCGCGGTTGCGTCTGGTCGAGTGGCCTTTGCTGGTCCCCTCGGCGGCGGCCGGTTTCGCCCTTGCCATGGCGCTCTCGCTCGGCGATCTCGGCGTGGTGGCCCTGTTCGGCTCGCAGAGCCTGGTGACACTGCCGGCCTTGCTCTACGCCAAGCTCGGCTCCTATCGTGTCGCCGAGGCGGACGGCATTGCCGCGCTGCTTGCCGGTCTCGTGCTCGTGCTGTTCCTGGTGGCTGGGCGGTTTGGAGGCCGGCATGCTCGTCGTGGATAATCTCACCATCATCATCGACGACTGGACCGGGCGCTACGACCTCACGGTTCCGCGCGGTGCGCTAGCGGCCATGGTCGGTCCTTCCGGCGGCGGCAAGTCCACCTTGCTGCACGCCATTGCCGGTTTCGAAAAGCCGGCAAGCGGCAGGCTCAGCTTCCTGGGGATCGATCTCCTGCCGCTGAAGCCGGCTGACAGGCCGGTGGCCATCGTCTTCCAGGACCATAATCTCCTGCCCAATCTCACGGCCCTGCAGAACGCCGGTCTCGCCCTGTCACCCTCCCTTCGGCTCTCGGCGGCCGATCGCCAGGCCATCTCGGCGATGCTCGACCATGTCGATCTGGCCGGCATGGAAGCGCGCCTGCCTTCAGAGCTCTCCGGTGGCCAACGCCAGCGCGTCGCGCTCGCGCGTGCCATGCTGACCACGCGCCCGCTGCTGCTGCTCGACGAGCCGCTGACAGGGCTCGATCCCACCATGCGGGCCGACATGATCGATCTCATCGATACGCTGCGTCGCGAGAAGAACCTGACCGTGCTGATGACCACGCATACGCCCGAAGATGTCGAGGGCAGGGCCGATCAGGTCATCACGGTTGCAGATGGACGGGTCGTGGGCTGAGGCGAGGCAACACGGAGGGGCGATCCCCTCGTGCGACACGTTTCCGAGATGGTCGATCTGCTCCCTCAATTGATGGAACTGCGGAGATCGATCCTCCAGGGTGCCGTGCCTTCGCCGACAAGGAAAAGCGGACTGGAAGTCCGCGCAGACTGCTGACAAACCAGTAGCGTTAGTCAGCAGTTTTTGATTCAGTGGGTCATGTTGAAGAAACCCGG